>NZ_QRCT01000016.1 GCF_003363435.1 Anaerosacchariphilus polymeriproducens
TAGTCAAAAATGCTTGACAGATGATAATTAATTAACCATTTTTACTATACAAAATTATATTTTATTCATATCAAGAATAAACAAATCATATACATAATGCGGGGTGTTAATTATGAATAGTAAATTAAAATACTATCAAATCATTGGAATTATATTTACAATAATTTTTGGTACATTATTACACTTTGCCTATGAATGGTCTGATTTCCATCCATTTGTAGCGCTATTTAGTCCTGTAAATGAATCCGTATGGGAACATTTAAAACTTTTGTTAATCCCATTTCTTCTATTTTCTATTTTTGAATATTTTGTATTGGGTAATGAGTACCCAAATTTGTTAATGTCGAATGCCGTCAGTCTTTTAATTGGTTTGCTTTCTATCATAGTACTTTTTTATACTTATACAGGTATCCTTGGCAGGAATTATCTATTCTTAGACATTTTTATCTTTATATTCAGTGTGATTTTGACTTATGGATTAGGTTATCAATTTACCATACAAGGAATGTTTTCTAAATTTCTACCTGAAACTGGCCTTGCTCTTATATTTTTCTTGTTATCCATATTCATACTCTTTACATTTAGTCCTCCTAAGTTAAATCTATTTCTAGATCCAGTTACCGATACCTATGGAGTTTTTCAAATACGTTCAAACAAATGAACTAAAAAATAGATGCAAAATTATGCATCTATTTTTTATACTATTTTTATTTTACTTTTTATGTTACAATATATGTCAAAACATTGGAGGTGATTTTGTGAAACATATTAAACGAATCTTAGCATTAATTGGTTTAATACTTCTGCTTGGTCTTTATTTATTAACATTCATTTTCGCACTTTTTGATAACGATAGTACAAAGCTATTATTTAAAGCTAGTTTATTTTCTACTATTGCCATTCCAACACTAATTTATATCTATACTTATATATACAAATTAATCAAAAAATATTATGGTAAGGATAAAGAAAATATTGATAATCAAAAATAGAAGTTTTACCACTCTACACCGAGATTATGCAGCTCTTTTTCTGCTTTTTCTTTAGAGGTAAATAAAATGGTATGAAACCCAAAAGGTTTTGCACCTTCTAAATTCTTCCTATTATCATCTAAGAAAACAGCACGTTCCGGCTTGATATTAAACTTCTCAATAAAAATTTGATAGATTTCTCTTTCCGGTTTTATCTTTTTTATATCAAAAGAGAAAAGACCTCCATCCATCTCTTTATGGAATTTCATTTCTTTTTCTCCCTGTACTAATGTTCTTTTTGAAAAGTTCGATAAGTAGTATACTTTATAGCCTTTTGCTCGTAGTCTTCGAATCCAGTTTTCTGTATAATCATACACTTCTATGGTTTTTCCCAAGTTGGCAAAAACCTCTTTTATCTGCTTCTTATACTCTGGTCTGTTTCTGATAAAAAGCGCTAACATCTCTTGGTCTGTTAATTCTCCTCTATCATATTCATTCCATTGTGGACTTAAAAACATAGCCTCTGCAATTGATTGATACAAGTCTTCTGAGTATTGAAAAGACCTTAAATACTTTTCCCAGCAGAAATTTACCATTACCATTCCAATATCAAAAACTATTGTATCAATCATTTGTATCTTCTCCTTTATCTATATATAATATCGTTTCTTCCTGGTCCATTTGAGATTAATTTTATAGGATAACCTATTTTTTCTTCTACGAACTCAATATATTTTCTACAATTTTCTGGTAATTCCTTATATTCTGTAATTCCACGAATATCCTGTTTCCAGCCGGGTAAAATTTCAAATACAGGTTTGGCTTTTTCCAAAAGGTATGTCGTTGGAAAATCGGTCGTCACTTTACCATCAATTTCATATCCTACACAAACAGGAATTTCTTCTAAATATCCCAATACATCCAATACTGTAAATGCTACATCTGTGGTACCCTGAATTCTACATCCATATTTTGAAGCAACACAGTCAAACCAGCCCATACGTCTTGGACGACCTGTGGTCGCACCATACTCGCCGCCATCTCCTCCTCTTCTTCTCAGTTCATCTGCCTCTTCACCAAAAATTTCACTTACAAAGGCTCCAGCCCCTACTGCACTTGAATACGCCTTACATACAGTAATTACCTTTTTAATTTCATAAGGAGGAATTCCTGCCCCAATTGCTCCGTATGCTGCCAAAGTAGACGAAGAAGTAACCATCGGATAAATACCATGATCAGGATCTTTCAAAGAACCTAACTGACCTTCCAACAAAATTTCTTTTCCTTCTTTGATTGCTTGATCTAAAAATGCAGAAACATCACAAACATATGGTGCAATCATATCTTTATATTCTTTTAATTCTTTTACGATCTCTTCCGGAATCAGAAGCGGTTTATGATATAAATGTTCTAATAGTACATTTTTGGTCTCACAAATTCTGTTCACTTTTTCAATTATTAATTCATCATCGAATAATTCACTTACTTGAAAACCGATTTTGGCATATTTATCAGAGTAAAATGGTGCAATCCCAGATTTCGTAGAACCAAAAGACTTTCCTGCCAAACGTTCTTCTTCATACTCATCAAATAAAATATGATACGACATAACAATTTGAGCTCGATCTGATACTAATATTTTAGGCATCGGTACCCCTTGTTTCACGATTTCTTTAATTTCTTCAAATAGTACCGGTACATTTAATGCAACTCCATTACCTATAATACTTGTAGTATGATCATAGAATACACCTGAAGGAAGGGTATGTAATGCAAATTTACCATAATCATTTACTATCGTATGACCAGCATTCGCCCCGCCCTGATAACGGACAATAATATCCGCTTCCTTTCCTAACATATCTGTAATCTTTCCTTTTCCTTCATCGCCCCAATTTGCACCTACAACTGCTTTTACCATAAAATGCCTCCTATTTATCAATTTAAAATATTCTCTACATTATGCATAGATATAGTTTTCTGTTTTGCTTCTAAATTATACTATAATTTTGACCATAAGTAAAATCAATATAGATTATACTTGATATAACTATAACTTATGCACTATGTCATTTAACTTACACTTATATGATTTTATCATCCTTATTTAAGGTAAATATTAAAAAATTACTTACAAAATATTAATTATTTGTTTCAAAATACTTCTTATGGTTAACATATAATATTCCTTGTGTTAATATTTTCCATATATTTAGGTATTACAATCACCCCCCTACCTAAATATATACTATTAACATAAATGTGTGAGTGCTCACACTAGAAACTATTCACAACACAATACTATTAACTAGATTGGAGGAATTAAATGTTTAAAGAAAGAATGTATTGGAAACTAGGTGTTACAGTAAGTATGCTTACTGCGACATGCTTAATTGCGAAACCACCCGTATTTGCCAGCGATGATGTCAAAACTGTATATCCTGTAGTAGAAACAACTCCTGCGCACAATATTGGTGATAATGCGGATGACACATGTGTATGGGTCAATCCAGATGATGAAGAAGACAGCTTAATTATAGGTGATGATAAACACGGCGGTCTTATAACATGGAATTTAGATGGTACGGAAAATCAATATCTAGACGCAAAAAGTTATCTGAACAACTTAGATATCCGTTATAATTTTAAGTTGGGAAATCAATTAGTCGCACTGGTTGGTGCTGTAGACGAATCTGATAAATGCCTAAGTTTTTATAAGGTCAATTCCGTTACAAGAGAAGTTGCAAAAGTTGGAGACATTGCTCTTAACAAAGAAAAACCTTATGGGGGCTGTATGTACAAAAGCCCAAAAACCGGTAAAATTTACTTTTTTGTAAACTGGAAAGATGGTACCGTACAACAATGGGAAATTAACGGTGACAACGGAACAATAAAAGGAAATCTTGCACGTACATTTAATGTAGGAAGCCAAGTTGAAGGATGTGTTGCAGATGATGAATTAGGCAGCTTTTACATTGGTGAAGAAAATGTTGGATTATGGAAATATGGTGCCGAACCTAGCGATGGAGATAAGAGAACTTCTGTGGATAACGTAAATGCTTCTGCAGGAGGTCATCTGACGGCAGACGTAGAAGGTGTCACATTATATTATGGTGACCACAAAGATAAAGGTTACATTATCTGCTCAAGTCAAGGAAATAATACCTTCCAAGTTTACGATAGAAAAAGCAATAAATTTCTTGGAGCTTTTACGGTAGGGGCTACAAATACCATTGATGAAACAACAGAAACAGACGGTTGCGATGTTAGTAATGTCGATTTTGGCGGTCATTTCTCAAATGGTATGTTCATATGTCATGACCATTCTAATGATGGTACAGAATTTTCAAATCATAAAGTAGTACCATGGAAGTCTATTGCAAAAGCACTTAAATTAAATGAAAAATCTGATTATGATCCAACGAAAGGAACCAACAAAGCTCCGAAGATGGAAGATATCAAAGATACTTCAGTTAAGGCAAATCATACACTTTCATTAAATATAAAGACTTCAGATCCTGATAATCATGATTTGGATCATTACGTACTCAACTTGCCTAAAGGTGCCGTATTTAATGAAAAAACAAAACAATTCAGCTGGACTCCTAATGCAAATCAAATTGGCAGTCATAAAGTTAAATTTGTAGTAACTGATGGATATGAAATTGATGATGAATCCGTAGAAATCAAAGTTACAAAATAATATCAGAAAAAAGCCTCAAGCAGTCTGTTCTTACGCTTGAGGCTTTTCATATTCAAACCAAATATTGAAGCAGTTTCGTCGCTGCTGATGAAATTGGTAGTTTTTCATCAGTAACGATACAAAAATCACGTTTAGGAATCTCTTTTTCAAATTTAAGTTGAAACAGTTCTCCAGAATCAATATATTTTTGTGCAAAGTCCTTGACTACCCCTGCAACTCCTAAATTCTTCAATGCAAATTGAACTAACATATCACTGATAGCAAATTCAAATTCCGGATATAAAATTACATCATTCTCTTTTAGAAATTTATCTACATATCCTCTTGTACTCGTATTCCCTTCTAAACAGATTATTGGTAATTTTTCTAATTCTTTATAGCTTAGTTTTTTACCTTGTAAATGTTTAAATCTGGACCCGGCTACAAAAACGTCTTCTATTTCTCTTACTTTTTGTATTTTTAAATCCTGTGTTTCTAATAGAGGCGAACTTACCACCCCAAAATCAATTTTACCTTCTTTGATATAACTTAATGTTTCAGGGGTAGGTCCATTTGTCACAGATATTTTAATTTTAGGGTATTTCTCATGAAACACTTCCAAAAAAGAAAGCAAGTAAAACTGAAGTGTCATATCACTTGCTCCTATTCTAATTTCTCCAGCTTCTAACTCTTGTAATTCCTGAAATTTCTTCTCTCCCAACAAAATGGTTTCATATCCTCTTTTGATATAAGAATACAGAACTTCTCCTTCTGAAGTCAAATGCACACCTTTGGACGTCCTGACAAACAGTGCGCTTCCTAATGCCTTTTCCAATTGTTTTACTGCCTGACTTACTGCTGGTTGAGATATTGATAATTCTTCTGCTGCTATCGTAATGCTCTTATACTTTCCTACATAATAAAAAATCTTATAGTACTCTAAATTAACATACATATTTTGTACCGAACCTTAAACGTAAAATTTATATTTCTTTTAGTAAATTCACCATTTCTACAGCAGATAACGCACAATCATATCCCTTATTTCCTGCTTTTGTTCCCGCTCTTTCAATTGCCTGTTCAATATTTTCTGTTGTTACAACACCGAAAATAACCGGAATTCCCGTTTCTAATCCTACATGCGCAACACCTTTAGAAACCTCATTACAAACATAATCATAATGTGTAGTTGCACCTCTGATAACTGCTCCAAGACATATAACCGCATCATACTTATTACTTTTTGCCATTTTGGAGGCAACTAAAGGTATTTCGAATGCACCGGGAACCCATGCTACTTCAATATTTTCTTCTTTTACATCATGTCTTGTCAAACCATCAATTGCTCCACTTAACAATTTAGATACAATAAATTCATTAAATCTGGCTGCTACAATTCCCACTTTCATTCCATCTGCTACTAATTTTCCTTCATATACTTTCATTTTCTTTCTCCTTTTTCCTTTTTTGTTGTTATCAGTTCTAATTATTTATCATTTATACCTGCATGATTACAATATTTGATGTATAGATTCTTGTATTGAATCATCGATTTCTAAAATATGTCCCATTTTCTTTTTTTTGGTTCGTAAGTAAAAAGCATCAAACTTATTTGGTTTCATTTCAATAGGAACTCTTTCCACAACATTCATACCACTATTCTTTAACTGTGATATCTTATCCGGATTATTCGTCATAAGTCTTACCTGATTGATTCCTAAATCATTGAGCATCTGACTTGCGATGAAATATTCTCTTAGATCCTCTTCAAAACCAAGTGCAAGATTCGCTTCTACTGTATCCATTCCTTGGTCTTGTAAATGATAAGCTTTTAACTTATTAATAAGACCTATTCCTCTACCTTCCTGTCTCATATACAGTAACACGCCTCTGCCTTCTTTTTCAATCTGTCTCATTGCTGCTGCATATTGTTCTCCACAATCACAGCGGGAAGAGCCAAATGTATCGCCTGTCAGGCATTCGGAATGTACACGGCAAAGTACAGGTGCTCCATCAGCCACATCACCTTTTACTAATGCTACATGATGTTCACCATTTACTTTATTAACATAACCATAAATTTCAAACTTGCCGTATTTAGTCGGCATCTCAGCTTTTACGATTCGTTCAACTAAAATCTCTGTACTTTTTCTATACTCTATTAAATCTTTAATTGTAATAAATTTTAGTTGGTATTGTTGTGCAAATTCTATTAACTGTGAAGTACGCATCATTGTTCCATCTTCTGCCATAATCTCGCAGCATAGCCCACATTCTTTTAAGCCCGCTAATCTTAATAAATCAACCGTTGCTTCTGTATGACCATCACGCTCTAAAACACCATAAGGCTTGGAAACTAATGGAAACATATGACCCGGTCTTCTAAACTCTTCAGGTCTTACCCCTTCTTCCACACATTTTCTAGCAGTAATTCCTCTCTCTTCTGCAGAGATTCCAGTTGTTGTATCTATGTGATCAATCGAAACTGTAAAAGCAGTTTCATGATTATCTGTATTTTTGGTCACCATTTGTGACAAAAAAAGCTTGTCTGCAATTTGCTGGCTCATAGGCATACAAATTAATCCTTTTGCCTTTGCGGCCATAAAATTCACATTCTCTGTTGTAGCAAATTCAGCAGCGCAAATTAAATCTCCTTCATTTTCTCTTCCTTCATCATCTGTTACTATAATTAATTTTCCATCCTTTAAATCTTCTAACGCTTCAAGTATTGTATTATATTTAAACATGATATCATCTCCTTAAAATCCGTTTTTTATTAAATAATCAAGTGTAATATTACTATCTTTCTCTTCTTTTGCAGGTTGCATTAAAAATTGTTCTATATATTTTCCTACCATATCATTTTCTAAATTTACAATATCACCTATTTTTTTTTGCAAAAGTGTTGTTTCATTCCCTGTATGGGGAATAATTGTTATCGAAAATCCTTTTTCATCAACAGAGGAGACTGTAAGGCTGATTCCATCTACTGTAACAGAACCTTTATGAATTATATATCTTAATATTTCCTGAGATGCATGAATTGTAATCCAGGTTGCAATTCCATCCATATCTTTCTTAGCTATCACTCCAGTACCATCAACATGTCCTAAAACTATATGACCGCCAAACCTGCCATTTGCCGCCATCGCCCGCTCCAAATTTACTTTGCTTCCAATTTTCAGCCTGCCTAAAGAACTTCTTTTCAAAGTTTCTCCTGAAACATCAGCTGTGAAAGTATCTTTTTTCAAATCAGTCACTGTTAAACAAACCCCATTAACAGCTACACTATCTCCCAATTTCAAATCTTCAAAAATTATATTTCCCTTTAATGTTAAATGTGATGAATTTACTCCTTTTTTGATTTCTATTACTTCACCCATTTCTTCTATAATTCCTGTAAACATTCCTTCACCTCTTTACGATATACTCTAACAGCAAGTCTTGATCAAACCGTTCCTGATTTATTAATTCCAGGTTTATACAATCATTCGGAAACTCTACTCCTCTTCCTCCAACCGGGCTGATTGCCATAATACCGCCAAAAATTTTGGGAGCTACATAGGCTTGCACTCTGTTTACAATTCCCTCTGTTAATGCAGCATAATTTAATGTTCCACCGCCCTCTAGAAGAATACTATCAATACCTTCCTCACCTATTCGTTTCATTAATTCTCTTAAGTCAATATGCCCATTCTTCAAAGGAATGATGAGAACTTTACAGCCAAAGGATTCTAAAGTCTTTATTTTTCCGTTATCCGTTGAACCGGTCGCAATATATGTTTCTAACCGATTTGCAGATTGAACTATCTTAGATTCTAATGGAATCTGCAATTTACTATCACAAATAATTCGTATTGGATTTTTCCCATTTGATAACCTACAGGTCAACAGTGGATCATCATTTATCACCGTATTTATTCCTACCATAATACCAGAATAATGATTTCTTGATTTATGCACATGATTTCTAGCTTTTTCTCCAGTAATCCATTTCGATTCCCCTGTATAAGTTGCTATTTTTCCATCTAAGGTCATAGCATATTTCATAACTACATACGGAAGTTTTGTCTTGATATAATGAAAAAATACATGATTCAATTCCAAACATTCTTTTTCCAAAACTCCGGTTACAACTTCAATATTATGTTCCCTCAAAATCTTAATTCCGCCCCCAGCCACTGCAGGATTTGGGTCAACCGAACCAATAACTACTTTCTTGATACCATTTTTTATGATTGCTTCTGTACATGGTGGAGTCTTCCCGTAATGACAACAAGGTTCTAATGTAACATACATGGTGCCCCCCTTCATGGATTCCATACAATATAAAATTGCGTTTCTCTCGGCATGATATTCTCCATATTTCTCATGATACCCTTTTGAAATAATTTGATTATCTTTTACAATCACTGCTCCGACCATAGGATTTGGATTGGTCCATCCACAACCTTTCTTAGCTAATTCAAGAGCTATTCTCATGTAATGCTCATCCATTAATAGCACCCCTTTCTTAAATTTAATTTAATAAAGTACGACTCATCAACTCCCAGATCCATTTCAATAAAAAATGCCCCAAGAAATCTTCGGGGCATTCTGTTCTTAGAATAAAATTAAATACCATTTTATAATTAAAAACTCTGAAATGAAACTTCATTTCAGAGCAAGCATTACAAATATACTTAATTGAACAATTCTTAGATTAAGAACTATATTAATCACTATATCATTCTTCTTTCATCCAGACTATACTGTCGGCTTCGGAGTCTCACCGAATCAACCTTGCGGCTCGTGGGCTTTACCACCGGTAGGGACTTGCACCCTGCCCTGAAGATTTTATTAAATTTACGATATATAGTTTAACATAGTAAATTAAATTTTACAAGTATTTGACATATCTTTTTTTATTTTACATACTGATAACTTAGTTTTTAACTTATAAAACAGCTAAACTTCATCACATAATTTTCTTATCTTAACAGCAACAGCACTCTTGGATTTTAAAAGATTGCTTATTATTATTGTAGTAATAGGTATAATAATTAAACATCCAATATTGGCAATAACAATAATAGAAAATTCTTGAAAAAAAACTTTAGAATTTATAATCTTTTCAAATGAATAACCAAACTTTGAAAATAAAACAGACATCATCAAAGTCTCACCAATTCCAGCGAAAAAAAGTGTATTTACTGTTGTTCCCAATATATCTCTTCCCACTGATTTTCCTGATTTCATCAAATCATGTAACTCGAGTTCTTTATTATTTTGATATACTTCAAAAATAGATGTAGCGATAGCTATCGATGTATCCATAACTGCACCTAATAACCCTAACATAATCACAGTAATCATCAGGCTCTGCATATTTATTTTAATATCAGTTGATAATTGGCTGATATCTTCACATAATTCCAGTTCATTAAAGCCTGCCATTTGAGAATAATGTCCTAAAATCGCAACTACAATGCTCAGAATACAAATAACCAAAAAAACAGCGATTAAGGAACTATAAGACTTTAAATTTGTTCCGTTCTGATATAATACTGTTATCAAACAAAATGTAATGGAACCTAGAAAAGTAATTACAATTGGCGGCATTCCTAACGTTATTACATAGATACAAATAACCAATACTATAATATTACCTAAAAGAGATAAAAGAGATTTAACGCCTCTTTCTCCACCTACTAAAACAATTAAAATTAAAAATATAATGCTTAAGATTACTAACATTTCCGTTTATGCCTTCTTTCTTTAAAAATACTACTGCAATAAAACCTGAAATTGGAATTGCCAATATGATACCAATGGATCCAACTAAAAATCTTATTATTTCAAAAACTATATTGAACTGTACCAATGTATTTAACGAATAACCGTTTTTTATTTTTAAAATAATTCCCGGCAGACTCCCACTAATATAGGTAAAAAGTAATACATTGATCATAGTTCCCATAATATCGTAACCAATTTCTTGAATTGATTTAATCAATGATTTCCATGTTAAATGTTCTGCTGTATGGGCAAATTCATGTACAGCCGAGTTCATTGTTATTGCAACGTCCATGATAGCACCCAGACACCCAATAATGATTCCAGCCATAAAAATCTTACCTAAGTCATTAGGAGCTACAATATAATCCATCAACTCATAGGAAGGATGTTCTATAAATGTAACAATTGTATAGATAAAATAAGTGGCGGCCACTGCTAACAATGTTGATACCATGGCTCCTATGGTCTTTCGCGAAATTCCACCTAAAATAAGTAAAGTCAGACAATTAAAAAGAATGACCATAACAAAACAAAGAATTTCAAAATCTTTTCCCTTCGAATAAAAACCGACTGCCAATATGAATATTAAAATATTTACTAGCAACGATAATAACGTAAGAAGTCCTTGCTTACCTGTTATAAGAACTAATGCAGTTACAAATAGACCGACTAAAAATACCACATACTTATCTCTCTTTATTCCCGAAACTGTTCCAGATAACTTACCATCATTTTCACTTATTTCAATGAATATATCTTCACCTGACTGATATTTTTCATTTTTTATTCCTGAATATGAATATGTATTTTTAAAATTGATTTCTTTACCTTTATAAATTCCATTTCTGACAACGGCCTTGACTCTTTGTATATAATACTTTTCTTGCTCTCCATTCGGTCCCTCTTGACTTTCTATATATTTCTCTTGGACTGATTTTACACTAGCTATTGTCTTATGATAAAAGCAATAATTATTATCTGCTAAAATCAATACAGCTAAAAAAAGTATAATTACAATTCCTGCTATAATAACTTTCTTATTGCTCCAATATTTTTTTATTAATGCCATAATAACGCTTCCTTATCTTCCTGTTTTTTAATACTTACTAGTCTAAAACAGAAAATAAAGTACGTCAATGTTATTTTTTTACTTGACCTGTCGTAGTAATTATGGTATAACATTATTACTACGACAGATATAGTACGTCTGATAATATAGTTTGAAAGGAGGAGTACTATGATAAGCAGTGATGTGATCCGTGGCTACAGCGACACAATTATATTATATTTATTACTCGAAAATGATTCCTACGGTTATGAAATTTCAAAAAAAATCAAGGAAATGACAGATGAAAAGTTTACCATGAAAGAAACGACACTCTATTCAGCTTTTAACCGTTTATCAAAAAACGGTTATATCGATTCTTATCATGGAACCGAAACCCAGGGAAAACGTCGGACTTATTATAAAATTACTCCTGAAGGTATTACATACTACAAGGAAAAATGTAAAGAATGGATTTTAACAAAAGAAATTATTGAAAAATTTATTAAGGAGATGAATTAATATGGAAACCATTAAAAATTATTTAGAAACAATGTTTGCTCAAATACCCCAAACACCTGAAACACTTAAAATTAAAGAGGATTTACTATCCAATATGGAAGAAAAATATCATGAACTAAAAAATGAAGGAAAATCTGAAAATGAAGCCATTGGTATTGTGATTTCTGAATTTGGAAACATTGATGAATTGATGAATGAATTTGGAATTTCAAATAATTCTACCTCTCAAACACAACAAAAAAACCATCCAATTATTACACTGGAAACCGCTCTCACCTATCTCGATGAAAAGAATAAATTCGGACGTCTTATTGCAATCGGCGTTGCACTAATCTTAATTGGTGTAAATTTACTAATATGCCTTAGCACTTTTGCTGAAACTGGCATTCTTGGATCTCTTTCAGAAGATACAGCTTCCATGTTTGGTGTAATTGCACTTATCTGTTTCATTGTTCCTGCAGTTGCATTATTTATCTACTCTGGAACAAGCCTGGAAAAATATAATTACTTGGAAAATCCATTTCAAATGGACCCTTATGTAAAAGAACAATTGAAAACAAAATTTGAAGATTTTCTTCCTACCTTTAACCGCGCTATCATTATCGGAGTAAGTTTATGTATTCTATCAGTTATACCGGTCATTGCAGGTTCTCTTATAGAAGATAATAGAATTTCAAATGCCAGTTTTATTCCTATTATTAAAAATAGTTCTTCTTTTGGTGTTATTCTTCTACTAATAATCGTTACTGTAGCCGTATATATTTTTATCATTTATGGAAATATGAAAGAAGGATATAATCGATTATTAGAATTGGAAGAATATTCACCAGAACATAAAAACTCAAAAAGCAGCAAAATTATCGGTGCTGTCGCTTCTGTTGTCTGGCCTCTTACCGTTTGTGTATTCTTTTACTTAGGTTTTTTTAAACAACGTTGGGATATTTCATGGGTCGTATTTCCAATAACTGGTATCCTATTCGGTGCTTTTAGTACAATATGTAATACTCTTAGCAGAGAAAACAGAATTAAATAATAGAGAATTAGATTCTGACCATAAATCTCAAGTTAATACTTGAAATTTATGGTCAATACTTTATTTGTACTGAATGTTAAATTTAGTGCTTGCATTACCTAAAAATACTATTTTACCATTTTTCGGTAATATCACTTTTGTATTTCCTGTAATCCAAGAATTATTTACCAAAGCTCCATTATTATCATATACAACAAAGCTAGAATTTTTAGGTGAGTCTACCGTTATTTCCTTTCCTGCTGAACCGCTTCCTATTTTGTACCATTTTGCATATCCCTTTTTTCCTATGGTACATTTGAACTTATTCTTTGTAGAAAGAGTTTTTATCGCATCTTCCTCAATAAAAATAGAATCACCAGATTTTAAATATTCAAACTTATTTTTTTTATAAAAATTAACGTCATATAAATCACGCGACAATGTACCAGGTCCATCTAAAATAGAAATGGCAGATTTTTTATTCTCTATTTTATTTATAAGAATATCTGATATAAGATATCCTAATTCATTTTCTAAATTAACTTGAAAATTATAATAAGGAGTCAAGTATAAACTTGAAGAATATTTTTCATTTAACAAATAATAATTCTTTCCATTTCTTTTTGCCCAAACTGATACCATTTCTGATAAATCATTTCCATTTTCTTTCTGTGCTATATACAAGTCGCTTACTGTTTGGCCTAAAGATGGTATGGTTCCATATTCTGTTTGTTGAAGATAAGTTCTTCCATTCTTTTCGTCTACAAATTTTAAACTAATTGCTCCGTCCTGTGATACAAAGGTTCCATCTTTCGTATAAACGTAAGTTTCTGTACCCTGTTGTGCTTTATCATGAGAATTGATACTTAATGTACCGCATTCGTCTATTTTGATATCAAGTAATCCTTTTCTTGATACATATAAACCTTCATATTTCTTCATTGTTTCTGGAACCGTTTCTTTTTGGGGGGTATGAAATGTTTTATCCGGTTTAATTTGACTAATGATACCCTTTTCCTTTAATGCATTCAACAAAATTTCTTGAGCCATTACCATATTATAAGAACTAACTCCTCCGGAACTCACTACTGCTAACGCCATATTTTGTTCCGGTAAAATCATGAAACTACTATGATAAGCAGCCGTATCTCCTCCTTTATTTAATGCTTTGATATTGTATTGGTTAAAAGGATAAAGATTTACGCAATCCCAGCCCAATCCATAACCTAATATATTATTTGTATCCTTGGGCCAAATTCCTTTTAGATATTCTTTATTTTCCATTTCTTTTCTGGATTTTTCTGTCAGGAGTCCATTAGAATTTTTCATGAAAGTAGTGGCAAAAACACATAAATCTTCCGCACTGGAATAAACTCCACCGGACCCAATATCATTTGTATTTTCTTCTGGTAAAGGATTTGAAATACCAGCAGCATATGCCTTAGCCAGCCTGTTTCTATCAAAGGAACTACGTGGTGTTTTTGTATTATTCATTTTGAGAGGATTTAAAATTGTATTTGTTATATAATCTGTATAACTCATTCCTGTCACACGCTCTACCAGTATTTCTGAAAGATGAAATCCATCATTACAATAAACACAATAAGCTCCTGGATCAGCCTTTAAACGTTGTGATCTTAGCTGTTTTAACAAAGTATCATGTGCAAAAGAATCATTATCTCCAAAAAGCATTGAGTTACGAATACTTGTTCCCATTATCCCTGACGAATGATTCAAGAGCATTCTTACTGTAATCTTTTTATATCTCTTATCCTTCATTTTAAATTCTTTTATATACTTTGTAATTGGTGCATCTAGCTCAATTTTACCTTTATCCACCAAATTCATAACAGCGGTCGTAACGAACATCTTACTAACTGAACCTGTACCGTACATCGTATCCGCTGTTAAAGCGGTATTGTCTTCTTTTGAATATACTCCGGAATTCCCGGAAAGTACAATTTTTCCGTTATCAATTAATGCATACTGAACGCTTGTACTTCCGTAATCATTAATAATACTGGAAGCTTTTTGAATTGCAACGGCTTTTGTATTCTCATAACCGGATTCAGCATTTACCTGATTATTATTTACTTTTTCCTGGTTCGAAGTATCTGCACTTTGGATTTCTGCTCCCTCAATCATTTGGACTTTTTCTGGCAATACTCCTGTTAAATTCCTGTCTGTAGCAAAAGTTGTCATAGTTGTTGATATACTAAATATCATAGACAACAAAAAAGCATAGGTACGTTTATTCACTTTTGTCTCCTCCTTATTTATAAACCCCTTATTGTTTTCTTTAAATACGTGATTAAATATTATAATAAAAATCCTTTTATGTCAACTTTCCCTACATCTCTTTAGAGAAGCGATTCATAAAATATATTGTTAAAATGTGATATACTAAAAAGACCAAAGTGGTTACCAATGTGACCCAAATAGCTGCATTAATAAGAATTGTAATATATGCTAATCCCAATATACACCATTGAATAATATCTGCTGCCCTTGCTTTCGCTCTATTTCGAATCATTGTATTTCTCTCATCTTTATATTCAATTTCATTTTTTCTGCGCAAATCTGGATTCTTATTTTCGAATTCTCTTTTAAAAAAATTTGAAATACCTATTCCAAACAATCCAGCTCCTATACCAATACAAACGCCTTCCAAGTTTTTGTAACCTCCTCCCCATACTCTAAATGCCAACGCTACTCCAATTAGGCAAACTCCAATCAAAATTTGTATTACATAAACAGATTTTTTCTTCAACATGGTTTTTCCTCCTCGTAAATAAAAATTTCTTCAATACTCAATTCAAAAAATCGTGCAATTTTAAATGCTAAAATAATCGATGGATTATATCGTCCATTCTCTAAAGAACCTATGGTCTGTCTCGATACTTCCAAAGCATTTGCTAATTCTTCTTGCTTAATTCCTCTTTGCTTTCGTATTTCCTCTAATCTATTTTTCACAGTATCCTCCTTTCAACATTTTGGAAAGTATGCTTTCCATATAAAAATACCACTTACCAGTGCAAATGTCAAGCATGCTTTCCATTCTTTTTGTAATAATTATAAAGAAACATGGTTGACATATCTTACCAGCTATACTAAA
Organism: Anaerosacchariphilus polymeriproducens; assembly: GCF_003363435.1. Classification (GTDB taxonomy): domain Bacteria; phylum Bacillota; class Clostridia; order Lachnospirales; family Lachnospiraceae; genus Anaerosacchariphilus; species Anaerosacchariphilus polymeriproducens. Next base: position 16,126 of record NZ_QRCT01000016.1, read on the forward strand.
ATAAGTTTTACATTCCAATACAAATTAAAAAAATTTAAAACAGATTTGGCAGTTGAAAAATTCGTAATTGTTACATTATAGCACTTATTAACTACAAAGATTTCACTTAAGGAGGTTATAATGTATAACAATTATTACAAAATCAAATTCTGTATTTCTAGTATTATCGCAATGATTCTACTAATATGTGTCTCTTTACCAGTCTTAGCTGCAGGAACTGAAACCAATTACGGTTATGCTACCTATACCGGTTCTGGTTATTCTGGAGGAGCTGCACTTTTGGATCCTATTCCATCCAATATGGAAATTACAGCTTTAAACCCAACAGACTATAATCGTTTTGGCGTAAAAGCAGCTTTAGCTGGTGCATATTTAGAAGTGAAAGGTCCAAAAGGCCGCACTATTGTCTATGTAAATGATTTATATCCAGAGGCTACAAAGGGAGGTTTAGACTTATGCCCTACTTCATTTGCGAAAATCGGAGACATGTCAGCTGGTAAAATCAATGTGAATTGGCGTATAGTTAAAGCACCCATTAGTGGAAATGTATCTTATCGAATTAAGGAAGGAAGCAGCCAGTACTGGGCTGCTATTCAGGTTCGAAATCACAAATATCCTGTACTGAAAATGGAATATTTGAAAGATGGCCAGTGGATCAATATGGAAAAGACTGAATGGAATCATTTCATTTCTACAAACATGGGAACAAGACCAGTAAAAATAAGAATGACAGATATCAACGGTAATACTATTACAGATACTCTTTCAGGGCTCCTGCAGTCCGGAACTTCCAATGCTTATATTGTACCGGGAAATGTACAATTTCCTGATGCGAATTAAAAGTAAGCTTAACGGAAATAAGGTTGTGACTTAAACTAACGTCACAACCTTATCTTTTACGATGTCTTAATATCTTTTTTCTTTAACCGAAACATACTTATCCCTATTATCATGACACAGAAGATAAGACAACTCAATATGAAAATGTAATTTCTATTTCCCAACATCTCATTTTCTCTATTAGCATTCATACCTATTAACAATAATGAATAAGGCCAAGCAAATCCAATCCCCATACTATTAATAACTAATCCTACAATACTACCAATTAAAGAAATTACTACAGGAACAGAAAAGCTGCGGATTATCATAGATAAGTATAACTGCAAGAGAATTATCACAGTCCCCGCAATACTTCCTCGTAAAATCCATGTCCATATCTCTATTGGAACAGTTCCTGAAAGGCCTGCAAATTTTCCACTCATATAAAATAAAATCCCTACCCAGATTTGAGTTAATATTGTCATAAAAAAAACCATTGAAAACTTTGCGAGAAATAAACAAAATCTAGGAACAGGCACAGTCATAACAAAATTCCAATTTTGATTTAAATGCTCAAGCCTCCATAGATAAGAGCAATAAACAGCAATTAATGGTGCATAGAAAAAACTGGAATAAAATAAAGTGTGTTGTGTCCAAAGGCTGTACCATTCTGATTTTAAAGTCTCTAGACTTTGTAAATAATTAAAAGTTCCCATAATTGCAGGTATGCATGGAATTAATAAAAATACAAACCATAAATAAGATTTTCTTAGTTTTTTTTGTTCCACCTGTATACATCTAAATAACACACTTACACTTCCCTTCTTAAAAATAATTTCTTTCCAACTAAATAAATAATAATCCCTAAAACAGCTAAGAAAAACAATGCTTCGGTTTTATATGGAATCTCGTATACCTTCATGACTCCTGCCGGTACATTCCTAAAACGAAAACCACTAAGAATAGAATAATAACCCCATATAATAAAATAAGGGAATGGAGCAGGAAAAAACATTGAAAATAAACCGAAAAAAGTACCTCCAATCCCTACTGTTAGACAAGCGACCTGATTCTTAAATTGAAATGATAATATTTGATGTATTAAGAATAATATTACACTTACCGTAAATGTTGATACTATAAATTCTATCCACATGTGTGTTTCTAACATCTGTGTGAACTTAAAAATACCACCTACAAGTTTGATACATATCATCTGTAATATTGTAAATCCTAATATATAGATACTGCCAAGAATTAGCTTATAATCAAAAACTTTACCTTTTTCTTCTAACGTATATAGTAATTTCAGTGTGTTCCCTTTATTCTCTATATCACATAAACGGCTTGCGAGCATTGCCATAACAATTGGTATGATAATCACATTCATCGTAGACATAAAATATAGCAAATTAGAATAACCCATGTTTAATTGTGCCTGATTCGTATGCGATGTTATAAATAACATCCATATTCCTTGAATTGCAAGCGGCACCAGTAATAGCAGCCAAATTTTGCGATATCTGGTTTTTTTTATTTCGGTGGTTAATAGCTTCACAAACTCACCTGCTTCCCTGTCAGACTTATGAATATTTCTTCAAGGCTCTTCTGCTTTTCTATTACTCTTGTAATACCAATTCCATTCTCTACTAATAAGGAAACAATATTTGCCACTTCTATTTCTGCAAGTATTGGTAATACAATATTCTCCTGCTCTACTTTATACTTTATAGCATTTTGATTTAACACCTCAAAAGCCTTTACCTGATCTAAGGTACGGATATGAATTTTTTTACTCGCCTGTTGATGAAGCAGACTAAGATTATCTTGAAATATCAATTCTCCATTATCAATGATTCCAACATTGGTAGCCATTTGATCTACCTCACTTAATAAGTGACTGGATACCATCACTGTCATTCCGTATTTTTGTGGCAGACTTTTAATTAATTCTCTCATCTCTTGAATTCCGGCCGGATCTAATCCATTGGTTGGTTCATCCAAAAGAAGTAATTTAGGCCTCCCAATCAATGCAACAGCTAATCCCAGTCTTTGCTTCATTCCTAACGAATAATTTTTAACCTTCTTATGTTGTTCTTCTTCTAATCTTACTATTTTTAAAACATTTCCAATTTCAGATTTAGAAACATTTTTCAATATTCGAACAATCTCTAAATTCTCTCCTCCTGTTAAATGTCCATAATAAGAAGGAGACTCAATCAGGGAACCTGTATTTTTTAAGATTGTAATTCTATTTTTTTCACAAAGCTGTTTTCCCAAAATTCTAACATTACCTTCTGTCGGCTTAATTAAACCAAGAACCATCTTCATACTTGTGGTTTTCCCTGCCCCGTTTGGTCCTAAAAATCCATATACACTACCAACAGGAACTCTTAAATCTAGTTGCTTTACGGAATATTTATTTCCATATTGTTTACTCAGCATTTTTGTTTCAATAATATAATTCATATTTCCTCCACTCTCTTTTAATTGATTTCATTCTTTAATTCTATATCATCTGCCTTACTAAGACCTGACACTAACCTTACATTTACCTTAACTTTATTATATCCTCTCTACAAAAAGCTAAAATTGCATTATAATTGATTTAAAGATAAAAGAAATGAGTGATTTTATGAATAATATATTGAAAAGTAAAATTTTAATGGTAGATGATAATGATGAAATACGGAATCTTTTATTTAACCTTTTAAAAAAAGAAGGTTATCAAAGTCTCATGACAGCAAAAAACTGTAAAGAAGCTACCAATTGCTTTCAGAATTATGTACCTGATATCGTGATACTGGATATCATGCTTCCAGATGGAGACGGTTTCTCATTAATGCGGGCATTCCGCCTAATTTCAGATGCTCCCGTCTTATTCCTTTCCGCTAAGGATGAAGACAATGACCGCCTGTTAGGTCTTGGTCTGGGTGCAGATGACTATATTACGAAACCTTTCCTTCCTACGGAACTATTACTTCGATTGTCCGCAATACTTAAGAGAACCTATTTACCGCTCCATAACATAACCACCCAAACCTTAACACTTGGAATACGTAATATTAATTTTAGCAGTGGAGTTGTCACTACTCCTACTCAAACGATTGCCCTTACTGCAAAAGAACTCACTTTATTAAAAAAACTAAATGATAATAGAGGTAATATTGTAACTTTCGATTCACTTTCTGATGCTGTTTGGGGAGAAAATTATTATGGATATGAAAACACATTAATGGTTCATATTCGAAGGTTAAGAGAAAAAATTGAAGATATGCCATCTGAGCCAAAGTGGCTTTTAACATTTAGGGGACTTGGCTACAAATTGATGAAAGGAGACTAAGTTTTGAAAAGTTTAAGAAAAATTCTATCTAATTTTATTTTAACTGCACTATTGATTATCTTAATTACACTTATTTTTAATTTCTGTATCTACGCTTGCTTTGTATTCTATTTTTCAACTTCTAAATCTAACATTTCATTAGATAAAATTGCAAAAGAATTAACACAATCAAATTCTGGCGTATCCTTATCCTCTAATGGTTTAGATCTATTGCAGTCAAAATATTCATGGGCAATGTTACTGGATGACAATGGGAATATTATTTGGGACTGGCAGTTACCAAGTGACCTTTTTAAGACTTATACAAGTTCTGATATTGCTTCTTTTAGCAAATGGTATTTAAAAGATTACCCTGTAAATGGCTGGAACACAAAATATGGTCTATTAATTGTAGGTTCTCCGAAACGCAGCCTTTGGAAATCAAGTCTAGAAATTCCAACAACTGCAGTATACAAATTCCCTGTCATAATTTTAAGTATTCTAATAATTAATTTTATATTTATACTTTTACTTTCCTTATTATTTGGGTATCGATTTTATCGTTCTTTGCGTATTATTACAAATGGAATCGCGGGACTTGCTAACCAATCTTATACCCCGCTTCCCGAAAAAGGTATGACTGAATTATTGGCCAAGCACTTAAATCAAACAGCAACTCTCTTAAATAAACAAAATGATTTTCTTTCCAAAAGGGATTCTGCACGAACCAGGTGGATTAGTGGTGTTTCCCATGATATTCGAACTCCACTTTCTATCATTATGGGATACACAGATTGCCTCAAGTCGGATGCTGCCTTATCCCAAAAACAAAAAAAGCAGATCTCTACTATCGAAGAACAAAGTTTTCAAATAAAAAAATTGATTGAGGACTTAAATCTTACTTCAAAATTAGAATACAATATGCATCCGTTACGTTTCACGAAATACAAACTATCTGCTCTTTTAAGAAAAGTAGTTACCGACTTTTTGAATCAAGATATGGATGATAAGTATCAGATTTATATTGATTTGCCTTCCTCTTTAGAAAATATTTTTCTCCTTGGTGATACAAATCTCTTATATCGTGCTTATTCAAATATTATCTTAAACAGCATCAAACATAACAAAAATGGATGCCATATTAATGTTTCTGTTATTTTAGAATCAAGTTATGTTTCTATAAGCTTTTGTGATTCTGGAAAAGGCATTCCCAAAAAAATCATTGAACTTTTAAAAACTGATTCTGAACCCGATGAAAAAACTCACATTATGGGATTAAGAATTGTAAAACAGATTATCCTGGCACATAATAGTGAAATAACTTTCTCAAATGAACAAATTATCATAAAAATGCCTTTGTAAAGCAAAAAACTAAGGCAGCTAATATTTTAGCTGCCTTAATAATATTGTCTATTTATCGTTTACTATTTCCAACTCTCCTGTAACGGAATCAATAACCAATCCATAAACATTCACATCCTCCGGTACAAGTGGATGTTGCTGAATTAAATTTACCGATTCTAAAACAGAAGTATTCAAATCCTCAAATCCACTAAGCCATGAATCAAAATCAACCCCACAGTATTTAACCATATCTAGATTTGATTGGGAAATTCCTCGTTCCAACATTTTTTCAATCATTATCTTATTATCAATATACTGTACTCCGCAATCAGTATGACTGATTACTAAAATTTCACTTATGCCTAAATTATAAATACCTATCAGCAAGCTTCTCATTACACTGCCAAATTTATGGGAAATAACTGCTCCTGCATTTTTAATTATTTTAGCATCTCCATTTTTTATACCAAGTGCCTCAGGTAATAATTGAGTCAGACGAGTGTCCAAGCAAGAAACAATAGCAATTTTCTTTTATTATGCTCATTGATATTAATCCTTAATTTAGCTTAACATTATTAGACATTTATTTCTGCCTTCATTCCTAGTAATTCCTTATTCTGCTCCAAAACAGGTTTCACTACTTTATTCAAGAATGACTCTACTTGTTCTTTTGATCTGCCTACATATTTTGAAGGATCCATTGTCTTTTGCAAATCTTCCAAACTCATATTAAATGCAGAATCTGCAGCAATTAATTCCAAAAGATTATTATCCACTCCTTTTTCTTTCACATTTTTACCGGCTTCCATGGAAAGTTCACGTATTCTTTCGTGCAGTTCCTGTCTGTCGCCACCTGCTTTTACCGCATCCATCATAATGTTTTCCGTTGCCATAAAAGGTAATTCTGACATTAAACGTTTCGTTATAACTTTATCATATACTACAAGACCATCAACAACATTTAAGCAGAGGTCTAAAATACCGTCAATTGCTAGAAATCCTTCCGGAATACTTAATCTTTTATTAGCTGAATCATCTAAAGTTCTCTCAAACCATTGAGTCGCTGAAGTAATTGCCGGGTTTAAAGCATCTACCATAACATAACGAGCCAATGATGCAATTCTTTCACTACGCATTGGATTTCTCTTATAAGCCATCGCAGAGGAACCTATTTGATTTTTTTCAAAAGGTTCTTCAATTTCTTTTAAGTGTTGTAATAAACGGATATCATTGGAGAACTTATGTGCACTTGCTGCAATACCTGCAAGTACATTCAGAACTCTTGTGTCTACTTTTCTAGAGTAAGTTTGTCCTGATACCGGATAACATTCTTGAAATCCCATTTTCTCTGCGATCATAGGATCAATCTTATCAATCTTTTCCTGATCTCCATCGAATAATTCTAAAAAACTTGCCTGCGTTCCAGTTGTACCTTTGGAACCTAACAATTTTAGACTGTTTATTACATAATCCAAATCTTCTAAATCTAATAAAAACTCCTGCATCCATAAAGTAGCTCTTTTTCCTACAGTAGTTGGTTGCGCCGGCTGAAAATGAGTAAACCCTAAAGTAGGTAAGGCTTTATATTTTTCAGCAAATACAGCAAGTTCTGAAAGTACATTCACTAGTTTTTTCTTTACTAATTTTAGCCCTTCTGCCATAACGATAACATCTGTATTGTCTCCAACATAGCAGGAAGTTGCTCCTAAATGAATGATCCCTTTTGCTTTTGGACATTGTACACCATATGCATATACGTGTGACATTACATCATGACGTACCAATTTTTCACGTTCTTTCGCTACTTCAAAGTTAATATTATCTTTGTTCGCTTTCAATTCTTCTATTTGTTCTTCTGTAATATGCAATCCAAGTTCTTTTTCTGTTTCTGCAAGCGCGATCCAAAGTCTTCTCCACGTTTTAAACTTCATATCCGGCGAAAAAATATATTGCATTTCTTTACTTGCATAACGCTCAGATAGTGGACTTTGATATTTATCCGTTGTCATAAGTCTCTCCTTCTTTATACTAATTATTTTTGATATTCACCGCGAATGTCCTCTTTAGGAGGTTCTAAAGGATATTTTCCAGTAAAACATCCACTACAAATATCTAAATTGTTTACAATTTCCTTCAGACGCTCAATCTTTAAGTATGCTAAAGAATCGGCACCAATCACCTGACATATTTCTTCAACAGAACGATTATATGCGATTAACTGTTCTCTTGCAGGTACATCAGTTCCGAAATAACATGGCCATAAAAATGGAGGAGAACTGATTCTCACATGTACTTCTTTTGCTCCAGCTTCTTTTAACATTCCTACAATACGATCGCTAGTTGTGCCACGGACTATGGAATCATCAATCATTATCACTCGTTTTCCATTCACTACTTCTTTCATAGCATTAAGTTTAATCCTAACACTGGATTCACGATTACTCTGTTTTGGCTTAATGAAAGTACGTCCGACATAACCATTTTTTACAAAAGCAGTTCCATATGGAATCCCTGCTTCTAATGCATACCCTTGTGCCGCTGCGTTTCCAGATTCCGGAACCCCTACTACCACATCTGCTTCGACGGGTGAATCAATAGCCAAAAATCGTCCTGCCTGCATTCTTGATTGGAAAACACCTACACCATCAATGTGACTATCCGGTCTTGAAAAATATATATATTCAAATACACATCTGGCCTGTTCTTCTTTTTTTAAACAATGAGAGGTGTCTGATTGAATTCCTCCTTCTGGTGTAATCGTAACAATTTCACCAGGCAAAATATCACGAACATATTCAGCTCCTATCGTCTCTAGAGCACACGTTTCTGAAGTAATTATATATGCATTTTCTCTTTTCCCGATACATAATGGTTTGAATCCAAGCGGATCCCTTGCTCCAATTAATTTTCTAGGGCTCATAACAATCAAAGAATAAGCTCCTTTTATCTTATCCATTGCTCGTCCGACTGCTTCTTCTACTGTCTTGGAATTCAATCTTTCTCGCGCAATATAATAAGCAATTACTTCAGTATCTATTGTTGTTTGAAAAATAGCTCCTGTATATTCTAATTCTTTCCTTAATTCAATTGCATTAATTAAGTTCCCATTATGCGCTAATGCTAAAGTTCCTTTTACATAATTTATAACCAAAGGCTGGGCATTTTCTCTCGTACTGCTTCCAGCAGTAGAATATCGTACATGACCTACTCCGATATCCCCCTTCATAGCATCTATATCTACATTTTCAGGAGTAAAGACTTCGTTAACCAGCCCCATACCTTTATAGGATAACACTTTTCCTTTCGGACCTTTGGTATCACTTACCGCAATACCGCAACTTTCCTGACCTCTATGCTGCAATGCAAACAAACCATAATATATAGTAGATGCAACGTCTCCTCCATCAAAATCATAGATACCAAAGACACCGCATTCTTCACTCAATTTATCCATATTTTCAAATTGTTCATGGACATTTTTATTCTGCATCTTTTACCTCTTTCTAACTAATATTGTTATAATCCAATACGTTTAAAAACTTCTTGGTATGCATCTTCAACATTCCCCATGTCTCTTCTGAAACGGTCCTTATCTAATTTTTCATGTGTTTTTGCATCCCATAGTCTACAAGTATCCGGGGATATTTCATCTGCTAAAATAATATCACCTTTATATCTTCCGAATTCAATCTTAAAATCAACCAATTCGATTCCTGCTTCTGCAAAAAACTTACTGAGCACTTCATTTACTTTAAAAGCATAATTGGTTATTTTCTCAATCTCTTCCTTCGTTGAGGCTCCTATAGCGACCGCATAATAATCATTAATCATAGGATCGCCCAACGCATCATCTTTATAACTTAATTCAAATGTAGGTGTTAATAATTGTCTTCCTTCTTCAATGCCTAGTTTTTTGGAAAAGCTTCCTGCAGCTATATTTCGTATAATCACTTCCAGAGGTACAATTTCGACTGCTTTCACTGCTGTTTCCCTATCGCTTAGTTCCTCAATATAGTGAGTCGGTACTCCTTCTTTTTCTAACACTTGGAAAAGATAATTTGACATTCGGTTATTAATAACACCTTTTCCAACAATAGTACCCTTTTTTTCACCATTAAATGCAGTTGCATCGTCTTTATAATCTACAATTAAGACATCTTCTACATCTGTTTTAAATACTTTTTTAGCTTTTCCTTCGTATAACATATCTAACTTTTGCATCATTCACACCTATCCTTTTCATCTTAATTTACTGTATATTTTGAAACAAACTACACATGAATTATAAACATGACAACGTTGAAAGTCAACCATTGTAAAAAAAATTGTTTGCTGTATGAACTTGAAAATTTGGTAAAAAAAGAAACCTGTTTCAATGCTTATGGTATTTTTTTCCTAATTCAACTGTAAACTCTCATATGATTTTTCTTTCAAGAATGTAGATACTTTGTATATATCTTATAACTTCTTAAGTTTATCCATTATTTTTATAACAAATGTGTGCAAACTCTTTGACACAAATCTAGGTCTATGATATGATTAATATACAAGTTTAACAAGTATTGTTCATACTTCATGGATGGTTACTGGTAATGCAGGCTAAACCACTTTTTTAAGTTACGTAGCATATTGTAACTCTAGGAAAAGTGGTTTTTTTATTGGCATGAAGTTCTTCTATATAATTTTGGAACTGGTACAGCTTATTGATAAAAAGGAGTTATAAAACATGGAAATCATGAAAATTATCAACAACAACATCATAAGCTCTTCCGATGAAAAAGGAAGGGAATTGGTTGTGATGGGGCGAGGCCTTGGGTTTCAGGTCAAGGTCGGGCAGACCATTGACGAAAGTAAGGTAGAAAAAGTTTTCAGAATGGAAAGTAATGCAGAAACCAGGCAGCTTCAGGATCTTTTAGCCGAAATCCCCTTGGAGCATGTTCAGTTGGTGAATCAGATTATTGAACAATCCAAAGAAATTATTGAGAGAAAAATGAACCGGAATATTTATATTACCTTAATCGATCACGTGAATTACGCCATTCTACGTTATAGGGAGAACATCAATTTCAAAAACCCACTCATATGGGAAATCAAGAAATACTATGCCAAAGAATTTGAAGCTGGATGTAATGCCGTTTCCATGATTAATTCTCATTGTGATACGCAACTTACCGAGGATGAAGCAGCTTCCATTGCCATGCACTTCGTGAATGCTGAATTAGGAACGGATATGCCTCACACCATTGATGTTACAAAAATTGTGCAGACTGTATTTAAAATTGTAAGTTATTCCTTTAACATTGAAATTGATCAAGAATCTTTAAGTTACGAAAGATTCCTGACCCACCTAAAATTCTTCGCCCTGAGGGTCGTTACCAACAGTAGACATGAGGACGACATGGAACTCCATGAGATCATCAAAAGCAAGTACCCCAAAGAGTATAAGTGTTCTGAGAAAATCAAACACTTTATTGAAAGCGAATTTCACTTTGCTGTTTCTCCAGAAGAGATGACTTATCTTACCGTTCACATTAAGCGTATTACCACCCAAAAGAATGAGACAGAAGAATCTTTGAAATAGTCCTGCAAGCAAGCACACAGAGCCTTTTCTTTAGGCTGTGTGTGCCTGCTTAAACATCCTTGGCCATATTGAATTTTCCCATAACAATCTGACAGAGCCTGTATTAGAGGCTCTGTTTTTTTATGAGGATTTCTATATTTTTCTAATCTGAGGTATGGGTTAGAATGAGGGATAACATTATAAATTTTCTTGAAAAAATGCTTTCATTCCTTCGATTGCCGCTGCTTCATCCTCGCCTTCTGCTGTGATTGTTACGGTCTGTTTACATTTAATCCCCATTCCCATAACACCTAATAGTTTCTTCGCTTCTACGGATTTTTCTCCACAGATCAATTGAATTTTGCTACTATATTTGCCCGCTTCTTTTACCAAGAGCCCTGCTGGCCTTGCATGAATGCCAAGGTCATCTGTTATCTTATAATTAAAATTTTTCATTTATTTCACCACTTTCTTCCTCTCTGTTACAGGTTTTATTTATGCAGTAAGGACATTAATTCATCCTGTTGATTTAGGGTTTTTCCAGTACTGTATGAAATATCTGCAAATTTATCTGTATTTGTGATAATAACTGGTGTGATAGTTGAATATCCTTCACTCTTGATCGCATCCCTATCAAATAATTGTAGAATTTGTCCTTTTTTCACTGCTTCACCCATTTTTACATTGCAAGTAAAGTGTTTTCCATTTAATTTAACAGTGTTCATACCTACGTGAATTAATATTTCTGCACCATGCTCCGTTGTTAATCCAATGGCATGACCCGTTGGGAATAATGCGCTTACAACAGCATCTACTGGTGCAACAACAACGCCTTCCGTTGGTTTAATTGCTACACCTGTTCCAAGTGCACCTGTGGAGAATGCGTCATCTTCAACCAAGCTTAATGCAATTACTTCACCTTTAATTGGATTGTAAATAATTTCTTCCTTGCCAGCAATATCATGGACTACAGCGCTTTCTTCTACTACATCATCTTTGTATGTAATCATGGTAAGTACAAAACCAATTATCATTGCAACTGCAACCGCTACTATTGCCCAAAGCATGCTAGATGCATCATTTGTTTTTGAATTAATGTAATTTGGGAATCCAAATATACCAAGTCCACCAAGCATGTATGATTTACATCCAGCTAGTCCCATAATTCCGCCACCAATTCCGCCTGCGATACAGGAAATAATAAATGGTTTCTTTTTTGGAAGAGTAATACCATAAATTGCTGGTTCTGTTACACCAAAAATTCCGGATATTGCTGCTGGAATCGCAAGTGATCTGATCTTTTTGTCTTTTGTTTTAAATAAAATTGCAAGTACAACTGCTGTCTGTGCAAAGGATGGTGCAAAAAATCCGGATAATACAGAATCATATCCCAATGAGCTATAATTCATGAATAAAATTGGAACAAGTCCCCAGTGTAATCCGAAGATTACTAATACCTGCCAGAAAGTACCAACGATAATACCTGCTAAGATTGGACTTAAATTGTATACATTTGTTGCTGAAAAACCTACCGCTGATGATAAAATGGAAGCAATTGGCCCAATTACTAAGAAAGTCAAAGGTATTGAAATTGTTAACGTAAGCATAGGTACTACGAATGTTTTAACTACATCTGGAATAATTTTCTTCCAAAATTTTTCAATTTTACTAGCAATAAATACTGCAAAAATAATTGGTACTACGGTAGAAGCATAACCACCGGCCGGAAGTAAAACAGGAATTCCTAAAAACTCAGTATATACGTTAGTCTGAAATGCAGTACCTGTAAACACAGTGATCAGTGCTTTACCGCTGGATAATGCAACGATCGATGGATATAATAAGGATGCGCCTATTGCCATACCAGTAAATTGATTCATATTGAATTTCTTTGCAGCATTTAATCCCAAGAAAATCGGTAAGAAATAGAAAAAACCATCTGCTGCCGAATAAAGTAACTGATAAGTACCACTGGTATTTGACATAACTTTAAAGAATATAAACAGTGCCAATAATCCTTTGATCATACCAGTTGCAGCTAATACACCCAGTGTAGGTTGGAATACACCAGAAATAATGTCAATCAGTGCAGCTCCAGGGCTTTGTTTTTCTTTGTGTTCTGTTGAAACTTCTTCACTTGCACCGGTTCCAAAACCACCAATATTATTCACCGCCTCGAAAACATCTGGTACATGGTTTCCGATAACCACTTGATACTGTCCACCACTTTGGATTACTGTAACAACACCATCTGTTCTTTTCAATACTTCGGTATTTGCCTTGCTTACATCCTTCAATTTAAAACGAAGTCTGGTAATGCAGTGGGATAAACTAATTACATTAGATTTCCCACCCACATTTTGAATAATAATTCTTGCTAATGCATCATACTTACTTGCCATACTTTCTTCTCCTATTCTTCTCCCAGGTCAAGTTCTCTGACCAATTTGCGTAATCCCAACACCATGCTTAATGTAAGCAAGGTAATTTCTCCTTCATCGCTTCTACTCTTGCAGTGATGCTCCGTTGCTTTCAATGACTTCTTTATACCAATAAAATGATTTTTTCTTATATCGTTCCAATGTTCCTCTTCCATCGTCATTACGATCTACATAGATGAAACCATATCTTTTTTTTAATTCCGCAGTAGAGGCACTTACTAGATCGATACATCCCCAAGTGGTATATCCCATAACTTCAACTCCGTCTTCAATCGCTTCTGCTAACTGCACCAAATGGTCATTTAAGTATTTAATACGATAATCATCAATTACCGTTTTATTTCCATTTTCATCTTCTACTAATTGATCCACAGCTCCCAATCCGTTTTCTACGATGAATAATGGTTTCTGATAACGGTCATACAAGGTATTTAGTACATGGCGAAGACCCTTTGGATCAATCTGCCAACCCCATTCACTTGCTTCAAGATATGGGTTTGGAACTCCACCCATTAGATTTCCTTTTCCTGCTTTTTTGTCCTTGTCCGCTGTTTCACAAATACTCATATAATAGCTGAAAGAAATAAAATCTACAGTATGACTTAAAATTTCTTCATCACCAGGTTCCATTTGAATCGTGATATTTTTTTCCTTAAAAATTCTCTTTGCATAAGATGGATATTTACCTCTTACATGTACATCCGTAAATAATAATGTGTCATGCTCAGTCTGTAGTGCCTGAATCACATCCTCCGGTTTCGGACTTAATGGATAAACAGGAGCTGCAATTACCATACATCCAACTTTTGCATCTGGCATAATCTCATGTGCAATTTTTGTTGCCAGTGCACTTGCCACTAATTCATGGTGAATTGCTTGATATAAATCCTGCGCCGACAATTCTTCTTTCGGAGTCATAACCCCTCCGAGTAAAGGAATGTGTATAATAGAGTTAATTTCATTAAATGTCAGCCAATATTTCACTTTCCCCTTGTAGCGTGTAAAAATAGCTCTTATATAATTTTCAAAGAATCCAATTAACCGACGATCAGTCCAGCCATTATATTCTTTTGCCAAATGAAGTGGTGTTTCATAATGAGAAATGGTTACCAGTGGTTCCATACCATATTTTTTACACTCATCAAACAAATTATCATAAAATTGAAGCCCTTTTTCATTTGGTTCCTTGTCATCTCCATTTGGAAAGATTCTAGTCCAAGCAATCGAAGTACGAAATACTTTGAATCCCATTTCTGCCAGAAGCTTAATATCCTCTTTGTAACGATGGTAAAAATCAATTCCTACTAGTTTCATGTTATCCTCTGTAGGTTCCTCTGTTACTGGTCCTATCACTCCTTTGGGTGTTACATCCTGAATGCTAAGACCTTTGCCATCTAAGTTATAAGCTCCTTCACACTGGTTCGCCGCAACGGCGCCTCCCCATAAAAATCCTTCTGTAAAACTCTTGACCATATTATTCCTCCTTTTATTAAAAAAACCTAAGCACCGAATAATATAATTCAAGATTAGATTCTTAAATAAATTAAGGCACTTAGGTTTTGCTTGATAAATAAAAAAACCAACTAGAATGTGATATATTATTCACAAATCTCAGTTGGTTTTGCCTGCTTACCAGTAACAATCCTATCAATATGTAGAACCTCACGGCTCCTTATGTGCAAATAATATCATACGTCTCTACTCAAGTCAATACCAAAACTATATTTTGTATATTTCAAACCACTGATATACTCAATTATTATGCACATTGCACAATCCGTTATATCAGTTCTATTTTATTAACTTGTGTCTACACAATTCACAGTTGATAAATACCATGGTGTCAAATAGGATAACATAATTTTTCTATTGTAAAAAAAATAGTTTGTCTGTTACTAGTAAATTAGTTATAATTAGAAGTAATATTATTATTTTAATCAAAGGAGAGTCTATCATGATTGAAAAAAGACGCAGCCAACGCCTTCCTGTTAATATAAAGCTTACTATATCCGATCTATATAACCAAAATAATCAAGGAATTCATAATCTTTCTTCACCAATTGAAGTCATAAATATTTCCAAATATGGAATAGGATTTATTTCAGAATGTATACTTCCTATTGGTTTTTATTTTAATGCCAAACTAAGCATTGATAAATCTGAGCAACCGGTCTTTACAATCGTAAAAATCATTCATAATTCACCTATCAACAAATCTGAATATCGATATGGTGCTGAATTCACTGATCTTACTCCTGAAAATGCATTATTAATCGAAAACTTTGTTAGATTATATAAAAGTTCTTCCTAAGTAGAATAGCATCTTTTGGATACTGATACATATAATTTAAAAACAAATTAAATTTGAGGTAGGGAAGTTGACAAATTCAATTTATGCCCAAAAAGCTAATAATATTGATACAGGTCAATTAAAAATTAATATAAATTCTGCATCAAACTACAATCCGATTCAAAATGCTACCATACAAATCTCTTTTACCGGTGACCCGACTAATATTTTAGAATCAGTTTCTACTGATATGTCTGGTCAAACAGAGTCACTTGATTTAAAAGCTCCTCCTCTTGAATTAAGTCTTGCCCCCCAAAATATGCAACCATATTCCGAATATACTTTAAAAATTTCGGCTAAAGGTTTTAACGAAATTGTAATATCCGGTGTTGAAATTCTTCCTACAATTACTGCTATTCAAAATGTATTGCTGGAACCTACAGAAGTTCCGGAAATGAGTGAAAATCAAATCGTTATTCCAGATCACACATTATATGGAGATTACCCGCCTAAAATTCCAGAAGCGGAAATTAAGCCTATGCAGGAAAGTGGTGAAATTGTCCTTAGAAGTGTAGTAATTCCGGAATTTGTAATAGTTCACGATGGGGTTCCTACCGATACAACTGCAAAAGATTATTATGTAAGATATAAGGATTATATTAAAAATGTGGCATCAAGTGAAATTTATGCTACTTGGCCCGAATCTACGATTCAAGCTAACGTTTTCGCTATTATGTCTTTTACACTGAATCGTGTCTTCACAGAATGGTATCGAAATAAAGGGTTCAACTTTACAATTACATCTTCTACTGCCTTTGATCACAAATTTATGCCCGGAAGAAATATATTTGATACCATTTCTTCTGTAGTTGATAATATTTTTACCAATTTTATATCTCGCCCTAATGTAAAACAACCTATCCTGACACAGTATTGCGATGGATATAGAGTCACATGCAGTAACTGGTTGTCCCAATGGGGATCAAAAGATTTAGGAGAGCAAAATTACACACCTATCGATATTTTACGCTATTACTATGGAAGTGATGTATTTATTAATACAACAGAAGAAGTATCAGGAGTACCAATGTCTTGGCCAAAAACAACTTTGCAGATAGGTACGACCGGAGATAATGTAAAACATATCCAAGAACAGTTGAATGCAATTGCTAAATCATATCCTGCCATTCCAACCCTATCTACAGACGGTATTTTTGGACTCCAAACCAAAGCTGCGGTTGAAAAATTTCAATCCGTATTTGGATTACCGGCGAATGGTATCGTAGATTACAAAACATGGTACAAAATTTCTGAGATTTATGTAGCGGTTACAAGAATCGCAGAATTAAATTAATTTTTAAAGAAGTCTTTTTTAATAAAAGAAATGAGAAGAAAAACAATACAAATTTTCTTCTCATCTTTTTGCTATTTATCAAAAATTATAATTAAATCCTTTCTGAATATGGTTCAGCTCTATTTACATATTTTATAACATGATTGTTCTTATTCTGTAAATGAGCTGTATAACAAAATCCTGTAATACAAATGGCAAGTATACCAAAGGCAATCATTAACCAATTCAGTTTATTGGTATGTTTTCCATCAATGGAATGGAATTCGCTTCTTTTCATATTAACACACACTCCTTAATACTTTATCTAAATGTATTCTCATATTTACATTAAGTATTTTAGCATGCAATGATTAGATATTTTTTTACGACTTTCTTAAGATTTTCTATAGATTATTTCACTACTTCAATCCATCCATCCGGCCCTTGAATTTTTCCTAATTGTATTCCTGTGATGTTTTCATACAGTTTTTTACTAAGTTCTCCAATTCCTCCATCTTTGATTTTTGATACTTTATTTTCCCATCGAAGATGACTAACAGGTGATACTACTGCTGCTGTCCCTGTACCCCATACTTCTTCGAGGGTACCATCCTCAGCTGCTTTAAAAACTTCATCTACTGAAATTTTCTTCTCCTCAACAGTAAGACCCCATTTTTTACATAACTGAATACAAGAATCTCTGGTAACTCCTGGTAAAATACTTCCATTTAATTTTGGTGTAATAACGGTTCCATTTATTTTGAAAAATATATTCATTGCTCCTACTTCTTCGATATATTTCCGTTCAATACCATCTAACCAAAGAACTTGTGAATATCCTTCTTCATGTGCCTTCACTTGTGAAGCTAAACTTGCTACATAATTCCCACCTGTCTTCGCCTCTCCAATGCCCCCTTTCACTGCACGGACATATTCATCTTCTATCCAGATCTTAACAGGATTCAACCCTTCCGGATAATAAGGACCTACCGGTGACAGTATAATCATGAATAAATAAGTATCTGCCGGTCTTACACCTAAATATGGATCTGTTGCAATGATAAACGGTCTAATATACAAAGAAGTATCAGGCTTGCTTGGAACCCATGCTTCATCAACTTTTACCACCGTTTTGATTGCTTCCAGGAAAATATCTTCCGGTATTTCAGGAATACAAATTCTTCTGTTTGTATTATTCGCTCTCTCTATATTTTTATCTGGACGGAATAGTAAGACTTTTCCGTCTTCTGAACGATAAGCCTTTAAGCCTTCAAACATTTCCTGTCCATAGTGAAATACCATTGCGGAAGGATCTAATTCAATTTTCTGATAGGGTACTACTCTCGGATCGAACCAACCCTTTCCGGTCTCATAATTCATAATAAACATATGATCGGTGAAAATAGTTCCAAACTTTAATGGATCATCTGCCGCTGGCAATGGTTTCGGATTTTTTGTTTTTTCAATTCTGATATTTAACATGTTGTTCTTCCTTCCCTAAAACTATTTTAATTTAATACATTCTTTCAGCATGTTCCTTGCACATTTTATATTATTATTATACTTATGACATTTATTGTCAATATTTTTATTATATACAGGAGGTACTAATCGACTCTATCGCAACACTTCCGCCTCTTACTACTTCAATTGTTTTAAAATGTAAGTTTAATAATTGTATCAATTCATCATTTCTTCGGTCGGGGAGCATACATTCAAGTAAAACACTGTCTTTCCCATAATCAGAAACATGAACATTAAATACATTTGCAATTTGAAAAAGTTCTGTCTTATCATGTGTGGTACAGTTTTTAACTTTTACAAATAATATTTCTTTTCTATGCATCGGAACATCGGTCAGATCTATTACTTTTATTACTTCTACAAACCTGTTTAACTGCTTTTTTATTTGTTCGAATGTAATGTCATCACTTTTGACTCCTATCGTCATTCTAGAAATTGTCTTATCTTCTGTCGTTCCGACTGTCAGACTTTCCAGATTGTAAGATTTTCCAGAAAACAAACCCGCTATCTTCGCTAAGACGCCCACTTCATTCTCTACATATAATGCAATCCATCTTTTCTCCATCTCTGCCTCCTATCTTTTACCTGTTGGTAAAATCATCTCACTCATTGGATTTCCACCCTTAACCATAGGCAATACCAATTCTTCATTATCAATCATAAACTCGATTAACGTTGGCTTTTTACGATTCATCAATGCCCTTCTAAAAGCCGGTTCAATTTCTTCTTCAGATGTAACACGAATCCCTAATACTTCATAACTTTCTGCAAGTTTAATAAAATCGGGAGTATAAGGAGGACAGGCAGAATTTGGTCCTTTACAATTTGACGGACAACTGCTTCTACGTCGTAAGCAAGTTGCTGCATATCGTTTCCCATAAAAATAGTACTGCATTTGACGAACCATACCTAAATAATTGTTATTAAAAACACAAATAATAACCGGTAATTCTTCCACTACTGCGGTTGCCAGCTCTTGAATATTCATCTGTATTCCGCCGTCACCGCTTATAGATATAACATATTCTTCCGGATGCGCAATCTGAACTCCTAATGCTGCCGGAAAACCGAACCCCATAGTCCCTAATCCTCCTGACATAAGAAACTTGCGCTCTTTATTCATCTTTAAGAATTGTGAAGTCCACATTTGATTTTGACCAACATCGGAAACTACTGTATAATGTTCAAATATTTCGTTTATTTTATTGATAATTATTTCAGGGTTCATTCCTTTTCCCTTTTTCATTCCTAATGGATTTTCTTCATCCCAGGCTTTTATTTTTTCCAACCACTTCTGAGTTTCAAATGGTTCCACCCAGTCTAACAATTTTTCTATTGCTATATTGGCATCAGCAACAATTGGAATATCAACTTTTACATTTCTTGAAATAGATGCTGTATCAATATCAATGTGTATAATAGCAGCCTTTGGTGCAAATTCATTTAAATCCCCTGTAATGCGATCATTAAATCGAGTACCAATGGAAAACAGTACATCACATTCTGAAACAGCCTTATTGGATGCATAGGTACCATGCATACCTGTATTTCCAATATACAATGGATGGTCTGTCGGAATTGCTCCTCTCCCCATTATTGTTGTAACTACCGGAATGTTGGATTTATCGATTAATTTTTGTAAAGAATCGTAGGCTTTTCCTCTTGTAATGCCCCCACCTGCTAAAATTAAAGGTCTCTTCGCATTTTTCAGTGTTTTCCATGCTTTCTTCAATTGTCCAATATGAACATTGATATTCGGTTTATATCCTCTTATATTCACTTCATCGGGATAATCAAGGAATCCTAATTCTGTTTGTATATTTTTAGGTAAATCTATAATTACCGGACCCGGCTTTCCTGATTTTGCAATGTAAAAAGCTTCTTTGATGATTCTTCCTAAATCATTTCGATCCCGAACTGTAATACCATATTTGCAGATATTTCTAGTAATTCCAATGATATCAACTTCTTGAAATGCGTCATTACCAATTAACCCTAATGGTACCTGACCGGTAAAGCAAACAAGAGGCACACTATCGTAATTGGCCGTTGCAATCCCAGTTACCAGATTCGTAGCACCCGGACCGCTGGTCACTAAACACACGCCAACCTTCCCGGTAGACCGGGCATATCCATCTGCTGCATGTATCAAACCCTGTTCATGTCTAGGTAAGACAATTTGAATGGAATCCTGTCTATATAATTCATCAAACAGATCGACTGCATATCCTCCCGGATAACCAAATACTGTTTCTACGCCTTCTTCCATTAAAGCTTTTACAAATAATTTTGCTCCTGAACCTTTCATATGAACCTCCTATTTCTTTATTATTTTGTTTCTTTCTATCGAAAATGTAACTCATTTCCAAAAGATAAATAAAAAGCCCTAAGCCGAAATAATTCAGCTTAGGGCGAATATACTATCCGCGGTACCACCTAATTTCAGGAAAACTTTCCCTGCACTCTTTAAATACGGGATATCTACTATCCGATATTCTATTCCCTGTAACGGTGGAAATCCGGTGGACTCTACTAAAGAATTCTCTCGTTCCATCCACAGCTCAAAGGCTACTTCCATACTTTCTCCTCAAAGATTTTCACCAACCATCTTCTCTCTAAAGATTCGAAGAGTATGTACTCCTCCTTATCAACGCTTTAAAAATAATAATTACGGTAATTATACAAGTGTATCAAACTTTTGTCAACTATTTTTTTCTTTCATATTTTAAAAACTCATATTCTAAATCAAAATAAGTCTGTTCTTCACTATCCGCAGTTATTTCCCATTCCTTCATTTGATCCAGATTCGGAAAAAATGTATCTGCATTATAAACATAATGAATTTTAGTTACATGTGCTACGTCACAATACTCTAACATCTGTCTGTATATACTTTCGCCTCCGATTATATAGATGTCCTGACTTTCATAATTACGGAGTTCCTCTAGCAATTCTTCCAGACTATGAACAACAATAGCATCTTTTACTTTATAGTTTTCATCGGAAGTCAATACAATATTGGTACGATTTTTCAAAGGCAATCCGTTCGGAAAACTCTCTAAAGTCTTTCTTCCCATTACAACTACTTTCCCAGTAGTTGTTTCTCGAAAAAATTTCATATCATTGGGAATGCTGACTAATAATCTGTTGTTACAACCAATTGCCCAATTCTCATCTACTGCAACGATTAAATTCATAACATTTTCTCCTTATACTGCAATCGGAATATTCGTAATTTGCGGTCCCGTTTGATAGTTATCAAGTCTGACATCATTCACTGTAAATTCATAGAAATCTTTTATATCAGGATTAAGCCAAAAATCAGGTGCATCCATAGGTTCTCTTTGAATTAATTCTTGGATTAATGGTACATGTCTATCATAAATGTGAGCGTCTGCGATGACATGTACCAACTCACCAACTTTCATATCACATACTTGTGCCAACATATGCACCAACACTGCATATTGACACACATTCCAGTTATTGGCTGCTAAAACATCTTGAGATCTTTGATTTAAAATAGCATTCAAAGTAAATTGATTACTATCTTTTTCCTTCGTACAATTAAATGTAACGCTATATGCACATGGATATAGATTCATTTCACTTAGATCCTGATGTACATATAAGTTTGTCATAATTCTTCTACTATAAGGATTATTTTTCAAATCATAAATTACACGATCCACCTGATCCATCAAACCTTCTTTATACTGATGCTTTACTGCCATCTGATATCCGTATGCTTTTCCAATGGAGCCCGTTTCGTCTGCCCAACTATCCCAGATATGGCTATTTAATTCATGGATATTATTGGACTTTTTCTGCCAAATCCAAAGCATTTCATCTACACAGCTTTTGATTGCTGTTCTTCTTAATGTTAATGCCGGAAATTCCTTTGAGAGGTCATAACGATTCACTACTCCGAATCGTTTAATTGTATAAGCATCAGAACCGTCTTCCCATTTAGGTCTAACTTTCTCTCCTTCCGTACTGACACCATTTTCCAGAATGTCCTTGCACATATCGATAAAAATTCCGTCTGCTATACTCATTTTGACCTCCTTAGGTTTTATTTTTTATATTATTTCCATTTAATTGAATAACTTCCTGAAGTATATTTACTTCCTCTTTCAATCTTAACGTAGTATGTACCAGCATCAATCTTATAATTCTTACTAATCCAATTTGAAGTATATAATTGGAATTTTCGTTCTGTTCCATTAGAATAAGGTGTAATTTTTGCTACATCGCCCCATCTCTTACCATTTGGTCCATAAACAGATAACTTTAGTACATTACAAATTTGTGGTTTTAGAATGATATTAAGTTTACTTTTTTTATTTAACTTGATTTTATACCAATCTGCTGTCTTAGAACCTGCCAACAATGTTCCGTGTGACCATCTATTCTTTTTGCTTAATTTGGCAGCCTTAGATTTCTTACTTCCGCTTTTTTCTTTAATTGAAGTAAATTTCATTGCATATCTTGCTCTCATACTTGACGTTACTTTTACATAATAAGTAGCACCTTTTTTTATTCCATAGCTTGCACTAGAGCCTTTATAATAATACTGATCTGTTGAAAGAGCTTTTTTTCTTGCATTAACCAATTTGACATACATAGAATTTGCCAGCGGCTTGATTGTAAGAACTCCAGTCTTTCTTGCTTTTACTTTCACATAATAAGTACTCTTAAAATAAAAGTTATCATCTCTAACTACAGTTTTATTCTTAGTCGGCAAAAATTGTGGTACTTCTGTTCTAATTGAAGTATAACGAAGACCATTTAAATAATCATATCCTGAAATTAATACACGATAAGTTCCTTTACCCAATGAAAATGTAGCATGATAACCGGAAGAGCTGTCTGCATATGAATAAGCCACTTTACCCGTTGTTACATTATATACATAAACATAATCTGCCATATTGTTTGTATTAATATGTAGAAGACCTGGAGTTTTTAATGTATAGCTGACATTATTGTAATAATAATAACCACTTAAGTCCATCTTTTTGCTAATACTTGAAATCTTTGCTTTAGGTATACTCATTTCTTTAACAGACCGATCATTTTTAGTTGATTGAGCTTTTGCTCTTTGAGCTGTCGATTCCTGTTTTGTCTCTTTGGTAACTTCAATTCCTGTTTGTTCTTTTGCCGCTTTTGCCTGTAACTGTGTAGCTGACAAACCAACAGTTATTGACATTAAGCATAATAACATTTTTAATTTTTTCATTCGTTTTCCCCTTTTCTAGAAAGTGTAATAATTACTCACATCGTTTTTATTTTATCCATTTTTTATAGAAATGTAAAGGCAAATTTTTACTTAATTATATAAATTTGTTTACTTGTTGACATATTCTTCCATTTGAGTAAAATATTATTATAATAACTAGCCTAGTTAACTCGGTTATTATAAAATTTTTGAAAAGGGGAAAATAAATGAAGGATAAAAAAATATTTTTAAATCGTAACTATTTGACAACAATTTTCTGTATGATATTTTGTTTTTTAATTTCAGGTTTTCATGTAAAAGCTCAAAATAATCTATTAACCGAAAAAACCTATACCTATGTAGACTGTAACACAAAGAAGGAAACCTTTTTTACGGTTGTTGTACCATCAAACGGATATCTTACATTTCAAACAAAGGAACCCGTTGATACCGTTTACAAATTATACAATAACTCTAACAAATTACTTGATTCTACCACTGTTACTAAAAATTCAGATTATAAAGCAACTTTTTCTGTAAAAAAAGGTACTTATCGTTTAGGAACCTATTCTGCCAAAGCAGCAAATTATTCCTTTAATTATTTATGTTCTACTGATATGCAGCTCGACTCTGCCAAAATTTTTAATGCGTATCCTGCAACAAATAAGCAGAAAATATATTATAAAATCAAACCCTCTAAAGATGGTTATCTTGCTCTTTCTCCAAAGAATTCCACTTGTTTTATCACCTTATGTAATTCTAGAAAAAAATCATTATCTTCAAAAAATTATAGCAATCCTAAGATGAAATCTTATAAAAAAGTGGTATATGGTGTTAAAAAAGGGACTACTTATTATCTAAAACTCCAATCAATAAACTGTCCAAAACTCACATTAAAGTACACTTACAAAAGCGTTATAGACAAAAGTGGTTCTAAAAGATCCAAAGCTTATAAATTGAAATCCGGCAAAAAAGTAACTGGTCTAATTATTGCGAATAAAAAAACTACTGATTGGTATAAATTTAAACTGCGTAGTCCAAAGAAAATCAAAATTACGCTCACCGGCTCTACAAATGACCAATTTTACATTCAAATATACAATTCAAAAGGGGAATCTATTTTATATAGTGCACCTTATGTGTATGATGCTAATTTCAAACGAAATATCATTAGTCTTCATGCTTTAAAAAAGGAAACATACTATATTAAAATTGCACGTGGCAATAAAAAATCCTCTGGGTATTATAATTTGAAGTTTAAATAAATTAATTAATAGAATATAAGGGGATTTAGCACAAAGAATGCAAATAGGATAAAGGAGAACTACTCATAGGTTCTCCTTTCTAAAACAATAATTGCAATATATTTAAAATACTATTATTATATGGTGGCAATAACATTGATAAGCAACATTTATTCATTCTACAATAAACCGATTTTGCATGGGAAAACGTTCGAAAACTTTGTATTCCATGATAACTTCCCATTCCAGAATGACCGACCCCACCAAAAGGCAGATTTGCATTCATTAAATGTAAAATGGTATCATTAATGCATACCCCTCCTGACGAAGTTTCTGAAAGAACCTTTTCCTTTACTTTTTTATTTTGTGTAAACAAGTATAAGGCTAAAGGCTTTTCCTTCCTATTAATATTTTCTATTACCTCTTCTATTGATTGAAATGTCAAAATAGGAAGTAATGGTGCGAACAGCTCTTCTTGCATACACTCCGCACTCCAAGAAGGTATATCCAATAAGGTCGGTTCAATAAAACAATGTTTCCTGTTACTGTTCCCTCCATAAATTATATACTCTCGATCTTTCTCTAAAATTATATTTATTCTATCCCAATATTCTTTATTAATAATTCTTCCAAACGACTTGCTATTCACCGCTTTTTGGCCATAGAATTCTTGGATTGCTTTTTTAAGTTCCTTTACAAATTGTTTTTTTATACTTTTTTGTACATACACATAATCCGGTGCTACACAAATTTGCCCTGCATTTAAAAACTTCCCAAATGCAATTCTTTTAGCTGCACTTTTAATATCAGCTGTTTTTTCAACAATAACCGGGCTTTTACCTCCTAACTCAAGTGTAACCGGTGTTAGATTTTTGGCCGCCGCTTCCATTACAATTTTGCCCACTCTAGAACTTCCTGTAAAAAATATATGGTCGAACGGTAATTTTAACAACTCCTGAGCCGTTTCTATGCCGCCTGTCTTTATCTCTATATAGTTTGGAGGATATAATGCTTTGATTAACTGCTCTAATACTTTTTGAGTTTTGGAAGCATGCTCGGATGGTTTTAAAACAACACAATTACCAGCTCCGATTGCTCCTACTAACGGAGAGATCGCTAATAAAAAAGGAAAATTAAAAGGCACCATAATCAATACACTGCCTAACGGCTCATATCTGATTTCACTTTTCCCAAATGCTAAAATAAGAGGTGTTGATACCTCTTTACACTTCGCCCATTTTTCCAAATGATGAATCATATCTTGAATTTCTAATATTGAAGTATATATCTCTGTCATATAAGACTCAAATTCGGGTTTTCCCAGATCTTCATATAATGCTTGCTTAATTTTGCTTTCCCTACGAATGATTTCCCTTTTTAATCTTTTTAACTGCCTAATTCTAAATGAAATATCTTTTGTTTTTTGACTTTGAAAAAATTGGTTTTGCTTTTCTAAAATCTTTTCCATGATATCCCTCCTTACTATCGTAAAAACAATTATCAAATATTTTAATTAGTTCTTATGACTAATACTTATTACTCAAAAAAGATTTATATACAATATAAAAAGTATTTGTATTATACAAAAATAAATACCTTTTATAATAAAATTTGCCAAACAGACTTCTAGTCTATCTGGCAAATCATAAATACTATTTATTCTTGTAATGTTTTAGCACGATTTTGTACATTTTTTTGAAAATTCATCACTTTATGATTATACTCTTCATTCATAAACTTTGAAGATATAATAAAATCTGCTGTAGCCTTATTATTAGCAATAGGAATATCATAAACCTGTGCAATTCTCAATAAAGCCTTAACATCCGGATCATGAGGCTGAGCCGTTAAGGGATCAGAAAAGAAAATAACTAAGTCTATTTTTCCTTCTACAATTTTGGCACCAACTTGTTGATCTCCGCCTAAAGGACCACTATTATATCCTCTAACCGGTAAATTGGTCTGATCAGCAATCATTCTTGCTGTTGTACCTGTCCCACATAAAAAATGTTGCTTTAAAATTTCTTTATTTTCATCACACCATCTAATAAGTTCCGGTTTTTTACTATCATGTGCAATCAATGCAATATTTTTTTGCTTTCCTAATGTAAATGTAATATAATCATCCATAACCATCTTACACAAATCCCTTCTTTTACTTCTTTTGTACAATTCATAACTTCTATGTTATTATAACATAAAATTATAAAAATCCAAGGTGTTTTGTATAAACAACTACAAATTAGTATTATAACTTAATTGTAATTCATGATTTCCTGAAATATCTTATTTACCTCTGGATACTCTCTTTTCAATGAAATAGGTTGATACTCTTCATTAAAAAAACAATGACTCGTTTCACCTATGGTTTTTAATTCATTCGTTTTCTTATCTCTGATTTCATAACCAATCTTCATTTTAATCCCATTATAAGATAGTATTTTTATTTGAATCAAAACAATCTCTGCAAATCGAATCATAGATCTATATTCACAATTTACTGATAATACCGGAATAATGATTCCATTTGATTCCATTTTATCATAATTGAGACCGATCTGTTCCAAAAAATTGAGCCTGGCTTCCTCAAACCAACGTATATAGTTGGAATGATGAATGATTTTCATTTGATCCGTTTCATAATATTGTGCCAGTCTCTCATATGGCTTTATTATCATTTCTACTCTCACTTCCTGTTCCTTAGATGATAAATATTATATTGAATAGTATTCTTTATACCAATCTACAAAATAACGTAATCCAGCTTTTAATGATGTATTTGGTTTGAATTCAACATCTTTTTCTAAATCAGAGACATCCGCAAAAGTCCGATAAACATCCCCTGGCTGCATAGGATAGAATTCTTTCTTGGCTTCTTTTCCCAAACACTCTTCCAAATATTTTATAAAATCCATCAATTTTTCAGGCTGATTATTTCCTATATTATAAACTTTAAATGGTGGTTTTGTCTCTTGTTTAAGTACAATTGAATTTTCTATCAATCTTACGATTCCATCAATGATATCATCCACATATGTGAAATCGCGATATAAATCTCCATTATTGAAAACTTTAATCGATTTATCTTCTGAAATTGCTTTTGTAAACAAAAAATATGCCATATCTGGTCTGCCCATTGGACCATAAACCGTAAAAAACCGAAGACCTGTTGCCGGTATAGAATACAAATGACTATAAGAATATGCCAATAATTCATTTGCTTTTTTGGTCGCAGCATATAAACTTACTGGTTGATCTGTCTTGTCTTCTACAGAAAAAGGTATTTTATCACTATTTCCATAGACCGAACTGGAAGAAGCGAATAACAAGTGTTCAATTTTATAATTTCGACACATTTCCAAAATATTAGCAAAGCCAACAAGATTCGACTGAATATATGCATCCGGATTTTCCAGACTATATCGCACTCCTGCCTGCGCTGCCAAGTTCACAACAACCTGAATCTTCTCTTGTTGAAATACGTTCTCCAAGTAATCTTTATCTGCTAGATCCCCTTTATAAAAAGTGAACTTATCATAATTCTTTAATAAATCAAGACGCGTTTCTTTTAATGAAACTTCATAATAATCATTAAGGTTGTCATAACCGATAACACAACAACCTTCTTCTAATAATCTTTTACTTAAATAATAACCTATAAAACCGGCTGCACCGGTTACTAGATATTTTTTTGTTCGATCTAAAGCTTTTAACATATTCCACCTCGTCCAATTGCATAATACTCAATACCTGTAGATTTCATTTCTTTTACATCATATAAATTTCGTCCATCAAAGACAAGAGGCGTACGCATCAGCTCTTTAAAAGTTCCTGGTGCAATATTTTTAATCTCATTCCATTCCGTAAACACAAAACACACCTGTGCATCTTTTAAAGCTTCCTCTGGCTTGTCCACATATGTAATCTGATCCGGATATCTCTTTTTAAAATTATCAGCAGCAACTGGATCATATGCGTAGATATCCGCTCCGTTTTCTAATAATAGCGGTATATTTTCTAAAGAAGGAGCTTCCCGTAAATCGTCAGTTCCTGCCTTAAAAGCAAGACCTAAAACTGCCACTTTCAGATCTTTAAATGTAATTAATCTCTTACAAGCTTTTCTATACAATGCTGTTTTTTGCTTTTTATTCACTTCAATGGCTGCTTTAATGGTCTTTAATTCATAACCATGTTGTTCTGCCAAATAACTTAGAGCTTTGGTATCTTTTGGAAAGCAGCTTCCACCAAAACCTACGCCTGCATTTAAAAATCTGTTTCCGATACGATCATCATACGACATAGCTTCTGCAACAGCCTGAATATCAGCTCCTACCAACTCGCATAAGTTTGCAATATCATTCATATAAGATATTTTTAAAGCCAAAAAATCATTACATGCATATTTAATCATTTCAGCACTTCTTCTATTTACTGATACGATCGGTAAATGAAACGGTTCATAAATTTTTCTCAATAATTCCTCTGCTTCTTTACTCTCTGTACCAATAATAATTCTGGCAGCATGCAGTGTATCTCTGACTGCAGTTCCCTGTGCCAGAAATTCCGGATTACTGGCAACCTCTACCTTAACATCTCTGACCAAAGAGTCTTTAATAAACTGCTCCACTTTATCATTAGTTCCCACTGGAACTGTTGACTTCACTACTACAAGACAATCTTTTTCTACATTTTCAGCAATCTGTCTTGCTACTGTCGCAACATACTCCATATTTGCAGATCCATCAGGTAGTTCCGGTGTTCCTACACCAATAAAAATGGCATCCGCATTTTTATATGCTGTTTTATAATCTGTACTATAATCGATTCTACCAGCCTTATAGTTCTTTACCATAAGCTCTTCTAAGTCTTCTTCATAGATTGGCGAAACACCTGATTTCATCAATTTCACCTTTTCTTCATCTATATCAATACAAGTTACATTGTGCCCTACTTCTGCAAAGCAAACACCAGCAACCAACCCTACATATCCCGTTCCTGCAACTGCTATTTTCATCGTACATTTCCTCCTTATTACTTTATCAATACTAGTATTTTATTATATATCTCCCTATTCATAATAGTTTTTAATCTTGGTCAGGTCAAAAACAATCTTTTTTTATTTTACAATAAAAAGGTAAGATTTACAAATTATTAATTCAATATTAAGGATTGAATTTTAAATATTTTCAGCCCGATTTTATTGAAACCATATCATAATAGGATAATTTGTCCTTACTTCTCTAAACATTTATTTAAAAATTCATTTATCTTTGTCATAAATTCGAAGTCTACTTCATTAATTAACAGCCTGTCAATTCTATCATAAAATTCTTTCTTTATCTCATATGGAATATTCCCTTTATATTTTTTATTTAATTCTAAATACTGTTTATTTATCTCTGCTCCATACTTTAGCGCAGTATCAGAATAAAAGAAATCTCCATGTCCATTATGATGTTCTTTACTGCAAATTAAATAACGAACATTTTTATTGGTAATCTTATCTTCATGGGCAATAATAGAACTTCCATTAAATAAAACCCGGGTGTCATGATCACCGTGAACGATCATAACCGGTACATTGGAACGGTTAATTCCATTTACTGCACTGAAAGACGCTGTTTTCCCATAAAGCATTGTTTGATATAATGATATATAAGGAGCCAAAATATAAGAAAAAGGCCCCATAATATTATGAGATTCTTCCATAGCTATTTCATATGCTGTATTCACACCTGCTACGCTTATAACCCCATCTACTTTATGATTCAAATTCAATACATTGGCAACTGCATACCCTCCCCAGCTATGACCAAACAACATTACCGGATAGGTATTTAATTCCTTATTACTTTCTATGTATGTAAGAGCTGCATCTAAATCTAGGATAGACTGCGGAAATCCTCTGGTTCTTTCTCCTTCGCTATCATAACTTCCTGTACAATCATATGTCAGTACCCTCCATCCATGATCCACCAAAAACATGATTTGAGGCAGATAACTATCAGAACCGGCACTAATTCCATGAGCTACTACTACTAATCCTTTTGTATTTTCCTGTCCATAAATATAACCCTGCAGTTGATTTTTCCCCGATGGAAATTGAAATGATGACCTCTTATAATTTTTAGATATCTCATTATATTTTATCTCGGTTGAAAATTCAGGTCTATTAAATCTGGGAAAATTACTATCATACAGCTTTTTGACTATAATCATACTAATAATTGAAAATACTACAATAACAATACCTGTTCTGACAATAAAAAGTTTAATAAATTTTCCTCTGCCGTTTACAGTTTCTTTCATCTTTGTTCTCCTTAATTTCATCTGTAAAATATAATATTTTTAAGGAACAAAAACTATTCCTAATTTCATTTTTCTTGATATTATTAAAATTTTCGAAGTTCATCCGTTCCGTCATCTTTCAACTTATCTATTTTTCGAATTATGATATCATATTCAAAATTTTCATTTATTTTTATCCTTACTGTATCTCCAACTTTATGATGAAGTAATGCTTTTCCTAATGGTGAATCGATACTGATCCGCCCCTGTGTTGAATTCGCTCTTACAGTCGTCACAATCTTGTAAACCTCTTCTTCATCATCCTCCGGAACATAAATCGTTACCTGATCATTAAGTCCCACCTCGTCGTCATTGGAATCTTCCGGTATCACTTGTGCTGTTCTTATCATCTTCTCTAAATATCTTATTCTGCTTTCATTTTGATTCTTAAATTGCTTCGCTGCTTTATACTCAAAATTTTCACTTAAATCACCATGTGCCCTTGCTTCTTGAACATCTCTGATTGCTTCTTTTCGTACTACTAACTTACGATGTTCTATTTCATCTTTCATTTTTTTGATATCTTTTTCTGTTACTTTATCAAACATAATTTATCCCCGCTAATTTTAAATTTACTTCTATCATTATACTACATTCTGTTATACTTATAAACTTCAATTAGATAAATATTCGTTGTACTAATGTCGATAACATTTCCTTGTAATAATTTTGCAATATTATTATAATGTATTTGTATTGGTTTGTAATTATAATGTAGCATTTACGAAAATCAAATTTAAAGGAGGTATTTTAAATTCAAAATATACGAGATATTGTGATCTCTACTGTAAATAATATTACTTCTAAATGCTCCAGAAATATCATTCCGGGAAAGGTTCTCTTTGATATTTATTAATAATGAAAACCGTTCGAATTTTCGAACGGTTTTCTATGTAATAATTCATTTTTTACTATTACTCAAAACTTAACACACTTAGTTTTCCTTTCCTTCCACCTTTATTGTTCCATTATTACATTCATATGGACAGTCCTCTTTATATACAAATCCTAATTTTTTCAAAACATTTTCTGATGCAAGATTGGACTTTGCAATTCTTGGGCATCTGTGATGGTAAGAGGTCTTAATATTAATCTTCTAGTTTCTAATATCGGTGTTTTCATTTTTTCCTGCTTTCTATTTATTAGTAAAATTTTTTATTATAACTGCAACGATTCCAACTAAATATAAAATTATCATCTATAAGAAAATCTTTTCAATAGGATAAACAAATCGCCCAAACCCACACAATATAGGTTTGAGCGATAATAAAAAAAAGCGCGAGACGGGGATCGAACCCGCGACCCCCTCCTTGGCAAGGAGGTGCT
Organism: Anaerosacchariphilus polymeriproducens; assembly: GCF_003363435.1. GTDB lineage: Bacteria > Bacillota > Clostridia > Lachnospirales > Lachnospiraceae > Anaerosacchariphilus > Anaerosacchariphilus polymeriproducens. The sequence continues at coordinate 48,901 of NZ_QRCT01000016.1, forward strand.
CCACCGCTGAGCCACTCGCGCATTTGTCTATCAGACACAAGCAATAATATACTATAAAGATTTCTTTTTGTCAATTATTTTTATACTTTTTTTATTTTCTTCATTTCTAGGAAATTAATTTTCTAACGTAATGCTTGCTATATACTCATTATTTGCAATCGGAATCGATGCTAGATTTTCCAAATGTTTAATCTGAATATCTACCCACAAATCATCTGCTGCTATTGCTATATGGGCTAAAGCAATTCCCATATCGATTTTAGAAATATCTTGGGTATATTTTATCGGAAGTAATGGTCTTTTACAAAACATATGCATACGTTTATTGTATACAACAAATCTCCAAGGTTGTCTATTAAAAGAAGACGGGGCTAATCTCGCTGCTTCCAACATTGTTAAAAAACTGCGGTTTACATCTTCTTTGAAAACACATAATTTGTCCAACGTTAAACGTTTCGCCTCTTTCTCACTTCGTCCTATTTTTCCTTCAGGTTTCCCAAATGCTAACATTATAATAAGCCGATTTCCGACACTGTCAATTTTACTCTTCATATTAGCTAAATAGCAGCTTCCGAGCCCTTTCATAGCCAGATACAAAACCATCTGTTCCAGCATATAGCCCGCATTAAGCAAATCACCATCTTTTTTTTCAGAATAAAAGAGCAAATAATAAGGTGCCTTGAGAGCAAATATTCCGTTCATTTTATTTTTTCTTTCCTTATAAGAAACAATCTCCATTCTAGTCTTAATTTCAGGATATAATGGTATGATTTCTTCATTATATCTTCTAATTGATTCAAGCTTTTCTTCGCTCAAATCTTCCATAATATATTTACGAACAGATTGTCTATTATAGATGGTTTCAAATAGTGTCATAACTCTCACCCTTTTATCTTTACTTTATACGCATTATTTTTTTAATTATATCATATTTATATTCTATAAAAGCTTAAATTTTTATTATTTTTTATTCTTAAAAACTTATAAATATTTTTTCACGCATAAACTCAATTGTGACTTAATAGAATATAGTAAATGAACCGACAGGAGGTTTTTTATGAGTTCGAAAACTAAAATTGTAGTTCTGCATTTAAAGGAGTTAATTTATACTGGAATATTTATTGTCCTTGGAATTTTATTAATTGTTCTCCTTATTTTTATGTTTCTCCCTGAAAAAGAAACTTCTCCACAAACAACTCCAACTTCACAATACATAGCCGGAGTTTATACTTCCTCCATTGATTTGAATAATCATACATTAGACCTGAAAGTTGTAGTTGATAATAATCATATAAATTCTATTAGTCTAAGCAATTTAGACGAAACTACTACGACAATGTATCCACTTATGCAACCTGCATTAGATGAACTATGTGAGCAAATATATAAAAATCAATCTTTAGAAGACATTTCCTATTCGCCTACTAATCAATATACATCAGCAATTTTGTTAAAAGCAATTGATTCTGCATTAGCTAAAGCAGAAAAAAAATAAAAAAATCCACGGATCGCCCGTGGATTTTCTGTTATTCATATCGTAATGCATCGATTGGATTTAAGTTCGCTGCCTTATAAGATGGTAAAATTCCAAAGACAACTCCAATCAACATAGAAAATATTACACCACCAACTGCTGCTGGAATACTAATCGCAGCTGGTACATTGGCTACTTTTGAAATGACTTGTGCCAAAATAATTCCTGCTACAACACCTATCAAACCGCCAATACTCGTTAGAACAGCTGCTTCTGTCAAAAATTGAGCTAATATTTTCGTTTTGGGTGCTCCTATTGCTTTTTTTAATCCTATTTCTCTTGTACGCTCTGTAACAGATACAAGCATAATATTCATGACACCAATTCCTCCTACCAAAAGAGAAATACTGGCGATCCAAAGAAGCTGATTATTCGTCTGTTCTTTTAACTCTTGTTTCTTCTGAGCTTCTTCCATCATATCCTCAGCCTTATACTTCATATCTACTGCTTCTTTTGTAATCGCATTTGAATTTAAATAATCTGCTACAAATTTCCCGGCCTTCGACATATTGTCTGTAGATGAAGCTTTTATAACCACTTGTTTTGGTTCATCATATCCAAAGCAGATAGGCCACGTGGCATTTGTAATAAAGATACTGCCACCACTAATATTGGTCATATATTCATAATAGTCTTCCATTGTATTAATGACTGGTTCAAACTTTTTGGACTTTTCTACAACACCAATTACTACATAAGGCTCTGATTTTATTTCAATAGTTTTTCCTATCGGGTCTTCACTTTTAAAAAGTGATGTAGCTACAGAAGACTCTAGAATAACTACTTTTCGAAATTTGTTGAAATCACTTTCTGAAAAGCCTCTACCACTCTTAAATATGTAACTGCAAGTATCAAAATAGCTATTGTCAACACCTAATACTTTACTTCCTGAATGAGCATTTTTATAAAATGCTTCCTGATAAATCTCTCTTTTATTATAAAAAGAAGCATTTTGAACTAAATCATCTTTCAATATTTCTTTTTTATAATTTTCATCCAAAACGCTAACTCCGCTTGGAACTGAAGACATCTCATCTAAATAAAATTCATTATCTCCTTGAAATAGATTTATATTTACTGTGTTCGTTCCTGAACCTATTATATTTTCTTTGATTCTTTCATTTGTCCCTTTGATAGTGGATACAATAGCAATAATAGCTGCAATACCTATAATTATTCCCAACATAGTAAGGAAGGATCTCATTTTATGTGACCATATCCCCTGAAAGGACAACCTAATATTTTCGATCATATCATTACCTCCCTATTCTTCCATTCCCATGTCAAATTCTGCATCTTTTACTTTCATTCCTTCTTTTGCTGTTGGACCATAAGGAAAAGCAATTCTATCTTCCATTGTTAATCCTGCTTCTACCTCAATAGAACCCATATCTGTATTAATTGCACTTATTTTTACACTCTTTTTTTTCAATCTATTGTTTTTGTCTGCAACATAAACATAGTAATTACTTCCGCTATTACGAACCAATGGAGCAGGAATTTCTATTGATGCGGCTAAATCTGCGCCTTTTTCCAATTTAAGAGATAAGTAATCACCATTGTTTAATCCTTTAGCGTTATCTACGTATGCAATATATGGATAATAAGAAGAATTGGGATTACCGGTTCCAAAGCCAATATTTTCACTACTTGCCGGATATTTGGCTATTTCTTTGATTACGGCTTCAAAGTTTTCCATTGTCTCAAAATTCGTAGCTGTTACTTTTTGACCGGTCTGTACTTCATTCAACTGTAATTCATTTATATATCCTTTGATATATAATCCCTCTGAACCTGCAATCACTATATAAGGCTCGCCGTTAGAATTTTCTCCATTTATTTTTTTTACAACTCCATTTATTTTACTAGTTACTTCAGCGGCATCTACCTTCTTCTTGGCTTCTTTATAATTCAACTCAGCCTCTTTTACTTCTACTTGATCATCTTTTATCTTTTGCTCTGTTTCCGCTATCTCACTTTTTAAAGTTTGACTGTCATACTCCATGGTATCGTCAGATGTATTCTCTCCTTCATTGGCTGAATCATCATCCACAGGTTCTGTTTCCTCCTGTGTATCATCAATTGGTTCTTCTTCTGTTTTCTCTTCTTCAACTTCAGAACCTTTAATATTCCATTTCACCGCAGGGTCTACAGGTTTATTGTTTTTCCCTACAAAAGTCCAGGAATAAATAATTTTACCTTTTTCTTTATTTCCTTTATGAACTTCAAAGATAGCAGTTTTAGGCTCTCCTTTTTTCTTAGTTCCTTCTTTATTATAGCCTGCTAAAATATTAATCAATTCTCCTGTAATATACGAACTGTCCGTACACAAGTAACGATATGGTGTTTTTCCTGCACCATTCCCTTCAAAAGCTTTTGCTTTTGTATCGAGAATATTGTAAGCTTCACCATCTTTCGGTTTTACTTCTACAGGTTCTTCCGTTGGTTCTTCAGTCGGTTCTTCCGTTGGCTCTTCCGTTGGCTCTTCAACAGGTTCATCAGCAACAGGAGTCGTATTTTTCAATTTTACTAAATCTCTATTATCACTCTCTAACTGATCTTTTGCATTTTGAAGTTCTAATTCTTTTATCTCTAATTCCAACTTCGCTTCCTCAATATCATATGAGAATATCCTGTCTCCTTCTTTCACCTTCTGTCCTTCTTCTACAAACACTTCCCCAACAGAACGATCTTCTTCAAGATAAATATTCTGAGAAACATTATTCGTTACCATTCCCATACTTTCTTCCATTTGACCTGACTCTTGAATTATACTATCAACAGAATATACCTCCGCATATCTGCGTGAACCTTTTTTTATCATAAAAATAACTATACTTCCAACAATTAAAGTTATTACAATGATAACGCTAATGATAATAATAAGCTTTTTTTTCATTCTGCTTCCTCCTCTCCGGAATTGGAAACAATTTCACCATCTCGTATCATAATTACTCTTTTGGCATAATTGGCAATGTGGGCGTCATGAGTAATCATAACAATTGTAACCCCTTCTTCATTTAGCTTGTCAAATAATTTCATCAACTGCTTTCCGGTTTTACTATCCAAAGCTCCGGTCGGCTCATCCGCCAACAAAATTTTAGGGTTATTTACAATAGCTCTTGCAACAGCAACTCTTTGCTGTTGACCTCCTGACAATTGAGTCGGTTTAAATTTCATTCTGTCTGCCAGACCAACCCGTTCCAAAGCCCGTGCTGCCAGTTCATGTCTCTCATTTTTGGGAACTCCTGCATAGCTTAAGGGAAGTTCTACATTTTCTAAAGCAGATTGTCTTGGCAGTAAATTAAAGCTTTGGAATACAAATCCTATACTGTTCAATCTTATATTTGATAAGACTTTATCACTATGATTCAGTACATTCTGTTCTCCCAAATGGTAAGTTCCTGACGTAGGTTGATCCAAACATCCAATGATATTCATTAATGTTGTCTTTCCCGACCCCGATGGTCCCATAATCGCTACATATTCTCCTTCTTCTACTTCAAGATTAACATCCTTCAAAACCGGAACTACCATTTTATCTTGCTGATAATTCTTGAAGATATTCTTTAATTCCAGTATCATTCTTCCACCTCCGCAGAATCTGTTTCTTCTGTATCTTCTCCTTCTGCCGGCATACTTTCATCCTTCATTGCAGCATCATCGGTCAATGCTTCTTCTCCATCCGGTATCTCTGTTTCAGCTCCTTCAAAATCTTGAGACTGAATCATATCATCCGGAATTTCTTCTTCTGCTTCCGCTTCTTCTGCCTTTTCAGTCGTAGTCAGCATACCTTCTTTGAATTCTTCTCTTGGAAATGCAATATAATCATCTTCAGTCAATCCCTCTTTAATTTGATATTTAGCAAGTTCTTCGTTATATTCTCCCAGTGTTACTGTTCTCTTTTCCAATTTCTTATGCTTGTTGGAAACCCATACAAAAGCAGTTTCACCTTCTTGTATGATATAATTCTCTGTTAACCAGATACCTTCTTGATTCTCATTCTGACCCTGATCTAATTCAACAAAAACATGCTGTCCCATCATAAGCCCTTTTGAGTTCTCTAAGGTAATATAGAAAGGTACTTTCGTCGCAGTATTAGCAGAAGATGATTCGTCTGAAAATTGATCTGTATTACTTTGAACTTTGTTTTCTAAGTCTACTTTATTAATTGTTCCTTTCCATGTCGCATGCTCATCGATTCTGGAACGTATGATTACTTCGCTTCCTTCACCTAAAGACTGGGCAGTTTGTTCACTTATTATTCCTTTTACCCGATAATTACCGGTTGCTAAAATTGTCATAAATGCAGAACCAGAACCATCCTGCGTATCCATCGGTAAATCCTCTGATTCATCTGAAACATCCGTATTTTCTGTATTATTAATCGATTTTACAACACCTTCAACTTCACTCTTTTTGGAAGAAGTCTGTATTTTCTTTTCCAAATTTTCTAATTCTTTCTGAGCTTTTTTAATATCAAATTCTTTTTGTTTAATTTCTGTTTTCGCAGAATTTATTGAAACTGTAATTTGAAATTTGTCATCTGCTGTAGCTGATGCTCTATCATTCTCATATCCTTTAATTTCATTATACTTCCCACTGATTTCACTTTGCATTTTTTCAATATCTAATTTCTTAGTATCTATTTGAGTCTGCAATTGATCCACGTCATATGTAAATAATTCTTGTCCTACTTTAACGGTATCCCCAACTTTTACTAAGACATCTTTTACTTTTGTATCCGCATCCTTCTCGATTTTATAAGTTTCCTGTGCTTCTACAACTCCTGAATATCGATTCTGTGAACCATTGACACCCGTTAATCCTGCAACTTCTGCTACTGACTCTACATACACTTTATCTTCTTCCGAAACCCCAAAGCCGGAAAATGCATACCAAATGCCTATTCCTGCAATTATAAGAACAATTATGACTACTGCACTTATAATTTTCACCTTTTTACTCAATTTCTTCTTCATTTTTACCCTCCGATTTTCTTATAATTTAAATAAAACTTAATCTCTATTTGTTTTCCAAAAACTGACACAATAATAAATCTTAACTATTATATCATAATTGATTTTAAAGTTAAACTTAATTAATTCTTAATTAAATCCCCTACCAGATAGGGACTTTCTTTCTATAATCTAATAACCACCGGCAATTATGCCGGTGGCGTTTTATACGTTATTCTTTATTCCAATGGATATTTATCTGTTAAAGATTTTACCAAGGATCTAGCTTCTTCTGTACTAGCTTCTCCATTCTTGATCATCAATGAAATTGCTTCTGCAATAACATCCATATCTTTTGTATTCATCCCTCTTGAGGTAACCGCCGGAGTACCAAGACGTATACCACTGGTAACAAATGGTGACTGCGGATCATTCGGAATCGTATTTTTATTACAAGTAATATGTGCCAAATCTAATAATTTTTCAACTTCTTTACCTGTTAAATTGAAGTTCGTCAAATCCACTAACATTAAGTGGTTATCGGTTCCACCAGAGACTATCTTAATTCCTCTTGCTAATAAGCCTTTGCATAATGCTTGCGCATTGTCAATGATATTTTGCTGATAATCTTTGAAACTATCCTCTAAAGCTTCTTTAAAACAAACAGCTTTTGCTGCAATAACATGCATTAGAGGTCCTCCCTGTATTCCTGGGAAAACAGCTTTGTTAAAATTAAACTCTTTCGCTGCTTCTTCATTAGCGAGAATCATTCCACCTCGTGGTCCTCTTAAAGTTTTATGTGTCGTAGTGGTCACAACATGCGCATATGGCATTGGGTCCGGATGAAGTCCTGCAGCAACAAGTCCTGCAATATGTGCCATATCTACCATTAGATAAGCGCCTGCTTCATCTGCCACTTCACGGAATTTTTTAAAGTCTATAGAACGGGCATATGCACTCGCTCCTGCAATAATCATTTTAGGTTTCGCCTCTAAAGCAATTCTTCTTAGTTCATCATAATCGATAAAACCTTCGTCATTTACCCCATAAGGTACTATTTTAAAGTAGCTTCCAGACATATTCACAGGACTTCCATGTGTTAAATGTCCACCATGATCCAGATTCATTCCCATTACAGTATCACCGGGTTTTAACATAGCAAAGAATACTGCCATATTTGCTTGTGCACCTGAATGTGGTTGTACATTGACATAATCACATCCGAATAATTTTTTCGCTCTTTCAATTGCTAGCTCTTCTACAATATCAACACATTCACATCCACCATAATATCTTTTCGCTGGATATCCTTCGGCATATTTGTTTGTCATTGGACTTCCCATTGCAGCCATAACAGCCTTACTCACCCAATTTTCAGAAGCGATTAATTCAATGTGACTATTTTGTCTGGCTAATTCCTCTGTAATCGCATTCGCAACATCAATGTCCACTGTCTTAACTTCATCTAAAGAATACATCTGATCACTACCTCCATTTATTTAAATTTTCTAATTTATTTCCAATGTAAATTATAGCATAAGTTCTTCAAATGTAAAGTACGAATATTTGACACATACACAAAACTCCCTTATAATTATTAAATTATAACTATAAGGAAGTAATTTTATGTCTACTAATATTTATTATACTATTATATTTGCCTACTTATTTGGCATGAACCTGACTGCTTTTGTATCTATGAAACTTGATAAAGACAAAGCCCGAAAACATCAATGGCGTATTCCGGAAAAAACACTCTTTATCCTGGCTCTTTTGGGCGGTAGTGTTGGTTCTATCTTTGGTATGAGAATTTTTCATCATAAAACCAAGCATCTTCACTTTATAATCGGTATGCCAATCATTTTATTTTTTCAAATACTTTTATTATCTTTACTGTTCTTTAGCTTTACTTCCTAATGTAACAGAAACTGTCTTTTCTGAATAAGAACCGTTATCAGCGATCGCAATCGTAAGTTCTATTTTGTCACCAGCACGATGTTTTTTAATGGAATTTGATAAGCCCTGCATTGAAGTAACCTTTTTATCAGCAATTTTTGTGATGATGACTCCTTCTTTGATTCCTGCCTTATCTGCAGGAGATCCTTCTACTACGGAAGATACATAAGCACCTGCCGGCATACCATATAATTCTTGATATCGGGCATCAATATCTACACCGGTAATTCCAAGATATCCTTGTTCATTTTCCGGAATCGTCTCCGCTTTAATCAATTCATCTATAATTGGACTAGCATCTGAAATCGGAATTGCATAGCCCATTCCTTCTACTTCTTCTGAAGAATATTTTACTGTATTAATTCCTATCACTTCACCTTTTGCATTCAACAAGGCTCCTCCGCTGTTGCCCGGATTAATCGCTGCATCTGTTTGTAATAATGTCATAGTAGAATCTGTTAACTGAACTTCTCTGGCCACTGCACTGATGACACCGGTTGTAACAGACTGCCCATAACCTAATGCATTACCAATCGCTATAGAAGCCTCTCCAACTGCTACTTTTTCTGAATTTCCTAACACTGCTACTTTGATTTTAGATAATGTCTCTGAAGGAATATTCTTAATCGGAACTGCCAGCACCGCTAAATCAGCATCAGAATCAGATCCTTTTACTTCACAATCGACTGTTTTTTCATCATTAAAGGTTATACTTAACTTATCTGCGCCTTCTATAACATGATAATTGGTCACTACATACAAAGTATCATTTGTTTGTTTCACTATAATTCCCGTACCAGCTGAAGCTTCCTGCAATTTCCCTTTAGAGTCTTTTTCAGTTGAACCTTCTTGTGATTGTCCCGGATTTCCAGGCATTCCATATTCTCCAAATCCAAAGAAATCACCATTATTGGAAATATAAGCTGAATTTGTTACAGATACAATAGAAGGCATTACATTGGAAACAACATTGGATACATCCACATTTTTTACCGCACTATTTGAATTTGTGGCGACGGTACTCACCTGTGCAGAACTATTGTCCGCTTTTCCTGCTTCATTATTGTCTTTCACTGTTTCTACCTGAGCAACTTTGGTAGATTCCTTTTCACTTAAATACCTATCCAGCCCATAAACAGTAGCTCCTGATACAACACCTACTAATATCACTGCTGATGTAAAAATAGTTATCGGAATGACTCTATTTCTTTTTTTCTTCTGTTTATTTGTATAAGAAATAGGATCCTCATGACTTAAATAATCATCTGCATTTTTTGGGGTATCGTTATCATCATTATAATTGTACAACATAGTAAACTCTCCTTTCGCATACATTTATAAAGTATGTTATGATTCATTTCTATGAATACATTGTAATGAATTTTTATGGTGAAAAAATGTTGAAATTGTGTTTATTTTATGAATTCTCACTTTCTTTTTCTTTAAACGATTTTATAGAGAGCTGTAATTCATCTATCTGCTTTTTATCTACTGTGTTAGGAGCATCTGACATTAAACAAGAGGCATCTTTTACTTTAGGAAACGCTATGACTTCACGGATACTATCCGCTTTTACCATAAGCATCAGCAAGCGGTCTAAACCATATGCAAGCCCTGCATGAGGCGGTACGCCATATTTAAATGCATTTAATAAAAATCCAAATTGTGCATATGCATCTTCTTTTGAAAACCCTAATATATGCAGCATTTTTTCTTGGATTTCATTTTGAAAAATCCTAACGCTGCCACCACCAAGCTCAGTTCCATTCAGAACAATGTCATAGGCTTTGGCACGTACTTTTCCGGGATCCGTATCAAGATACTCTAAATCCTCATCCATCGGCATTGTAAATGGATGATGCATAGCAACAAAACGCTCTTGTTCTTCAGACCATTCCAATAAAGGAAATTCTGTAATCCACAAAAATTCAAATTTATTTTTATCAATAATATCTAAATTTTTGGCTATTTCTAACCTTAAATTTCCCAATACATCATATACAACTTTATTTTTATCAGCAGCAAATAGTAACAAATCTCCAGGGGTACCTTCCATAGCTTCTACTAATTTGCTTAATTCTTCCTCTGTCATAAATTTCATGAAAGAAGATTTATATGTGCCATCTTCATTTATTGCTAAATATGCAAGACCTTTCGCACCAAAATCTTTCGCAAAATTTACTAGTGCATCAATTTTTTTTCGAGGCATGGATCCCTGACCTTTTACATTGATACCTCGTACTGTTCCCCCAACTTCTAAAGCACCTGTAAATACACCAAATCCACAGTTTTTAACTACATCTGAAACATCTTTTAATTCCATTCCAAAACGTGTGTCTGGTTTATCTGAACCGAATCGATCCATAGCTTCCTGCCATGTCATTCTCGGAATTGGAAGTGATATCTCCACACCGATAGCCTCTTTAAATACATCAGCAAGTAATCTCTCGTTCACTTCAATTACATCATCAACCTCAACAAATGAAAGTTCCATATCAACTTGAGTAAACTCCGGCTGTCTATCCGCTCTTAAATCCTCATCCCGAAAACACTTTGCAATTTGAAAATATCGGTCATACCCTGAACACATAAGTAATTGCTTCAAAAGTTGAGGCGACTGTGGTAAAGCATAAAAATTTCCCGGATGCACACGGCTTGGCACAAGATAATCTCTGGCACCCTCCGGTGTACTTTTATTTAATATGGGTGTTTCTATTTCTAAAAATCCTTCTTCGGCTAAAAAGGTTCTGATTCTTGTAGCAACTTTACTTCTTAAGATTAAATTTCTTTGAATATCTGGCCTTCTCAAATCTAAATAACGATATTTAAGTCTTAATTCTTCTTTTGTCTGGCTGTTTTCTTCAATTGGGAAAGGAGGCGTTTCAGATTCTGATAATATACGAAGTTCTGTTGCAATTACTTCAATATCGCCGGTTACTAAATTTTCATTCACTGCTCCGGAACGTGCTGCCACCTTACCTACGACTGCTACGACATATTCACTTCTTAACGATCCTGCTTTTTCGAAACCTTCCGTCCCAATATTGTCTTCATCAAAGATTACCTGTAACAAACCTGATCTGTCTCTTAAATCCACGAATATTAAGCTTCCAAGATTTCTTCTTTTTTGTACCCAACCCATTACTGTAACTGTTTCACCAATAATCTGATTTGAAACTTCCGTACATCTATGGGTTCTTTTTAAACCTCTCATTGCCTCTGCCATGTCTCAATTCCTCCTAAAATAATTCTGCTATCTTTTCTAATGCAATCTCAGTTTGTTCGCCACTTTCCATATCTTTAACTCTGGCTATATTGTTTTGAAGTTCATCTTCTCCGATTATAACTGTTTTTTTCGCTCCAATTTTATTGGCATATTTCATTTGTGCTTTTACACTTCGTTCCATATAGTCAGTCTCTACAATTACCCCTTGTTTACGGAGATTATTAACCAATTGATATGCTTTCGCCTTTGCTTCTTTTCCTAAAATCCCAACATACAAAGCTACCGGTTCTTCTGCTTCTAATTCAACCCCTTCTTTTTCTAAGAAATATAGAATTCTTTCAATTCCCATTCCAAATCCAACAGAAGGAATATCCTGTTTCTCATCTATCTCATGAATAAGTCCATCATATCTGCCGCCACCACAAAGTGTAAATCCATCTTCATTTACAAATTCAAATACTGTTTTCGTATAATAATCTAAACCTCTAACAATACCAGTATCGATTTCGTATGGTATATTTAGTTGATTTAACAAATACTGTAATTCCTCAAAATGTTCTCTGCATTCTTCATCTAAATACTCGATTGTTCTAGGGGCTTTCTCAACAATCTTTTTGCAGTCTTCTACTTTACAATCAATTACCCGAAGAGGATTTTTTTGCATTCTTTCACGACAGGTCGGACATAATTTATCCTCATGTTCTTTTAAATATTTTAATAACGCTTCATTATAAGTTTCTCTACAGTTTTTGCAGCCAATACTATTAATATGAAGTTTTGCATCCTTTAACCCTAGCTTGTTAATCATCTCTATAACCAGAGTTATCACTTCTACTTCAGCCAAAGGACTTTTGGATCCCACAAATTCAACACCGAACTGATGATGTTGTCTCAAACGACCACTTTGAGGCTTTTCATAACGAAACGCCTGCGTTACATAAAACAATTTCGTAGGTCCCGGTTCTGCATACATGTTGTGTTCCAGATAAGCCCTCATTGTACCGGCAGTTCCTTCCGGTTTTAATGTAATACTTCGTTCTCCTTTATCCAAAAACGTATACATCTCTTTTTGAACAACATCCGTTGTTTCTCCTACGCCTCTTTGAAATAAAACAGTATGTTCAAATACAGGTGTGATAATTTCTTTTATGTTATATGTTTTTGCAATATCTCTTGCAATCTTTTCAACGACGGTACGCTTATACATTCTTTCACCATACCAATCTTCCACTCCTCTTGGTGCTTTTGTTATCATATCACTTCCTCCTATTCTTTTTTCTCAGTCATGATCTTACGTTTTCGCTCTATCATTTCTTCAATTCTTGCTAAATAATTGTCTACATCTTTTACATTTTCCACTCGTTCTATTCTTCCTTCAGAAAATACGAATTTTGAACTTGTCCCGGCTCCTAATGCAACAATTGTCTGCTTTTCTTCTATAATTAATATATTATAAATACCTTCTTTCCCCCATTTGGCATAACCTACATTTTCAAAATTTCCTGTCATATTTTTTTGTCGGTAAAGATAGTAAGGTACCATATTCATATTTCTACAATATTTTTCTGTAAGTTCTATCATTTCTGGAGATTTGCTAATTTTTAGTTCCTTATAATGTTCCTGCTCCATGCGAAGCCTTGCTGCTCTTTTGATTGCTAACGTATGAACTGTTACACTATCCGGATTTAATTTGGCTATCTCTTCCATTGTATGACAGATATCTTCTTGCGTTTCTTCCGGAAGCCCGACAATCAAATCCATATTGATATTGTCAAACCCTAATTCTCTTGCTGAGCGAAAAGCTTCTATCGTCTCTTGAACGGTATGATGTCTTCCTATTAATTTCAGAGTCTCTTGTTTCATCGTTTGGGGATTGATTGAAATTCTAGTCACTTTATGTGCCTTTATCACTTCTAATTTTTCTTTTGTTATACTGTCCGGTCTTCCTGCTTCCAAAGTCATCTCTTGTAAATTGGAATAGTCAAAGTTTTCTTCCAAAAGTGTGAGCAGATAATCTAATTGTTCTGCTGATAAAGATGTTGGGGTTCCACCACCAATATAAATGGTGTTTAAAACTTTATTTGCATATGCCTTTGCAGTAAATAAAATCTCTTTACTTAATGCTTCCAAATATTCCTGCATTCGATTTTTCCATTTTGAAACAGGATAGGAGGTGAAAGAACAATATAGACATGTACTTGGGCAAAATGGAATTCCTATATAAAGACTATAACCATTCTTATAATCAATATTCTTTAGGATTTCCAACTCTCTCTTGGCAATTTCTATACACAAATCAGCTTTTTCATCACTGATCAAATAAGTAGTTTTCAGAATTTGATTTACTTTCTCTTTAGAAATCCCCTTCTCCAAAAATGCCATTGGAATTTTAGTCGGCCTGATGCCGGTCAATGTTCCCCATGGCAATTCTTTTCTGCTGTATTCATTTAGCATTCTATAAAGAAGTCTTTTTAAGCGATTTTTTGTATCTTTCCTATCCGCCTGATTCACAATGGTATCATTTGCAAGAATGACTTCCTTGTTTTGCAAAAATTGAATCCTTATTAAATTATCCTTATAGTTTACTTTCAAATAGATGCAAGGTGTTACACATTCTACTTGAGTATCCTCTACGCCAATACTAACTTCTTCCTCCGGATAAAAAGCCTTGACTAAGGAATATATATCATATTCAAAATTAGCTTCATTCAATATTATCATAATCATAAGTATTTACCTATGCTATAAATGGATTAAACTTTTTTTCATGACCTATCGAAGTAATTCCCTCATGCCCTGGATATACCTGAACACTATCCGGTAAAATTGCAAGTTTTTCCTTAATAGAACGAACGATTTCAACGGAACTTCCAGTTGGAAAATCTGTTCTGCCTACTGATTGCTGAAATAAGGTATCGCCTGAAAAAAGAACTTCTTCCTCTTCCATATAGTAGCAAACACTGCCTTTCGTATGACCGGGGGTATGAAGTACTCGAATTTGAAAACCTGCAAGCTCAATTTCTTGATTATCTTTCAAAATTACATCCGGTTCCATCTTCACTTCTCTATGTGACATTGTTGACAAATTCAAAGAAGGGGTTTTTAAAATTTCACATTCATCTCCATGCGCATAAACCGGAATCTTATAAGAACCTGCCAATTCTTCAGCAGCCAAAATATGATCAAAATGACCATGGGTCAAAAGAATTGCAACCGGTTTTACTCCTTTTTCCGTGATTTTCTTTTCAAGTAATTCCGCCTGATCGGCCGGATCAATAATAACTGCTTCTTTCGTTATACTATTTACTGCAATATAACAGTTTGTCTGTACCATTCCTACCACATATTGTTCTATATTAATCTGTTTCATAGTTCTTTAACCTGCTGTCCTTTCTATATCAAGTACACTTTCAATTGTTTTGATTTTATCAACTAAACGATTTAATTCTTCTTTACCACGAATCATAAAACTTAAATCCATCGTTACGATCCCTTGTTTGCTCGTTCTGGAATGTATGGAAGTAATATCGATTTTTTTTTCTGTAAAAGTCTTGGTAATGTCAACAAGCAATCCGGTCCTATTATTTCCATATATTTTAATCTCTGCCGCGTACAACTCATTTTGGCTTTCGCCTTCTTCCTGCCATTCTGCTTCAATCAGTCGAGCTCTTTCTATATCCGGCATATTTAAAACATTGATACAATCTGTTCTGTGAATGGAAATGCCCCTGCCTCTTGTCACAAATCCTACAATTTCATCCCCAGGTAATGGACCACAACATTTTGAAAATCGCACTGCAACATCATGAATTCCTTTTACAATAATTCCATTCTTTGATTTTGCAACCTGAACTTTTTCTTTCCCTTGTGCGACACTATTCAGTACATCTTGATCTGTAATTTCTTTCTTATGATCTTTAATGTACTCTTCCTGCATTTTATTAATTACTTGACCTTCTTTAATTCCGCCATGACCAATAGCCGCTAATACGGACTCCCAATCTCTGAAGCCATATTTTCTCATGACCGCTTCCTGATATTTTTGTTTTAAGATATCACTGAGAATAATGCTTTTATTTTTACAATAATGGGAAATCATATCCTTCCCTTTGATAATATTATCTTCCTTCAACTCCTGCTTGAACCATTGATTGATCTTGCTTTTGGCCTGTGTACTTTTTACAATGTTCAACCAATCCCTGCTAGGTCCTTTGGAATTTTGTGATGTTAGTATCTCAATGCGGTCTCCATTTTGAATGACATAATCAATTGTAACCAATTTACCATTTACTCTTGCGCCTATCATTTTGTTCCCAACAGCACTATGAATACTATAAGCAAAATCTATAGGGGTCGAGCCATTCGGCAGGTTTTTCACATCTCCGGTGGGCGTAAAACAATATACATTTTCAGAGAACAAATCAAGGTCGCTTTTTAATAGACTCATGAATTCTTTATTATCTGACATGTCTCTCTGCCATTCCAAAATTTGACGAAGCCAGCTTAATTTTTCTTCTTCCTTATTATCTGTATTTTTCCCATCCGATGCTTCTTTATATTTCCAATGAGCTGCAATACCATATTCAGCTGTACGATGCATCTCGAATGTTCTGATTTGAATTTCAAATGGCTGGCCATTTGGTCCTATTAAAGTCGTATGCAGTGATTGATACATATTTTGTTTTGGCATTGCAATATAATCTTTGAATCTGCCTGGAATAGGTTTATACATTTCATGAATAATTCCCAAAGCAGCATAACAATCCTTAACGGTTTCTACAACAATACGAACTGCAAATAGATCATAAATTTGATCGATTGTTTTATCCTGATTTTTCATTTTTTTATAAATACTAAAAAAATGTTTGATACGTCCGTCTACATGGGCATCAATTCCACCATTTTTTATATGATTCTTAACTTCTTCACATATTTGTTTTACAAATTCTTCCCGGACACTTTTGCGAACCGCAATTTTTTCAACTAAGTCATAATAAATATCCGGTTCCAAATACTTCAGTGATAAATCATCCAACTCTACTTTTATCTTAGATATACCCAGCCTCTGAGCTATAGGTGCATAAATATCCATCGTTTCTCTGGCTTTATCTTTCTGCTTATCCGGTCTCATATATTTCAATGTACGCATATTATGAAGTCTGTCTGCTAATTTAATCATAATAACACGAATATCTTTCGCCATTGCCAAAAACATTTTCCGTAAATTTTCTGCCTGTACTTCTACTTTATCTGCATCATAAGATAATTGACCTAATTTCGTAACACCATCTACCAACAATGCAACCTCAAGACCGAATTCTTTTGTTAGTTCTTCTTCACTCATCACCGTATCTTCTACAACATCATGCAAAATACCAGCTACAATCGTTTCTTTATCTAATTCTAAATCTGCTAATATTATTGCCACGCAAAGAGGATGAATGATATAAGGTTCACCAGACTTTCTTACTTGTCCTTCATGTGCAGCATCTGCAACTTTAAATGCCTTATCTATAATCGATAAATCTGCAGAAGGATGGTATTTTTGCACACTATCAATTAATTCATGATATAACAATTCTTTGCTGGTGAAATCATCCATTACTTTAATACTTCTATCTTGTAATCTTATATTTTTTTTTGCTGATTTTTGTTGTTCCATAGTACCACCGTCTTTACGTACTTTTTCTATTTTTGATTCTTTATCCGTTTTCTTTATTTATCTTCATAACTAATTGCTGCTTGAATATCATAACCTTTTAATTTTTCTCTTCCATTTAAACCTTTCAGTTCCATTAAGAAAATTATTTTCACAACTTCCCCGCCTAATTCTTCAATTAAATCTACAATAGCCCTAATTGTTCCACCAGTAGCTATTAAATCATCTACAACTACAACTTTCTGACCTTTTTTAATTGAATCTTTGTGCAATTCAATTGCTGCAGTTCCATATTCTAAATCATACTCTTTTGATACGATTTCTCTTGGAAGCTTTCCTTTTTTACGTGCCGAAATAAAAGGTTTCTTTAAATTATATGCAAGTGGTACTCCAAAAATAAATCCTCTGGATTCTGCACCTACTATTGCATCAAATTCTGTATCTGCAATAAAATCCTGCATTGAATCAACTGCTAATTGTAATCCTTCTGCATTTTCTAAAATTGTTGTAATATCTCTAAATATAATCCCTTCTTCTGGAAAATCAGGAATACTTGTAACATAGTCTTCTAATTTCATCCATTTCTCTCCAATCGTAAACTTTTCCATATATTTTCTAAGTATATCACTATTTTATTTGATTTACAATATGACGCTTTTTGAAAATAGGTGATTTTTTAAGATTAGGATGATAAAAGATCATTTTATGTATAAGATAGATGTTTTTGAACCAGATATTTTAAACAAAAAAAGAGAAGCCTCCATCGAAAGGCTTCTTCTTTTTTTTTACAAAATATTCCATAGCGACTATGAAAAGATTTCATAAAAACGGTGGGTAATTATTTTCCCCTTTTACATTTCCCCTTGCATATTTAAAGTAACACTTACTACTATATTATGCAATAAAAATGATGCGAAATGCAATATTTTGATGTGAAATGCATATTTTTGTTATTTTATAGGACTAAAACTTAAAGAAAGAACGCTTTCTTTTTCAGAAAAGTATGATACTTTTCTAATAGCTCGCTTTTTCGTAATCGACTTATTTTAATTTCTTCACCTGTATCCAAAATTACATTTTGCTTAATGTTCTTTATGTACTCCATATTAATGAAATATGATTTATGTGCTCTTAACATATTCATGCCCGTCAATTGTTTTTCCCATTGACTCAATGTCTTTCTAACAATTAAACTTTCATTTTTTGTTACAATACGAGTATAGGAACCTTCACCTTTTATATAAATCAAATCACTGGATTTCACTACACAGACTCCTTGATCCGTATCAATTTCAATCAAAAATTCTTCATTCTTTAACTCAGCAACTTTTTTCAAAATCCTGCGTAATTGTTCATACTCAATTGGTTTGCGGATAAATCCTACTGTTTTACAGCTAAAAGAATTCCAAACTGCTTCCTGATGACTTGATACAAATACAATATAATCGTAACTTTGCTCTTGTTCAATTTCTCTCATTACTTGAATTCCGTTTTTACCAGGTAATTCTATATCTAAAATTAGTACATCAATTTGTTCATGATAATTAAGCACGTCTTCTCCAGAAGACATTTCTATAATTTCCCCAGTTATATGTGTCTCATTTTGAAATTTAAAACACATTTGTATAATCTTTTTCCGAATTACTTCATCATCATCACAAACTACAATATTCATTTCCCTCACCTCTTCCATACATGACAATAGGAAGTAACATCCTCTCTATTGTTTGAGTTTTAGGATATATTGTTGTAAACGTTCCTCTCCAAATGAGACTTCTTCTTTCCAACAAAACCCTAATTTCTCTGCTAGCTTAATGGATGCAATGTTATTTTTTTGTATAAAACAATGAATCGTATCAAAACCAAACTTATCTTTCGCATATCTTATTATTTCATTACATACTTCAAACCCATACCCCTGTCTTTGATAAGGAACTGCTATTAAATAACCTAACTCTAATTCTATAAATCCTTTAAGCTCCCGGTTACTTATACCAGCTCTTCCAATTAGTTGTCCGGTGTCTTTATGTATGACAGCCCACATGCCATATTCATAAAATTCATATACACGTTCAATATAAGCTTTTTGATACTCAATTTCATCTTGTTTATTAGGAAACAACGGCTCCATAAATTCCGTAATGGAAGGTTCTGCATAAATTTCATATAAGGCATCAATATCTTCCACTGTTAATTCTCTTATGATACAACGCTCTGTTTCTGTAATCTTCCAGGGAATTTTATGTGCCCTTTGATAAACTCGATTAATATAAATACTGTCTATCTCATCAAAACCCTCTGTTAGGACTTGTGATTCAGAAAATCCTGCATGACGTTTATCAATATACCCGATAGATGGTATATTGGCCATTTTTGCTGCTCTGACATCTTCTTCTCTGGCTACAATAGCCAGATAATCATCAGCACTTGTATTCGTCTCATCTATAATTGACAAAAAGATATTCTGTCTATTTAAAACTTCCAATAAATGTACGGAATGTCCGTCTTTAGCTTCTTTTTTGGAATACACTTCATCTGTAAATTTATCAAGCTTTAGCTCTTTCAACACTTCAAAAGCTTTATCTTTTTCTCTTTCGGTTATTACTACAATTTTTTTATTGTCGGATACCAAACTGTTAATCATTGCATAAATGCCCTCTCTTAGCTGATCATCATTTGCTCTTCCTTGAGTTATAATATCTTCTAAATGAATAATAACATTTTTTAGCATATTTCTCTCCTATCTACTAATTTTTAATAACCGATAATTTTTCTAAATCTTGCTTCCATAAAGTAACGCATCCATCACTTGGCATACGTAAATCTCCTCTAGGTGAAACTGCAACAGTACCAACTTTAGGTCCATCCGGTAAACAGGATCGTTTGAATTGTTGGGAAAAGAAGCGTTGGTAAAAAATCTTTAACCATTTCAAGATAATTTCCTCTGTATATAAATCTTTAAATGCTAATTTTGCAATCCGGTATATTTTGCTTGGTTCATATCCAAACCGCATAACATAATACAAATAAAAATCATGTAGCTCATATGGACCTACAATATCTTCCGTTTTTTGCGATATTTCCCCATCTTTAGGTGGAAGCAGCTCGGGACTTACCGGAGTATTGAGAACATCTATAAGTATGTTTGTCAATTTCTCATCCTGACATACATCTGCAAAATATTGAACCAAATGTCTTACTAATGTTTTGGGTACCGATGAATTAACACCATACATTGACATATGATCCCCGTTATATGTCGCCCATCCTAACGCGAGTTCCGACATATCACCTGTACCGATTACCATCCCCCCAGTCTTATTGGCAATGTTCATTAATATCTGCGTTCTTTCTCTAGCCTGCGCATT
The DNA here is from genome assembly GCF_003363435.1 of Anaerosacchariphilus polymeriproducens. Classification (GTDB taxonomy): domain Bacteria; phylum Bacillota; class Clostridia; order Lachnospirales; family Lachnospiraceae; genus Anaerosacchariphilus; species Anaerosacchariphilus polymeriproducens. Next base: position 69,602 of record NZ_QRCT01000016.1, read on the forward strand.
TTCATAAGTTACGTCGTGAATATTACTATCATGCCCAATATCTCTGAAGTGTAACTTAACAGCTTCCATTATATTTATTTCTTTAAAATCAGCACCTAATTGTCTGATTAAATTCACAGCATTATTATAGGTCCTGTCAGTTGTTCCAAAACAAGGCATTGTAACTGCTATAATACCTTTATGGGAAAGTCCAAGTAAATCGAATGCTCTAACTGTAACCAATAAAGCCAACGTAGAATCTAATCCACCGGAAATCCCAATTACTGCTTTCTTACAATTTGTATGTTCTAGCCTTTTTTTCAGTCCCATTGACTGTATCGACAATATTTCTTCACATCTTCTGTCCCTATCACTTTTTTGTGCCGGAACAAATGGTGTGGAATTGAAAAAACGATTTAGCTTTGTCTCTTCTACTTTTAATGAAAATGGTACCAACGTGTAACAATTTTCATCTAAAGCTTTAAATGTTGTTATTCGTATTCTTTCTGATTGCATACGTTTTAAATCAATATCGGCAACGATCATTTCATTTTCAAATCGTTTTGATTCTACTAATACAGTTCCATTTTCAGCAATTATATTATGTCCTGCAAAAACAAGATCTGTACTGGATTCCCCTTCTCCTGCATCTGCATAAACATAACCACATAACAGTCTGGCTGATTGTCCTGATACTAAATTTTGTCTATAAAAATCCTTCCCCGTTATTTCATCACTGGCAGACAAATTTACGATTAGTGAAGCACCTGCCATGGTATGACGGATGCTTGGAGGATTTACAGTCCATAAATCTTCACATATCTCTACTCCGATTTTTAGAAATGGTAATTCAGCACATTGAAATAAAATATCTGTACCAAATGGAATCCTTTCTTTATCCATCTCATAACATCCCAAATCTTCCTGACCGGGCGTAAAATGTCTAGATTCATAAAACTCTGAATAATTTGGTATATTAGACTTAGGTACCAAACCTAATATTTCTCCTTTGCTGACTACTGCAGCTACATTATATAGTTTTTGCCGAAATACAATTGGTAATCCTACAAAACAAATATAATCTTCATCCTTTGTATGATTTTTAATATCACTTAATGCGTTCAATGCACCATCCAACAAAACCTCTTGTAAAAACAAATCACCGCAAGTATAACCTGTAATACACAATTCCGGGCATACAATAACTTTAGCACCGGCTTTTTGTGCCAAATCTAATTCTTTACAAATAGCTTTTGTATTATATTGAGTATCTGCAACTTTTATTTTGGGTGTTACAGCTGCTACTTTAACAAATCCTTGTCTCATTTTAAAAGCTCCTTTAACTCATCTATTTCAAAAACATAATTCGTATTACAAAAATGACACTTCACTTCAATTGGCTTTCCTTCATCGATTATATTTTGAGTTTCTTCTTTCCCGATACTTATAATAGCTTTCGAAATGCGGTCTTTACTGCAATTACAATAAAACCGGGTCGGAATATTATCCATTATTTCTACACCCAAATCGCCTGCTATTTTTTCAACTAATTGCTCCGGTGTATAACCTTGCTCTAAAAGTGTTGTAACTGAGGTTATATTTTTTAACGATTCTTCAAGATATTCAACAACACTTTCTTCTGCAAAAGGCATTAACTGTAATATAAAACCTCCGGCTTGTTTCACGGTATTATCTTTTTCCATTAAGACTCCTAATCCAACAGAAGAAGGAATCTGTTCAGAATTTGCGAAATAAAATGTAAGATCTTCTGCAATTTCACTGGTCTGTAATACAGTCTGTCCCACATATGGTTCTTTCATTCCCATATCTTTTATAACATTTAAAATTCCTTCACCTACTGCACCTGCAACATCTAATTTTCCATTATTATTCGCCGGTATTAGAACATTAGGTTCATTAACGTAACCTTTTACATTTCCTTTAGAATCTGCTGTTACAGTGATACCTTCTATTGGTCCTGAACCTTTTATCTGAAGGGTCAAAATATCTTTATCTCCCTTCATCATAGTTCCCATAATTGCTCCAGCTGTCAAAAGCCTTCCTAATGCAGCAGTTGCTACCGGACTTGTATTATGTGCTATTCTTGCTTTTTCCACCGTTTCTTTCGTAGTCGCAGCAAATATACGGATCTGATTATTTGCTGCCGTTGCTCTGACAATATAATCTGACATTTTATTTCTCCTTTATTTCTTTACCCTTTTCTTTTGCAATAAAATAAACTCTCTCACTTTTCTCGTTAGGAGTTTCTTTCGTAAATGCATCATAAACTGTAATAAATTCCAGACCTGATTCTTCAATCAGCTTAATTACTCTTTCTATTTCATACGCCTTTTGATAATGCGTTTCTTCATATTTCCGAAACAATTCTCCTTCTTTAATAAACAAAGTCAAATCATATTCATTGATATTCTCCTGACTATCATAATAATTTTCCCAAATAAAACTGCCTTCCGGACGATTTTCTGCAATTGTCGTCTCGCCTAATAAAACCTCATATTTATATAATGTGTTCATATCAAAAATAAAAATTCCTTCGGGATCTAAATAATTGTTTACAAGATAAAATACTTGGAGCAGTTCTTCTTCATCAAGGATATAATTCATTGAATCACAAATACTTACGACAGCCTTAACTGTTCCATATAATTCAAAATTTCTCATATCCTGCAGCAAATATAAGATCCCTTCCATACCTTCGCTATATTCCCGGGCAACAGTGAGCATTTCTTCTGCATTATCAATCCCTATCATATCGTAGCCATTTTCATAAAGAATCCTTGTAATTTTTCCGGTTCCACAACCCAATTCAAGAATCAATCCATTGTCTACACCATGTTCTTTTAAGAGACGAATTAAATACTGACACCATTTTTCATAAGGAATATTATCCATAAATATATCATATACCTGCGCAAAACTTGTGTATGCTTCCATCTGTTATCTCCTATTATTTTATCCTTACAACAATTATACTAACAACTTTTTTATTGAAAAGCAAGCTTGATATTTTTCATATATAGAGTAACAAAAAGGATGCATTTTTTTATTTTGCATCCAAATTTTCTTTTATAAAGCGCTAAAAGCTTACTTGCCTATATAATGTTTTAAAAAATCCAATAAGGCATCCATTTCCTCATCCGTACCGATGGTTATCCGTAAATAATTATGAATTTTAGGTTTATCAAAGTACCGGACATAGATATTATTCTCTTTTAATGCCAAAAAAATATCCTTGGCATTATATTTTTCATGTGTAGCAAAAACAAAATTTGTTTTGGAATCCGGAAAGGTAAATCCTAATTGGAGTAATTCATTTTTCACTCTTTCTCTTGTACTTATAATTTTTTCATTTACTGATTTAAAATAGACTTCATCTCGAATGGCTTCAACTCCAATTTCTAATGAAAATCGATTTAATGTATAGGAATTGAATGAATATTTAACATCATTTAAATACTTAATCAAAGTCGGACTTCCCATTGCAAATCCAATTCTCACTCCTGCCATTGAACGTGATTTTGAAAAAGTCTGAACTACAAGCAAATTTTCATATTTATCAAGCAAAGAAAGTGCTGATTCGCCACCAAAATCAATATAAGCTTCATCTACAATCACGATAACATCCTGATTATATTTGATGATTTTTTCAATTGTTTCTAACCTCTCACACAAACCTGTCGGGGCATTAGGATTAGGAAAAATGATTCCTCCATTTTCTCTCTTGTAATCATCAATAACGAAAGAAAAATCATCTGCTAACGAACATCTTACATATGGTATATTAAATAATTCTGCCCATACATCATAAAAGGAATACGTGATTTCAGGAAACAAAATAGGTTTTTTAGATTGAAAAAATGTCATAAATGCCATTGCCAAAACATCATCCGAGCCAACTCCTACAAAAACCTGTTCCGGCTTAAGCTTATAATAATTCGCAATTTCCTTCACTAACATACCTGCACAAGGATCTGGATATAACCTTAATGTATCCTCCTTGAATTCGTCCATAATTTTTCTCACACCGGGAGCTGGAGGATATGGATTTTCATTTGTATTAAGCTTTATCATATTTTCTTTATCCGGCTGTTCGCCTGGTACATATGGTACTACTTTACGTATATTAGATTCCCAAATTCTCATAGGTCAACTTCCTTTTCATCTTTACTGAATTATTTATATGCTTGTGCTAATTTTTTAAATCCAGGCAAGGAATTCATTATCGTTTCATAAGACACACAATAAGCCATCCTGACATAACCCGGACAATCAAACGAACTGCCCGGCACTATCAAAATATTATACTTTTTGGCAGCCTGACAAAATTCTTTTTCATCTTCAATGGGCGACTTCATAAAAAGGTAAAATGCTCCCTGAGGCCTTACACACTCAAAACCATATTCCGTCAGCGCTCCATAAAGCGTTTTTCTATTCCTGTCATAATATTCCAAATCTATTTCTACATCTACACATTTAGCTATCACTTTTTGTAATAAAGATGGTGCATTTACAAATCCCAGTATACGGTTTGCAACATTTGCACCAGAAACTATGGAATCAAAATCAGCAGCTTCATTGGGAATGACCAAATAACCGATTCTTTCACCAGGCAAAGACAGTGATTTACTAAATGAATATCCAACTATCGTATTACTATAATATTTTGTCAGATATGGAACTATGACTCCATCATAAACTAATTCCCGATATGGTTCATCCGAAACAATATAAATTTCGTTTTTGAATTCTCTTTGTTTTTGTTCTAAAATAGCGGCAAGTTCTTTGATCGTATCTTCTGTATAAACTACACCTGTTGGATTATTGGGTGTATTTACCAATACAATTTTCGTCTTTTTAGTAATCGCTTTTTTCATCGCTTCCAAGTTTGGCTGAAAGCTTGGGATATCCGGCGGAATCACAACGAAACGAGCATTAAAATTGGAGGCATAATTTTTATACTCTCCAAAATAAGGAGCAAATACAACTATTTCATCATCCGGATTAAGAAGAGTCTTAAAAATAACATTCAACCCTCCGGCAGCACCTACTGTCATAATGATATTATTCTGATTAAAATGAGTACCTTGTTTTCTATTAATAGAAGCTGCAACAGATTCTCTAACATTTTCATAGCCCGAATTATTCATATATCCATGATAAGATGTTGATTCTTCATGTTCAATAATGGTCTTAATTGCTTGATTCACTTCTTTCGGAGCTGCAACATTGGGATTACCTAAACTAAAATCAAATACGTTTTCTGCCCCATACTGAGCAGCTAAACGGTTGCCCTCTTCAAACATTTCTCTAATAGCCGAACTTTTACTTACTAAATTTATCATAGCCTCTGAAATCATTCTCTCACCTACATTTTTTTATTAAAATTATACTATTAATTTCCAAAAGTATTATCCTTATCATAACAAAACACTTTAGCGAAGTCAACTACTAAAGTTTTTAGGTTTACAAATAAAAGGACCTACATTTTCTCTGCAGGTCCTTTTTTCATTATACCATATAACTTCTTACTAATTTTAATAAATCTTCATATCCGCTGATAAATCCGTTAATTGTTTTTCTAAACGCACCAAAATTTACGAATTCTTCAACCGGTAAAGCCTTTTCATCAAAAGCTTTGATAAATTCAGGAAGTTTTTTTAATGTATTCATGAATTCTTCTGGAATAGGATTGTCGATTCTACTTACTACTTCAACATCACAAGCATTGATTTTTTTATGCCATCCGAAAGGAATAGTCATTGATATATCACCACCAATGAACTCTGACCAATGGTACACATTTCTATAAGCTGCTGTTAATAATCTTGTTCTATAACCTCTTTCGTTAAAGATTCTATAAGCTTCTTTCATAACAGCTACACCAGCCCATTCAAGAGCATCCGGATGATCTACTGCGATACCTTTCACTGATTCTTTCACCCAGTCATCTGTTCTACCAATCATAATCGTACAGATAGGTGTCATGTCTTCTGTTGAAAGTCCTTCTGCTTCTCTACGTTTTAATCCTCTTTCTACAGCTTCAGCAACTGCAACTGCCTGAGCAACTGTAAAAGACACAGTAGCATTAATGTTCACACCTTGGTATGTAACCTCTTCAAACGCTTTGATTCCAGCTTCAGAAGTTGGCATTTTAATTTGAATGTTATCACCCAATGAACTTAAATATACTGCTTGTTCTACCATCTTTTCAGGACTTCTATAAAACTTCGCATTTGTTTGTGCTGAAAGTCTACCTTTTTTACCATTCGTTGCTTCAAAAACCGGAAGTAATTTTTTTGCTCTTTCTCTCGTACATTCATGTACCACTTCCCATGCAATTTCTTCTTCAGTAGCTGTTGGCATTTCAGCAATGTAATGTTTAATACGTCCTTCCCAAATAGGAAGTTCATCTTTAATTACCTGACCAATGATTACAGGATTACTTGTTGCTCCCACAATTCCTCTTTCCAAACCATAATCAAGCTCTGCTTCACCACATGAATCCATCCAAATATCTGTGTTTGGAAATTTAACAACAGTTTCATGCAATTTTCCTAAATATTCACCCATTCCTAATTCCTCCATTTATACTATTTTTTGATCGTAAAGTATAATTTAATATTATACACTTTTTGATTACTTGTCAAGACGGTTTTTTGCACTTTATGCACAAAATCAAGCACACTTGCTCAATAATTATCCATTTACCATTTTACTTCTTACTATATAGACTTAAAATGTATATAATTTAATCATTCCTTTAACAATCTTCTCCAACTTAATCTTTATTTATACTTAAAATTATCACTTTTCGATTTTTTATTATACTTTTTAAAAGCACTTCCTTTTTCTTTTGATACTTTAAGCCATTTTGCATAAGATTTATACTCTTTTCCCTTAAAATAAAAAATAGCTTTTTTCTTTCCTCCCGCACTATAGTATCGATTCTTTTTAAAGGTAATATTTCTGGTATATTTTGAAGAAAACGGCATGTATACGATAGTTGCATTACTTTTTGTATTAGAAAATACATTTCCTTTTATATAAACATCTTCAGCTTTAGAAATTGTAAGATTCTCACCTCTCTTTCCATTATTAATACAAATATTATCCTTCAGTAGAACTTTATAAACATTACCAAGATTGGTCGCATAACCACCAACAGTTAATCCATTTTCTTTATTATTTACTAAATAGTTGTTTTGTACTTTAATATTTCTAACAGCATACTTCTTTTTTGACGCCACTTGTTCGGCTCCTACTTCTATTCCTCCACCACAAGCCCTTACTGTATTATTTTCTAAAACTATATTTTGTCCTCCATCTACATATAATCCATATGATGTTGCATATTTTGATACACAGTTGACCACATTATTGTCACTTGCAACACAATAGCGTGGAAAATCAACAGATGCTTTTGAACAATACCCATAATTCCCTGAAAAATCAATCCCTATATTGCCAGTATTTTTAATTGTATTTTTAATTACATTTACGTACTTATTATTTCCTGTAATAGAAATGCATTCTGCCCATCCCGTTTTACAATTATAAATAGTATTAGCAAAAATAAAGATATTATGAATCGCTTTCTTCTCATTCTCCCCCCACAAGATTATTCCATTGGCACATGCATCTTTTTTATCAGCGGATACCTTAACATTATGAATTCTGTTTTTGGTCAAAAAAATATGATGTGATCCATTTTCTAAACGAATACCAGCTACATCTAGGCCTTTTATATTTCTAATCTCAAGTCCATGTATTCTTAAATAAGATGAATTATTTAAATTTACCATTATTGTTCCATTGCCTTTTCCTGTCCCATCTAAAATCACTTTCTCTCCAGGATAATTTCTAATGGTAATATAAGCATTTTTCTTACCGTTTAGAAGCAAATTAAGGGGTTCCTTATAAGTTCCTTTTCGAATTACCAAAGTATCTCCCGGTCTTAATTTTGAAATTGCTCTTTTAAAAGATTTATAAGGTTTTCTCTTCGTTCCCTTATTAGAATCTGAGCCATTTTTCGATACATATACCACAGATTTTTTTGGAACTGACTCATTCACATTTCCCATTACAGCTATCATCTTCTTTTTAAAATCTTTGTCCCCATATAAATGGCCAAAAGATGCTTCTGCATTCACTATATTAATTTGTGATAAACTTATAAATACTATCATTAATGTTGTAAAAAAAAACTTTATCCATTTTATATTTTTACAATACATATACTTTAACCTCCCAATTCAGCTTAATTAATTCTAGTAAATTGTAAATTATATAAGTTTTTGTATACTCCATCTATTTTTATCAAATCTTCATGAGTCCCTTCTTCTTCTATCCCATTTTCTGTTAAGACTAGAATTCTTTGAGCATTTCTGATCGTAGATAATCGATGGGCGATTACAAAAGTTGTTCGATTCTTAGCCAATAATTCTAAGGATTCCTGAACCACTTTCTCACTCTCATTATCTAAAGCTGATGTTGCTTCGTCAAAAATTAGAATCGATGGATTTTTCAAAAATACTCTTGCAATTGAAAGCCGCTGTTTCTGACCTCCTGAAAGTTTCACCCCTCTTTGCCCGATATCTGTATCATATCCATTTGGTAATCCCATTATGAAATCATGAGCGTTGGCACATTTTGCTGCTTCTATAGCGTCTTCATCGCTAGCACCTGGACGCCCATATTTTATATTATCCATAACACTGCCTGTAAATAGATAAACATCTTGCTGTACAATTCCTATTGCACTTCTTAAGCTATTTAATGTTATTTTCCTAATATCAATTCCATCAACTTTAATAACTCCTGATGTCACATCATAGAACCGTGGAATCAAACTGCACAGGGTAGTTTTACCAGTTCCTGACGAACCTACCAAAGCAACATAACTTCCCGCTTTCACCTCTAAGTTGACATGACTTAAAACTTTTTGAGTATTCTCCTCATATCGAAAAGAAACATCTTCAAAAGAAATATCACCGGTTACTTGTTTTATATCTTTTGCATCAGCTGCATCTTGTATTTCCGGTACAATATCTAAGATCTCTAAAAAGCGTTCATACCCGGAAAAACCATTTTGAAATGACTCCGTCAAAGTAATCAATTTTTTAATTGGTTCTGTAAAATTGTTAATATATAATAAAAATGTGATTAAATCGACTACCTGAATTACGTTCTGTGTAATAAATAACGTTCCTGCTATCAATACAACAATCGTAATCATAGTCGTAAATGCTTCCATACCAGAAAAATATCCACCCATATATTGATAACTATTTCGTTTTGCACTAAGAAATCCGTCATTACCAATTTTGAATTTTTCATTTTCAATATTTTCATTCGCAAATGATTTTACCACCCTGATACCTGAAAGATTATCTTCTATTTGAGCGTTAATATCAGCAATTTTAACACGATTCCTTTTAAATGCCTTTTTCATCTTTCTGTTAAATAAAATTGCATAGATTAAAATGATTGGAATCAAAGCTAACCCTATAAATGCAAGTCTCCAATTAATTAAAAATAAAATACTAAATGATCCTATCAGCTTTATAAAAGAAATTACAGCATCTTCAGGACCATGATGAAGCAATTCACTGATATCAAATAAATCATTTGTAATACGGGACATAAGTTGTCCAACTTTTTGATTATCATAAAATGAAAATGAAAGCTTTTGATAATGTTGAAAAATTTCACTTCTCATATCATACTCAATCTTGGCTCCCATCATATGTCCAAAATACGAAATATAAAAATTACAAAATGCTCCTGCCAATACTAATACAATCATCAATATCCCTAACTTCAAAATGCCTTCAAAAGCCTCTTCTGGTGATAGATGTATAATATTATTTGTAATATAACGGACAATCAGAGGAATTCCTAATGAAATTCCCGCCCCTATAATAGCAAACAGTGTATCCGATATAAATAATCCTTTATATGGTTTGTAATATGAAATAAGTTTTTTCCATTTTTGTCTCATGATTTCCTCCACATTTTATCTTTTTTTACATTTTTCTATAATACTATAGCATAAAAACTTCTGTGTAACATCTCTCTTTTCCCATTTTATGAACAGACTTGAATCACTTTTCTTGAATCACTTTACTTTTTTTTATGGAAATGTTAGAATCTATTTAGTTATTTACAAATAGATTTTTATTCTCTATTGTAAATAAAAGTTGGTTTATAGGAGGAGAGTCCTTTTGAAAAAAATTGCAATTATCACAGATAGTAATAGTGGTATAACACAATCTCAAGCTCAAGAATTAGGCATTTATGTTCTACCAATGCCTTTTATGATTAATAATAAAACCTACTTTGAGGACATTGATTTATCTCAAGAAGAGTTTTATTCCAGGCTGGAAGATGGGAATGATATCTCAACTTCACAACCTTCACCAGATTCTGTAATGAATCTGTGGGATAAGCTGCTAAATGAATATGATGAAATTGTACATATTCCTATGTCAAGCGGATTAAGTGGCTCTTGTTCCACTGCATTAGCACTCGCTAATGATTATAACGGCAGGATTCAAGTAGTAAACAACCAAAGAATCTCCGTTACGCAGCGCCAATCTGTACTAGATGCATTACAACTTGCAGAATCAGGCAGATCAGCACTTGAAATACGTGAATTTTTAGAGCAGATTAAATTAGATTCAAGTATCTATGTTATGGTAGATACTTTAAAGTATCTAAAAAAAGGAGGGCGTATCACACCTGCCGCTGCTGCTCTTGGTACTTTATTAAAAATAAAACCAGTCCTTCAGATCCAAGGCGAAAAACTAGACGCTTTTGCGAAAGCCCGGACCATTAAACAGGCCAAAACAATTATGTTAGATGCCATTAAAAATGATATGGCCGTACGGTTTAACGATGATGGAACACAAAATAAAGTTTGGTTGCAGATCGCCCATTCTAACAACGAGGAAGCCGCTGCCAAGTTTAAGGAAGAACTACAAGCTATATATCCAAACTATTCAATTCATATGGATCCACTATCACTCAGTATTTCTTGTCATGTCGGACCTGGAACACTTGCGGTCGCTTGTTCAAAAAAAATTACTTTATAACCATTATTACCGATAACATTTAAATACCTTGTTATCGGTCATTTTATTAGGAGGTATAAAAATGACACCAAAACAAACTTACTATGAAACCTTAAGCAAAACTATAATTAAAAATCTAGAAAAACGTAACATGGAAGGTTTTTATTGTCCGGATTCTGAATCTGCGGTAAAAAAAGCTATGTCACTTATGCCGGAACACTCTGTAATTTCCTGGGGCGGTTCTATGTCTCTTGTAGAAACCGGGCTCATTGATACATTAAAAAACTCTAATCATACCCTTATTGACCGCTTAACCGCAAAAACTCCGGAAGAAAAAAAAGCACTATATGGAAAAATAGTCTGCTCTGATTATTACTTCATGAGTACAAATGCGATTACATTAGAGGGTGAATTAGTCAATATTGATGGCTTTGGAAATCGTGTAGCCTGTCTTATCGCAGGTCCTGAAAACGTGATAATTATTGCAGGTATGAATAAAATTACTACCGATGTAGAGGAAGGTATTAATAGAACCAGAAATATTGCCGCTCCTCCAAACTGTGTCCGTCTTGATAAAAAAACCCCTTGTGCTTCTACCGGACGTTGCGGAGACTGTTATTCACCTGATAGTATTTGCAGTCAAATCGTAATTACAAGACGTTCAGGTATTCAAGGACGTATCAAAGTGATTCTCGTTGGAGAAGAATTAGGATATTAATATATAACACAAAACCAGTTCCGTAGGCTTTTTTAGTTTCGGAACTGGTTTTTTTTATTACTTATTGATCTGTACTATAATTTGGAGCTTCTTTTGTAATTTGTATATCATGAGGATGACTTTCTTTTAAAGAAGCAGCACTTATTTTAACAAATTTTGCATTACATTTCATTTCTTCAATGGTTTTCGTTCCACAATATCCCATACCCGAACGAAGACCTCCTATTAACTGAAATACTGTGTCTTCTACAGTACCCTTATAAGCTACACGACCTTCTACACCTTCAGGAACTAATTTTTTTGCATCATTTTGGAAGTAACGGTCTTTGCTACCATTTTCCATAGCTGCAATAGATCCCATTCCACGATATACTTTATACTTTCTACCTTGGAATAATTCAAAGGTTCCGGGACTTTCATCACAACCTGCAAAAATACTACCCATCATACATACACTGGCACCTGCAGCAATGGCTTTGGTCATGTCTCCCGAATATTTGATACCACCATCCGCAATTACTGGTATTCCATATTCTTTGGCAATCTCATAGCTATTCATGATAGCAGTAATCTGAGGAACACCAATGCCTGCTACTACACGTGTCGTACATATAGAACCCGGTCCAATACCAACTTTGACCGCATCTGCACCTGCCTCAATTAATGCTCTTGTACCTTCACCAGTTGCAATATTACCTGCGACTATTTGTAATTCCGGATATTTACTCTTTATCATTTTTATTGTATTAATAATATTGGCGGAATGACCATGGGCTGAATCTATAACAATAACATCTACCTGCACTTTCACCAATGCATCAACACGATCCATAATGTTATTTGTAATACCTACTCCGGCTCCACAAAGAAGTCTTCCATGATCATCTTTGGCAGATAATGGATATTTAATCTGTTTTTCAATATCTTTTATTGTAATAAGACCTTTTAGGTGAAAATTATCATCTACGATAGGAAGTTTTTCTTTTCTTGCCTTTGCTAAAATTTCTTTTGCTTCTTCTAAAGTTATTCCCTCTTTGGCAGTGATGAGACCTTCAGAAGTCATGGACTCTTTTATTTTTTTAGAAAAGTCTGTCTCAAATTTTAAATCACGATTTGTTATAATACCAACTAATTTTTTTCCTTCTGTAATAGGTACACCGGAAATCCTAAATTTTGCCATTAAATTATCTGCATCCTGTAATGTGTGCTCAGGTGATAAATAGAAAGGATCCGTAATAACACCGTTTTCCGATCGTTTCACCTTGTCTACTTCATCTGCCTGCGCTTCGATTGACATATTCTTATGAATAATACCTATTCCACCTTGTCTAGCCATTGCTATCGCCATTCTATGCTCAGTAACGGTATCCATACTTGCACTCATCATAGGAATGTTAAGTCTAATTTTTTTTGTCAAATTTGTTGCTAGGTCAACCTGGTTTCCAATTACTTCTGAATACGCCGGAACCAAAAGCACATCATCAAAAGTAATTCCTTCACCTATAATTGTTCCCATCGTTCATCCTCCGTTTCTTCTATTTAAATACGTTTTAATAAATCAGATTATTGTTCACAAGTTTAACAAAATTTTAACAGCATGTCAATAAAGATTTTTAACAATAATTTTACTTTTTTCGCACTCTCATTGGTGCAAAATTTTACTTAATACAATTTTTAATATTGTAACCAAAAAACTGCCGCGGGAAACTCCCTACGACAGTTTTCATTTATTCTATGAAATTACATCATACCCATTCCTGGAGCACCAGCTGGCATTGCCGGAGCATCTTCTTTAATATTTGCAACTACAGATTCTGTTGTTAAGAATGTTGCTGCTACACTAGTTGCATTTTGCAATGCACTTCTAGTAACTTTTACAGGATCAAGAATACCTGCTTTTACCATATCAACATATTCTTCTTTATACGCATCAAATCCAAATCCTGGTTCTAATTCTTTTACTTTATTAATAATTACTGAACCTTCAAGACCAGCATTTCCAGCAATGTAGAACAATGGAGACTCTAATGCTTTTAATACTACTTTCGCTCCTGTCTTTTCATCTCCTTCTAATGTATCTGACAATTTTGCAACTTCTTTTGCCGCATGAATATATGCAGATCCTCCACCTGCTATAATACCTTCTTCTACAGCTGCCTTTGTTGCAGCAAGAGCATCTTCAAGACGTAATTTGCTTTCTTTCATTTCTGTCTCTGTAGCAGCACCAACACGGATAACAGCTACTCCACCAGATAATTTAGCTAATCTTTCTTGTAATTTTTCTCTATCAAAATCTGAAGTAGTTTCTTCAATTTGTCCTTTTATTTGCTTAATCCTTGCATCAATTGCTGATTTTTCTCCTTCACCATCTACAATTACTGTGAATTCTTTCGCAATTTTTACTGATTTAGCACGACCTAATTGTTCTAAAGTTGTTTCTTTCAAGTCTAATCCTAATTCATCAGAAATTACCTGGCCACCTGTTAAGATAGCAATATCTTCTAACATTGCTTTTCTTCTGTCACCATACCCAGGAGCTTTCACTCCTACTACATTAAATGTTCCACGTAATTTATTTACGATCAATGTTGTTAAAGCTTCACCTTCAATATCTTCTGCAATAATTAATAATTTAGAACCGGATTGTACGATTTGTTCTAATAGAGGTAGTAATTCTTGAATATTACTGATCTTCTTATCTGTAATCAAAATATATGGATCTTCTAAAAGTGCTTCCATTTTATCCATATCTGTTGCCATATAAGCTGAGATATATCCTCTATCAAACTGCATACCTTCAACTAAATCCAATTCCGTCAACATTGTTTTGGATTCTTCGATTGTGATAACACCATCTCTTGAAACTTTTTCCATTGCATCTGCAACTAATTCTCCAACTTCATCATCACCGGCAGAAATTGCTGCAACACGTGCAATATGTTCTTTTCCGTTCAATGTACTTCCCATTTTTAGAACGGATTCAACTGCAACTTCTGTTGCTTTTTTCATTCCTTTTCTAAGTACAATTGGATTTGCACCTGCAGCAAGATTCTTCATGCCTTCATTGATCATTGCCTGCGCTAATACAGTTGCTGTTGTTGTACCATCTCCTGCTACATCATTCGTCTTCGTAGCAACTTCTTTTACCAATTGAGCTCCCATATTTTCAAAAGCATCTTCTAATTCAATTTCTTTTGCTATTGTAACACCATCATTTGTAATCAGTGGAGCTCCAAATGATTTATCTAATACTACATTTCTTCCTTTTGGTCCTAATGTAACTTTAACTGTATCTGCTAATTGATTTACACCTGTTTCTAACGCAGCTCTAGCTTCTGCACCATATTTAAGTTGTTTTGCCATTATAATCTTCCTCCTATATAATTAATTCTTTCATTTTAGTTTTTATAAATTAATATTTCTGGAAATATAACATGAAATTATTGAATAACTGCTAAGATATCATTCTGTTTCACAATAATGAACTCATCATCCTCAATTTTAACATCAGTTCCAGCATACTTAGAATAAATGACCTGATCTCCAACTTTAACTTCCATTTTGATTTCTTTTCCATCTACAACTCCTCCAGGACCAACTGCTACAACTTCAGCCTGTTGAGGTTTTTCCTTGGTCTGTCCTGGTAGGACAATCCCAGATTTCGTTGTTTCTTCTGCTATCAATTGTTTTAATACAACTCTGTCTCCTAATGGTACTAATTTCATTATTATTCCTCCTTATTACTTTCTTTTTTCGATTTTCTTATTTATTAGCACTCTTTTAAAGCGAGTGCTAACCGGTAATCATATATTAGTTAATTTGTTTCTTTATTGCAACTACTTCAATTACCTCATTTTTATTTATTTACTCTATAATACTCTCTTTTTTTAATATTTTACTCTCTTTTTCTCACTTTATCACAATTTACTTGATTTAATATTTTTTTTATAATTTTTAAAACCGCAGTCAAATCCGGTATGATAAGATTTATTTCCAATTCTTTCGAGTAACGTATTTAATAAATAAGAATTATCAGATTCCTTACTTGAAAAAAAATATTCTTCTAAAGGTTTCATTAATTTCTCATAAAAATTTTTACTTTTATTCCATAGCTCAATAACAGATTCATCCGAGACCAGACTATCGTCCCATGGGTGCTGCCACTTATTCTTTTGCAGATTCAATACATCATTCTGATTTAGTTTTGAATCATCCACTTTATCATTCATAATGTGTGCAGAAATTGTTTCATAGCCATAAAATTTTTTCTCTATTTTTCCGACCAAAGGCTTCTTCCAACAGTTCTTGTCTTGTATGACTCTTAAAGCCCAACCAAACATATAAACAGCACTCAGAGCTGTCAGGTAGTGAATTTTTTTATTAGAATATGTCTGTATTAACGTTTTATATAAGAGATCTCCAACAACTTTCTTTTCATATAAGTTCATCTTTATTACTTTTACTTGAGAAAAAGCGGATGGCTTATTTCCAGTTAATCTTTTCAAAATCTCTATATCCATTTGAGTTTCAAACGCTATATGCCTTCCTAAATAACCCTTCTCATTTCCATGATAGCCTGTTCTTGCATATACATACGGATGACAATACTGATCCAATGAATAATGTGCTAAAAAACCACATAAATAGGCAATAGCTGTTTCTTTTTTTTCACCGGACATGATATCAATATTACGAATGAAATTCAAAAAAAATCTTCCACTTTCTTCTTTGTGCATAATAGAGCCTGGATTTTGTTCATACAAAAATTTTGAGGGGAAATGATAAAAAAACAAATCGGGGCCTTGAGTTCCTAATGCAAATACCCCTTTATGCTTTTCAATATCTTTTTCCAAATACTGTGCTTGAAATTCTTTCACACATTTGATACCATATAAATAGTGCATGATAAATCCAGGCATAAATTATCTCCTTACTTCTTTTTTTCTTTTATTTCTTCGTTCTTCTGTATCATTCCTTTTTTTGAATACTTTTTAATAAGAATTATAATTACAACAGTTATAATTGCTAATATTACAAAATATGGTATATTTACAATAAACCATATAAATAAACTTTTTATTCCAATCGCAATTTTATCTGTGTTGTTAACAAAACCTATCTTTATTTCTTCAAAAAATGTCTGCTTGTTGACTGGTGTTTCTTTTTCTACTTCTGTTACTTTAATGGTAACTGTACTGTAATTTATTTGGTTATCATAAGTGCGCATTTGTGACTCATAGGATTCTATCTGATATCTAACCTCTGATAATCTGTTTTCAATTGCAATGATGTCTTCTAATTTCTCAGCCTTTTTAAGAATCTCTAATAATCGTTCCTGCTCAACTACTAAAGCTTTTTTGTGACTTTCCATATCTACATATTGAAGTGTAACATCTTCTACATTTATGTTTTTATCCGTCAAATTACCAGTATCTGAGACTTTATTGATAAAATCTGATAACTTTTCAACTGGAATTCTGGCTACAATAGTCGCATAACGATTATCTACTGATTTTTTTCCATTTTCCTGCATATCCAAAGACTGTGTATAACCACCTAGAGTATTAATTTCTTTTTCTAAATTATTTATAAAATCGTCAAACTCTTTCGTTTCAACACTCAAATCAGCGTTTTTTATTAATTTTCTTTTCGTATCTTGAGTTTTCACTCCTTCCTTCGTTGATCCAGACTTATCATTTGTTGATGCTTGTTCTTTCGCTATATCTGCTGTAGATGCTGTAGAGCCTCCTTGTTCAAACCCAGCTTCTTCAGCTTGTGTCGCCTTGTCTGTAATTGGTTCCTCTGATTTACTATTTGTACCTGAACACCCTGCTAATAGTATACTCAAAATTCCAACTATTATTAGTAACTTTTTCCTTAATTTCCATTTCATATCAATTACCTCCTTTTTAAAATAATACTACATTCTACATTTACTTAAAAGAATAATTTGACTTAGCACAAAAAGGTTGCCGCAATTTTTGCGACAACCCCATTAATTAAATTTAATATTTCTAATATTGACGACCTTCTGATAATTTTTGATCAAGATCTTTTCTTGCAGCTTTCACTTGTTCGCGTTTCGCAATTTCTGGAACTCCAGTTCTCCACCAAGCCTGATATCCTTCAGACATAGTTTTTGGAAGAACTTTTATATCAATTAGTGTAGAAACTTTTGATTTTTTAGATGCTTCGATTGCAGCTTCTAATTCTTCCATTGTTTTAACTCTCCAAACATCACAACCATATGCAGAAGCGATACCGGCAAAGTCAATTGTAAACGCTTTTCCTTTATGCATTCCATCATGTGGAGCACCTTCGGCACGCATGTTCATTTCTGTAAAACGGGTCAAATTACCTTGTAATACTTCAACATTATTAATACATCCATAAGCAGCATTATCAAATAGTACTACGTTTATCTTCATACCTTCTTGAATAGATGTGATCAACTCTGAATGTAACATATTGAATGAACCGTCACCAACCATAGCATATACTTCTTTATCAGGGCAGGCATATTTAATTCCTAAAGCACCTGATACTTCATATCCCATACAAGAATAACCATATTCCATATGATAAGTATTTCTCACAGATGGTCTCCACATTCTCTG
Organism: Anaerosacchariphilus polymeriproducens; assembly: GCF_003363435.1. Taxonomy (GTDB): domain Bacteria; phylum Bacillota; class Clostridia; order Lachnospirales; family Lachnospiraceae; genus Anaerosacchariphilus; species Anaerosacchariphilus polymeriproducens. The sequence continues at coordinate 88,009 of NZ_QRCT01000016.1, forward strand.
CATATCTCCCGGAAGAGATCCTGCTGCTGATATTACAATACTGTCATCTGCAATTAGACGATTGACAGCACCCAAAACAGTAGTCTGCGCTAAACAAGATTCATTAGCTTCTATAAAGTGCTCAATACACTCGCGGTTTTCATCATTTACTTCAGGTTCAAAGTCTTTCCCTGTATATTCAATATTATCAAGACGATCAAGTTCTTTAACCCAAGCATCTTTTGCATCTTTGATTTCTGATGTATATTCGTTTTTGTAACCTCTCTTACGTAGTTCTGCCGCAATTGCTTCTAAAGCAACTTTTGCGTCTGCGATTACTGGAACTGCATCCATTTTGAAAGCTTGAAATTCTGAAACATTAATATTAACGAATTTTTGAGCTTTTGTATATAACCATTTTGAAGCAGTTGTGAAATCTGTATAACGTGTACCTACACCAATTACCAAATCAGCTTTATGAGCTAATTCGTTCGCTGCACCGGTTCCTGTAATACCAATACCACCCATATTTAATTCGTCTGTCCATTCAATCGCTGATTTACCCGCTTGCGTTTCTCCAAATGGGATATTAAATTCATGAGCAAATTTCAAGAATACATCTGCTGCTTCTGAGTAACGGACACCTCCACCACAGATCATTATAGGTTTTTTACCTTCCATAATCGCATCACAAGCTTCTTGCACTGAATAATCTGCTACCGGACGACGTTCAATTCTCCACACTCTCTTTTGGAAGAAATATTCCGGATAATCGTAAGCTTCCCCTTGTACATCTTGAGGCATACAAATACAAACAGCACCTGTATCAGCCGGATCCGTCAATACACGCATTGCTGAAATCATCGCAGTCATTAACTGTTCCGGACGTTGAATTCTATCCCAATAACGGCATACTGCACGAAATGCATCATTTGTTGAAATAGATAAGTCATATGGTTGTTCCATTTGCTGAAGAACAGGGTCTGGCTGACGTGAAACATAGATATCACCAGGAATATATAAAACTGGAATATTATTTGCTGTTGCAGTAGCGGCAGATGTAATCATATTACATGCTCCAGGTCCTACTGAGGAAGAAACAGCAAGAATTTGTTTTCTATGTTTTTGTTTCGCAAATGCCATGGCAACATGTGCCTGCCCTTGTTCATTCTTCCCCTGAAATAATTCGATATCTTTAATTTCTTCATCGATACCATTATCAAGTCCGATAACATTTCCATGTCCCGGCAATAAAAACATACCCTTTACAAATTTAGTCTCTTCACCATCGAAATTTACATATTGATTCTCAAGAAAACGAATCAATGCCTGACTAGCTGTTAAACGTACTGTACTCATCTAGAAACCCTCCTAAAGTAATATAAATTATATAATATGCTTCTTTCACTTTGGGCGCAAAGACCCCTGTGTATTTTAAATTGAGTATAACAAACAGATACACAATTGTCAATAGGAACACCACTATAAATGCTTTTTTGTTAATTATGTTTTGATTATATTTTGGTCATGTATTATGGATTTGCCCAAAACAAATATAAATAAAATCTCTTGAAACCAGCTTCATTCTTCCGCCTTAAGGGTTCCAAGAGATTATACTCTTAATTCACTATTATAATAAACTGTTTGTAATTATTTATTCATCATTGAACTGATAAATTTGTATAGCCCATCAAACTAAAATCAACTTCTTTCGCTACTTCCCTTCCTTCTCGAATAGCCCATACTATTAATGACTGACCTCTATGCATATCTCCTGCCACAAATACATTCTCTATATTAGTTTTATATCTGCCTTGTTCTGTTTTTACATTGGTTCTTTCATCTAATTCAACGCCAAATGCATCGGTTACATATTTTTGAGCACCTAAGAAGCCAGCAGCAATTAATACTATGTCTGCTTCTAATGTCATCTCACTTCCGGCTATTTCCACCATATTCATGCGCCCGGTAGCTTCATCAATTTTGCTCTCCAGTTTCACGATTTTTACTGCTGATAAAGCTCCATTTTTATCTTTCACAAACTCTTTTACTGTTGTTTGATACATTCTCGGATCTTTTCCAAATACCTCAATCGCTTCTTCCTGACCATAATCTGTTTTGCAGACTCTGGGCCACTCCGGCCACGGATTTAAATCAGTACGTTTATCCGGAAGTTTCGGCATCATTTCTAATTGTATTACTGACGCTGCTCCATGACGTATTGAAGTTCCCACGCAATCATTTCCGGTATCACCGCCTCCAATAATGATCACTTTTTTCCCTTTTGCAGAAATGTATTTATTATCTGCTAAATTGGAATTAAGCAAACTCTTAGTCGTTGATTTCAAGAAATCGACTGCAAAATAAATTCCTTTTGCATCTCTGCCCGGTACGTTAATATCTCTTGGATTTGCAGAACCACAAGCCAATACGACCCGGTCATACTCTTTTAGTATTTTAGATGCTTTCAAATCGGTACCAACTTCCACGCCAGTAACGAACTTAACGCCTTCTTCTTGCATTACATCAATTTTTCTATCTATAATATGTTTCTCTAATTTCATATTAGGGATTCCATACATTAATAATCCGCCAACTCGGTCTTCTCGTTCATATACTGTCACTGAATGTCCTCTTTTATTCAACTGGTCTGCCGTTGCAAGACCGGCAGGTCCACTACCAATGACTGCAATTTTCTTTCCTGTTCTTGCTTTTGGTGGATTTGCCTTAGCATACCCTTTCTCATATGCATTTTCTATAATTGCATACTCATTTTCTTTTGTGGCAACAGCTTCCCCATTCAAAGAACAGGTACAAGCTGCTTCACATAATGCAGGGCATACTCTTGAAGTGAATTCAGGAAAATTATTCGTCTTTTTCAAACGGTTGAAAGCCTCTTCCCAATTTCCGCGATAAACCAGGTCATTCCACTCCGGTACTAAATTATGTAATGGACAGCCAGAAGCCATTCCCATAATCATTGTACCTGCTTGACAGAATGGTACACCACACTCCATACAGCGCCCACCCTGTAACTGTTGTTTTTCTTCTGGTAAGGATACGTGGAATTCATTAAAATGTTTTATACGGACTTTTGGTTTTTCGGCTTTACTAATTTCTCTTTTGTATTCCATAAATCCTGTTGGTTTTCCCATTATTCTTTTTCCTCCTATCCTTTCGCATTCGCATAAAATGCTTCTATTTGAGCTTGTTCTCTTGAAAGACCTTTCGATTCCATTACCATGATAGTATGAAGCATACGTGCATAATCATGAGGAAGGATCTTTTTAAATTTGTGAAGATAATCACCAAAGTTTTCTAAGATTTCTTTTCCTTTTTCAGAATTAGTTAATGCCACATGTTCTTTAATCATATCTTTTAACTGAAGTACATCATATTTTGAACTTACTTCTTCTAATGAAACCATATCTTTATTGATTTTTGTATATAAATCACTTTTCTCATCCAAAACATAAGCAATTCCGCCACTCATACCAGCAGCAAAGTTCTTTCCTGTATCTCCTAATACTACAACGCAACCGCCTGTCATATATTCGCATCCATGATCGCCTACACCCTCGACAACCGCTTTTGCTCCTGAATTTCTAACACAAAAACGTTCCCCGGCTACACCATTGATATAAGCTTCTCCGCTAGTCGCACCATATAAAGCTACATTTCCGATAATGATATTTTTATCTTGTTTAAATTTAATTCCTCTTGGTGGATAAACGATCAACTTTCCTCCTGAGAGTCCTTTTCCAAAATAATCATTACTGTCACCTACTAATTCAAGCGTAAGTCCTTTCGGAATAAAGGCACCAAAGCTTTGTCCTCCTGCACCTTTACATTTTATTGTATAAGTATCTGCTTCTAATGTATCATAATATTTCTTAGTGATTTCTGAGCCAAAAATCGTTCCAAACGCGCGGTCCGTATTGGTAACATCTATTTCAATACTTCTCTTTTGTTTTGCATCCAGAGCTGGTTTTAACTTTTTCAATAAAACTTTTTCATCTAATGTTTTTTCTAATTTAAAATCATAAACCTGTTTTGGATCATAAGTAACTCTTTCATTTTGTCCCACAAATGGATTATTTAGAATACGAGACAAATCCACTTTTGCAGTTCTTTCACTTCTATTATCTTTTACCTTTAATAAATCAGTTCTTCCTACTAATTCATCAATGGTACGAAGACCTAGTTTCGCCATGTATTCTCTTAACTCTTGTGCAATGAACTGCATAAAGTTTACTACATATTCCGGTTTTCCTCTAAAGTTCTTTCTTAGTTCAGGATTCTGAGTCGCAACACCGACCGGACAAGTATCCAGATTACATACTCTCATCATAACACATCCTAATGTTACAAGTGGAGCAGTCGCAAATCCATACTCTTCGGCACCCAGTAAGGCTGCTATTGCTACATCTCTACCGCTCATTAGTTTACCGTCTGTCTCAATACGGACTTTGTTACGAAGACCATTCATAATCAATGTTTGATGTGTTTCTGCCAGTCCTAGCTCCCATGGAAGTCCTGCATTTTGTATCGAACTTCTAGGTGCAGCTCCCGTTCCTCCATCATAACCTGAAATTAAAATTACCTGCGCACCTGCTTTCGCAACACCGGCTGCTACGGTACCTACTCCTGCTTCTGAAACTAATTTCACAGAAATTCTGGCTTCTTTATTAGCATTTTTTAAATCGTAAATAAGCTGCGCCAAGTCTTCAATTGAATAAATATCATGATGTGGTGGAGGGGATATCAACCCTACGCCCGGAGTTGAATGTCTGGTCTTCGCAACCCACGGATATACTTTCTTACCTGGTAAATGTCCTCCTTCACCCGGCTTGGCTCCCTGTGCCATTTTTATCTGAATTTCTTTGGCACTAACTAAATACTTACTAGTTACACCAAATCTTCCGGAAGCAACCTGCTTAATTGCAGAACAACGATTCACACCATTTGGACCAACCGTTAGTCTTTCTAAACTTTCTCCACCTTCACCCGAATTGGATTTTCCCTTTAATTGATTCATTGCAATCGCTAATGCTTCATGAGCTTCTTGTGAAATAGAACCATATGACATAGCACCTGTTTTGAATCTTTGTACGATAGAAGCCACGCTTTCTACTTCTTCAACTGGTATTCCCTTTTTGGGATAATTAAAGGTTAATAACGATCTTAAATTGGATGTCCTTGTTTCCTCATTTAAATTCGCCGTATACTCTTTAAATAAATTGTAATCTCCACGTCTTGTTGCTTCTTGTAGAAGATGGATGGTCTGTGGATTATAAAGATGCTCTTCTGCACCACTTCTCATTTTATGCTGACCAATACTGTCCAAAGTCAAATCTAACTCAAGTCCCAGCGGATCAAATGCTGTAGAATGTAATTTTTCTACTGTATCCTGAATGTCTTGAATTTTGATTCCTCCAATTCTGCTTACCGTATTTGTGAAATATTTTTCAATCACTTCTTCATCTATACCAATTGCTTCGAATATTTGAGCTCCCTGATAGGATTGGATTGTTGAGATCCCCATCTTGGATGCAATTTTTACTATACCATGAAGAATCGCACTATTGTAATCATTAACAGCTGCATAGTAATCTTTATCCAACATATTCGTTTCAATTAACTGCTTAATCGTTTCTTGTGCCAGATATGGATTGATTGCACACGCACCATAGCCTAACAAGGTTGCAAAATGATGAACTTCTCTAGGTTCTCCACTTTCTAAAATCATAGCCACAGATGTTCTTTTCTTCGTCTGTACCAAATGCTGTTGAAGTGCTGATACTGCTAACAACGAAGGAATAGCAACATGATTCTCATCAACGCCTCTATCAGATAAAATCAGAATATTTGCACCTTCACGGTATGCCCTGTCTGTTTCCACACATAAATGATTGATTGCTTTTGCAAGACTTGTATTCTTATAATAAATAATAGGAATAACCTCTACTTTAAAACCAGGAACCTTCATGTTCTTAATTTTCAACATATCCGTATTGGTTAATATTGGATTATTTACTTTCAGCACCTGACAGTTAATCGCCTTTTCTTCCAAAAGGTTTCCATCTTCTCCTATATATACAGTAGTAGAAGTAATGATTTCTTCTCGAATCGCATCAATAGGTGGATTGGTAACCTGCGCAAACAGTTGTTTAAAATAATTGAATAATGGCTGATTCTGATTGGAAAGTACCGGAATCGGTGTATCTATTCCCATTGCACTAATCGCTTCTTTTCCTGTCTCAGCCATTGGCAATATTGAAGATTTAAACTCTTCATACGTATAGCCGAACGCTTTCTGCATTCTTGCTCTTTCTTTATCTTCTAACTTTGGAACACCTTGATTTGGAATTGGTATATCTGTCAATGAAATCAAATGTCTATCTAACCATTCTCCATATGGACGCTTATTTGCATATTCTTCTTTCAGATCATCATCATCAATTACTTTTCCACGAATCGTATCTACCAACAACATTTTTCCCGGACGTAATCTTTCTTTCACTATAATCTTTGTAGGATCAATATCTAAAACACCTACTTCTGATGATAAAATCAGTCTATCATCATCTGTTATATAATAACGGGATGGTCTTAACCCGTTACGGTCTAAAATGGCGCCCATCATGTCACCATCACTAAATAAAATTGATGCCGGTCCATCCCATGGTTCCATCATAGTTGCAAAATACTGATAAAAATCTCTTTTCTTCTGAGACATCGTACCATTATTATCCCAAGGTTCCGGAATCGTAATCATAACTGCCAAAGGAAGCTCCATGCCGCTCATTACCAAAAATTCTAAAGTATTATCCAGCATTGCGGAATCAGAACCTTCTGCATTGATAACAGGAAGCACCTTATGCAATTCATGTTTTAGATACTCAGATTCCATGGTCTCTTCTCTAGCCAGCATTTTATCGGCATTTCCGCGAATTGTATTAATTTCTCCATTGTGTACGATAATTCTATTTGGATGCGCTCTTTCCCAGCTTGGATTGGTATTTGTACTAAATCTTGAATGAACCGTTGCAATTGCAGATTCATAATCTGGACTTTGTAAATCTTTGAAAAATAAACGTAATTGATCTACAAGAAACATTCCTTTATATACAATAGTCCTGCTTGATAACGAAACGACATAGGTATCTTCATTGCTTTGTTCAAATACTCTTCTTGCAACATAAAGTCGTCTGTCAAATTCCAATCCCTGTTTCACATCTGCTGGTCTCTTGATAAACGCCTGCATTATATATGGCATACAGTCAACTGCTTTTTTTCCTAATGTTGCAGGTTCTGTAGGTACTTCTCTCCATCCGAGAAATTCCATTCCTTCCTTCTCAACAATAATCTCAAACATCTTTTTAGCCTGATTTCTTTTCAACTCATCTTGAGGGAAGAAAAACTGACCAACTCCATAATCTCTTTCTGAACCTAAAAAGACACCGAGAGGTTTCACAGCTTTGGAGAAAAATTTGTGTGAAATCTGTAATAAGATTCCTACTCCATCACCTGTTTTACCTTCGGCGTCTTTGCCTGCTCTATGTTCTAAATTTTCAACAATCTTCAGTGCATCTTCCACTGTTTGGTGCGTCTTCACACCTTTGATATTTACAACTGCACCAATACCACAGTTGTCATGCTCGAATCTAGGATCATAAAGTCCCGGATAACGAGTCTTGGCTTTGTTAAATTGTCCAACCATAGTCTCGTCCTTTCTTTTATTTCTTTTTTGTTGTTTTAAATGATATATTTTTTTATTTTTCATTTATTTTTGCACTAACTACTATACTACGTTTTTTAATATTTGTAAATAGTTTTTTTGTTTTAATTGTCTGATTATTTGTTTTTAGCGCTTTTATTTTCGTTTTGTCTGATATTTTAATGTATTTTTGTTTAATTATACCTTGTTTCTTATCAAAATGGAAAAGTCCGGTATATAGAAAAAAGATGGACTTCTAGGTGAAGACCCATCTTTTTTCTACTAATTTTTTATTTCTTTATCGTTTTTATTTTCCTTTATGTCTCTATTTTGACCTCCCATACTTCCCATTTCTGTTAAATTTAAGGAAGAAGCATCAATCAATTTACTTGCTTCATCATTCTGTCCATTTGTAGTTGCAGGAATCGTTCCTGCAAGTTGTCCTGAAACACTTTCAGCTCTTAGACTACAGAATTCTTTCAATGTATCAGTTCCTGCTAAAAATTCTTCATAGGTACAAAATGCTGTAGCATCATCTTTAACATAAGGTAAAATCATTTCTTTTGTTTTATCTATTAAATCATCTACATGTCCACTATCAAAACTTTCAGAAATAAATTCCGCAAAATATTTATGATATATTTCCAAATATTCTTGATTTTCTAATAATTTTGCTATCATCGGACGGGATTCTAAGTCACCTCCAAAAACCGGTGTGTCAATGGGATAGTTTACCATTGAAGTTGAAGTATTTGTTACATTTCCTGTATTTTCAACAGCATTACTTCCTGCATCACCTCTGCCCATTTTGCCGGCTGAAAAAGTTCCAAATGCCAAATTATAGTCCCAGGCAATCATAGATAACTTTCCTTCTTCTTCATACAAATAATAGTTATGTATCATACTTCCTGTATAACTATCGAAATTTACCACAAAATTATGCACAACAAAGTAACGCAGAACCTCATCTATATTAACTACTTCATCTAGGTTATCTCCTTCGTTCAACTGTTTCAGCGATAATATCAAACGCTCTTTATCCGTATTGGAAACTGATGTTTTTGCATTGTCAAAAATATTAGAATAACTGCTGTAGTCATTGTCTGTGTATACGAGACATACATCATCACTTCCCATACCCATCTTATTTCCATTCTTCCCTCGTTCTCCTCCCGGACCAAACATCTGTTTACTACTATCATCTCCTGGTGGAGCTTGAGCCTGATCCACTGTTTGCTGCATTTCATTTGGAGGCTTTTGATTCCTTTCTTTTGCTGAAAAGTCAGTATCTGGTTTTGATTCACCCGGTTTAAACTTTTCTGCACCATCTTTGCTTCCAGCCATATTCATGTTATCCGGTTTATATAAATCACCAGCTGTATCGGAACCATAATTTCTTGTAAGAAAAGAATCTTCTACTGCTTCTAAGGCCAAATAAAGCCCCCATTGATTTCCATTAACACTAATATTTGCATAACTGCAAAGTGGGGCATCTGCTCCCATAGAATTCATTAATTGATAAGTTAGATAATCTTTCATATATGTGTTGTCTTGTATCATATTATTCAGTATCAATTTGTCAAGTCCGTAATAAGAATTTCCATCTGTATAATGATCAAATTCTATTTTAAAACTATATCTATTGTTTCCATAACTTGCAACACTGGTTAAAGATGTATTCCCTTTGGCTCTAATTGCAACGTTTTTATAAGTTTCTCCATCAATGACAAGCGTACAGCTCATATACTCTTCTGATGCCGCATTTTTTAGAAACTCATCCCACTCATTTTCATCCATAATAATATCAATCGAATGAACCGTATCTGTCGAAAATATTTTTTCATCGTAGGCCTGTTGTACGGAGTTTTTATCTGTAACTGTTTCTGAATTACAAAAGCTCATAAATACCACAGTTCCAAAAATAGCCAGTACTATAATTACACAACAGATTTTGTCAATGTATTTATGTTTTGACATTTATTCACTCCTATCCCATATATTCTCCATTATAACTTACCAGAATTGCATTTTTTACGCCTGAAATATCAGCAAGTTGATTAATAAATGATGTGTCGTCTCCTTTTAATCTTATTTCATAGTTTAATTCGATATTATCTTTTGTGACCGTCTTACTTTTGATTATTTTTTTCTTCACATTTTTTCCCAAAAATGTATCCATCACTTTTTCAGCTTCTTGATTTTCGCAGTAAATCACTGCAATATATGGATTATCATATGTATTTTTATTTACAAAAACAAATAGCATAATTGCAATAAGCACCGAACCAAATACAGCCAATGGAATTAATCCTGCAGCCAATACAATACCGGCTGCAATACTCCAAAACAAAAATGCAATATCCATCGGTTCTTTAATTGCCGTCCTAAAACGAACGATAGAAAGTGCACCAACCATACCTAAGGATAAAACTACATTACTGGTCACTGCCAAAATCACAAAAGTACTAATCATAGTTAATGCAACTAAAGTTACACCAAAACTTGAAGAATACATAAGTCCACTATTCGTTTTTTTATAAACAAAAAAGATAAGCATACCTATAGCAAAGGCCAGCACCATTGCTAATACCATATCTACAATCGAAACACTTCCAGCATTTTTTAGAAAACTTGATTTAAATATATCATTAAAAGTCATAATATCCTCCTGAAATAGTAATTAGTTTATTTATTAGTAAATTCTACATGCCGCATACTTTGAAAAAGCACATGACATATTACGATTTGTTTGAATGATATCTCTTATAAAATCAGGTAAAAAGGTATCATATTTCACTTCCAAAATAATTGCTGCATCTCCAATTCCGATTGTAGGAAGTTGTTCATTAAAAAAATCTATCCCAAAGATACCTGACCGGATTTCTTTATCAAACGTAATTCTTACATTTCCAGCCCTGAAAACGTAGGGCTCTCTCACATAATCTACAATTGTTTTCGGACGCAATAATTGAGATTTCATCTTACTATAAAATTCAATTAATAATCCATCTGAACTTTCAGACATCCATTGAATATCACTAGCTATTATTTTCTGCGTCTCTTCTTTTGTAAGTAACGTTGAAATTTTATTAGTCAAACCATTGATCTTACTTTTCTTCTCAAGACGTATGAAGGTTTCCTCATCATTGTAGCAGCGTATCCTGAATTTTTCCCTGTAATTAATACCATTTATTTTTTCCTGTAATGCTTTATCCTTATAATTATCAAAATACAAACTACGAATTTTGTATTCTCCATCCTCATTCGCATAATTATCTTGATTTAAGACTTTCTTTAGTTTTTGACGTAAAGAATAATAATCACTATAGTTTAAAAAATGTTTATATTCATGCCTAAATTTCATCCTTTCACCACCTCCTTTAGTTATTTAACAAAAGCACTATCACATTATCTCTGATGATTGTGCTTTCATTGTGTTTGGTAAGTGATGAAATTCTGAACATTTTGAGCGTATTTCTCTATAATAGAAAAACTGCGAATGATGTTAAAACATCCATTCGCAGTTTTTTATTATTATTCTACTTTTTGTATATCATTTTCGTCTATTTCATCTGGAGCATTTTCTTCTTCTTCTATCATTTCTTCTTCAGCAGCTTCATCTTCTGTCTCAATCACTTCGCTACCCGAATTATTAAATTCATCAATAGTAACTATTTTGATCTCTGCCTTACTAACAAGAAATTCTTTCACTTTACGAAATAACAACTCTTCTGCTATCTCTTCTTTCCCATAACTTTCTTCTAAATCTGCCGGTTTTTTTAAACTTTCATCATTTTCTGAATTTTCTTCGAATAATTCTTTTAATCCTTTATCATATTCAGATTCATACAAATCAATTTTTTCTTTTTCAGCTATCATCTGCAATACCAAACATTCTTGAACCTGCATAATAACTTCTTCTTTTATATCTTCTTCTGAGACTCCCATATCCATACCATACTGCTCCGCCATTTCTTCATAAGAACTTTTAACCATATCATAATACTCATTATATAGTTCTTCCGGATATCCATCGACTTTGGCATTTTCCATTACTTTTTCAAAAACAGATTCTTGAGCTGAATCTTCTGCTACTTTTTTATTTTGCTCTTCTAAAGACTTTCGTAAGCCTTTTTTATATTCATCTACCGTTTTGTATTCTGTGTTTTTCTTTACAAATTCATCCGTTAATTCAGGCGTTGTATAAACTGATATCGAATTTATTTTCACCTTGAACTGAACTGGTTTTCCAGCAACAGATTCTGACCCTTCTTCATCGCCAGACTGAATCTCACCTTCAAACGTATCATAATCATCAGGAAACTTTAGATTCAGTTCCACTTCATCTCCAATTTTGGCACCAACTAGACCGGATTCAAATCCTTCGAAAAAATCTCCTGCTCCAATTTCTAAATCATATTCTTCAAAAGAACCCTCTTCATATTCTTTTCCATCTACTATTGCACTACAATTTATATTAACCGTATCTCCTTCTTGTACAGCACGATCTGTAATCTTCTCTTGGCTTCTATTATCCATTAAATCATAATCAATATTATTTTGTATCTCTTCATCTGTCACCTCAACAACTTCAGGTTTTTCTGCTTTTATTCCTTTATATTCACCCAAAGTTACATATTCTGACACTTTATAATCTTTATCTTTTTGTTTTACAACTTTTTCTCCACAACCAACCATAGTTGCTGCTATACATATCGCTAATGTTCCTAATAATACTTTCTTTTTCATTATTTCCTCCTTAAATTTAATAGCAAGTTCATTGTATATTTATAACATACTCTAACAAAAAAAGAAACTATTTTTATACCAATTTACTTTATTTTAATCTTTTTTATCAAATTGTTATTATAAAAAGAACAAAATTTTTCATACCTCTATCACCCTGATTTGTTAGCATAACCAAAAAATAAGTCCTAAATTTCGGACTTATTTTTTGGATTTATTCTTCTATACGACTTATATCACCATATGTAAATTTTCCTTTTTTTATCCACAAGGCAGATAAAACTAAAATGAAAAAAGCACATATTGTAACTGCCAAAAAAACGGATTGTATTTTATACAAATCACTGACTGGTTTGCATTCTGTAAGTAATATTGCTGTCATATTCGCACCTATATGCGCAAGAATAGGAACTTTAATATTTTTATATTTTTCCATTAGATAACCTAATATACAGCCCAATAAAGAAGCATAAACAAATTGTACCAAATTAAAATGATAGATTCCAAATAACAAAGAAGATATAATTATACCTGCTATTGGATTGATATATTCTTTTAATCTCTTATACAAAATACCTCTAAATAATATTTCTTCAACAATTGGTGCAAAAATTCCTGCTGCTAAAACTTCTACAATTATGCCAGAATCAAAAATAATCTTACTTACTTGTTGATACATTTTTGAATATTGTGCTATATTAGAAATTGTAACTAAACCATTAAAAAAAATGCAACCAGAAACTGCAAGTAGAAGAACCACAGCAAAATCGTTTATCTTAATCTTCGCCGGTAATTCATTTATAAAAAATGAACGCTTTTTATCTCTTTTATAAAAAATCAATAAGATTGGTATTGTTATAATTGCAGCTATCAAAGTAATATATAATCCATTTTGAATCAATTTTTCAGACAATTGATCCGATGCATTTATCACATTAAGTGTTATCCCACGTTTCATACTTTCATAGTAGATAAATATCATGATAATAAATGCACTCAAAAAAGATACCACTTGCGTAATCCCGAAGTAAATCCCTAATGGATATAAGATTCTCCAAATTTTAACTATTATATTTTCCTGCTTCATACAGTTCCTCCTCTTTTATTTCATTATTTTAAAAAGCAATTCATGCAATTTATCGATACTTTCCACGATATAATCGGCTCCTGCTTCTTCAAGTTCCCCCTCTTTTGCATATCCAATCTTCACCCCGATTGTTGTAAGACCGTTTTTTTTAGCGCCTATAATATCATGGCTCCTATCTCCTACCATTATAACATTATATTTCTCTTCTTCCTTTATTTGCAGACAGTTCAAAGCTTCTTCTATCACTTCTGCTTTATTTGTTCTCCTTCCATCCAATTCACTTCCGACAATTACTTGAAAATAGTCCGCAATACCAAAACGCTCTACTATTTCTTTGCAATAAACTGTTGGTTTGGAAGAGGCTAAACTTATCACTTTACCTGCATATTTTAATTCTTCTAATAGTTTTTTTATTCCTGGATAAATTTGATTTTCCAATATCCCGATTTTTGAATATCTCTCACGATATTTTTCCACTGCCAGTTCTGCTGTCCTTTGATCAAATCCATAACACTCCATAAACTGCTCCATCAACGGTGGTCCAATAAAATGTTCCAATTGATCCAGATCTTCTTCCTCAATATCAAAATGTTTAAGTGAATATTGCACACATTTTGTAATACCTTCCTTAGGATCTGTCAGTGTTCCATCTAAATCAAATAAAATTGTATGATACATAATTCTCCTTTCAGTTACGCGGATGTCTTTAACATTAGTTAAGAAAAGATATGTTTTACATTTTACCTTATCTCAAAAATAAAATCAATTGTCTTTCTCCTTGACACTTTTTTTGTACTATTGTATTATATTCGTAATACAAAACATATATTTAAACGCAATAAATCAATTTGATTTCAAAATGCAACACTAAATGTAAATCAAATACTTTAGAAAGGAAATATTATGAAAAAAATAAGAAATTATATTATCTCATTCATTCTTTTATTTATCATTGCATTCATTTATTACTATATTACTTTGCCTGCCATAAATATCCATTCGGTAGGATTTTGGTTCTTCCTTGTGCTTGCTATAGCTGTTCTTTTAGTAATTTATGCGGTTAAAAGAATAAAAAAGCCTTCTGCCTTGAAGGAATCAAAAGTGATTCGTCTCGGAATTATAATAATAGGAGGAATCATTGTAGTTTTTGTAATTGGGTATGTATTATCCTCTCCAATCATCAATGCAAAAAAATACCAGAACATGTTGAAAGTAACCACAAGAGAATTTACGAAAGATATTAAAGAAATTTCGTATAATCAGATCCCAATACTAGATAAGGATTCTTCTATTTTATTAGGTGACAGGAAAATGGGCAGTATGGTTGACATGGTCTCTCAGTTTGAAGCAGACACGAATCATTACACTCAAATTAATCAAAACAATACTCCTGTCAGAGTAAGTCCACTCACCTATGCAAGCTTTATAAAATGGTTTTCTAACCGGAACGAAGGAATCCCTGCCTATATTAAAATTGATATGGCAACTCAAGATACAGAATGTGTCACATTGAAAGAAGGAATTAAGTATTCTGACAGTGAATACTTTGGAAGAAATATTTATCGTCATTTACGTTTTCAATATCCAACTTATATATTTAGTGATATTAATTTTGAAGTAGATGATGAAGGTACTCCTTACTGGATTTGTCCTGTAAAAAAATTTACGATTGGACTATTCGGCGGCGAAACCGTTGGGCGTGTTGTTATATGTAATGCCATAACGGGAGAAACTACTGATTTGGATGTGAAAGATGTACCTAGCTGGGTAGACCGCGTTTATTCTTCTGAACTGTTAATTTCTTATTATGATTATTATGGTACTTTAAAACACGGATTCTTTAACAGTATCTTTGGACAAAAAGATTGTATGAAGACTACCAATGGATATAATTACATTGCTTTAGAAGATGATGTCTGGTTATATACTGGAGTTACCTCTGTAAATAGTGACCAAGCTAATGTTGGTTTCGTTCTAATCAATCAAAGAACTATGGAAACCCGATACTATTCTATCTCGGGAGCCATTGAAGATTCTGCAATGTCATCTGCAGAAGGGCAGGTCCAGCACTTAAGATATTCAGCTACTTTCCCTTTGCTTTTAAATATTGCAAATGAACCAACATACTTTATCGCATTAAAAGATGCTTCCGGATTAGTCAAAAAATATGCAATGGTCGACGTACAAAAATATCAATTAGTTGCTATCGGAGATACAGTAGCCGCGTGTGAGAAAGAATATGTTAAATTATTGAACACAAATGGAGTTTCAAACGCCAAAAGCAGTAGTACATTAACCAAAAAAGGAATAATTTCAAAAATATCACAAGGAGTTATTGAAGGGAATACCCACTACTATATTATGCTTAAAGGTTCCAATGAAATCTTCGACATTCCACTATTAGATTTTATAAATGTAGTCAGCTTCAGCGAAGGAGATCAAATTACATTTGAATATAACAAAGGCAATTCTACGAATACTGTATTATCTGTCCATTAATAATGAAAGGACTGTGACTTTAGTAATAAATCTGAAGTACAGTCCTTTTTTATTTCATAAGTAATTTAATTAATTCTTGACCTATGTGTTAAGAATTATTATAATTAATATAATTTGCGCTATTAGAAATATTTTTTTTAATATAGGAAAGACTTGCTATTACATAATGAATTTATTTCATACCTTAGAGGAGGCCATTATATATGTTATATTACTTTGTAACAAAAATGGAGAATGGGAACGGTGGATATTACTATATCCCAAACACGATCGGATATATTATTCTATTACTGATTATATCTACACTTCTGATTTTAATCAGCCTAATTAGGAGTAATAAAACTACAAAAAAATTACAGACAAAACAATTGATCTTTTCTTCCTTAGCCATAGCTTTGGGAGTCGTAGCATCTTTTATTAAATTTTACAATCTTCCTATGGGTGGTTCGATAACGTTGTTCAGTATGCTGTTTATTTGTTTAGTCGGTTACTGGTTCGGTCCGAAAAT
Source organism: Anaerosacchariphilus polymeriproducens (assembly GCF_003363435.1). Classification (GTDB taxonomy): domain Bacteria; phylum Bacillota; class Clostridia; order Lachnospirales; family Lachnospiraceae; genus Anaerosacchariphilus; species Anaerosacchariphilus polymeriproducens. The sequence continues at coordinate 104,548 of NZ_QRCT01000016.1, forward strand.
AGGAATTATGACCAGTGTTGGATATGGATTACTTCAACTATTTATTGAACCTTATATTTTAAGTCTTCCTCAACTAATCTTAGACTATATTTTGGCATATGGAGCTTTGGGTCTGTCCGGATTCATGCATAACAAAAAATATGGCTTATACTCTGGTTATATTCTAGGTGTACTTGGACGATATATTTTCTCCTTTTTATCTGGTATCATTTTCTTTGCAAATTTTGCTCCTAAGAATTTTAACCCTGTCATTTATGCTCTGCTATATAATGGTTCATACCTTATTCCAGAAGCCGCTTTTACTCTTATAATAATTACTCTGCCACCAATGAGATATGCGATAAATAATGTAAAGAAGCTTACGGTACAATAAATGGACGGATGCCAAAATGCATCCGTTCATATTTTTATACTTTTCTATTAAAATAACGATATATATCTCCTAAATACGAAAGTGACCCAAACGCAATGATAATATCTTCTTCGCTGGCAGAATCGCACCCCTTAACAATAGCTTCTTCTACACTCTGAACTGCTTCCACATTTTCATGATATTCTTCTACTATACTTCTTAACTCTTCTGCTGGCAGACCTCTTGGTCCAGGTGCTGTTACCGTATAGGTTTTTTTGCATAAATCCATTGTCTGCTCCAAAATCCCTTGAAAATCTTTATCTTGAAAAACACCAATAATATAAATAAATTTTTTACCTGCGAAATAAGTCAAAAGAGTATTTCTTAAATTTTTCGCAGCATCTAAATTATGAGCACCATCTACAAAAAATAATGGTTTTTCATTCACTTTCGTAAATCTTCCAAACCATTTGGTATTCGCTATTCCGTTTATAATATGACTGTTTGTAATGAAAAAATTCTTTTTTTGCAAAACTTCAATTGCAGCAATAGATGTTACTACATTTTGAACTTGATAAGTGCCTAAAAATGGGATATGAATTTTCATTTGTTCCTGTCCCTCTTTTCGATACTCTATCGACTGACCATTGGGTGTGCGACTTATCTTAGAAACTTTATCCATTCCTGCTACTACAAATGTACACGATTTCTCTATTGCTTTACTTTCCAGAATTTTGATAATGGATGGAATTTGCTCACATGTAACTACTACGCCATTTTCTTTTATAATTCCTGACTTATTTGTAGCAATTTCTTCTATCGTATTTCCCAAAAACGGGGTATGATCTTTACTAATGGAGGCAAACACATAACAAATCGCTTTGGATATAATATTCGTAGCATCTAATGCTCCGCCTAATCCCGTCTCTAAAACTACAATATCACATTTTTTCTTTTTAAAATACCAAAAAGCTAATGCTGTTTCTATTTCAAACGTAGTTGGGTGTGGAAGTCCCTCCTCCAGCATTTCTCTTATTTTTGTTTCTATTATTTCAATTCCTAAAACTACATTTTCTTCTTCAATCCATGAATTATCAACTTGAATAAATTCTCTATAATCTAATATCGTTGGAGATATATATTTACCCGTTCGATAACCAGCTTCTTTTAGAATCTCTGATAAATACGAAACAATGGAACCCTTTCCATTCGTTCCCGCAACATGAATAAATTGCAAATGTTCTTGAGGATTTTCCAACCGATTTAAAAGTTCCTTAATATTTTCTAATCCCAGTATACTTCCGAATTTTAGTGTACTTTTTATATATTCTCTTGCTTCTTGATATGATTTCATTTTTATTTCGAATAAACTATATTAGTTTAATGGGGTCTCCTTTCCTTTATTTTTTATATTTGTGCAAAATGCACCCTTCTCCCATGCACCGGTAACAGTGAAAAAAATTGACAATGACGAGGCCAATACCCATCCTACAGGCCATGAACTCCATATTCCTATTGCCCCCATAAATCTGGACAAAATAAATGCTAATATGACCCGTAATATTAAATCTAAAAAAGTTGTAGACATAAATTGCCACATAGCTCCTGCCCCTCTTAGAATCCCATCAAATACTATTTTTATAGCAACCACAATATAAAATGGGGATACTATCTTTAAAAATATTCTTCCTGTTTCAATTACCTCTGCGGCATCTTTCGCATCGACAAATAGTCTTAGAAATGTGCTTGCAAAAAAATAATTTGCTACAACAAAAGGAATACTAATCATAATTACCATCCAGATACTAGCTTTCATTCCTTCTCGTACTCTTTCATGTTTTTTGGCTCCCAGATTTTGTGAGGTAAAACTTGAGATGGCATTTCCTAAAGTACTATAACCAACCATTGCAAAAGTATTAATTTTAATCGCAGCTGAATATCCTGCAATAACATCAGAACCAAAACTATTCACTAAACCTTGTACAAAAAGATTTCCTACAGAAACAAAGCTTTGTTGAAAAATACTTGGAATTGCAATTAAACTAATCTGCCTCAAAGTACCAAAAGAAAAATATTGAAAATACCCTGTCGTTTTGATATCCTTTATTCTAAATAATAACACAATAAATGCGATGATACAGAAAATACCCTGAGCGATAAATGTTGCCCATCCTATCCCTGCCACGCCCCAACGAAACTTCACTACAAAGAAAATGGATAACCCAACATTTCCTAAAGAAGAAAACATCAAAAGGCAAAGTGGTGTTTTAGAATCACCTAATGCTGTAAAAATCCCTGTACATATATTATATAAACACAAAAATAACATACCTAGTATATATATTTTTAAATACGTCGCTGAATCTATTAAAATATTTTCAGGTGTATTCATCAATTTAAGTACTCGATTACATGTAAGTAAACCTACTCCCGTTAATATCATAGCGATACCGAGCGAAGAAATAAGAGCTGTATATACTGCTGTTTTAACTCTTTCATATTCCTTGGCTCCATAATATCTCGAAATGATTACATTACACCCAATATTGATTCCTGTTGCAATCGCTAAAAAGATCATAGTAACCGGATAAGAAGCTCCGACCGCAGCCAAAGCGTCTTTTCCTGCATACTTCCCTGCTATCATACTATCTGCAATACTGTATAGCTGTTGAAAAAGCACACTCAAAAGCATTGGTAATGAAAATTTCCATAATACCAGACTTGTCTTCCCTGTTGTTAAATCTGTGTTCATTTTTTTATCCTCTCTGTAATTATTCCGTTACCTATTATAGACCTTTTTTCTCAAAATGCAACAACAATTTAATACAGAATTAATCATTTTCAGTATTATTTTTGCAAAAAATAAATCCCAAACTTCAAAAAGTAAGGGATTTATATGAATTATTTATATTATTTTGCCATTAACAGCATAATCTCATTGCTACGAGATATGAATTTCGTCATAGCTTCCGGAGAGAGTGGATGATGGCTTAACATTGCTAAATCATACAACTGTTCACACATCATTGGTACATTTTCTGAATCTTTATGATCCATAATATAATTAACTAACTTATTATTTAAATTAAGTACTAAGGTTTCGCTCGTACCAAACATATTTGGATCCATTCCACCCATACTGTACATCTTCATCATATCCTGCATACGTCTGCTTTCTTCTGATAAAGTAATTACGGATGAAATATTTTCATTTTTAAGTTTCTCTACTTTCACTTCTAAGTTTTCTTTATTTAAGGCTTTTCTGAAAATTTCTGTTAAGGAATCCATAGCCGCTTTTATGGACTCATCATTTGCGTCAACTTCTTCTTTTAAATTTTCTGTCAAATCAGCATCAATTCTTTGGAATTTAATTCCTTCATTTCTTTGTTCCAATTGAGAAATGAATGCAGAATCGATATTATGAGTCAAAATGACTGCATCCATACCCTGTTCTTTAAACATATTAATGTATTGACTTTGTTGCTGCTCATCAGTTACATAGAAAATAATCTTAGGTTCTTTCTCTTCCTTTTTGTCATCACTTTCTTTTGTCTCATCACTCTTATTTTCTGCAGCTTCTACTTCAGGTTCTACTTCAGCTTCTTCTTCACTATTTTTATTAATTTCAAGACAATCCGGTAATGTCAAATATTTTCCGTCTAAATTCTTAAATAAAATATAATCATTAATTTTATCACAGAATTTTGTATCTTTCAGACAACCAAATTTGATGAAAGGACTAATGTCATCCCAATACTTTTCATAATTTTCTTTGTCAGTCTTACACATCCCTGAAAGTTTATCAGCAACTTTTTTTGAAATATAATCAGAAATCTTCTTTACAAATCCGTCATTTTGTAAAGCACTTCTAGATACATTAAGCGGTAAATCCGGACAATCAATAACACCTTTTAATAACATTAAGAATTCTGGAATTACTTCTTTTATATTATCAGCAATAAATACTTGATTGTTATATAATTTGATCATACCTTCAATAGAATCATATTCCGTATTAATTTTTGGGAAATATAAAATTCCTTTTAAATTAAATGGATAATCCATATTTAAATGAATCCAGAAAAGTGGTTCTTTATAATCCATAAAGACTTTGCGATAAAATTTCTTATAATCCTCATCTGTACATTCATTTGGATGTTTCGTCCATAATGGCTGCGTATCATTTAATGCGACCGGTCTTTTCAAAATTTTAAGTTTTTCCGTCTTCGGTGATATTTCTACAATCTCTTTTTCACCGTTTTCATTTTCTTTTTCCTCAGTTTTGGCTTCTTCTATTATGGTTTCTATAACAGTATCTTTATCTGTCTTTTCTTCCGGTAGAATTGTTTCATACTCAGGTTCAGCATTTGCTTTTTCTAAATAAATCTCAACAGGCATAAAAGAACAGTATTTCTCAATTATTTCCTTGGCACGATATTCATTTGCAAACTCGAGGCTGTCTTCATTCAAAAATAAGGTGATCTCTGTTCCAACACCTTCCTTGCTTCCCTCATCCATATTGTATTCTGTTCCACCATCACATTCCCAATGAATAGGTTTGGCACCATCTTTATATGATAATGAATCAATATGAACTTCATCCGCTACCATAAAAGCAGAATAAAAACCTAACCCGAAATGACCAATAATTTGGTCTTCATTTGTTTTATCTTTATATTTTTCTAAGAAATCAGTTGCACCGGAAAAAGCGATTTGATTAATATACTCTTCTACTTCTTCAGCTGTCATTCCTAATCCATTATCAATAACCTTAAGAGTCTTCTCTTCCGGATTCACTATTATTTTTATCTTCGCTTCATAATCTTCTGGGAACTCATACTCTCCCATCATTTCTAATTTTTTTAATTTAGTAATTGCATCCGTACCATTTGAAATTAATTCTCTATAAAAAATATCATGATCTGAATACAACCATTTCTTAATAATTGGAAAAATATTTTCACTATTAATTGAAAGACTACCTTGGGTTTTAGCCATATAAAACACTCCTTTTTCACTATTTTTCTTTTTTCATCTAAAAATAATATTAATACCCAAAAAATAAATTGTCAAGAGAAAATTAGCACTCTTCTTTCAAGAGTGCTAACAACATTACATTTTTAAGGCTTTCATACATTTATTAAATCTTTATAAAATAATGATAAGGAACAAAATTATAGCTTAAACTTCTGAACTAAATCATTTAATTTATTTGATACTACTTTCTGATGCTCTGACATTTCTGCAACTTCGTCCACTTTAACGGTTACATCTTCCGTATATTCCATAATTGTCGAACTGCTGTCTGCTGTATTCTGCGCAGCTTCCGCGATATTATCAATCGCTTCTTCGACTTCTCCCATTGTAGATTTGATTGATTCTGCCATATTTGTTAATTCTTTTGCTATTAATTCAATACTTTGTGCATCTTTACCGTATTGTTTACCTACTTGTACAAAAGAATTATAATCAGGTGTTACCGTTTTTTCAATAAAATCAAGTAAATTCCTTGCATCGTCCGATAAACTATTAAAAGCTACCTGAATTTCTTGAATCGTTTCTTTTATCTCATCTACTGTTTTAGCTGTATCTCCAGCTAATTTTCCGATTTCAGTAGCAACTACTGCGAATCCTCTTCCTTGTTCTCCTGCTCTAGCAGCTTCAATTGATGCATTTAAAGCAAGAAGATTAATTTGTTCCGCAATGGATGAAATAGATTCCGCCATCACTCCTATTTCATCAACAATTTCAGCTTTTTCAATGCTTTTTGTTAAATTATTTTCATATTGTTTTGTAAGTGTAATTGCACTTTCAAATGATTCTGCACTATTCGTCTCAATATCTTTCGCTCTATCACGAATCTCGTTTGACATATTACTGCTTTTTACTGTTTGAGCTGCCAATTGTACAAGTGAATTATTAACTTCGTGTACAGATGCTGTGATTTCTTCCGTTGCTGCACTGGAAGTCATCATATCCTCATTAACAGAAGCTATCGTTTCTTTAATATTTTTAAAACCTTTCAATAATTCTTGTGATATTTTACTTAAATGCTCACTTGAGAATTGTACTTCCCCTGATTCTTTAGAAATAGTAGCAATCACACTCTTATTTTCTAAGTACATCGTATTTAAAGCTTCCCCCATATGTCCTAATTCATCTTGTTCTTTTACGATAACAGGTTCCACCGTAAAATCTCCCTGTGACAGATTTTCTGCAAAAATACTTACCTGCTTCATTGTTTTTGTTAGATGAACAACTTGATAAAGTATTACTAAAATACTTAATGCAATAGATATCATTGCAACAATAATTAATTTAACAATCAACTCACTGATAGGCGCCTGTAATTCACCTTGATCCATTTGAATTACCAAAGTCCAATTCAATCCAGGTATTATATCATAATACACATTATAGTTTTTTCCATTTTGAGTATATTCAGAATTACCCGCTTTACCTGAAAGGATTTCACCTGCAATTGCTTTTAGAGATTGGCTGGGATCTTCTTTAATATTTACATTCATTTGTTTTTCAGCATCTTGAGAACTTAAATATAAACCATCTCTATTCAGTAAAAACGCATTTCCTGTTTTTCCGACCGAAATTTCTGAAACATATGCCTGTACTGATGCCAGCTGAATATCAACTGTAACTACACCGATAAATTTTTTGTTACTATCATAAATAGGCGCAGAACAGGAAGACATTACGGTATCAGAAGTTTCATCATAATACGCTTCCGTAAACATTGGCTCTGCATTTTCTTTCTTTACATTTGTATAAAACTCATATCCAAAATAATTATATTCTGCATTACTATAATCCATTGTTACGACTGGTTTATCACCATCTTTATATACATAAGGCCCAACATATTTCTGCGTTTCATCATATACAAAAGGTTCAAACCATATTCCACTTCCTAATATCAAATCATTGGTATAGATCATATCCCCTAACATTACTTCATATTCTTCCAATTTTGTATCTTGATAGGAAGCACTTACCGTTTTTGAAATAGCGTCAGCCAACAATTCAACTTCCCCCATCTCCTTGTTGATTTTTTCCATCTGAGCTCTTAACTCTGCTGACATCGTAGCCTGTATTTGTTGATTCATTATATTTCTGCTTGAATAACTGCTTATAATGGCCAAAACAGCCATTCCAATAATTACAACCGGTAAAACCCAGCTTAAAATTCGAATCCCTATTTTTTTAAACCTCATAGTTGCTCCTCTCCCTTATATAAATTTTTTTGTTCAACCATAAGGAATTATATCACTTTTAAATATTTTTTTCAATATTATCACACTATTTTGAGTATTTTCCCATTTTTTTTGGCATTTTATTCTAGTAAATTACTGAAGTACTTGATGCAGAATGTCGGCTATGGGATCCATTGTATTTTTTGCTTCATCAAATGTATTCGTTTGAGCACCCACCTCCATCAAAATGGACTTAGGACGAAAATGCAGATTATATCGGTAACCTTTCAAATAAATATTTCTAGCAAGTCCCGGATATTTCATATTCGCTTTTAATTGCAACTGAAAAGAAAACGCTAAATTATCAGAAATATAAGGATTATATAAATAATCTATGTTTCCGTTTTTGGTAGTTCTGCTAAGACCATTAAAAAACATAAATTGTGCAGTAGACTTTCCATTAACATTGGTAGTCAAATGCGTTTTTTCATTTACTCCATCTCTATGTAAATCTATAACAACTTCAATAGAAGGATTATCTTTCAATATTTTTTCTACTGCAGAAGCTGCCAAAGTATATGCATAATCTCTGCTTTCTAAATCGTACTCGCCTTTGTGATGAATTACATTATATCCATATTTATCTGTTAATAAAGATGTAAGATAGTCCCCTACTCCTACAACAGACATAGTCTTATCTCCTGGTCTTGAATCTGAAAATGCTTCCTGGGAATGCGTGTGATAAATCAAAATCTGTGGGTTCTTATTATCATGGCTCATTTTCATATCTTTCTCTAAAAACGCTTTTGCATTTAACTGTGAACTATCTATAGTTGTTGTTCTATCCACAACATAAAAGCTACTTAAAAGATAATCAAAATCACTTAATTTATCAATAGAATAATTCGCTGCTTCTTTCGTTTCTTCTTTATCCTTATCCTTCTTTACCGCTTTTTGTTCTTTCTTCTGCTCTTTATCTTTTATCTCTGATTTATGATTTTCATCTTGTCCTTCTTGAGCAATTATCATATTATAAGTTAAAGCACTTTCAATTTCTTTTTGATTGGATGTCGACTCTGAAACAAAATCATATATCGGCAGTATTTCTTTTAAAGTAATCACCAAATAGTCGAATGTCTGCTTGTCTTTTTCTGCCTCGAAGTCATAATACATGCCGATACAATAATTTTGAATAATAGATTGGTATAATTTATTCTGCAGATGATTTGAAACCTGTAGAATTGTTCTTGTATAATGTATAGATTCGTTTGTTCTATATGCAAACCAGGCAAAATAAATAATCATGATTAAAAGTATCGTTTTTTGAACTAAATATCTTCTTTTTTTTTGCACTTTCATCACCGGCTCCACCTTTCACCTTCTATTAGGCTTTGCGTCCTAATTCGTATGGTACCTTATTATTTATATTCTCCTGATAAAAATAATATTCTCTCTCTATATATTTTTATAGTTATACCTGTAATGCAATATTTAATCCTTCTGACAAAGTAAAGCTTAATCTTTTAATTGTCTCATCAATATCTTTTGGTGTTACAAACATCCCATTCAAATGTGGTGAAATAACTTCTTGTATCAATTGATATTTTTCAAAATCATTTAAAGAATCATATGCAGTTCCTAATTTTTCTCCTCCTTGAATTTCTTCCATTGCATCTACAAGATTTTTCATTGTGTCTTGAACGATAGTCGCAGCATCTACTACAGTTGGAATGCCAATGGCAATTACCGGAATGCCTATACTTTCCTGATTAATTCCACTTCTATGATTTCCAACTCCTGAACCAGGATTAATTCCTGTATCTGTAATTTGAATTGTGCGGTTTAAACGTTTCGTATTCCTGGCTGCTAATGCATCGATTACAATAATAACATCCGGAGAAGTCTCCTTTATAATTCCGCCAATCACTTCAACCGGTTCCATTCCAGTTTGAGCCATTACACCAGGTACAATACTGCTTACTGTATTTACTTCTTCTTTTCCCATCGCATATTTCCCATATTCTTTTACTACATGTCTTGTTATCAAAAGATTATCAACCACATAAGGCCCCAACGCATCTGGAGTCACTTGGCGATTTCCAAGACCAACTACCAAAACCGATTGTTCTTTTCCCTGATTCGGTAATAATTTCTGAATTTGTTTTGCAAGTTCGTCTGATATTTCCCGATGATACCCTTCATCCGGTTCCATCATATTCGGAGCTTCTAATGTAATATAAGCCCCTTTGGGCTTTCCCATTGCTTTTGCTGCATTTTCTGTTTCAATGTTAACTTCAGTAATTTGAATTTCTGAGTTATCAATATAATATTCATCGATTGTAACTCCCTTAATTTCCACATTATCTTCTTGAAACTTTTCACGTGTTTCAAGTGCCAGATCTGTTCTCATTTGAAATTTACTCATGTTTTTCACTCCTACGTTTCTTTGAACTTTTGATTTACTTATTTTTTGCATTTTTTTCAGAATTATGTATTGACATATTTCCATTATTAGACTATGATTAATTAGTATGTTTACATTAGAAACGACCGTGTCCGGCTTTAATGAAACATAAATTTCAAAATTAACAAATTTACATTTATGTTTGGAGGTATTATCTTGGCTAATATTAAATCAGCAAAGAAGAGAATTTTAGTAAACAAAACAAAAGCAGATCGAAACAAAGCAATCAGATCTAACGTAAAAACTATGATTAAAAAAGTAGATGCTGCCGTTACTGCTAATGATAAGGTAGCTGCCAATGCTGCATTAATCAATGCGATTTCAGCAATTGATAAAGCAACTTCTAAGGGTGTTTATCATAAAAACACATCTTCAAGAAAAATTTCTCGTTTAACACAAGCGGTTAACAAAATTGCATAATTAAATAATAAAAAGCAACCAATACCGTCATGTTGGTTGCTTTTTTAATTTATACAGTTAATCCTGACTATATTTTACAATAAGAAGTTCAATACATATACGGTCAATGATCTTTCCACTCTTTACCTGTTCTTCCATTTCAACACAATCTTGCAATGCTTCCTTTAATTGTTCTATCGTAAAATGTTTCGATTGAGAAATATATTTCCCTACAACAAAACCATATAAGCCTGTTTTTTGTCCGATTGTTTTTGAATCATATCCCAATTTTTTCAATTCTTTGACCTGCATAAGTAAATTAAATTGTCTTGCGATTAAAAAAAGAATTCTCATTGGTGGTTCTTTTAATGCAAGCAAATCATAGTAAAGCTGTAATGCCTTCTTATGCTTTCGCTCTGCAATAGAGCTTATCATTTCAAAAATCTGATTGGTTACCTGATAAGTACATACTGCTTTAATATCTTCACTTTCAATGACTTCCCGGTCCCCTATATAACAAATGATTTTTTCTATTTCTTTTTCAATATTCTCCATATCATTGCCTACCATTTCTAAAAACAAATGCATCGTAGGCTGCGTTATCTTTTTATTTTCAGCTTTCAATAATCCAATGATCCATTTTGTCAATGTTTGCGCATCCTGCCTCGGAAATTCCACGATTCTTCCCGCTGTTTTAACTGCCTTGAACATTTTACTTCGTTTATCAACTTCCTCTTCCACAAATACAAAATATGTACTGGGAGCTATTTCCTTCATATACTCAGCCATCTCTGGACTTTGATTCTTAAAAAAACCACTATCTTCTATTATAATCACTCGTCTTTCTGAAAAAAAAGGTAGTGTCTCTGCCAGATCTATCACTTCATTTGGATTAATACCTTTTCCTTCAAAACTAGAACAATTCATCGTATCATCCTCTGCCGCCAATGCTTGACGCAGCTTCTTCTTATACCGTTTTTTTAAGAAGGCTTCTTCTCCATATAACAAATAAACTTGCTTAAAATCATTATTTTTTATATCTTCGTTTATACTTTTCATTTTATCACCCTGTCCATTGTATCAGTGTGGGGAAAACTTTTCAACTACCATCTTCACTTTGTTATCATAACTCTTAAAAATTTTGATTGTGACCGCACCTTCCTGATATGTGATATAACTCCTGCTTTTCATATTAGATAAGCGACTGAGCAGTTCCTTATGTGGATGACCGTAAGAATTATTCTCACCGCACGAAATAAGAGAAATCTCTGGTTTGACTACTTGCAGAAATTTGTCTGAAGTTGAATTTTTAGATCCATGATGAGCTACTTTCAAAAAGTCACAATCCGAAAGAAGATTTTTATTCTGTAATAAAATCTCTTCTCCTTGAAAACCAATATCTCCGGTAAACAGACCTTTTATATTAAAAAATTCCAAACTCATGACTGCCGAGTTTTCATTACATGACTCTTCAGAGATTAAATTATCTATACAAGGATATAAACATTTTAGAACCATCTTTTTCTCCTTGTACTTTTCTTGAAGTATATTACCCTTTTGTATATACATTACTTTCGTTCCCGCTTTTTTTGCTAAACTAATCAGTTCCTTATATTTACTGTTATCTATTTTCATCTTAGGCAGAAATAAACACTTAACATGATAGTTATCCTTTAGAACCTCCTTAAGTCCCGAAATATGATCTTCATCCGAATGACTAATAAACCAATAATCAATTTGTTTTACTCCTTTCGATTTCAGGAAAGGTAAAATTTGATTTTTTCCTACTTCCTTCAAATCACTACTGCCGCCATCAATAAAATAGTGCTTACCAGCAGGTCCGCGAATGTAACTCCCATCTCCCTGCCCCACGTATAAAATGGTGACTTCTACTTCAGAATGTATGTGCAGACTGATTATTAGAAACAGAATATTCGAGAAGATTACAAAAATTCCAAATCTCAAAACTTTTTTCTTACATAAAATAATCCCTGAAATAAAGATAATAAAGAATAAATAATATATGAATATCTGCCAGCTTTGTGGTTTTCCAATAATCCATTGGGAAAAGGGGAGTAACCGGAAAAACTTACAGATATTTTCAACAAGATCAATCATGAATGAGCAGCCTTGTAATATAACTCTCCCCAGATATGGGCAGACATTTCCTACCATACCGCCCAAAAGCCCTGACTGTAAAATCATAGGAGCCAAAATTAGAACGAAAAGATTGGTAAAAACTGCATAACGAGGCGATTCATAATAAAAGTTCGCAATAATAGGCAATAGACCAATTTGAATGAAAAAACTACTCTTAATTCCCTCTGTAAGAAAATCCAAGCATTTTTTTATTCTTTGGGTTTTCTTGACTTTCACCTCCTCAGGTTGCTCGCATTTATCACTTGTCCTTATCTGCTCAATTTCTTGATAGAAAGCTATTATGATAACTCCCCCATATGAGAGTAAAAAAGCTCCCTGAAACATTACAAAAGGATTCCCATACAACATAACTAACGCTGTAAGGGAAACGGCAGTAAACATATCAAAAGTTCTCCCTAACAATTGAGCTCCCATAAATATTAAAAACATTAAAACCGCTCTATGAGTAGAAATACTAGAACCAGTAAGAATCCCATAACTACTTACAATAAAACTAGCAATCACACTACTACTTAAGATTCCTATTCCCAGTCTTCGAAATAAACGATAACAAAGCAGCCCTAACATTGAAATATGTAACCCCGAAATTGCTAATATATGCATGATTCCTGCATCTTTATATATATCTTTTGTCGTATCCTCAAGTTTAGTCGTATCTCCTAATATCATAGCACATAACACACCTGCATCTTTATCTGTACAGAGCTTTTCATATGTCTGACGTGTTTTAGTGCGAAGCTTTTTAAGCCATTCTCCTAAATAATCTGTAGTATCATCTATCATAGTATAACTATTTAATAAAACTTTTCCACCTATGTTTAATGTATGATAATATTGAGACTCATTAAAAGCCCCTGGATTTTTTGCATTCTTCCATTTCTTAAATTTTCCTTTTATTTTAATTTGATTTCCAATGTGAGAACTCACGTGATAATTAGAAATAATTAGAATTGAATTTGCAGGAAACTTTCGACTTCCTACCATCATTTGAACATCATTTAAATATAAATATTCTTTTTTATTTTTTACTTCTGTTTTGTATATCTTTCCTGCTGCTAAAACATTCTGATTATCATTCATTCTATATAACGGTGATTCAAGCTCAATTGCCTGTCCATACCTTATATAACCAGCTATCAAAAATGTAATAAGCAAAAGAGGAAGCTTGTTCCTTTTATAATATATCCATATCATCATTAAAATTGATACGAAAAACAAAATAATGGTTACATCCTCTTTTGCTATCAGGATACCAAAGCAGAAAAAAATACCACAAAACAAAAGTGGTCTTTTACTTACGAAAAAAATCGCTCCCTTCTAAGGTAATTCCACTTCATTTTTAATAGAATCTTTTGATTCTATTAAATCTAAATTACGTTCCAGCATATTATTTAATTTTATTTTGTCACTAATAGATACTTTTGTATCTCCATTAATTGATATTTGAACTTTATTAATGCCCGGTACTTCTGATAGAGAATTCACTACGGAGTAGACACCGATCTCTTTGGAAACTCCATCAATTCCTTCAAGAAATTTTTCATTAAAATCTACATAACAAACTCCATCCTTTTGAGAAATACTGATTATCTTGGTATCCGGTGAAATGGACTGATATCCGTTATCCCCGGCAGGACCAGCAATTAATTGCTGAACCACTACCTTTTCTATAGGCATATTACTACTATAGTGGACATCTTGAATTTCTTCTATCAGTTGGTCACCCTTTTTATTCGAGAAATACAACTTCAATGTGGCTGCTTGAACAGAATTTATTTGTTCTTTGGTATTATCAATAAAACTGTCTTTTGTCATAACTCCAATTGGGTTCCCTTTATAATCCGTTAATGGTGCATCTTGAACTTTAAATACTACGTATTGCACAAAATCCAACTGCGTAACCGTTTTCACAATAGATGCTCTGCAAAGTACTTCTCTTGTCGTTTCCATACCAAGATATGCATCATTAAATGTAATCTCTAATCGATTATTATCCAAAATATAATCTACTATTTTAATATTTTCTGTAAATGCTCTTTTGCAATCAATACTGACTGGATCATCCTGTATCATCTTGATGACTTCTTTCAGTTTTTCCTCCTGAGACTTTCCTTTTAACACATGTTCATAAGGAACTAACCCGCTTATTTGATTATTAATATAATAGATATCAATTGCTCCTGCCTTCTCTGTCTTTTGATTTTTGCAGGCAATACAACTAATACTAATCAGAATGAACAAAATCATTATCTTATTAAACTTTTTCATTGTGCACCTCTTCTCTATGCCTAAGTAATATAATTCAAAGGTACCCTGACAGTAAATGTAGTACCCTCATTTTCTTTACTATAGACTTTAACTGCACCACGGTGCATTAAAATAGCACTTCTTGTAATAGCTAGTCCCAAACCAGTGCCACTGATTTCTGTAGAATGAGATTTATCTACACGATAGAACCTTTCAAAAATATGTTCTAAAGATTCCTCCGGAATTCCGATTCCAGAATCTGCAACTTCTACAAAAAAGTATTTATGATCTGAATTTAACGAAACATGTACCCATCCATCATCTTTATTATATTTAATTGCATTTTCTACTAAATTCGAAAACGCTAGTGTTAACTTCACTTCATCCACTTCTGCAGTAACCGGGCGGAAACTTTCAAATACAAGTTCAATATTACGATTCGCTGCTATAGGTCGCAGCCTCTTTAATATTAACTCAAGCATCTCATTAATATTAACTAAATTAATATTTAAATTTGCAGAAGATTTATCCATACGGACTAATGAAAGCAAATCATTGATTATTTTACTTTCACGGTCGATTTCTTCTGCTATGTCTGTCATAAATTCTTTATAAAGCTCTACCGGTACATCTTCCTGCATTAAAAGTGAATCAGCTAATACCTTCATCGAAGTAATCGGTGTTTTAAGTTCATGGGATACATTGGAAACAAATTCCTGTCTCGAATCATCAAGAACCTTTATCCGTCCCAACATCTTATTAAATGCTTGTGAGATAAGCTCCGTTTCTGTATAATCTGCAACTGAAATATTTTCATCCAGGTAACCATCAGAAAGTCCCTCGATAGCACTTGAAATTCTTCCGAAAGGTTTTACCAATTTGGTAGAAAAGAAGACCGCAACAACCCATATCACAATATAAACTGCAATCTGTACAATCAGACTTTTCTCCTTCATTGCTTCTATACTATCTAATATATTTGCGGTTGATACACATACCACCATTACTCCAATTCTATCATCTTTTAAAGAGTCTATAATTGGAACAGTGACTTCTATAAATCCATTCTTTTTGTCATAATAAGATGAATCTTCTCCCTGAAAGCTTTTCACAACTTCTTCTGAAATGATCGTTTTGTCTTTTTCAAGAGAATATGTATCTTTCACTATGCGAAAACTCTTATCGATGACCATAATACGCCCATTATATAAATTTGATAATTGCGCCAATTCCCCATTTATAACTTCAATAGAAGTATCATTTAAATAGTCATAGCTGCTTATCTGATTTGCTAAAATTTTTGTTTGAACTTGAACCTCTTTAATTTTCAAAGATACAGAACGCTCTTCAAAACCACTCTGCATACCAATAGAAACAAGTATGCTGGGAATAATACCACTTCCAAGCACAAGTACCAGAATCCGAAACCGAAGGCTTCTCAAAAATTTATTTTTTATGCTAATTCTGGAAATAATAACCCACTCCCCATTTTGTATGAACGTATTTTGGTTCGCTTGGGTTCGTTTCAATCTTTTCTCTTAATCTTCGTATATGAACATCCACGGTCCTTACATCTCCAGGATATTCATAGCCCCAAACGATATTTAGTAAATTTTCACGGCTGTATACTTTATTTGGATTCAACACAAGTAATTCGAGTACATCAAATTCTTTTGCAGTCAGATTAATTTCTTTTCCTGCAATATAAACACGACGGCTCTCACAATCCATACGCAAATCACCTATAGATATATTCTTTGGATTTTCTTCTTTCTTTACATCTTTTTTGGTCCTGCGCATAATTGCTTTAATTCTGGCTTTTACTTCTAAAATATTAAATGGTTTTGTTATGTAATCATCTGCACCGTATTCTAACCCTAGAATTTTATCCATATCCTCACCTTTTGCAGTGAGCATTACAATTGGAACACTAGAAAAATCCCTAATTTGCTGACACACTTCAAATCCATCAAATTTGGGAAGCATTACGTCTAACAGAATAATATCATATTCATTTTCTTTTGCTAAATTTAAAGCTTCCTCCCCATCGTATGCACAATCAACATCCATTCCGTCTTGTTCAAGACTAAATCGGATTCCTTTTACAATTAGCTTTTCATCATCAACAACGAGTACCCTTTTTCCCATGTATTTCACCTCAATCAACTGTTATATAATCTTTAATTTTTTTTAAAACTCCTTCTTTAATTCCTGGTATGTTCATAATATCTTCAACTGCATGAAAGCTGCCATGTTCCTCGCGATAAGCAATGATACTGTCTGCTTTATTCTGACCGATTCCAGGAATTGTCATTAATTGTTCCAAAGTTGCAGTGTTCAAGTTCACCACACTTTTTTCTTTTTGTTTTAACTCTGAATCCGCATTTGTATTTTCTTTTGTCTTCTCATTTTGCGCTTCTTCTACCGTCAGGACTTTGATCATTTGGGCATCTGTTAATATTTCTGCGAGGTTAATATAATCCAAATCAGCTTCTTCTTTCAGACCACCTGCCATTTCGATGACATCTGCAATTCGTTTGCCTTTCTCCAGGCAATAGACTCCTGGATTATTCACTGCTCCACAAACATAAACACAGACCTTTTGATTTTTATCCTGTTGATTCTCTTTGGCATCTTCTTTTAAATCATTTGTCTTTTCAGTATCCTCTTTCGTATCTTTTATTTCTTGTTCTGTATTGGCATTCTGCTTTTCACGTATCTCTTGAAATTCCTCTTCAAAAAGTACATTTTCCTTTTTATTACAGCCCATACAAAAAAATAAAAGCAAAAACAGTATTACTGAAAATACTTTGAATTTTTTTGAATCGCTCATTTTTGTATAAGTCTCCTTAATTATTTATTAATTATTAAGAGCCTTTATACATACCTAGACTATACTATTGTAACTAAAATTAATTCTTATTACAATAGTAATTCATGAATTCCATTTAAAAATTATAAATCCCAATATTGATAATGCTACAGCTACTACTTTTTTCCACTCAAAAGATTCCTTTTCAACACCAAATAAACCTAACAATTCAATACAATAGGCTACTACTAACTGTGATATTACAATTAACATTACAGCTTTTGCAGGACCTAAGGACTCCATGCTTTTTACAACAGTAAGGGTAATAAAAGCTCCAATTATCCCGCCTGCCAATAGATATTTTGGTTGTATTTTCATTAATCCTTCGATACTCTCACGACCTGTAACAAACCAGGCTAACAAACAGACCAGTAAAGCTGTTGATTGAACCCAGCCATTAGCAACCCACAAACTCGTTTTGTCTGTTACCTGTGTATTAAAAACACCTTGTATACTCATAAGTGCTCCCGATAAAAGAGCAATTAAAATCCCAATCATAGAAAAAACCTCCTCAATAACCTAATCTTTCGTTATACTTCATAGTTTTCTCTATAATTGGGATTTTATACTTAAGCTTAAGAGAGGCTTTTTTCTAAAATTACTATCAGTTCCTCTACATGCTCTTTTTTTATTACTAATGGTGGTACAAATCGGAGTACTTTTTCTCCTGCTGGTATAACGAAAGCTCCTTCTTGCATGATTTTTTCAATAATCGGAGCAACCGGTTTATTAAATTCCAATCCTTGTAATAAACCTTTCCCACGACGTTCCACGATTTCAGGATATTTTTCTACTAACATATCCAATTTTTCTTCTAAATAAGAACTTACCTCTTTTACATTTTTTAAAATATTCTCTTCTTCAAAAATATCAAATATAGTACTGACAGCTTTACAGGCAAATGGATTTCCACCATAAGTAGTCCCATGGTCTCCTGGTTTTAACGATCTTTGAGCAACTTCTTCCGTCATTGCAAATGCACCGACCGGAATTCCACATCCTAATCCTTTGGCCGATACCAATATATCCGGTTTTACACCATATCCCTGCCATGCAAACATATCGCCAGTTCTTCCCATTCCACACTGGACTTCATCAAAAATAAGTAATATTTTTCTTTGATCACACAACTTTCTAAGCTCTTTTAAAAAGTATTGGCTTGCGGGATGGATTCCGCCTTCACCCTGAACCGGTTCTACTATAATTGCACATGTCTGCTCCGTCACTTGTTCCTTCACACTTAAGATATCATTATAATCTGCGAATTTTACCCCCGGAATTAACGGTTTAAAAGGATAACGGTATTTTGGACTATGTGTTACCGATAACGCACCAAGTGTTCTTCCGTGAAAAGATCTTCTCATGGTTATAATTTCATGGATTGTTGTAATGTTTTCTTTGTATACGTATCTTCTTGCAATTTTTAAGGCACCTTCGATCGCTTCCGCACCGCTGTTTGTAAAAAATACTCTATCCATACCAGATGCTTTCTTAAATTTGAGAGCTGCTTCATAAGCCGGTACATTGTAATATAAATTCGATACATGTGTAACCTTATCTATCTGTTCCTTTAAAGCATTTTTATACTTTTCATTACTATAACCCAATCCATTCACTGCAATACCTGCTGCAAAATCGAGATACTTTTTACCATTAATATCGTAAAGATAAACGTCTTCTCCTTTTTCAATCACAATCTGATAACGATTATATGTTTTTACTAATATCTTATCTGTTTCTTCTATATAATTATGATTTTCCATTAAAATATCTCCTTTCTTCATCACCTAAAATTGCTGTTCCTATCCCACGATTCGTAAATATTTCCAATAAGAGACAATGAGGAATTCTACCATCTAAAATATGCACTCTAGAAACACCATTTTCAATTGCATCCATACAATTATACAACTTTGGCAGCATCCCTCCACCAATATTTCCTTCTTCTAATAAACACTTCCCTTCTGAAACTGTAAGTTCTGATATTAAAGTAGATGCATCTTTCGGATCTTTATAAACTCCTTCAATATCCGTTAAAAAAGCTAACTTTTCTGCTTTTAATGATTTTGCGATCGCACAAGCAGCATCATCTGCATTTATATTATACGTTTCAAAATTTTCATCATAACCAATTGGACAAATAATCGGAATAAAATCTTTTTCTATTAAGTCATTTAATATTTTAGGATTTACTTCTTTTATTTCTCCTACGAATCCAATATCCTTTCCATCTGAATACTTTTTTTCAACCTTTAAAAGACCGCCGTCTTTCCCTGAAATACCAACAGCTCCTACTCCAAGAGATTGAATTTTTTGAACCAGACTTTTATTTACTCGATTTAATACCATCTCAGCAATTTCCATAGTAGCATCATCCGTAACACGTAATCCATTTATGAATTGAGTCTCCATACCCGATTTCTTAACCCATTTATTTATATCTTTTCCGCCTCCATGAACAATAATCGGTTTAAATCCAACTAATTTTAATAAAGTGACATCTTCAATCACATTTTTTTTCAACTCTTCATCCAACATGGCACTTCCACCATATTTCACAATTATTATCTTACATTTGAATCGTTGTATATAAGGAAGTGCTTCTATTAATACTTCCGCTTTTTCTAAATATTTCTCCATTCCCATTTTATTACCTCTCTTCTCTCAAAATAACTCTATGAACGATAATCCGCATTAATCTTGACATAATCATAAGTCAAATCACATCCCCATGCAGTCGCAGCAGCAGCTCCCATTTTTATATCGGCAATTGCAGAAACTTCTTCTTCAGATAAAATTCTGGTTGCTTCTTCTTCACTATAATCTGTTGCAACACCATTTTCTATTATCTTTATCCTACCTGCCTTACTCTCAAAAAATAAATCTACCTTTTCCGGTTCAAAAGTGACTCCGGCATATCCCATAGCACACAAGATGCGTCCCCAGTTTGCATCATGTCCATAAATGGCTGCTTTTGTAAGACTGGAAGTAACAATGGATTTGCTTAATGTGACTGCCTGTTCCTTTGTCTGAGCATTCACAACTTTCACTTCAAATAGAGCAGTTGCCCCTTCCCCGTCACCAGCAATTTTCTTCGCTAATATCGTATTTATATAGTTCAGAGCTTCTAAAAACAGATTATAATCTTCATTTTTTTCTTTAATTATTTGATTACCTGCTAATCCATTCGCTAATAATAGCACCGTGTCATTTGTAGAGGTATCTCCATCAACAGAAACCATATTATAAGTATCTTTTACAACTTCACTCAAAGCTTCCTGAAGTAATTCTTTGCAAATTGCCAAATCAGTGGTAACAAATGCTAACATAGTACACATATTAGGATGTATCATGCCCGAACCCTTGCACATTCCACCAATTGTAACTGTTTTTCCACCAATTTCAAATTCTACAGCAATTTCTTTTGGACATGTATCTGTTGTCATAATTGCTTGAGCGGCATTATTTCCTCCTTCGATCGAATCCTTTAATTCCGGAACCAGCAGCTCTATCCCTTTCGCCAAACAATCCATTGGTAACTGTTTTCCAATCACACCTGTAGATGCTACCAAAACACTACCTTCTTTCACTTGTAAAACTTCCGATGCTTTTAATGCAGTCTGTCTGCAATAATGGAAACCTTTTTCACCGGTACACGCATTGGCTATACCACTATTAATCACAACTACTTGTGCCTTTTCTTTGCTATAAACACGTTCTTTATCCCATTTCACAGGTGCGGCCTGCACAATGTTCGTAGTAAATGTCCCTGCTGACTCACAAGGCTTCTCACTATATATCATAGCCATATCTTTCTTATTTTCATTTTTAATTCCTGCCGAAATACCCGCAGCCAAGAATCCTTTTGGACTAGTGACTCCACCATCTAAAATCTTCATACTATTCCTCCAATTTAACCTTCCACAAATATAGTTACATTATTTTCATCTAATGAATAATCATAATAATTTAATTCCGTTCTTTCTTCCCATTTCATTTTTTTCCAAAACGCATTACCTCCGAAATTTCTGCGAAATGCAATTAAACTGACTTTATTGATTTTCTCTTCTCGTAATGCTTCAACTGCCTTCAATGCCATTTGTGTTCCTATTCCTTTATGCCGATAATCTTCTGCCACGCACACATGATAAAAGCAGCCTCTTCGTCCGTCATGACCACAAAGAATTCCACCAACAATTTTTCCATCTTCTTCCGCGACTACACTTGTAGTTGGATTTCGTTTTAGAAACCGTTCAATACCTTCTCTGGAATCGTCAATTTTTCGAATTCCCAACCCTTCTATCGTGTTCCATAATTGAAACAAGCTGTCATAATCTTCCATGGTCATAACTCTGATCATTTGTTCTCCTCCTATTTCTATTTAATCCTTATGGAAACATTGGTACCAATTGTAATCCCATACTTTCTTCCAACCCAAACATAAGGTTCATATTTTGTACAGCCTGACCTGCCGCTCCTTTTACCAAATTGTCCATAGCTCCCATCATTATTACACGATTTGTTCTAGTGTCAATTTTAAAATTTACGTCCACAAAATTACTTCCTTCTACCCATTTTGTCTGAGGATAGACATCCTTTTCCAACACTCTTACAAAATACTCTTTTTCATAATATTTATCATAAACTGCTTTCATTTCTTCGTAGGTCATCTCCTCTTTTAAAGAAGCATATGCCGTTATCAGTATCCCCCGGTTCATCGGAACCAAATGCGGTGTAAAGTTCATCACCACTTTTTTGCCTGCCGCATAACTTAATTGTTCCTCGATTTCCGGTGTGTGTCTATGATTTGCTGCTGAATATGCCTTCATGTTCTCATTGACTTCACAATAGAGGTTATCTACTTTCGCTCCTCTTCCAGCACCTGAAGTTCCTGATTTTGCATCTATAATAAGAGTCTCCGTTTGAATAATTCCCTCTTTTACTAATGGATAAACAGATAAAAAGCTGCAAGTTGGATAACAGCCCGGATTCGCTATTAATCGAGCATTTTTAATTGATTCACGGTTTACTTCACATAATCCATAAACGGCTTCTTCAATCAATTGGGGAGAGGCATGTCTTAATCCATACCACTGTTCATAAGTTTCCACATCTTTGATTCTATAATCGGCACTTAGATCTATGACTTTCACTTTATTTAAAATATCTTCATTTAATAAGGAAGCGCACAATCCCTGTGGTGTCGCTGTGAAAATGACATCTACCTGTTTTGCCAGTTCATCCATATTATCATCAAGACATTTCTCCTCAACTAACTGAAACATATTCTGATAAATATGACTAAATTGCTGCCCAATATAACTTTTAGAACCAAACCATTTGATTTCTGCCTGTCTATGTCCTAATAACAAACGTACCAGCTCACCGCCTGCATAACCGGTCGCTCCTATAATTCCAACTTTAATCATATCATTCATCCTTTCTCATAACCTTTCGTTTCTATTATAAATATTCTTTCTATATTTTTTATTTAACACTAATATATCTCCAATTATTCGCAAAGGCATTTAACTCTATTCACTACCTAAGAAATATATTGTATAATTATACATCTTGTATGTATATTATTCAAGTGTTTTTTTTACAAAATTTGTATTTTTTAAATTACTTATTTACGTCTTTTTGTTCAAAAGTTTACTTTTAATAACTATTTATGCACTTTTCATGCATTTTGTGTGCATGTTTAATCATCATTATGTATATTATTACACTTGCATAATTATATTTAATGATGTATATTATTTGTATTGCATTATTGTTTATATCTTATTACTACAAAAAACGTAATTTATTAGGAGGTTTTTATTATGAAGGAAAAAGTTATTTTGGCATATTCCGGCGGCCTTGATACCACTGCAATAATCCCTTGGTTAAAAGAAAACTATGATTATGATGTAATTTGCTGTTGTATTGATGTAGGACAGGAAAGTGAATTAGATGGATTAGATGAAAGAGCCAAATTATCAGGCGCAGAAAAATTGTATATCTTGGATGTTATCGATGAGTTCTGTGATGAATATGTAGTGCCTTGTGTCCAGGCAAATGCTGTTTATGAGAACAAATATTTACTAGGAACTTCTATGGCAAGACCTATCATTGCCAAAAAGTTAGTTGAAATCGCACGCAAAGAAGGAGCTACTGCTATCTGTCACGGTGCTACCGGCAAAGGCAATGACCAGGTTCGTTTTGAATTAGGTATTAAAGCACTTGCTCCCGATTTGAAAATCATTGCACCTTGGAGATGTAATGAAACTTGGGGAATGAATTCCCGTGAGGAAGAAATCGAATACTGTAAAGCCCATGGCATTGACTTACCATTCTCAGCTGACTCAAGCTATAGCCGCGATAGAAACTTGTGGCATATCAGTCATGAAGGATTAGAATTAGAGGATCCTGCCGCTGAACCGGATTATGATCATCTTTTAGTATTAGGTGTATCTCCCGAAAAAGCACCTGAAGAAGCTGAATATGTGACTATGACTTTTGAAAAAGGAATTCCTACCAGCTTAAACGGTAAAGAAATGAAAGTTTCAGATATTATTAAGGAATTAAATAAACTTGGCGGTAAACATGGCATTGGTATCATTGACATCGTAGAAAACCGTGTTGTTGGTATGAAATCACGTGGAGTATATGAAACTCCGGGCGGAACGATATTAATGGAAGCGCATCAACAATTAGAAGAATTAATCCTTGACCGTGCTACCTATACTGTGAAAAAAGAAATGGGCAACAAGTTTGCAGACATTGTTTATGAAGGAAAATGGTTCACTCCTTTACGTGAAGCTGTTCAAGCATTCATTGAATCCACACAGCAATATGTGACGGGAGAGGTGAAATTTAAACTTTATAAAGGTAATATTATCAAAGCCGGAACTACTTCTCCTTATTCCTTATACAGCGAATCGTTAGCTTCCTTCACTACTGGTGAACTCTATGATCATCATGACGCTGAAGGGTTCATTAATTTATTCGGTCTTCCATTAAAGGTTCGTGCAATGAAAATGCAGAACGTTGAGAAAAATAAATAAAATACTAAAAATGGTCGGAATATTATGATTGTATTCCGACCACTATCTAAAATCTGTTCTATTTATGAATCCAAATTTTAATACCTATATACACAATTACACATCCACAAAAACCAAAAAATACGCAACTAAAAATAAATATACTTATATATGGTGTTCTCGAAGAAACTTTGCTTATCCATACATCAAAACTTCCTTCTCCATATGAATCAGATTGTCCTGACAAAATAAAATCATTATCAGATAGTAATAAAATACTATTAAAATAGTCTTGTTGCGTTCCTCCAAAAGTTCTACTGCATATCTCATTACCATTATTATCTGTTTTTATCAGATAACCATCAAAACTTCCTTCGCCAAAAGAGTCAGTATATCCCGCGATCATAAATCCACCGGTGCTAAGCTCTACAAATCTCCTGCCAAAATCATTATTAACTCCACCATACAATTTAGTCCATATATGATTACCGGTATTATCCATTTTTATCAAAGCCGCATCTACATTACCAGCATTATAAATATTACCAACTACAACAAAACTATGATCACTAAGTTCTTCTACTTGATAAGAGCGATCCCATATATCAGGTGAACCACCAAAAGTACGATCCCAGGTCTTATTTCCACTTCCATCCGTTTTAATCACCCATATCCTTACACTAGATGACCAGCCACCCGAGAAGCCGGTTATGATATAACCTCCATCTGACGTTTCTTTTACATCATACCCTGTATCATCAAGACTTCTAGAAAAAAACTTTGTCCATTGCTCATTCCCCAGACCATCGACCTTAGTTAATCTAATATCCAGCCAAGGATCAGTCTGAGTGCTGTTACCAACTAAAATATATCCTCCATCTGTTGTCTGTTCGACACCAAATCCTTGTGTATAATCACTATGTCCGTAAGTTTTAAACCACTCCATATTTCCATTACTGTCTGTTTTAACAAGATAAAATTTCCCTCTTGCAGAACCATATGAAGTACTGGTTCCGAAAGCGATGAATCCTCCATCTTGGGTCTGCTCAACATCATAAAAAGTATCGTCTTTTGCTCCTCCATAAGTTTTACTCCACAAAAGATTACCATTATTATCTGTTTTAATAAAGTAACCATCATAATTTCCTGCGCCGTAAGATTTTGTTGAACCCACAAACAAATACCCTCCATCTGTTGTTTTGGTACTTGCTGCGCAAACATCGTAATCAGTTCCACCATAGAATTTTTCCCAAACTTTTTCAGGACATTCATTCGCTGCTTTTAATTCATTACAGGATAATAGAAACATTATTGGTAAATAAGAAAACAATAAAATTATTTTTTTTAATTTATTCATTAATTAACCCAATTAAAACTTAATTGAGTATTCACCTCAATTCTTAAGCTATATTGACAACCCAATCTCTATATAAAATATTCAAAATATCCAACAGTTGTTAATATAATGAAAATAGGACTGAAATCCGTTTCAAACAGATTCAGTCCTAATATATCCTTATTCATTTATCGTTAAGGTTGTATTACAATACTATAACTCCACCATCTTCTTGCTGCATTCATTAAATAATCTGATTGATAATAACGATCTTTTCCTTTTAGTTGACCATCTTGATAACTTTCATTCCAACTATTAGGATCATATGTTTCAAAATAAGTTTTTCCATCTACAACTCGATACCCCTTAACTACAATGAAATGTCCTCCTCCGAAGTTATAAAATCTGCCTACTCTTTGATTCGTATTTCCATTATATGGGATGTAAGAGGTATTAATACAAAGTATTGCAATATTACCTTGCTTTAAAATGCTTTTTAAATTATTTTGACTTATTGGTTGTATTTGATATTTTGCACCATATAAATCAAGATATTTTGCTATGTCATCTGTGGACCACCAACCACCATTTCTAGGATATGTATTTCTGGCATCTTCAGCAGTTTTATTAAAGTATCCATTCTTCCATTTTAATGCCATTGTAACACTAGATGGTCCGCAATTATTGTTAGCATATGTACCGGTATTTTTCTGATCTATATACCAATCATACGGCCTATTATTACTTACATATTCTGTTTGATAATACCCTAATCCCCAACTAGGATTTAATGTTTGATTACTAGTATTTAAGTTTAATGCTGTACTATATGTACTAGTAGTAGCCTTTAATGTTTCTGCATGTACCGGCGTGTATCCAATGATTAATGTTGCTAACATTATAATTAAGAACATTCCAGTTAAACGACCCCGTATTTTTTTAATCATTTTCTCCTCCTTTTTCATTTACTGTTTTTGCTTTATGTTAACAATATTAAGTTACTACTTAATTTATATTATGTCAATTGCATTAAGATAATATTAAGATTGTATTACGTTTTCAAAAAAACTCTTGCATGTTTTCAGTTGTGAAAATATTCCCGTACAATAGATTGTGGAAACGATTATGCCAGACATTCCAATGAGCCTTAAGTACTAAACGAATATCAGGAAAGCCTTCTATTCGTTTTAAGTCTCATTTCCATGGCATAAACGTTTCCACAATCTATTGTACAGGAATATTTATCGTAAGTTTTCGATTTTGTTATACTTTGATTGGATTCTGCATAACGTATAATCATCAATTAATTTTCCTTCTTCATGAAACAACACGAAAACAGATGGGAATACTGTTTTCTACAATTTTCTACAAATTATTAAATTGGACTATGCTATTATTTAAAATATATTGATTGAATCCTTAAATAAATACTGAAAAAGGAGAAACGAATATGAATTTTAAATTAGTAAAGATAATTCTAACTATAATACCTTTATTAGCATTATTAGCCTTAATAGGGGCATTTCTATTGGATTTTAATTATATATTATTCCTATTAGGAATAATATTATCTTTTTTAAGTTATTTTGTGTTAACCATTTTAATAATATATAAAGTATTAAAAAATAAATCTAAATAAAATTTAAAGTACAACAGCCACAGACCAAAAGTATCCCCGTCTGTTTTCTCGCCTTCTTATATACATTTAGAAAATCTTAGTTCTAAAAATGGATGCTTTAGTCTGGACATAAATTCCCTTAATGTATGAAAACAAAGAGAAACCAGACGGGATAACACTTAATCCATCAATTTATCCTGCACAATGCTTGATCTCTACTTTGATCTTTACTTTGATCTCTTCTGTTTAAGCTTAATGTAGCCTCCTTTAATGTTTCTGCATTTACCGGCGCATATTCACTCATTAATGTTGCTAACATTGTCATTAATAGCGCTCCTGCAAAATGTCTCTTTAGTTTTTTAATCATTTTTTCCTCCTTTTCATTTATGATTATATGTTTTATGTTAACAATGTCAGGTTACTATTCATTACATTTTATGTCAAGTGCATTAAGCAAATATTAAAATGTATTAAGACTGTGTTAAGTTTATATTGCATCCCCTTAAAGAAATCATACAGTTGCAGTTATGAAAATATTTTATTTCTAATAAGAATAGTTTTATCTTTCTAAAGTTATCTCCAACTAACTATTTTGATAATTTAAAAATGTTAAAAATGTAATTTTAAGTAAAAGTACAACAGCCGCTGACCAAAAGTCCCCCGTCTGTTTTCTCGCCTTCTTTAATACATTTAGGGAATCTTAGTTCTGAAAATGGATGCTTTAGTCAGGACTTAGATTCCCTTAATGTATGAAAACAAAGACAAAACAGACGGGGTTACTTACCACTTAATTCATCAATTTATCCTGCACAAATTAAAATTCTTCTTCATCTTGAAAACCAAGGAAATATACCTTCTCAATATTTTCGTGATTGAATAAATACATATAATCTTCACTTATATTTCCCTACGGATATAAGCATCCTATATAATCCCATTCCTTTTCATTTTCTTTCTGAATTTGTTTACGTCCATAAATCATTACTCTTTTCTTGCCACCCTGTAATAATACAACAGATCCTATTGGTAAATAGTCTTTCATACTAGTTATCTCCTTGTAAAATAATTTCTTTTTTTAAAAATTCATTAATATTATTAATATCAATTACATTTTCACTAATAGTCTTTTCATGTAATAGTTTCTTATTTACTTTTTTATATGGTATTTTTCCTTCAACTTTACTTAAAAATATTGTTTCATAAACACTTTTATTATTAATAAATTTCTTCAAACAAATCCTTGCTTCTGATTCTTTTAAATGTTTTTCTATCTCTGTATGTTTCATTTCAGATATGTAATTCTTAAAAAAGGCTTTAGAAAATTCCTTTAATTCTTCCATCCATTCCTCTTTATTATTTACTACTCTAATTTCAAAAAGACCTCTCTCTTTAAATTCTAAAAATGCATATCCATACTCAGATTGAAAAAATGATTTTAAATAACCCTCACCATTTTTAAATGCAATTTGAAGCTTATGTACTGCTACAGACATAATTATTTTTTCAAATTTTTCTTTTCCCCACCATAAATCTTGAGAAGTAAATTTTTTCTTTACTTTTTCCGCTACTTTATCCATACCTATTTGGTTTTTCCTTTTTAGTACATTATTTACACCAAAAGGCAAAATTGACGGAATTCCTCTAAGTGATGGATACATTCCTTTATACGCCATTATCATTAACATAACAATTTCTTCTTCATTTACAACCATATATTTCCTCTCCTTTTTTATACTTTATGCAAAAGAGCACCACTTAGCAATCGCATTTCCAACAGAATTACATAGTAAGAAATCTCATCCATAACGTGAACATTTATTGCTTATCTTTTTTATATTTAATTATCGCAGTAATAAGACCTAAAATATTTCCTATTATCATAAACATAAAAGAAATATTGCATATAGTGTAAGTTTGACTTCTTGATAACATTATATTTTCAGAACTTAAATAACCTAATATCCCAAATATAATTCCTAATATTATTAATATTGTTGATATTTTATTTAACATTGATTACCTTTCTTTTTTGTATAAATTCTCTTTTTGTCTATTGGTCTTGTCCCCTTTTCTTGTATAGGTCAAATATTTATATGATAGATCCCCCACAAATTCAGCATCAATCTGTATTTCCCACTGACTTTCATCGAATTCAGGAAAAAATGTATCACCTTCAATGCACTGATCTATCTGTGTTATATACATTTTATCTACAATATTTATTGCTTCTTCATATAAACGAGCTCCACCTGATATGTAGACGTTTTTGTTTTCTGCTATCTTTAATGCTTCATCTAGTGAATGTGCTACTACACAATTTTCTTCATTTATATGCATAGTTCTTGATATTACTATTGTTAATCGATTTGGCAATGGTCTTCCAATTTCTTCGTATGATCTTCTACCCATAATTACAACATTGTCTGTAGTAAGTTCTTTAAATCTCTTTTGCTCACCTTTTATTTTCCAAGGTATCATTCCATTCTTCCCAATAACTTTATTTTTTGAATATGCTACTATTAATGCTTTCATTCTAAAATCTCCTTTATTTGTTGCATCCAAAAACATATTGAATTTAAAAAAATCAAAAAAAACAGAAGAATGCGGGTGCGACGCATTCTTCTGTTTTTTAAGCAAATACATATTTTTTTTACTAATATTGTTAAGTCTCTTGTATTATACTTGTATTATCAAAAAATTACCATTGGTTTTTTGCTTATTTTTTTGAAATTTTCTTTAATTTTCCCTAAACACTACTTAATAATCGTGATTTTTTGCTTTTTATAAATATTTAATCTCAAATTCTTCCAAAGGTAGTGGTTTTGAAAAGTAGTATCCTTGAATTAATCTTACTTTCATATCCTTTAATATCTGATATTGCCCTGCATGTTCCACGCCCTCTATACAAACTTTAACTCCTATCACACTTGCTAGTTCAGAAACCAGTTTTACAAAGGAATGAGCATATTCATCTGATTCAATATCATTCACAAAACTTTGATCTACTTTAATTACATCCAACGGAATCTCCTTTATATGGTTTAATGAAGAATATCCAGTTCCAAAATCATCTAAAGCAATTCTTATTCCTAATTTTCTGATTTCTCCTAAAATATTTTTCATTCTGCTCATATCATTGATAGCTAAACTTTCTGTTACTTCTAAGGTCAGATTCTGGGGATTTATACCTACTTTTTTAACTACATCTGATACTACATCTACAATATCATTTTGCAATAATTGAACGACAGATAAATTTACATTTACTTTATAATCCGGATGCCCCATATCATTCCAATATTTACAATTATAACAGGCCTGCTCCAAAACATATTGACCTATTGGATTAATCAATCCAAGATATTCTGCCAAAGGGATGAACTCTCCAGGAGAAATAAAACCCAGTTTTTCACTATTCCAGCGTACCAATGCCTCTGCACCTGTACATTGATTTCCTTCCTTTCCAACATCAAAGATAGGTTGATAATATACTTCAAACTCTTTGCAAGCATTAGAAGTTGCATCTCTCATATTTTTTTCCAAATCAAGTCTTTTGTATGATGTGCCATCAAAATTATTATCGTAAAATTCTAATCGATTCTTTCCGTCTTTTTTTGCCTGATACATAGCTATATCTGCTTTTTGTATCAAATCTTGTACTGTTTCTCCATCTTTAGGAAAAGATACAATTCCCATACTCATAGTACAATAATAATCGGAACCTTTTAAAAACCAAGGCTTATTAAAAATAAGCTGGATTTCATTCAAAATCCGATCCAGATTTTTATATTCTTCTCTTGTTACCAAGATGATAAATTCATCTCCACCCATGCGATAACAATTATCTTCAATTCCTTTGATTCTTTGTAGACTATGTGAAATAGATTTCAAAAGAACATCTCCATAGTGATGACCCAAGCCATCATTGATATGTTTAAAATCATCTAAATCTATGTACAATAATGCTCCATTTCCACCTTTTCTTTGTACGTTTTTCAGAAAAACTCCCAAATCAGCTTCACATCTCATCCGATTATATAGACCTGTTAAAAAATCATTATTAGCCTGTTGTTCAATCTTTTGCTGGTACAATTTTTTGTCTGTTACATCATAAACGGTACATAAGGAAACTTCTCTTCCATCGACCCATACAATATCCTTGAAACGTACGTCATACCATTGTCCTTCTTCTTCATAGAACATCTCATAATAATCTTTATTAAGACTGACTGCTTGTCCTTTTAAAATTAGTTCGTCGAACTTACCGGCATGTATTGCTTTTGCAAAATAACTTTTTATTTTTTTGTTTACAAATAATGTTTCTTCTGTCGTTTTATCTTTCACAAAAATGCCACAACCGATATTTTCAAGTATTGCTTCTAATGATACATAAGAACCTGCAAGAGAATTTTTTGTAATCCTTTTCGTTACAATACTTTGCATAATCTTTTTTACATCATTTAAGAATTTGATCGTATTGATATCCCATATGCGGGAATACCTGCGTTCTAAAAAATTTGCATACATAATGACTTGATTATTGACCTCAATCGGTAGTGTAATAATTGCTTTCAAATCATATTCTTTGAAAACTTTGGCAAAATTCTCAGGCAATGGGGTATCACTTGATAAGGTATACGGTCTTTTTCCTAGAAACGGGAGACTCGTTCTTGCAATACCTTGAAATTTATCAAATAGAGAATCCACATCATCATTGTTCCATTCCCCTATCATATCAATCGTATCATCCCGTTTATTGACCCGCAAAACATGAGCATCGCTTATTTCGAAATAAACTCCTACAATCTGCAGTATCGTTCGTATCAGATCCTCAAAACTTATTTCTGATTCAAGAAGTTGTACGACCTCTGCCATTGTTTCATTTCGCTTCAATTCATCTTCCATCTTTTTTTCTGCCAGCCTGCTTTTCTGTATTTCTGCACTGGCACTCATTATGGACACCTTCAAAGAGAAATATTTTTTGGAAATCTGCATCAATAACTCAATGGATTTATAAAATTGTTCTTCCTTCATCGTGTGAGTAAAAACTTCAAAACCACTTTCATATTCATTTGAAATTTGTACATCATTTAAGATTCCACAGACTAGCCATGATAAAATCTGTCTTTTAGCTACTTCTATTTTAATAGCTGCTATCTTAACATTTGGATATTGCGTTTCTTCCACTATCAACTCTTCAATTTCATTGCTTTGTGCCTGTTTTAAAAGTTCAAAAAAGCTATCAAGACCTAGCAACTTTTCTATTTGCTGACGTTCTTCATACGTTCCTGAGAACTTTGTCAAAACTCCACGATCTGCGTCTACGCACGCAACAAGAGCACCGCAGGAATTACTGAATTTATCCTGTATTTCCTGCAATTCTATAATATCAAACAAATGTCCCTGAGAACTATATTCGGTTATATTCGTAGGATTAATAGGTTCCGCCATTCAAATTACTCCTTTACGGCTATTAAGAATAAATAAAATCCTTTTTTCTCATCAATGCAAAATTCTCGAATAAGCGAATAATCTTTCCTGATTCTTAAATGCTTTTTAACATAACCCATCTCATTAGAATACATAAAAATCAATCCATTCGCCTTTAGAACTTCTTTTGATTTTTGAAAAAATCTTTCATATAGAAGATTCAATTCCTCTTTTCCCATCCTGCCTTGTACCGGCATATTCGTAAAGATTTCATCAAACAAATATTCATGTGTAAATTGGAAATAATCTCTTTGAATATAATTCACTACCATATCGGCTCGTTCTGTATTGTTTCTGGCTTTCTTTATGGCATCGCCAAAATAATCAATTCCATACATTGTGCCAGCTTCAATGGCTTTATTTCGTTCTATCAACATTGTACCAACACCGCAAAACGGGTCTAATATTTGTGCTCCCTTCATCATATATTCTTTCGATATTTCAGCTAATAATGCTGCTGTCGTTGGATGAATGGATGCAGCAATTACATCTTGACGATATGAAAATCTATCATCAGGTATTGTAAATAATTTCAAACAAGGATAATACTTCCCTGCATTACTTTCAATTAGCCTTATTTCAATTTCGTAATGAGAAGTTGAGTTGATCAATTGTCCATTTGAAAGAGACTCCAGTTCTAATGCGACTCTTTTAGCAAAACTACTTTTTTTATCCAATGACATCTTGCTTTTCAATTCAATTCTAAAATAAAAAGGAGCTTCGCCCTTATGACAGTCTTTCAAAATGGACATTAAATTACTCTGGACTAATTTTTCCGCAATGAAACTAACATCTTTTTCTAGATTTTTATCACAATTTAAAGTAAATAATAGTTCTTTATAAGTCCGTATGGGCAAAACACTCATCAAACGATTCGTAACAATCTTCACTCCTGCGTTCAAATTTTTAAAAGTCGTTTCTTTTAACTGACCAGATGTTACTTCACTATAATTCTTTTGAGTTGTTAATATAATTTCTAATTTCTGTTTCGGTTCTACAAATTCATGTTTCTTTGGTTCTTTATATTTCCATATCATATTTTGAAGAACCTTCATTTCTTCTGCAACATGTTTCTTTGCACTTTCTTCGATATCAGAAACACGTAAAAAAGAAAGACGTTCCTCTAATTTATCTAAATAGACCCGATAATCATATTTGCTCATAGCAATTAAATATGCACTCTTTACAAACATCTGACTTTCCTTAACATAGGTATCAAACAGTGTTTTTAAATAATCGGGTTCTTTTAATTCTCCTAGTATGAAAGCTGTATTTTTTCTGACTTTTGCATCTTCTGATTTTAATAACTGCAGAATAGCTTCCCCTTTACTTTTAATTTCGCATACTAATTCCTGCTTTTGGTCTTCTATCTTTAATTCTTGCTTTAATTTAATTAAGTTTTCTCTGATATTTTTCCCAGCAAGAATTTCTTCTAAATAATTTGTCATAAATTCATCCCCATCAACTTAGTTTTTTAGATAGTTCACCCAAAAATACAACTTCATTTTACATTAATTTGGGCATTAATGCAACTTATTTCTGCTTTCCATGACTCTTTATATAATTCGTTACCTCTAATTTGAACTGTTTCCATGCATCTGTATTTTCCACAAAATATTTGGGACAATTTTTACCTGTAATATCATAATGACGGATAACATCATCTACCTGTACTTGGAACTTACTACACAACCATGCAGTCAGTTCTATCAAAGAATCATATGTTTCTTTCGTGAATTTCCCAGTTTCATCCGGATGACAACACTCTATAGAAATTGTATCGGAATTCCTATGGTTAGAAGCATATGAAATCTCTGAAGTAGGAATACATTGTACAATTTCGCCTTCAATTCCTATAATAAAATGGCTGCTTGCTTTTGTAATTTTACTTTTCTTTAATCCCTCAAAATAATCTCTGTTCTGCATAGCTGTTGTTCCCGGATTGCCTGTATAATGAACTACAATCCCTTTGATCTTTTTCAACGGTGTCTGTGGTCTGGAATATTCATTGACTGATAACAATTGTACATTTATTTGAGGCTTATCTTCAATGAAAGGAACTTCTTTGCCAAGAAACTTCTGTCTAACAGACTTACTGCAAAAAAAGAGTACTATACAAAGGATTACAATTATTAGTAAACCGATTGCTCCTATTTTTATTGGGAATTTTGTAACTTTTCTTTTTTTTCTTCTTTTGGTATTCATTTTAAACTCCTCAATCCTTTGTTATTGGTAATTTTGGATTATTATTTGAAGTGTTTTTCTTCCGTTAAATTCATTTATTGAAGGATAATAAGTTAATGATAAAGACAAATCTGTTGGTTTTCCTTCGTATAAAAAATCTACTTTCTCCTTTGAATATTTACAGCACAAATATTCATAAAAATCATCTGTATTTCCAAAATATAAAGCTTCCATTTTGATTTGTTTTCCATTTTCTATTAACATTTTTAAGACATTCTTATTCTTCCCCAAAACTTTCAAAGAAATAATTCTTAAATCTTTTTCTGCAAAAACAGGTTTTGTATTTCCTTTTCCAAAAGGCTCTAAAATCTCCAACTCTTTTATGAATTCTTCTGTAATATAATCAATCGGCATAGGAACATCAATCATAATTTTAGATACAAAATCTTCCTCTGTCAAAGCTGCATTTGTATTTAACGTCTCTCTCAACAACTCAATATTTTTTTCTTCCATAGAAAGCCCCGCCGCCATCGGATGCCCTCCAAACTTTGTAAATAACTCTTTGCATTTATTCATTTCTTCAAACATATGGTAGCTTTCTATCGAACGTCCGGAGCCTTTTATTCCCTCTTCTCCTTTGGTAAGAACAAATACGGGCTTATTATATTTTTCTCTGACTCTGCCAGCTATTATCCCAGCTAAACTTTCGTGACAATCGGGTAGATAAATTACCAGTACTTTATCTTCTATAAGCGAAGAATTTTCTACCATTTCTATCGCTTTCTCTAACCCCTGCATCGTCATTTCTTTACGACTGTCATTTAGCGCCTTTAAATCTCCGGCAATACGATTCGCATCTGCCATATTATCTGCCTGTAACAGCGAAAAGGCTCTTTTTGCTGTATCTAAACGACCGCTTGCATTAATACAGGGTCCCAATACAAAACCGATATGATAAGCAGATAATCTTTCACAATCAAGTTGATTGATTCCAATTAAAGCCTTTAATCCCAAATTTCTGGTACGTTTCAAGTTTTCAAGTCCATATTTAACAAGAACTCGATTCTCTCCCTGCAGATCCATAACATCTCCTACGGTAGCTATCGCAACATATTCCAGTAATTCATAAAGGCAGCTTTTCTCAATTTTATATTCTTGATATAAAGTTTCAACCAGTTTATATGCAACTGCTGCACCGCAAAGATTTTTAAAAGGATAGGAACATTCCAACTGTTTTGGATTCACAATTGCATCTGCTTTAGAACGTAAATATTGCTTTTCCCCAGCCACTTCGATATAAGGAATATCATGATGATCGGTAACAATCACAGTCATACCCAATTCCTTGGCAAATGCTATTTGATCAATTGCTGCTATCCCGTTATCACAAGTTATAATTGTATCAATCCCTTTTTCGTAAGCTGACTGAATCAGATTTTCATTTATTCCATAGCCGTCTTTCATTCTATCAGGTATCTCAATATCTGCCAAAGCTCCGCATTTATGTAATCCTGTCAATAAAATATGTGTAGCATTTACACCATCAATATCATAATCTCCGATTATTCTGATTTTTTTCTTGGACTTTATTTTTTCTTTTAAAATAGTGACTGCCAATTCCATATCTTTCATTTCTCTCGGATTATGCAAATCTTCTAAAGTACCGTTCAAATAAAAAGCAATTTCTTTTTCTTCCAGCAAATCTCTATTCCGTAGTATTCTTGCTGTTACCGGAGATATCCCAAAACGTTTACTTATTTGATTAAAATCAGCTCTTTTCGCTGCTATGAACCATTTTTCCATATCTATTTCTTCCTTCTAAAATGAGAGTGCTCAAGGCCAGCACTCTCATCATTCTTCTTGTATTTTTATTAAGTAGTTTTTTTAATAAATTTAGTCTTCATCACATACCATAGTGCACCTGTTATAAATATAGAAGAAAATGCTCCTCCGATAATCCCCACCATCAATGGAGATGCAAATTCACGAACAGAAGATACTCCCATAATAAATAATGCTGCTATGGTAATGAATGTTGTTAAGTTGGTATAGATACTTCTTGAAAGTGTCTGCGTAATACATTGATTAACCAGCTCAGCTAATGATTCATTTTTCTTAACTGTCTTTATGTTTTCACGGATTCGGTCAAAAATAACAATTGTTGAGTTAATGGAATAACCTACTATCGTCAACATACAAGCTACAAAAGTATTTCCAACCGGAACACGGGCAATTGCATAAAATGCAAATACAACAAATACATCAATTAGCAAGGCTAATACAGCACTCGTTGCAAACCGGATATCCTTAAATCTGAACCATATATAAAGAAGCATACAGAATGTTGCCCCCAACACGGCCCATAAAGCATCGTATCTCATTTCTGAACTAACGGTAGAACTTATACTTTCTGCTGTTATCAGATTTTTATCTACTTTAAAATTTTTAACTAATAATTCAGTTAATTGTTCTCTTTCTTTCACATTCAGCTCACGTGTCTTAATAATAACCTGATTTCCACCGGCTACCTTCTGAGGCACAACATTGCCGTCTTTCGTTACTTGTTCCACTACCGGTATGACTTTTGCATCAATTTCATCAATAGTATAATCTTCTTTAAAGGTTACGTTGGTTGAAGTACCTCCCATGAAATCTAAACTGTAATTAAGTTCTCTTTTATCTTGAGAGCTGTTAATACCCATTGTAACAAATCCACCTATAATTACCAAGGCTGCCAAGGCAAAGCTAAGTTTTCTTTTACCTAAGAAATTAATAACTTTTCTTTCTTTTTGTACTCCATAATATTTCGCATCCTGCAATCCTATTGCATACAGAGCATTTAAAATCAATTTCGTAATGACTAATGCTGAAAACATTGATAATACAACACCAATTGCTAATGTCTGTGCAAAACCTTTTACACTTCCATACCCTTTTATGTTCAATACAAAAGCTGCGATTAAAGTTGTAATATTTCCATCTAGGATTGCAGATAAGGCTTTATGGAATCCAGATTGAATCGCAGAATTTACAGACTTACCAGATGCCAATTCTTCTCTGATTCTTGCAAAGATAATAACATTTGCATCCACTGCCATACCAATGGATAAAACGATACCAGCGATACCTGGTAAAGTAAGTGTAATATTAAAAGCATTTAACGTAATAAGAATTAATAATGTATATATAATCAAAGCAATAGAAGCAGCAAAGCCGGGTACTAAGTATACCGCACACATAAATACCGCTACTAATGCTAAACCAACTATACCGGCTTTTACACTGGTAGAAACAGCTTGTTCACCCAATTGAGCTCCTACTACATTCGAACGTAATTCTTTCAATTCTAAAGATAAAGAACCGATACGTATTTGGCTTGCAAGATTATCAGCCGCTTCGAAACTTTCCATTCCAGTAATCTGACATTGACCGTTTGTTATCGCAGATTCTACTGTCGGAGCACTGATAACTTCTTTGTCATAAACAATTGCAATTCTCTTTCCAAGATTGGCTGAAGTTACATCGGCAAACTTTGCTGCTCCATCTTTATTAAGTTTTAAATCAACAACATATTCAGAATTTCCCATATTATTATTTGCGGTACCAGCCGTTGCAGAATCTACCTGATTACCTGTCATTATTACTGTACCGTCTTCTAACTGGAACTCTAACGAACCCGGTTTTCCAAGTTCCTCTAAAATTGCATTCGCATCTGTCTTTCCCGGAATCTCAATATTAATTCTATTATTTCCTTCCTGATAAACGGAAGACTCCGTACTATAGCCCTCAACACGTTTTTGCAATTTGTAAATCGTATCGTCCATATCAGATTGAGACGGAGTTACACCTTCCACCTGATATGTAATACTTACACCGCCGGAAAGGTCTAGTCCTAATTTTATGTTCTTCGCTGCACCTGTTCCGGTAGGTCCCATACCTTTGATTGCTACAAAACCAAAAAATAGAATTACGATTGCTGCAAGAGCAAGAATTAAGCGTCCCCTATTCTTCTTCATATTACTTTCATCCTTTCTGTCTATACCTTATTCTTTATTCTGCCTGGGCAACTTTCAGCATAATGGCGCATTCGATTCGTTTCCTCTGCAACTCACATCCTATATCATAGGCATCTGTAATTGTACCATGAAAATGAAACGAATTCGCTGCACAGCCGCCACTGCAGTAAAACTTAGCAAAACAATCCTTGCATTTATCCTTTGCGTATACGTTACAAAGCTTAAATTCATCTCTAATATCCGTCTTTGTCACACCTTCATATACATTCCCCATCAGAAACTGTTCTTCCCCAACAAATTGATGACAAGGATACAAATCACCCCAAGGTGTAACTGCCAGATACTCTGTTCCGGAACCACATCCTGATAATCTTTTTGCAACACATGGTCCACCTTCTAAATCTATCATAAAATGAAAGAAATTGAAAGACTTTCCTTCTTTATTTCTCTTTAACATTTCAGCTGCCAATGAATCATATTCTTCTAAAAGCCTGTTTACATCCTCTTCTTGTATCGCATATGCTTCCTGTTCTGGTGCGACCACCGGTTCAACTGAAATCTGTTTAAAACCTAAATCTGCTAAATGCAGTACATCTTTTGAAAAATCAAGATTATGATGTGTAAATGTCCCTCGAACATAATATTCTGTCTGGTTGCGGCTGTCTGCCAGCTTTTGGAACTTAGGTACTATAAGAGCATAACTGCCTGTCCCATTACGGAACGGACGCATTTTATCATTCACTTCTTTTCTTCCGTCAATACTAAGTACCACATTTGCCATTTCCTTATTTGCAAATTCCATAATATCATCGTTTAATAAAATTCCATTCGTCGTTAGGGTAAATCGAAAATTCTTATTATAAATTTTTTCCTGCTCTCTTCCATATTTTACGAGATCCTTTACAACTTGAAAATTCATTAATGGTTCTCCGCCAAAAAAATCTACTTCAAGATTTCTTCTATTACCGGAATTTTGGATTAAAAAATCTAATGCTTTTTTCCCAATTTCAAAACTCATTAATTCTCTTCTTCCATGATATTCTCCTTCTTCTGCAAAACAATATCTGCAGGCCAGATTACAATCATGTGCAATATGAAGACATAATGCTTTTACTACGGTCTCCCTCTTCTTAAAATCCATTATGTAGTCTTGATAAATATCTTCTGTATAAAGCAGACCTTCTTTTTCCAACTCTTTAATCTCTTCAAAGGCCTCTTTCAATGCATCTTCCTGATACTTATTTTTCAATTGATCTGCAATTTCATCAAATGAACTTTCTTTCGCTAGCGGTATCATATCATAAACAATATCATCTACTACATGTACAGCTCCACTATTTACATCTAAAACAATGTTGTAACCATTACTTTTATATTGATGTACCACGACAATTTCTCCTTTCAAAATTCTATACAAATAAGTTACAGCTCAGCTATGTCATTCATAATGTGCCAGAATATATAAATTTACCATTTTTTACTAATGGGCTGGCACATTATTCATGTAGGGCGTCCGCCCTATAGAAATGATTATACAAACTGTCCTTAGAGTGCAAGCACTCACGGTCAGTTTGTACAATCATTTCTGCATGGCTGAACTGTTGCACAAATAATAAGCAGCGACTCTGTCGCTGCTTATAAAACGCTTAATGAATCCTTCTTATTTGTTCTCACAGCTTTGATTTCCTACTGTACAGGAAGTTTTACAAGCTGATTGACAAGAAGTCTGACATTCACCGCATCCGCCTTTTTTTATTGTATTCTGTAATCTTTTTGTATTTAATGTTTTTATATGCTTCATGTCTTCCAAATCCTCCTAAGTTCTCTAATTAATGGACATTATAACATATCTTATTATGAAAAGAAAGTCCTTTTTTACTTCTGATCAGCTGACCATACCGCCAAGCATACCGGAACCTACACACATCACAAATGTAGTTACAATTTCTTTTAAATCTCCATCTAATCCACGGTTTATACAGTAGGAAGCTGCTACTAATATACCAAAATAAGCGCCGCCCAACATCAGGCCCCATAAGAATTTTTGACTCTTTGAACTCTTACCCATAGCAAACCC
Organism: Anaerosacchariphilus polymeriproducens; assembly: GCF_003363435.1. Lineage (GTDB taxonomy): Bacteria > Bacillota > Clostridia > Lachnospirales > Lachnospiraceae > Anaerosacchariphilus > Anaerosacchariphilus polymeriproducens. Next base: position 146,002 of record NZ_QRCT01000016.1, read on the forward strand.
GGCAACAAATCCGGCAAAAATGTAAATAGCCATAATTCCTACTGTAACCTGTCCTTCTCTTAATTCCATTTTAAATAATAATGCAGTTAAGACAATCAACAAAATCCCTGTTACTATGTATGCAAGAAATAATGCTTTAAATACCATGGATAATCTTGATTTGTTTTTTTCTACTTTCTCCATGTCTACCTCCTTAATATACATTCCTACTTGCACTATATTCAACTAATAATTGCAAAATGCATAAAAATAAAGTAATTTTTCTTGGAGAAAGAGTTTTCTAAAAGAGGATATCTCTATTGCTCTAGGGTTATCCTCTTTTATTCTATCCTTCAACGATTAACGACTAATGTATCATATCCAAAATCTTTTAATCTGCTTTGTAATTCTACTGCTGAATCCAAAGTATTTCCGTCCAATACCCATACTTTATAAAAAGGTTCCTGGTATACAACTTCTGCATTAAAGCCTTGATTCATAACCTGTTCTACCAAAAATTGAGCATTCCCGAGATTCTGGAACAGACCAATCTGTACTCCATAGATTGGCGTAGAGCCCATTTGAATCGTATCACTAATTGCTTTTGCTATCCCATCTGCAATTTCATCAAATTTCTCATCAAACAATTTATTATCTATATCTGAATCAATGTATCCAACTTCTGATAAAATAGACGGCATCTTACTTCTTCGAAGAACGATTAGATCCGGTCTCTCATTAATACCTAGATTCTTAAATCCTACTTTTTCTAATTCTTGATTAACTTTTTTCGCCATTTCTGCTTTAATTCCTGATTCATCATATACTAAGGTTTCAACACCGGAATAAACATTATCTTCAGGATACGAATTTCTGTGTATCGCTATAAAATAATCTGCATTACTGTTATTTGCAATCTGCGCTCTTTCAAATGGAGAAAGATAAATATCTGAAATTCTTGTATATAAAACCTCATACCCCATATTACTCAAGACTTCTCCAACCTTAAGCGCTAAATTCAGATTATCTTCTTTCTCTTGACGATCGTTATAAGTTGCTCCAGTATCAAATCCCCCATGCCCTGCGTCTAATACTAATTTGGCCATAAAAAACTCAAATGCTCCTTTTACATCTTTACAATAAAATATGCAAAAATGGTAAAATGGTACTTGAGAATCATTTTAGAAACTTCATGAATCTATCAAAATCTCCTCTGCCTTTATGGGTACATTTAAATACTCCGGAATGTTCTAATCCGATAATAAAAGTCCTTCCAATCTCACTTTTTAATATATCTTGTATATCCTCTGATTTAATATCCGGATACTTATTCAAAATATTCTGAGCCCACTCTGCATGTTTTTTTAATAATTCATGAGAACTAAAATCTTTATCCTCGCGTATATATTCCTCCAACAGTTTCATTTCATCTCTTAGTCTGGAAGGTAAGATAGCTACTCCCATAACTTCTATCAAACCAATGTTTTCTTTCTTGATATGATGGATTTCTTCATGTGGATGATACAGCCCCATAGGATGCTCTTTTGTAGTAATATTATTTCTAAGAGCTAGATCCAACTCAAACATATCTTTCTTTTTTCTAGCAATTGGAGTTATTGTATTATGTCTTTCACCATTTGTACTTGCATAAATACCAGCACTTTCATCTGTATATTCTTTCCACTTTTCCAATATATAATTTCCTAATTCAATTAGTTCTTCTTCACTTTTTGAACGAAGTCGTATGACAGAAAGAGGCCAATTTAAAATTCCTACTTCAACATTTGAAAATTTCTCGATCGTATATCTTTTTTCAATAGAAGCCTTAGCCATAGGGAATTCATGATTCCCTCCTTGAAAATGATCATGACTTAAAATAGAGCCACCTACTATTGGCAGATCACTATTGGAGCCAATGAAATAATGTGGAAAGTATTTAATAAAATCAAATAGCTTAACAAATGTATCTCTATTTATTTTCATAGGAACATGTTCCCCATTAAATACGATACAATGTTCATTATAATAAACATAAGGAGAATATTGAAATCCCCATTTGTCGTTCTTTATAGTTATCGGTATAATACGATGATTCTGTCTGGCAGGATGATTCAAACGACCTTCATATCCTTCGTTTTCCATACATAACTGACATTTTGGATATGTACTTTTGTTCATTTGCAGAGCTTTTGCAATAGCTTTTGGATCTTTTTCCGGCTTAGAAAGGTTAATGGTAATCTCAATTTGTCCATATTGACTCGGTACCTTCCATTTAATATCCTTTTCAATTCGGTCTCTTCGAATGTAATTGGTATCCTGGCTGAACTTATAATAAAAATCGGTTGCTTCTTTCGGAGATATCTTATATTTATCCCAAAAAGTTTTTATTATTTCACTTGGTCTTCCTGTCAAACATCCCATCAGTTTGGTATCAAATAAATCCCGGCTCACGATTCCCATATCTTGTATCAGTTTTCTTTCGTAAGCAATTTGAATACACTCATCTAAAACAGAAGGCAGATCTATATTATGATACTCTTCTTCGGGTTCTTGATACTCTTGTTCTTGAAACAATTCTAACAAACGGTTTTGAGTATAAATCTTATCTTCTATAGAAATCAATTGGTTTTCCAATCCATATTGTACTAATTTTTTTATTGCTATATAGAGTCTCATAACTATCATCCTTCCTCTTAATAATTTAAAGTTCGGTTGGCCCTCCGCCTACATCTACTGTATAAAAATCTGCACGATAACCAACTGTTTCAAAATATTTCGTTCCTACTTTTTCTATAAACGTATCCACTGCTTGATTTTCTACGATATTAACTGTACATCCGCCAAATCCTGCTCCCGTCATACGTGCACCTACGACTCCTTCTATTTCCCATGCTGATTGAACCAATGTATCTAATTCTATACCTGTAACTTCATAATCATCTCTTAAGGAAATGTGAGATTCTTTCATTAATCTTCCAAACTCTTTTATATCTCTGGCTTTTAATGCATTTACTGCTCTAAGAGTTCTTTGATTTTCATAAACAGCATGACGAGCTCTTTTCCGGCATATCGGATCCTTTATATATTCCTTGACTTCTTCAAATTCTTCTTCCGTAAGGGAACCAAGACTATCTGCCTTTTTAACTCTCTGAATATCTATTAGCGCCTTTTCACATTCTTCTCTTCTTTTATTATATTGAGATTCTCCCAACCCTCTTTTCTTATTGCTGCATGCAATAACGATCTTTGAGTTTTCTAATTTAAATGGCAGATATTCAAAAGACAAGTTATTTGTATTTAAAAATATAGCATTATCTTTTTTCCCCATTGCACACGCGAACTGATCCATAATACCACAATTGACACCATTAAATTTATTCTCCGCATATTGAGCCAAATGTGCAATCTGAGCTAATGTAATAGAACATCCGTATAAATTCTTACAAGCATAACCTGTTAAAACTTCAACCGATGCGGAAGATGAAAGGCCGGAACCATTCGGTATATTACCCCAGATATACATATCAAATCCGGTCTCAATTTTGAAACCTTTTTCATTTAATGCCCATAAAACTCCTTTGGGATAATTCGTCCATAACGCTTCCTTCTTGTATAGTAAATCTTCTAACGAAGACTCTATTATTCCAAATTCTGCAAAGTTTCCTGAAAAAAAGCGAAGTTTATTATCATCACGTTTTTTTACTGCTGCATAAGTACCAATGTTTAATGCACACGGAAAAACATGTCCTCCATTATAGTCTGTATGCTCTCCTATCAAATTTACTCTTCCTGGAGCAAAAAATAAACGAATTCCCTCCTCTTCTTTAAAAATATTTTTAAATTCCCGAATTAATTTTTCCTTCATTTTTTCCCCTTCTTTCTTTATATGTTTTACTTTTCTTGTTTTATAACAGCTTTTATGTTTTTATTATATCATATCTAATAATTTTGTAAAGTTATATTGTAAAAAAGCAATAGGAAAATTTAAATTTGATAGTTTATTAGAATAATTATTTATGTTATAAAATACTCTATATCAATAGTTAAATTAATGAGAAAACAATAATGTTATTTATAATATTAATTTTTAGCTTTATTCTTATAATTAAGTCTTCGGATATGCTAATTGATGGAGCTGCAGAATTAGCTTACTATTTAAGAATTTCTCCATTAGTAATTGGTTTGACAGTAGTAGCCTTTGGAACCAGTGCCCCAGAAGCTGCCATTAATATAATTGCTTCTCTACATGATAAGAGCGATATTACACTCGGGAATATCATTGGAAGCAATATAACAAACATTGGAATCGTAATAGGTATTGCCGGATTAATTTTTACGGTTAAATCAGACTGGTCTGCAATTCGTATTGATATTCCATACGCTTTTATGAGTAGTACAATATTTGGCCTTCTTGTCTTAGATGGGCTATCAAAAAGTGACGGTTTGATTTTAGGAATCCTCCTTTTTTTATATTTAAATTATTTATGGTTATTAAGCAAATCAAGTTGTAAAAAAATGGAAGATAATAAGAAGAAGGAAATAAAAATACATAGAATTTTCATTAACTTACTCATAGGCATTGTCGGTGTAGTATTAGGAGGACGTTTAGTATTAAATTCCAGTGTCGAAATTGCCAAAATTCTTGGTTTTAGCGAAGCATTTATTGGCTTGACAGTTGTTTCATTTGGAACCTCATTACCTGAGTTAGCCACATGTTTAGTTGCTTGTTATAAGAAAGAAGACAGTATTGCAGTTGGTAATATTATAGGCAGTAATATATTTAATATTTTATTTATACTTTCAATTTCTTCTATTATTACACCAATTACGTTTAATTCAAAATTTATGATTGACTTAGTTGTTATGATTATATTAACTTTATTTTTATTTGTTTTTTGTTATACTCAGAAAAAAGTTTCACGAATTGAAGGGTTTATATTAACTTCTTTATATATAATTTATATTTCTTATATTTATCTTCGTAGATAATTTGTATATGATAAAAATGGCACTGGATTCTAATCAACCAGTGCCATTTAGTAATTATTCAATATTTTATTTGTTATCATATATTATTTTCATTTCTATATTTTGCGGATAATCTCCAAATGCATCTCCGAAAATATTAACTCCTCCAATATGTTTTGCATCTTCTTTGATACCAATCCGTACAGAAACATATGGTTCTTGAGCCAGATGATAAACTTCTAATTTATTATCAGAAACTTTTTTTCCATCAATGAAACTTCCCTGATTGTTTATTTCCCATTTCTTCAACTTCCCATATTGAGTATTCTTTGAAGGCCACCAATCCGGGTTCAATTTCCCGCGTCTTCCTCCAAAGTCACTGGGACAATTCCATGTAGCAACTTCTAAATCATTCACAAATAAAGTGATATCAGAGGGACAATCCATATCATAATCTGCAGTTTCAGAACATAATTCTGCTGATATTTCTACAGATTCTACTTCATTATTTTGGAAGGAATAATTAGGAAATCGATATTCTACATAACCATTCCCAAACCAAATCAACTTCGCAGCTATACGATTGGGATTGTAAAAACATCGTGGTTCATCCTCTTCGTCGATATGCCCTGTTTCACTTACAATACCACAAGTTGGCTCTACCTTATAATCAACGAAATTTCCAATAGGCATGCTAAATATTTCTTCATGAGATTCTTTTTCACAGCCTAATTCAATACTTAATTTGTCAACTTTTTTATGACATAACTTTTTCGATCCTCGTACACCCGGTAAAAGTTCTGTATAAATCAACCCCGCTTCTTCTAATACTTTCACGTGCAAAGCTGTAGTCGATGCAGGAATATGAAGCTTCTCTGCAATTTCATTAACATTAAATATAGCAGTGTTTAATAATCTTAGAATCTTTAATCTCTCAGGTGATGACAAAGCTTTTCCTATTCTTGTCAATTCTTTCTCTTTATATAAATTTAATTTTTTATTTAGTCCTTTTTCCATCTCTTTTCCCATTACATTCAATTGTCATTTTTTATTTAACTTTATTCTATCATAGTGAAAATGTTAGTCAAGTTTTTCTTTCTTTACCATGAATAACCTGATACAATAGTATCGAAACAAATAATGATAAATACTAGATAAAGGAGTCTGCATTATGTATCATTTTATAATAAATTTAAAAGCACGTTCCGGTCGCGGAAAACAAATTTGGTTCTTAGTGGAAAAAACTTTGAAAGAAAAAGGAATTCCTTATTGTTCTTATTTTACAAAATATCCTTCTCATGCGTCGGAACTTGCGAAACAGCTTTCTTTACATACAGAACCAAGAAATATAATTGCGGTCGGCGGAGATGGTACTGTGAATGAGGTAATTAATGGATTAATACCAAATGATAATATAACACTTGGTTATATTCCAGCAGGATCCAGTAATGATTTAGCAAGAAGCCTTTCAATTTCTCCTCTTCCATTGAATGCATTAGAGACTATTTTGAATTCCAAAAATATATTACTTCATGATATAGGAAAATTAGAATGTAATGAACTAAAAAGAAATTTTATGGTTAGCTGTGGTATTGGCTTTGATGCAGCTATTTGTCACGAAGCCATGACTTCTAAAATAAAAAAGGTTTTTAATAAACTTAAATTGGGCAAATTAACTTATGTAGGAATAGCTTTAAAGCAGCTTCTGTTTTATCAACCACAATATGGAACCATTACTTTAGATAATATGAAAAAATTTGAATTTTCTAACATATTATTTATATCGATACAAAATCATAAATATGAAGGAGGTGGATTTATGTTTTGCCCGGATGCTAAAGCAGTTGATCAAATACTAGACGTTTGTATCATTGAAAATATCCCTAAATTGAAAATTTTATCTTTGCTTCCATCTGCGTTTAAAGGAAATCATATAAAACATCGCGGAGTACATGTTATGAAAGGACGTCAGATAGAAATTCAAATGGAAAAACCACTTGCTGTTCATGTAGATGGGGAACCTTGTGGAATGCAGAATTCTATAAATATATCATGTAATCCTAAGAAAATACAATTTCTTACGAATTAATTAATTTTATATTAATTATATTAAAAAATCTCTTACTTATTTATAAATATAGGTTGTTTATTAAAACGTGTTATGATATAGTTAAAAAACAAAAAATGAAAGGTCTAATTTTTATGATTAAGTCAATATTTCAAAAATATAAACATGCATTTTTGCTCCTATATGGATTTGTTTATTTTCCTTGGTTTCTTTATAACGAAAAAATATCTCTAGAAAAATATCATATTATTTATGTACCAATTGATGATAAAATTCCTTTTATTGATTTTTTCATACTTCCATATCTCTTATGGTTTGTATATGTAGCAGGAACAATGGCATATTTCTTTTTTAAAGACGTAAAAGGATTCTATAAATTATGCTTCTTCTTATTTTCAGGTATGACTTTATTTTTGATTATTTCTACCATATATCCAAATGGTCAGAATTTACGTCCTAGCGAATTTGCCAATGAAAATATATTCACTATGCTGATACAGAAAGTATATACAGCAGATGGGCCGGTTAATATTTTTCCAAGTATCCACACTTACAATTCTATAGGTGCACATATAGCAATTGCTCGAAACGAAACTTTAAAAAAATATAAAGGACTTCAGATTGGTTCATTTATTCTGATGATTAGTATCGTTTGTTCAACAGTATTTATTAAACAACACTCTATACTTGACTTAATTGCTTCGATTGTGCTTTCTATTGTTGTTTATCAAATTGTATATGGTAATGCTTTGGATTTCTTACGTGTGAAATCTACCCGTGAACCAGATCGTGTTTAAATTATATATTTAGATCTACAATTTATAGTAGAACGAGGAAACAGCCTGTCCTTACCAGCTAATTCTGGTATGGAAAGGCTGTTTTTTAATTAAATCCAAAAAACTTCTGGCATAACTTATAGGCTGCTACTGAAACCGTTCTTCCACTTTTACCGGGTAAATTTAAGGTTCTGCCTATAATACTGGTTCTTAGTTTATAATATAACCAGGGATCTGTTGTTTTGATATAATTCCATAATTCCTTTTTCTTATCAAAATTTTCACTGGTTCCTGATCGAATCAACATAATTGAAGATATACTTGTTACAATTTCCAAATAATTAAACATATACTTTTTTAACTTCCGATTTGCAATTTTTCTTAAATCAAATGATTGCAGCATAAGCTTATTTACTTTAATTTGCTGGTCTATCCTGCCTATCATTATATTTTCATTTACAGATTGATCATCTCGCCCAATAAAATATCGATAAAAATTCACATCCACATAATACAACGTTTTCACAAAAGGTAAGGGCTTATAAACGAACAGATTATCAACATAAAATGTATGTTTTGGTAATTCTAATTCACATTCCTGCAATAACTTTGTACGATAAATTACAGAATGCATCAATATATATTGCCCCTTGCGCAGTTGTCCTGCTTCTTCCCAGGAAAAAATTTGTTCTACTGGAAATGCCTTACGATAATGCATGACTTTCTTACGCTTCGCACCCTCTTTTTCGTAAACGAAATTACTGATCAACATATCAAGTGCAGGATTTTCACCTGCTTTCTCAGTTAAGACCTCTAATATTTTTTTATAGGCTTCCTCTTTTACCCAATCATCACTATCCACTACTTTAAAAAACAAACCAGTTGCATTACGTATTCCTGTATTAACGGCTTCTCCATGACCTCCGTTTTCCTGATGGATTGCTTTTACAATACCAGGATATCTGGCCTCATATTCGTCTGCAATCCGGGCGGTTCCATCTTTAGAACCATCATCTACAATTATAATTTCCACTTCTTCTCCACCAACAAGTAATGACTCAATACACTTTGTCATATATTGTTCCGAATTATAACATGGAACTGTAATTGATAATACTTTCATATCAATTCCTCCTATGATTTTTCTTTTGAATCATTCGCTTTGCCAGCTCAATAGCCTTTTCAACCATTGCATCAATATTATAATATTTAAATTCAGCAAGCCGGCCCAACAAATAAAAGTTATCCAAATCTTTAACAATCGAATTATATTGTTCGTAAATTTTTCTGCTTTCTTTATTTTCAATTGCATAATATGGAATTTCTTCTTGCATCCCAGTATATGCTTTTGGATATTCTTTTACAATGGTTGTACCTTTTATCATTTGTCCCGTTAAATGTTTAAATTCAGTAATCCTTGTAAAATCTTCATTTACAGTATAATTTACTACACTATTTTGCTGATAAAATTCTTGTTCATAATATTCAAACTTAAAATCCAAGGAACGATAAGGCAATGTACCAAATTTATAATTCAGCAACTCATCCAAAGCACCTGTATATACTAAATTTGCACCTTCACTTAAACTATCAAGACCAGTAAACCTTGTATTTAATTTCACCTCAATATTGGGATGATCCAGTATATTTTCAAACATTTTGGTATAGCCGTGTAAAGGCATTCCCTGATATTTATCTGCAAAATAGCGATTATCATATGAGATGACAATCGGCACTCTTGCTGTAACAGCCTCATCGATTTCTTCCGGATTCTTCCCCCATTGCTTCATTGTATAATATAGAAAAATATTCTTATAAACATAATCAGCAATCTCAACGATATCTTTGTCTTTATTTTTTCTTAATTCTAGAATGGGAACTCTTGACTCCATCCCATAGAATTGAATTAATTTTTTTTCTAATTTATTTGCTTTTTCTCTATTATATACTTTATATAACGTATTAAGATTAAAAGGTACCGGTATTAGTGTTCCCCAAATATTAGCTGCTACTTCATGTCCAAACAAATTCCACTCTGTAAACCTTGATAAATAGGAAAACACATCCTCATTATTGGTATGAAAGATATGAGGTCCGTATTGATGAATCCATATACCATGTTCATCCGCCCGATCATAACAATTCCCTCCAATATGATTCCGTTGTTCCAAAACTAAGACTTTTTGTCCATCCCCTTCTGCTAATTCTCTTGCTATAACAGAGCCCGCAATTCCTGCACCAGCTATAATCGTATCGTACATTTAATTTCTCCCATAATTTTCTACATTAACCACTATTATATAATGTTTACCAATTAATTTCTATAGAAAATCTGTATTTTCTTTAACCTTTCTGCAACAGGTTTCAAACATCATATATTGCATGTAATACTCATTGAAATCATCGTCCTTAGAAAGACTGATTTCTTCTGCAACATCAATCATTTTGTCGATTTTTAATCCGGCTTCTTCATCAAATAGATATTCCACCGCTCCTGCCAAAGAACTATTTCCCACTGCTTGTATTCTCCCACAAAATTCAGCTGGCAGCAATCCAATTAATATCGCTTTTTTAATGTCAATTTTATACCCAAATCCTCCTGCTAAATAGATCTTATCTATTTGTTCATATGTTACACCAAATCTTTTTAGTAGTATTTCTATTCCTGCTCTTACAGCAGCTTTCGCTAATTGTAATTCTCTGATATCTTTTTGTGTAAAATTAAGTTTTCTTCTCTGTCTGTCTGACCCTAATGGATATCCCTCTTTAAAATAAGTACTTTCTAAAAGTCCTGTTTCATCCACTAGTCCTGCCCTAACAAGCTCTGACACAATTTCAACTACTCCGGTTCCGCATATTCCAACTGCCGGCTTATTTCCAATCGTTCTAATGTCTAACCCCTCTTTTGTAATATCAACATTACAGATTGCTCCTTGAATACTTCCTACTCCACAAGAAATATAGCCGCCCTCAAAAGCAGGACCTGCTGCTGTTGAAGTACATAAAATTCTATTTTTATTACCAACTACTATTTCTCCATTCGTACCAAGATCAATGAAAACTGATGTCTCATCCATTTTATAGAAATTGTATTTATACAACCCTGATATAATATCTCCTCCAATGAATGTTGATATACCTGGAAGTATAATAATTTCAGCTTTTATATCTTCCATACCCAATAATGCTCTGCAATCTGTTCTAATTGTTGAAATATTTACCGGGGTAAATGGATACTCGCCTAAGCTTTCACAAGAATAATTCATAAGCAGATGAACCATTGTTGTATTTGCTCCAACAGCTATAGACTTTACGTTTTCCTTCTTAAATTCCTTATTACTTAATAGTTCTTGAATACCTTTTCTTAAATCACTGCGAATAATCTTACACAATTGCTCCTTTTTTCCTTCATTGGAAGCCTTGATCCTGGAAATCACATCAGCACCAAAATCTCTTTGATGGTTCATTGCAGTATGTGTATGAAGCACTTTTTTTGTATTTTTTCCAACTAATTGAAAAACCAATGTAGTCGTACCGATATCTATTCCAATCACATATTCATTATCATACTCAAATTCATTTTTTTCAGACTTTTTTTCATAGTGAGAAATAATTGAAAACTCTTGCTCTTGTTCCTGTAATAGCAATACTTTACATTCATCAACCGGTACTGCCTTACAAGCCAGACGGTAACCTTTCTTTAATTCAGCAGAACTAAAAAACTTCCTATCTTCCATTGATATTTCTAATTTCCCATCTAATAAACAAATTTTACATTTTCCACATAGACCCACCCCTCCACAATAAGTGGCTTGAGCAATACCAGCTTGTCTTAGCCCTTCTAGAAGATTCTGTCCTTTTTTTATTTCTATCAATGTTCCCTGATTCATTTGAGTTTCATTGTATACATAAATTTTTATCTTACCACTCATAATACATGCTCCTCCTTTCACAACTATTAGCATCTTATCGTTAGAAGAAAAAAGGATGACTCATTTTATGAGGCACCCTTCTATTCTATTTACACGACTCAATTACGTTCATGAAGGACTTGATTCATATTTCCCATCTTATATCCGCCTAAATCAAGAGCCGTATATAAAAATCCAATTTTCTTAAAATAATTACTTATTTCATTTTGAATTTTCTCATCATATAATTTTTCCATTTCATTTCTCTCAACTTCAATTCTTGCCAATGTACCATGATGTCTTACACGAATTTGTGAGAAGCCTAACTCCATTAAATAATTTTCGCATTGCTCAATCATATGAAGCTTCTCTTTGGTAATCAACTCTCCATAAGGAATTCTTGTTGCAAGACAGGAATAAGAAGGTTTCTGCCATGTATTCAATCCTAGTTCTTTGGAAAGTAGGCGGATTTCTTGTTTTGATAACTCAGTATCTCTTAGAGGACTCTTTATTTCCAATTCTTGTAAAGCAGCTAATCCTGGTCTGTAATCCATCATGTCATCTAAATTTGATCCTTCCAATACATATGGAATACCATGTTGCAACGCTTCCTGTTTCATTTTTAGAAACAACTCTTTTTTACATAGATAACAACGATTTTCTGGATTTTCCGAAAATCCTTTGATGTCGGATTCATTCATTTCACAAATTTTATAATGAATATTTTCTTTCTCCAAAAATTCAACCGCTTCTTTTAACTCTCTTTTGGGCATATGATTCGTTTGTATAATGAATGCTAAGCAGTTGTTACCAATTGCTATTTTTGCAATTTTTAATAAAAAAGTGGAATCAACACCGCCTGAAAATGCAATTGCTGCTTTTTTATAACTTTTAATTATTTGCACCAATTTGTTTTTCTTTTGTTCTAAATCTTCTTGCTTTATCATCTTATATTATCCTCTAACTGTTGTATTGCATTATCCTGAATCATGGCATATGCACTCTGAAAGTCAATATTATGAGCCTCACATATATTTCTTACGCTTTCATATTCCGGATAGCAGAAAGTCTGCTCTTCAAAATAGCATATTTTTGCCTTCGTGATTCCAAATTGAGTATTGACTGTTAACATCTTTCTATCTAGGATTCTTCTTTTTATAGGGAATTTTCTAATCCCAATCGTAGTCGTTTGATAGAAAATGATACCTTCCATCGTTTCAATTTCTGACATCTGACAGATTACATTTAATAGATATGCAGGACGATTTTTCTTCATAAAAATTGGTATATAATATACATCTCTTGCCCCTGCCTGAAACAACTTTTCCATCGTATAGGATAAGGTTTCTCCTGTACTGTCATCGATATTGCTCTCTAAGATCCATAAATCTCCCTCAGAATTTTTATTTTCTTCTATAATCATCGCACGCAAAATATTAGCATGTTCAAATTCTTTACATCCAATACCAATACCTACTCTCTCTATCTTTCCTTCATAAGAATGTTGTTCCAAATTTTTTAAATAGGCCGCTATCGCAGCTCCTGTAGGTGTAACCATTTCGCCTTGACAATTTGTAATTTGAATAGGAAGGTTATATTCTTGTATAATATTCACAACTGCAGGTACCGGAACCGGAATCTTACCATGTTGACACTCTGTATAACCCTGTCCTTCATATAGAACAGAAACTGCAACATGCTCAATTCCCAATCGTTCCACACAGACAGCTGCTGCTATGATATCAATAATAGAATCGATTGCTCCAACTTCATGAAAATGCACTTTTTCAATTGAAATCCCATGAGCTTTCGCTTCTGCTTTCGCTACAATTTCAAATATACCTTTCGCACTTTGTTTTACACGGTCCGAAAGATTTGCTTCATCAATAATATGATAAATATCTGTAAGATTTCTATGAGATACAGGCTCTTCTTTCAATATTACCCGGAAAGCGGTACCTTCAATTGATTTTTTAGTTTCTTTTTTAATTTCAATTTCATAACCTGATAAAGGAAGTTCTTCTAACACTTTTTGTAAATAATCTTTTTCTACCCCTAAATCCAGAAAAGCGCCAACTGTCATATCACCACTTATTCCAGAATAACACTCAAGAAATAATGTTTTTTTACTCACTCGCCTCAACCACCAATCTGTTTATTTGAGAAGCCACATAAGCAGCTCCATATCCATTATCAATATTTACCACTGAGATTCCATTTGCACATGAATTTATCATAGTCAATAGAGCAGAAACTCCTCCAAAATTGGCCCCATAACCAACAGAGGTAGGCACTGCAACTACCGGTTTGTTCACCAATCCGGCCAAGACACTGCCCAATGCTCCCTCCATCCCGGCAACTGCTATAATACAATTCGCTTGATTCAAATTCTCCACATGATTCAAAAGCCTATGTATTCCAGCCACTCCAACATCATAACAACGATAAACTCTATTCCCAAAAAACTCGGCTGTCAAAACAGCTTCCTCTGCCACCGGAATATCTGCTGTACCGGCTGTACAAATAGCAATAAGACCTTTTTGTTCAATAGGCTTTCGTACTACTTTTACTATTTTGGACAGAGGGTCATAATCAGTCTCCGAAATCTGTGCTTTTATAATTTCATACTGCTCTTCGCTTGCTCTTGTTCCAAGAATATTATCATTCTCCAAAGATAGATGATAGAAAATAGAAGCCGTCTGTTCTTTTGTCTTTCCTTCACAATACACAACTTCTCCGTAACCTGCCCTGCTCTTTCTATGATGATCCAGTTTCGCAAATTCTAAATCTTCATAAGGAAGTTTTTTCAAAATTTTCTCTGCATCTTCTATTGAAAGCTCTTCCCTTTTTACTCTTTCTAGTATTTCATAAATATTCAATTATCCTTCTTCCTTTCTCGAAGAATCTTCCCACTTATCAAAACTATATTATATATTGGAAAAAAAAGCAATCTTGTTAAAATAAATATTTAGAGAATTTTGTATAGGCAGCAAAAGCAGATGGGATAGAATATTCCTTTTTCGTCTGATCCGGATCTACAAACAAATACCCTTTAAAGTTCATATCCTGCGGTTCTTCAATCCTGACGACAAAACCTTTCATATGCCATTCTATATGAGAAAAAATATGTTTCGAGTCTTCTAGCTTTTGAATCCGGATTGGTAAAAGACCTTTTTCTTTCACCCAATTCAGTACTTCTTCCTCTGACAGACTTCCTAAAAAATTAGGAAATTCATAAAGTCCCGCCAACAAACCTTTTGACGGTCTTTTCTGTATCATAACTTTATTTCTGTCCTGTAGTATAACGACTGTACGCTCTTCTATTTTTCTCTTTTTCTTAGGCTGCTTTTTGGGCAATTCCATGACAATCCCTTGTTTTCTAGCTTCACAATAATGATACCATGGACACATTTCACATTTTGCCATACCGTTGGGGATACAGACCATTGCTCCAAGTTCCATAAGCGCTTGATTGAAATCTCCGGCTCTTTTTTGTGGCATTACCTGAAGAAGTTTATTTTCCATATCTTTTCGAACCGATTGTTTCATGATATCACTTTCATCAGCCGTTAATCTAGAGATGACCCGTAATACATTTCCATCTACTGCAGGTACCGGAATTTGAAATGCTATGGATGCAATTGCTCCTGCTGTGTAGGAACCAATCCCTGGTAATTCTAATAACTGCTTATAATCACCCGGCATTTTCCCATTATACTTTTCAATAATGACCCTTGCCGCTTTTTGCATATTTCTCACTCGATTATAATAACCAAGACCTTCCCATAGTTTCATCAAAGCATCTTCATTTAAGTTCGCTAAATGCTCAATGGTAGGCAATGCCCCTACAAATCTTTCAAAATATGGTTTCACTGCCTCTACTCTCGTCTGTTGCAGCATTATTTCAGAAACCCATACACGATAAGGCGTAGCTTCCTCTCTCCATGGAAGAATCCTTCTATGATCATCATACCAATCAAGTAATGGCTGTACAACAAGCTTTAAATTTATTTCCTTCTTCATCTTTAACCTCACAATTTCAAACTAACAAAATCCCCATTGTTTCTCATCATGTATTATCATAACACATAATGGTTTTCAATGAGGATTCCTTTTATTGGATTTATAATATTTTTGATAAGAATTCTTTCAATCTGGAGTTCTGTGGGTTTTCAAAAAATTCTTTTGGCTGATTCTGTTCTATGACTTGTCCTTTATCAATAAACAGAATCCGATTCGCTACTTCTTTTGCAAATCCCATTTCATGAGTAACAACCACCATTGTCATTCCATCCTTTGCAAGATCTTTCATCAACTCTAACACTTCTCCAACCATCTCCGGATCTAATGCAGAAGTCGGTTCATCAAATAACATAACATCCGGATTCATCGCTAATGACCGAACAATTGCAATACGTTGTTTCTGACCTCCTGATAATTGAGACGGAAAGTCATTCGCACGTCCTTCAAGACCAACTCTTTTTAATAATTTCATTGCATTTTCTTCTGCCTCTTCTTTACTTTTGTTTTGCAATTTCATAGGAGCAATGCATAGATTTTTCAGAATTGTCATGTGCGGAAATAAATTAAAATGCTGAAAAACCATTCCCATTTTCTGGCGGTGAATATTAATATCTACTTTGCTGTCAGTAATATCCACACCCTCAAAATAAATTTTCCCTTCTGTAGGTATCTCTAACAAATTTAAAGAGCGAAGAAAGGTAGATTTTCCTGAACCGGAGGGACCTATAATGACCACTACTTCACCTTTGTGAAATTCTTCCGTAATTCCATCTAAAGCAAAAAAACCTTTTCCAAATTCTTTTCGTAAATTTTCAACTCTAAATAATGTATTTTGATTAGTGCTCACTATTACGCAGCCTCCTTTCCAGCATATTTACCAATTTGGTAAAGATAAGAACCATCGTTAAATAAATAAGTGCTACCGCTATTAACGGCATAAACGCATTATAAGTACGACTCCTAATTATATCCCCGCCTCTAGTTAAGTCTTGCAACGCTATATAACCTGAAACGGATGTCTCTTTTAACAATACAATAAATTCATTTCCCAAAGCGGGAAGTATGTTTTTAAATGCCTGCGGCAATATAATATAAATCATGGTTTGTACATAATTAAATCCTAAGCTTCTTCCTGCCTCGAACTGTCCTTTATCTATTGACATAATTCCTGATCGAACGATTTCTGCTACATATGCGGATGAATTAAATCCAAAAGCTAAAATAGCAACAATTATTTTACTAATATTAACGGAACCAAATATTACAAAAAATATAATTAACAATTGAACTACAACCGGTGTACCTCGTATTATAGTAATATATAATTGACTAATAAAATTTAATACTTTTAGTTTTCCTGTTTTATCATAAGTTGCTCTGATAACAGCTAATAAAAAGCCTAAGATCACTCCCAATATTAAAGCAAAAAAAGTGACCTGTAATGTTACTCCTAATCCATCCCAAATATATCTCCATCTTTGATCATCTATAAAATTATTAACAAAATTATCTCTAAATCCACTCAAGATTCCTTCCTCCGTTTAGCTATAGCTACTTCTAAAACTTCTCCTATAAAAAGAATAAGGCACTTATGACAAAGCACCTCATCTAAATTGTAATCCTTTTCCTTACTACTCAGCTACAATAATAACCTGACGTCCTGTATAATAACTATCCGTAAAATTAATTGATTTTAAACGATCCTCAGTAACAGTCATACCCGCACAACCAATATCTGCTTTTCCACTTTGAACTGCAGCAATGATTGAATCAAAAGCCATGTCTTCAATTTTAAGCTCTTTTCCTAATTTATCCGCAATTGCTTTTGCAAAATCAACATCTAACCCCACAATTTCTTTTCCTTCATAATATTCATAAGGTTGAAATTCTGCATTTGTAGCCATAACTAAAGTTCCGCTGTATTTTATATCTGCTGGAGATTCATATCTTTTCGCATCTTTATTTTGACCTATATAGTAATCTACAATGCGATCCAATGTTCCATCGTCTTTTAATTCTTTAATCGCTTTATTGATATCTTTTAATAAATTTTCATTTTCTTTTGCTATACTAATCGCATAATCTTCCTCTACATATTCCGTATCTAAAATTTTTAGACCTTTGGTTCCTTTAATAAATACCTGAGCGGGTTGATCGTCAATAACAACTGCATCGATTTTTCCCTGTTTTAATGCCTGTACTGCTTCAACAGCTTTATTGAATCGTTCAACATTAATGGAATCCTCATCAGAAATTAATAAATCTCCAGTAGTTCCTGTCTGTACGCCTACTTTTTTTCCACTTAAATCATCTGGTCCATTAATCACTGCTTTTTCTTTTTTAGCACATGCAGACAGCGAAAAAGCCATAACAGCAATTAACATGGTAGCTAATATTTTCTTCATAATAAATATATCCTCCTAATCATATAAACAATCTTATAAAGTATTTTATCATGTTTTTCACAAAACTCAAGCATGCTTTTGCATAAATAATAAAAAACTTTGTATTTTTAATCTAAAAAAGAGGGATTTTAAACTATCCTCCCTCCTTTAGAATTTAATTTTTATTCACCTAATGCAATTCTACGCAAGTTATTTTTCAATTTGTCCCTCTCTTCAGGTGACAAGAACTGTAGAACTTCTTCATTCACATCATCTACAATTTTAATAATAGGTTCTTCTAAAGCTTTCCCTTTTTCTGTAATTTCTACCAAAATAAAACGTCGATCTTCTTCACTAATCGTTCTGACAATCAACCCTTTCTTTTGCATGCGGTCTAAGACCCCAGAGATTGTTGAAGTTTCGATGCCTAATGCTTCGGCTATTTCTTTCGGATTTGCTTTATTCATATCCCATAAACATCTCAATACAGCATATTGACTTGGTGTAATATCATATTCTCCTAAACGATTGCTCAAATTTTGTGAGACCGTATGTTGAGCAGTTGTGAGTAAATAATTGATACATTGTGTTAATTCCACATGTCATTCCTCCAATTTTCGTGACTATCAGACATTATTTTAGCAGAATAATCGAAAAGAGACAATAGATTTTTCATTATTTCCTTATATTTTCAAAAAGAATTGGGTATATTAGTTAAGATGTTATTTATGACTCTTATTAGTTTGTCTATTAAATATCTTGCATGCTAGTCGTTTTATTGGTATTTTTTTGTAATAAAACTTAATTTTAACAACTTTATAGTTAAATTGTTGTCATATTTTTACTTTTATCTCTATTTATTTGTTAACATCACCATAATGTGACCTACTTTTTTCAAAAACTACTATAGAATCTTTGATAAACTCTTGACATATTCTTTAATATTGTTTACATTATTAAATAAGAGAGATTGCATTAATAATGCAACCCAAACTTTTAAATTCTTTATTCTATATTAGGAGGTTTTTCATTATGAACAACGTTACATTGTCAATTGAAAACGAAGTTGCTGTAGTCACAATCGACAGACCAAAATCACTTAATGCTCTTAACAGCGAAACACTTGCAGAATTGGGGGAAGTTTTCTCTGACATCGAAAAAAGAAAAGACGTTAAAGTTCTTATCTTAACAGGTTCAGGCGAAAAAGCTTTTGTTGCAGGCGCAGATATTTCAGAAATGGTAAACGCATCCCCTGCTGAGGGCAGAACTATGGCTCTTCTGGCTGCAGAATCATTTGCAAAATTAGAAAATATGCCACAAGTTACAATCGCTGCTGTTAATGGTTTTGCTCTTGGTGGTGGTTGTGAAATATCAATGGCCTGTGATATCCGTGTTGCATCTGAAAATGCAAAATTCGGTCAGCCTGAATGTGGTCTTGGAATCTTGCCTGGATTCGGTGGTACACAAAGACTTCCTCGTTTGGTCGGAAAAGGACGGGCAAAAGAATTGATTTTTACATGTGATATGATCGATGCACAAGAAGCTTATAGAATTGGTCTGGCAAATAAAGTAGTTCCTCAAGCTGAATTATTAGATTACTGTAAAAAAATGGCTGCTAAAATTATTTCTAACGGAAGTTATGCAGTTTCATTAGCAAAAGCTGCTATTAATACCGGATTAGATACGGATCTTGCAAGTGGTTTAAAATTTGAAGCAGATGCATTTGGACTTTCCTTCTCTACTTACGACAAGAAAGAAGGAATGACAGCTTTCCTTGAAAAAAGAAAAGAAAAAAATTTCAAAGATTTTTGATTTTAGGAGACGAAAAAAATTATGAATAAAGTAAGTATTATTACTGCCGCTGAAGCTGCTGAAATGATTCAGGATGGCATGACAGTTACTACCTCAGGTTTTGTAGCCAGCGGCATGCCTGAAACATTAACTAAGGCAATAGAAAAAAGATTTTTAGAAACCGGTTCTCCTAAGAACCTGACACTTTTTTATGCAGCAGCGCAAGGAAACAGAGATGGCAGCGGAGCAGATCGCTTCGCTCACGAAGGAATGCTAAAAAGAGTAATTGCCGGTCATTATAACATGGCACCTGAATTAGGAAAATTAGCTTTAGAAAATAAAATTGAAGCATACAATTTACCTCAAGGAACGCTCTCTCAACTTTGCCGTGACATTGCCGGTCATAAATTAGGTACCTTAACACATGTTGGTTTAAATACATTTGCCGATCCAAGGATTGAAGGTGGTAAATTAAACAGTATCACAACAGAGAACATTGTAGAAGTTGTTAATATTTTAGGTGAAGAAAGATTATTATATAAATCGTTCCCTCTTAATATGGGATTTCTTCGTGGCACATATGCTGATGAACAAGGTAATATCTCTATGGATGAAGAAATTGCTACCCTTGAAGCGACTGCAGTTGCTCAAGCTGTAAAAAACAGCGGTGGTAAAGTTATCGTACAAGTAAAAAAAGTTGTTCAAAATGGCACATTGGATCCAAAATCAGTAAAAATACCTGGGATTTATGTTGATGCAGTCGTAATTGCTGATTCTCCGGAAAATCATCAACAATGCATTGGCTGCGATTTTGATGCTTCCATGACTGGAGAATATAGAATTCCATTAAGTGGTATTCGATATCCTTCCTTGAGTCCCAAAAAAATCATTGGACGAAGAGCTGCCATGGAATTAACCCCTAACACTATTGTGAACTTAGGTATTGGAATTCCGGAATACATCTCTATGGTTGCAAATGAAGAAGGAATTTGTGACTATATGACTTTAACTGTTGAAGCCGGTCCTATTGGTGGTGTACCTCAAGGCGGAGCAAAATTTGGAGGTGCGGTGAATCCAGAAGCAATTCTTGATCAACCTACCCAGTTCGATTTTTATGATGGCGGCGGCGTTGATTTAGCCTTCTTAGGACTTGCACAGGCTGACAAAGAAGGAAATATCAATGTTAGTAAATTTGGTCCAAGAATTGCCGGTTGCGGTGGATTTATAAATATTACCCAAAATTCAAAGAAAGTCTTCTTCTGTGGAACCTTCACAGCTGGTGGTTTAAAAACTGAAATTAATGACGGTAAACTTGTTATTCTTCAAGAAGGTAAGTCAATTAAGTTCATAGATCACGTAGAACAGATCACATTTAGTGGCAAATATGCGAACAAAACCGGTCAACCGGTAATGTATATCACAGAAAGAGCAGTATTTGAATTACGCGATGACGGCGTTTACTTAACAGAAGTTGCTCCAGGGATAGATATCCAAACTCAAATCTTTGATTTAATGGAGTTTAAACCTAAAATGGATGGAGAACCTAAACTAATGGATCTCCGCATCTTTAAGGATGAAAAAATGGGCTTAAACAATTAGAAAAAAGCTATTGGAACTTACTATATAAGATCCAATAGCTTTTCTATTCTTTATAATATCCATTAACTTTAAGTTTTTGTTTATTATCATACATCAATTCATCTGCTCGATTCATAGTATCAAACAAATTCTTGTCTATATCCGAATCAAATTTCGCATATCCTATAGAAATTCCCATTTGCATCTGTGTGTTTGGAACCTTTAATTTCTCTAATTTCTTTTTCACTTCCATTCCCAACACATTGTATGTGGCCATATCACAATCTTTTATCAATGCACAAAATTCATCTCCACCTATACGATAAATACTTCCATAACTATCAAAGATATCATACATAATTTCACTGCAAATGATAATATAATAGTCGCCCATACTATGACCATAGACATCATTAAATCCTTTTAAATTATTTAAATCCATCATTACAATTCCGTATTTAGCGTACTCTTCTTTTGGTATTGAGTTTACTTTTTTCGTATACGCGGCTCTATTCTCTAAATTTGTCAAAACATCATGATAAGCTATTTTTTCAATTTGCTCTGCCTCTTTCCCAACTCGGGCCAACCATAAGGTATTACGTATTTTCATATTGGTCAAAAGAATTGTTAACATTGCTACCGGTGCAATTATAAATGTGCTCATCTGTTTATCTCCTAAGTAATAATCAAGAAAATAAAATCCCAAACTTAAACACATTACGAAAAGACATATTAAATGAAATTTACCTAATCTTCTCTGCTCACGGTCAAAAGTACGCATTTTCATTATTATTCCACAAGTCATTACCACAAATGATATCCCCATTGAAAAATGAATTAAAAACAATGTTTCCTTAAAATCTGCAATTCTAAAAATTGCTAATATAAATACTGTTGCTGTTAATATCTGGACAATTGTAGCAGCTAC
Organism: Anaerosacchariphilus polymeriproducens; assembly: GCF_003363435.1. GTDB lineage: Bacteria > Bacillota > Clostridia > Lachnospirales > Lachnospiraceae > Anaerosacchariphilus > Anaerosacchariphilus polymeriproducens. The sequence continues at coordinate 168,408 of NZ_QRCT01000016.1, forward strand.
TTTCTGAAAACGATAATTTTCCACAGCATACGTAAGACGGAAAAACCTCATAAATGTATAAGGCATTAAAACTAAACTTAAGAATGCAGCCTGACTAAAAGCAAAATTATGCCCTAAATAAATCGGCAGGATCTGTGTTTCAATAACTGACCAGATACCCATTAAAAGAGCCAATACTCCTACATATAATACAGACTCATCCCATTCATAGACTTTTCTTAATGCAAAATAAACACCAAGCAGTACAATTCCACTCATCATAATTGTAGAAGCTATAATTAATGTCAACAGATTTCTGTTCAAAATATCATTAATTAAAAGATTTTTGGTTCCCATTTTAAACTCTGGTAAAATGCCGGCGTCTGATGGATAATTGGTAGTTATGCAAATCTTAAGTTCTTTCCCAAAATACATTCTTGGTATTGATACAATGTTCCATGCATTTCCCGGACTTTTAACAAAACTATTCTCCAAAGTCTTGAAGGAATAAATCAAAGAATTATCTGCATAAACTTCTACGTTTTCATGAACTGTAAAAAAAGCAATTGCATTTCCTTCTTTTATATTTTCCGGTATTTTGTTATATAAGGTAAGAGTTTTGCCTGCTGTCCATTCAACCTTTTGTGTTCCCTCTTTTATAGGTAAAATTTCACTACCATTATCATATGACCAGCCATTTTTAAAATCTTGTATGTTCCCATTATACTTTTCATATCTCTCACTTTGATTAAAGAAAATAATCATAACAAGTAATACAAGAGTAATTATGACCTCGGCACCAAATATCTTTAAAGGTATCTCTTTCATTTGCCTTTCCTTTCTCATACGCTCATATTAACATATTAATTTATTTTTAAGAATTATTCAATTGTTTCTTTCATTTTCTTCCAATTTCCATCAAATATTTTCTGCTAATTAATAATAAATTAGAAAAAATAGCACTAGAAATTCACTTCTAGTGCCACTTTATATTAAAAAATATATTTTCTTTTAATCCCAAAGTTTTTTATATATCACTTTTAAATCTTCTGCTGTAAGCTCTTTTCTTGTATTTCCAGGGCTTCCGGAAGCTATTGCATCTGATGCCATTTTATCAATTGATGCAAAGAATTTATCTTTATCTATGCCTTTTTCAGCTAATGAAGGAGTATCTAATTCCTTTACAATATTTGCAAGTGCATCTAAAAATTTCTTACTTGCTGTCTCATCTGAATCTGAATCTGTTGCTACACCTATTTCCTTACCTAAAACTGCAAAGCGATCATATGCACCATCAAGTACATAGCTAAGCCCTTCTTTTAATAACATTGCGTTTGATAAACCATGAGCAATATGAAATAATGCTCCAATTGGTCTACTCATACCATGAATTACAGTTACAGACGCGTTGTTAAATGCTATACCAGCCTCTAAAGCTGCGATAGCCATTTGTTCTCTTGCCTCTGCATTCGTACCTTCTTTATAAGCGATTGGTAAATATTTAAAAATTCTCTTAACTGCAGAAACAGCAAATACATCAGATAATGGCTGCGCTTTTCTTGATGTATATGCTTCAACTGCATGTGTTAAAGCATCTAGACCTGTTGCAGCTGTAATAAAATCTGGAGCTGTCATTGTAAATTGTGGATCATTAATTGCTAAACTTGGCATTAAAACAGGTCCTTTTAGTAACATTTTAATATCTTTCTTTGTATCAGTAATAATAGTGAACTGCGTTGCTTCTGAACCTGTACCTGCTGTAGTCGGAATTGCAACAGTTGGAGGTGTTTCTTTTTCAATAACTTTACCCATATAATCAGAAATCTTTCCACCACTTGTAACTAAAGCAGCAATAGCTTTCATGGAATCGATTGGACTGCCGCCACCTACAGAAATTAAAAAGTCACATTCCTCATTTTTATATAATTCTAAACCTTTTTCAATCATTATGTCTGTAGGTTCACCATTAATTTCAGCATATACTACATATGATACTCCCTGGTTGTTCAATGCTTCTTCTACTTTTGCACAATTTCCCAGTTGTACCATTACACTATCTGTAACAATCAAAGCCTTTTTACCATAGCTTTTGAAAAATTGTTCAGCGTCTTTTAATGCATTTTCTCCAGTTACTACTTTTTTTGGCATTATAAATTGATTTCCCACAATATTTCCTCCTATGTTTTTCAAATAAAATTTGTATATCACTTTGTCTATATTTTATCAATTTGACAAACATATGTCAATAGTTAATCAATAGTTAATTAAAAATAGCCCATAAGTCTTTCAGGTCCTACTAATACTTTTCGACTGACACAAATAACTCCTTTATCGTTTATTTCTAAGCTCCATTTAACAAGAAATATGGACTTATCATGTATCTCTATAGCGGTAATACCATAAGGATGTACACAACATCCAGCATTAATATATTTGTATTCGCCTGGTTTTGGTAACATAGGTCTATGGGTATGTCCTGTAATTATTACTTGATTATGTGTTGAGCTCCATTTAATCAACTCGTTTTCAGTTATTTTTTTAGCCTTATTATTTTGTGCAGGACTTGTCGGATCATGCATTCCAAAATTTTCAAGCTTTCTCCAAAAATTTTTCACTAAAAATTTGGAAATTCCAGAAAGATAATCATTAAACAATTCCCCCTGATGTCCATGAACCAAAAAAATACTATAATCAGCTTCTTTTAAAATTAATCCTTCATAAACCGGACAATTACAAAACTCTTTACCCATTCCTATCTTTTTTTTAATTTCATCATGATTACCGTATATAACATACATTCTATTTTTATTACAAAACTTCTCTAATATCTGAAATATTTCCTTATATTGATTTTTTATATCCTGATAATTGCTGTTCTCCCAGAGTTCATCTCCATCCCCCAATTCAATATAAGTGAAATATTTATTATAATAATATTGTAAAGCAGCTTTGTAAATGTTTTGATTATGCGCAAAGTTATCACTCCAATTGCCAACACCTCTATGACAATCACTCATAATTACAATAGGTTCTTTTTCATCAATTTTAATTTCCGGTGCCGTTTGAAACACTTGGGTCAATCTTTGCATTCGAAACATAAGAGCCCCCTTTAATCCAATAACTTGAATATTTCCCTGGTCTTCCCTATTTTCATTGTGACATCAAATAATAATGGATATTCCATCGTTAGATATAAAATTTTATCTAACGTACTATCATAATCTTTCGTGATTCTATTATAAATTTTACAATTTTTTTTGTTCTCTTTTTGTTTCAGTCTAACTAAAAATTTCTTATTATCTCTTGGTTGTTTTGCATAAGGAACATCAAAAGTAACAAAGACAGTGTATCCTTTAATGTAAATCTGCTTACCCTCATATCCTGCCTTCTGAACTCCCCTTAAAAATGCCATACACATCTCTTGATTCGGAAATACAATTTCAATTTCACCATGTAGATCTTGCGGATCTACAAACTCTCCTACTGCAAAGTTTGCCAGCCACCAATGTCTTTTTTTCTGTTCAAATAGAATATTTTCTTTGTTCCATATAGTCATCCCTATGGGTAGAAAATCATCTTCATTCAATGACTTATATACGTTTTTATTAATAATTCCATCCGTTGATTTTTTTCTATTATATATTCCTACTTCTGCACCAGCTGTCAATCCATATTGCCCTTTCCAGAATTCAACCAGCCATAATTTTTCATCATATTCAAAATGAATTGGCTCGCAATCAAAAATCATATTAAAAAATGGTGCCATCTCATCATATAATTTGGAATATCCGAAATCTTTCTGCCAAGCATCCGTTCTACTCGATATGCAATCCCACATTGTATTGTACATATAACCATATGGTTTTAACAATTCATTAAGCTGATTTACTTTTTCACTATATTTTTTATTATGGAGCAAATTATAAAATGCTCTTCTTCTTCTACTATCTTGAAGCCATAATCTTATAAGTAAAAGTAAGAGTACTACTATTATAATAACGCACCCAGGATATATATAAGATTTCACAGTAATCATCTTCTTCCCTTCTCTATTACTATTACTATATGAAAAAAAGATTATCCTGCTCTAAGTAATCATTGGTTTTTTCTATTTTCTATGATATGATTCTTGATGAAATAATATCATAAATTAGTTAGGAGTTTTCATTGTGAATATAATATTAGCTGATAATATAGTAAAGGGGTACTCAGACCGTATTCTACTCAATCAAGTGACTTTTGGTATACATCAGAATGATAAAATTGGAGTTGTCGGTATAAACGGTACCGGAAAAACAACTTTTTTAAAGATTTTAGCGAAGCTTGAACAAACGGATTCGGGAAATATCATCTATAACAACAATATTACTGTAACCTATCTTCCACAAAATCCTGTTTTTGAAACTAACTGTACTATACTGGAATATATTTTAGCAGATAAGAATATTCAAACCAAAAATTGGAATGTAGAAGGTGAAGCTAAATCTATTTTAAACAAACTAGGTTTTTGGAACTACGATCAATCAATAGAACATTTATCCGGTGGAGAAAAAAAGAGAATAGCGCTAGCAAAAGCTATCGTTTTGCCATCTGATGTACTTATTTTAGACGAGCCAACAAACCATTTAGATTTAGAAATGATTGATTGGCTTGAAAATTACTTAAAAAAATTTAGGGGTGCTTTCATAATGGTTACACATGACCGATATTTTCTTGACCGTGTAACGAATAAAATGGTAGAAATTGATCAACAAAATATCTACAATTATAATACAAACTATTCCGGCTTTGTAGAACTTCGAAGGCAACGAATGGAAATGGAAGCAGCCTCTGACCGAAAACGACAAAGTATTTTAAAAACGGAACTGGAATGGTTAAAACGTGGTGCAAGAGCACGCTCTACAAAACAAAAAGCAAGAATTGAACGAATTGATGAGCTTCAACAAACTGAATCGCCAAAACCTAACGAAAAGGTGGAAATTGATTCTTTAGGCAGTCGCTTAGGTAAAAAAACAATTGAATTGACTAATATTTCAAAAGCATTCCCTGACAAAACACTGATTCATAACTTTACTCATATCTTCTTAAGGGATGAACGTGTTGGTTTCATTGGGCCAAATGGTTGCGGTAAATCTACACTCATGAAAATTTTAATTGGAAACTTATCACCTGATTCTGGTAATGTTGAAATCGGAAGTACAATAAAAATCGGATATTTTGCCCAGGAAATTGATGATATGGATTCTAATTTAAGAGTTATTGATTACATCAAAAACGAAGCCGAATATATTACTACCTCTAACGGCACTATCTCTGCTTCTCAAATGTTAGAAAGATTTTTATTTACCCCATCTATGCAATGGACACCAATTTCAAAACTATCCGGAGGCGAAAAAAGACGTCTATATTTATTAAAAGTACTTATGACCTCCCCTAATGTGCTTATCTTAGATGAGCCTACCAATGACTTAGACATAGCTACTTTGACAATTCTTGAAGATTACTTAGATACATTTCAAGGTATCGTTATTACAATTTCTCATGACCGTTATTTTCTTGACCGTATTGTAGACCGTATTTTTGCTTTCGAAGCAAATGGAGACCTCAAACAATATGAAGGAGGTTATTCAGATTATTATAATACCGCTAATAGAAACGATAATGAAACTTTAAATGTAAAAGAAGAAAAGAAAAAGTCAGAAAAAACGCAAAAACCAAAAGTCAAAAAATTGAAATTTACTTTTCAAGAACAACGTGAGTTTGATACAATTGATGATGACATTGCTGTCTTAGAAAATAACATACAACAACTCGAAACCGAAATGGAAGAATATGCAAGTCAATATACTAAGCTGAATGAACTTATGAATCAAAAAAAAGAGTTAGAGGTGCAATTAGAAGTTAAATACGAAAGATGGGTGTACCTTAATGATTTAGATGCTAAGATTAATAGTGAAAAGTAAAGGGATTCTTTTCATGGATTCTATAAAATGTTTTGTGTTACAACTGATATGTCTAACATTTTATAGAATCTCTATATAAAAGTATTAAATAAAAGAATTGCTAATATCTTATGATTGATTATTTGTTTCAATAGCCTCTATTTTAAAAGGTTCATTGTTATAATTATTATGAGAAAAATAGTAAAATATTATTTTATCCCCTACTTTTAAATCCAAGTTTTCAAATCCATACACATTTTCACAATTCAAAGTTGTTTGACCATCTTTAAATAATTCATCATTAATTATTGATACTACTAATGTTTTCTTTTTTTTATCAATGGCTATAACAGTTCCTTTCGAATTAAGTCTATATACATCAGATGATTTACCCCTTTTAAAACCTTCAGTATCATTTTTAAAAATTTTAATAGATATTATAATTCCTATAATTATTATGAGTACACTTATGATAATTGTTTTTTTTCTCATTTTACTTACCTATTAAATCTCCCTTCTCTTTGGATTGAGGGCAACCATAAATTCGATATGTACATTATTTCTCTTTAGCTGATTCAATTATCAAATGATTACTAATAAAACAGGCCAAAAATATAAATATAGCAGCTATTATAAATATAATCCTTAAATTTAAATTTTCAGCAAGTATACTAAAAATTGTTATAGATAAAGTCCTTAAATTTGTTACTATAAATCTTACACTGGTAAAAACTCTTCCTAACATAGTTTGTTCTACATTTTTTTGTATCATAGATCGTATTCCATTTGGTGCTGATCCTGCACCAATACCTATTAATACGTAACTAGACAGTAAAATATATTGGTTACTTGTAAGAGATACGCATAAAGTACCAACTCCCAAAATTAGTAAACCATATTTAATTAATTTTTTAGTATCAATAAATTTTTTTTTGATAATAATACTAGAACTAATAATAATTCCAACACCTTCGGCAGCAGTTATCCAACCATACATATCTGGTCTTAAATTCATATTCTTAGAAATGAATACAATAATCAATGAACTGCTAATCCCTACTCCCATTAATAATAAGCCCCAAATGTAAATAATTTTTCTTATAAATAGATCTGTAAAAATAAATTTAATTCCTAACTTTACTTCTTTATAAAAATTATTTTTTATTACAATGGAAATATTTTTATGTACTTTCAATGTTAATACAAGAATAGCAGCAATTATAAACGATATAGAATTTATTACTATGCTGCCTTTTATTCCAAAACCATTTAATAACAAAGTTGCTATAATCGGACCGATTATCATAGTAATCGAATCAGAAACAGACAAAAATGAGTTAGCTTTTGTAATCTCATCTGTGTTTATAATTTTAGGCAATATCGTATTATTGGTTGCCCTATTTAGTTCATCATTTATTCCTAATATGATCGATGCTAGAAATATTGGTATTTTAGAAATGTTAAATAAAAGTATGATTAATATAACTGCTCTTATTATATTTGAAGTAAATAATATGAATTTATTATTTATCTTATCAATTAGTGTTCCAATGATAGGTACAAAAAATAAAGAAGGTATAAATTGAAAAATAAAATACCCTCCTATTACAATCGATGAACCTGTTATTTTATATAAATATATTATAATTCCAATGTCGTATATATAATCTCCTAACGAGGATATAATATTAGTTATTATAAATATAATAAAATTAAAATTTCTTTTCATTTTGTCTCTCAAGTCCCGAGTCTTTATTTGTCCAGCTTTCCAACCATATAAATTTTTTTGTTGTATATTGTTATTTAAATAGACATATGCTATAATACTTATATAAAGAGTGGTACTGAGTTAGTACCCCTCTGCATTAGTCTTAAGTTTAAATAACCGCCGGCTTTAGCGAGGGGCGGTTATTTTTTTTTGCAACACGCTATTATTAGTGTCGCAAAACCAACTAACATAAGAACAAATGTGAATAAATCACTATAGCTTACATATGTCATTGGCAACACCCCCTTCCCCGATTAACAAATAACGCTATCGTTATCGAGTAACCACAGAGAGGGACTAACCGTTCCCACTTTCCATATTATACCATAACATTCAGGAATAGAAACATCAATTTACATAAAAAAAGTTCTGTGTCTTATTTATTGGACAATGATTGTTGTTCAGGTCCGTTTAATGAACTCCTCCCTGCATTTGGGACATGTAATAGCAATTTTTCCTTTACCTTTTGGTACACGGACCATTTGTTTACACTTAGGGCATTTGAAGAAACTATATGTTTTCCTTTCTTGCATACGTTTCTTTTTCTTTTGAAACCACTGTATTACTTTATTATAATGCATTAAAAATTTTTGATTTTCTTGATATCTTCTATATGTATTCTTTGATAGTGTACGAAATAAAATATAACCAAGCAGTATATAGCTGACTATAAACAAAAATTCTAATCTTACAATTGTACTTATTAATGATACAACAACCGCACTAACTAAAAGAAATCTATTTAACTTATCTGTTCCATATCTTCCCTGCATAAATCGTACAAACTTTTCTTTCATATAACCCAACCTTTCTATTGCTTGATAGCCTATTTGCTATTTTAACATAATAGTTTAAAAATACCATAAATTAAAAATAAAATTAAAATTAATTAAATTCCAGATTTAAAACGACATAAAAAGAATAATTTGTTGAATTTTGAATCATACTAAAGTATCAGCTTACTTTTCTTTTACTTTTTAAAGAAATTTGTAAACTGAATTCATATAAATGCGAATACATCTGTATTCAAATTATCAACCCTATAGAAAGGCGTGATATTTATGAAGGATAACGAAGTAAAAGACACTGTGGATCCATTAGATGAAGATTATTTTGTTTCTAATTCAACACAGGATTGCACAGGATTAATCCCTTCTCTTCCTCAAAGTTCTTCAGAAATAAATTCATATGAAGAACTTTATAATTTCCTGCCACGTCCGGTAAGAAATAAATTAAAGGAAGATGGAACTTTCTAAAAATAGAAAGTGTTATCTTTAAACTTTCTATAGTTGAACTCTAAAAAAGTGAGTATCGCTATATGACTATAAAAAGTCAGGAGCGATGCTCACTTTTCTATTATACTGTATTAACTGAAATATTAACTGACAGGTTTTAAATTTTTTAATGAAAAATCCAGAATTGGAGCTGAATGCGTTAAAGCTCCACTTGATACAAAGTCTACACCAATTTCTGCAATTTCTTTTAACCGATCACTGGTTACATTACCGGAACATTCTGTCTGTGCTTTATTTCCGATGATCTTAACTGCTTCTTTCATAGTTTCATTATCCATATTATCCAACATAATAATATCCGCACCTGCTTCAACAGCTTCTTTCACCATCTCAAGATTTTCTACTTCTACTTCTATTTTCCGTACAAAAGGTGCGTATTCTCTAGCCATACTAATAGCCTTAGCAACACTTCCTGCAGCTCCTATATGATTATCTTTAAGTAAAACACCATCTGAAAGATTATAACGATGATTACAGCCTCCACCTACTGTCACTGCATACTTTTCAAATGGTCTCATATTTGGTGTCGTTTTTCTGGTATCCAATAATCTCGTTTTATAACCGTTTAATATATCTGCATATGTTTTGGTATAAGTGGCTATTCCACTCATTCTCTGCAAATAATTAAGCGCTGTTCTCTCACCGGATAGCAAAACACGAATGTCTCCTTTTATAGTACCAATCACTGTTTTATTTGAAACAAAATCTCCATCTCTAAACTGTGTTTCAAACACCGTATTTTCATCCAAAAGCTCGAAAACCCTCTGAAATACCAAAAGACCACAAATGACTCCATCTTCTTTGGCAATCAATTGCGCCTGCCCATTTTTTGATTCTCTCATGACAGCATTTGTTGTTACATCCTCACTGGTGATATCTTCTTTCAATGCACTTAAAAGATAGGTATCAATATTAGTCTTCATCGTTACACCATTTATCATAAAAATCTATATCCTTTCGCTTAATCTCGTCTAACACTATTTTATTATAATCTGTTGTCTCTATATCAGTGATGGGTAATTGATGTTTTATAACAGTGTCATTTTCTATTCTGGTTTTATCTGAATGTACGATTGCATTCGCCGCTTCTTGGGAGAAAACCAAGCTTTCTAGCAACGAATTACTTGCCAGTCTATTTTTTCCGTGAACACCATTACAAGCCGTTTCGCCGACTGCATAAAGATGTTTCATACTTGTTTCCCCTTTTTGATTCGTTTTAATTCCACCCATTAAATAATGTTGTGCTGGAGTAACCGGGATATCATCTTTTCCTAGTACATACCCCTCTTCTAAGCAATACTCATATATTTTGGGAAATCGTTTCTTTGCTTGTTCGCTTGTCATATTTTCTAGCCTAAGATAAACATGATCCACATGATATTTCTTCATTTCTGCAAATATTGCCTCCACAACTACATCCCTGGGTAATAATTCATTTACGAAACGTTCTTTCTTTTCGTTCAACAAAACAGCACCTTCACCTCGTACAGATTCCGAAATCAGTAATCGTCTTCCATGTTTTTTAGAATAAAGCGCAGTCGGATGTATTTGAATATAATTAATATTTTCTAATTCTATATTATTTTTTATTGCTATAGCAAAACTATCTCCGGAAATATGAGAGAAATTCGTTGAATTTTTAAAAAGACCTCCTAATCCACCCGTTGCTAAAATTACATAGTTTGCAAAAATTGGTTGAATCGATTCCTCTTTATACTTTAAATATATACCATAACATACATTGTCTTCTTGAATAATATCTGTCATCGTTGCATATTCAAGTATGTTTATATTGTCACGCTTTTTAGCATTTACTATCAGCTTTGTAACAATTTCCTCACCGGTAGAATCATTTTTGTGTAAAATTCGATTTGCACTATGTCCGCCTTCTCTTGTATAATCATATTCACCATTTTTTAGATCAAATTTTACTCCATATTTAATTAAATTTTCAATGATCTGATTTGATTTTTGTATCATTACTCTTACAGACTCTTTATCATTCTTGTAATGACCGGCTTTCAAGGTATCCTCAAAATAACTATCATAGTCATTTTCGTTAAGTAATGTAGATATACCACCCTGGGCTAAATAAGAATCACTATTTATCAAACTATCTTTTGTTATCATTAATATGTTATAATCATTTGGTAAAGTCAATGCAGCATAAAGGCCCGCTGCACCGGTACCGACAATTATCACATCATAACTATTATTCATTTGTAATATTCTCCTTTATTTAGCCAGTTCCAACATACGTATCAAAGGCTTATATGATGCTGTCCTTTGTTCTTCGTTCAATTCAACCGTTGGACTCATTGTTTCCAAACATTGTGCAATCTTTTCTAAGGAAATTTTTTTCATGTTTGGACAAAACTGTCTATGTCCTACAGAATAAAACTTTTTATCCGGATTCTTCTGATTTAATTCAAAGAATACACCCATTTCTGTACAAATAATAAACTCTTTACGATCACTTTCTGTTGCATAATCTATAATACCGGATGTACTTCCAATATAATCAGCTAATTCTAAAATTTCTAATTTACACTCAGGATGTACCAAAACTTCAGCATCCGGCCTCATTTCTATTGCTTTTTCTAAGTTTTCTCTAGAAATACTAGTGTGAACATGGCAAAATCCTTCGTTAAAAATAAATTCCTTTTCAGGAACTAATGATGCAATATAACGACCCAGATGTTCATCCGGAATAAATAAAATATGCTTATTAGGAAGTGCTTTCACTACTTTTAATGCATTAGAACTGGTTACACATACATCTGCGTATTCTTTAATTTTTGCAGTAGAGTTAATATAACATACAACTGCTAAATCTTCATACTCTTTGCGAAGTTCATCTATTCTATCAGTATCTACCATATGTGCCATAGGACAGTCTGCTGTTTCATCTGGCAAAAGAATTGTCTTTTCCGGATTCAGAATTTTAGCACTTTCGCCCATAAAAGAAACCCCTGCAAAAACAATGGTTTTTTGAGGAATTGTTGTAACAATTTTACTTAAATAGTAGGAATCTCCTATATAATCTGCAATCTCCTGTACTTCATCATTTACATAGTAATGAGCTACAATCACTGCGTCTCTTTCTTTTTTAAGTTTTTCTATCTTTTCTATGATTGATGTCATAATTTATTCTCCTTTATCGAAATAACAGATAACAGCTTTTAGTATGTCACAAATCATTTATTTTGTCAATCGTCTGTCTTGTCACCTATTGTAATTTTCTGTCATTTTAAAAGGGCAGAACACAATTATGCTCTACCCCAATAATCATTGTTCTAAAATGTCATTACAAAAAATAATAGAACTAACCTACGAATTCGCTTTAGATATGTGTATTTTAACCAATTTAAATATACCTTATTCTATTTACAGACTTTTCCCAGATTGATATCATATTCTTTTCTTTATTTAATATTTAAATTTTTATTAATCTTTCAGCCTATTGTTTTCTAACAATTTTTTATAACTTTTATCCACACAAATTGCACCAAATGGGGCTGTAATTAATATTGCTATTACTGCTACTGTTAATACTATTTTACCGCAAGAAAGATTCAACGATAAAGGGATACCTGCTATCGCTGCTTGCACAGTTGCTTTCGGTGTGTATGCCAACATACAAAATAACTTTTCATTCTTTGGCAATCCACTTTTTAATAATGAAACAAAAACTCCGGCCATTCGTATTACCAGAGCAAGAACTATAGTTAATACCGCCCAAATACCAGCTTCTTTAACATATCGTAAATCTACTGTAACACCTACTAAGACAAACAGTAAAACTTCAGCTGCAACCCACAATCTATTATACTTAGCAGATAAACGTTTCGCAAGAATGTTATAAGATTGATTCAGAAAAACTCCCATACTCATAATTGCCAAAAGTCCAGACATAGGTAGAAATCCTTTTAATTGATTTTCACATTCTAGGAACAAAAAAGAAATACTAAGTATTATTATAACTTTTACAGAATCCCGCATATGAAATCGTTTGAAAAATAAAGATAAAATTGCGCCTGTAATAATTCCCAAAAGAATTCCAATTACAATAGAAATAGGAATTTGAACAAAGTTCATTGCTGATATGTCTTCACCCTTTGCTAAAGAAATAAATGCCGTAAAAATTACGATAACAAAAACATCATCTACGGAGGCTCCTGCCAAAACCAATTGAGGAATACTGTGTTTCTTTCCATATCCTTCCTCCATAATTTTAAGCATTTTAGGAACGATTACCGCAGGAGATACCGCTGCTATGACAGAGCCTAGAATCGCTGCTTCCAATACACTAATTCCTAGCAGTTTAGGGGCTATCAGAATAACTCCTAATATCTCAAAACATGCTGGTACAAAACACATCAGTATCGCAGGTCTTCCTACTTTTTTTAAATCCTCTATATCTAAAGATAACCCTGCCCTTGTTAAAATAATGACCAATGCAAGCTGCCTTAGAGATGGTGCAATTTCAATAAGAGACACATCCAATAGATTTAAGGCATTTGGACTTAAAATAATCCCCGTTATAATCATCCCTAATAAACTTGGCAGTTTTAACTTCTGAAAAATAGACCCCAAAATTAATCCTAATAAAAATATTAGTGCTAAACTTGTTAACATATACACTCCTTTCTTTTAAAACAAAAAAAGCTGATGCTCCTATGATTTTAATCATAGAAGTCATCAGCAAAATTGCGGTTTTGGTATAATACCATGGGAGACCTTCATTCCCTCACTAAATCTTAACACAATTATTTAGCAGAATCAAGAACAATGTATTTTTAGCCATTCTTTTCTAATAATTTTTTATAATTTTTATCCACACAAATTGCACCAAACGGAGCTGTAATTAATATTGCTATTACTGCTACTGTTAGTACTATTTTCCCGCATGAAAGTTCTAATGATAAAGGAATACCTGCTATCGCTGCCTGCATAGTTGCTTTCGGTGTATATGCCATCATACAAAACAACTTTTCTTTCTTTGACAATCTACTTTTTAATAATGAAACAAAAACTCCGGCCATTCGTATTAGCAAAGCAACAACTATAGTTAATACCGCCCAAATACCAGTTTCTCTAACATATCGTAAATCTACCGTTACACCTACTAAGACAAACAACAGAACTTCAGCTGCCACCCACAACCTATTATACTTAGCAGATAAACGTTTCGAAAGTATTTTGTAAGATCGATTCAGGAATACTCCCATACTCATAATTGCTAAAAGTCCAGACATAGGCAGGATTCCTTTTAATTGATTTTCACATTCTAGGAACAAAAATGAAAGACTAAGTATTATTATGACTTTTACAGAATCCCGCATATGAAATCGTTTGAAAAATGTAGCTAAAATAACACCTGCTATAATCCCCAAAAGAATTCCTGTCACTATAGATATAGGAATTTGAACAAAGCTCATTGGTGATATATCTTCACCCTTTGCTAAAGAAATAAATGCCGAAAAAACTACAATAACAAAAACATTATCCAAAGCAGTTCCTGCCAAAACTAATTGAGGAATACTGTGTTTCTTTCCATATCCTTCTTCCATGATTTTAAGCATTCTAGGGACAATTACAGCAAGAGAAACAGCTGCTATGACGGAGCCCAGAATCGCTGCATCCAACACACTGATTCCTAACAGTTTAGGAGCTACCAGTATAATTCCTATTATCTCAAAACAGGCAGGAACAAAACACATCAATATCGCAGGTCTTCCTACCTTTTTTAAATCTTCTACCTCTAAAGACAACCCTGCCCTTGTTAAGATAATGACTAAGGAAAGCTTTCTTAAAGATGGTGCGATTTCAATAAGAGAAGCATCCAATAGATTTAAGGCATTGGGACTTAAAATAATCCCAGTAATAATCATCCCTACTAAACTTGGAAGCTTTAACTTCTGAAAAATGGAACCCAAAGTTAATCCTACTAAAAATATTAGAGCTAGACTTGTTAACATATATGCTCCTTTCTTCAAAATCAAAAGTGGATAACCCTATTAAACTTATTAGTTTTGCGCTTTACTTAAAGCATCGGAGATAGCTTCATTAATTCCCTTTGAACTGGAAGTAGCACCTGAAACGGAGTCTACTCTATCTGTCTGTGTCTTTATGATACAACTTACTATTTCATTGAAGGCTTTACTAAAATATGGCTCATCATAATTATGTGAAATATGTTCTATGACTGTAATTTGTCCATTTTTTATAGTAACATTCAATTTGGTCGAGGCACTGCCGTTACCTTCATAAGTACCGTCTGCATAAGCTTGAGATTCTTTCGTTGATTCTTGTCCATTTGTTTTATCTGTATTTTCTGATGTAGTGGCGGTTCCTGACTGTGCTTTACTTAATGCATCATCAATTGCATCTTTAATGCCCTCTGAACTAAAAGTGGCTCCTGAAACAGAGTCAGTATCAGTAGACTGTGACTCTAAAATACTGCTTACAATAGAGCTATAGGCTCTTTCAAAATAAGGTTTATCATCTTGATAAGATACTACTTCAATATCAGTAATCCGGTCATCTGAAATGGTTACATTAACTTTTGTGATACCTCCTCTAAATCCGCTGCCAGAACCTTCGTAAGTACCGTTCTTATATATTTTTGCTTGTGTTTTTGAAGTAACATCCTCAGAAATTGTATCTTTCGCTTCCATCGAAGAGGAATAATCAGCTGTACTCTTATTAGTAACTATTAATCCACCAACATACAGTATTGTTATAGTGATTGGTACTAATATACCGAATAACCATAAAGGAGACTTATGATCTCTAACTGATAATTTCGTATTACTTCTTGGGCAGGCTGAAATACATTTATTGCATTGAATGCACTCACCTGATGATATTTTATCATGTTTGTACATCGGAATTCCCATTTTACAGGATTTTGTACAAAGAGTACAAGAACCACAATTATCTCTTGTTTTTTTGATCTTGAAAAATCTAAAGGATGAAATTAAAACAAAAACAGCTCCAAGCGGACAAAAATATCTGCAATAAAATCGTTCTACAAAGAGAGAACCAACTGTTATTAGAAAAAATATTACAAATCCAACTAACAATTCTTTAAAAACATATTGTATATTAAGAATTCCATGAAAATCTGCCAAAGTTCCAAATACATTATTGGGATTGATGGAATCAAAAACTTTAATATCAAAAGTCCATATTGCTATTATAGTGAAAACTAAAACTGCATATTTAAAATATTTTAGTTTGGCATCTGCTTTTTCTGAAATTTTAAATTTAATATGAAATACTTTTTGAGATATAAAGTAAATAAAATCACCATAAGAGCCAAAAGCACACATCCATCCACAGAAAAATCTTCCCATTAAAATTGTAATTGGAAAAATTGAGATGGCTTCAATAAGAATTGGAAGTGAATTTCTAAGATGAAATGTCTGATTCAAAATGCCAATATAGATTTCTTTAATTCCAGCAAAAGCATTTATGTACAGTCCTGGTAATGTTAAAAAAAATATAATTTGAAGTATAATTTTACAAGTGGAATTAATTTTTATATTTTTTACATTTTTACACATTTTATAATTTTCCTTTCAAATATAATAGTTTATCTGACTAATATTATCAAGAAAATGTGTAGAATTAATGGAGATTGTAAAAATAAATACTTTTGCTGTATTTTTTTCACAGACAGTGATATTGATTAACCATAATAGAAATTTGTAATGAATTAAAAATTAAACTCGTTTTCCCAGTCAAATTCTCCTGATTTTTCTATACTACTCGGCCAATGTTGACACCACTGGGGTACCTTTGGAGCTTCCACTCTATCCAGACTTGGTGTATATGGTTTCAAATCAATTACTGGTGTACCATCGTTGGCATCAATATATGCCAGCTGAATCCTGCCTTTTTCATAATCGATTTTAAGAATTTGTCCTACTGATAAAGCAACTGGATTCGGTCTGATTGGAGAACGAGTCGCAAATATTCCCATATTTTTCGGTCCTTTACAGTAAGGGGAGTCTGTTTCAAGAATACTCCTGGCATCCGGACTATCAAATTCATGAAACCACCATATGACATTCAAATGACTAAAACCTTCCAATTCTTTAAGTGCCGGTAAATAATTTTCATCCAGCTCAACAAACATGCCTTCCTTATTGATTCTAATTGTTCCAATTGATCTCACTTTAAATTCTTTCATACAATAACCTCCGTTTTTTTGTTTTACAGATATACTGTAATACCTGCCATTGTGTGAGAGTCAACAACTTTCTACAGGAATTTGAATTTCGGTAAGATAATTATCTGGATCAACTTCATTCCAAGGTCCTCTATGACATATCTGTCTGTTTTGACCAATCATTCGATACTGTTTATGCTGCATCAACCAATGCGCAAAACTTAAATATGCTGATGCAATATTTTCAAATGGTCCGTAAACCATTGCACAAGCCATGGTATCTATCTGTTCTGTCTCTCGATAACGATAAGAAGACTTATTCTTTCCTATTTTTTTCACCACGATGCAAACTTCAACATCAACTTCTGTTTCTTTGTAATCACTATCATGGTAAATTGCAAACTCAATAGTATCTCTAGGTATCGATAGTTCTTCTTTTGTAACATAAGCACTCAATTCCTGCCAAAGCAATCCTTCACAAAAATAGTTTGGAATCGTCCGCCTAAGGGAAAGCACTTTATAACTCGGAATATTTTTCAAAACAACATTACAATGTATCCCTATCTTTTGTTGACAAATGTCATGAATGGCAATATCTATTTTATTGATCTTTTCTTGCTCCTGTTTCATTAGCTCCTGTATACTCTGCTTTTTATTTATCAGTTGTTGCGTAATAAAGTTGTCATCCCAATTATGTAATGCATCTAAAATTTCTGCAACGTTAAAGCCAGTGTCTCTTAAAAATATTATCTTGTGCAAAATAGGTATCTGTTCGACAGAATAAAAACGATAACCGGTAAATGGATCAATTTTTGCTGGTTTTAAAAGCCCGGTCTCATCATAATATCTTAACATGCGTATAGAGACTTGAGTCAGCTTAGAAAATTCTCCAATTTTAAACATGGCAGCCTCCTTATCATTAGCATATTTTTTCTAATTACTATACTAACGTAAAGTGCTGCCACTTGTAAATATAAATGTAATATTATTCTCCTATAATCTCAACATATATTTTCCTTGTCTGTGGACCATCAAATTCTATTATATATATATCCTGCGCTCCACCACATACTATTTTTCCATTAATTACTGGAAAAGCACAGTGATTCCCGCAAATCAAACTTTTTATATGCCCGGTAGAATTATTTCCCGTGGCACCATAAGATGGTAAAAAATGAGCATGTACATACTCAGCATCTACAGGTGCAATTCTATCCAGAGTATCTGCGATATCAGTTTCGACACAAGGAAGTCCTTCATTCACCATAATACCTGTTGTAGTATGAGCCGTTACAATTAAGACCATCCCATTTTTAATGCTGCTCTTTTCCACGATTTGATGTACTTCTTTCGTAATCATATGAAATTGTTCCGGCCTTTCGCTCATCCAATTAATCGTATGTAATTCCACCATTTAGAATTCCTCCCTTCCAATAAATCTTAATGCGTTTCTATAATAGATATTATCTCTAGAAGTTTCTCTCATAGGAATCTGTTCCAACGCTCTTAATAGTTTGAACTGCCTGAATCTAGGTCCATTGGACCCAAACATAATTTGCTTGTGCAATGCCCTGTCAACCCAAAGAGATCCCATATCTACTGTAAACAATCTTTTCATTGATTCTTCAGGTGAATCTAAATAGAGAACTGATGTATCCGTATAAACATTACTATATTTAATCATTAACATTACCATTTCTCTTACAAACGGCCAGGCAAAATGGGCAAGGCAAATGCGTAATTGAGGAAATTTCACAGCAACCTCTTCAAATTTTAATGGATGTGCATATTCAGTTATTGAATTAGGTTCCCAGCTAAGACCCGCATGAAAAATAATTGGTTTATTATATTCCAAACATTTTTTATAAATTGGATCCATCATTTTATCATTGGGATAAAAATGTTGTTTTGCGGGATTTAACTTTAATCCTTCTAATTTTAATGTGGAGAAAGCATAATCCAAAATTTCGAGAGCATCACTCCGTCTTGGATCCACACTGGCAAATCCTATAAAACGTTCAGGATAATCCGCAGCGATTTTGGCTACTTGTTCGTTGCTGACAATAACGCCACCCTCTGTAGTCGTAACATCAAGGGGTAATAATGCCGCCATATCAACTTTTGCATACTTCATTTCTACAAATATTTCATCATAATCATAAGGGGATTGTTTAAAAACCCCAAAAGCTTCTGAACGAAATGCTTCTTCCTTCTCATCTTTACATATTGCTTTATAATAAATTGGATGTACATGCATATCAATAATCATAGTTTACCTCTCTTCTTTTACATAAATAAAATTCATTCAATGACCTTGGTATAATACAAAGATGTGGTAAAAAATCTACCACATCTTCGTATACTCCATTAATACGGTTCAAATTTTGAAACCACCTGAGCACTTATTTGGGCCCCCAGTTTCATACATTCCGGAATAGAATAGCCATTGATGATGCCATAAGTAAATCCTGCAATATAAGAATCACCGGCTCCGACGGTATTCACTACTTCTGCCTTAACAATACCTTCTCGATAAAATGTATTGCCATCGTAGCTGATACTGCCTTTGTCTCCTAATGTCACTGTTACGATCTGTGGACCAAGTGCTTTTATCTTTTTCATGTGATTAATAATATAATCATCTTCCTGTTTATAGGACAAAAATACATAATCTACATTCGTAAAATACGCTTCCTTGCAATACTCCGGATCATCACTATAAATGGAGAAATCCATCACTACCTTTACACCGGCTTTCCTGAATTCTGGAAGATACTCTAATATTTTACCAAACAGATCTGTATGCATATACTGAAAGTGTTTGATATATTCTTTATCTTCTTCTGTCAAATCAAACTCTTCCATAACTCCCGGAATTTCTTCCAAATGTACTCTGTCGACTCCATTTTTGATGTCCATCATCATCTTACAGGTCTCACCCTCTTTTTCATGAAGATGGGAGATATCAATTCCTTCTTCCATAAGTGCTTCTTTCATTAGTTTTCCGTACTTATCGGTTCCAACAACACTGAGAATGCTGACAGGTATGCCCATACGACTTAAATGTACGCCCCAGTCCACACCATTCCCTGTTGGATAAAATTTTGCAAGCTTCGCGTAAACATCAGCACAGGAAAAGCCAACTCCAATTGCAGAAGGTCCATTATTCATAGAGTTTACCATAACCGAAAGCCCCCTCAATGCCACATATGGATGCAGCAAATTCTGCCGCTTCTTTCAGACTTTCACGGATAGCAATCTTACTATCTGCATTATTCTTTAATCGAGCTATATAGCCAACCAAGAAAGCTGTTATTAAAGAATCGCCTGCTCCCATTGTATCGACTACCTGAGAAAGAGGTACAGCCGGTTGTTCAAAAAATTCTCTGCCATCATATAAAATACATCCTTTTGCTCCTCTTGAAGCCGTCGCTAATTTAGGCCCATATGATATTATTTTCTTTAAATGTTCTTTCACTTCTTCATCCGTTCCTTCAAAAGAACAGAAGGCAAAATCAACATCTTTTGAGACTTGTTTATAATATTCCTCTTCAGAATCATCTGAAAAATCAAATGAAATATAAATTCCTGCTTTTTTTATTTTTTTTAATTCTTTTTCTGTAAAACAATAGTTACCTGAATGAACAATATCAAACTGCTTCATATATTCAATATCGAACTGATCTAAAATAAATGGTGTCTCACCTCGGATTCCACCTTCATTTGATCCCAGAAATACTCTGTCGCCATCTACAAGCGTAGCCCTTGCACATCCATTCTCACCTTCTAATTGTTTACATTTTACAGTCTCGATCTCCTCTTTTCTCAAAGTGTCAATAACATGTTCTGCTTCTGCATCATTGCCAAAGTATCCCATATAAGCACTTCGTTTTGTTCCAAACCGTTTCGCATATACAGCAAAATTAACACAATTTCCGCCCGGATACATGGTCTTTATATGCTCATATTTATCAACTACATTATCACCAAATCCCAATACTGCCACATCATATTTTTCCATAATTTTCTGTCTCCTTAATTAATACTCAACAACACCCATATAACGACGCATATCTAATGGATGACGGCGTTTGTCCTGTAATCCTTTTCTGTATTCGACACTCATTGCATAAAACAAAATAGGATTGAAATAATCTACACATGAGTCATCAATTTCCCCAATTCCAAGTTCTTCGGCATCGATAACTTCATATTTATTTGCATATTTTTGTAAAAATGTTAATGCTCTTTCGTCCATAATGCGGTTGGAGCCTTTACTCATTAATAATATGTATAAATGATCTTCGTCTGTTACCTCGAATGGTCCATGGAAATATTCGCCTGAATGTAAATAGCAGCAATCCATCCATTGCATTTCCTGTAAAGAGCAGATAGAAAATCCATAAGCCTGTGAAAATGAAGCTCCTGATCCCATAATATATAGGAACGGTTCTTTATAATACTTCTCTGCAAACACCCATGTGCGGTTTTGAACCTTTTTAACAGCGGCTTTTACTATTCTGTCTATTTTTAAGAGACCTTCCGCAATCGTATCATAGAGTTTATAATCAGGTTCTTGTGCCTTCATTAATTCATTCAATAAATCAAGAACGATGCCCTGTGGTTTTTCCTTTTCATCTACTTCCTCTGCCCAATCATAAATAATTGGATTCATTGTACTGTCATTACAAGCAGAATCTTTATTATGGGTAAGCGTAATTACTGCTGCCCCTTTTTCATGAGCAAATCTTACCGCATCCACGGTCTCTTTCGTATTCCCACCATGAGAGCAGGCAATAATCAAACTATGCTTCCCTAAATGTTTCGGTGGTGCAATCGTAAATTCTCTAGCCGGAAGCCAAGCTGCATGCATCGTAGCCGATTCAGCCTGAATAAAGTAAAATCCCGGATACAGATCAACTAACGAACCTCCACAAGCTAAAAAATATACATCTTTTATTTCATCATGTTTCTCTAATATTTCTAAAATAGTTTTTTTTGCGTTCATTTCTTTCTCTCCTCTGAATGTTATTTTTTTATAGCTGAGCTGAAATTGCACAGAATACTAATGCAACTACAGTTACAACAAGGAAGAATTTCCAAATCGTTTTCCACCATTGTCCAAAACTGATTTTACATACAGCAAGTCCGGCTACTGTCATCCCAGCTGTTGGGCTGATCATATTTGTCAATTGGTTAGCATATTGTAAAACAGTAACACTAGCTTCCGGATTTAATCCCTGTAAATCACAAAGTGGTGACATAACTGGAATTGTCAAAGATGCCAAACCTGATGAAGATGGTACAAGAATAGTAATCAGGGATTGAACTACATACATAATTGATGTAAATGCAAAGCTTCCTACGTTGCCTAATGCATTGGATAAATTATTTAATATGGTATCAATAATCATTCCGTTCTCTGCAATTACTAAAATACCTCTACAAACACCAACAATAACTGCTGCAAATGCAATATCTTTAACTCCAAGAACAAATTCTTCAGCAATTTCTTTTTCTCTTAATCCACCAACAATACCCATTACAATACCCATGCCAAGGAATACCATGGAGATTTCATCCATATACCAGCCGTACTTCAAAAGTCCATACACAATAATTCCCATTCCTAAAGCAAAAACGCCTAGAACCAGTTTTTGTCTGATAGAAAATTCATCATTGGCTCCTTCTTCTTCTTTGAACGTTTCCCGCTTCTTCAAATCATCCAGATATGTAATTGACTTCTTCGGATTCTTTTTCACTCTGGCTGCATACCAACATACGAAACCAATTGTAAGACCCATCATTACGATCCATTGTATAAATCGGAAACCTAATTGCGGATTTCCCTGAATGCCTGCAACTCCTTGCGCAATCAATACATTAAATGGGTTCGTTGTAGAAGCTGCATATCCCATCTGCGGTGCCAAAAAGCATACGAGGAAAGTTGTCATAGAATCGTATCCCATGGTAAACATAATCGGCATCAGCATAATATAGAAAGGCAGTACCTCTTCTGACATACCATAAGTAGAACCTCCCAATCCTAATAAGAGCATTAGTAACGGGATAATCAGCGTTTCTTTTCCTTTCAGTCTAACTATCAATTTCTTAATACCCGCATTCATCGCGTTCGTTTTTGCTAATATTTGAAAGGTACCACCCAGTAAAAGAATAAATGCCACAACATCTGCTGCTGCTTGAACTCCTTTGGTCGGCGCCATCAATACTTCCATAATTCCCTGACGAAGGTCAACACCCTCATCATCAATTTTTTCTACCGTAGAATAACTGCCTGCAATTGCAACATCTCTTTCTCCTGCTGGAGTTTCAATGGTCTCTCTTTCAAATTGACCACTTGGTATTATCCATGTCATTACTGCAAACAATATAATTAATATAAATGCTAATGTATAAACGTGTGGTAAACTAAACTTTTTTGCTTTTTGCTCCATAATCATTACCTCTCAATCAATCGAAAAATTTTTGATACGCCATCATATTTCTAACATCATGTGACGCAGGATCATTATAATATTCAAAATCTGTTATTTCCTGACCCAAGTAACCTTTATAACCCTTTTCAGCCAATGTCTTCAACCATGCCTCTAAATTATGATTCCCATCCCCCCAGATTAGATGACCATAAGGATTTCCATCTATAAAATGCATGTGAACAATCTCATCTCCAAATACATCAAACCATTGATCGATTGTTTCTCCTGCAACCCCCATTGCTGTCGTATCAATCATTATTTTAAAATTCTTGTGATTAATCTCATCATACATTTTTTTAGCATCTGTTAATGTTGTAACTAATTGTGATTCTTGTGGCCTCAAGGATTCCATTGCAAGGTTTAAGCCTTCTTGTTGTGCCACATCAGATAATCTGGCAAGCATATTTGCAGAACGTTTTAAGGCTTCTTTCCTATCTTCATGCCAATAGCCCCAGCCAGAATTGACTGCCATTGTTTCACAACCCAATTCTGCTCCTGCTTTCAACGCATTTGAAAAATATTGAAAACTCTTTTCATAAATATCGGCTTCCTGTGATGCGAACTGATACTGATAAATACAATTTTCTGGCGTAATAATTTTGACCTGCATTCCTCTTTCTTCTATTAAATGTCTGATTCTTTTACAATCAGAATAAGTCATGGAATCCAGAAAAAAATGAGGGGAGCCTGTCCACAATTCAATTGTTTTTACTCCAAGCCGTTCCTGTGTATTAAGAAAATATTCAAATGAGTAATATAGATAATGGATATTCATAGCTGCAATCTGGTCTATGTTTAACAATTTCATAATTCATTTCCCCCATTTTTCAGGTTGTCATATACAACTTTTCCATCTACAATTGTTAAAACAACATTTACATCTCTTATTTCTTCCATCGCTACCTCAAAAAGGTTCTTTTCCAGTACTGCAATATCTGCTAATTTTCCTTCTTCAAGTGTGCCAAGCTTGTCTTCCATTCCTAAGTTGATTTGTCCGCCAATCGTAAATGCTTTTAACAACTCAGAAAGTTCAATCGTATTATTCTTATTAAACGCCTCTCCTCCTTCCGGAAAATATCCGCCACAGCTATGATAAACTGCTTCAGGAATATCTGGAATCATTAATGGTAAATCAGTCGCTCCACTTAAAACCACTCCACTGTCAATCATTCCCCGCCTATTCCAATAATATTGACTCCTTACCCTTCCTATGGTTCTATCAATATTACTTTTTACTATTTCAGCAGGATCTAAAGACATTATTTGAAAATAAATTTCTCCTATTGCACCTAGTTGTCCCATTCTTTTTAGATCGATTGGGTTGGAAAATTCCATATCTGTAATTGCATGTCTGTTTACCAGTTTTCCATCTATTTTCTTACATTTATCATAGATATCTAAAGCTTTTCGTACTGCCCCATCTCCTTGTGCGTGTAAAGAAAATCTGAAATCATTCTTATCCGCTTCTAATACTTCTTTTGTAAGCAAATCATAATCAATTTCTATACTGCAATTTATATTTGTGTTTTCATAAGGTTCCAGTAAATCTCCCTGCATACTAGAAATTGTACCGTCTGTCATCCTGTTATAGCCAGAAAAACGGACAAAGTCTCCTCTAAATTTCTCTCGCATTTTCTTACCATGCTGGATATTCATTCCTTCTCCTACCGGCTGAGACATAAAGTGCACTCTTAGATTCAATTCTTCCTTCTCTTCCTTCTGTTTTAAGAAATCATCGAATCCATAAAAATCATCGAATCCCATCTCTTTGACACTGGTAACACCCTTGCTATTTAATAGAAACATGTAATCTTTCCATTCTTTTTCTATAAATGACGCGTCATTTAAATATTCTTTCATGATTCTATAATATGCTTCCGGATAACATTCATCTGGAGTAAATAGATATTGTTCTCTTGCTTTTTTATTCATAATGCAAGTACTTCTATCCGCTGCAAAAACAATGATTCCACGATCAGGGTATTCCTGATTCAGTAATTTTTCTAATCCATCTAATTTTGCTTTTTGATGATTCCAACCATGGCCGAAAATAGTTGCATGATTTTCTTTGGCTTTTACATTTTTTTCTAAATGCTCGATAAATTGAGAAATCGTTTCAATTCCGCTAAAATCTACACCAATGTGATAAATGGCATACCCTGTAAAAAAGGTATGAACATCTGCAAATCCGGCAGTGATGAGTCGATCGCCTACATTAATTACTTGTGTGTCTTCCTGAACATATTCTTGATATTGATTCCCTGTACCTACTTTTTTGATTTTGTTACCTTGAATTACAATGTAACCTTTGATAGGGCTGTCATCTCTACCAGTAAAGATGTTATTAGAGATAAGAACAATATCTGCCTTCTCATATTTCATTTCTTACGCTCCTTTCTGTTTCTTAAAATGACTATATCATATTATAACGTTATATACAATACGAGCATGATGTTTTATGACGATTCTATGTTTTTTATAATTTATATACGATTATTTTGTGCATTTTATACAATTTTCAATAATTTTCTTTTTTAACAAACAACATTTTAGGACTTGTTATTTTTTTTTTTATATAGTATAGTTACCAAAGAAAGTACATTTTTAATTTAAGGTTAATGGAGAATAAGTAATGAAATTGAACCCAGATAATTCTATTCCTTTATATCAACAATTAAAGGAAGATATTAAAAACTCGATTCGAACAGGTCAATTAAGGTATGGAGAAAAAATACCTACAGAACCTGAATTAAGTTCACAATATAAAGTGAGTCGAATAACGGTCAGACGTGCTATTGAAGAATTGGCTCGAGAGGGCTATCTTTCTAAAAAACAAGGAAAAGGCACTTTTGTACAGGAACATAAAATACAACGAAAAATTGAACATTTAATGAGTTTTAGTGAAGCTTGTGAAGCAAATGGCATGGTACCTTCCAGCATTATTACCAAAAAGGAAGTAATTCTATTATCAGATGAACAGGCAAAAGAAATGGGATCAGCCAGCGGCAGCCGGGCTGTCTTTACTCAACGTCTGCGCCTTGCTGATGGAGTTCCCATTATGTGTGAAAATAACATTTTTCCTTATGAAAGGTTTTCTTTTTTACTAAATGAATCATTAGATGGATCTCTTTATCGTCTTTTGGAAGAAAAATATAAGATTAAAGTAAAAATTTCTACAAACTCTTTTATCGATGTCGTCAGGGCAAGTGGTGAAATTGCAAGAAGCCTTCAGGTCTCAAATGGAGAGCCTTTGTTTTATCTTCATTGTCAAATTTATGATGCCGATAAAAACCTTATCCACATTGGAAAACAGTATATAATAAGCGAAAGATACCGCTTCTATCTGGAAGACTATACACATGAATAAAATGATACCAATAAAAAAGACCGCTTATTTTCATTTCTTTTTGAAATAAGCAGTCTTTACTTCCTTTAAAAAATTTCAAATCCTCTTCTTTATAATGCATCCGGTCCACGTTCACCGGTACGGATACGGATGACATCTTCCACATCATAAACAAAAATTTTACCATCACCATAATGCCCTGTATTGATTTCTTTTAAAACCTCTTCAATAATTTTTTCTGCATCCTCTGATGAAACTACAGATTCTACTTTTAATTTAGATAGTAGATTGACATTATATTCTGTTCCTCTATAAATATGTTTATATCCTTTCTGATTTCCATACCCCATAATATTTGTAATCATAAGACCATTTGTATTATTAGCATCCAAAATCTTTTTCAAATCATCTAAACGTTCGGGTTTTATGATAATCTCTAATTTTTTCATAAATAATCTCCTCCTTAATTTTTATTTTTTTGGAATCTGGCGAGCTGCTTTATGGGTAAATCATCTTCTGATTCAAAATCCAAATCATTTTTAACCAATTGAATATCCGGGTAAGCTAAGACTCCCATTTCAGGTATATCTAAACCTTCCAGTTCTGCTTCCGGATCCACACGTAATCCCCAGACTTTATCAAGAACCTTGAAAAATACATATGATACTCCAAATCCCCAGATAATCAGAACCAGTACTACAATGAACTGTGCAGCTAATTGAGATGCGTCACCATAGAATAAACCTTTTACTCCACCTGAAATCCCATTAACTCCGTCACCATACGTTCCATCTGCAAACAATCCCAAAGCAATAATTCCCCATACACCATTTACACAGTGAACTGAAATAGCTCCGACAGGATCATCGATTTTTAATTTATTTTCAACAAATGGTACAGCAAGACATACGAACAAACCACCTACAATTCCAATAAAAAATGCAGATACTACGTTAACAAAAGCACATGGGGCTGTTATCGCGACCAACCCGGCAAGCGCACCATTTGCTGTCATAGAAGGATCCGGCTTTCCATATGCGACCCACATATAAAACATAGCTACTAACCCACCAACAGCACCGGCTATCATAGTATTTGTTGCTACGATTGCAATTCGGAAATCAGTTGCATTTAAAGTCGAACCAGCATTAAATGCGAACCAGCAGAAAAACAAAATAATCGTCCCAATAATGGCCATAGGAATATCATGCCCTGGAAAAGCTCTGCTTGTTCCATCTTTTTTAAACTTACCAATTCTTGGTCCAAGCACGATGGCACCAGATAAAGCGATCATGCCTCCCATTGCATGGACTACTGCTGATCCGGCAAAATCAACTGCACCATGACCCAGACCAAAATTCTGACCTAATGTTGATAACCATCCACCGCCCCACATCCAATTTCCAAAGAATGGATATAGAAACATAGAAATGAATAATGCAATAAATATATATGCTGAATATTTAACACGTTCTGCCATCGAACCTGTTGGTATTGTTACTGTTGTATCCATAAATACCATTTGGAAAAAGAATAATGCATAAATTCCTGCATCATAAATTCCACCACTAGATAGTAAAAAACCTTTATATCCCATAATGCCGCCAAATCCGGGTATTGTTAACAACGCATCCAGAGCACTGCCACCACTTCCCAGTCCGGCAGCACCTCCACTGCCTCCAAATTGAATTGCAAAACCAACCAAAAAGTAACCAATTGCGCCCACCAAAAAAACCATAAAATTCATAGTCATTGTATGAGCTGCGTTTTTCCCCCTGCAGAAACCGGTCTCCACCATAGCAAAACCACATTGAAAAAAGAATACCATAAATCCTGTGATCATGATCCAAACATAATTCGTACCATAATACGCTTTATTAGCCACAGATGCTACTTCACCTAATGTTTCATTCCCAGTTACTGCTGTATAGGAAGCACCTGTTGGATCTGCACCATTTTTAGAAGAAACAGAAAGTGCAAGTATAAGGGCAACAATGGCTATACCAACTATAATTCCAATAATACTTTTTGAATTTTTCATAAAACTACCTCCGAATATTTCTATTTTTCTTTAATATTTTTTCTAAAATTCTGCCATAAGAATTTTGATGTATTTAAACTGAGCTTTTTCTGAAGCTTACTTACTGACAAATAATTTCTTAGTCCAAGATAAAATACTAATAGTCCTAAAACCATTCCATGGACCGATGTACTTAAAATTGGAATTGCTATATGGTTAATAATGCTATAGAAACTGAAAAATAAGCCTAAAAACATTATAAGCACAGCAATTGCGTATAGAACCTTAATAAAGAGATTCTTATGTTTATCCATAAAGGATACATTTGATTTCTTGTTCACACTCATCCCTCCTAAAAATTAAAAAAAAGTTAAAGCTAATCCGCTTCAACTTCTTTGTTGGGGTTGTTAATATAATTATTATAAAACTCTGCAGAGTATTCAAATTATTAAAAAAAGTCAAACCCAAAATGGATTTGACTTCGTCGTCTAATTCAATGTTTTAATAATTTAGTATGACTATAGCATATTTTTTTTATAATTGCAATAGTTAAATTTTATAATTTTGTCGTTTTATCAGATTATTTGTCGTTTAATTCCTTAAATTATTAAGCAGTAGGAAAATAACTACATTTCTTTATACTTTGAAAGAATGTCCTTGCATAATTCTTTGTTCTTATCAAACCACGAATCCGCATAAGTACAGGTAGCTGTTGCTTTGCAACCTTCTTCTCTTAGATAATCGACCATTGCTTTCATCGTTTTATCTGCCAGAGATTGACCTCTCATTTTGGGATTTACATAAACATGATTTATATTGATATCTCCATTTTCTTTACGCTCAAATGTAGCTTCAGCTATTAATTCACCATTTTCCTCTTGACTATATAATCTATTTTCTTCAACGTTCCATTCCATCGTAATTCTCCCTTCTTCTTAAATATTACTAAAATTCTTTTTTAATATTACTAAGATTCTTTTTTAATATTGCTCTAATAGGCTCATATTTCAAAAATAAATGAATACTAAAATATGGTTTCACAATTACGAAATAAATATGAATTTAATTTTAGTTTAAAGTACAACAGCCCCAAAAGTCAATTACTTTTGAGGCTGGCACAACTTTAAACCAAATTATGGATTCTACCGTTTTGCAAAACGAATCATATTCCAAGAAGCTTTATGAAGCAGACTTCTTAGTATACCGTCATCTATTGAGGAACGTGTGGTTTCGATTGGCTTAATTCTTTCAGCTCCAAAACCATTTACCACCTTGAAATCATCCGATTCTAAAACCAGATGCTCTACAACCTGATATCCTTCAAAACTTCTAATATCTGTTTCAAGTTCTATATTTTCTTCTATATTTCGATTTACTGCAAATATTGTCACTTCTTCTTTTTCTTCATTAAATACAGCAACAGATTCTACGTCGGTAACATTTTCATGATTTGCTGTATCATGTTTTGGTGAATTCATTACTGGAAGAAGTGCTACTCCCCTTCCATATTTGGAGGTATACATGAATGGATAAAATATCGTTTGCTTCCATGCACCACCACCGTCTTCATCTGTCATAATCGGAGCAATTACATTAACAAGCTGTGCTAAACAAGCCATTTTTACCCGATCTGCATGTTTCAATAATGTAATAAGCATTAAGCCCACTAATAATGCATCTTCAAATGTATAGATATCTTCCAGCATTGGGGGTGCCACCTGCCATGGATGATTGTGAATAATATCTTCATCTGATGCATTGGAATGGAACCAGACATTCCATTCATCAAAACTCAAATTTATATTTTTCTTTCCTCGTTTTTTTGCTTTTACATAATCGCAGGTTGCTATCACTGTACGAATAAAAGCATCCATATCATCAGATTTTGCCAGATAATCTGCTGTATCTTCCTCTCTATTTCCATAATATTGATGTAATGATACATAATCTACATGATCGTATGTATACTCTAGTGTTGTAGCCTCCCATTTCGGAAATGTAGGCATATCAAGCGCAGAACTTCCACATGAAACTAATTCAATTGTCGGATCAATAATTTTCATTGCTTTGGCTGTTTCTTCTGCTAAACGGCCATATTCATCCATTGTTTTATGACCAATCTGCCAAGGTCCATCCATCTCATTCCCAAGACACCATGTTTTAATATTATGTGAATCCTTAAATCCATGTTTTATTCGTAGATCGCTATATTTTGTTCCACCTGGATGGTTACAATATTCCAAAATATTACAAGCATCTGCTATCCCACGAGTCCCAAGATTGACAGCCATCATCACATCGGAATTTGCCTTTTTTGACCAGGAAATAAATTCATTAAGACCTACTTTATTTTCTTCCAGACTTTTCCATGCTAAATCTAAACGTTTTGGTCTTTCTTCAACTGGTCCTACACTGTCTTCCCAGAAAAAATTAGAAACAAAATTACCTCCTGGATAACGGATGATCGGTACATTTAATTCCTTCACTAACTCAATAACATCTGTTCGAAATCCCATTTCATCCGTAGTCTTATGTTTCGGACAATAGATCCCATCGTATACAGCCCTCCCCAGATGTTCAATAAAAGAACCATAGACTCTCTCATCTACTTTTGAAATATTATACTCTCTGTCAATCACCATTTTTGCTTTTTTCATCGTCATATCATGTCTCCTTCAATTTTTTTAGCCTTTTACTGCCCCTGCTGTCATACCTTCAACAAAATACTTCTGGAAGCATACGAATAATATAAATATCGGAACAATCGAGAAAAATGATCCTACAATCAGGAGACTATAATTATCTCCGTAAGGATTAATCAACGTATTTAATCCCAAAGTTAATGTATACTTGCTAGAAGAACGGATTACCAATAACGGCCATAAATAATTATTCCATGCATTCATACCATTTAAAATTGCCATAGCCGCAAATGCCGGCTTCATGACCGGGATAATCAAGCGGAAGAAAATCCCAAACTCTGTTGCTCCATCAATTCTCCCTGCTTCCAGTATTGATTGGGGTATTCCAAATAAATACTGCCTAAAAAAGAAAATCGTAGATGCATGTGCCATAAATGGCAGTATTATCGCAGCATAATTGTCTCCCCAGCCGGATATTTGTTTATATAGAGGCAGCATTACAACTTCAAGAGGTATGGAAAGAATAATTAATACAATAATAAATAGAAAATTTTTTCCTTTGAAATCATAAACTGCAAAACCATATCCAACAAATGCACTAACAAACAAAGTGCAAAAAACTGTTAATACTGTTAAAACAATACTGTTTAAAAACCACCTCCAATAATCATGATTTCCTGTAAACAGCAGAACATAATTATCCAGACTCATTCTTTCTAATTTTAAATCCAGATTCAAGCCATACTGTAATAAATCTCCTCCCGGCTTAAAACTCGCTATAAAGAGTGTAAAAACAGGAAGAACAATAAGAATTGCTAACACTGAAAATAGTATAATCATCGCAATGGAGGCAGCCTTATCTTTCTTTTTTCTTGAACCCATACTATTTCTCCTCCTTGCCAAAGGCACCTGTTAATTTTAATTGAATTAAATTAACTGCCATTATAATAAGCAGAAGAATACAGCCCACTGCACACGCATAACCCATAGCTCTCTTTTCAATCCCCTGCCTGTAAAGATAACCAACAATCGTCAAACCAATGTTATTCGGTGAATTATTCCCTTTAAACAACATATAACTCTCAAGAAACATGGACAGACCTGCATATATACTAATTGTAAGTACATAAACCGACGTTGGTTTCACTAATGGTATTGAAATTTTCGTAAACTGCTGCCATTTACTTGCACCATCTATTGCTGCTGCTTCATATAGTTCTGAAGGAATGCTTTGAAGTCCTGCCAGAAAATAAAGAATATTAACTCCAGTCCATCTCCAAC
Source organism: Anaerosacchariphilus polymeriproducens (assembly GCF_003363435.1). GTDB lineage: Bacteria > Bacillota > Clostridia > Lachnospirales > Lachnospiraceae > Anaerosacchariphilus > Anaerosacchariphilus polymeriproducens. The sequence goes on from NZ_QRCT01000016.1 coordinate 201,357, forward strand.
AAGCAACAAGCAGTAATATAAAATAACTTGTTTCTGCATTTTTAAGCCATTTTATTGGAGAAAAACCAAAAAATCCAATTACCTGATTCGCTAAAGAACCAGCGGCTTCCCCGAACATTAATCGAAATACAGTTCCTGCAACTACAACTGATGTTAATGCCGGAATAAAATAAGCTGATTTAAATAGTCCAGGCTTTTTCATCAGTTTACTATTTAATAAGCTGGCAAAAAGTAATGGAAATGGTATCAGTAATATCAAAGTACCCAGCATATATTTCACACTATTAAAAATTGCCTTTAGAAATATTTTGTCACTTAACAGCCTTTCGTAATTTTGAGTTCCAACCCATTGGTCTTTTAGAATATCTTGGAAACTTAATAAAATTCCATTGCTTATTGGAGCTGCCCAAAATAAAAGTACTGTTATGATAAAAGGCAATACAAAAATGTATGGTGCAATTTTTTTTGAGTAAAAGAATCTTTTCAGCATACAATCGTACTCCTCTCTTCTTTAGCGTCTCATTTTTTAAATTCATTCTCAAGGGTTGCCTGAGATTCTTTCAATGCCTCTTTTACTTCCATACCATTTTCAAAAATATTGTTTAATGTGACCGTGCAAAATTCATTATTTATAGAAGGCCATTTTTCATCTGTCAAACTTCCAAGTGACCCTATATTATCTTTTATTTTATTTAACGTATCAAATGGATAATTAGAAAAATATTTTACATATTGATTATCTGCGTTTTGAGTAATCTCAGTATCAGACCAAACCTCAGTATTTACCGGATCAAATCCTAATACATTCCAAACTTCTTTGTTCGCTTCTTCAGACAATTTAATATAGGCCATGACCTCTGCTGCAAGATCTGCATGCTTTCCAGAAGCGACAATTGCAGTACCTGTACCTCCGCCTCCAATAGAAGCAAATTCTTTGTCTGATGTTTTCCAAACTGGCGTTGGTGCAATCGCTACTTTCCCTGCTAAATCTGTCATGTAATTTACAAAACGTGAAGTATTCCAAAACGGCATGATCTGAACCGCATACTCACCATTGTTATAACAAGGATAAGCTTCTTCATTATCCGGCTGCCCCCCAGGTATTACAGAAAATGCACCTGTATCCTGCATTCCTTTTATGTACTCAAGTACTTCTGCCATAATTTCATTATTCACATTCAAACTACCATCTTCTTTTAAATAGTCTCCTCCTTTTTGGGCAAGCATTAAATTAATCATCCACTGTGCCGTCGTTTCAATCGTGGCAAAAGATTTTCCGGTAGCCTTATAATATTTGACCCCTGCTTCTTTAAAGTCATCCCAGGTTTTAATATCTTCATAATTGATACCTGCAGTTTTCAATAAATCTGTATTGTAAAAAGCTACCGTTGCTCCAACATGAGTAGGAAGTCCGTAAATTTTTCCCTCTTTTGAATAAATATCAAGTCTTGACTTTACGATACTTTTTTTATAAGGTTCAATTACATCTGTCAAATCCCTAAGACCAACTTCACCTACCATAAATGCCGGAAATTTTCCAAGTTCAATATCTACGACATCAGGTGCTCCTTCTTTCGATTCCAATGCAAGTGATAATTTATTGTGCATATCATCATAAGACAAATTGCTTAATACCAATTTAACCTTCTTATCAGGATGCTCCTGATTCCATTTCTTTGCCATGTCTGTGTAGAATTTTTGATGAAATTCTATGAAAGTCCAGACTTTTAATGTTGTCACATCATCCCCTTCAACCTCCATTTCATTCGTCGCTACGGTCTCCCGTTTTGCATCTTTCCCACACCCCATGAGAAATGCTGCTGTCATAGTTACACTTAATAATGCTGCTAATACTCTCCTTTTCAAACCTTCTCCTCCAATCTTTAACCTATTGACAGTTACTTCTATCAAATCAGATGACCAATTTTCCTAAACTCCCCATCTGCCTGATACATTATAGTATTTCTTTCATCCAGACCATCATTTCTCCGCCTTTTCGATTTCCCCACGAATAATAAGGAACAGCTTTTAATTCAATGTCTTCAAATTCCACTTCCCTGGAAGCATAAAGTTCTTGTTCCTTCCAATTTGCTTTTGATATTTTCTTTCCTTTACAGGTAATTACACATATTCCATTCATTAATTCTGATTCAAAACGTTCCATTGGTTTCTGCTTTGTATCAATATAAATAGATGCTAGATTTGTACCATTATCTACTTCCTCAAAACAATAAACAAAAGGTCCTTTCATAACAGCTACTTTACCCGCATCCTCTCGTACAGAGGGATTTGCACGTATGAACCTGGCTTTTGCATTATATTTTATCGTAATTGTTTCTTTTATAAAGCAATCTTCAATTTCCATGTAACCTTTCTCTATTTTGATACTCTCTAATTCTTTACCGCAACGAAAGACCTGGAAATCTCTAGCCTCACCCACAATCCGAAATGCAATTTTAATTTCTTTTTGTTCACCTGCTATTCTTTCTATCGTAAATCTAATTAAACCGTCCTTTGGAAACTCACTTTCCATTTCTATCTGATATCTGTTTCCATTTAAATCTGCCGTTACCTGGTTACTTATATATAAATTTACATAAAGTGAAGAATCATCGATACCATATATGTATTGACCTAAGGATGCCAGCGTTCTGGCTATATTCGGGGGACAACATGCAACTCCAAACCACTTTTGGCGCCTAGCTTTAATATGTTCTTTTGATGTACGTTCCAAACAATTGTCGGGCCATACTTCTAAAGGATTCACATAAAAAAAGCTCTTTCCATCCATTCCAATACCAGATAAAACCGTATTGTATAAAGCTCTTTCAACAACATCATAATATCTTGCATCTCTTGTAATTTGAGCCATTCTCAGACCAAACAATGCTAAACCTATGGAAGCACAAGATTCTGAATAATTAGAATCGTTTGGAAGATCGTAATCTGTTGTAAATCTTTCCAATATACCAGAGGAACCGATTCCACCTGTTATATACATTCTCTTTTGAACAATATTATTCCAAAGATTCTGACACGCGCTTAAAAGCTCTTTATCGTTATATTCATAAGCTAAATCTACCATTGCACTATACATATACACTGCCCTGACTGCATGCCCCTCAGCAGACTGCTGCTCCCTAACAGGTTGATGAGATTGAGAATATTTCACATCATAATTATGAAAGTCCGGAAAAATTTGTTTATAAGACTCTTTCTTTTCTTCCTGCAAAAAATAATTATCTCCTATACCACGCTGATCAATAAAATATTTTGCAGTTTCTAAGTATTTTAAGTTTTTAGTGACTCTGTATAATTTCACTAATGCCAATTCTATCTCCTGATGACCCGGATAACCATGGCATTGTCCTTTTAGGGGACCAAACTTCTCTGAAATCAAATCCGCTAACTTGGAGACAATTTTAATAAACTTATCCTTTCCTGTCGTCTGATAATAAGCTACAGCAGCTTCAATCATATGCCCTGCCGTATATAATTCATGACCTTCTTTTAAATTTTTCCACTTTTGTTCAGGTTCTTTTATCGTAAAATATGTATTTAAATATCCATCCTTTTCTTGTGCCCTGCCTATCAAATCGATTGTTTCATCTGCAATTCTTTCAAGTTCCTCATCCCTGTCACCTGCCAAAACATAAGCTACTGCTTCTAACCACTTTGCGATATCGGTATCTTGAAAGACTGCCCCTTGAAATTCACCTTTCATTTCTCCTGCCGCAATTTTAAAGTTACTTATACAATGACTCGGTTCTTCAATATCTTCCCTATCATTTAAAATGCCCCATTGATATGGAATAATGACATCTTTCACAAGACGGACATAATGTTTCCAAATTAAATCTTTAATTTGAATAGGATCTAAAGTTATACTTTCTAATTTTTTATAGTCACTATTTATCATATTTCTTTCCCCTTTGATTTTATTAATCGTTTAACATATAAGTAGCAAAACTATATTTATCTTCTTTTTTTATACGATTCATGTTACATTATCGACACTTTTTTATTGTTCGATTTAACTATAGTATCATTTTTACGTCTATTTACTTTGTTATAACACACTATCTTTTGTTTGTAAAGTATTTTTTCACAATATTAATACTTTTTTAAAACGTTTAACATGTCATTTTATACAATCTAATTGAAATGATAATTATTTCGGTGCCTAAAACTGCTTAAAACATAAAAAAACTGCTCAATATCAAATTTGATTATATTGAGCAGTTTTTTTAATTCATTAATTTTACTGATTTACGTAATAATTTTTCACACTTAACTTCAAATATACGTTCATTTTCTTGTAACGTTTTGTCACCTTCCAACATTTTAATCAAAACGTCACTTGCACAATAACCAATATCGTGAAGTGGCAGATTCACAGTTGTCAGAGGTGGATGATAATAACTTGATAATTCACGGTTATCATATCCTGCTACAGAAATATCCTTACCAATTTCTAGTTTCAGTTCATCCAACCGATCATAAACACCACCTGCCATAATATCATTCATACAAAATATAGCAGTAATACTTTTATTAAGCAAAAAATCTACTTTATCATATCCAGAATGCCTCGTCCAATCCCCTTCACAGATCAAATCCGGATTATACAGAATTTGATTTTCAAACAAAGCTTTTTGATAGCCTTTCAATCTATTCTGGGCATGAATACTATCACTTTTTCCTTTTATAACGCCTATCCTAGTATGTCCATTCTCAATAAGATGCTGCACGATTTGATAGGCTCCATCCACTTCATCTACAACTACAGAAGGAATCTTCGCACTTTTTGTATATCCATATGCCATCACGGCAGGAATCGATAAATTATCCGGTATACATTGGATCACGCGCTCGTGGGCTGCTACATAAATAATTCCTTCCACCTGTTTTGACATTAATTTTCGTATTTCTTGCTGCACAACTTCAAAATAATCCTTACGATTATAATAACTATCTTCGTATTTCTTGAATAATCTCAGGTTTGTTAGCAATATTTGATAATTTACTTCCTCACAATATTCTGTTATACCATCAATGATATCCGGAATACTGAAAATCGTCATATCCTCTGCAATTACACCAATACTTCTTGTATTTTTCATCTTTAAATTTTTAGCTACATGATTCGGGGTATAATCAAGTTCTTTAATTGCTTTTTTTACCATTTCTATGGTTTTTTCACTTGCTCCCGGTTTTCCATTTAATATATTTGAAACGGTAGCCGTAGAAACATTACATGCTTTCGCAACTTCTTTAATTGTCGCCATCTTACTATTTCCTCTATCTTTAATATTTAACATATTTTATATAAAACGTTTAACCTTATTGACATTGTGCCATAACAAGTGTCATTCTGTCAATAAAAAACAACAAGCTGACCTTTCATTCTAAGAAAGATCAGCTTGTTCTAACTACTTAAACTACTTAAACATTATTTCATTTTTTCTATTTGAATACGGAACAAATTTGAGAAGTCGATTTCACTCCATTCGCACCAAATATGATACGTTGGCCAAACTCAGTAAGGTTTTTGCCTTCCCAATCTTTAGAAAGATCCAAAAAGCTTAAATTACCACTATTTCCAGTCCATGACCATGCCTGCCAGCCAACACCTTTTTCTTGACAACATCTCATAATAGCATCTTCATCCACATCTCCGTTTGTATGGTATCCACCAAATTCCGAAATAGACAAGCAAAGATTTTGGTTCAATACATTGCTTATATTGGAATAAACAGTATCTGCATTCCCTCCGGCGTATTCATACATATGGATTGCGAACATTGTATTTCTTAAATTATCTGCATTCGCCACTTCCTTGCCATGATCAAAAATACTTTTTGGCTGCTGCCCCCAACCAGCACAATCTACCATAATCGTATTTTTAATGCCTTCATTTCTTAAACTTCTAATTGCTGAAATGTAACCGTTTTTCCAATTGTTCCCGTCATCCCAAGTACCATACCACTCATTTGCAATATTTAAGATTACATATTTTTCATTACCTATCAGAGCTCTTTTCATCTCTTTCCAATAATTAACTGTTTGATTAAGCTTATTAAAATCATCACTACCGGTTGCATCATGAACTTCCAAAACAGCTATCATTTTGTACCTTTTGCAATATTCTACCAAGGTGTTTATTTCCTGTAGACTGGTTTTTCCCCACTGCTGTCCGTCTGATAATACAATACGGACACTGTTAAAACCTTTCGATGCAATTGCAGGAATCGCAGTTTGATACTTATCACGATACCATGCATGAGGATAATTCACCCCTCTCATTACAAACGCTTTCCCATTCGCATCATAAAGTTTTGTTCCATTTACATGAAAACCAGGCTCAGCAGCCATAACAATATTGCCTTTTTCTGTTGACAAAAACCCCAAAAAGCTACTTACAGTAAATAGTATTGCTAAAACAAAACGTAACATCCCATTTTTACTCATAAAATCATACCCTCTCTTTTAAGCTCATTTATAATACGTTTACAAGGTGTCATTTTGAATTATAAATGCAATACCCCCTTTCTTTATCAATTTATCCTTTGTAAATTAACCTCCTTTCAATCGTTTTTAGCAAACCCCAATCTTATTTGATTTATCTATCGTAATGCTAAACCCCCTTTCGCATTAGATTACTTTTTTATACCACTTTTTTCATAAGGAATTGTTGTTAATAAAGCTTCACAATTTCCAGATATCTCGAATTCGCCGGTCGAAGCAGTAAGTAGAATACTATCCCCTTTTTCAAAAGAAACTTCCTCTGTATTTACAATCGTTCCATTTCCATTAATCACCAAAATGTGTAGAAAAGAATCTTCATCTACCTTACCAAACATTTTCCGCATAAATTTCCCATCCAGAACCAGTTTATCTACTGTGAAATATTTACAGCTTCCCAAATGCGGTTCAAAAGAATCACTTCGAACTTTGGGATTGCGATTCGTTACCTCAAGAGCTTTTTCAATATGCAGATCCCTTTGTTTCCCATCTGCACCTACACGCCCATAATCATATACCCGATACGTTACATTTGAATTTTGTTGTATCTCCGCCACTACAATATCCTTACCAATTGCATGAATCGTCCCGGCTTCTATAAAGAATACATCCCCTTTTTTTACCGGCACTTTATTCAAGACTTCAAGAAGCGTATCTTCCTTGATCCTTTTAGCGAATTCGTTCTTATCTATCTTCTTTGAAAATCCATAGTATAAAAAGGCTTCCTCAGAACAATCCACTACATACCACATTTCTGTTTTTCCATTTTGTCCTTCATTCGATAACGCATACTCATCACTTGGATGAACCTGAATGGACAGATTATCTTTTGCATCTATAAATTTAATTAAGATCGGAAAGTTTTGGAACTGCATACAGTTTTTTCCGAGTATTTTCTTCCCTTCCCATTCTATATATTCCTGTAATGTCTTGCCTGCAAAACTGCCCTGTGAAATTATAGATTTTCCATCAACATGACAGGATAATTCCCATGATTCAGCCAGTACATCCCCATCAAACTTTTTATGATAATCTTGTTTCAAACGATTTCCGCCCCATATGTAATCCTTATAACAAGGTGTCAGTTTAATAACAGCCATATGCTACCTCCTATTCACCCAAGGACAAAACGCCTTGTTTTAATTGCTCCAATTTTTTTTCGGAATCTTCGAATCCGAATCCATTTACACCAAAATAATATTTGATCTTTGGTTCAGTTCCGGAAGGACGTACGCAAAACCAAGCATCATTCTCTAATTCATAGTACAATACATTCGATTTTAACAATTTGATTTTTTCAGCTTTCCCATCACCGAGATACTTTTTTTCTCCCGTCAAAAAATCTGAGATACTTTTAACCTGATACCCCCCTACTTCTTTAAGAGGGTTTTCTCTAAGAGAATCCAGTAAAGATTGTATCTGCACTGCCCCTTCTGCGCCTTTGAATGTCTTTGTATGCAAATCCTCCCGAAAGTAACCGTAGGTCTCATACATACGAATCATCTGATCCCACAACGTAATTCCCAAGTTTTTATAATAAGCTGCGGCTTCACACAATGTCATCACCGCAACAACAGCATCCTTATCTCTTGCGTGCGTTCCTAAAAGACATCCATAACTTTCCTCAAAACCAAATTCAAATTCATATTTTTTGTTTTGCTCAAATAACTTTATCTGTTCTCCAATATATTTAAATCCTGTTAATGTTTCAATTAACGTTGCCCCATATCTTTTAGCAATGGCATCTGCCATATTCGTAGTAACAATAGTTTTAACCAATGCTCCCTTGGAAGACAATCTTCCTTTCTCTCTTTTCTGTGAAAATAGATATTCACAAATAAGTGCACCGGACATGTTGCCTGTAAAGGCTTTAAATTGGCCTGTTTTACTATCCTTGGCATATACTCCTAACCGATCCGCATCAGGATCTGTTGCCAGTATGATATCCGCATCAACTTTCTTTGCCAACTCGAGAGCCAGTTTGAATACTTCTTTATCTTCTGGATTGGGATATTTTACAGTTGAAAAATTCTCATCCGGCATTTCCTGTTCAGGTACTACATAAACATGTTCAAAACCCAGCTCTTTGAGAATTCTTCTTACTGGCACATTTCCTGTTCCATGAATTGGAGTGTAAACAATTTTTAGTTTTTTTCCTACTTGTTCTACTAAATCGGGATTTATTACCAGCCTTTTCAAAGCCTGCATATATAAGGAATCGATTTCATTACCTATGAAAATTAGCAAACCCGAATCCAAAGCTTCATTTTTATCTATTATTTTTACTGTTTTATAATCATTCACCTTATTTACTTCTGCAATAATTTCAACATCTTTGGGATACGTTATCTGAGCCCCATCCTCCCAATAAACTTTATAGCCATTATATTCTGGCGGATTATGACTTGCTGTAATGACGATACCTGCAATACACCCAAGATGGCGTACTGCAAACGATAATTCCGGTGTTGGCCTCAATTCTTCAAACAAATAGACCTTAATTCCATTTCCCGCAAGACATAGAGCCGCTTCCATAGCAAACTCAGAAGACATTCTCCTAGAGTCAAAGGCTATGGCCACACTTTTCTCTTCTTTTTCCTGCTTCAAAATATAATTTGCCAAGCCCTGAGTCGCTTTGCGAACCGTATAAATATTTATCCTATTAGTTCCGGCTCCTATGATTCCTCTAAGCCCACCTGTTCCAAATTCTAAGTCTTTATAAAACCGGTCTTGAATTTCTTCCTGCTGTCCTTTTAAGCCTAACAATTCTTTTCGGTCTTCTTCCTCAAAATATTCATCAAAACACCAGTTTTCATACTCTTTTATGTAATCCTTCATATGTTGTTATCCTCCAGAATTTCTCCATTACTTTCAATGATTTTCTGATACCAATATCCCGAATCTTTTATAATGCGTTCTTGCGTTTTGAAATCTACATGAACCAAACCGAACCTATCTTTATAACCTTGGCACCATTCAAAATTATCTAACAAACTCCAATGGAAATAGCCTCTGACATCGACTCCTTCTTCTACTGCTTTTTTCAGGTAACGAAGATAACGAGTTGTGAATTCAATCCGATTGGGATCATGAACTTCTCCATCTGCCGAAACCACATCATGACAACAAAAGCCGTTCTCAGTAATATAAATCGGTTTTTGATACCTTTCATATAAAAATTTGGGTCCCCAATAAAGACATTCTGGTGTAACCGGCCAATTATTTGCCGTTCTCACATATCCCGGTTCCCGGCCTGCTACTTCAAACTCTCCATTGTCTTTGGCTTTTATCAGTACGCCATTATAAATGTTTTCACCCATAAAATCTAATGGTTGAGAAATCAACTCCATATCGTCTTTACTTATTTCAGGCAGATAGGATGCGTACTTTTCCATCCCTTCTTCCGGATAATGCCCTAGAAAGATCGGGTCGCTGAACCAAGAAACGTTCCAAGTCCAATTATAGATATCTTGATTCATTGAAAACAAAGCTTTTCTGGCGGCATTAATATCTTCTTCCTTATCGGAATATGGAATCGTCATCCCACAAGTCGGAGCTATTCCTATTTGAATCGGCTGCTTCGCATACTCCCGTAATACTTTAACCGCCATTCCATGTGCTTTTAACACATTATGCGCCATATGAAACGTATCCCGAAGAGGAAGCAAAAGTCCTGGAGCATGCTCTCCTCTAAGATAGCTTAATCCAAGAAAGCACTGCGGCTCATTCATTGTAATAAATTTTGTTACCTTATCCGAGAAATTTTGTACCACAATTTTCGCATATTCTGAAAACCAATTCACGCATTCACTATTGAGCCAACCTCCCTTTTTATAAAGTTCATAAGGAAATTCCCAATGAAATAGCGTGAGGTAAGGTTCAATTCCATTCTCTAACAACTCCTCTATTAAATTATTATAAAATCGGATCCCCTCATCATTTACTTTTCCCGTGCCATTTGGCAGAATCCTGGTCCAATCTATAGAAAATCGATAGCTCTTAATTCCTAATTTCTTCATAATTTGAACATCTTCTTTATAGCGGTGATAATGATCACACGCATATTTTCCAACATGATTATCAAATATTTTATTCGGTTCTGCACAAAACACATCCCAGATATGCATTCCTTTCCCATCTGCTGGTGCTGTGCCTTCAATCTGATAAGCACTGGTCGCTGCGCCCCATGCAAAATCTTTTGAAAACATACTTATTCCTCCTTTCACGAAACAATCAGCGAGACGATATAAAATGGCGTAATATTTTCTTTATTAACATTCTTTATTTCAAATCGCACTTTGTGATTGCACCTTTCTAAATCAGTTGAAATCATTTGCAAATACAAACAATCTCCCCAATCTTCCTCATAATTGCCATCCAATTCACACACTTCACATCCATCTAAAGAAACACTGGCCACAGGAGCCGGTTTATTAATGGTCTTTCTATATTGAACCGCTACATTGGAACCATATACTTCCAACTCAATATAAGCCCCTTTTTCATCTGCATACCAACCTTTTCTAAAAACATCTGACATATCTATTTGTTCTTGTAAATCTATTTTAAATCCTTTCATTTTTGCCTGTATTGATAAATTATTGATTATAATGGAGTTTTCAAATCGATTCGGAGTAATAACAGCAGGTATTTCCATTTCCACCCACTCCTTATCCGTATTTTCAACTAACTCCTCAAGGAATTCACAAATGATTTTAGCTACTAAATAGTGCCCTAGATCATTGGGATGAAGCATATCATTTGTCAAATCCCGGACTTGAAAAGTTCCTTTTACTACTTCCTTATAAAGACTTTCTTTAATACTGACAATCGGCAGTTGATATGCTTTGCCAACGCTATTATGAAATTCCTGAGCTGTTTTTCCTGTATCATAGTACATATTGTTAATCAATATAATAGCAGGCTTACTCTTATAACCATATATCTTTCGTATCAACCCTTCATAGGTTTCCTGAAAAAATTCATTTCCTTCATCATTAACACTAAATTCCACAAACACGATATCCGGATTCTCTACCAACAGATCTTTCTCTACACGCGCAACACCAAACTGCGATGTAGTAGCTCCAATCCCTGCATTTATATATTTGACAGTAATTGTGGGGAACTTGCTCCCCCACCAACGCCACACTAAATGGGCATAACATTTCTCAGGGGAACTTGATAATGCTCCTCTTGTAATGGAACCGCCAATAAATCCTACAGAAATATTCCGCCCCTTCTCTGCTTTTTCAAATACCTTTTTAAAACGGTATAAATTACCTACATTTATCAGACCTTCCACAATTAATTCCTCCAGATCCCATCTCCAAAACTGTCTATGTAATCAGCTAATTCTTTTCCCATTTTTTGCGCTTCTTTTATACGAACATGACCTTTGGTTCCTTTTCCATTATTTTCATACATAAAATGTACAATCTTTGAATCATTCACCTCGTTACAGATCAATTCTATGGATTTATCCCATCCATCATGATGTTCTATAATTGTTGTGGTCAATATGATCAACGCTTTGGGATAACGTCCTCTTATCATTAACACAAATTCTTTGTATTTATTTCTCCAATGGTCTGCTCTTTCTCCATAAAAATTATCTTTCATAACATCAATAGGGAAACTGTCATTTTGACCAATGGCTATTATCACTACATGGGGCGTATATTTTTCAAAATTCCAATACGTAAGTTCCCCTAATTCAGGATTAAATCGCAGCTTATCATAAACAGATACCATTCCTAACTGATTGGGAGCCGAAAAATATCCGGTATGATCCAAAAGAGCAATTCCCCCTTGCGCTATATCATGAAGCTCAGCCTTTAATTCCCTTGCAGCAAACCATGCATATGAGAACCAGGCGTTGGAATACTCGCCCGTATGGACTGGATCTTCTATCCCATCATATCCCTCAATTTCTGCAACCTCTCCGGCACTTACAGAATCTCCGTACACTTCAATTCTACGTTTACTAGCCTGCTCAGCCTGAAATACCTGTGCTTCTTTATCAATAACAAAACCATAAAACTCAAAAAAATGACATCCATCCATTCGCTTAAATAGTAGTACTTCATGTACAGTATCTTCTAATCCTTCGCCCAGAATATGTATTTCTCTATGCCCTTTATTTGATAATTTGTGCTTACTCTGCTTCCCATCAATGATTACGCCAATATAATTATTCCAGTATTTATGATGATTTTTTAATAAAACCCGTAGACTGGTACCATTGAATTTTATCTTCACGTAGCTGGCCGGATAAAGAAACATCGGATTTTTATTATCTGTATCATCAATTCTGCCTGAATATTGCAAATTACTATTATCAGGCAAAATCAAACGGCCATTTTTTACGAAACGTATCATTGGCCAAGCATCTCCAAATTCTTTGAAATCAATTCACATCTTTGCTTTACGCACAAAGCGGATCTTAGCGGATCTTCCGGAGTTTGAAATACATAGTCCATTAACTTATCTTTTGTCGTTGTCGCTACATGCATTCTCGTGTCTGAAGATGCATAATAGATAAATATTCTGCCATCTTCTTTCACTATTGCTCCATTGGTAAATACAACATTGGATACATCTCCAACTCTCTCTTCACCTAACGGAGCAAGGAACAACCCCGATGGCTGTGCTATCACTTTTGACGGTTCCTTTAAGTCCGTTGCAAATACATAGAGTACATACCGGAGACCTGCTGCCGTATTTCTCACACCATGAGCAATATGAATCCACCCTTTTTCTGTTTTTATAGGAACAGCTCCAGCGCCATTTTTTGCTTCTGTAATGGTATGATATTTGCGTTCACTGGTAATCATTTCTTCCTCAATAACAGCATGAGTGATATCCTTACACAATCCAAAACCTATACCACCGCCGGAACCAGTATCTATAAAACCATCCATAGGTCTTGTATAAAAAGCATATTGCCCTTTCACAAATTCAGGATGCAGCACCACATTTCGCTGTTGTGGTGATTTTAGGGTTACCAAGTTGTCAAGTCTTTCCCAAGTCTTTAAATCTTTTGTCCTAACAATACCTGCTGCCGCAACAGCCGCAGACAAATCGTTTACCGAAGTATCCTTACTCTCTGAACAAAAAACTCCATAAATATAGCCATCTTCATGTTTCGTCAGACGCATATCATAAACATTCGTCTCTTCTTCTATGTCCGGAAGAAGAATGGGATAATCCCAGAACCGGAACTCATCAATACCTGTTTCACTTTCTGCCACTGCAAAAAAGGACTTTCTATCACTGCCTTCTACCCTGACAACCAGATAGTATTTTCCATTTAATTCTATTGCTCCTGAATTCATAACTGCATTGACACCAAGACGTTCCATAAAATATGGATTCGTCTCTTCATTCAGGTCATACTTCCAAAATAATGGAATATGATTTCTTGTCAGAACCGGATTTATATATCGATCAAAAATTCCATTATATAAATCTTTCTTTTTATTCTTTCTGGCAATCAATGCCTCCTGTTTTTCTAATTCTTCAAAATATTTTTTACTTATCATTCCCTAATCTCCTTAACAATTCAATACACATACGCCCATTATGATAGGGACACTTCCACATACTAACGATTCCTTTTTGATCATCAGAACGGCTCTTCTCATCTGTATTCCAAAACCATTCCGATCCATCTCTTTTGTCAACAAGATTGTTTTTTATATAATTCCACAGATGATTAACTGCCTCATAATATTTAGCATTGGTCTGGTTCTTATTATATTCATTCAAAAATCCGACAACCGCTTCTGCCTGAACCCACCATATTCTTGCATCATCTACGCCCCCATTACAAGATTCGTTACTTAAAGACGTTCCATCAAATGCAGTTTCGTAAACTTGTTCAGCCAAAGTCCGTGTAATTGGAGACATCTTTTTATGATATTTCTCGTCTTTTAAAATCTGACATCCCAAATCAATCAGCCACGATGCCTCAATATCGTGTCCAAAGGAATGCAAATCAATCAAACTGTTCATCTTATTATCAAAAAATACTTCCAGACGTCTTAGAATCGGATTATATACATCCTGAGCAAAGATATCTAATATGACCTTCATTCTTTCCGCCACTTTTTCTTCACCAGAGACCCGATATAACTCCGTATAAGCTTCAAACACATGCAGGAGTGTATTCATCGTCCGCTCTGCAAGTACACCATTTTCTGACAATTTTTCATTGTCTTCCAAACAAAAATTTCGGGTAAACGCTTCTAAATATCCTGTGTCATCACTGCACTTTTCTTCAATCAGCTCAAATAATAGAAAAGCTGTTTCAAGAGCTTTTTTATCTTTCGAAACCTCAAAATAGGATGCCAATCCATAGATGGCGAATGCCTGATTATATGTATGTTTACTGCTGTCCAAAACAGTTCCATCATAATTTAAAGACCAATAAACACCTCCACACTTTTCATCCAAAAAGTGTTCTCTTAAAAATCGATAAGCATGGGCAGCATATAAAAGTAATTCTTCCTGGCCCAAAACCTGATATGCATTGGAGAAAAACCAAAGAATTCTACTGTTTAAAATACAGCCCTTAGCTGCGTCTTTTTGTATTTCCAGATTGTAATCCATATGGCCGTAATAACCACCATAGGTTTCATCCTTCATACGCTTCCAAAACGGAAGCAGTTTTTGTGTCAAATGACTTTTTATTTCTCCTGCTAAAATCGCGTTCTCATTCATTTATTTTCCCTCATTTACTAGTTTCTTTTAACGAATTCCTAATTCTATATCACTTTCCGTCAATTTTGAATGCGTTTTTATATAATCTACCACTTCATCCACTTTGGTAAACGCCATAGCAACATAAGTATCTGCTGCACCGTAATAAATCGCTATCCTTCCTGTATCAGAATCCTGTAAAGTCGCACAAGGGAAACAAACATTTCCTACGAATCCGCGCTCTTCATACCACTCTTGTGGAGTTAACAGGAAATTCTCACAACGGTATTTCACAATAGACGGATTATCCACATCCAAGATCGCTCCACCAATGCTATAAACAAGTCCATTACAAGTTCCTGTTACTCCATGGAAGAATAATAACCATCCTTCACTTGTTTCAATCGGCGCCGAACCTCCGCCTATTTTCACTGCATCCCACCATTCATTACCTTTTCCCATGACATGCCGGTGCTTTCCCCAATAGACCATATCCGGACTTTCACTCAAGAAAATATCTCCAAAAGGTGTATGACCACTATCACTCGGACGAGACATCATTACAAAATTCCCATTCATTTTCCTGGGAAATAAAACTGCATTTCTGTTAAATGGTATAAAAGGATTTTCTAATCTGGTAAACGTTTTAAAATCTGTCGTTTTTGCCAATCCAATCGACGCTCCATAAAAATCACCACACCAGATAATGTAATACACATCCTCAATTTTCACTAACCTCGGATCATAAGCATAAACAGGTTCAAATTCTTCACCTTTTTCATTTACAAAATGTATTTTTTCCTTATCAAAGGTCCAGTCAATACCATTTTCACTACGTCCCAAATATATGTACGGTATTCCATTCACCTGTTCTCCTCGGAACACTCCAATAAATGCTCCTTCATAAGGGACTACAGCGCTATTAAATATCCTCGCCACCCCTTCTACTGGGTTTCTCTTAATAACAGGATTTTCTGTATATCTCCATACAGGAGCTCCTGTCAATCCTTCCGGCTTCTCCTGCCATGGAATATTTGGAAGATTTTCTCCATTCGTTATTTTTATTTGCATCATAATCGTTCTCCTCTATTCTTTTACTGCTCCTGCTGTCATACCACTATAAATTTGTTTTTGTAACAAAAGAAACAAAATGAAAGCGGGAAGCATTGTTATTATTACACCGGCACAAATTACTTCCCATTGTGTCCCATAAGGGCCTTTAAATCGGAATAATGCTGTTGAAATGACTGCCAGTTCAGGTTTTGGCATATACAAATACGGTGTATAAAAGTCATTATAAAATGTAACTCCTTTTAGTATTAAAACAGTCATGATCGCTGGCTTTAAAAGTGGAATCATCAGCCTATAAAAAATTGTAAAATAGGAAGCTCCATCCATAATAGCCGATTCATCAATACTAAAAGAAATATTATCCAAAAACTGTAGAAAAATATAAATAGAAATAATATCTGTTCCTGCGAACAAAATAATGGTAGACCACGGGGTGTTAAACAATCCCATACCATTAATAATCTGAAAAGTACTCATCTGCATCGTAATGCTTGGTACTAAAGACGCTATCAAGAATAGCGAACTAACAATTTTTCTGAACTTAAACTTAAAACGACTCAGAACATAAGCTGTCATTGTCCCTGTTAATAAAGTCGCAATAATCGAAAAAGCCAGAATAAAAAATGTATTAGCAAAACCCAGAAGCATTTTACCATCTACAAATGCTTTTACATAATTGGAAATATTCGTAAAATTTCTTGGTAATTCTAATACACCGGTAGAATTCAATTCTTCCCCTGTCTTGAAGGACCCAATCAGCACAACAAGCAATGGCACAATTGCAATCGCAGCCGAAATAATTAAAGATAGGTAAATAAATAAATTTGATATTGAAAACTTTTTCTTCATGTTATGCCTCCTTTCCTTCAAAGAAACGTTTTTGTACAAATGTAATAATCATTATAATTAACAGTAAAATCACACCCATTGCAGATGCAAGACCTACTTTATGCACTGTAAACGCTGTATCTAAGGTTTTCAAAACAAATGTAGAGGAACCATTCGCTCCATCTGTCATAATTTTTGGTATTTCGAAAACACTTATTGCTCCTTTCACTGCCAGAATCAAGTTTAAACTGATTATTATTTTGATATTCGGAAAAATAATATATTTAAATTGCTGCCAACGATTTGCTCCATCAATTGATGCTGCCTCATAAAGATCAGGACTGACCGATGCAATCGCGCCCGAGAACATAACCATGTTCTGTCCCAGATATCTCCAAACCGATACAGAAGCAAGGGAATAATTAACCACTTTTGGATTACCAAGCCATAGAGGGAGATTGCTTTTCGCAATCCCCAAACTAGTCAATAACGTGTCTAAAGTTCCAAACTCTCTGAAGAAATACATAAATGCAAAACCAATCGCAACCCCATTAATTAAATATGGAAAAAAGATAACTCCTTTAAAAAAGTTCTTCGCCCTTAACTTATAATTTAAGACCGTGGCAAAGTATAACGCGATAGCAATTTGTATAAAAGAACCAATCAAATAATATAAACTGGTTTTAAACATCTCTAAATACTCTGGTTTTGTGAATATATCTTTATAATTCTTTAGTCCTATAAATTTCATTGTTGGACTTGTTCCATTCCACTTAAAAAAGCTGAATTTAACCATATCTACAAAGGGTAAATACGTAAATATAATAAGGAGTAACATAGGAACAAGTAAAAATGTTATAATAATAATTTTCTGCTGATATTTTCTCGTACTTAACTTTTGTCTTAAGGTCATAAATAGGATCCCCTCTCTCTGATAATTAGGCGTTCCATTTCATTATGTTTAGAAATCCTAATTACTATTTGACTTCCACATCATTATCTTTTTGCGCCTGTGCCCATCTAGCATTCCAATCTTTCATAATATTATCAAAAGATTCTCCCGAAGAACCTAATGCCGCTTCTACAATACGCTTCTTTTCAATATCTGAAGTCAAAGCGATTTCAGACTCATTGTTCAGCACATCAAACAAACCATCGTTCTCTGTAGTGGCAGGAGCGTCAACCACTAACTCTGCTTTTGTAAAATCTTTCAAAGTATCCGGTAGTGGGTCTGATTTCAGAATTGAAATACTTCCTTCGCTTAATGCAAAACCTGTTTCATCTATCATATAGTCAATCCAAGCTCTGGCTGTTGCTTTATTTTCACTGTGAGTATTAATTGCATAACAATAATCAGCACCGGCCGTTGCATATTGTTTTCCATTAATATTCCAAGGAAATGGCATATATCCCACATCATCCGGATGAGAACCTGCAGCTTTTATCTGACTAATCGCCCATGAGCCCAAATCCATTACTGCTATTTCTCCATTATTTAACATGACTTTTGATTGTTCCCAATCTGAAGTTACAGGGTCATTTTCGCACAATCCCTGTTTCACAATATCATATAAAAGTTTATGTACAACGTAATTCGGTTTCCCTTCACTAAATGGATCTTTTTCATGAACAATTGTATTGTTATGATAGTCTTTATCACCCGATACAGACCCCCAGCACTGATCCTGCCATTGAACCAAAGGCCAGCCTGCTGCAAAATTAGTATAATAAGGAATCGCTTTTGTTTTTTGTTTCACTTGTTTTAAACAATTTAAAAACTCTTCTGGTGTTGTAGGCATTTTTGTAATACCCGCTTCCTTAAAGACCTTTTTATTATAAACCATACCTTGCACATTACAGTTGGATGCAAGACCATATACTTTTCCATCATAAAATTTTGAATATAAAAATCTTTCATCATACTTCTTCTTTAGTTCATCCACCGTTCCAAGAGATTCAAAGTAATTAGGAAAATCAGTATTCTTAATTGAACTTGGCAGCATTAAAACATCACCATATTCTTCCGTCTGTAAACGTATCGCTATATCGGTCTCGTAATCAGTAACCGCTTCAAACTTCACCGTTGTTCCCGGATACTTCTTTTCAAATGCCTTTTTATAATCTGCCATTTTGGTATCAATAATATCTGTTCTGTGAGTAATTACTGTGATTTCTCCACCAATTTCATCCGGGCTTTGATTCGTTGTACGCTTCGCCCCTTTGCATCCAATCAATGAAGTTGCAACTATTACTGTACACATAAGTACAGCAAGATTTTTCTTTTTCATATCTTAACCTCCACTCTAATATAAAGTTAACGTTAACTTTAATCAAATTATATATTTTAACCTAACAATTGTCAAATAGATTTTGCGGTTTTGACGTTTTGCACAACAAAATTGTCCGTTTTTTGTTAATATTAACCTCTCAAACTTTAACACTAAATAAAAAAAGACGTTTGTTAAGTTACAAACGCCCTTACAAATACCTTTACTGTTTAATATCTGCTACGGAATCTCTTATGATTACTTTTCCACAAACAACCTTTCGTCCTATTTTGTAATCCGGATTCTTTATCTTTTTAACAATAGATTTTACAGCTGTAACTGCCATCTGCTCTACATCAACCCTATATGTTGTCAATTGCGGTTTACTTATTGTAGAATATATATAATCATCAAATCCGACTACCGAGATATCTTCCGGGACACGATACCCTTTCTCTTTCAACTGTTGTATTAATGTATAAGCGATCTGATCACAATTGCAAACAAATGCTGTCGGTAAAATTCTTGGTAATTCTATTTTTATAAATCTGCCTTTTTCATCTCTATCACAAATCAGCCACTCATTTTGGAATGGAATATGATGCTGCAACAGACTCTTCAGCGTACCCAGATACCGATCCATAATACTACTGGTTGCATAAATATTTCCTACAAATGCAATTTCTCTATGACCTTTCTGAATCAAGTAATTAGTAAGCATATAGCATCCAAATATATTATCGCTGACAATAGATTCCATATCTGAATCATTATAAAAGTCTAATAGCACATACGGGATTTCAGTTTCTTTAAGAAGCTTCAAATACTTCTTGCTCATCTCTCCCATTACAATCAATCCATCTATTTTATTATTCTCAATAATAGCAGGAAGTTCTGCTGATAATTCTTGTTCTTCTGTTAAAATTTCCAAAATGCCAAAGAAATTGGTACCATTTAACTTTAATACAATATGTCGATATAAATTTGAATAAAAAGAATTATCTTCAAAGAATTTATTAGATACTAAAATACCTATATTATAATTCACACCTTCTTTCATACTTTTAGCGGCTGAATTGTAACGATACCCCATCTCCTGTGCTTTTACCTTAATTATTTCCCGTAATTCTTCACTGACACCTTCCCTGCCCGAAAGGGCTTTTGATACGGTAACAGTACTTTTGTTCAGTTCTTTCGCTATATCTCGCATGGTAATATTTTTTTTCATAAATCTTATCCCTTCGTTTTAAACATGATAATTTATTATAGTACGCCTAATTAAACTTTGCAAGATATTTAAGTTACAAATCACATTTTGTTAAGTAATCTATTATTTTGTCCTATCGCCCCCTATAAAATCAACTAATTTATTATTTTTAAGAACTTTATTCTTTCTCCTGCATAAATTGTAATATGAAGTACAAGTAATTTAAGAGAAAAGTCCATCATAAAAACCGAAACATACAATAACTCCTGTATCAATTTAATACAAGGAAAGGAATAGATTTTTATGAGATTTTTAAGCAGAATGTCTACGGCAGAAAAAATCGCATATGTTGCAAACTTTGACTCAAATACTATTTCCGTAATTGATACCAATACCAATAAGGTATCGGCAACAATTAATAGTAATGTCCGTCCTACTGTGTTAGCCACTACTCCCGATCATAAATTTATCTATGCTGTCAACAGTTGTTCAGATAATGTATCGGTTATTGATACGCACAGCAACCTTGTGATAAGTACTATCGATGTTGGAAAAAATCCTATGGGAATTGCAATTACACCAAACGGTAAAAATGTATATGTTGCAAATTTTAATTCCAATACTGTCTCTGTCATTGATACCTGCTTAAACAAAGTCACCTTTACAATTCCTGTCGGAAGCGGACCTGAAGGTATTGCCATTAGACCGGACGGCAGATTTGTCTACGTGGCAAACTACGATCATAATAATATATCCGTAATTGATACAGCAACAAATACCATTTCAACCAACTTACCTGCCGGTTTTGGCCCTGCAGGCTTAGCAGTTACTCCTGATAACAACTTTCTTTTCGTTACAAATACAAACACTGATAATATTTATATCATAAATATCCAAACCAATACACTGGCCAATATAATCCCCGTTAATAAGCATCCCAGAGGTATCGCTATCACACCTGACGGCAGCACAGCTTATGTTACAAATTATTTATCTAATAACTTGACAGTTATTGACATATCTAATTTTGAAATCATTCATACAATACCAATGGGCAACGGACCTTTGAAAGCAGCCATTACACCTGACGGAAAATCTGTTTATGTGACCTCTATAAATTCAGATTACATCTATGTTGTAGATACAGCTGTTAATACAGTTTGTGTCAAAATCTCTGTAGGACACAATCCTTATGGAGTCGCCATTATGTAACTTTGAAATTCCTATATAAAAGTGCAAGAGCTTAATCTTTTGCACTTTTATCCATTTGTCCTCGTATTATAAAGTAGT
>NZ_QRCT01000017.1 GCF_003363435.1 Anaerosacchariphilus polymeriproducens
GGACAAGGTAGGGGAAAAGAGCAAAACAGTCAGTCCGAACGCGGTGATCATCGAATCTTTGGAGCAGCATCAGAAGGATGCGAAGCTTACCATGACGATTCCGGAGAAGGTGAATGGGAAAGACCAGGCAGGAAATGACCTGTACCAGAGAGATGTGACCGTGGACTGTGCGTTTGGCGACAGCCTTTCCGGTCTTGCCAAAGTGACCTATCAGGTGGAAGAAGTGGAGACCGGGACCGTGACGCAGGAAGAGACGATCGTCATTGAGGAAGACGGAACAATCCGTCAGGGAAGTGCGCAGATCGTAGAAAAGGATGAGAACCTGGTGACCGGGCTGTCAAAAAGTATAAAAGTGACGAACAACTGCAACAACATCAAAGTCCGTGCCGTATTGACCGACCGTGCCGGTTATGAAACAAGAGAGGAACGAACGTTTAGCATCGATAAGACGGCACCGGTCCTTGCCGTTACGTATGACAACAATTCCTATGATAAGGAATTTGAAGCGGAGACAGAGTATTACAAAGAAGGAAGAACGGCGACCATCACCGTGACGGAACGAAATTTCAACGAGGCAGATGCGAAGGTGACGGTGACAAACAGTGAGGGCAGTGCGCCTTCCATCAGCGGCTGGACGAAACATGAGAACCGCCAGGATCCGGATCAGACCACCTATACGGCGACCATCTTGTATCAACAGGAAGGGGATTATACGTTTGCCATGAGCTTTGAGGATCTGGCCGGGCATCAGGCGGCGGACATACCGCAGCAGAAGTTCACGGTCGATACGACGGCACCGGTCATGGAAGTTACGTATGACAATAATCAGGCCCAGAGTGAGACGTTTTATAAGGAAGGGCGAACCGCGACCGTGACCATAAAAGAGCACAACTTTGAGACCAGCCGTATCAAGACGGTATTGAAAGCTAAAGATGGAGGGGCGGCACCGGGCATCAGCAGCTTTACCAGCACCGGGGATGTCCATACGGCAAGCATCCGCTTTGAGGACGACCAGGTCTATACCTTTGACATCGATTATACCGACAAAGCTGGGAACCAGGCGGCAGACCTGCAGGAGATCACGTTCTGTGTGGACAAAACCAAGCCCGCTTTGACCGTAACGGGAATCAAGAACCATTCGGCCAACAGCGGAAGGGATGCAGATAAAAAAGAGACGAACGTAGGCTTTGTCCTAGAG
>NZ_QRCT01000018.1 GCF_003363435.1 Anaerosacchariphilus polymeriproducens
ATTATCAAAAATGGGGTACACTTTATAAAAGTCCCTTTACATAAAATTGACAGAAAACTTTTTCTTTAGTAAAATACACATGTGAGTAAATATATTAATTAAAGGTACTAACATATGAATTATACTTATATTTTAGAATGCAATGACAAAAGTTTATATACTGGTTGGACAAACCATTTGGAAGATCGTATCAACGCTCATAATAATGGAAAAGGTGCTAAATATACAAAGGGAAAATTACCTGTCAAGTTAGTATATTTCGAAACTTTTACAACCAAAGAAGAAGCTATGAGAAGAGAATATGAAATCAAACAGTTGTCGCGTTCTCAAAAACTTCAATTGATACAGTCATCTACTAATAAGAATATACATAAAGGGGAATATACCAATGAAGAAAAATAGCACAATCATTATTTTTATCTGCGCTCTCATTGTAGGCGGTCTGCTTATGCTAAATTATCCAAGCGATAATACCTATACGTTTTCAGCTTCAGATTGTGTAACAAGCAACCACAAAGAAACAACCGGAGAAGATGGAACTGTAACCATTGATGAATCCAGTGGATATAAAGGTGCTTTTTTATACTCTAAAGTTCTTAATTTAAGAAAAGGCCATTATCTTTTAAATGTCTCTTACCAAAGTGATAAAGATAATACAATTATAATTAACACAAATCTTGGACAAGTCCAAAATCAAGTTCTACCAGCATCATCTACTGCTGCATCTGCTGAAATAGAATTTACACTTTCTCAAGACTGTGATACCGTTCAATTTATTTCTATCTATAATGGTTCAGGAAGTATTACTATTCACAATATGAATCTTACAGGAAGTGTTCCATTTTATACAGATGCTATTTTCTTAGGATTTTTAACTATTTTTCTAGGCATTTGTCTCTCTTTATATTTTAAAAAAAGAAAAATACTTGTTAGAAGTAATAACTCAGAAATAATAGGATTTATATTTATTGCAGTTATTATTTTTGCAAGCTATCCTTTATTTACCGACTATCTGATTGGAGGGCATGATATAAATTATCATCTATCAAGAATTGAAGGTATTAAAGATGGGTTAATAAGTGGACAGTTTCCAGTTGATATTTATCCACAAATTAATTTTGGATATGGATATTTAGGAACATTATATCCTAGCTTATTTTTATATTTTCCGGCTATTTTAAGAATACTCGGTGTTTCTATGGCTCTTAGCTATAAAACATTTCTGGTTATAATCAATATTTCAACGATACTAATTACTTATTATTCATTAAGAAAGATGTCCTGTACGAAATATGCAGCTGCTTTTGCTTCCATTGTTTATTGCCTAATGCCTTATCGATTGACTAACCTTTATATCCGAGGTGCTCTGGGAGAAACTTTAGCACTTATATTTCTTCCATTGATGATCTCAGGTATTTATCAAATTTGTCTGGGAAACAGAAAGAAATGGTTCCTTTTAGCCTTTGCATTTACCGGACTAATTCATTCACATATATTAAGTGTATTGATATGTATAGGAATATGTGCAATATTGACAGCTTTTTATATGAAAAACATCCTAAAAGAAAAAAGATGGTTAGAATTATTAAAAGCTGCATTTGCTACTTTATTATTGAACTTATGGTACTTAATATCATTTTTATACTACTTCAAAGGAAATTTTAATTCCGGTGCCTTTCATATTAATTTTTCAGACCAGACGATTTTTCCGCAACAACTATTTCAAACATTGATAACAGCGGGTTCTACGAAAATCTCTTCCTTAGGTTCTTATAATGAAATGCCACAAACAATTGGTTTAATTGGAATTCTATCCATTTTTATTATATTATTATACCTGATTTTTGATAAAGATAAAAAGAATGAACTCATTCATTTCAGTACGACACTTTTTGGTCTAACCATGGTATTTATGTTTGCAATTACTACATTATTTCCTTGGGAGACCCTGCAAAAAATAGGTGTTATCAATCGGGTTATAGGGATGATACAATTTCCATGGCGGTTATTAGGATTTATAGGAGCCTTTATTGCTGTAACTTTAGGCGTACTGATAGATAGAAAAAATCGTTTTACTAAATATAAATTATTTATTAGTAGTGGGTTAGCAATATCACTATTATTTGGATCTTCTATACTTATGGATACTTATGCTAATCAGGAAATATCCTTTACTAAAATATCGGGAGGTTATACTCATACTGCACCTGATGATTATCTTCCAAAAGGGACTACAAAAGATACATTTAATGTTACAACACCAATTGTTTCTTCAGAGAAAAATATTTCTATTGAATCTTATGAAAAAAGAAGTACTACGATTCATTTAACTTATTCTTGTAATACAACAAACGGTTATATTGATCTTCCTATCATGTATTATAAAGGTTACAAGGCTTTTAATGAAAATAGGTCTTTGACTGTTGTGAAAAGTCCGGAAAACCGTGTACGGGTTTTATTAAATGAAACAGTAACATCCTCAACTATAACTGTTTCTCGTCAAATGAATCCGGTATTCATTATTTCGATTATATTCTCTTTTGTATTTACAATAGGATTACTCTTTTATATATTTAACATATATCGTAAAGAAAGTCAGAAGTAATAAATTTATTTTTCCATTTTCCAATATCTCGCACTATATGCAGGCAATAGGCTTCCGCCTCCAAAATCATGGATTTCCCCAGTGATCAGGTCTATGGCGGTGCCGCTTTCTGCATTAAAATGTGCAAAATATGGAGACTCATCTGCATTAATCGCTACTAATACCCTTTCATCAATGATTCTTCTCTCAAAAATACACTGATGATTTGTTAATAATATGGATTTAAAATTACCTTCACAAAGAGCCTTACTTTCTTTATGTGCCTTTGCCAATTTCGATATCCAATCCGATAAATAATTCTTTATCGGTGCTTCAAATGATATACGAAGTGCCGGATCTCCGTCACGTTTTTCTGCTTTGGCACCCCATTCACTTCCATAATATATACAAGGAATTCCAGGCATACCAAAAGCCAATGCATAGATAAGTGGCAGATGCATTTCATCCTTTAATAAAGAAGCTATTCTTGATACATCATGATTATCTACAAAACTAAATAAATGTTTATCTTTATATAAAGTCCAATCTTCAGGGCCAAACTGTCTAAGGAGGGAATGAATGATCTCAAACATGTTATTGCTGTTAAAACTAGAGTATAATCCTTTATAGCACTCATAATTAGTCGCGCTGTCAAGCATTTCATCATTAACGAATTGATTGTAATCTCCATGCAGCAATTCACCTAATAAGAAAAAGTCAGATTTGAGTTCTTTACAAAATACACGCAATCTTCTTAAAAAGTCTTTGTCCAGACAATATGCAACATCAAGTCTTAATCCATTAATATCAAATTCCTCAACCCATTCTTTTATACAACTGAAAATATGAAAAATTACATCTTCATTTCTTAAATTTAATTTAACTAAATCATAATGTCCTTCCCAGCCCTCATACCAAAGTCCATCATTATAATTTGAATTTCCATCAAAATTAATATAAAACCAATCTTTATATATTGAATTTTCTCTATTTTCTAATACATCTTGAAATGCCCAGAACCCTCTTCCTACATGATTAAAGACACCGTCCAACACTATCTTTATATGCTCTCTATGTAAATTTTGGCATACTATCTTAAAATCATCATTTGATCCCAAGCGACAGTCAATTTTTCTGAAATCTCTAGTATTATAACCATGACTATCTGATTCAAAAACAGGAGAAAAATAAATAGCATCCACTCCCAACTTTTTAATATGTTCAATCCAATCTATTACTTTTAAAATTCTAGAAACGGTTACACCATTATTTTCTAATGGTGCACCGCAAAAACCTAATGGATATATTTGATAAAATACACTGTTATATGCCCACATATCTTATATCCTCCTTATATGAGATGTTTTATGGAATTATTGGCATAGATGCTACAAAATTATACATTACAATAAAATGACAAGCACTTCCTCCCATTACAAATAAGTGAAAAATTTCATGTGAGCCGAAATTATGTTTGGAATTAAATATAGGAAGTTTTAATGCATAAATAACTCCTCCAACTGTATAAATAATTCCACCTGCCATTAACCAAGCAAATGCAGCTTTCGGTAATGCATTTATTAACTGTGTAAACGCTAACACACAAATCCATCCCATTGCAATATATAAAGCAGAAGAAAACCATTTTGGACAAGTAATCCAAAACAATTTTATTAATATTCCAGCAATAGCTATTCCCCAAACAATAGAAAATAATACCCAACCTATTGTCCCGCGAAGAACAACTAAACATACTGGTGTATAGGTTCCTGCTATTAGTACAGATATCATCATGTGGTCAAATTTTCTTAACTTAAGATTCATTTCTTCTGAAATATCAAATGAATGATAAATTGTACTGGCTGCATAAAGTAAAATCATACTAAAAATAAATATACCTAATGAAATCAAATGTACGCGTCCAGGTTCTCTTGCAGCTTTGATAAGTAACGGTGATGCAGCAAAAACAGCCATTAACATCCCAATAAAATGTGTAATTGCACTACCCGGATCCTTAAGTTTAAATTTCATAATTAATCAATCCTTTCTCTTATACAAATATATCTTGCACTTTATCATGTAGTTTTTAAAACTACTTATAGTATATATAAATACTACTAGTTGTATTCATAAAAGTCAAGAATCTATTTTCATTTCATTAAAAGTCTTTATTAATCATATGACAAGATATTGTCCAAATGACAACTAACTCATTTTTTTACTTTGATATAAACTATATATTAGACATATAAGTAAAACGATACCTCCATAACCTACTAAAGGATACATATATTTAACTAAATTTGAAAACCCAAACTGACTTGCAAAAAAGGCAATTACCGTTGTAATTATCACAATCCATCTTGCTTTGTTTTTTTGCTCTTGCATATTAACGATCCTTGCTGTAAATCCAAATAGTGAACCAACTGCTGTTGTATAAACTTCTGCTATCAAAACTATTGAATAAATAATTTGTATGATAGGTGAAATGACTCCGGCAATATAAATCATTGGAACTTCAAGTTTTGAAATTTCTGTTATATTTCCAAATAATGCAAGATATATCATAATTGAGCCTATTCCTAATCCTAAACCGCCTAGAATAGAACCATATTTAATAGCTTTTTTATCTTTTGCTTGAGCTCCTAATGGTCCTAATACTGCAATTGATAAAACCGTATTATAAGAAATATATAGAATCGATGATAATACCCAATTACTGATTAAATCACTATTCTCTATTATGGTTGAAGACACCGACATATCCGGAGGAGTAACAGCGATAGAATATGCACTAATGCCTAAAACTGATATTAACAAAAAAGGTACCACAAAACTAATAGAATTAATTACACCACTTATTCCGGTCAAGACTGTTAAAGCAGTAATTATAGCCATTAATAAATTACCTATTATATTAGAAAGTCCAAACTGCTCCTCAACTAAAGCTCCTGAACCTGCTATCATAGCAGTTAAAGCACCAAATAAAAAGAAGGTAATTATAATATCAATAATCGTACCGATAATTTTACCACCCGAGAACCTTATTACTTCTAAATGGGAATTAGCATTTAATTGCATTCCAAGATTCATAATAATATAACCAAATACGATAAATAAAATTGTTGTTAAAATCAATCCATACAAACCATTAAAACCAAATCTTGCGAAAAATTGTAAAACTTCCTGTCCAGTTGCAAATCCTGCACCGACAATAGTTCCAATATAAGTTGCAGCTACTTTAAAAGTTGAAATACTATTTTTGTTCATACTTTCACTTCCTTAATTTTCTTGTCCTATTATTAATAGTATGACTCTAATTAAAATTTCTCATTCTTAAATCTTATTTTGATTTATTTACAGTTTTTCATAAAATAGGTTTGCATCATTTTGATATAAAGACGCAAAATAATAAAGATTAACGAAAGAAAGGAGCATGAAAATATGGCTAGATTATTACCTTTTTATTCAGGTAAATCAAATCTATTAGATTTTCCATTACATGATTTGGATGAATTTGATGAAGCTTTTAAAACTTTTTATAAAGAGAAATGGCCAATATTAAAAAAGCCGGACGAATACACCTTTAAACTTGATGTAAGGGAAAATAATAATGAATATATTATAGATGCAGAACTTCCTGGAGTAGATAAAGAAGAAATATCAGTACAACTAGATGAGGGCCAGTTAAATATCACAGTTAAAAGAATAGATAATGTAGATAAGCAGAATGATGATTATATTCACAAAGAAAGATACTTTAGCTCAACAAGTCGTAATATTTATCTGGAAAATACCAAATCTGAAGGAGTTAAAGCTAAATTAGATAATGGTATTTTAAGTATAATAGTACCAAAAGAAGAAAAAAAAGTTACTTCTCGTAATATTGACATTGAATAAAAACGATTCCTTTTTCCTATCATATAAGGCGTTCTAGAAATGAACGCCTTTCTTTTCTTATTTATTTAATTGATTACTTAATTGTGCGAATTGTTCTAACGTAAGGGCTTCTCCTCTGATCGTTAGACTTAAACCCATATCTTCTATAGCTTTTTGAATCTGTTCTTTTGTATAAGATAATTCGTTCGAATTACGTAATCCATTTATTAAAGTTTTTCTTCTTTGATTAAAAGAAGCTCGAATAATACGAAACATAAGTTTTTCATTCTCTACTTTTACCGTAGGATTCTTATGACGCGTAAGACGGATAACTGCAGATCCGACTTTAGGTTTTGGCATAAAACAATTTGGAGATACGTTAAGAATAATCTTTGGTTCAGCATAATATTGTACTGCTAGTGAAAGTGCACCATAATCTTTTGTTCCGGGACCTACCTGCATTCGATCTGCTACTTCCTTTTGAACCATAATAGTAATACTATCTATTGGTACATGGCTCTCAAAAAGCCCCATGATAATTGGTGTAGTTATATAATACGGAAGATTCGCAATTACTTTAATTGGTTTATTTTGATTACGTTCTGCTGCCAGTTTGTTAATATCAAGTTTTAGTATATCTTCGTTTATCACAGTAGCATTATCATACATCTGTAAGGTTTCATCCAAAATAGGTATCAATGATTTATCTATTTCAACTGCCACTACTTCTCGAGCTGATTCACATAAATACTGTGTCATCGTGCCAATTCCCGGTCCAATTTCTAAAACAAAATCGTCTTTGGTGACTCCAGAACCTTTTATTATGCTTTCTAAAATATGATTATCAATTAAAAAATTCTGCCCAAATTTTTTTTGAAATGAAAAATTATATTTCTTTAAAATCTCTGCAGTATTTTTAGGATTTCCTAAAGTAGCCATATCGTTTCCTCTTTTCTTGTTGCTGCATTTATTTTAACATAAAAAAATAATTCTATAAACTATGAATACAATTTTATGTTATAATAACAAACAAATTATTTACCACTTGATAAGATAAATATAAGTAAGGAGAATACTATAATGAGTAAAATATTAGTCGTAATTGATATGCAAAATGACTTTATCGACGGTGTACTTGGAACGAAAGAAGCTACTGAAATTGTTGATAAAGTAACACAGAAAATTAAGGAACATGATGGAACCATTCTTTTTACAAGAGATACGCATGATGATTTATATTTACAGACACAAGAAGGAAAAAACCTTCCTGTAGTTCACTGTATTTATAATAGTAAGGGATGGGAATTAGTTCCTTCTGTAAAACAATTAGCAGAAGAAAGAAATTGTAAAATATTTGATAAAACAACGTTTGGATCTCCTCAGCTTGCTCATTATGCTGCCCTTATTTGTGCCGAAGAAGAAATAGAATGTATTGAATTAATAGGTGTCTGCACAGATATCTGTGTCATATCAAATGCATTATTATTGAAATCCATTATTCCTGAAATTCCTATATATGTAAATGCTTCTTACTGTGCAGGCGTAACTCCAGAAACTCATAGAACTGCTTTAGAAGCAATGAAAATGTGTCAGATTCAAATAATAGATTAATATTAGAAACCCATTCATTTTAATTACTTAAGTGAATGGGTTTTTCAATATTAAAATTTACTTATACTTTACTGTTTTTTACATATAAGTAATTCTTTCATACAACTAAGATATATTATATTGAAATCAATTTCACTTATACTTTGGCATGTTTGTTGAAACAAAAATTTAAATAGGAGGAAAAAAAATGAATGAAAAGAAATCTTTATTTTCATTGGTACACGAGAATAATGAGAATTACAAAAGTACTGCAGCTTGGTTTTTAGGACCTAAAGGAGAAAATGTAGATATACTTTCAGATATGGTTATAAAAAGCATTAAGGAACATGCCGAATTTCGAGCCACTCATTATAAGAAGGACGATAAGCCCTACATTACACCAGAAATCAAATCTTCAGATCAATATAAAAATGCAGTTAACAAAATGGAAAAAGTCCGTCTCGAACTTACACAACTTCTTCATGGAAGCGTTCCATTTTTTAGTCAAAGGTATCAGGCTCACATGACTTGGGACACCGTAATACCTGGAAACATAGGTTACCTTACCGCAATGTTATATAACCAGAATAATGTTGCTACAGAAGTAGGAACCGCTACCTGTGTACTCGAAAAGGAAGTAGGGCAGCAGTTGTGCCAACTCTTAGGCTTCCCATCAAAAAGTAGTTGGGGGCACATCACAGCAGATGGTACGATAGCCAATATTGAAGCTATGTGGGCAGCCAGAAACTTAAAATTTTATCCACTTGCAATTAAGCAAGCATTAATTAATAATTCAAATTATTTAAATAATGCCTTTGAGAACTTGACTGTCCATGTATTTGACTCTAAAAATAATAAAATAGAAGAAAAGAAATTAGTCAATTGTTCAGAATGGCAATTATTGAATATTGATTCTAGCGAAATAATGGATCTTCCTGAAAAAATTATAGGTATGTGTAACTTAAGCCCCGGACAGCTTGATACTTATCTGACACCTCTTCTATTACAAAACAAAGGATTAATGGAATATACCAGAATGTACCCTTCTATTTCTAATGTTAAAATTTTAGTTCCTGTAACATATCACTATTCATGGCCAAAAGCTAGCACAATATTAGGACTTGGTCAAGATAGTATTATTAAAATCCCTGTAGATGATAACTGTAGAATGAATATCGATTTATTTAAACAGGAACTAATCAATTGTTCTCAGAATCAAATTCCTGTTCTAATGGCAGTAGCTATTGTAGGAAGTACAGAAGAAGGAATTGTAGATAACATTAATGATATTTTAATTGTAAAAGAACAATTAGCTAAGAATTATGGACTCCAATTTAGCCTTCATTGTGATGCTGCTTGGGGTGGATATTTAAGAAGTATACTGATAGAATCGCAAGTAGATAATACTATAGTTGACTCTGATAATTATATTCCAGCTTTATCCTTATCTTCTTATGCACAATTACAATATAATAAACTTTCATCTGCTGATACAATTACTATCGATCCTCACAAAGCTGGCTTTATCCCTTACCCTGCTGGATCATTATGTTATCGAGATGGGCGTTTACGGTATTTAATTACTTTTAAAGCAGATTATATACACTCAGATCCTGATACTAACATAGGTATCTTTGGTATTGAAGGTTCCAAACCTGGTGCCGCAGCTGCCGCAGTATGGATGGCTCATAAATCAATTCCATTAAACAAAACGGGGTATGGTCAGATTTTAGGTGAATGTATCTATTCCACTAAAATATATTATTGTTACTGGCTGACGATAGCGAAAGAGAATGACAATTTTAGTATACAAACACTAATACCGTTACCTAATAAAATAATGGATTTAGATAATAAAAATGTAATTTTGAGTGGTACTGAAGAAATTCTATCCTATATCAGAAATAATATTATTGGAAAAACAAATGAAGAAATTGCTGCTAATTCAAAAGCATTAGCATTATTGCAGCAAATAGGATCCGACGTTCTAATTAATTCTTTTATTGTAAATTTTAAAGTTAACGGAAAAGTAAATCACGATTTGAACAAATTAAACCTGCTAAATGAGAAGTTATTTAATATGTTTTCTATTACTACAACAGAGCAGGCTTTAAAAAACAAAGTTGAATATATTCTAACATTATCAAAATTTAATTCAGACACTTACAAAGAAGCGTTCTCCAGAATATGCAATAATTGGGGCATAAATACAGTTGATCTAAGTAACTATTCACTTAATTTTTTAATTAATACAATTCTCCAGCCATGGCCAAATAACCATGAGTTTGTTGAAGAAATTATGCATTCATTTAAATTAGGGATAAATGAATGCATCAAAGAAGTTATAAGTTAATCTTCCTATCAATAGTAAGCCATGCCTAGTTTTTTGTTTAGCCCAGGCATGGCTTAAACTTTTATATGCAAAATAATCTCTTTGCATTTTGATTTGTCGTTTTTACTACTTCTTCATAACTTACTCCTTTAATACTTGCAATCTCTTGTGCTATAAAAGGAATATTTAAAGAGGTATTTCTCTTACCACGATTAGGAACTGGTGCTAAATAAGGACTATCCGTTTCTAATAATATAGAAGTCAGTGGTATTACTTCTACTGCTTCTTTTAGCTTTTTGGCATTTGAAAATGTAATAACCCCGCCTATTCCAATATAAAAACCTAATTTTAAATATTCAAGTGCAATTTCTTTACTATATGAAAAACAATGAACCACACCACCTATTTCATCAACGCATTCCTCTAACATTATATTTAAAGTATCTTTAGCAGCATCACGGCTATGAATTATCATTGGTAATTTCATATCTCTTGCTAATCCAATCTGCTTTCGAAACCAATTTTTCTGCTTTTCTCTAACTTCCTTTTCTTTATCCCAATAATAATCTAATCCAATCTCTCCAACTGCTACTACTTTTTCTAATTCTAACTGCTTTTTTAACCAAGAGAATGTTTCATCATTTAAATCAGATATATCACTTGGATGAATTCCTAATGCTCCATATAAAAATGGGTATTGCTTCATTAAATTAATTGTCTTCTTATTTGATTCGAGGTCTGCTCCTGCATTTACTATAATCTCTACACCATTTTCTTCCATAGTACTTAAAAGAATATCTCTATCTTCATTAAATGCTTCATCATCATAATGAGCATGGCTTTCAAATATTTTTATATTATCTAATTGTGACATAAGTGGAACCTTTCATATTATTCAAATTTATAACCTGCTTCTTCTAATGCTTTTTTAGAACTTAAAAAATTATGATTTTTTACTAAGATATAGTCTGTATTAAATGTGGAAACTACAAATATTCCAATTTGTTTTTCTGTAAGAATCTTTGCAATTGGAGATAAAACCCCCACAAGTGAAAAATCCAATATGCCTTGTATACGGAATCCTGTCCAACCGGGATCACACTCAATGTAGTCTTTGGGCAGCATATCACTTAAACATACTAAAGACAATTCTTCATCTGTTTTTCCAACAAAACAAAAATCATCATTTAAATTAACTTGATTGATATTTTTAATTTTACAAATTGAAAATTCTCGATTGATTACCTTTAATCTTAGTTTACTATTATCCAAATTTGTCATTCCTCTCTTAATAGTCCGGTCATTTTTTTGTTTTATTTTGTCTGTCTTTTTAACTCCATTGGTTATAGTAGTTAGAAAGTAACCCTCTTATTGTATGACTTTCTCTTGAATAAAATCACTACTTAAGAGGGTTTCTTTATCCTATTTAACTTAATTTAATTTATCAACATATCTCTGCCCCTGCCGGCATATCTTTTTCAGATACCATAAGTGCTAATTGGCCATTTTCATCTTCAGCACAAAGTAACATTCCTTCAGAAATGACTCCAGCTAGTTTCGCAGGTTTTAAATTCACAAGAACCATTACTTTTTTACCAACCATTTCTTCAGCAGTATAATTGGCTTTAATACCGGATACAATTTGTTTTACCTGGCTGCCTACTCGGACTTGTGAACAAAGAAGCTTTTTGGATTTTTTTACTTCTTCACAAGCAATGATTTCACCAACTTGAAACTGCATTTTCATAAAATCATCATAAGTTATCTCTTCTTTTGGTTCTATATCAATAACAGGTCCAGATTTTTCTTCATTCTGCACTGATTCTACTTTTTCTAATACTTCTTTGATGTCCAGGCGGGCAAATAAAATTTCTGGTTTTTCTATCACTTTCGTTCCTGATTCATACAATCCAAATGTCTCCAATTGTTCATATTTTCTTTCTTTCGCATTTAACTGAGACAATATTTTCTTTGCAGTTGATGGCATAAAGTTACCCAGCAAAGTAGTACCTATACAAATACTTTCAACTAAATTGTAAAGGACTGTTTCCAAACGAGCCTGCTTATCTTCTTCCTTTGCTATTGCCCAAGGCATAGTTTCATCAATATATTTGTTACAACGTTTAAACATATTGAAGATCTCTGTTATAGCATCTGCTACTCTTAAGTCTTCCATTTTTGCTTCTACTTTTGCTTTTGTTTCACACACAACTTTTTTTAAGTCTTTATCTACTTCCTCTTCCACACCTTTGTTGTATACAATACCTCCAAAATACTTATTTGACATAGAAATGGTTCTATTCACTAAATTTCCTATAGTGTTTGCCAAATCTGAATTTAGTCGTTCAACCATTAATTCCCATGTAATAACACCATCATTATCAAACGGCATTTCATGTAATACAAAGTATCGGACAGCATCAACTCCAAATAACTCCACTAATTGATCTGCATACAAT
The DNA here is from genome assembly GCF_003363435.1 of Anaerosacchariphilus polymeriproducens. Lineage (GTDB taxonomy): Bacteria > Bacillota > Clostridia > Lachnospirales > Lachnospiraceae > Anaerosacchariphilus > Anaerosacchariphilus polymeriproducens. The sequence goes on from NZ_QRCT01000018.1 coordinate 12,845, forward strand.
ACATTACCTTTTGACTTACTCATTTTTCCTTCACCTTGTAACAACCATGGGTGTCCAAAAATTTGTTTCGGTAATGGTTCCCCTAAAGCCATTAAGAAGATTGGCCAATAGATTGTATGAAAACGAATGATATCTTTTCCTATCAAGTGTAAATCTGCAGGCCACAAATTTTTATATTGATCTGTACTATTTCCATCACAATCGTAACCAATTCCTGTAATATAGTTGGTAAGTGCATCTAACCAAACGTATACCACATGTCTATTGTCAAAATCAACCGGAATACCCCATTTAAAAGTAGTTCTAGATACACAAAGATCTTGTAGACCAGGTAAAAGGAAATTATTCATCATTTCATTTTTCCTGGAAACAGGTTGAATAAACTCCGGATGTGTATTAATATGTTCTATTAATCGATCTGCATACTTACTCATTTTGAAAAAGTACGCTTCTTCTTTCGCTGGCTTCACCTCACATCCACAATCCGGACATTTACCATCAACTAATTGTGACTCTGTCAGAAATGATTCACATGGTGTACAATAAAGTCCTTCATAAGAACCTTTATATATATCACCCTGGTCATATAATTTCTTAAAAATTTTCTGAACCTGTTTTTCATGCTCCTCATCTGTCGTTCGTATGAACTTATCATAAGAAGTATCCATTAAGTCCCAAATTTCTCGCACTGTATTTGCAGTGTTATCTACAAATTCTTTGGGAGTAACTCCTGCATCTTTTGCTTTTATCTCAATTTTCTGCCCATGTTCATCTGTACCAGTCTGAAAAAACACATCGTATCCTTGTTGGCGTTTGAATCGTGCAATACTATCTGCCAAAATAATTTCATAACTGTTACCAATATGTGGTTTACCCGATGTATAGGCAATCGCTGTTGTAATATAATACTTTTTCTTTTCCATAATTCATTCAAGTTAATTTGAATTTTAAATTATATTAAACTCAATTAACTTATATACCTCCTTTTTTCCTTAAAATTAAAAAACCCGCCTTCTCTAAATAAGAGAAGACGAGATAAATTCCCGTGTTACCACTTCTATTCACCCAACCCTCGCAAGCTGGATCTCCATAAGTACACAAAAGTATACTCTTCGCTATAACAGGCGTACCTGTCTTAACCTAACTTAATACCTATTTTTATTAAGGTATTCAAGCTCAGAAAAGCCACTCAAAAGCCATCTTCGGTTCGTGTTCAAGCATCCCTCTCAGCAGTGATATCACCTAATATCCGGGATTTCTCTGTAACATGAATTACAAACTTACTCTCTTTGTCGTAGTGTTTCAATTTTTCTATTCTAAGATATAGTAAAGGGTATCACAGAGATTTATAAAAGTCAAATTTTTTTCTGCAATTCATCCAATATCTGTTTTACTGTCTTGTTCAAAACAGGATGTCTTTGTCCTACCGACAATTCAGATAATGGCTGCAATACAAAAGTACGATTTTGCATATCAGGATGTGGAATAATTAGATTCTCACTCTCATAAATTATTTGATCATAAAAGATAATATCGAGATCTAAGGTTCTTGGACCCCAATGAATCATTCTTACCCTTTGTGCTTCCTCTTCTAAAGTCTGCAAAAATTTAAGTAATTTTTCCGGACTTAATAATGTTTTCACTTCTAATACACCATTTAAAAAATTATCCTGCTCTGTCACACCATATGGATCTGTTTCTATAAGTTGTGAAACTCTTATATCCTTACACAATGGATGTTCCTTGATGCTTTGAATCGCATTTCTTATATACGTTTCTTTATCTCCTATATTGGAACCAAGCGCTACATATACTATATGCCAGTTTCTTGATATTGATATTGAAATATTCTCAAATGGTAACCCTATCGGTGCCTGTGGTTTTTTTATCACCAAATCAAGATACTGAATCAACGGAAAATTTAGCAAGATTGATTGAGCCAGCTTTTCAGCTACTGACTCAATTAATAAAAATGTATTCTTTCTCATAAAATCATGAATGAAATGACATACTTCTCCATAATTTTCAGAGTATGATAAATCATCAGTTTCACCAGCCTTATGTATATCTAAATAAAGAGTCGCATCAACATAAAAAGACTGTCCGTTTTTTCTTTCTTTTTCAAAAACTCCGTGAAAAGCAAATACTTCTAAGTTTTTAATTTTAATTTGATCTAAGCTTGTCTTACTAACCAACTCTAATCTCCTAATCTACTGCTTCATAATCGCTTCTGCCATTTTAACTGCTCGGACATTTTCTTTTATATCATGTACGCGAACAAATCCATAATTTTTCATGACAGCCATTACTGTAGTTACAAGGGTTCCTTCAACTCTATCCGATACTAGCAAGTCCAGGCATTTTCCTATGACTGATTTCCTGGATGCACCAAGCAATAATGGATAACCAAACATATGGAGTGCTTCCATATTTTTTAAAATATACAAATTATGCTCATACTTTTTTCCAAACCCAATACCTGGATCTAATATAATTTTTTCATTTGAAATCCCGGCTTCCTCCGCAATCTTAATAGTCTGTGCAATATCAGCCATCATATCATTTAAAAAATCATCATAAATTGGTTCTTTTCTATTATGCATTAAACAACATGGTAATTGACTATCCGAGATAACTTCTGCAATTAGGTCATCATACTTTAAACCCCAGACATCATTGATCATATCAACACCTGCATCAATACCCGCCTTAGCTACATTACTTTTATAAGTATCAAGCGATAAAGGTATCTCAAATTCCTTCTTAATTGCTTCAATTATTGGAATAACCCGTCCAATCTCTTCTTCTTCAGAAATTAACGTGTAACCTGGTCTTGTGGATTCGCCCCCCAAATCAACAATGTCTACACCTTCTAGTACCATTTTTTCAACTTGTTTCAGAGCTGCATCCTTTTCATTATACTTATTTCCATCTGAAAATGAATCTGGAGTTACATTTAATATCCCCATGACATAAGTATGATTTTTTAAATCAAATTCTCTCCCACCTATTAACATTTTTTTCTCTTCCTCTCTTTTTATATTTAAAGGTCTTACCTTTAAATTCACCTCATTAGCCTCCTATTTTTCTTGTCATTTTTCCAGTTGCATTCCTCTTTTGCTTTACACCAAAAACAACAACGGCTCGCTTTATCTGCACGATATAATAGTCCCTTCAAATTTTTTTCATCTTTTATATCGTTGTTTCTATGGAATAAAATCGCCTCTATAATTCTATCACGATCTTCTTTTGAATAGCCGCAATCATTTAATATGTCCAATGCAATTTCTGCACTAGCTTGCTCATGCGGTATTCCCTTTTCGTATTGTAAATGCCTTCCTATGTCATGTAATAACGCAGCTCCATAAATAATATAACTTTCTATCCCATAATTTTCTTCTAAATTTAAAATCATCGCTACTCTAGCTACATCTAAAAAATGCTCTCTATTATGACTGCAAAATATTCTGTTCTCTTCCCATTTTTCAATTTGCTCACAACATTCTATAAAAACAGGATGCTGATATATAAAATTAACTCGCTCCATGATTAGCTCCATTTGCTATATTCCGCTTTGATCTTACTAAAATACTCATATTCTAAATGTTATTATCGCAAAATGATAACCATATTATTTACCAAATTAATTATAACTATAATTGTTTCGTCTGTCAAAATAACTTTACGTTTTAACCTAAATATCTTTTTAATTCAGGCATCCAATCTCCAAAAAACTCAATATCTTGAAACAAAGCATTCCAGACTGGCTCTAAAAGTGAACAAACAATTTCAGTTACCTGCAAAAAATCATTCTCATTTTCACCTTCCACATTACAAAACTGCTTCCATTTTACTTGATGTTGTTTTTCTATTTCAAAATGAAATAAATTTTTAAAATCAGTTTCTAAAAACCATTTTTCACTCTTCTCTTTTTGAGTTCTCAGATAGTCTTGTACTTTTCTTCCATTTAAACTAAAATTCTGAGCAATTTTTGCAATAATAAATATCTCATAAAGAGAATCGAGTATTTCCTTATTTTCTAATACTTCAATAAAACATTCCGCTACAACTGTTTCTAAGCGTACAGAAGAAACAGAAAATGAATCATTTTTCTTAATTAGTGATGGATAGATGAATTCTTTTGACTTTAATACCCTATCTTGAATTATAAAAAACTTAATAATAAATGGTATCTTCATATGCTTAATTTTTGCAATAACCTGCGCCTGAATCAAAAATTTATGTTTATGATCTTGCTTCTTTTTTATATAGTCAATTTTCATTGAAATATCATTTGTATTTTCTTGTACTATCATTTCTAACTGTTCTTTTACATATTCTAATAAATTCTCCTGACTTTTTACTTGAAATTCTATTGGAACACTTACTTTTTGAGGAAACTCAAGTCTGCTATAAATGGATAACAAACCAGTTAAAATAAAATCATCTCTTTTCTTCCTAGATGATAAATGCCTTAAAAAAAATTCCTGTGCAAAAAGCTGCATTGTATATGGTAGTTTTCTGGATGTGCTTACAGACTGCTTTCGTAGAGATATAACTATATCTTTGTCATTCATTATAACCACACTCCTAACACTTTCGAAACCTTTTTATCTACTTTCCGTATTTTGCTGTATTCTCTTAAGTTTGAAATATTTTTTTTCTCGTCTCGGATATATCCTTGTAATGCATTAATATAAAGTTCTTTTTGAATTTTTGCTTCATACTTTATACAATCACAAATCAACCGATCTCTATCATATATGTTCATAAAGCTGTTGTTAAATTCCGCTTTATCAACTCCTAACTTTAAAACTTCCGGTTCTACATAATAAGGTTTGATAAATGGATATTCTAACCTGAATCTTACCTTTGATGTATTTTTATCTACTGCTAAATGCCATTCTACAGGTCTTATATCACTGTACCCATAGTAGAACAAAGCGGAATCCATAAACAAAACAGCATCCGGAAACAACCCAGCTACTATCATTGCGCTACTTTTTTCAGCTTTTGTCCATTGGTAATACCCATTTTTTATTTTTGTAATATACCCCTTATCCATAAGTGCCTGAATACCTCGAAAGCCGTAATTTAGGGCATTTAGTTGAGATGTTTTAAGTATTCCATGGTTATCTAAAAATGTTTTCTCTAATAAATCTATGTCATTTTTCATCATTATTCCTCTTTATTCTCTTCAAAGCGGTATATTTTAATTCTATCTTCTTTTCAATTCAGTGTCAACTTTTAAAAAAATAAACCATTATTTATTAATAGTATAACTAATAAATAATGGTTTATTTCTTTTCTTATTTTTCTTTATTGATTTTAAAATATTATTGAAATTGTAGTCCCTTTATCCTTAATACTTTCCAATTTTATCACTGCATTGTGAAATGTTGCCGCATGTTTAACTATAGATAATCCTAATCCAGTTCCACCACTTTCTCTGCTGTGGCTCTTATCTACTCTATAAAAACGTTCAAAAATCCTTGATTGATGTTTTCTTGAAATTCCAATACCAGTATCGATCACTGATAATATCTTATGTTCTTTTGTACTTGTTAACCGAATTTCTACCTTTCCACCATTTTTATTATATTTAACTGCATTTTCACAAAGATTATGAATCATTTCATCTAAAATCTGTTTTACACCAATGATAGAAATATCTTCTCCAAAAACAGATATTTTAATATTGTTTTTTTCTGCCTGCGTTTTTAATCTTTCTGCAACAATTCGAGATAAACTTAGTAAATTTACTTCTTCATAATCAAAAACATTATTTTTCTCATCTAAACGAGAAATTTTTATTATATCATCAACTAAATTTTTTAATCTTAATGCTTCGTTATAAATTCTTGAAGAGAACTCCGTGATATCTTTTTCTTTTACAAATCCGTTTTTCATAATCTCTGCGTAACCAGAAATAGTCATAAGTGGTGTTTTCAATTCATGTGATACATTAGCTGAAAACTCTTTCCTCATTTCCTCTAATTTATGATGTTCTGTTATATCTAAAATTAAAATTACGATTCCTCTTAATTTATCTTCCTCTAAAATTGGATGAGCCAATATGTTGTAATAACCATCTTTTAACTGCAAGACCTGACTAACCGACTTTTTTTTCTGAACGGTATCAATTGCTGTCTGAAATTCGAAATTTCTACTTAAATTAATGACATGCTGATTAATACAATTTTCTTTTTCAGCACCAAACAAATTAAGAGCAGATGGATTAACAGCTAATACTTTTGACTTTTCATCTAGCAGGATAAGTCCTTCTTTCATATTCTCTATAATCATATTAGACTCTGCCTGCTTTTCTTTCATTTTATTTAACTGTTCATTTATCTTTTGATTCTGTTTATCTATCTTATATAATAGAGGTGTCATTTCTTCATAAATATCATTTTCTAATGGTATTTCCAAATTAATTTGATTAATAGGACCTAATATTTTTAAAGTCTGCCGTTTCGCTAAAATTAAAGTTAAAAGTAATACAATACACATGATGGCAATCATATATTTTAAAAGACCTGCAATAGTTACAAAAATACTATCTGTAGTATATGCTACTCTAACAACATTACCACTTTTCAGTAATACAGCGTAGTAAAATGTCTGTTCTCCAAGAGTTTCCGAAATCCGAACACTTTCACCAGTTCCGTTCCCATTTTTTTTTAGTGCTTCCACAATTTCCGGACGATTTCTATGATTCTCCAACTTTGAGATATCTTCCATAGAATCAAAAATAACCGTACCATCCCTACTTATTAAGGTCAACCGGCTTTTACTATCAATATGTAAATCTTTGGCTATCCAATGATTACCTACTATCTCAATACTCTTTTTTATATAGTAAGCCTCATTTTTTACTTGCTCTTTCCTATCTTGGAAAATCTGGAAATACATAATACCAGCTATTAGTACATTTGAAAATATTAATGCACTACAAACTAAAAATGCTATATTACCAAATATTTTTCTTTTTATACTATGCATTCTTAACCTACCCTCCGAATTATTCACTTAAACGATATCCAAAACCACGTACCGTTTGAATATACTCGCTTGCTTTCCCCAGTTTTTGCCTTAACATACGAATGTGAACATCAACTGTTCTGGTTTCACCATCGAATTCATAACCCCAGATTTGTTCCAGTAACTGGTCTCTATTCAAAATAGATCCTTTATGCTCCATTAGAAGTTTTAGTAAATTAAACTCCTTACATGACAACGTCACATCTTCACCAGCTACTGTAACAATGTGCTTATCAACATTCATTGTTAAATCTTTTATTTGGTAATCATAATCTTTATTCTTTTGTTTATTTGATGTCCTTCTCAATACTGCTTTAATTCTTGAAATTAATTCCATCATGCCGACAGGCTTTGTCATGTAATCATCTGCCCCTGTATCTAACCCAATAACTTTATCATATTCTGCTCCTTTAGCTGTTACCATAATTACAGGTATATCTTTGGTCTTTGTAGAAGACTTTATTTTTTTTAAAATCTCAATTCCATCCTCTCCCTGAAGCATTATATCTAACAAAATCAATTGAGGAATTTGTGTTTCCAGTGCTTGAAAAAGTTCACTGCCACAAGAAAATCCCTTTGCTTGAAACCCTGTGGATTCTAAAGTATACAAAAAAAGCTCTCTTATGTTAAACTCATCTTCTACGCAATAAATCATTTTATTCCTTCTTTCTCTGATCCAATAATTTAGTAAGATAATCACTGGTACTGGAATTATGCAAGCCATCTAAATCCTTATGCACACCGGTAATTGAAAATACAACCCACTCTGCAATATTAGTAGCATGGTCTCCAAGACGTTCAAAGTATTTTGCAATCATTAACAAATCAACATAATACTCAGCATTTTCAGATTCTTGACGTATAAAATCAATAAGTTCATTTCTTACCTCATCAAAAAGGTCATCCACTACATCATCATAATCTATAACATCCTTTGCTAACTGAAGATCCTTTTTAACAAAAGCATCTATACTTTCGGTAACCATTTTTATTGTAGCAGTACTCATTTTTTCAATTGGCTCTACTTTTTTGAAACTTTTTGATCTCATCATAGTACTTATTTCTGCTATATCTGATGCCTGATCTCCTATACGTTCCATATCTGTTATCATTTTCAAAGCGGAAGAAATTTGTCTCAAATCCTTGGCAACAGGCTGTTGTTGCAAAAGTAACTTCAAACACAAGGCTTCAATATCTTTTTCCTTTTGATCGATTTCCAAATCCTTACTTATAGCATATTTTGCCGCTTCATTATCATGCTCCAAAAAAGCTTTTGCTGCTTTAGCAATAACTTCTTCACATAAAACACCCATTTCTATTAATTCTACATTTAAAACTTCCAGCTGTTCATCAAACCTATTTCTCATATTATCCAAACCTCCCTGTAATATAGTCTTCTGTTCTTTTATCTGACGGCATGGAAAATAGTGTTTCCGTATCATTATATTCCACTACTTCACCTAACAAAAAGAAAGCTGTGCGGTCAGAAATTCTTGCTGCCTGCTGCATATTATGAGTAACCATAATAATTGTATAATCATCTTTTAACTTTACTGCTAGATCTTCTATTTTTGAAGTTGAAATCGGATCCAAAGCTGAAGTAGGCTCATCCATTAAAAGTACTTCAGGTTCAACTGCTAAAGCTCTTGCTATACACAAACGTTGTTGTTGTCCTCCAGATAAGCCTAACGCACTTTTCTTTAAACGGTCCTTTACTTCATCCCATATAGCAGCATCTCTTAATGATTTCTCAATAATATCATCTAATTTCCCTTTATTACGGATCCCATGTGTTCTTGGACCAAACGCAATATTATCATATATACTCATAGGAAAAGGGTTGGGTTTTTGAAAAACCATTCCTACTCTTTTTCTTAAGAGATTTATATCCATACTTTTATAAATATCTTCTCCATCTAAAGTTACTGTACCGGTAATTTTACATCCTTCGACCAAATCATTCATTCGATTCAAAGATTTTAGTAACGTTGACTTTCCACATCCACTAGGACCTATAAATGCTGTAATTTCTTTTTCACTTACTTCTATGTTAATATCCTTTAAAGCTTTAAAATCGCCATAATACAAATCTAGATTCTCAACTTTTAACTTACTCATTTAATTTTCCCTTCTTAATACAATTTTATTTTTTTATTTTATCTTTGTCAATCTCTTTACAACCATTCCTGATACCCAGTTAATAAGCAATACAATAATTAGCAATATAACTGCTGTAGCATATGCCTGGTTCATAAATAATCCTTCACGTGAAAGTTCATACATATGAACCGATAAAGTTCTACCTGAATCCATAATAGTTTTAGGCACCGTTGCTATTGTTCCTGCTGTATAAATTAATGCTGCTGTTTCACCAACAATTCTACCTATTGATAAAATAACTCCAGCCAGAATACCAGGAATCGCAGTAGGTAAAACCACCTTAAAAACAGTTCTTAACTTACCTGCTCCCAATCCAAAACTTCCTTCCCTATAAGAATCTGGTACAGACTTTAAAGCTTCTTCTGTTGTCCTCATAATCAAAGGTAAAATCATAATTGCTAAAGTAAATGCACCTGCTAACATAGAATATCTCCATTTTAATGCAGTAACAAAAAACAAATAACCAAATAAACCATATACGATAGAAGGAATACCTGATAAAGTTTCAGCTGTTATTCTTATAATACTAACAAACCGACTTCCTCTTTTTGAATATTCAACAAGATAAATAGCAGAAAATATTCCAAATGGAACAGCAATTATTAATGAAACAAATGTCATGCTTATTGTATTTATCAACGCAGGAAAAAGTGAGACATTCTCAGATGTATAATGTAATGAGAATAAATCAAGTGTTAAGTTGGGAACTCCTTTTATCAATATATATCCAACTAAAAGAACCAACGCTGTAAAAGTAATGAGAGTTGCCAAAATTACAAATATTAATATCATTAAAGACCAGGGATTTTTTAAGTAGCCTTTTATCCTTTCTTTTATTCTTTGCTTATTAATTGCTTCCATTCTCAAACCTCCTGTTTAAAGCGGATACTGATAAGTTAATAATTAAAATAAATATAAATAAGACAACTCCGGTAGCAATTAATGCTTCTCTATGCAACTGAGCTGCATAACCCATTTCAATTACGATATTAGCAGTCATTGTCCTTACTCCTTTTAGCAATCCTTGTGGCATTCTTGGTTGATTTCCAGCAACCATTATTACTGCCATAGTCTCTCCGACAGCTCGTCCGATTCCCAGTACAACTCCTGCCATAATTCCTGATTTTGCTGCTGGCAATACAACTCGGAAAATACTTCTTTCGTGCGTAGCACCTAAAGCCAATGCACCTTCATAATATTCCTTTGGTACCGTTCGTATAGCTGACTCTGAAACTCCTATAATTGTAGGTAGAATCATAATTGCAAGTAATACACATGCTGCTAACATAGTAGTTCCCCTAACATGGAATATTTCTCTAATTAGAGGTACAAATACCATTAATCCAAAAAAACCGTAGACTACAGAAGGGATACCAGCTAATAATTCTATCGCAGACTTTAAAAAAGGATATATTACTTTTGGACAATATTTTGCCATAAAAACTGATGTAAAAATTCCTATAGGAACTCCTATCATAATTGCTCCTGCTGTAACATAAATACTTCCTAATATCATTGGGAAAATACCATATATATTATTACTTGGTTTCCACTTTTGCCCTAATAAAAATTCAAAAACACCTATTTTCCCAATTGCCGGTAGACCATTTGCAAATAAAAAAATGCAAATCAAAGCTACAGCCAGAACACTTGTACCGGCTGCTATAAAAAAAACAAATTGCATTAATTTTTCTTTATAATTATTCATGTTCTCTTTCCTTCTCTTCATGCAAGTAACCTTACAACTTGAATTTAATCAAGCTTTGTAAGGTTTACTTATATTACTTACTGCAAAGCCTCTTCCCAGGTATAAACTTCACCTGTAAATATTGCTTTCACTTGTTCACTTGTCAAGTTATCATTTGCATTACTGTTATTTACTATTACTGCAATTCCATCCATTGCAATTTTTGTTGCTTTTAAACCAGATTCTTTTTCTTTATCTTTTAATTCTCTCGATGCCATTCCAATATCACAGATGCCATCTATTGTTGACGTAATACCGGTTGTTGAATCACTTGTTTGAATCTCAATTGTTGCATTTGTATTAACTGCTAAGTATGCTTCTTTTAATTTTTCCATTACTGGCGATATCGAAGATGATCCTGCTACGACTATTTTTCCAGATGGTTTCTTTCCTGCATATGGCTCACTATTTAATTCACCAATATAACCATTATCTTCAACAATTTGTTGACCTTCTTTACTTAAAATGAAATCAATAAAATCTTGAGCCGTCTCACTTAATCCATCTTTAGTTGCTATTGTAAAAGGACGAGCTACTTTATATTTTCCGCTTTTTATATTATCAGCAGTTGCTTCTTCACCGTCTATTTTTAATGCTTTAACAGTATCATTTAAAGATCCTAATGAGATATAACCAATTGCATACTTATCCATTGATACGGTTGTCATCATTACAGAAGTACTATTTGTTATGTTTGCTTCATCCGTAGTATGATCAACTTTCTCTCCTTTTGAATCTTTTTCCTCAATTTCAAATAATTCAATAAATGCCCCTCTTGTTCCTGAACCTTCCTCTCTAGATGTTACACTAATTTCAAAACTGTTATCAAATTCCTCCGCATTTTGATTATCTGTATTACTCTCTTCTTTTTTCCCACAACCTGTTATGAGAGTAAATACAAACACGATTAATAATGTACTAATAATTTTTTTCATATCTTTTCTCCTTTTTCTCTTTCATAACTTATAATATAATCTTAATTATTTAATGTTAAATCTACAACCAAGCTTATGTTAAATCTATGTAAAATTTATTTTTTGCAATTTTATACTTTTTATTATGGTAAATTTATTTCTTTACATACAAATCTATATAACAAAAAAAGAAGTACCAATTTTTAGTACTTCTCTTTTTCACAATGAGACATCGGGGATTCGAACCCCGGACAACTTGATTAAAAGTCAAGTGCTCTACCAACTGAGCTAATATCCCATTTCAATATTAAATTATTTTTTAAATTTAATACCTAATGCCCAGAGCCGGAATCGAACCAGCGACACGAGGATTTTCAGTCCTCTGCTCTACCAACTGAGCTATCTGGGCATATGCCTAAAATTTTTACATAAAAATAGCGGGGACAGGATTTGAACCTATGACCTTCGGGTTATGAGCCCGACGAGCTTCCAGACTGCTCCACCCCGCGTCACTATCTATAAAAAGTATATACAAACAAAATATTTTCTCCTAAAATGGATGGAGAAGGATTCGAACCTTCGAAGGCGATGCCAACAGATTTACAGTCTGCCCCCTTTGGCCACTCGGGAACCCATCCAGACTTTAAAAAAATAGAGCCGATGATCGGACTTGAACCGATAACCTGCTGATTACAAATCAGCTGCTCTGCCAATTGAGCTACATCGGCTTATAATGGGACCAACAGGGCTCGAACCTGTGACCCCCTGCTTGTAAGGCAGGTGCTCTCCCAGCTGAGCTATGATCCCTTATTAATAATAAATCAGTCCTAATACGACTTAAACGACCCAGATGGGACTCGAACCCACGACCTCCGCCGTGACAGGGCGGCGCTCTAACCAACTGAGCCACTGGGCCATATATACCTTCAAAACTCCACATGGATTTCCTAGATTGACATGCATCCGTAAGCCTGTCAGACCTTAATTCGAGTCCGGATCTTATCC
>NZ_QRCT01000019.1 GCF_003363435.1 Anaerosacchariphilus polymeriproducens
TTTTTTCACAGCCCCTTTTTTTATTATTTTTTTAATTATTATTAACAAGCTATTGTATCTTTGGTAGAAGGAGCAATAAAAAAACTAAATAGAGATAAGTAACTAGGGAGTGTTGCAACATGCACTTCTTTTTTTGTTATAAAATTTGCATACCATTCTTATCGAATTGTGGTATATATTCTTGATAATTTACATTCTATCCTGTGACTCAGTCACAGAAAAAGAATCCATATAACTGCTATACTCTATCCAGTCACACGGAAAGGTGCCAACATCATTAATGATGAGGTGGTAGGAATCTCCTATGGTGACAAACTAACAAAATCGTTGTGGATGAAAATATGGTAACAATATACCCGGTCTATATGCACCGGTGATTGTACTGGTGGATTGTTGCAAATATCGAAAGCAGGTACTCAATTAGTAACGTACCTACGAAGTAATTCAAATAAAATGAGTGCTTAAAACCGAAAGGAGAATTATAATATGATACTAAAACTAATTGCAGGTGCTGTCATAGGTGGGCTACTGGGATTTCTCTATCAAAAGAAAATCGGCTGCAAAAGTGGTACCTGTCCGATCACTTCAAGCCGAATTGGATCTACAATATATGGTGCTATTATTGGTTTATTATTGAGTAGTTCTTTCTAAAAAATATCTAAGGTGAAATATACGTAATCATAACTATTTATTTTTAATAAGGAGGTAATCCCATGGATACCTATATCTTTTATGGACTTGCCGTTGTCCTCTTGCTTCTCTCTTTTATAAAGGATAAGAAAAAGACTAAAATGGTATCTAAAAAAGAGGTTCAGACTTTATATGATAATGCTGCAAAAATGGATCAGTATTTTTTTCGTTATTGACATATGACAATTTCAGATCAATAAGCGTAATTTAGTTACAGATAATACTATTTACATTATCTATACTATCTGTCCCGTCGGTGCTTTGAAACAGAGTGGATTTGATGCTCCAACTGTTGATCTTGATGCCTGCATTAGTTGCGGTAAGTGTACAAAGTTTTGCCCAAGAAAAGCACTTGTTTTAGTTTTGTGTTTTCAATTAATGTATATTGTAAATTTTTTGCTAATTCATGTATACTAATAATAGCAAATAAAATCAAGCAATTCTCTATTTATTTCTTTATAATAAATGTAGAGTGATTGAAACGAGGTGATTAGACAAATGTACGAGTGGCAAAAGCAAATCCAAATTATAGTTGATGAAATTGACAAATGTATTATAAATTACAATGATGAAGCCTTGACTCTGCGCTTTCTTTCTCGCAAGCTGGGGTATTCCGAATTTTATACAACGAGAAAATTCAAAGAAATATCGGGTATGCAATTTAGAGATTATCTGCGGCATAGAAAATTAGCCTTTGCATTAAAAGAAGTTCGTGATAGTGAAAAAAGCCTTTTGGATATTGCTTTTGATTATGGTTTCTCATCACATGAAGCTTTTACCAGAGCTTTCAAAGGAACTTATGGTGTAACTCCAAGTGAATACCGAAAAAAACCTAAGCCTGTCGTTCTTCGTACAAAAATAAACCCTTTCGACCGCTACTTTTTAGGATTAGGAGAGATTGGTATGATAAAATCTAAAGATGATGTTAAAATTTATTTTATAACCATTCCCGCACATAAGTTTTTGCACATTAAAAATTATGAGAGTAATGGGTATTGGGATTTTTGGCAAAAACAAAGTCTTATTCCGGGACAGGACTGTGATACAATTTGCGGCTTACTTGATAGTATCAAGGGGAAATTGGATGATGATGGTGGAAGCGAACCTAACGGCAGCAGCGGTCAGATTATGGCTTACATTAATGACCCAGACGGCAGACTCTGCGATTGGGGGTTCCCACGTACAGAGTGTTTTGGTGCACGTCTTCCTATTGATTATAAAGGAGAAGTACCACCACAAATGCTTATGATTGATGTTCCCGAAGAAGAGTATATTGTTTTTGAACATGGACCATTCAATTATGAGCAGGAAAATCACAGTGTGGAGGAAAAGATCGAAAAAGCAATGGCAACTTTTGATTTTACTGGCACTGGTTACTGCTTTGATACTTCTCCCGGTAGAATAATTTACTTTTATTATAACCCGGAACGGTTTTTTAAATATATCAGACCAGTACGAAAGTAAAGTAAAAAATACAGTAGACTAACGACGGTTTTGATATAGAATCAAAACCGTCATTGATAGGGATACTTCCTTCTCTTCTACTCTTCTAAGAATAATGGTAGATATGGTAAACTGTACTTAAATTGTATTTATAATGCTATCTTTCCCTTTATGGAAACAATTGCATTACCACCTATATATATTATTTTTTCGTTTTTCATCTTGCTTTTTATGATAGCAGGTCTTCCTAAAGCTTCTCCCTGAATAAAGATATTTTCACTACCAATATTAACAAAACCCAACTTAGTTAAGTAGTAAGTAAGCGAACCAGTTGAAGTACCAGTAGCCGATTCTTCATCTATACCATATAATGGAGCAAAATTTCTGCAATACGCAGTTACTTCCAATTCCGAACTACAATAAAACATATGAATACCAGCAACATGATTCTTTCTTGAAATTTCTACGATTCTATTTCTATCTGGTAAAGCCTTCTCCAGCTTTTCCTTTTCATTAACTGGCAATAATATATCAGACACTCCGGTACTTATGATACATGGTATTAAAGATTTAGGTCGATCACTTATATCAAGTTTAAAAGCGTTATATAATTCTACACTGGCCTCATCAGAAAATGTCTTAATTAAATTTGATTGTGCCGTTTCCAACCAAATACATTCTGTTTCAACTATAACATTTAATTCGCCAGCTAATGTTTTTGCTACATAATTTCCATTAGAGATTATTTTTTCATTTCGTAATACTGTAAATGCTGAAATCGTAGCATGACCGCATAATTCAATCTCATCATTTGGTGTATAGTATTTTAGTTTAAAAACATTATCACTTTCATATTTTACAAATGCAGTTTCTGAATGTTTAAGTTCAGCTGCTATATTTTGCATAGTTCCTACCATAGGGAAACTTTCTTCATCACCAAGTAATACAACTCCTGCTTGGTTCCCTTTAAAAATCTGACTGGTAAATGCGTCAACAATAAATAACTCCAAAATAATTTCCCTCCTACTATTATATTCTTCAAGGATTTGATCCATTTTTCTAATTATAATCTTGATTAATTAGCATTGTTTCATGCTTATATATCCTGGACTCTGCAATCCTTCCATGTTCTAAAACTAACCCCGGTAATTTTAAAAACCATTCTATGCCTTCTCACAGCTGATTAACAAAAACTATTTTTTCATGACTTCTATACCTTACGCTTCCATCTTCTCATTATATTGCGATAACATAGCTTCCAGACGTTTTTTCAGCTCCATACGAATATAATCCGGCTCAAGGCAGACTAATTTGTTCCCAAAACTCATCAGAATACCGTACCCATAATCATCATCAATAAAGTTAAAATTCACAGTATATTTATCATTACCAATATCATTTATCTCTTCCATTGTGCAGTAATCCAGCATCTTATCAAGCACTGAAGAATCTATAAGTAACTTAATTGGAAACATCCTGCTGCTCATCCTATCAGTAAAATCAGAGTATGGGTGCGGCAAATTTCTGCTTGTAAATGTGTTACACTCTATTTGTACATCAGACATCCTTCGCAGCTTGAATAATCGAAACACTTGGCTCCTTGGCAGATAAGCCTGCAGGTACCAATGATTTCCTTTTAATACAAGCCGATGAGGTTCAATACCAGAAAAACACTCCTTTCCTCTGCTCCCAAAATATGAAAATGCAATCATGCATTTATTTTCTACTACTGATTTGAGTAAATCAAGGATAGGTCCAGATCCATCGCTGGTCATCCACGAAGAAAGATCAAACATAATTTGATTTAATTTCATATTAATTACATTCATCTGTTCCTCTGAAACAAAGCTTTCTAGTTTTACAAGTGCATTGGTAATGTCTTTGCTTGATAGAGTATTTCGTATAATTCCAAGACCAGTTAACATTGCACTTATATCATCTGCTGTGAAAATACCTTTATCTACCTTGTATTGCTCCATAATTTCAATACCACCGCCTGCGCCAGGAGTTGTTGTTATAGGTATCCCCGATGCAGCAATAGATTCTATATCCCGGTAGATTGTCCGAAGTGAAACTTCAAACATTTCAGTAAGTTCTTTACCACTTATCCTTTTTCTCTGTAAAAGAAGCATTACGATAGCAATCATACGTTCAAATTTCATAATAATTTCCTCCACGCTTATTTTATATTGCTGACATATAGTTGTCAACATTAGTATGCTATACTAAGAATAAACTAATTGGAGGAATTTAGTATGAGTAAACTATTTTTATCATCTTCGTTTAAGGATGTCGCCAATTTATTTACGACTTTTGCCGATGATGACTTAAAGAATAAAACCGTGACATTTATTCCAACCGCTGCAATCCATGAAAAGGTTAATTTCTATGTAAAATCAGGTAGAAAAGCTTTGGAAAAAATGGGACTGATAATTGATGAACTTGAAATATCAACGGCCTCTCCTTACGATATAACAAGCAAATTGCAAAACAATGATTTTATCTATGTCACAGGAGGAAACACTTTTTTTCTACTCCAAGAATTAATAAAAACAGGAGCTGATAAAATTATCCAAACACAAATTAATTCAGGAAAGCTATAAATCGGTGAATCAGCTGGTTCAATAGTTTTATCACCTAATATTGAATATGTAAAAGATATGGATGATAACAAAAAAGCTCCACAATTGGACAACTTTAATGCTATGGATATTATTGATTTTTATCCATTACCTCACCAAAACTGCTTTCCATTCAAAAAAACAGTTAAGAAGATTATTTCAAAGTATGAATCTTCGTTGCCGCTTGTTCCTATTAGTAATTCACAAGCTATACTTGTCAACGGAGATTTTATAAAAGTACAGGAATATTATTAAAATTTAACGGATGTCCCTATGCCGTATACACTTTGAATTTTATCTACTTAAGTTGAATTATTACCGGTACTAAACACAAAACACTTCGGTACTTTGTATCGCCTTTGTATATATTATTCTTTTTCTTGTATTAATTCTAACTTTTGTAGAACCTCAACAAATTTAACTATATCAATAGGTTTTGCCGCATAGGCATCACATCCAATTTCAAAAGCATTTTGTACAAATTGTGTCTCCGCAAGAGCTGTTGTCATGATTATTTTTGAACGGTTCTCAGGAGTAATACTATTATGAATTTCATAATCTCTTATACTCTTTAATACTTTTACTCCATCCACCTTTGGCATCATAATATCTAAACATATTAATTCATAAGGCTTTTTATCTTTGATAGACATCAAAAATGCATCCAAAGCTTCCAAGCCATCTACAACCAAATCACATTCTCCATATTGAGAAAGGATTTTAAATAAAAATTTTCTACTGGTTAAATCATCTTCGGCTATAAGTATTCTCATTATTTTTTCTCCTCTAAATATTTCTTTTTTTTATTTTGCCTCTTAAAGCTACTAAATTAGATCACATATTATACTCCTTGTAGATTCGTATCTCTGATTTCATCTGTTCAATATAGATACTTATTTCCTCCAAATTACCCCTTCTGGCTGCTAATTCTATCCTAAATGCCGTATCTTTTATGTCCATAGCATCTATTTCGTTAGACAAAAACTTAATATTATGAGCCATGTTTTCTATAATCATGAAATTATCATTCTTTATAGCTGAATCCATTATTTTAATATCTTCTGAAATGACAGTCAGATTTTGAGAAAAGGAATCACTTGGTTTATGCATTGTTCTATCTGTAAATAAAACATCACTGTTTTCTGCAAGTAAAACATCAATGGGAGTTGAAATATCATGCTCATCTTTAAATTCCGTTAATCGTTCCAGAGTATAATATAATTCACTCATTTGAATAGGTTTTGCAATATACCCATTAAACCCTAAAGCTAAAAATTTTTCCTTGTCTCCTTGTAAAGCATACGCTGTTAAAGCTATGACAGGAGTATGATTTATATTATTTTCTATTTCTTTAATTCTTTTAAATGCTTCTATCCCGTTCATTTTAGACATCTGGATATCCATCAAAATAATATCATACTTATTCTTTTCAAATAACTCTATTGCTTCTAATCCATTGTTCGCTGTCTCTATTACATGGCCTTTTTCTATAAGCATTTTCATAATAACCTTTTGGTTAACCAAATCATCCTCCACCAATAGAATTTTAAGTTTCTTTAATGACTTTGTTATTTTCGGTATTTGATTTACTTTTTGTTCAATGTCATAACCTAATTTAAATTTCAAGTAAAAGTAAAAGGAACTTCCTTTTCCTTTTTCACTATCAACTCCTATTCTACCTCCCATCAATTCAATCAGATTCCTGGATATTGCAAGTCCAAGCCCAGATCCACCGTATTTTTTTGAAAATGAATTCTCTAGTTGGCTAAAACTTTGGAATAATTTCTTATTATCCTCCGCAGATATCCCTATACCAGTATCTGACACAGTGAACTTTAATTCTATCTCATCATTTAAGGCTGTCTTACTCTTAACCGAAATGTTAATACTACCTCTCTCTGTAAATTTAATTGCATTGCTAATAAAATTATTCAATACCTGATGAAGCCTATTAGGATCACCAATAAGAAACTGTGGTATATTAGAAGAAAATGTGTAATTAAGCTCAAGTCCTTTTTCATTAATACGAGGGGAATGGGATCTGACTATCTCTTCTATCAATTCTTTTATGTTAAAGTTAATATTTTCTATCGTAACCTTACCTGCTTCCATCTTTGAAAAATCCAAAACATCGTTTATGATATTTAATAGTGAATTTGCACATGCTTTTGCAGTAATAAGATTATCTTTTTGATCCGCAGTAAGTTGTGTAAGAAGTGTAAGATCAACCATACCTACCATACCATTTATTGGAGTACGTATTTCATGACTCATATTTGCCAAAAATTCACTCTTTGCTTTATTTGCAGACTCAGCGATATCTTTCGCTGCTATAAGCTTCCTTTCTGTCTCTTTAGTAGTGGTAATTTCCGTTACTATTGTTACGATCTCATTCTCTTTTGGACTATAGATAGCAATTTCGAACCACTTATGATATGTTTCAGAAAAAAATTCATCTATTTGAACATTCTTACCCTTAAATAGCCTAAATTCATATTTTTCAATAGTATCTAATAAGACCTTATTACTATGCGGAAATAAATCTGCATGATTTTTTCCTACAATATTATTATCCGACAAT
The DNA here is from genome assembly GCF_003363435.1 of Anaerosacchariphilus polymeriproducens. Classification (GTDB taxonomy): domain Bacteria; phylum Bacillota; class Clostridia; order Lachnospirales; family Lachnospiraceae; genus Anaerosacchariphilus; species Anaerosacchariphilus polymeriproducens. The sequence continues at coordinate 7,336 of NZ_QRCT01000019.1, forward strand.
CCAAAAAACTTTAGAAATGCTTCATTCACTTCGATAAACTTTAAATTAACCGGCTTATGTTTATCATCATATAGCAATTTGTAATAGGCAAAACCTGTTTTCATATTCATAAAAAGAGACCTATATTTAATTTGATTATCCAATACTTTATTTTCTATCTTCTTGCGCTCTGTAATGTCTCTCACTATACTAAATATAATTCGCTGCTTCCCGATATTAGATCCTTGGGAGCTTACTTCTACTTGGAATGTACTACCATCCTTACGACGATGTGTTACTTCAAAGAATATTCCGTCTTTATTTGCCTGTTCCAATTGTTTCTCTGTATATCCCCAACTTTCTCTAATATTTCTGATATTCATTGAATATAATTCTTCTTTTGTATACCCATAGGCTTTCATAGCAGCCTTGTTCGCTTCAATAATTTTTCCATCTAAACCAAGAAAAAATATGATATCACGAGCATTATCAATCGTTTGACGATACCGTTTCATTTCATCTTCAGCCACTTTTCGGTCATTGATATCATAAATTGATCCTATATACCCTGCATACTTTCCATCCAAATCGTTATATGGGGCTCCTACAGCCAGACACCATCTATATTCACCATCATTTCGACGTAAACGAAATTCCAATTGAAAATTTTTCTTGGTCTGCATAATATGTGTTCGTACATTTATATAATGCTCCAAATCATCCGGGTGAATTAAATTAGTCCAGCCGTAACCTGTAGATTCTTCCAGTGTAACTCCTGTAAAGTCATACCAAACATTATTAACATAATTGAACACTATCTTCGTATCAGTTTTCCAAACTAAAGAGGGAATCTGGTCAAGAATATTGATGCTGTAATCCCTCGATTTAATAATCTCCATTTCTTTCTTTTTATTATCCGTAATATCTAAAAGAGTTATAATAGTATTTTTCTTTCCACTTACTAAAATAGGAGTTACACTAGCTCTAAACCAAAATTCTCTTCTTTCTCCATCCACAATTAGTATCTTGTTGAATTCAATGTTATTTGATCCTTGTCCTCGTTGATTTGACAGTTCAATTGCTTTCCGAAGATTACAATAATAGCATTTTGTTCCATAACCACATCCACTTCTATTCTCATAACTGTTTGAGCAACAAAAGGTATCACCAAAGTGATTTTTATAAACCTGTTCTTCTTTCTTATTGATATATAATAATGCAGTTTCATTTATCTGAGTAATTAAAGCATTATCATCTAGCATAATCATTCCTACAGGAGTATTGCTAAATATAGCTCTTAGATTATTTTTTTCATTAATATGCCCTTGCTCCAATGTTTTTAACCTTGTAATATCACGGAGAACTAATATAACACCTATAGTAGAGTGATCTTCATTTTTTACAGGAGAGAAAGTGGCAGAAACATACTTGGTAATTCCATTTTCAGTAATTATAATAGTATTATGCTCAAGGCCAGTAACTGCATCGTTGGAAATTGTATTTACAATTGGATTTTTTATTGTTGCTTTTGTTTCTGCATTTAAAAATATAATTACTTTCTCAAAATCATTTCCAAGCACTTTCTCTGCTTTTAAATCTAAAATTTCTTCTGCCGGACGATTTAAATAAGTAATTTTTCCATTAATATCAGTTGTAATGATTCCATCACCAATGCATGATAATGCAGCAGCTGTGAATGCTTTATCTAACAAATTTTTTTTGAGCATTGTAAATCACCCCTTTTTATATTCTAATAGGCTGCGTATGATATTTGACTATACCGGTCACAATTTCCAGTACCAGAGTACGACTGATGATGCTACCTGACTCATCAATGTACAAGTCTTATTTTATCATTGAAAATAACATTTGAGGAATATTATTAAGTGATGATTGTTTTTCTACTGCGCCAATATTAAAGGCTACTTGTGGCATTCCATAAACAACGGATGATTTTTCGTCCTGTCCTAAGGTTCTTGCTCCCATACGCCTCATAGATAATAAACCCTTAGCCCCATCATATCCCATTCCAGTTAGTATTACTCCTATGGCATTGCTGCCCGCTTCTTTTGCTACTGTTTCAAAAAGAACATCGACAGAAGGACAATGCCCATTAACTTTTTCGCCCTCAAAGCACTCAACACTATATCGATTCCCTCTCTTTCTTAGAATCATGTGTTTTTCTCCTGGTGCTATTATTACCTTACCTTGTTCTACATAATCCCCGGTACAGGCTTCTTTCACCTCTAATTTTGTTGAATAATTTAATCTTTCAGCGAACATTCGCGAAAAAATTGGCGGTATATGTTGCGTTATAACGATTCCAGGCATGTGAGACGGCAACTCCCTTAGTATATGATAAATTGCTTCCGTACCACCGGTCGAAGCTCCAATTGCAATAATCTGATTATTATCACTTTTCATAGAATTATTAATCTTATTAGCAGAATTTACTGTGTTAGAATTTGGAATCTTTGACACTGAAGCAATTTTCACCTTAAGAAGCAACTCATTAATAAAGTTCTCTACACTTTTTACCGACCTGACATCAGGCTTACCAACAAAATCAACAGCTCCGGCATTCATAGCATCAAATACTGCTCCACTAACAGTACTAACAACAATCGTTGGTATCGGATATTGTGGTATAAGTCTTTTGATAAATTCAATCCCATTCATTTTAGGCATTTCAACATCACAGGTCATGACATCTGGTTTATATTTTAAAATTTTTTCCCTTGCATCGAAGGGATCACTTGCTGTAGCAACAACTTGTACATTTAAATCGGAAGAAAGTCCTTTTGACAATACTTCTCTGAATACAATACTATCATCAACTATTAATACCTTAATTTTTTTTCTAATCTCCACACAATCACCTCGAGTTAAGTACGAATGATCTTATAGACTATCACACTTTTATTCCTTCCTATAAACAGATGGCATTATATACTTTAATTTTGTCTCTTCTCGATTGATTGATTCAGAATGTCCAATAAACAAATAACCACCATATTCCAGTGAATTATAAAACTTATTAATTAATTCATTTTTTGTATTGGAATCAAAATAAATCATTACGTTCCTGCAAAATATTACATGAAATTTCCGTTTAAAAGGAAATGCTTTTTCCATAAGATTAAATTTTCTATATATTACTTCATTCCTAATATTATCTAATAAAATTGAATTTTCATTATCTAATTTTTTAAAATAATTAAGTTTCCAATAGGATGGTATATTTTCTATATTCTGATTATTGTAAATACCTTTGGAAGCTTCCTCAAGTACTTTACTGGATATATCCGTAGCCAAAATTTTCGTGTCCCACAACATCTTTTCTTTTCCAAAAAACTCATCAATAATCATTGACAAGGTATATGGTTCTTCTCCAGAAGAACAGCCTGCACTCCATATTCTTAAATCTTTATTCTTTACAATTTTAACCAGATATGGCAACACCTTATCCCTAAAATAATGAAAATGCTCAACTTCTCTCATAAAAAAGGTATGATTTGTAGTAATTTTATTGATTAAAGTTATAGCTGCCTCACCTGTTTTATCAGAGATAACATAATTATAATATTCTGAAAAATCTTGAAAACCTTTTTGAACCAGTACATTTTGCAGCCTTCCAATTACTAAAGTCTGCTTCTCTGCTTTTAAACGAATCCCATAATGATTATGAATATATTTTGTTAAAAGACTATATTCTTTATTAGTTATAGGTATCATCATATCACCTGCCTATGATTAGCATTATATTTTTCATTATAAATATTCGTATCAGATTTTAATAATTCTATAATCTGATACGAATATCTGCATTTTAATTTATTACTGAATTCACAAATTCATTATGTAGATATGCTATTACTAGTTATTAATACTTTCCGAACTCTTTATCACTTAGTGATATTTCATAGCTCGAAGCATTCGTTTCATCGTTTATTTCTGTTTTGCGATTAATGTTCTTCTTTTTTGACATGTTATCAAGCATGTTCAAAACTTCTGGGCTAATTTCATCATACTTATTTGTTATTAAATCTTTCTTTAATTTAAATTTAGCCACCATTTCTTTTAATAGCTCAGCTTGACTTGAAAGCTCTTCACTTGCCGCTGCACTTTCTTCTGAGGTTGCTGAATTTGTCTGTACCACATCGGATACCTGCATAATACCTTGATTTATCTGACTAATACCAATAGCTTGTTCATTCGATGCAGTTGCAATATCGCTTACTATACTAGCCACCTTTTCAATCCCGCTTACTATCTCATTCAGAGATTCCGCTGTGCTTTTAGCTATCTTTGTTCCACCTTCTGCTTTCTTAATAGAACCTTCGATCATTTCAGTTGTTTCCTTCGCAGCGTTTGCTGATCGTGCAGCAAGTGTTCTTACTTCATCTGCCACTACAGCAAAACCCTTTCCATGCTGGCCGGCTCTTGCAGCTTCTACCGCTGCATTAAGTGCTAAAATATTAGTCTGGAAGGCAATGTCATCAATGACCTTAATAATTTTTGATATATTATTAGAAGAATCATTAATCTCCTCCATAGCCTTGAGCATTTCTTTCATTTGGTTATTACCTTGATTAGCATTTTCTTTTACATTTATTGTAAATTCATTTGCCTTATCAGCATTTCCTGCATTCAAATTCGTCTGTGAGGATATCTCTTCTAATGAAGCAGTAAGCTCTTCAATTGAACTCGCCTGTTCGGTAGCTCCCTGTGAAAGCGCCATACTTGAGTCGGATACTTGCCTTGCTCCCGCTGATACCTGTTCTGAGGCAGAATTTATATTTGACAGGACATCATTAATGTTATCTGCCATTTTTTTAAAAGCTTTCCCTAAAATTCCTACTTCATCTTTTGAATTAATGTCAATTGTAACATCCAGATTTCCATCTGCAATCTTATCAGCTGCTACTACAAGCTTATTAAGATGTTTACTTATTGAATTTGCTATTAGTAAACCAAGGGTTATAGCTAATATTATGCCTATAATAATAACTGAAATCATAAAAATTGTTTGTTGTCTAAAGTCATCAGTATTTTTCTGCATGGCATTTGTAGCAAGGATTGAGTTATAATCTACTAACTTCTGCAAATTTTCATCACATTTTAATCTTGCTTCTGTAACCTTATCGAGTGTAGCTAATGCTTCATCGTATTGTTGATTCTTTAATAAATCTAAGTTTTCATTACGTACCGTGCGATACTCGGTAAGACTATCTATTACTTTTGTATACAGAGTTCTATCTTCCTCATCTCGAATTATTTTTTCATAATTGGTTAATAATTCATTGTTATTTAAAACCAATTCATTTATTGTATCTAATCTTGTTCGAATTGTTTTTGGATTTCTCTCATAAACAGCTAAAATTTGATTAGCGCGAACATTCTGTAAAGAAATCTGAATATCTTTAAGATCTTTAACTGGTATGAAATTATCACTATACATACTTTCACTTCTATGATTAATACTGTTCATATTACTAACACCAACAACACCAACAACGCCTGTTAAAGTCGCAAGAATAATAAAACTACTAATAAGCTTTGCTCTTATTTTCATATTATTGAACCATTTCATAATAATTCCTCCTATGTGTATGATTTATATTTTTAAAATGACTCATGTAAATCATCTATTTCTTCGTCTGTAAGCAACTTTTCACAATCTAGCAATAACTTAACATCATTTCCAACCTTACCAATATTTTTTATGTACCTGTTATTATAGCTCTTATTCATTTGAGGTGGTTCAACAATATCATGTTCCGGAATTGTTAGTACCTCTGAAACACTGTCAACTACTATACCTATTGAAATATCCATAATGTCAACAACGATCACACAAGTTCTATCATTGTATTCCTTAGATTCCTTCTTGAAACGAAGTCTTATATCCATCACAGGAATGATCTTGCCCCTTAGATTAATAATCCCTCTTACATAATCTGGAAGTTCAGGTATTTCAGTAATCTCTTGAATCCCTATAATTTCTGTTACATATTTAATTTCTATTCCATAGCTTTCTTTGTCTAATGAAAAGGTTAAAAACCTACCCTTTTGTGTGTCTTCCTCTAATTCTTTAATATTATCAATAATTTCTGCCATGGCTGCTCTCCTTTCCGTATAATTTAAGCCCGCAGATTAACCAACTCAGCAACATCTAGGATTAAGCTAATGCTTCCGTCTCCCAACAAGGTACAACCAGCAAGTCCTTTTACTTTCCTAAACCTTTGAATATATACAGGCAATGCTTTTACAACTACCTGTTGCTGTCCCAGCAACTCATCCGCAAATATGCAAAGAGTCTTATCTTCTTGTTCTACCATAATAATAATTCCATCAATAAAATTAGTTACCTTAGTTTTTATCTTATAATGCTCATGCAGTCTTAATATTGGATAACATTTACCTCTTACCATAATCATTTCATTACCATCTGGATCAGTAATAATTTCCCTAGGTTTCGGTCTGAAAGACTCTTTAATTGCAATAGTCGGTATCGTATAGAAAGAATTTCCTACTTTGATATTCATCCCATCAATTATAGCTAAGGTCAAAGAAATTTTTAACGTAATTGTTGTACCTATGTCAAGGATGCTATCTACTAATAACGAGCCACCAACTGTTTCAATATTCTTCAATACTACGTCCATTCCAACCCCGCGACCAGAGAATTCAGATACGATATCGTTTGTAGAAAAACCAGGTAGTAAGATAAGATTAAAAATTTCTTTATCTGACATTTCATCTTCGTTCTTATATACTAAACCTTTTTCTTTTGCCTTTTGATATATTTTGGATTTATCTAACCCTCTTCCGTTATCTTTCACTATAACAAGAACTTCACTACCGGCATTTTTCGCCTCTAACGTTATCGTACCGACAGCTGATTTCCCTTTTGCAACTCTTTCTTCCGAAGACTCTATCCCATGATCTATTGAATTCCGTACAAGATGCATTAATGGATCCGAGATATGTTCAATGATATTTTTGTCAACCTCTGTTTCTTCACCTATAATATTGAGTTCTACTTCCTTGCCCAGCTTTTTGCACATATCCCGTACAATCCGATGCATTTTTTGAAAGGTAGCTGAGAGAGGTACCATCCGAATTGACATAACCATATCCTGCATCTCACTGGTAATCTTATTTAACTGTCTAGCAGCTTTTTGAAAATTATCAAGCTCTAGTCCTTGCAAATCCGGATTCTGAATCACCATTGCTTCTGCAATAACCATTTCCCCGACTAGATCCATTAATTTATCCAATTTCGATACACTTACGCTTATGATGCTTTGTGTGGATGCAGACGAATAATTATATTTCTCAGCATCATGTTCTTCTTCAGTTTGATGATTATTTAAATCAGGTCCTTTAATTTTATTATCCTGTATTACAGGCTGATCCGTCTTCTTTTTAAACCTTTTAAATTCATCGTCATTTTCTAATTGGGTTAATTCCAGCTCTTTTAGAAAAATAGTTTGCATTAGAAAATCATGCATTTTTTGGTAGGAATAATCGGAATTTATAAAGATTTGAAATCCTTCTTTACGTATTACTTCTATACTTTCATCATTATCAATAATATCTTCTGGTAAAAAGTAATACTCCTCTGTAATTTCTTTAAGATTACGTATTATTGTATACGCATGTATATTTTCCATTTCACAGCCTTCTTCAAAATATATGACTGCTTTATATTTATTTTTGTATACTGTAGTTATCACTTTTTCTTGCATTATGTAATATTGTTGCTTTTTTTCTTCCAATCCTACTTTATATTCAAATGTATTGCTGTTATTTTCCTTCATTAAAGCAGATAAGAAATCCTTTAATAAATCGGTAAGCATTGATGAATCCCCATCAGTTTGTTTACCGTATTTTATCTTCTCAATTTCAACCTTGATAAAATCAATACTCTCAAGTACAAGATCAGAAAGTCCTGTACAATCAACATGCTCTGGTTTATCCTCACGAAGATAATAGAACACATCTTCCATAGAATGAGAGAGTGTCGAGATATTATTAAACATCATCATCGCGGAGGAACCTTTAATGGTATGCATAATTCGAAAAATATCATTTATGGCAGTTGGTGTAAAACAACTTCCTTTTTCACTGGACAAAATGATTTGTTCTAATTGCACAATCAGTTGTTCCGTTTCAAATATAAACATTTCAAGCATAGGTTCATTTATATACTGATCTAGCAATTTGATCACCTCCTAGTATCTTTAATATTTATATCTCTAATATTTTTTTCAAGACTTTAATTACAAGTTCTTCTTTAAAGGGCTTCACAATAAAGGATTTTGCACCATACATAATAGCTTGCTTTACCTTTTCCTCCTGTCCCATTGAGGAAACCATAACAATTTTTGCATTATGGTCATAATCCAGGATTGCTTTTAATGCCTCAAGTCCATTCATCTCCGGCATTGTAATATCCATAGTGACGATATCTGGTTTTAGCTCTTTAAATTTCTGCAAAGCTTCTATTCCGTTTTGGGCTTCTTCTATATCTTCAAATCCATTATTCTCAAGCATGCTTTTAATTGCCAATCTCATAAAGACTGCATCATCTACTATAAGTACTTTTTTCACATTTTACCTCCGCATTTTCCTATAATCTCTCGGAATCTCTAATCCAGTAATATAATGATTTCAGATTCATATTTTATTAAAATCCCCCACTTTTTTCCTTGAGCAAAATTTTTCGAATGTAGGCGATTTTTGTTACCTGTTAACTTTGGCAGTCGTTTTGTTTATCAACACTTTATTTTCGTAAATATTTTGGTCGTAAACTCACATTCTCTTCCTGCATGAAGAGAACCACTTTGTTTTAAACCGTAATTTGTATTAATGTATTTGAACTAAGTACTAAAGACATCTATTAACATATCAAGTGTTGAGATTGTTCTATCTTTTAATGAGAAATTCCTATCCTCAAGTCTCCACTTAAGACATATCTCCCGCATTAATCCAATTATTAATACTGATAAATATTCACTATTGGCATCAGACCGTATTTCTCCACATAACTGTGCATCTATTATTAACTGTTTAATAATTTCCATACGATTTTCATATATTTCATTCACTTTATCTGACAACGCTATGTCATATCGCAACACATCCGTCAATTGCATAATGGATGTAATCGCCGGATAGTTTTCATAATACTCCACAGTTGCTCTTATTAGGTAATAAATAGCTTTCTTTGGATTAAGTTTTTTCAGTTTTGTTGAATAATAAATATCTTTATCAAATTGAGAAAAATATTCTAAAACAGCTATCAGCAATTCATTTTTACTTTTATAGTGTCTAAATAGCGTAGCTTCCGAAACACCCTGCCTTTTTGCAATTTCTCTCGTAGATAAACCTTGAATACCTAGTTCATCAATTATTTCAATTGTTGTTATTATAAGCCTATCTTTTCTATGTAATAAATTATCTCGCATATTTATCTCCTACCGTAGTGACCACTTACATACATTATAGTCAGAAAACATTTCGTTGTCAATCCGTGTTTACTGAAATATTTTGGGATAATATGGTTACTTATCTATTATTGTTAACAAAAGTTTCTAATGTATGTTATTTTTATACATTATCGAGTAGGAGGAAGTGTCGCAAAATATTTTGCAAGACTCCCCCTCTATTTTTCAATTCATTGAGCATTCCTAGCCAAAACTTGGAACATAGATAACTAAATTTTTGCTTTAAACCTGTCATATCTAAAATCAGTAATATCAAGAACCGTTTCTTCTCCTACTGCCATCTGAGATAATAGTGTTCCAACTGTCGGAGATATACCAAAGCCATGACCAGAGAATCCACAGGCTAAAATTAGACCCGGAACCTCTTCCACCCTGCTGATGACAGGAACATGGTCAACACAGTCATCAATCCAACCCGCCCAGGTACGTACAATCTTAGCATCCCCCAAGCATGGGAGGTATTTCATAATCCCCCTACAGATACAGGAGGCCGTTATGCTATTCGTTACCGGAGTTCCATTGTTTTTATTCACACCCTCAAATCCAGAAGAACCACCAAATACAAAAGAACCATGTGTACTTTGATGTCCATAAAAATCTGCTGCCGCAGTACCAAGCATCTGATAGAACATTGGAGGCTGTGCTTCCGTTACAAGTACTTCCAACAAAGATTGTAGCATCGGAACATTAATTCCGACTGTAGCTGCAATTTTTCTACTGTCGTAGCCTGCAGCCAATATAATTGTCTCAGTTTCATAGCAATTTTCAGACGTTACAACCTGTCTTGCCTTCCCTTTGATTTTTTTTATCTCTATAACCTCTTCACCAGTTACGAATCTTGCCCCTAACTGTCTTGCTTTCCTGTAATAACCAAGAGTTGCAAGCATTGGATTGGCATGACCATCCGTCGGACACCAACTTGCACCGATTACTTCCTCTGACAGATAAGGACAAATTTCTTTTGCCTGTATACCTTCAATCATTCTGACATCCAAGCCTAAGGAAGCTGCGTCATTCGTAAGACACTCCAGTATCTTAATGTGTTCGTCCGTTTTGCCAAGTCGTAGGTTTCCTTCCTGATAATATTCTACATCCGTTTCCAACTCATCTGAAAGTGCCGGCCACAGATTTTTAACTCCATACATTGCCAACGGTAATTCTCTTTTATCACGCCCTGACTGTCTTACACCCCCGCCGTTTCTGCCGGAGCCTCCATTTCCCATGTGGTCACTTTTCTCAAGAACAAGGACGGAACAACCCTTTTTAGCTAAGTAGTAAGCAGTTGAATTACCGATTATTCCTCCACCGATAACTATCACGTCTGCATAATGACTCATTCTCACAAGGCCTCCTTTCCTTCATTTCCAAGTACTTTCATTTCTATCGGCCTCGTTGGAGACCTGGAGATTACCGGTTCTAAATCCATTGGAGAAATACCAAGTTCTTTGGCAACAATTCCTTTCACCAATATTTGGCAGGTCTGCCCTTGACAAAGCCCCATACCGGAACGAAGATAACGTCTGATTTCTGTCAATGTATACATTCCATCATGAACAGCCCTTCTGATTTCTCCTTTTGTTACTTCCTCACAACGACAGATAATCAAATCATCATCAAATTCCGTAATAAATTTGTCTAAATCTTTTTTAAAACGATTATTTACGTTACTCATTCTCTTGCCTCCTAACTACGAAAAATCTAGATTTACCTGCCATATTCACCGGAACCTTCATTGTCAGCAAATGCGTATGATCAAAGACCTGCTTCGTTTTTACATCAATTATTTCTGCTTCACATATCTCTTTCCCGCTTCTGTCGAGCGCCATTCCTTTATCTCCTTTTGATGGTAGAGGAAGAAATTCATAAGGTAATGTAATTGCTGCAAATCCAGGTTCAAACTCTTCATTCATTAGGAAAATAGCCTGACCGGAACAAGCTGCCACGCACATTCCACAGCCGGAACATTCTTTTGTCTCATCAAGTGTAGGTAACGATGTTATTTTATCACCGATCTTAATACATTTCTTTGGGCAGACATCCTGACAAGGATTGCATGGAATGTTTTGGGTGCACTCAATTACAGGATGCACACCTTTTTTTCTTGTCACTCCAGGAAATCTTTCAATTTCTGTTTCACCTACATAACCTTTCTTCAGAAGATTAATTGAGAGGTCGATACCTTCCTCCGTTTTTTCTATTGCTTTACCTCGGTTTCCTGGCGCAAACATACCCTCTCGCAGACTAAGGAGCGCTTTTTTCAGTTCGTATATTTTTTCAGAAAGTTCTTCTTTATCAAGAAAGCCCAAATTCTCTGCGGCTGCAAGTCCTGCAATTCGTCCTTCAATCATGGCTGAACTTGCTTCTTCAATACCAGAAACATCACCAGCAGCAAATAATCCAGGAATATTGGTTTCACCGGTCTCATCACATTTCGGTACGTATCCGGCCGGAGTATTCTTCATCTCACAGCCTGCCATTTTTAGAAGCTGTGACATTGGAGATAATCCTACTGCAAGACAGATGGTATCAACCTCAAAATGTTTTTCCGTTCCGGGCACAAGCCTCCACCTGCTGTCTACTTCCCCAATTGTAACTCCTTTGACGCATTCCTCTCCTTCTGCCTTAATTATAGTATGTGACAGATAGAAAGATACTCCACACCTTGCAACTTTGGCAGCATGAACTCCATACCCGCCAACTTTTGGTGCCGCATCTACTAATGCTACTACCTCACATCCAGCCTGTAATAGCTGAAAACTTACTACCAGACCTACATTTCCTGAACCAAGCATCAATACTTTATTACCAGGTCTTACACTATGTAAGTTCATCATCGTTTGTGCTGCTCCAGCACCAATAACACCCGGTAATGTCCATCCGTCAAAAGTAACCATGTTTTCTGATGCACCTGTGGCAACAATCACTGCATCCCCTTTGTAATGTCTGATTTCATCATTTATATTTACGGTAACTTCTTTATCTAAATATAGACCAATCACAATCGCATTCAATACTACCTCTACACCGAAATCATTTGCTTCTTTTAATAACTCTTCACCTATCTTGAAGCCCCTGATTTTTGCTTTATGTTCTTTTGAACCAAAAAATTTATGGATTTGTTTAAAGAGCTGTCCGCCTGGTTTTGCATTTTCATCAAAAACAATAACCTTAAGGCCTTGTTTTGCAGCCTCAATTGCAGCTGATAAACCTGCCGGACCGGCTCCTACAATGATTAAATCATATCGCGTCATAGATTCTCCCTTCCACGTCTACACCAGTTACGATTCCTTCGCTGCTACACCATATTGTGTCTGAATCTTCATTCCCTCTTTTAAAGGAGTGATACAAGTTCTTACATTAGGCTTACCATCTACTACCATTACACAGTCGGTGCATCTTCCGATTGCACAAAAGATACCTCTTGCTTTATGATACTTTTTTGTATATCTATGGATCTTTACACCTGCCACTTTGAGTGCAACTGCGATTGGCTCTCCTTCTAATCCCTTCATTATCTGTCCATCATAGGTAAATTCCACTTCTCTTTTTTCTTCCGGCTTACCAAGTATTGGGTGATTACTTATTCTCAAATATACTACCTCCATTCTTCCGTTTGCGACAATTTATCCGTTATTCCTTATGCCAAATAGGAAATATTCCATAAATTAAGTTTTGTTCCGATTCCTTTTTCCAAAGCATTACGATACACAATGGTTCCCCAGGCAACATCTTCAATTGGCATACCGCCAATTGAAAAGATAACAATTTCATCTTTCTTACGATGTACAGGAACTTTACCAACTAAGACATCACCCAGATCGTCAACTTGATCTTTCTTCATCTTCCCTTCTGCAATCAGATCCATACAATGAACTGCTGGAATTGGAATAGAATTATATGCCGGAAATTCCATCTCTTCCTCCCAAGCCTCATATAACTGAATATTATCCGCTACTGCTCTTGCTCTGTTTAGAATAAAATCATCATCAAATCTTGCGGCAGCGGGACAGCATAGAATTGCTCCGGGTTTTATCCATTCTTCTTTCATATATGGATATTGATAAATATCACCGGTTGGGCTTGAGGTCACAATATGAACAATATCGGAATCTTTAACAGCTTCTTCTTCTGTTTCAACAATTCGGATATCCTTAATTTGAGGATATTTCTCATTGAGATATTTGAAAAAGCTATCTATAGATTTTTTACTTCTACCCTTCACCTTAACTGTCTCAATCTCAGATCTTACTGCCATCGTTGCATCAATGGCTGTTTTACTCATAACTCCAGGTCCGATAATACCAACTACTTTGGCATCTTGTCTTGCAAAATATTTAACTCCAACACCCGGTACTGCACCTGTTCGAAACGCACTTAGAATATTTGCTGACATATATGCTAACGGTGCTCCTGTATCCTTGTCATTTAGTGTCAGCATTAAAATCGATCTGGGAAGACCTTTTTTCTTATTCTCAACATTGGAACCGTACCATTTCATACCCGCCATATCAAATTTCCCACCAAGGTAAGCCGGCATTGCCATAAATCTTCTGTCAGGACCATCGGTCGGCATATTCGGGAAGGGAGACTCCGCAGGAAATGTCATCATAACACCATGAGAATTACCATTCGGTCCACCCATTCTATAGTCTCCCATTTTCAGTAACTTGAACATCTCTTCCATTGTATCTACACAACCTGCCATATCAGTTACTCCAGCTTTCATCATATCTTCCTCACTTAAGTATACAAAATCAATATTTGGATATCCCATACCTAAAACCTCCTTCTAAAGAAAAAAGTCTTATGATAACTAGTATCACAAGACCTCTCTGCCTTAATTTTTTCTATATTTTATCTTTTATTTGGTCTTTATTATAGTAAAAATCGGAATTAGCCTTTTTTCAATGGCAAACTTGACGTATTAATTAGTAGATGGTAGACTATAGTCAGAGACACAAAGGCGTGATACGCTTTTGTGTCTTTTTGCTTATAATAGAAAATTATCTAATCAGCTAGTCATCAAATACAGGAGTTTGATTATGCCTAATTTAAATTCAAAACTGAGTCCGAAACAGCCAGAATTTGTTCTCGCTACCTCAGATTATACAAAAAAAGTATTGATGAAATTCAATGTTGCCCATTTTTATCAATTTACTGCTGAATCGCAGAAAATGGATGTAATTCCAGACGCATGCATTGATATTTTATTTTGGAAGAAGGGTGGAAAATTAATAACCAAAATAGCAGGTACCCGCTTAGAAAAAGGGATAACGGATACAGATATAAATGGTGAATATTTTGGGGTTCGATTTATGCCTGGTACTAATCCAGTAGATAGAAGTCTCCCATTATGCGAAATTGTAAATCATGAATGGGATTTTGAAGATTTGATTGTAAGTAATGAGAAAAAACGCTTAATTGAAAATATGTTTTATGCTAATACCTTTGATAAAAAAATAAAAGTATTTATGACTTACTACTTAAATGTTATTGAAAAGCACCTTGAAGATACAAAAAACTTAAAATATTTTCTACGCAATGAGATAATTATGTCAAGTGGCAATCTTAAACTATCAAAATTAAGTACCCTTACAGGATATTCGGAACGCTACTTAAACAAAAAAATCCATGAGGATTTCGGAATCAATCCTAAAAATTTAATTCAATTTATCCGCTTCCAAAAAGCGATTGGTAACCTGACTGATACCATTAATCGAGTCAATTGTATCAATACTGCATTAGAAGCAGGTTACTATGATCAATCTCACTTTATAAAGGATTTTAAAAAATTTTCCGGGCAAACCCCCATTAATTATATTAATAATCTATTATGTAATTCCTACAACAAGAAGTTGCATGTAATAGAATAAGCCCTTTCCATCAATGTCAAACTAATTAACTCCTGCTCAAACTTAACATTATGTAATAACATATAATTTACTCTGTAAGGTTGTGCAAACATGATGCATACTCACTATTTGCCAGTCCTCTATAGACATACGATACAGAGAAAAATCTATTCTTGCTATTTTGTTATAATATCTGTGAAATAATCCTATTTTATCCCAAAAGGTTCACTGTACCAAACCTGTTTCTGATTTCCTGTTTCTCCATTCATAATATCATTAAGCAAACTGCATATACGTGAAATCTGACTTTTTACGTTATTGTCCACCGTTCCATAAATGGATCCATTCTTAATTTGTTTATTCACTTCAGATCTATTATTGATTCCCACAATCAAAGGAAACTCCCTATGATTATCGGAAAAATAGTCCAGCACACCTAATGCCATATCATCATTGTTACAGACAACCACTTCAATATCTTCTATGATTTCTGAATCAAGTTCCGCAAGTTTTTCATATGCATCTTTTCTGTTCCAATCAGCAGATAAAGTTGCAATCTGGTTCATTTTTAAATCTTTTACCGTCTCTAAAAATCCATTCGTACGGCTAATCGTATCAAAATGTGTTGCTTCTCCTTCAACCAGAATGTAATCAATTGTTCCATTATTATTTTTATCAATATCGCAATATGCATCTTCCCAGGCATCCTTGATCATTTTACCTTGTATGACACCTGCCATATATCCATCCGTTCCAACATACCAAACATTATTTGAAATTATCATATCCCTTTCATCCGTTTCTCGATTAAATAAAATCACAGGGATATTATCACTGACTGCTCGATTTAAAATATTTGCAGCAGATGTCGGTTTTACCATATTAACTACTAATACATCGAAATTACCTGAAAGCAGATACTGTAACTGCTTTTCCTGCGTGTTCGCATTATTTTTTGCATCTAAAACTTCAAAAACAACCTTCTTTCCTCTAAAGTCATAATTTCTGATTTCATCTTCCAACTGATAAACCATATCCGCCATGTATTCATCTTCCATGTTATATATAGCAATACCCACATGGACAAATTCGTTCTTTGGTTTTGGAATTACCAACGCAATACCAATGCCCAACAGAAGCATCACCAGTAATACAATTATTAAATTACCTCTTTTTTCTGCCTTTGACATGATATCACCCCTCTTATTCCACCAGCAATTCATCGAAATCGCCACTTTCTATCACTTGCTTATCAACTTTAACGCTTTTGATTTCAACATTAGATAGTTTCCCTTTTTTGCCATTCAAATCCATCATCTCAATTGTCTTATATCCTAACGCATAAGTATTATTTAGATGTATATATGTAATAATGCCATTTATGATTTCTTGGAATATTTCAGTTGAAAGAGGTGCATCATATACCTCCTTTTCCTTAGAGCTATTTGAAAAGTATGCACATACTCCAAACTGATTTTGCATAAACTCCGTAATTGCTATAATATTTTCACTGATTAATCTATAATCCTCATCACACTTTAGATATTTCTCTGGATAGATAATTATTGTACCAATTGCATTATTCTTAGTTTCTTCTGAAAGAATCTGGTTCATATCATCTTCTGTAATCTCCTCTACATACAAAACATCCAGCTCTATACTATTGTTCAAAACATAATCCCGAATGCCATCCATAATTCTAGAAGTGGCTATAGTCTCTTTTTGTGGAAGGACTACTGCAATCGTTGTTATATCTGGTTCATTATTTCTTTTTAACATTAATAGAGTTGAACAGATAGCAATTAATCCAATTAACATGAGCATAATTAAATGCTTTCTTCTACTATTTGTCATCGACTTCCTCCAACATAGGAATCATAATTTTAGCTGTAGTTCCCTCGTCCAGTTCACTGATCATAGAAATTCCGTACTGTTCGCCATAGATCAGTCTTATTCTTTCATTTACATTCCGCACACCAATTCCAGACCCACGTTTACTAGATACCACCTTGTTATGCATAATATAATCAATTTTATCTTCAGTCATACCCAGTCCGTTATCTACTACATCTATATTAATAATTCCGTCTTTCTCATATACATTGATGTCAATTTCCCCATCATCATACATACCTTCCATTCCATGATAAATAGCATTTTCAAGTAGTGGCTGTATGATCAATTTAGGGCAGAGGTACTTGGTTAATTCAGAATCCGCATGAACATGGAATTCAAATTTGTCCTTAAATCGGATATTCTGAATGGCAAGATAACTGGTTGCATGCTCCAATTCCTTTTTTAATGGAATAATATCCTTACCTTGGCTCAATGAAATACGGAAAAATTTTGCTAGTAAAGAAACCATCTGTTCTGCTCCGCAATATTCGCCACTCTGTATCATCCATATAATAGAATCTAATGTGTTATAAAGAAAATGTGGATTTATCTGGGATTGTAACAGTTTCTTTTCCATCTTTCGTTTCTCATGCTCATTCCTACGAATTTCATCCATCTGCTTCTGCAATTTCTCAGCCATAACGTTGAATTGTTCACTTAGAACTTTTAACTCTCCAATACCATTCTCATCTGCTTTGATTTCATAGTTGCCTCGACCAAAGGATTCCATCGTACGAAGCAATTTATAAATAGGATCTGTGAAATTCTTAAGTAAAACCACATCAAGGGTAATCAAAACAGCTCCAATAATAAGAAGAATTAACCAAACCACATAATAAATATTTAGATTATCATTCTTAATATAAGACAACGAATTCACAACTACAACATTCCACCCAGTATATCCCAACTGTTGTTTATAGATAATCCAATTTGTACCTTCATTGCGAACAATATTATTCTTTTCAATGTTTTGTACCTTCTCTAGCGTTTTTTCTTCATACAAATCTGACTCAATAGCTCTCATGTATGGATGATACAAAAGTTCATTATTTGCATCCACCAAATAGCAGTATTCATTTAATGTACTTCCGTAGTTATTAAGAATTTGTTCAATATAGTCTGTATAAAACGTAACACAAAGCACGCCCTGGTTCATGCGATTAGACCTTGCATACTCTATATACTTGCTAACAGGGATGACTCTCTTTACCGAAGTATTACATACCAATTCATCATCTCCAAATTGAATCGATTCTATATTCTCAACGGAATTATTAAACCACACCTTATTTACAACATTTTTCTCATTATCCTTACGTGTATTAAAAATACAGTTTCCATCTATATCATAGATGGATATGCTATAAACACGATCGCTGTTATCATTAAAAATGTTGCACAACAATTTGCTGAATTCTTCATCCGAGAAATCATTGATCTTAATGTTCTGGTAATAAATTGTATTTATTAAATCACTTATATCTTCAATTTCCTGTTCAATTCCTTGAGCTAATGCCTCCTTCTGTTTTTTCACCTCTTTCTCTGCGCTATCCACGATGAATACTGAAAGATAATGAGAAAACAATAACATACATGTAAGAATACACACAGCTATAGAAATAGACATTATTAGCGGAAGCAAAATTCTAACGCTGACTCTTCTTTTTCGCATCAATTATTCCCCTGATTTTCTATACTTTGCTGGTGATACACCACAATTTTTCTTAAACACATAACTAAAATAGTTTGGTTCCAAATACCCTACCATTTCACCGATTACATGGCTCTTATAATCAGTTTTTTCTAATAATCGCTTTGCCGCATCCATTCGAATTCCAATCAGATAATTCAAAAAAGTCATTCCTGTTTCCTGTTTAAAAATCTTTGAAAAATGAGAGGAACTCACATGTAATTCTGAACAAATAACTTCTACTGAAAGTCCAGGATCTGCAAAATATTCCTGCACATAAGTCTTCGCTTTATCTACTAAAATTGTGTTATTATCTATCTGTTTTTTTTGTATCAGACTGCGAATCAGCATACAATAGTTTGCCAGCCAATTATCCAGTTCTTCCCCTGTGTCCAATGAAAGAATTTTCACAGCCATTTTCTTGGATCCTGAAAACTCCTCATCCGTCGTAATCTGATATTTCTTATAAAGTCTTGCGATAGCAAATACAATTTCCAGAATCACAACCTGGTATTCATTTAGATTGTAATGTGCCTGGTGTATTTTTTCTAAGATACGCTCTACTTCCAGCCACAATTCTTCTTCTGTGCAAGAAGTAATAATATGCTCAATTGCACCAACCTCACCTGACCAATCATTAACTTTCTTAGCAAGTGGCAGGATATCATTGTAATATGTATAACACTCACCCTTTATAACAAGATTATATTCCAACGCCTCAATGGTCTGCGTATACATGTTTGGAATATCTTCAAATTCACGACAGTGCGAACCAATTCCACAAGATATTGAAGAAGAAAAGATTTTCTCAATCAACACAGAGGTCTCTTCTAAGGTTTTTGTTATTTTTTCAATATTATGCAATTTGTTTGTACACAACAGATACAATTCTTTATCGTACATACTAAATTCATGTACAACAGAAACCTTTTCAAGCGCTTCTCTTATTGTCTCTTTTATTGATAATTCAGAAAGTACATCATCTGAATTATCATTTCTAATTTTTACTGCAACCAAATAAAATATGGATGAAAAGTTCAAATCAAGATTCTGTACATTCTGTTCAATCATTTCAGGTCGAATTGTACCAGTCACCAACTGTGAAAAAAAACGCTGACGGAATAATGACAAGCTTGCCTTATATACATTTTCCAGTCTCTGACGATTGATTTTTTCATCGTATTCTTTTTCAAATTCGGCATACATATGAAGCAGCAATCGCTTCATTTCGTCATAGTTAATTGGTTTCATTATATACTCTGAAACACCGTAACTAATTGCCATCCTTGCATATTCAAAATCATCCCAACCCGAAAAAAGAATAATCTTGGTATTCATATAATTTTCATGAATCGTTTTTGACAATTCCATCCCATCCATAAATGGCATCTTGATATCACTAATCAAAAGATCCGGATGATACTCTTCAATAAGTTCCAGGGCTTCCTTACCATTTTGTGCTGTTCCCACAACGGTAAAGCCAAGTTCTTCCCATTCAATTCCATTTCTCATTCCATATAGAATTTTTTGTTCATCATCTGCTAAAACAATACTAAATATTCTCAATCTTACACTCTCCAAATTTATATAACATCAAACTGGCTACTCTTGCTTAATCAATTCCACTTTCACCATAACAAAACCGCCATAACAAAGCAAGGCACGTCGACTACCAGAACAATAGAAATCGACTGCCTTACACAACTTGCTGGAAGAACCGCAAGTCCCATAACCTCAATCAAACCAATATTTTCTTTTTTGATATGATGAAGGTCTGCAGATGGATGATGTATGTATCTATCCATTTGCTTATTAAATTACTTCTTCTGAATCATTTCCATTTCCAGAGATCTTTGCTACAACTTTTTTCATGAAAGCGTCATCTAATTTATACTTATTTTTAAATACTACATAGGCAAGAATGATACCAATTGTAGGTACTACACACATAAGTACTCTAATCGAATTTTGTGTTGCCATTGACTGTATCACATTTGGTACATATCCGGTTAACTGTAATACAAATCCAATTGATAAAGATGTGAATGCCGCTGTAAACTTTACTATCAATGTTTGAAGCGAGAATACTACGCCTTCATTTCTCGCCCCCAATACATACTCACCATAATCAACAACATCTGCAAGAAATACCGTTGCACACCCCAGTTCCAAGCCTGTTCCTATCTTAACAATAATTCCTGAGATTGCAGTTAATACAACGTTTGATGGACACACAATACCTACTATAAGAAGTAAAAGGAGTCCAACTGGTGGAAGCACACATGCTAATAAGAACGCTTTCTTTCTTGATAAAATCTTTGTTACTTTAGGGAATACCATTAGTCCTACAACTTCTGCTACCGAAGCACTAATCATGAATGCAGAAAGCATACTCACTTTGTTGCAGACATAGCAGAAATAGTAAGTTGCAACCCCCATAATAGCCTGAATTCCTACGTTATATAAAAGAATCAGCAACACTGCCCATCTCAGCTGATCATTTTTCTTTATGACGGTAAAAATGTCTTTAAACTTTAACTTTTCTTTCTTTTCACTATCCTGTTGAACCTTAGGTAAATTGATTACACATACTGCCATTGTGAAAATGAATGTAGCTGCTATAATAAGTGCAAAACGATGATATCCTGTGTAATCTCCACCTAAGCCTTTGATAATCTGTACACCAAAACCTGCGATAATCAGTGACTGACCAATGCTAGCAAAAATTCTTGGTAATACAGATACTTTTTCTCTTTCTTGCGGATCTGATGTTAAATTTGGAATGATTGACCAGTATGGAATATCCATGATTGTATAAGTCATTCCCCAAAGTATGTAAACAACTGATGCAAACACACACAAGCCTACGCCAGACAAATGAAAATCTGTAAATACTGTAACAAATACAAATGAATTGATAAGTGTCCCAATAACTAACCAAGGTACAAACTTTCCAAATCGGCTTCTCGTATTATCTACGATCATACCCATAAATAAATCATTAAAAGCATCCCATAATTTTGCTACGAAAAACATTGTTCCGATAAAAGCAGGTGCAACCTTGATGATATCTGTGAAATAAATCATCGAAAAGGTTGCAATCATACCATAAATCAAATCTTTTCCAAGTGCACCGAATGCAAATGTATATTTAACTCTCCCCGGGATCTTGCCTTGATACACAACTCCACTTTTGTTTTTAGTTTCCATGTGCTACTCCTCCTTTGTTTCAATTGCGTATAATTTCCGTTTTTATACTTGGAGTTTAGCACTAGCAAAAACTAATTGACATTCGATATTCGACTTAAAACATTTGAAATTCTATTTCATTCTTCCACGATAAGGTGAAACAATTATATCTTGTCTGATAAACTTACTTGATTTTGCAAAACATCAACGCGTAAAATATTGCACATTTTTTCAGGCTCTTCAAAACAAGGGCTATGTGCAGAATTTTCGAATGTGTAGAAACCTTTTATGGGAGCCTTTAGCGCCGTTGCAAAATCCTTTGCGACTACATAAGATGCTTGATAGTCGTACCTACCTTGGAAAATATACACAGGCACCTGCAAACAGGGTACCTGCTCTATTAAATCCATTTGAATCATACTATCACACAAATATTTAAGAGAAAAGCTGCTGCCTTGCGGAAATTTGAACTTTTCACTTAAAGTATACCCCTTATATCTAAGCACAATTGCAACAAAGTCCAGCATTGATGCCATGCTTCGCATAACACCGATACCAAGCTTATTCATGCCTTCACTCCGCACTCCAGCAAGATATTTTATACTGATGTCGCCACCAGTTTCAATTGGAAATTTTTTTAGTTGTCGTATCATTTTTTTGTCGTTTGACTTGCAAAATTCCTCAAGCATATATGTATATGCCAAACGTTCTGACCGCTCCTGTTGTGCTACTTGTCCAATGCCTATATAAGCATGAAAAAACTCAGGTTGTTGCTTAACCGTAATCACACCCAACAAAGAACCCCATGAATGTCCCATAAGATATATCTTTTCTTTTCCAAAGCGATTGCGTAAATAATTCGTCACCTCGATCGTGTCCGAAACCAACTGTTCAAGTGTCATTTCTTTCGGAGTAATTTTACGGTTATATGATATTCCGCTACCCCTTTGTTCCCACCAGCAAACAGTAAATAGCTTTTCTAAGCCAGTCGGGTATTTTTCAGCAAATGCAATTTCGGGGGAGCCAGCTCCTCCATGTAAATATAGCAACACAGGGTTTTCAGTATTTTCGCTCCGCAAAAACATGCCTTGCTTTGACCCATTGATTTCTATGAAGAGCTTTTCATTCATTTTTTTACCTCCTAAATTATCCTGTAGTGCAATTCTAAAGTTAATGTTAAAAATTATCTTATGAACATCTCATATTTCTTTATGTTTAAATGGTGATATTTTTTTCTATTTATCGCCTTTCCTTGATAATCTATAGCATTATGCGGACACCATTGAATACATCCCATACATTGACTGCATCCATTACCAAATTCTACTTTACCATTTGACATCGAAATATTTTCTGTTGGACAGATTTTCATACAGCTACCACAAGAACTGCAGTTATCATTCACCTTATATTGCTTTCCTGTTATAGAAAATTTTGCGATTGATTGCTGTAATGCCGATTCGTATTTTTCTTTATAAAAAATGCCTTTGTTTAGATTTTTTCTTATCCTATTATCTGTAATATCTCTTGTAATCCTTCTAATTTTCCGACAAGAAAGCTTTATACACAATTTTTGATACCATATAGGAAATGCTCCATAAGAGAGAATATAATTACCGGGAAGAGTAATCATATACTCAAGAGCAACATCCTTATTACTATTATTTACATGTTTTCGCATATCTTGAATACTAAGTCCCCTGTTTCCACCACATCCCACTACTAAAAATATTTTTTGCTTTTCACTATAAACAATATCTCTCATACATTTTTCTACGTATGGTGGAACATGAGAAAAATAACTTGGTACAACAAACCCTACCCATTCATATTCTTCTGGAATAATCTTGTTATTTAATAGTCCACTAATTGGTAATAATGTAGAATCGCCTAACCTGTTTGTAATCTCCTTTGCAATCGCAAAATTATTGCCTGTTCCACTAAAATAGTATATTATACTCTTCATTCGACTCTCCTATGTTTTGAAATATTTGCTCTTTTATTTCAAAACAATAGTATAATAGTTTTCTTCCATTGTCAACATATTTTTGAAATATATCTATTCAAATTTCAAAACATGTATTATAATAGTAAAAAATAAATATAAAAGGAGTATTTTACAATGGAACAAATTCTAAGTAAATATGAAATTCGGACAAACCAGAAAAAAAATGCTATTATCAAATCCGCAAATAAACTTTTTTTAGAAAAAGGATTTGTATCGACCAGTATTAAAGAAATCGCTGCTGTTGCTCATGTATCCCAAGTATCTATTTACAATTATTTTGGTAGCAAAGATTCTCTTGTCATAGAATGCGTAAAGTCAATTGTCCAGGAAACAATAGACAAAGCATACGCACTCCTTGATACTGAACTTCCGTATTTAGATAAACTATCTACCGCTCTCTCTTTATGTACATCAGATATAAATAATTTGCTTTCTGCCTATCTATCTACCTCTGCAACAGCAGATGAAAATTTTATGAAACTTATATCAGAAGGAGTTCAAGAGCTGCAAACAGATTTATATATTCAATATATCGAAGCAGGCAAAAATGCAGGATATATTGACTCATTAATCCCAACAGCACTAATACTCAAATTTATTTTTGCTATTAACACCATAAATATTTCTCCTGAAAATTATAAAGAAGAAGTAAACTATTTACATCAGTTATTTCTACACGGTATTTTAATCTAACTGTTTGATTGTATTACGCAAAGTAGCAATATAACCGTTTTTGCTTTTGTTTTTGTAACTGAAAATTTATCTTCGCTCAGCTACCAATAATCATTAAAAAAATAAATAATCTATAACATTTTTTGTACTACTATTTTTCTCAGTATTCATCTCATGGGTATTGGTATTATAAAGTCAATAAAGTAGCGAGCCTTCAGCTTTTGCTTTTTGAGTATCTTATAGATATCTTAGTAGCCTTTCCTACATCTGCCCACTTTTGCTTTTTTCTGAAATTCAACTTCATGATTGCAAGAAACTACTTGCCTTATATAAATGAGTAGCATATAAAAGGAAAGTAATTCTGTAACCATCATATTTTCATACTCCACTATATTCACATACAGTTTGTTGCTATTATCCGTACTCCCATATACAATTATAATTAGATTATTACGAAAGGGCAGATGGTAAGAGTATGGAATACAACTCTTGTCCTAAGGCTGCAAAAAGTATGGATTTCAGAAAGATGAATACAAAAATTATGTGCATAAAATAACTTAGAAAGCATTTCCCGTATAAGTCATATGTGACTGATACCAAAGGATTAGTAGAAGCTTGTTAATAATCTTTAAAATATTAAAAACTTTTGAAACGGATTTAGAATTGCGAAGTCTTATAGATGAACAGGAGGTGATACAGTGCAGACGCCCGATTTTGAAAAAATATATGCGGAATACTTTTCCGATGTTTATAAATACATTTTGTCACTATCTCAAAATGAAACTATCGCCGAGGAAATTACGCAAGAAACATTTTTTAAGGCAATGCGTCACATGGAAAAGTTTAATGGCAACTGCAAATTATATGTGTGGCTCTGCCAAATTGCAAAGAACACTTATTTTTCTTATTATAAAATGGAAAAGAGACTTTCCCCGGAAATTGATACTGAATATCCTGACCCAAGCTTTGATATAGAAAAATCATATCTTGATAGGGAGACTGCTAAAAGATTACATTTTCTATTACATGATCTTGGCGAGCCATATAAAGAGGTTTTTACTTTAAGAGTTTTTGGCGATTTGCCATTCTCTCAAATAGGTGAGTTATTCGGTAAAACGGACAGCTGGGCAAGACTAATTTATTACAGAGCAAAAAAACAATTACAGGAGGAAATGATATGAATATTTCTTGTGAAATTATTAAAGATTTGCTACCGCTATACCATGATGGCGTTTGTAGCAAAGATAGTAAAGACATGGTCGAAGAACATCTTCAGCAGTGTGAAAGCTGCCGTAGTGAATTACAGGCAATGGATAACGAGTTGCTTATTACAAACAGAGCTGAAAATCTTGCAGAAGCAGAGGTAGTGCAGAAGCTATCAAAGAGTTGGAGGAAAGGAATGATTAAATCCGTTTTGAAAGGTGTTTTTTTTACACTCGTTACCGTAATTGTAATTCTTTTAATAATTTACATTTTCGTTGGAATTAAAATAGCTTAATAGCAAACCGGAGTAGTACATTTGATACTACAAGCAGATATAAGGAGGGAAAAAGTTGAATGTACTGAGCATAATTAGAACCTTTAATCAGTTCCCTTTTGAAAGATATCTGGTTGCTGAATTGTATTTTTTAGTACTAACAGATTAATTCTGTTATATTATCTATAATTTTCACAATATTAGTTCTCCTTTATTTTAATGTTTAGTTTTATTTTAGGTAAAGTTATAAATTCAGAATAAACAGTATTTATTCTGTGTTTGCTCTCAAAAGGAAAAACTAAAATAAAAATCCTTAATTCTAACATTTTTCAAGGTTCAAAAACAGCACTTATTGGATTCGCGCTGAAGTACCTGAAAAAGTAAGTTCTTCTTGAGCCTCTGAATAATTAAATTAATTTTATTATATCATATTGGGAGTATATTACTATCCATAGTTGTGGATAATAAATCATAGTATTCCAAATCACACTACCATTAAGACTCTTATCGATAATTAGTTTATCTATAGCATTAAAACTTCTCGAATCTAGAAACCAAACTATATGTACATCACCAAGATTTCTATAGTAGTAAAAATAGGGCGTTTGTGATACTTCATTAAACTCGATTATAGAACTATTCTCATAAGCTACGTTTAATACAGAAAAAAGGTTAAGTGAGTTAGCACTTGTTACATTATTTATATACGGTAATTTCCAATCATATCCAATAACAGGTTTACCAATATTAATTTTACTCTTTGGCACATCTATAGATATTAGATAATCAACCAGTATCCCAATGTAGTAAATGTTACAAACAGGTGCTGGTGGATTATTATTTGTACCCCACACGAAGCTTAAGAATATAAAATCGTCTATATACTTACTAAATTCTGTATAATTTACTTTTTCAAATACAGTATTATTATTATTTTCAGCAATCTGGTAATTAACGCTAATAAATAGTAGCAGTTTCTTTTGCTTTGCACGATATGATATATTTTTTACAAAATCTAAGTAGAGCGATTGAGTTACTTCATTTAAAAAACTAAATATTACATTTACGCCATAATATCCTCTAGAATATGCTTTCTCTACATATTGATTGATTAATATATCTTGGAATTCTTTATCTAGTAAAGTTCTCATTGAAGCTTCATAAGTAGGCACTCCTTTAGGGGTTAATGTAGTAAGCACCAAGAGAGGGAGTACACCATATTCTTTTGATTTCATTAATATTTCACTATCATCTTGAAATGAAACCTGGCCATCCTCTTCTGTAACTTGATAATTTAATATAGATATATAAGTCAAATTAGGTAAGGTTTTAAGTAATGTTTTTTGTTCAATAAAAGGATAAGCAAACCCATTCGTGGTAACGCTACCATTTGTATTATAACTGATTACTATGGTTTCTCCTGGATTTATATACTCCCGATCAGAAAGGAATGGATTATTTCTCAATATTTGCATAAGTGACACATTGTAGGTATCTACGATATTTTGTAAAGTATCTCCCTCTTTTACGGTATATACCTGCTTAGGAACTGCAATAACTATAGCTTGACCTGTAACTAGGTTATATGGAAATATCAATCCATTGTCCTGTATTAATTTTTCAACCGTAATTCCATATTTATCAGAGATAGAATTGAGCGTATCTCCTTGTTGAACAATATATATATCCATAATCACCTTGAACTTACACAATATTTTGTTATAATTATATGATAATAAAAAAAAAGTAGAATAATATTAAAACAGTCTCACAATATTTAAGTATCAGGGAGTCCATCATATTTTGGTAAGATATCTAAGTCATTATCCCAACTTGCTTTATTCGCACAGTAGATGTGTCCTTGTGGTTTCATTTTTATATCACTGTCAATACATCCTGCTGGAACAACCAGTAGCTTTCCATCAAACTGAATATTGGGCAGTGCCGATCCGCAATTGGAACAAAAGCTTTTTATATGACCTTCTAAATGGTAATTAAAAATTTTAACTTTATCTTCACCAGACAGCCATTTTAACTTTGCTGAAGATGAAAATAAGTTGGCCGCATGAGCTGAACCTGTGTCCTTACGACATCTCTCACAATGACAAAGAAAAAAATTTTCGAATTCCCCTTCAATCTCAAAAGTGACTTCACCACAAAGACATGATCCTTTATGTTTCATAACAAATCTCCTTTCAACAATTCAATTTTGTACAGGCATTAACAGTGCTTAACCATTCTATAATTTATCAGAGCTATGACTACAATTCGTTTACTTTAGCAACCTTTTTTTGAATCACATGTTTTTCACCTAAATTAAAAGCATTTTGAGGGCAGTAATTTACACACCTCATACAAGAGATACACTGTTTATGCTGTATTTTCATATGTTGATCCGTTAATTGGATTGCGTTTACAGGGCAGAATTTTTCACACAATCGGCATTTGATGCATCTATCGTGGTCAATCCTTATATTTTCACTAGTTTTTGTCCAAATGGAACGTCCCTTGGATATCAATCTCATTGCATCCGATAAAACTGGTATCCGTTTCCATTTGGCACTTCCGTCAATGAGCGACTGAACATATTCTTCCACCTTAAGCAAAGCCATTTTATTTTTTTCTTTCCCTATTTCAGCTTTCTTGTCCGATGTTTGCATACTTGTTGCCATTTTAAATTCATATGCCCCTATACAGCTATATCCCTTTGCTTCCAGAAATTTTTTCATTGGTCCTACAATGCCACCTGAAAAGGTTTCCATAGTATCTGCAAAAAATACTTGTCTCATATTCCCCTCTGGCAGTCTGTCAATAAAATCCCATACGATTGGAAAAGTTGACTGTACAGCAACTGGAACCACAATTCCCAAATGACAGTCCTCTTCCAATTCAACAGCTCCAGATGCAGATATTTTTCTTAATGTTACAAAGAATTTTTGGTTTTCAAAAGCCTCTTTCATTTTTCTTGCAATAAGAAGTGTATTTCCTGACCCGGAAAAATAATAAATTATAATCGGTTTTCTCAACAACATAATTACACAGACCTCCCAATAACATTAATAAACATCAGCGCACTTGCATATATCATACTAATCTGCATTTTCAACCAACCCTTTCATTTTTAAGATATATAATAATCTTATCAATTTGGCAGTCTGGTTGTATTGTAAAAAATCGGCGTTAATGATTCTATTGGTCTATTTTGTCTGTATCAATTATTTCATTACTATTTAGTAGATGTTGGAGTGTTAATTCTTTTTTTACATTTTTCAATTCATTAACCGTCTTACCAGAAAACTTTTTAGCTTTTTTAATCAGATGGGATTGATCATAGTAATAATTTTGCATATTCTTTCTTCGTACATTATCTTCAACATTTTTTCTAAATTTGAAAATATCTCCATATGTTTTTGGTGTCAACCCAACATTCTTTTTAAAGAACCTCTCGAGTGCACTTATTGAGATGCAGAAGAACTCAGCCATTTCAACAATATTCAGATTTTCACAATTGCACTCAACATAGGTAGTCATTTCACATATAAGCTCGGAATTTTTTTCAGAAACCATTTTAGATTCGAGATACTCATAAATTTTTTTTATTTTTTCCTCAGTGCCATTTATCTCCTTGATTTCATGATACAATTCATGAAATGTCACGTCAATTTCATTTACATTCATAATTCGCTCTGTAACTGCAATACCCGGTATATTAAACAGTGAACTAAACCCTGCCGGTTTTAAGGAAATACCTATCTGATCTAACTTTCTCCCATATTTTACACGCTTTGCACTTTTGATCTGACCGATGATCGCAGCATTCGGGATTAATATTTCTTTTTTCCCTTTAATGAGCATATAATTTGATGCATAATTAAAAATAATATTTATATGACCTAGAGGCATAATAGTATCTATCTGCTCTTCA
Organism: Anaerosacchariphilus polymeriproducens; assembly: GCF_003363435.1. Taxonomy (GTDB): domain Bacteria; phylum Bacillota; class Clostridia; order Lachnospirales; family Lachnospiraceae; genus Anaerosacchariphilus; species Anaerosacchariphilus polymeriproducens. Next base: position 37,542 of record NZ_QRCT01000019.1, read on the forward strand.
TCATGAAGAAAATTAGGTTCTACCACCCACGTATAATCTATTAAGTTTTGCAGCAAATCAGGAGGTCCAAATTGTTTTATCACCATATCAACTCTCCCCTTCCCTTGTTAATCCTAATAGGCATTAAATTTTTATCCCTGTACTCACACTATGAAATACAAGATTAACAATCCTCTGCAGACATATTCGACATGCATTCCGTGTGCACTGTTTGTTAAAGCCAATTTATTCTATTTCATTAAGTATCACTTTATCTCGATATTTAAAAGAACCTACTACATATTGTAACATGTGGGGTCATTATATTACATGATAATAGATTTGTTCAGCGTTGACAATAGGTTGACACTGTCAACGCTGCTAAGTTTTAGTTAACTGATTTTTTGCTTCGGCACATCTATATATTAATTTAAAATTATTAACGAGTCATAATATCCTATATCAAAACACAACTTATCAACTTTTTTCAAACTTTTGGCATTACTTTTTTGTTGGAAAATTTGATCTTAATGTATTAAATACATTAAATAGATCAATAATTCCATACCCCCAGTCCTGGTTTGGATAATGAAGGAGGCGACTTCTCCTTGCTCCTCTTATAAGATACTTTTTAATTTGGATAGAACTGATATTTGGATAATACCCATTAACAACACCCCATTCCAGCATCAATGCTGTTATTCCCGCCGTAAAGGCTGCAGCTAACCCAGTACCAGATGCAGTAGTAAATCCTTTTGATAAATTTGGTACAACTAGATTTACGCCTGGCGCTGTAAGCTCCGGTTTTATAACACCATTTCTGGCAAATCCTTTACTAGCCTGATTATATAATTGATCATTTTCAGGATTATAAGCAGTAACTGTTATGGGAGGTGCCGTATTACTCGGAGAGGTAATGGTAGTGTATGGAGTTGGATTTAAAAAGTATGTTTGATTGGAAATAAATCCATTCATGGGCAGCCATATATTGAAGGAACCGGGTTCACTTCCCCGGCTATATACCCGAAACCTCCAAATACCGGCTGCTGGTTTACTAAATCGTAATAGGATCAACTGATCACCGGTATTAGTTTCAACTAGATTGTAATCAACAAATATTGTTGTTTCTTCAAATATAAATTTAATCTCAATATTGAAACGTAAACTCTCAGTTATTCTTGGTATATATTCGCCTGATGGAGATAACATATCAATGGAATAGGTGTTTGGAAGGCCCCCCCATAACTCCATTGAAAACCCTGGCTCATTTTCTCCAATATTTAGCTCTACTGTAGTATACCTTATGGAAGGATCCGTTGTATGAAAAAAATGCCTTTTATTATTTCCTTCATTTCCTGCGGATAAACTAAACCCAAAATGCGGAAATATTGTAAAAAAATACATCTCATTATCCAAAGGACCCCTGCCGTCATGGGCTCCTTGTGAAGATCCCATGCCAATACATATAGAACAGGGCATATTATATTGATTCGCAGTTTTAATTATAAACTCTAAGCCCCAAATGATATCATTGTCCTGATAACAAGGAACATCGTAAGGTATAAAAAAAAAGTCTCTTAAATTATTTTTAGCTTGCTTCAATTTTACTACAATAATATCTGCATCAGATGCCACTCCACTAAAGTTACTGGAAGGCACTTCTGAACCGGCCATGATTCCTGTCAGCATGGTTCCATGCCCTATTTCATCCTTACTGGGGACTATATCATAGGGATTACTGCTTTTTATTGCATTGTTAATCTGTTTTCTACTATATTCTGTGCCATAAAAGGTATCTTTAGGGTAATGGTCTAGACTGTCGATTGTCTGATCCCATAGCCTTATAATTTTACTAGTGCCATCTTCACGAATAAATATAGGATTGGTATAATCGACCCCAGTATCAATTATAGCTACAAGCACTCCCTTTCCACGTAAATTAAAACCAGGTATTGCTCGAAGCCTATGAACTCTAGTTGATTCTAGCGCCACCTTGCTTGTAAGTCCATATAAACGTGGAAGTGTTGAATAACCATATTTCCTGATGAAGTTCTTATCCAGGATATCAACAGGAACATAAGCTATTGCATATCTTGCATTGATAATATGAGTTGTTGCACCAGGAAATCGGTTCAATAATTTTTCATTACGGTTATGTTCAATATATAAATCCGTATAATCGTTATTAATTATTTTGTACTTTTCTTCCTGTGTCATACTTTCACACCTCCTAACCTTCTATTTCTAATGCTATATACTGCTGCGCAGGCTTTCAAATATATGATATACGTTAAGAATACCATAACCCCAATCCTGGTTTGGATACGTTAAAGTTGGATCTCTTCTTGCACCTCTTATCATTAGCCCTTTCACATCTGAAGTTTTTATTAAAGGTAGATTTCCATTTACGATACCCCACTCTAAAATAATTGCTGCTACTCCTGAAATAAATGCAGCAGCTGGACTAGTTCCTGAAACGGGTGAAAAGCCTTGGTCTAAATTGGGACTGGTAATATTAACTCCCGGAGCTGCAATCTCTGGTTTTATATTTCCTGTTCTAGTATAGCCTTTACTTACATTCAGATAAAGGCTGTCATTTGCAGTGTTATATGACGTGACCGTGATAGGTTCTGTGGCGTTTGCAAACGAAAGAAGTGTTGTATCTGGATCTGATTTCAAAAAAAATGTATCTCCGGATATAAATCCATCCATTGGAAGCCAAATATGAAAGGATAAACTTAAATCTCCCTTTCCATAAATGTGAAAAGTCCAGATACCGGGAGCAGGGTCAGAAAATCTAAGTAATATTAACTGATCTCCACTTTGAGCTTCAACAACCTGATAATCTATCAGGATAATTGTATTATCAAAGATAAAGGATACTTTAAAATATTCATTTACTCGCGGTATAATCCGACTAATATATTCACCGGAGGGTGATGTGATATCCATAGCAAAAAGACCGGGAGAATCTCCCCATAATTCCATAGAGAAACCTTTTTCATTATTTCCAACTTTCAGTTCCACTGTATCATATCCGATGCTAGGGTCAATAACACTATAATAGTGTCTTCTTGCATTTCCTTCATTACCACCAGCAATTGTAATTGTAAAATTTAAATTCTCCGATCTTAAAGATAAAAGATAATTTAGAATTAAACTATTATCATGCGGACCTTGTGAGGATCCCAAAGCAACACAGATAGACATAGGTCGACCAAGCTTATTCGCAGTTATTTCTAAATATTCTAAAGCAAATGCAATATCATTACTCTGATAGCAAACGGCATCCGTAGGAATTTTCCAAAAATCCTTCAAATTCTGCTTGGCAGGTTTTAATTTAACTATAACCAGTTCTGCATCTGGTGTCACACCGGAAAATCCCTTTTCAGGTACTTCATTACCTGCTGCAATTCCTGCCAGCATTGTACCATGTCCTATTTCATCCCTTGATGGTACTATCTCATATGGATTTTGGCTTTGGAGTGCCTGATTAATCTGCTCTCTGGTATATTCCGTCCCGTAATAGGTATTGGTGGAATAGTTCTCACCATATATAGTTTGATCCCAAAGGGCAGCAATTTTTGTAGTATTATCAGGATAGCGAAAAATTGGATTTGTATAATCTATGCCTGTATCAAGGATACCAATTAATACGCCTTGACCTCTCAAATTTAAATTAGGAATATTTCTTAATCGTGTAATTCCAGAAGCTTCGAGGTCTGCCTGATCAACAATTCCAGATAATATTGGAACAGCACTATATCCATATTTAGAGATGGTGCTATTATCCAGATAGGTACTAGGGATTCGTACAACGGCAGTCATAAGATCTAGTAATTGGACAGTAGCATCCGTAAAACGTTCAAAATATTCTAGATCCCTAGGAAAATGGATAAACAAATCGACATAGTCATTGTTGAATATTCTTTCACCCGTTTCTGGTATCATATCTATATTCTCCTTGTATTTCGTTAGTAACTTTACCTCATTTTATACGTCATCTTCACTATTTATTACATGAAAAGAAAACTATATTATTCCTTACGAAATTGTTAGCAAAAAACTTGACTAATCAGGATCACCTTCATCCAACGCAGTATAACTTAGATTGAATAAGAAGATTTAAGTAATTTTAAAAAAGAGACCGTCCATTCTCAAATAACTTGAAAACGAACGTTCTCACGACATGTTCTTAATTTAGTTGAATCATGAAAAATAGTAGATGAAATGTAGGATAATCATACTATAAGTGCTTCACATAATCATTACCACGTGTTTCAAATCCCATTTTATTCAAATAGGAAACGTGCTCCGAACAAAAACCTGTATAAGTTAATTTTTCAATTCCAGCCTGACTCAATTTTCTATACAGGTATGTTCCTACCGAACAATCTCTATATGTTGGTATCGCATAATCCATTTTAACTTCAATGCTGCCATCTTTAGCTTTTTTTCCTAAGAATAATCCAGCTGGTGTTGCATCACAGCACACAATATATGCCACATCACATGCATCTGAATTTTTGTTAAACTGAGGAAAATAGCTTTTTATGTCTTCCTTGTAGTAGTCCAAATAATGTTGTAATAAGCTATCGTTTGAGCTGCTATTTACCAATTGATAATGTTTATCTGTCTTCTTTAGTAATTTGCTAAGATTATAAACGTTAATTGCAACCAAACAGAAATTCATAAGTGCTGTCGGATAGGACTGAATAATTAATGCGTAGATTGCAAAAATACCACTACCAACTGTATTTACGATTCTTAATTTTACAACAGATGACATTAACATGGAAACTACTACAAGTATAGAACCAATATAACCAATGATTTCAATAATCTGTGTATCCATATTTCTCCTATTCCTTACATATTCTCAACAATATTTGTAATAAGTTTTTTGAAGTCGTTTGAAACACGATCTGCTGTTTCTTGTACTTCTTTGTGGTCTAATTCCACTTTTGAAATACCTGCAGCCATATTTGTAATGCAAGAGATTCCACACACTTCTATTCCCATGTGGCGAGCCGCCATTGCTTCACAAGCTGTACTCATGCCAACGGCATCTCCACCCCATCTTTGTGCCAAACGTATTTCCGCTGGTGTTTCATAGTTCGGACCTGAGAATTGTACATAAACACCTTCCTGTAATTCAATGTTGCATGCTTTTGCGCTGTTACGAATCACTTCTTGTAAACGTTTGCTATATACTTCACTCATATCAGGGAATCTAGGCCCTAATTCTTCCAAGTTTGGTCCAATGAGCGGGCTAGGAATACCTGTCGTAATATGGTCTGTTATCATCATAAAATTTCCTGGTTTGTAATTTTCATTTGAACCACCTGCAGCATTTGTTAAAATCAATTTCTTCACGCCGAGCATCCCCATAAGACGTGTTGGAAGAACAACATCTGACATTTGATATCCCTCATAGAAGTGAACACGTCCTTGCATAATCACAACTGGAATTTTTCCAACATATCCGAATACAAAACGGCCTGCATGTCCTTTTACTGTCGAAATTGGAAATCCTTCGATATCTGTATATTCGATTGTATCAACGATTTCGATATCATTTGCATAATCACCAAGTCCTGAACCAAGAATCATCCCTACTTCTGGTTGAAAATCCACTTTTTCTTTTACGCTATTTACGCAAGCTAATAATTTGTTATACATCTCTCCACGCCTCTCTATTTTTAATATCCAGCACCTGTGTCTGTATTTTTTACAATTTTAATCAATCTACTTGTACCAAGTCTATCTGCTCCAAGGCTAATAAATTTTTCTGCATCTACAAATGATGTAATACCACCAGCAGCTTTTACTTTCACATCTGCTCCAACATATTTTCTCATTAATGCAACATCATCAAAGGTTGCACCTGATGTAGAAAATCCTGTTGATGTTTTAATATATTCTGCACCAGCATTTGTTACGATTTCACACATTTTAATTTTTTCTTCTTCTGTTAAAAGACATGTTTCAATGATTACTTTTAAGATTTTACCTGCGCAAGCTTCATGAATTGCACGAATTTCTTCTTCAATCACATCATATCTTTTATCTTTTAAATCACCAATATTGATTACCATATCGATTTCTTCAGCACCATTTGCAATTGCATCTTTTGTTTCAAATACTTTTACAACTGTTGTATTATATCCGTTTGGGAAACCAATTACTGTACAAATTGGTAATTTGCCTTCTACATATTCTGCAGCACGTTTTACATAAGCTGCTGGAATACATGCGGATGCTGTTTCGTATTCCATTGCATCATCTAAAATTTGTTTCATTTCAGTCCAAGTTGCTGTTTGACCTAAAAGTGTATGATCTACTGTTTTTAATATATCTTTCATAAATATTCTTCTTCCTTTCTTTCCACAATTTTCTTTTCCTTTTTACTATAAAAGCTTTTCAAGCGTAGAATTTCCAATTGTCCCTTCTGGCATTTTCACTCCAAAGTTCTCTGCTATTGTCGCTCCAATCACAGCAAAGGTTTCGCTTGTTTCTAATTTTCCATTTCTTGTCATTGATGGAGAGTATGCTAAAAATGGTACATACTCTCTTGTATGGTCTGTTCCTATATAAGTAGGATCGTTCCCGTGGTCCGCAGTAATAATTAATAAATCATCATCTTTTAGCACATCTAATAATTCACCTAATTTTTCATCGAACATTTCAATTTCTTTTGCATATCCTTGCACATCTCTTCTATGCCCCCATAATGCATCAAAGTCTACTAAGTTTGTATAACATAATCCTTCAAAGTCTCTTTTTGCAATGTCAATTGTTTGTTCCATTCCATGTACTGAACTTTTTGATTTGTTCGACTCTGTCAATCCTTCTCCATCAAAGATATCAAAAATCTTACCTACGGAGATAACATCATAACCAGCTATTTTCAACGCATCAAGTGCTGTCTTCCCATATGGTTTCAAAGCGTAATCATGTCTGTTCGCTGTACGTTTAAATTCGCCCTTTTTCTTTCCAACATATGGTCTAGCGATAATACGACCTACTTTCCACTCATCTTTCATTGTAATTTCTCTTGCAATTTCACAACAACGATATAGTTCATCTAAACCAAAGGTTTCTTCATTTCCACAAATTTGAAGAACAGAATCTGCCGAGGTATACACAATCATATGTCCTGTTGCAATTTCTTCTTCCGCCAATTCTTCTAAAATCTCTGTACCACTAGAACTCTTATTTCCAATAATTGTACGGCCTGTTCTTTCTGATAATTCATCTAACAATTCCTGTGGAAAACCTGTTTCTGTAAAAGTTTTAAATGGTTTCGTAATATGAAGTCCCATCATTTCCCAATGACCTGTCATTGTATCTTTTCCGAGACTCTTTTCTTTTAAATATCCATAATACCCCATAGGTTCTTCAACTGCTGAAACTTGTTTCAACGGATGAAGATTTGCAAGACCGATTTTTTGGAGATTAGGAATAGAAAATGTCTCTACTTGTTCTGAAATATGCCCTAAAGTGTCTACACCTACATCTCCATAATCTGCTGAATCCGGAAGTGCACCCACACCTAAGGAATCTACTACAATTGTAAATATTCGTTTATATTTTACCATTTTCGTCTCCTTTCATAAACCCATATAAAATTTTTTAATCTTCCCATAAATGCTTTCCCCATCTAAACCATATTTCTTTATCAATTCTATCGCCGGTCCGGATTCACCGTATGTATCATTTACACCGATTTTCATTACTTTTGTTGGAGCTTTTTCTGCTAATACATCACAGATAGCACTTCCAAGGCCTCCGATGATAGAATGCTCTTCTACTGTAACAACTTTTCCTGTTTCCGTTGCTGCAGCTACTACTAATTCTTCATCTAATGGTTTGATTGTATGGATATTAACAACTTTTGCTTCGATACCATCAGTTGCTAATTTTTCTGCCGCGTTTAAAGTTTCAGCTACCTCTAAACCTGTTGCAAAGATTGTGACATCTTTACCCTCACGAAGAACAATACCTTTTCCTAATTCGAATTTGTACCCCTCATTTTCATTGATTACAGGTACTGCTAATCTACCAAAACGCATGTAAACTGGTCCTTGATGTTCGTAAGCTGCTTGTACAGCTGCTCTTGCTTCTAAATCATCTGAAGGATTGATAATTACCATTCCTGGAATTGTTCTCATAAGAGCAATATCTTCATTACATTGATGCGTAGCACCATCTTCACCTACTGAAATACCAGCATGTGTAGCACCAATTTTTACATTTAATTTTGGATATCCAATTGAGTTACGAATTTGTTCAAATGCACGTCCTGCTGCAAACATTGCAAATGAACTTGCAAATGGAAATTTACCTGTTGCCGCAAGACCTGCTGCAACACCCATCATGTTACCTTCTGCAATACCACAATCAATGTGACGTTCTGGGAATGCTTTTTTGAATACCGCTGTTTTTGTAGCACCTGCTAAGTCTGCATCTAATACTACTACTTCTGGATGTGAAGCACCTAATTCTGCTAATGCCTTACCATAACTATCTCTTGTTGCAATTTTCTTTACATCTGACATAATGCTTCACCTACCTCTTCTAGATCTTGCATTGCCACAGCATATTGTTCTGCATTTGGAGCAGCTCCATGCCATGAAGCTTTATCTTCCATGAATGAAACACCTTTACCTTTTACAGTATTTGCAATAATAGCTGTTGGTTGTCCTTTAGTTGCTCTTGCTACTTTGAAAGCACCTTCAATTTCATCGAAATTATGTCCATCAATATTGATAACATGGAAATTGAACGCTTCAAATTTCTTGTCGATTGGGTATGGTGAACATACATCTGCAATATTACCATCAATTTGAAGACCATTGTTATCAACGATTACAACAAGATTATCAAGATTTCTATGTCCAGCAAGCATAGCTGCTTCCCATACTTGACCTTCTTGGATTTCACCATCACCTAATAATGTATATACTCTGTAATCTTCGTTTGAAAGCTTTGCAGAGATTGCCATTCCTACTGCCGCAGAAATACCTTGTCCAAGAGAACCACTAGACATATCAACTCCTGGAATATGTTTCATATCTGGATGCCCTTGTAAGTAAGAACCAACACGACGGAGTGTTTTCATGTCTTCTACTGGAAAAAATCCTCTGTGTGCTAATGTTGCATAGTATCCTGGTGCTGTGTGACCTTTTGACAATACGAAACGGTCTCTATCTGCTTTCTTTGGATTTTTTGGATCAATATTCATTTCTCCAAAGAAAAGATATGTATAAATATCTGCTGCTGATAATGCCCCCCCTGGATGACCAGACTTTGCATGAAACACACCTGTCACAATGCTCTTGCGAATTTCATTCGCTATCATCATCAACTCTAACTTAATAGCCATAATACTTCTCCTTATCGCGAAATGTTTCACACTATTTTTCTTTATCTGCTTTTATTAATTTACGAATTGCTTCTACTGCAACTTTAATTGCAGCTTCTGTATCGTGTACAATTGGGTTTTCCAATCCTGCAGCATTTCTTTCTTGATTTGCTACTACTAAGAAATCAGATCCGCAACGTACTCTTAAATGACTTGCAACGATAAATAATGCTGCTGATTCCATTTCAGATGCTTTGCATCCTAAACGTTTCCATGCTTCCCATTTATTTAATAATTCATAACTTACAGGAAGTCTTTCTGCTTCATGTTGTCCGTAAAACGCATCTTTACATTGTACAATACCTGTATGATATATATAACCTAATTCTTTTGCTGCACTTACTAATGCATTCGTTACATCTAAATCAGCTACTGCTGGGAACTCGATTGGAGCATATTCTTTACTTGTCCCTTCCATACGGATAGCACCTGTTGCAATTACAACATCTCCACCTTTAATATCAATTTCCATACCACCACATGTACCAACACGGATAAATGTATCTGCTCCGCAGTTTACTAATTCTTCCATTGCGATAGATGCTGATGGTCCACCGATTCCTGTTGATGTTACAGATACTTTTTCTCCATCAAGATATCCTGTATATGTAACATACTCTCTACTATCTGCTACTAATTTTGCATCATCAAAATGTGTTGCAATTTTTGCACAACGTTTTGGATCTCCTGGTAAGATAACATATCTACCTACATCACCTGATCTAAGTTGTACATGATATTGTAATCCAATTTCTCCTGTATAATTTTGCATACCTATCTCCTCTCTATTACTTTCGATACTTCTGTACTCAACTTTTCATATTGTGTTTTATCCATTTGTATGCTATAGCCATCTTTGCTAATAAAACCATTTGCTTGGAGTTTTTTCATTGCTCTCGTAATTGTTTTTTCACAAAGCCCTGTCATTTCTGACATCTCTTGTCTTGATGTTTCTACAGTAAGAATATCTTTTACCGCATATTTCTTATATAAGTCTACAAAATATAAGCTTAAGCGATTTGCACCTTGTAAAAAGATATATGCACGATTGTTTCTATCTGTTTCCATCAAAAAGTTTATCATCGTCTTCGCTTCTCTCTTTAGCGCCTCTATGTCTTCCTGTAACCATTTTTCAAATACTTCTCGCGACATTTTCAACATTGTACATTTTGTTACTGTTTGCAAAGACGCACGGTATACATCCATGTCCAATATGATTTCCATACTACCCATCGCTTGTAATTTATCTACACGCATAAAATCAAACACAATTCCATACATACGATAGTCGACTGCACGTATAACTCCTTTTACAACAATGTAAATTGTATTTGCCGGATCATTTTCTCTAACAAACACAATATTTTTATCTACATTCACTGTCTTAATAGAATCTAAAAGCCATTTTGGTGAATTGATAAAATACTCTTCTACTTCTGCTCTTTTGATTCTATCCAATTCTTTTAATATTGGTAATTTTTTATATAAGTACTCTAACATCCAAACGACCTTTCTAAGATATGGCTGTCATATCAAAATATGACAGCCAATAGTTTTCCCTTATTTGATTGACTCAACTTTTACGTAGTCACTTGATAATTTACTTGCATCTGTTGCAATTGTATCATTTCCAACTTTGATTGTCCCGTCTTGTAATCCTTTGTATAATTCGTCATATTTTGTTTGATCGAATTTATTAAATTTTGATGTTTCCATTGGTAATAATACACCGTTTTCTTTTGCTGTTAATGTAACTGACTTACCACCTTGGAAGCTATCTTTATAAACGCTTGCTACGGTATCGTATACTGATGTACTTAAGCTCTTCATTGCTGATGTCATTACTGTTTCTGATTCCGCTGATTGGTCAACGTCTACACCGATTACTTTTTTTCCCGCTGCTTCTGCTGCCTTCATTACCGAGTTCCCAACTGCTCCTCCACATGCAAAGATTACTTCTGTTCCATTATTATACCAAGCTGCTGCTTTTGCATTGTTTTCTGGTGTTGCATCAAAATTTCCTACATATGTATATTTTACTTCTACGCCACTTATATTAAGGTCTTTGGCTGCTGCTTCTGCACCTTGTACGAATCCATAACCAAACCTGATTACCGCTGGAACTGCGATTCCACCCATGAATCCTAATTTTGTGTATCCTTCTACTACTGCTGCATATCCTGCTAAGAAACCTGATTGTTCTTCTGCATAAAATACAGAAGATACATTATCATTAATTTTAACTTCTTTTTCCGGACTTATTGGTGCAGCATCTACCATGATGAACTTAATATCTGGATATTTTTCTTGTGCTTGATAAATTGGTGCTTCGAATAAAAATCCTGGTGTTACGATTACTTTCGCTCCACCTTTTACAGCTAAATCAATTGATGTTAAACATGCTGAATCTGATTTTTCTGCTGGTTTGTAGTATTTGCATGTGATACCATTATCTTTTGCGTATGTTTCTAACCCTTCCCATGAACCTTGGTTGAATGACTTGTCATCGATTGTTCCTACGTCTGTGATAAGTGCTAATTCATATCCTTTTTCTGATGCGCCTTTTTCCCCACCTTCTGCTCCCGGTTTTTTAGCACAGCCTGCTACCATAGTCGTTGCCATTACACCTGCTAATAATAAACTTAATAACCTTTTTTTCATAATTCTTTTCTCCTTATCTCATTGATTTATCATATGGAATTCCTTCAGCCTTAGGAGCTTGTGAATTCTTAGATACGAATGCTAATAATACTAAAGTTGCAATATATGGGAACATTTTATAAATCTCACTTGAAACTGGCAATGCATTTAAAAATGGAATCGCTGAATATGCACTTGAAAGTGTTTTCATAATTCCAAAGAAGAATGCTGCCATTAAGATTTTGTTACTTCTCCATTGACCGAAGATTAATACAGCGATTGCTAAGAACCCGTATCCTGCAACTGTTGCATTAAAGTTAGTCGATGTTGGAACTACGAATACTATACCACCAATTCCAGCTAACACACCTGATACAATAACACCTGAGTAACGAATTTTTGCTACATTAACACCTACTGAGTCAGCTGCTCCGGGATGTTCTCCACAGGCACGAAGTCTTAATCCGTATTTTGTGTTTTTGATCACATAGGCTGCTACTAAATAAATTGCAATTCCAATGTATGTTATGATGTAACAATTCTTAAAGAACATATCTCCAATTACTGGAATGTCGCCAAGTACAGGTACTTTTGAAATATAGAATGTATCTGTAAATGCGATTTGTTGTGTTCCTTGTACCATACGTGCAACATAAATTGCAAATGCTGGGGCAAACATGTTAAGCGCTGTACCACTGATTGTTTGATCTGCTTTCATATTAATAGAAGCAAACGCATGTAGTAATGAGAAAATTCCACCTACAACCCCTGATACAAGGATTGCTAGAATTAATAATAATTGCCCATTCATGCTATCTTGGAAAATACTGATAAATGAAATCCCTACGAAAGCACCCATTACCATGATACCTTCTAAGGCAATGTTAATCACACCACTTCGTTCTGCATACATACCACCAATTGCTACTATAAGAAGAGGAATAGCAAAGTACATTGTTTGTTGAATAATAAAGTATAAAATATTCATTATGCTTCCTCCTTCTTATTATTTTTGTTCCTTTTTTTCATTTGGAATTTGTAAATTAATGTCTTAAATAATAGTGATAATGCACCACAGTATACAATCGCTGCAATGATAATATCAATCGCTTCTGACACGAATCCATATAATTGCATATTATATCCACCAACTGTAATATATCCAATGAATAAGCCAGCGAATAAAATACCAATTGGGTTAGAGCTGCCTAGCAGAGCAACTGAAATACCAGCGAAACCTTCTGGTGCAACAACGTCGAGTACTTGCAAGAATTTACCAGAACCTGCAAGATATAAAAGTGCCCCGCCTAATCCAGCTAATGCTCCTGCAATTACAATTGAAAGAACAATGTTTCTTTTTTCATTGATACCTGCATATTTACTTGCATTTGTATTTAAACCACAAGCTTTTAATTCGAAACCAAATGTTGTTTTTTCTAAAATAATATATACAAGAATTACACAAATAACAGCAATAATGATACCTGCATTAATGTTTGCACCATCAAAAACTTTATTTAATCCCATTTTTGATAATACTGCTGTTTCTGCAACTGGTAATGATTGGTTCTTTAATTGATCATAAATTGAAGTTCTAATTAATAAATTAACAAGTGACATACCGATATAGTTCATCATAATTCCTGAAATAACCTCACTTACATTAAAGTAAGCTTTTAATAAACCAGGAACTATTCCCCATAGAGCTCCTGCTAAAATCGCTGCAATCAAACATACTATCACATGAATACCTGCTGGTAAAAATGTCCATTTGATTCCTACGAATACAGCAGCAAAAGCACCTGCTGCAAATTGTCCTGAAGCTCCAATATTAAACAAACCTGTCTTAAAAGCAAAACCTACAGAAAGCCCTGTCATAATAATAGGTGTTGCATAATATAGTACGTCTCCAATCCCTTTCATTCCATCAGTAAAACCACCTTGGACAATCATTAAAAATCCATTTACAGCCTGACTTGGATTAGTTACAAGTAATAAAATGAATCCAAACAAAAGACCGCAAAGAATTGCCAAAACCGAGGCACTTAAGCCAACGAAACGTTCATTATTAATTTTCTTCATTCTTCACCCCTCTTTTCGCACCTGCCATGTATAACCCAAGTTCTTCTCTTGTAATTTCTTGTGGATTAACATCCGCAACAATTTCACCTTCGTACATAACTACAATTCTATCACTCAAATTCATTACTTCATCAAGTTCTAATGAAACAAGAAGAACTGCTTTACCAGCATCTCTTTGTGCAATTAATTGTTTGTGAATATATTCGATAGCACCTACATCTAAACCACGTACTGGTTGAACTGCGATTACGATTTCTGGATTTCTATCTAATTCTCTCGCAATAATTGCTTTTTGTTGGTTTCCACCAGACATACCCCTCGTAACACTATCTTCTCCTTGTCCACATCGAATATCAAATTTTTCAATTAAGCCCTTTGCAAATTCTCTAATTTCATCAAATTTAAGGAATCCATTCTTTTGGAATCTATCCGAATAATATGTTTGAAGTACTAAGTTGTTTTGTAACGTGTAGTCTAATACTAATCCATCTTTGTGTCTATCTTCCGGAATATGAGCCAAGCCGTCTAAACATTTTTGTCGAATGCTTTCTTTTGTAATATCCTTACCATTTAAGATAACTTGTCCTTTTTCAATTGGCATTAAACCTGTAATTCCATAAATTAATTCAGATTGACCGTTACCATCAATACCAGCTACGCAAAGAATTTCCCCCTTATGAACAGTGAATGAAACATCTTTTACAGCATCTTTTCCAGCTGTTTTTCCTTTTACAGTAAGATTTTTTACTTCTAATACAGGTTCCCCTTGCGTTGCCTCTTTCTTATTAACTACTAAATTAACCTTTCTTCCTACCATCATCTCAGACATTTCTTCCTTTGATATGTCTGCTACATTAACTGTTCCGATGTATTTTCCTTTTCGAAGAACACTACATCTATTTGCTACTTCTTTAATTTCGTTTAACTTATGAGTAATGAAAATTATTGATTTTCCTTCAGCAACTAATTGTTTCATAACTTTCATTAATTCTGAAATTTCTTGTGGTATCAGTACCGCTGTTGGTTCGTCAAAGATTAATATTTCATTATCGCAGTATAACATTTTTAAAATTTCAACTCTTTGTTGCATCCCTACAGTAATGTCAGAAATATAAGCATCTGGATCAATTTTGAATTTGTATCTTTTGCTAAGTTCCATTACTTTCTTCCTTGCTTCATCCATTTTAAGGATACCAATTTTAGTTGTTTCTCTTCCTAATACAATACTTTCCAAAACAGTAAAGTTATGTACCAGTTTAAAGTGTTGATGAACCATCCCGATTCCCAATTCATTGGCATCATTTGGGTTGTTAATTTTAACAGGCTTTCCATTCATCTTAATTTCGCCTTGTTCTGGTTGATATAGTCCAAAAAGAACACTCATCAGTGTAGATTTTCCTGCACCATTTTCACCAAGTAAAGCATGAATCTCTCCCTTTTCTAATTGGAGTGTAACATCATCATTTGCTTTAAAGCTGCCAAATTGTTTGGTAATATGATTCATTTCAATTACATAGCTCACTCTGTTTCCTCCCATACATCTACATAATAGTCATGTTTGTTTCATTATATAAGACAGGCGTCCTTGTTTAAAGGACACCTGTCCCTTTTTTTGCATTTTTATTGTAATTTCGTCATTGTTTTACAATTATTTTTTCTATATTTTGTGCATTATGCACAGTTTTTTTACTTTTTGAGCGAAAAACTGTATGAGTGGAGCCGCAAATATTACAGTAGCAATTGTGATTGCCCCAACTTTGCCTCCGCACACAAATCCAACCACAACAAGAACAATATCAAATCCCCATTTTACATATTTAAATTCACATCCGAATTTATCTTTAAATGTCATTACTATTCCCGTCATAGCATCAATACCTATATCTACTGTTATGAAAATTGCAACACCGAGATATAACAACAAACATCCTATTACGCTTGCAATAATCTTATATAATAATAAATCAGAGTTCCCAAATATCGATAGATACGCATATGTTCCTACCGTCACAAAATTCCCATAAAGTAAGAAGTGAATAACAGTACCTATGTTAATGTATTTTCTTCCAAACACGAAAACAAACAATAATAAGCATGCGTTTATAATATTAGAAGCCACCCCAAGTTGGCTTCCTGACATATTTAATGCACTTCTTACTCCATCATAAAAGACTCCAATTGGATCATTGCCTAAACCTGCCTTAGCATTGAAGGCTACTCCTACTGCTGCAAAAAATATCCCAACGCACGCTAATATACATCTGTATTTTTTTGAAATCTTACCTTCCATCCGCTTCCCTTTTCTAAAACCTAGCTTTTTTTGCATTCTCTTTCAGTATGCAAATTTCTTCCTCTGTTATATTCAACTCTTCCTTTACAAATTGAAACTCTTTTTCCAATGTTGTATTTGATACAGTCAAGTTGTCTGTATTTAATGTGACGCACAATCCCGCATCGAGCATTTTTTTCAACGGATACGTTCCAACCACTGCTCTTGTTTGATAGTTACTTGTTGGACAAACCTCTAATGGTATTTGTTTTTCATGTAAATATTCCACTAGTTCCTTATCTTCTAAGCATCTCACACCGTGTCCGATACGTTTCGCACCTAGTTCAAGTGCTTTCCACATACTTTGAGGGCCATCTGCTTCTCCTGCATGAATCGTAAAATCAACTCCTAATTGCACAGCGGTTTCAAATACTTTTGAAAACTTTTCTGTTTTATGTAATGCCTCTGCACCAGCAAGGTCGGCCGCCACAACACCTCTGTCTTTATAACATGCAGCCAAACGTACTGTTTCCATGTTTTCTGCTTCATTATCTTCCATACGCAAACAACACAAAATGATTTTTGCTTGGAAATAATCGCTATTTTTTATTCCTGCTAAAGCCGCACAAACAACTTCTTCCTGAGAAAGTCCTTTTTGTAAATGTAACTGTGGTGCAAATCGAATTTCAGCATACACTAGACCTTGTGTTTCTAACCTTTCGCACAAATCTGATACCGCACCTTGAATCGCTTCTTTTGTTTGCAACACGGCGCAAGGCAAACTGAATTTTTCTAGATATTCATTTAAATCTCTACAGTCTTTGTCTTTTGGTACACACATGTACTCCATTAGTTTCTCTTTGTTTTCTGATGGCAACTTGATGTTTTGCAATTTTGCTTGCTCTAATACAAAATCTGCTGATAGAGAGCCATCTAAATGCAAATGTAAATCAATTCCGTTTTTCATCTTTTTCCTCCATTTTCCATAGTCTCATTCCTAATACTATGAGCCATTGGAAAATTGCCGAACTGTTTAGTGATGTGGTTCATTTCAATTACATAAGTACTCATAACATACCACCTTGTTACTTTCTTTAATTAACCTTATAGGTTTTTACCCGCAAAGCCTAATGGTAATAATTCCTCCAAAGTATATTCTTTCCATGTCTTGTCTCCTTTTCCTAAAAGTACAATAAACTTTTCAGGATCACAAAACTCTCTTAACACTTGTCTACAAACACCACATGGTGCAGCAATTTCTGATGGTTCCTCATCTCCTGGTCCTCCAACAATGGCAATTGCCTTAAATTCAGTAATGCCCTCTGAAACTGCTTTAAAAACAGCTGTTCTCTCAGCGCAATTTGTAGGAGAGAATGCCGCATTTTCAATATTGCAACCTTTTATAATTTGACCATCTTCAGCTAGAAGTGCCGCACCAACTCTAAAATTCGAGTATGGTGAATATGAAAATTTTCTTGCCTCTAGCGCTTTTTCTACTAATTCTCTTTTGTTGTATTCTAGCATTTTTCTTTATCCTTCTTGATTAATAAACGTATTGTTTCTGTATTGTAGTCCTACCTTCACCTAATTAATTTTACATAATTGTTTCTCCTTTTCTTTTTATTATTTTTATATAAGTTTTATTTACTTGTATAATATATTACATCTTGTATAATTTCAACACGCATTTAATACAAATTTCGCATATGCATTTTGTGCATTATGTATATATATCCTCGTTTTTTTATTTGTTTTTTTATTTATCAGACAAAACATTTTATACAAGTATGTATTTCAAAAATTGTACAATTGACATTTTATCTTTTTCAATTTATTATATGTATATTAATATTAAGTTGTCTAAAAAAGGAGCTTACTATGAATAACACACTTACAACAATATCAAAAGAAAAGGCGCGAAAACTAAAACACGTTAAGGTCTATGACCGTCTTTACTCCATGATTAAGGACGGAACATTTCCACCAGGGACACAACTTCCTTCTGAACCTGAACTTGCTCTTCAGATGAACGTAAGCCGTATGACATTACGTAGATCTCTAGCTCTACTGCAAGAAGATAATTTAGTTCAAAATATTCAAGGAAAAGGAAATTTCGTCAAATCCCAATCTTCACCTGCAACTTTTTATGAAACAGAACATATACAACATCCCTTTGTTAAGTGCTCTACAATAGATTCTGATTCAACAGAATTAGAATTCAGAATCGAACCTCCTAGTGATTATATGAAACAAAGTGTACATTGTGATACTGCCGCTGTCGTCATTTCAGACAGATGGTACAAAAAGAAAAACGCCGCCATCGGCTACACCCTATCAATCATTCCTATAGAGACGATTTCAAATTATAAAATTGATTTATCTAATCTGGAATCATTCCTAGTTTTTCTCGAAAAAACAATATATGACTTAAGCCTTGATAGCAGATGTAGCTATTCATATACAAATACAGGAAATTTTACATCCACAAAATACACTCTATCAAATAACTCAAACTTCTTTTTAATACAAGAAACACTGTATGACAATAACCATATTGTTCTTTTATTTAATAAACACTATATCCCTTTGCATAACTTCTCTCTCGAAGTATGCTACACAAACCAACTTCAATCTTCTCCAGAAAATTAAAATAAATTTACTCTTGAAATGAAGCGAACCCCTTTTGTTAGATTTGTATTTCACCTAACAAAAAGGGGTTATTTTAGGGTTTCCAGACATATTCCACCTTCTTTATAATATGATTCCAACCCGAAGCAATTGGAAGTTGTAGAGAGAATTATTTATATTTCCTACGCAGTAGCGATACTAAAATCAACTTAGAATAGCCACCTTTCTATTTTGCCATGAAAATATTCATGTTCTAGTTTTCGTATAAGGTAGCTATATCATGTATTCTACGCTTCATTTCTGTACGGATATGCAATGGCTCTAAACACTCACATTTATCCCCAAAACCAAGAAGAATATCGTAGCAGTATTCGTTCTCTATAAAAGGATAACTAACAATGTAATGCTCATCACCGTCTGGCAAAAAGTTTTCATAAGCACAAAAATCAAGCAACCTGTCCATAATTGATTTATGAATACGAATTTTAATTTTTGTTTGCATAGTTTCCCAAATTTCTGAAAAGTCTAAAGTCGGTTTTTGATAATCTCGTGCCGCAAAAGTTTCCTCTTGTATTTGTAGATTTGATATGCGAGATATTCTAAATAGACGAAAATCATTTCTTTCATGGCAATACCCTTGCAAATACCAATGACTACTTTTCAATACAAGCTGATACGGCTCGACTATTCGTGCAGTTTTATTTCCGTGGTGGGCTACATATTCAAACGAAAGCAGCTTGCTTTTCTGCATAGCTGTTTTGATAATTTCTAAATATGGTTGTATGTTCCTGTTACCCATCCACGGACTTAAATCTATACATATTTGATTTACTTTTAATTCAATGTCTTTTACTCTGTCAGCAGGAATAAAACTCTTAACTTTCGCAAGTGCATGTACCAGTTCATCACCTCGTATTATGTTGGACAGACTGGAAAGTCCCATCAAGAGAGCGGAAAGATCGGCAGTCGAAAAAACCTTTTTATCAATTTTGTATTTCTGCATGATTTCAAAACCGCCGCCCACTCCCGATGCCCCGCGAACAGGAATGCCTGCCATATTGATAGCGTCTATGTCGCGGTAGATTGTGCGGGGTGAAACTTCAAACATATCTGCTAACTCCTGTGCGCCAATACGCTCTTTATCTAGGAGTATCATAATAATGCTAACCAGCCTGTCAACCTTCATCTGATAGCCGCCTTTCAAAATTTCTTTTTCCATTATTAATTGTTGCCATACTGATGTCAATAATTACATGGTATTATTATAAAGCAAACAAATCACCTAAACAATGAAAATGGAGGAAATTTATGTTTACAATTTATATTTATGTTCTTGATACCTTGGCCGACTGGGAGCTGGGTTATGTAACTTCGGAGCTGAATTCTGGCCGATTTTTCAAAAAGGGCGCGCCATCTGTATCGCTCAAAACTGTCAGCGACTCAAAGGAATCAATCAAAACGATGGGCGGACTGACAATAGTTCCAGATTGCTTAATTGATGATATAGTTATGAGCAAAACAAGCGTGTTGATATTACCAGGCGCAGATTCATGGAATGACCAAAAGCATGGTGTTATCATCGAGAAGGCAAGCGAGCTTCTCTCTTTAGGCGCTACGGTATGCGCAATCTGCGGGGCTACCGCTGCTCTTGCTAACTTTGGATTATTGGATAAGCGTCCGCATACCAGTAATGGATCGGGATTTCTTGAAATGTTTTCTCCCAGTTATAAAGGACAAAGTTTCTATATTGATAAACCATCTGTTGCGGATAACAACCTTATTACTGCAAGCCCAACAGGGGCCTTGTTGTGGGCCAAACAAATTATTGAGCATTTAGGCGTTTTTCAAGCAAATACACTGGACGCTTGGTACAATTATTTTAGTACCGGCAAGCCTGAATATTTCTTTGCCCTAATGCAGACTTTGCCGTCTAGCAATGAAAACTGATAATTATCATTTCCCTATATTTTAGTAATAATAATTAGCCTATTTTAACAACATTTCTGTCTAATCAACCTGCCCAAAAACAATCCTGTCTACTCAACTATGCGACTTTTTTACAGTAGACATATTCCCAAAGAGTAACCATTTTACAAGGGGTTCTGCCATTCTGCAAATCAGCAAAACACGCAAAACCCCCTTTTTTCTACACTTTCGAGTTTCTAAAATTACATTTTCTTATAGGGGGAAGAATTTTAATAGTAATAAATTAGAAAATAATAAGGTTCATGTTAGAATCATTTATGGTTAGTTTTCATAATCACATGTTAAATCTTATTCTTTAACATCAATAGAATCAAGTTTAATATAATCATCAAACTTTAACTCTCTCTTTAACTCTTCTTCTGTTGGTAAATATGTCATATACTTAGACGCAAAAATTTGTTTATTATCTTCAGGCAAGGTGTACTTAACGACTGCATCACTTTTATCTGCACAAAGAACAATTCCAATAGGAGGATTATCACCTTCATTCATTAATTCCCTTGTGTAGTAATTTACATACATCTGCATCTGACCTAAATCTTGGTGTGTTAGCTTGCCAATCTTTAAATCGAATAATACATGACATTTCAAAATATAGTTATAAAAAACAAGATCGATATAAAAGTGTTCATTATCGAATACAAAATGCTTTTGTCTTGCTTCAAAACAAAATCCTCGTCCTAATTCAAGTAAAAACTTCTGTAAATGATCAATAATAGCCTTTTCTAAATCCCTCTTGGTTCTAACTGATTGATTTCCTTCGCAACCTTTGCCTTGTCTTTACTTGCAAGTATTCTGTCATAATACATGGAATTAATCTGCCTCTCCAACTGACGAACACTCCATCTGGATTTCACACATTCTTCTTGATAAAAATTTCTTCTCTCCACATTATCAATGCGCATAAGCAATCTATAATGTGACCAGCTCAATTCGCTACACAGTGTGTAGCGTTTTGGAAATACTCCTTCCCATTACATCAATTTTCCAGATAGTAACTGAACCATCTTGCACATTAATGATTTGTGTATCGATTCTTTGCATTTGGAATCACTCTATTATCAATTCCTTTTAATACAAATGTAAGTTTATAAGGATCAACTGTTCCATCTTCTTTTGTTTCACCAACAAGTATTTTTTCTACAATACTTTCAAATACAACTCGGTCAAATTCATCTAACACATCTGTTTCTGCAAGCCTTTGTCTGATTTCCTTCATTCTTTTGCTTACATCACGTTTTGCATCCACTGTAGAACCATAAATTTCTTTTTCTTTCTTGGCACGATTGATTTTTGCTGTAAAATCTTCATATTTTTCATCATATGCTTCTTTTGTAATTTTATCATCCAGCAACATGTCGGTCAATTTCTTTCTCTTTGACGAAAGTAATCTATCTGGTTAAATGTTTTTATCTTTAGATAAGGATTTCGCTAATTTATATGTACATTTCAGCGAAACCCCTATACGTTTTGGCGAAAGCAGTAATTTAAATAATCTGGCATTACCCCATCCCCATGAAAGAAAATATAAATTTATCTTTGCCTATATAATACACAGGTTCATCTTTCACTTGATATCCCCTCAACACCGCATAAAATCAAGGTTTCCTTGAAAGCAAACAAACTGTTTCAACGTGCCCCTAGATTTATATTTTATACTACATGGCGAAAGTAAGCCATAGACTTTATGGGAGGGGTAACGTTTTACCCCGTCTAGATTATTACCCCATTTCATATTTTTCAACAAAATTTTATAATCTAAAATTTAATGTGGAATTTACGTGGTTCTGGATTGCCCAATATGCGGTTTGGACGCAATCACCGTGGGCCTTTATTTGCATACCATTAACATATGTAATTGCCCACACTATATTTTTATCATTCTTATATGTAACTTTAAATTTTTGTCCATTTAATTCAAACTCATCATAATTTTCCATATTGATACTCCTATGCTCTTAATCTTGCATTGCTCTACGCATATTGGCCTGATCCATTCGCTTGGCAACAGCTTCTAGTTTTCCAAATATTTCATCTACCTCATCAGTAGATATCTCACGAAATTTGCAATAACTATTATTCATATTTTGTGCCATCTTAAACAATGCTGTTAATGCATCATATAATTGTTTCCACATATTATATGCATCTTCAATATGACCACGCTTCACATAAGCCTCTACAAAATTTACAGAACCTTCGAACATTTCCACCTGCCGAAGAACTTCCTCATTATCAAGAATTCCAGCATAATCCATTGACTGTCTGTCCTTTTCCCATCTTTTTTTGAACTCTTTATTATTACTAGCCATATTATTAAGATGTGCTTCTGGATTACATATATTTTGTTTAAATTCCGTTATTTTCCCAAATATATAATCATCCATCATATCCTATTCCTCCCAATCTTCTATACCATATTTTTCAAGCAAGCCTCTTGCCTGTTCCAGTCCCACATCATAAATATGCACAGACTTGGATCGGTGACTGCCCTGATTAATCATACCCTCTTCTTCCAATTCATCCAACACCTTAAATGGATATCCCTTCCAAGCATTATTTTCGGATGCACAAGATCTGTCTTGAATACTAAATCTTGTCAAATACATCAATGCTAATGTCAATTCCTTTACTGCTTCTTTCGCTGAAGTTCTTTCCATTTCCATCCCTTCTTTCTCCTTTGTATTAAAATATCGTTTTTCCAAAATGTTTATGTACATTCCCCGAAATTTTTACCCCGGGGTAAAATCAATTCCCTCATAGCCACTCTGCGTAAATAAAAGCACATATCCATTATCTTTTCAAATCGGCTGAAACCTTTGATTTACTGCGGTTTTCTCGACAGCAAACAAACCGTCTCCACATGGCTCGAGTTGACTTTATGTATGTCATTACTACATTTTTACCCTTGCCTGTTCAAGGAAACATATCGACTTGCACTGTAATGTTATACTCCATTGGATTCCACAATTTATCTACTTGTATTGAAGGCAACTGGCTTCTTTATATAATGTGGAACTTCCTGTATTTTTTTAATATATCATATTATTGAAAATTTAACCACAAAAGGTATCTACCCTTTATCAACCTTTACAGATAATTGGGAGATACCTTTAAAATATATTATTAGTTCTTTCAACCTAATCTCTATTAAATTCAACAACATATGAACTAAGTACTTGACTACAAGGTATTCGAGCTGCATTTTCTATGGTGAGTTCCTGTTTTGGATATACTTTCAAAACATCAGTCGAAAAAGCAGGAATTGTTTTACCAACACTTAAACCTTTTGCCCCGTTAGGAATTATCCATTCAAACTTACAGTCACAGAATATTTTATTTGATGTTATAATTTCTGGAATTTTTATTTCTGGAACCTGTCCTATAAAGAAACAACCATCATTATCTTTTTCTGCCGGACATGATCCTTCAACTCCCACTTCTGTAAAAGATATTCTCAGCAAGTCACTTTGGAAAATTACTGTGCTTCTTTCTCTAGTGATATCTATCTGCTCTCACTTTCCAATATTTAACCAGCCTTTCCAATCATCTTTCTCAACCGCAGTATTAAACTCCAAATACCCAACATTGTCATCTCGGACTTCCGTTTATCGCATATACCTTCATACCATTTTCAACTCCTTTTCCTAATCAAGTCTTACATCATTTTTTTCAGCCAGGCATCTATCTCAATTTTCAATTTGTCTGTATTTCTCACAAGACTTCTTGGCATCGCAAGTCCATGAATATAAGAGGCACCTTTCTCTGCTACAACTTTATCCATGTCTCTATCATAGTATTCGTCATGGTCATAGAATGTCCAAAATGCTGATACCTTCTTACCTGTTAAATTTGCATCTTGTAAGAATCTTCGAATCGGGTTTGAAATCGACTGTCCCCATACCGGACCACCGATTAAAATATTGTCATAGAGAGATAAATCTGGAATCTTATGCTTTTTATAAATACGGAACCTTAACAAAAGTTGCCGAGGAATTTCATATCTCCCAGCCTACCATCACTCGAACAATGAAACGACTGGAAGATGTATTAGGGGTTACTTTATTCAATCGCAGTGCAAACCGTATCAAATTTAATGAAGTAGGAATCCATGCCGCAAAAATGGCAGAAGAACTGCTCCAGTCTGCTGAACAATATCAGAGTGGAGTTATAAACTTTGACCGACAGCTGCACACCATCAGTGCTATCTCTTGTGCGCCTGCCCCTCTTTGGAATCTAACCCCAGAATTATCAAGAAAACATCCAGGTCAGACAATTTCATCCAAACTTATTGCTGACCTGGAACAGATTGAAAGAGATTTTAGATTGCATAAATATGATATTGCGATACTCCCGTATCCTATAGATGACGAAGATTTCACCAATACAAGCTATATAGAAGAACACCTTTCAATCAATGTCCCTTTGGATCATGCATTAGCTGAGTACAGTGAAGTTACCTCCAAACAGATCAACGGGTATAATTGTCTCCTATCACCAGAGATTGGGTTTTGGGAGAATTTTTGCAAGACAAAGTTGCCTTCTTCAAAATTTCTTGTTCAAAAAGATGACTTTTCTTTCCAGGAGCTGATAAAAGAATCAAACTTGCCATGTTTTAGTACAAATCTTGCAGAAGAACACTTTATTAATCTAAAGAATCGAATCAATATTCCAATCACAGATGAGGATGCAAATGTTACCTTTTATTTAGTACAACACAATAAAAAATAAAAACATTGCATTATACCTATTAGTCTTTTGTGTAATATGGATGCTGTATTTAGATAGAGCACTTAATTACTATGCTCACTCCTGACTTAAATTCTACCGTGAATTGTTTCTCGTATGCTGTGACCTTTTCAACCATTCGTGTCACAAGGTATTCATCATATTCTTCTATCTGCTCCGTCTGTTCTGCAATTTTGCCATGATTGTAAGCAATTAGCCTTTCTGGAACAATATTATATGACCAACTATCTGTATACCGATCTTTATTGTGAACAACAAAACCTATAGGAAGTTTCTCTTCACGCATACCGAAACTCACTGCCATAGGAGAAACTCCTAAATAATCAGCAGCAATTTTACAAGTTATTTTTGACATCTGTCGAATTTCTTCATCACTGTATCTCGCCACAAGAACTCACCTCCAATCCAATCTAAATATAAAAACAACAGACTTTCCAGCAAAATTTAAATTTACAAGAAAGTCTGTATAAACTTTAAATTAAGCGTTCTACATCTGTTCGAACATTTTCTGAGCATAACCCTTAATGTCATTTGTATTAATCATATTGTACTTTTCTTTAACAGCACTAAAGTAAGTTCCAATCAATTCTTTCTCAATGGTTCGGTCTGATACTGTAGTCGGCGAAAGTTCTCCTCTGGTTGACAGCCACGGAGTTTCTGAATGCGTGAATCCTACAAGAACTTTCCCACTATAGCAACAAATATTCTTTATAACGCTATCCAAAATTGCTTTCTCATTTGAAGTGAATACCGAATCATCAAATTCATCATTTCCTTCTATTGGATCAAATCTATAATCACGATATCTAAAATATATATCTCGATAGACAGGACCATGCACCCAGGCTTCACACTCCTCAGAAAAGAGGAATGTTTTATAAAAAGCATAATAAAATCCCTGAATATAATACAATGCTTTCTGTAATGCTAATGGTGTGATGTCTTCACATTGACTCAGCAAATACTCAATTACCAAATCAATCTTTGTCTTTGTACTCTCAGTTCTTCCAAGAAGTTTATTCACTGCTCTTTTGCTCTTCTCATAAGATGCAATAGTTTTCAGATTTCCTTTATTATTTTCCAATATTTCTGCATAATAGGCTGGAACTTCATAAAGCTTTTGCAGAGTTTCTGAATACTGCTTTGTTGGCATATCTCCATCGCAATATCGGGAAAATGTTTGTTCTCCCCAACCAAGCAAAAGGGAAAGTGGTCGTTTTCCAATTGCATATTTTTCTGGAATTGCTAAAATCACCTCAAGTGATACGATATTATTCTTTTCTCGATATGCATCATATAGCGCTTTCAAATTAAAATCATTTACCTCTGCAACATAAATTTCAGAACCGCAGTCTACACAATGTGCTTCTTTTCCAATATAAGAATATTTTTCACCTTTAATAGTGCCTTCCATTTTCTTTTCATTAATAGTAAAAGTAACATCATTTCTACATTCTTCGCAAAATACTTTTCTTTCACTCATAACAATGCCTCCTTTCAATTTCCGACTTACCTAAATAGGTAATCAATCGGCTTGTTTGGTTTATGAAAAGATATTACAACTGTACGACTTCCGTTAAACATATCTATCACGTTAAATTTGGTATAAATATCTACTGTTTCTTCTTCTCCGTCCGCATTAAACAATTGAACCTGTGGCACAAAAACATAAAGAACTTCATATTCAAAACCAATTTTCGTATTCTGCAAGGTATGACAAAAATCTTCTGTTCTGAGCTGTAGTAAAATTGATTTTTGTTTATCACTTCGAATATTATATTCATTAATAAAGTCTATATTTTCCTTTCTGTTTTCGTTTAGTACAATCGTATATTTATTATTTACCACACAATCTTTTATTTTATCAAGAATAGCATCTATCTGCTCTCTTGTATAGTTCTGATTATAGTACGGATTCATTGCATCACCTCTTTGTAATACAATGATACTTTATTATATGCCATTTGTCAAGATTTATGCATCAATTAGTACATTAGTTACAATTATGGAGCCCTTATCATTTCGATTTGATAACAGATTAAAAAGTATCTCACATCCAGCTTTATCAAATGATACATAGCCTAATTCATCAAGAATCACTAAATCATATTTCTCAAATTTCTTTTTATAACTATTTAGCTGATTAAGACTCATTGCTTCCTTTAACTCAATCATAAGATTAGTCTCTGATATAAAAAGAACACTTAAACCTTTCATACAGGCTTTTATTCCTAATCCAATAGAATAGTGAGTTTTGCCTGATCTAGGACTTCCAATCAGAATAATATTTTCTTTATCTTCAATAAATTTTAAACAGCTTAGTTCCTCAAATTTATGTATTAAATCGCGGTTATATCCCTCCATATTAAAGTCTTCTATGTATTTTTATAAGGGAATCTTGCAGCACGTAAACGATTCTTTACTCCGTTTTCTCTTCTTAATAATAGTTCGTTCTCTAACAGATTCTTTAGAATTCCTCATAACTCATTTTTGTGTGGTTCGTCTCATCTAATAACATCTGATAGTTTGTTTTTATATTGGGTAATTTTAATTCATATGCCATTTCTGTAATTGTCATTGATGACCTCCTCTAAGACAGATATCATTATATTTACTGGTCTGGCTCCTTGTTATTGTTCCTAATGCTATCTTATCTTTCATTTTTTGAAATTTAATAATTTTACTATCTTTCAAAGTATAGGATTTTAATATTTCTAATAATTCCTCAAGATTTCTCTCTTTATTTTTTTGAATTAGCTCTATAAATTCCTTAGGATTTTTGCTAAAATAAGTGTCATAGATGGATTTTAGCTGTGGTGAGCGTTTTAAAGCTAAGGAGTTTCGTAAGGCTCCTGACTTTTTGGTGAATGTATTTAAGTAATGTAAAAAATGCAACTGTTTTGACAAGATGAATGTAAAAAGTACAATAACTTTAGGCAGGGAAAATCTTTACTGCCATATATAGAGAAAAAGCGAATGTGAAAAGTATATTCATTTTGTATTTAAAAGTGGTTTTAGTGTTTGAAAATTATTTTTTCCATTCCGTTTCCCATACTTTCATTTGGACATTCAGAAAAACCAAGGTTGCTATAAAACTTTTCTAAGCCAACGGATGATCTTAAATCAATTGCAACTTTCCATCCTTCTTTCATCGTGGACTGAATATATTTCTCGGAAAAATGATATAACATAGTCCCTATCAATTTTCCCCTGTAGTTAGAATCAACAACAAACTCCTTTAAAAGCCAATGCATGCCAAAATCTCCAAGTAAATTAATCATCGCAATAGGCTTTTCCTCTTGTCTAAGTACAAAAGATTTTGTGGTATTATAAGGGATGTCTGTATTTGTTCAATCGTAGGGCAACACCAGCATGCGGATTGAAATAAGTTCATAAACTCCTCAGCTGTAATTACTTCACTTAAAATCAAAGCATCCAATCCTTTAGCTTTAAGTATACCCATTTCCCTTATTTGACGTTCTTCAAGACATGTAATATATCCTTCATAACCCGATAATGCTTGATTTTTACCATATCCTTGATTTACATGATAGTCAATGACTGCATCTAGCCAGTCATTGCCACGTTCTTTTTTAACCTTTTCTATAGTTTTTTTCTCATCTTCCTGTTCTATGTATAAAATCAAAGGATTCATTGGTCTGATAATCTCTGCAATTTCAAATATATATTTACGTGATTCTTCTTGGTCCATCCCAAAACGTATCATTGTTTCACACATAGGATTCTGAAGAAAAATACAATTAAACACATATGTTGTATCTCCATCAGCATTTACAACAAACTCTCGCCATTTATTTAATATCTGATCTCGTTCTGTTTCAAAATTAGGGAAATCATAATTATCATAATCAGCAGGATGATTTGGCATCCCTTCATCTACACATACAACTTTTTTGCCCCTTTTACATAATTGTTCTGCAATCATTTTAGCCGTAGTACATCCCTATAAACTATAAAATTACGTTTCTCAATAACATAAGGAATACACCATTTTCTCTAAATTCCCCTCTCTTTTGCCAAAATGTTCATTTTCCTTCCCCCACCTCAGTAAGAGTAAATATATTTTACTCCAGCCAACTGTAAAAGCACACCTACATCTCCTGCTCAAATCCCCTCAAACCTTTGATTTACTGGGCTTTCCTCTCCATCAAACATACTGTCTCCACATGCACCGTCCCCGGAAACATATCCACAGCAACCGCCTTTTCCACCCAATACCCCCGAGACAGCAAAAC
Source organism: Anaerosacchariphilus polymeriproducens (assembly GCF_003363435.1). Taxonomy (GTDB): domain Bacteria; phylum Bacillota; class Clostridia; order Lachnospirales; family Lachnospiraceae; genus Anaerosacchariphilus; species Anaerosacchariphilus polymeriproducens. The sequence continues at coordinate 67,558 of NZ_QRCT01000019.1, forward strand.
CTCCAAGTCTCTAACCAGGCTCGTCGGCTTGCAGGAAATGTATACCATTTTATCCACGCCAAAATCAATAATCTTTTCCAAAGCCTTCGGATGAATCCCATCTCTTGGAGGATCAAGTACGATAAAATCGGGCTTGTCCTCAATGCTGTCAATAACCTTCAAAACATCGCCTGCAATGAATTCACAGTTATGTAGGCCATTCAATTTTGCATTTTCTTTCGCAGCTTCCACTGCTTCTTCCACAATCTCCACGCCGACTACTTTCCGGGCAACCGGAGCAAGAATTTGAGCGATAGTACCTGTTCCACTATATAAATCAAAAATAACTTTATCAGGCTCACTAGCGGAATCACTTAGATTTCCTACATAATCACGTGCAGTTTCATACAAAAGCTCCGCTCCTGAAGAATTTGTCTGAAAAAATGAAAACGGAGAAATTTTGAATTTTAATCCCAATAATTCCTCGTAAAAATAATCCTGGCCATAAAGTAAGTTCGTTTTGTCACTTTGCACTACATCTGCAAGACTGTCATTTAAAGTATTTAATATTCCGACAATTTCCCCATTTAAAGAAAGTCTTAATAAAGTATCAACAAGTTCAGATAAATCTATTGTCTCCTGCGTCGTTGTAACCAAAACGACTAAAATTTCTCCGGTCTTTTCACCTCGGCGTACTAATAAATGTCGCAGATAACCTATATGCTGCATCTTGTGATAAAAATCAATGTTTCGCTCCTTGAAAAATTCTAGAACACAATTTAAAATTTTGCGGTAATCTTGATCTACAATCTGGCAGTCTGATACTGTTACGATATCGTGAAAACTTCCTCGCTTATGCATTCCCAATGCTAATGGACCATCTTTGATTTCATCACCAAATGAAAATTCCATTTTATTTCGATATGCAAATTGCTTCGGACTTCCTTTAATTCCTTCAAACAGATACGCTTGCGTTCCTGTGTCATTCATTAACACTTGATCCAAGAGTTCTTTTACTTGATTCTCTTTTAACCTCAATTGCTCCTCATAGCTTAGATTTTGATAAGTGCAGCCACCACATTGTCCAAAATGCTGACAGGGCACTTCATCTAGTTCGATAGGTGATTTTTCCAGAACTTCAAGAAGTCTTCCCTGAGCATTTCCTTTACGGATTTTATTGACTGAAAAACGGACTTTTTGTCCAGGGATACCATTTTTCACTACAATTTTATGAATTTTCTTTATTATTTCTTTCCCATCTGTTTTCTGATCTGGATTCGTAACCTCTTCTTCAATGGTAATAATTCCTTTGTTAGGAAAAATAATCTTTTCTATTATTCCATCATATATCTGTCCTTTTTTCATTACATCCTCCGCAACTTCATAATTTAATAAATTACTATTTATTTTATCTAGTAAATTTTTATAATATATCAATTTAACACTCTATCATCTGTAAAGTAAAAATAGGCTGTTGCAAACTGCTTATGACTGACTCAAGCAATTTAGCAACGGCCTCACTGAATACATTTCTATTTTATTCTAGTTATAGTTCTTCATCATCTTCATCTTCAAAAAAATCTTCATCAAAGTCTTCATCAAAATCATCTTCGAAATCTTCTAAATAATCAGGAGTAAAGAAACGATATACTCCGTATGCAATTGCTGCAACAGCTGCAACGGCTCCAATAATTGCCAATACCCAAAGGATGGTATTATTTCTTTTTTCTTCCTCTTTTTTTTGTAATAATTCACTTAACTTCGATGCACTGATTAAATCTTCCAGTTTGCCCATAATGCACACACTCCTTTCAAAGTATTTACAATTCTTGATTGTATCTATATTGTTCTTATTATAACACCATCTAATTCTTTTTACTATAAATTTTTTCATAAAAAATTGTATTTAAATGGCATTACATTTTTTTAATTTCGCAAACGAAGCAAACATTTTCTTTGTGCCTACTCTTTCAAATGCAACTGTTACTTCATAATCTCTTCCTCCTTGAACGATTTGAAGCACTTTACCTTCCCCGAATTTCATATGTCTCACGGTATCACCTTCAGAATAATCTAATCCTGAAGAATGATTAGCACCAAAATTTTTAGAAGGAGCAATCGGCTTAGCTTCAAATGGCTTGGAGTGAAAATTTTTTTTCGCAGCAGCATATACCAAATTTTTAGGAACTTCACTAACCTTCTCTTTCTGTGGTTCTTTTGCAAAAAGCTGTCTTGGAATCTCATTTACAAAACGTGATACTTTATTATATTGTGTTTCTCCTCGAATCATTCTTTGTTTTGCACTGGTTATTGTCAGCCACTTTCGTGCTCTGGTAATTCCAACATAGCATAATCTTCTCTCCTCTTCAATTTCAGTAGGATCATCTGCCACTATTGTCATATAACTTGGAAAAATTCCATCTTCCATTCCTGCCAAATATACATTAGGAAATTCTAATCCTTTTGCACTATGTAACGTCATTAGTACCACATGATTACTGTCTTCATCTAAATTATCGATATCTGCTACTAATGCTACTTCTTCCAGAAATCCACTTAATGTAGGAGTTTCACTCTCTTCTTCATAAGCAACGATCTTACTGATTAATTCGTCTATGTTTTCAATTCTCTGCATAGCTTCTTCTGTATTATCTGCTTCTAATTCTTTCACATATCCGGTTTCTTCTATGATTTCCTGCATCAGTTCGGTCACGGATACATATTCCAGTTTGCTTCTAAGCATTTGAATAAAATTGACAAATGGACGAATCTTAACTGCGCTCCGTCCTATATTAGGTATCTCATCCACCACTTTTAATGCGTCATAAAATCCTAAATCATGATCCAAGGCATAGTCTTGAACACGGCTTAAAGTCGTAGGTCCAATCCCCCTTCTGGGAACATTGATAATTCTTCGAACTGCCAGATCATCTCTGGCATTGTCAATCGTTTTTAAATATGCCAGCAGATCTTTAATCTCTTTCCTTGCATAGAAATTAACACCGCCCACAATTTTGTATGGAATATTTCCAATGACAAATTTTTCTTCAAACATACGGGATTGCGCATTTGTTCGGTAAAGAATCGCACAATCTTTATATTCCAAATCACCGTTACGTACTTTTTGACTGATATCACCTACAATAAATTCAGCTTCTTCATAAGCACTGTTAAATACCTGTAATTCTATTTTGTCTCCTTTGTCATTATCTGTCCAAAGAGATTTATCCTTTCGCTCTGTATTATTACAAATCACTTGATTGGCCGCATCTAAAATGTTTTGTGTTGAACGATAATTTTGTTCCAGTTTAATTACCTTTGCTGTAGGATATACTTTTTCAAAACTTAAAATATTAGCAATATTAGCACCTCTGAATTTGTAAATGGATTGATCATCATCACCTACAACACAAAGATTTTTGTACTTTGATGACAGTAAACTGACAAACTGGAACTGTGCCGTATTTGTGTCTTGATACTCATCTATCATAATGTATTTGAAACGCTCCTGATAATACTCCAAGACATCGGGTTGTGTTTGAAATAAATCCACTGTTTTGACAATCAAATCATCAAAATCTAATGCATTGTTGCTTCTTAATTGCTTTTGGTATTCCGCATAAACACAAGCATATTTCTTTTGATTAAAATCTCCCTCTGCTTTCAAAGCAAACTCTTCCGGAGTTATTAGCTCATCTTTTGCCTTTGATATAGCAGCCAGAAAAGATTTTTCCTTATATATCTTCGTATCAATTTGAAGTCGTTTGCATATATCTTTCATTAATGACTTTTGGTCGTCACTATCATAAATTGTAAAATTATTATCAAATCCCAGACGCTCAATATAACGTCTTAATATCCGAACACAAGTCGAATGGAACGTACTTACCCAAATACTTTCAGAACCAAACCCAACTAAGCTGTCTACTCTTTCCCGCATCTCTCCTGCTGCCTTATTCGTAAACGTGATAGCCATAATATTCCATGGATTGATTCCTTTTTCTTCTATTAAATAAGCAACTCTATGGGTCAAGACTCTTGTCTTTCCGGAACCTGCCCCGGCTAAAATGAGAACCGGACCTTCTGTATGAAAAACTGCTTCTTGTTGTTGTGAATTTAGTGTATCATAAATACTCATATTTTATCCTACCTTATTTTCAAACTTACTCTGCGCTGATAATTTTCTAGTCTCTTGTATATTACAGAATAAACGTATGAATGTCAATTAAAAGAAAATATTTTTCGAATGTATGTTCCCATTTTTATCCTACTCTTTCACAGATCCAATAAAAATTTTCATCCGTTTTGGGAGCCAATGGTTCCTTAATTATATTTACTATTAATTTATCATGATCAATTTTTAATTCGATCATCGCATCTTCATCTGTGTCAATAAGATATTTGTTATCTTTTTGAATTACATTACCTATAACTGTATTCCCCTCATAATTTATTGTAGCTTCATATCCATTATTGATTTTTAATGTAATAATAAGTGAACTGTTCGTCGTTTCATTAACTTTCATTCTCTGACCATTAACTTCAACAGCAGTTGCTTTCCATTTACCAATAATAAAATTATTTTCTGATTCAATTCCATCTGCGAAACTTTCTTTTTTGGCTCGTTTATCCAGCCAGCAGTTTAAAAGAGCCATAAACCCGATACTAACAAATATTCCTGCAAATAAAAATTTTAATTCTTTTCTCTTCATGAAGCATTCTCCTTTATTAATCATTTTTCCTCAACCTGATATCATATTTAACGTCACATTACTTATATTACAACTAATTGTTTCATAATATTATTGTTATGTCAATCGTTCTAATTATTAAAAATCCTTACGAAATACTTGTCATCTAGTTTTCTATACTATATAATGTAGACAGGGAGTGATGAAATGACGATTAACAAAGAAGATTTTTTAAACAGCATTCTGGAAAGCTTATCCAGAATCGAATATATAAAAGCCGAAGATATCCCTAATATTGAACTATATATGGATCAGGTGACAAAATTTATGGATTCTCATTTAGAACCCTCAAAACGTTATCCGGAAGATAAAATATTAACGAAAACAATGATTAATAATTATGCGAAAAATAATTTACTTCCTCCACCAACCAAAAAAAAATACTCTAAAGATCACATGCTGATGTTAATCTTTATATATTACTTTAAAAATATATTAAGTATTAATGATATTCAAAATTTGCTAAATCCATTGACCAACAAATATTTTGAGACAGATGAAGAATTAAATTTAGAGACTATTTACAATGAAGTATTTGGTTTAGAAAAAGAAGAAATTGAAAGTCTTAAAAAAGATATCGCAGAGAAATTCAAAAAATCAACAACGATATTTGAAGAAGCGAAAGAAATCGACCAGGATTATTTACAGAAATTTTCTTTTATATGTATGCTTGCTTTCGATGTTTATGTGAAAAAACAGCTTATTGAAAAAATCATTGACCTTATGCCGGAAATACCAAACAATACTTAATATTTATTCTAAAAGAAAAATAACATGATTGATTGCTGGAAATTTTCATGATCTGGCAATCTTTTTTAAATTGAAACAGCTAACGCCAAATCAGGAAAGGAGAATTATATGGAAAACAGGAGGAATATGAATAATAAGAAGAATACAATACCCCGTTATCAGCAAATAGCAATAGAAATAGCTACTAGAATTGCAAGCAGAGAATATGAAGTTGGACAAAAAATATTTGCGCGTTCTACTCTCGCAAGTCAGCATAAAGTATCTGCCGAAACAGCTAGAAGAGCTATTTGTGTGTTAACTGATCTAGACATTGTGACCTCAGAAAAAGGAAGCGGTGTTATTATTAAATCTTATAAAAATGCCGAAAAATTTATAGAACAACAAAAGAATCATCTTTCATTGGATCTAATTAAAAATAATATTTTAACTTGTATTGATCAACAACGTAAAGATATGGATCTATTAGATAAATACTTAACAGATTTAGTAGCAGCTTCTGAACATTTCCGTTCTTTAAATCCCTTTGTACCTTTCCAAATTCTTATTACAACCGATTGTGCATTCATCAATCAAAACATTACAGATATCAAACTATGGCAGAATACTGGTGCCACCGTTGTTGCTGTTCATAGGAATCATCAGACTATGGTATCTCCGGGGCCTTATTTGCAGTTGCAAGAAAATGATATTATTTTTTTGGTCACACAAGATTCCAATCCGGATGTTGTAAACAACTTCTTATATCCCAAAGAATAGTTTTCCATTTTGGACAATTCTTTACAAAGTAACAACGTAGTGCTATACTTAAGTTGTTACTTATGAGAATTGGAGGAAAAAAGTATGAAATTATTATATTTTGTTTTAAGTCAACCGGATAAGCTTGACGATATACTAACTGAATTCATAAAGCAAAATATTAAAGATGCAACTATTATTGACAGCGTCGGAATGGTAAGATTATTGAACAGCCGTTACGATGAAGATGAACTTCCTTTTTTAGGAGCCGTACGTGCTTTTATGAAACCTGAATGGAAGAAGAACAAATTGATTTTAGTTGTATTGGAGGATGAAAAAGTTAAAAATGCAATTGATGCAATTGAAAATGTAATCGGAAACCTTGCACAAAATGATACTGGCGTCGTATTTACTGTTCCGATCGATTTTATGAAAGGATTTTATAAAGAAGATGGAAAATAAAATCATATTAGAAGTAGCCATCATGTTATTAAGCGGTATACTGTTTGGACGCCTTGTAAAACAGATCAAACTGCCAAATGTAACTGGTTACTTAATCGCCGGATTATTATTAGGTCCATCTTTTATGAACATTATTCCCACTGCAATGGTTCATGGATTTGGTGTTATCTCCGATTTAGCACTGGCATTTATTGCTTTTTCAATTGGTCTTGGTTTTAAATTCACATACTTTAAAAAGGTAGGTTCTGCGCCAATCATAATAGCAATATGCGAATCATTTGGTGCTATTATATTAGTGTCAGTAATTCCTATCTTGTGTGGATTTGATCCGAAATTTGCTATTATGCTGGGTGCGATCGCAGCTGCTACTGCCCCTGCACAGACTATTATGGTGATAAATCAGTACAAAGCAAAGGGTTCATTAACAAGCATGTTACTAAGTGTGGTAGCGATTGATGATGCTGTAGCTTTAATTGGTTTTGGATTTGCAGTTACAATCGTAAAAACTTTATCAACTAAAAATACCAATATTGCTCTATCTATTTTAAGCCCTTTCTATGAAATTGGAGTATCATTACTACTTGGGATTATATTTGGTATAGGTTTAAAACTGATTTTAAGATATTTTAAAAAGCAGTCTAATCGACTACCTATTATTATCGCTTTTACTACTGGAATATATTGGTGCTCTGAAATGCTGCATGGTTCTGCATTAATGGCCTGTATGGCACTTGGAGCAACTATAGCAAATATATCAAGCGAAACGGATGAAATATCTGATATTATAGACGAATTTTCACCACCTATCTATATGATATTTTTTATAATCTCTGGTGCCGGATTTGAAGTATCTGCGTTAAAAAGTATAGGATTCATCGGAACATTATATGTTATCGTTCGAATTATTGGAAAAATGTTTGGAGCTTATATTGGTGGAAGAATAACACACCAAGAGAAAAAGATAAGCAAATATTTGGGACCTACACTTATGCCCCAAGCCGGAGTGGCATTAGGATTAATCGTTGTAGCAAGTAAGATCGTTCCGGATTATTCCAGCAGTATCCGAACTACTATACTTTGTTCCACATTTATTTATTCCATTATCGGACCTGTTGTTGCTAAAATAGCTCTTGAAAAAGCAGGAGAAATAAAAGATACCCATAAAGGTATTAAAAAAATAAGAAAAGGGTGCCACACTATTTAGTGCGGCACTCCTTTTTTATCAAATATTTCATGCTTATTCATTATCTTTTATTGGAGCCATTCTTTCAAATACCATATCATAACCATCATTACCATAATTCAAAGAACGATTCACTCTACTAATAGTTGCTGTAGAAGCACCTGTCTCCTCTGCAATTTCTAAATAGGTTTTTTGATCCCTCAGCATTCTAGCTACTTCAAATCTTTGAGATAATGATAATAATTCATTTACGGTACATACATCTTCAAAAAATATATAACACTCTTCTGCATCTTTTAGGCTTAATATTGCCTGAAATAAATGGTCAACCGCTTTGGTTCTGATTTTTTTGCTCATAACCATTCCCTCCAACACCATAAATCTTGAATTTAATTATTCTTATCTCATTATTTTAACATACTAAAGTTTTAAAGTAAAGCAATATGTCCCATCGATCTATCAGAATTTGTGTAAGAATGATTTTAATACATTAACTGATCTGTTTACAACCAACTCTTCCGGAAACTCAACTTCTTTCATTAGTGCAAAAGCCGCTCCATGATTTCCGACCGATGTGTCTGCATGCGCATCACTACCAATGACAACAGAAACATTCTTCTCTTTACACAATTTGAGCATTTGAAGAATATGCTCTTTGGCTCCTTTACGATCTGTATGTCCAATAGAACTGTTATTGACCTCCAACAGTACATTTTGTTCTTTGGCTGTTTCTACCAGTATTTTATAGTCAATCGGAAACCTGTCATCATCCGGATGCCCGATAATGTCTATGTATGGATTCTTCATTACATTCACATAGGCCGCTGTATTCTCTTCCATTGTTCCAGGTTTTATACAGGGCGGGTGAAGACTTGCAATTCCAATATCCAGTTTTTCTAAAACATGATTTGGTAAATCGACTCTTCCCCACTTATCAATAATATTTAATTCCGCTCCGAATAACAACTCTACGCCATACTTATTTCTCTCTAGTACTTTCAAATTACGAAAATAAATTTCCTGGCAAGAACCCGGCATACTTGGTGCATGCTCTGTAATTGCTAGTAACTCTAGTTTCTTCTCTGATGCTGCCATTGCCATTTCATTAATGGTATTATATGCATGTCCACTTACAATTGTATGTGAGTGGGTATCTAAGACATAATTCATTTTGTTGTACACCACTTTCTGTTTGTTCTTAGTTTTCAGTTTATCTCCAATAACCATTCTACACTTTTTATATATTTTGTACAATGATTTCCTTATTTAATATTTTTATGCTATATTCTATATTATACTTTCGATATTCTCCATATAACCCCTGTATTAGGTGAAAATACGTTAGGAAATTCCCCTATGTCAGTTGAATAATCTGCTATATACATTGCACTATCGGGTCCAAAAACAACGTCTATTGGTCTTCCAAAGCCTTCCTCTTGTGGAAATCCTGTTTTATTAATAGCAAATGTAGATGTTTCACCTGTATTCATATTTACCCTGACTACCCTATGTCCTACACCTGAACGAATGTAATCTTTTGATTCTTCAAACTGCAAACTGCCAAATTGTGCAACATATGCATCACCTAGAGGTCCAAAGTCTTCATTATAATTAAAATCAAAACCACAGATATTAGCTCCGGCTGGAAAGGTTGCAATTGGAAGCGGTGGAACTGATGGCGGAACTGATGGAACTGTTTCTAACAATAAATCGGGTTGTTTCGCACCTATAGGTGTAAATCGTGGCATTGTTACCGGTTCAGCAGCTACATAATCAGGCCAGCCATACCAAGTTCCTTCTTTAAATAAATGCAATTCATCCAGTCCATTTGCAATTGGCCTGCTTCCTCTATTGTCAGGACCTTGATTTGATATAATCAGTCTATCAAACTTATCGAACTTTACTTGAAATGGATTACGTAATCCCCAAGCAACCATTTCTAATTCAGAACCATCCAGATTCGCTCTCATAATACTGCCGGTAGCCAACGTTCTGCCCTCTTCCATCGTATACTCATTCGTATTTGGGACACCAAAAGCAGAAAAAGCACCTGTATAAGCAGCTTCTTCAGCAGGTATTAATATATTTTTTGTTTTATAATTAATTCCTTTTAAAATCACCGGGGAACCAACGAAATCATGAAAAAATGGATGTTCAAATAACCACTTATTATCCAAACCAACGATACCTGAATTCGTAGCCGTTCCCTGACCGTAATACATTTTATTGTTCTTGCTTATTTCCACTCTATTATTACCAAAATCTCCATTACTAGGTAGTCCACTTATGATATCTTCTCTCATTCCGTCCTCATGCAAAACGGTAATAACTCCTTTATGTGAAACAAAAATTCTACCATCATAATAATTAATTCCGGTAATTGGTATATGAAAATCTTCTGCCACCTTTTCCAGCTCACCATTTTTTAATAATAAAACCTGAGCATTCCCTGACGCTTCACCAGATTCTGCAATCAACATATCTCCTTCCTCATTAAAATCTAATCCAACAGGAGTATTCAATCCTTGTGCAAACACTTCTACCTGGTAGCCCCATGGTACACTAATGACATCGGGATCTAATATTCTTGCTTGCTTTTCATTTTGTTGTATGTAGAGTCTTTCATTTAATATAAAATTATTTTCATCATACATTAATATCTCTCCAATTATTTAATACTATAATATATGAATTTCCCCAGATTTAATGTCATTACTAGTATTACTTTTACTCAAACAAAAATACCGACATATTCAGCAATTAATTACTGATGTCAGTATTTTTGTAGATGAACTATAACAATTCTTTTAATATTTGATTTACGAGACCAGGATTTGCTTTTCCTTTCATAGCTTTCATAGTCTGTCCTACCAGAAAACCAATTGCTTTTTCTTTACCATTTTTATAGTCTTCTACAGATTGAGGATTCTCAGCGATAATCTTTTCTATTGTAGAACGAAGTTCTCCCTCGTCATTTACAGTTTTTAAACCTTTCTCTTCTACGTACTGATTGGGATCGATATTATTTCTGAAAATTTCTTCAAATACTTCTTTGGCAACTGTACTATTAATGGTACCACTCTCAGCCAATTCTATGAGTTTTGCCAAATTTTCCGGTGCAAAAGAAATATCTTCCGGTTCCATATCATTTTCCTTTAATAACCGCATTGTCTCTACCATAAGCCAATTAGAAACTTTTTTCGGTTTCTGGCAAATCGCAGAAGTCTTTTCAAAAAGATCTGCCAGTTTTTTAGAACCCGTTATAATTTGTGCATCATATTCTGGGATATCATATTCTTCTTTATAACGTTTTAATTTTTCTGTACGTAACTCCGGCTGATTTGCACGTATACGTTCTAACCATTCATCACTAATCTCTATCGGTACTAAATCCGGTTCCGGAAAATAACGATAATCTTGAGCGTCTTCTTTGGAACGCATTGCAAATGACTGCTCTTTATTGTCATCCCAGCGTCTTGTTTCCTGAATTACTTGCTTTCCTTCTTCTATCAACTCTATCTGACGTGCTCTCTCTCCTTCAATTGCCCTTGAAATTGCTTTAAAAGAGTTTAGATTTTTCATCTCCGTCCTCGTTCCATATTCTTCAGCTCCAGCTTCGCGAACGGAAAGATTAACATCCACTCTCATAGATCCTTCCTGTAATTTACAATCAGAAGCTTCTAAATACTGAACAATAAGTCTTAGTTTCTCTAAATATGCAATAACTTCTTCAGCAGAACGCATATCCGGTTCCGAAACAATTTCAATCAAAGGCACACCGGAACGATTATAATCTACTAATGAACAATTTTCCCATTCATCATGAATTAGCTTTCCTGCATCTTCTTCCATATGAATTTCATGGATTCCAATCGATTTGGTGCCTGTAGAAGTCTCAATTTCTATTTTTCCATCCCGGCAGATCGGCAGATATAACTGTGAAATTTGATAATTTTGCGCATTATCGGGATAGAAATAATTTTTTCTATCGAACTTACAATATTGAGTAATTTTACAATTGGTAGCAAGTCCCACTGCGATTGCATATTCTACTACCTGTTTATTAAGAACAGGCAAAGAACCTGGCATACCAGTACATACCGGACAAGTATGCGAATTGGGAGCTCCCCCAAATTCGGTACTGCAGGAGCAGAAAATTTTCGTTTTGGTCGCTAATTCGACATGGACCTCAAGCCCAATGACTGTTTCATATTGTTTTGCCATTTCTACACCTCCTCACTATGTTGATCCCATTCAATTTTTCCTCTAGCTTTTTCATACGTATAAGCTGCTTGAATGATTTTCTTTTCCTGATAACAATTGCCTGTCAGCTGAAGCCCGATAGGCAGACCTTTTTCATCCTTTCCACAAGGAAGGGTAATTCCCGGAAGACCAGCTAAATTAGCAGAAATAGTATAAATATCACTGAGATACATTTTCATCGGATCATTTAAAGATGAGCCAAGCTTTGGAGCTGTAGTTGGTGCTACAGGTCCCAAAATCACATCATATTTTTCAAATGCTGTATCAAATGCTTTTTTAATTAAAGCTTTCGTCCTAAGTGCCTTTAAATAATAAGCATCATAATATCCTGAACTCAGTACGAATGATCCTAGCATGATTCTGCTTTTCACTTCTTTTCCAAATCCTTCAGAACGAGTCTTTTTATACATGTCATGAAGTCCATCAAATTCATTTGTGCGGTAACCATATTTAATGCCGTCAAATCTTTCCAAATTTGAACTGACTTCTGCCGCTGCTATCGTATAGTAAGTTGGAATGGCATACTCAACTAATCCTAAATCAAACTCCTCTACAATTGCTCCCTTATCTTTCAAGACTTTAGCTGCATTTAATATGGCTTCTTTTACTTGCGGAGCCAGCCCCTTCATGAAATAATCTTGAGGAATTCCTATTTTCATACCTGTTACATCATTCACCAAAGCTTTCGTAAAGTCTGTATCCTCTCTTTTTATGGACGTAGAATCTTTTTCATCATGAGATGCTATCACTTCTAATATAGTCGCACAATCTGTCACATCCTTTGCCAATGGTCCTATCTGGTCTAAAGAAGATGCATACGCAATTAATCCATAACGTGATACTGTGCCATAAGTCGGCTTCATTCCTACTACTCCGCAATAAGATGCCGGCTGACGTATGGAGCCACCTGTATCTGATCCTAAAGCGAAGAAACACTCTTCTGCTGCCACAGCAGCCGCTGAGCCTCCTGAAGACCCTCCAGGTACATGTTCCGGATTTCTTGGATTTTTGGTTACTCCATAAGCCGAGGTTTCTGTTGTACTTCCCATTGCAAATTCATCCATATTGGTCTTTCCTATAATAATAGCTCCTGCTTCTTCCAATTTAATAACTGCTTCACTCGAATAAGTAGGAATGAAATTACTTAAAATTTTGGAACTGCAAGTAGTAAGCATATCCTTAATACACATATTATCTTTAATTGCAACCGGAACCCCTGCCAGAGGTCCCGTCAAATTACCGGAATCTATTTGCTCCTGCACCTGTTTCGCTCTTTCTATTGCTCTATTTTTTGCTATCGTAACATAGCATTTATACAATTCTTCCTTCGCTTCTATTTGTGAAATTACTTCTTCTACTGCTTGAAGAACGGTAACTTCTTTTGCCTTAATTTTAGCTGCCAGTTCGACAGCGGTCAAACTCAAAATACTCATTACGTCCTCCTTACTCTACTGTACGTGGTACTTTAAACATACCATCTTTGACTCCCGGTGCATTTTTCAAAATATCTTCTCTTTGATCTTCATTTTTGATAACATCTTCTCTAAATACATTATTGATTGGAAATACATGACTCATAGGTTCTACTCCTGTAGTATCCAATTCATTCAATTTGTCAAAATAATCAAGCATATTTCCTATTTCTTTCTTAGCCTGTTTTTTTTCCTTGTCAGTAAGTTTTAGTTTAGACAAGATACTGACATATTCTATTGTTTCATCACTGATTTTATTTGCCATTTCGTCACCTTCCTCTTATGGTTCTAATCGATTCAAATCTCTTGGAAATAAAGTAGTCTCTCTTACATTTTCTTCATCTAAGAGTTTCATGGTCAAACGTTCTAATCCAATACCTAATCCACCATGTGGCGGCATTCCATGCTTGAACGCCATCAAATAATGTTCCATACCTTCTGTTTCCATACCACGTGCCTTAATTTTATCTAATAACATTTGATAATCATGAATACGCTGCCCTCCTGTAGTTATTTCCATTCCTTTAAACAATAAATCAAAACTTAATGTAAATGTTGTATCTTCAGGATCATCCAGCGCATAAAAAGGACGCTTTTTGGACGGATAGTGGGTTACGAATACAAAATCAGCATCCATTTCTTCTTTAAAATAACGACTGATTAAAATTTCTTCTTCCGGCTCTAAATCATATGGATTACGAATCGGTCTGTCATATTTTTCTGATACCAACTCTTTTGCTTTATCGAATCGTACACACGGAATTTCATCTGTTTTTGGAAGATTTAATCCTAAAATCTTAGCTTCTTTTTCATAATTCTCTTCAATTAACTTCATAATTCTTTGAAGGCATCCGGTTTCCATCTCCATGATATCTTCAAAACTTTCTATATAACCCATCTCAAAATCCAGAGATGTATATTCATTCAAATGACGCTTTGTATTATGCTTCTCTGCCCTAAATACCGGTGCTGCTTCAAATACTCTGTCAAATACACCTACCATCATCTGTTTATAGAATTGAGGGCTTTGTGCCAAGACAGCAGGTTTATGAAAATAATCTAGTTTAAAAATATTGGCTCCGCCCTCTGCACCTTTTGCACCGATTTTTGGTGTATGGATTTCTGTGAAGCCCTGTTCGAATAAAAAATCTCGAAACCCTCTTACTACGGCTTCTTGTATTTTAAATTTTGCCCTCTCTTTAATATTTCTAAGAGCTATGGGGCGTAAATTCAAATTTGTTTCTAACGATGTATTCATCTTCCATTTTGCAATAGGAATCGGCATAGTTTCTGCCGGTTCTGATAAAATCGTGATCGTTTTTAGTAAAATTTCAATTCCATTCGGAGCTTTTTCTGATTTTGCAACAACACCCATAACTTCAACAGTAGAAGCTTCTTTCAGGTTTCGTAATTCAAATTGAGTTTCCCCTTCTTCAAATACACATTGTAACAAGCCTTCCCTTTTACGCAGGACTACAAAAGCAATATTTCCCATATCACGAATTGTATGCACGGCTCCGTTAACTTTTACCTGAGCACCTTCCATTCCATTGATCAATTCACTTAGTTCTTTGTTTTCTTTTGGCTTAACACCTGTCATAAATTCCATAATGACACCATTCCTTTTCAAATATTTGCTTCCAAGGAGGTATTTAAAACTAAAAAAACCGTCCCTGGAATACATGACATATTCCGGGACGGGACTATACTTTTCCCGCGGTACCACCCGCATTGAGAAATAAATCTATTTCTCCACTCTAAGTACTTAACGCGTACAACGTACTGACCTACTCTAAATTTTTCAACCAGTCTGCTCCAGAGTGTTCCCTTATACTAATTCCTCATGAAGACGCTCTCAGTCGGTGACGTCTTCTTCCTGTCAAGTTCCATAATACAGAGTCTCTTTCCTCGCATTTACTATTGTATCCTAACACAATTATTTTTAAATTACAATAAAAAATTAATTTACTTTTGTTTTTAACAAATTTTACTATATTTTTTTCCTCATTTTAAAAATCTATCTACCCTCATTAACATCCCGGATTTTCTAATGCAATAATTTTATCCGTATACTTTTGTATAAAATATTCCTGGTTTTGTGAAATTAACAAAAGAGTTTTTATAAATTTATCTATTTCTTCGTAAGTATTATACAATCCAAGACTAACTCTGACCATGCCAGGAAGTTTTACATTTTTATGATTAAAATAATATTCCATATCACTTTCAGAAAGCCCCAAAAGTCGTTCACAATAAGGGTGTGCACAGAAAAATCCATTTCTAACAGCAATACCAGATTCATTTGCAAGAATAGTTGCCATTAATTGGTGAGAGATATTAACCATATTAAAAGGAACAATACTAACCGTATCTTCTTTACTGGTATCACTATAAAAACATATCCCTGGAATATGACTCATTTTTTCTACCATGTAGTCATATAAAGCCTTTTCATAGCTAAATATTTCATTCATTCCTATAGAAATAAGAGTCTGTATAGCTGAACTTAATGCTGCTACCCCCATAACATTTGGTGTTCCTGCTTCGTCTTTTAGCGGAGGATCAGACCACTGTATCTTGCCGTGTGTATATAAACGAAATGTACCTCCTCCAAGTATAAGTGCTTCACTTTTTTTGAACACTGTTTTGGGACCAATGAGTACACCAATTCCAAAAGGTGCATACATTTTATGTGCTGAAAAAACTAAAAAATCAATATGCTCAGGGGTATTGAAAGGCATCATATCGACAGGAATATGAGGAACCATCTGGGCTCCGTCAACCATGATCTTAGCACCATATTTATGTGTAATGGATGCTATTTCATGTATCGGATTTATATAACCTGTAACATTAGCAGTTCCAGTGATAGTGACCAGTTTTACACTACCTTTGTATTTTATCAATTTATTTTCTAAGTCATTTAGAGATAAGCGTCCCAAAGAGTCAATTTCTATATAATCCAAAAGAAATTTACCTCTCCAAGGCAAATCATTAGAAGCATGTTCCATCCAACTTGACAGAACTACATTTTGATGTTCGGTTTGCTGGGATAAAACATAAGAAAGTAGATTTATGGACTCCGTGGTATTTTTTGTAAATATAACTACATCTTTATCCTTATCGGCATGAACAAAATCCTGAACCAGATATCTTGCATTATCATAAACTTTTGATGATAATTCAGATTTATATCCTGCGCCTCTATGTATTGATGAGTACCACGGCGCAAAATTATTTATATCGTTGAGTACTGAACAAAATGGAGGTGTAGTTGCTGCATTATCAAAATCAATGGAATGTACATACTCTCCATTAACTATAGGAACTTCTACTTTTTCACCTACAACAATATTATTTCCTATATTATTATTAATTGATCGCATTTAATTTTTCTCTTACTTTTATTTTTGACTAGTATATGTTATTTTAAAAAATACATGACTAAAATTCTATTATGAAAAACCGCCCCTAGAATATTTTTCATATTCTGGGACGGCATATTATTATAAAGCTTTAATTCGATTCATTGCTTCTACAGTATTCTCATAACTTCCAAATGCAGTAAGTCTGAAATAACCTTCTCCACTTGGCCCAAATCCTGATCCAGGAGTTCCTACAACATTTGCATTCTCTAATAAATAATCAAAGAAATCCCATGATTTCATTTTATTTGGTGTCTGCAACCAGATATATGGCGCATTGACACCACCTGATACTGTATAACCTGCAGATTTCAAACCATCATAAACTAATTTAGCATTATTCATATAATAAGCTACCTGCTCTTTTAACTGTGCTTTTCCAGCTTCTGAATAAACTGCTGTTCCCGCTTTTTGAACAATATAAGGTGCTCCATTATATTTGGTTCCATGACGTCTTGCCCAAAGTGAATGTAAAGAAACATCACCAGCTTTTAATTCTTTGGGAATAACAGTGAATCCCAGACGAACACCAGTAAATCCTGCATTTTTGGAAAAACTTCTGAGTTCAATGGCACATGTTCTTGCTCCATCACATTCATAAATAGAATGTGGTACATCCTCCTCGGAGATATACGCTTCATATGCAGCATCATATATAATGACAGCTCCAACTTTATTCGCATAATCTACCCATTCTTGTAACTGCGCTTTATTCACGGTAGCACCAGTAGGATTGTTCGGAAAACAAAGATAGATGATATCCGGTGTTTCTTTTGGCAGTTGAGGTGCAAAATTATTTTCTGCCGTACATGGCATATAAATTACATTGCTCCACACTTCTGATTTAGTATCATAAATTCCGGTTCTTCCTGCCATTACATTACTGTCTACATATACCGGATAAACTGGATCACAAACAGCTATCTTATTTTCCTGGCTGAAAATTTCCTGAATATTACCGGAATCACATTTGGCACCATCTGAAACAAAAATTTCATCTGCGGAAATATCACATCCATGATCTTTGTAATCATTTTGAGCAATTGTAGTACGTAAGAATTCATAGCCCAAATCAGGTGCATATCCTTTAAACGTCTCCGCATTACTCATATCATCAACTGCACCATGTAATGTTTCAATTATTGCCGGTGCCAATGGCTGGGTTACATCTCCTATTCCCAGACTAATAATCTTTTTCTCTGGATTTTGCTCCTTAAATGCAGTGACCTTTTTGCCAATTGTAGAAAACAAATAACTTCCCGGCAATTTTAAAAAATTTTCATTAATTTTAAACATGTGTTCCTCCTAGTTTTAATATTATATTTGAATTTCACCATCAAATACAATGGTTGCGGGTCCTGTCATATAAATCAGGTTCTCTTTTTTATCCCATTGTATTTGCAAATCCCCGCCTAGTAAATGAACTGTTACTTCATCATTCGTATAACCATTTAAAATACAAGCTACAACTGTCGCACAGGCTCCGGTTCCGCATGCAAGCGTTTCACCTGAACCTCTTTCCCATACTCTCATTTCAACTGTCTCTTTATCAATCACTCGAACAAATTCAGTATTGATTCTGTTCGGAAATCTTTCATGATTTTCAAACTTAGGTCCAATTTTTTCCAAATCTAGATCTTTTATATCATTTACAAAAATAACTGCATGTGGGTTTCCCATTGAAACACAAGTCATATGATATGTTATCCCTTCGACATCAATAGGTTCGTTCATTACTTTTTGATTCTGTGATTTAACAGGTATTTTATCTGCAGCCAATTCAGGCGATCCCATGTTGACTTTAACAGATTCTACTTTCTCATCTTTTACATTGAGCTCCAGATATTTAATTCCTCCCAGAGTCTCAACACTTATTTCTGTTTTTTCTGTTAATTTATAATCATATACATATTTAGCTACACATCGAATCCCGTTTCCACACATTTCACCTCTGGAACCATCTGCATTATACATAATCATTTCAAAATCTGCAACCTTTGATGGATGAATTAAAATAAGTCCATCGGAACCAACTCCAAAATGTCTGTCGCTGATAAACCTAGCCAACTCTTCCGGGTTTTCAATTGTTTCTTCAAAACAGTTCACATATACATAATCATTTCCAAGTCCATGCATTTTTGTAAATTTCATATTTTTCTCCATTCTATTATCTTAGCTACGCATTAGGCTTAATACCATCTGAGCCGTTTCGATCAAATTCACTCCATTGTCCATACTAGACTTTTGTATATAACGATGGGCTTCTTCTTCTGTCATATTATTTCGTTCCATTAAAAGCACTTTTGCCTCCCAAAGAATTTCCTTATCCTTTTCATTTCTTGCTTTAGGCTTAGAACGAAGTTTTTTCTTGCGACGCTCAATATTATACTCCATCATTTCTACGGTACTCACCAAATCATGTACCTGAATCGGCATAGTCAGAGACATAATATTCGTTCCTAAACATTCATTCAGTAAATGTTTGGAAGCAACCAGTAACATTTCAAAATTTCCGGGAAGATAATCTCGTAATTCTGAATATAGCATATCTGAATATCGGTATCCACATACCAAAATACCATCATCCAGACTATCAGCACTTTGAATTGCCTGGGCACCCGTTGTACACACAGCCGCAACCGAAAAACCACTTCGAACTAAAATATTCTTTATATTCTTGGCATTTTCTAATTTAGAAAACAGCACTACAATATTTGCCATGTATACACCTCCTGTTACTCTCTTACATTCCTGTTGTAACTGAAAGAGATCTTTTTAACTCCTAGGTTTTCTCCCCCGTGTATACATTAAAACTTATAAAGATATTGTTCCAATTCCCACTCTGATACCTTCTGACAATAGTCTTCCCATTCTTTTGTTTTTGCTTCTATATACTTTGTTGAAATATGTTCTCCCAAAACATTTTGAATAAATGTATCTGCCTTAAACTCATCAATCGCTTCTTTCAAAGTTCTTGGAAGTGATTGGATTCCCACTTCTTTCATCTCTTCCTCTGTCATATTGAATATATTACCATCAATACTTTCAGGTGGCATGATTTTATTCTTAATCCCTTCTAATCCTGCTGCCAAACATACAGCAAGTGCTAAATAAGGATTACAGGAAGGATCCGGATTTCTTAATTCTACCCTCATCTGATTACTGGAAACGGCAGGAATACGTATCAATGGACTTCTGTTTCTAAGAGACCAGGCAATATGAATCGGTGCTTCATATCCCGGTACAAATCTTTTATACGAATTAACTAATGGATTTGTAAAAAGTGTCATACCTTTCATATGTTTCATGATTCCACCAATAAAATAATAAGCTTCTTCGCTTAAACCATTCGTGTCAGCACTATCACCAAAAATATTCTTTCCCTCTTTAGATAAAGACATATTGATATGCATACCTGAACCATTGATACCCATCTTCGGTTTCGGCATAAAAGTTGCATACAGACCGTGTCGCTTGGCTATCGTCTTCACAACTAATTTGAATGTCATAATACTATCAGCGGTCTTCAAAGCTTCCCCATATTTAAAATCAATTTCATGCTGGGCAGGAGCAGCTTCATGATGAGATGCTTCAATTTCAAATCCCATTTCCGCTAAGGTAAGAACCATATCTCTTCTTGCATTTTCACCAAAATCAGTTGGACCCAAATCGAAATAACCGGCTCTCTCATGACTGACTGTCGTCGGTTCTCCATTATCGTTTATGTGAAATAAAAAAAATTCACATTCGGGACCCACATCAAATCCAAATCCTAATTCTTTCGCCTGTTTGATCATATTTTTCAAAATATATCTTGGATCACCTTCGAACGGAGTCCCATCCGGATAATAAATATCACAAATTATTCTTGCTACTTTACCTTGCTGAGGTCTCCATGGAATGATTTCAAAAGTATCCAAGTCAGGATATAAAAACATATCTGACTCTTCAACCCTCACAAAACCATCAATCGCCGCACCATCAAACATACACTTATTATTAAGGGTATCTTCCAATTGATTCGCTGTAATGGCTACATTCTTCAAAGCTCCGAAAATATCCGTGAATTGGAGACGGATAAATTCAATATCCTCTTCTTCTACGATACGAATAATATCTTCTTTCTTGTATTTGTTCATCCTAATCTCTCCTTTTAGACGGTAGTCAGTATATTTCCAAACTCCCAATTGTATTTATGTTACTATCATTTTCGAAGTAACAGAAAAAAAGGATTTCTCTTCTATTAAGAGAACCATCCTTTCCCATTATCCTGATCCTCAGGCAATACCTTCTATAAATAAAGGTCCTCAATAGCAGAGAACCCCTTTGTTCTTAATAAATAATATCAATGAAACTGTCTTTTGTCAACCTTAAGACTTTTCCTGAATAAAGCTTCTTTCTACCGTAATCTTGCATCGGAACCTATTGTCTATTTTCTGCAGTTCTTCTTCTATAAAATGTTTTATTTCTTCATCTTGATCTTGTTGATATGTTCTTGGTACTACCAAATCAAAAATCAAATTAATTTGTGTCGTTCCTCCAACATATCGAAAATCATGAATTGAAAATTTAGGATCTATCTTTTCAACTTTCTGTTGCACTTGTTCCCGCACTTGAAGGATTTTCTCATCTTTTACTTCAACCGGATCCATATGAATTACTAAAAAAATTCCTAATTCTTTAAAAACATCTCTTTCTATCATATCCACTAACTCATGAGAATCTTCAATATCCGCATCTTTAGATACTTCTGCATGTATTGTAGCCATATTTCTTGATGGTCCATAATTATGTACGATCAAATCATGACTACCAACAATTCCTTCATAACTTTCCACTTTTTGAGTAATCCTTAAATATACTTCCGGCGGCACTGCCTGGCCAATCAATGGCTCTAATGTCTCTCTTGCAATCCCTATTCCAGCCCAGATAACTACCAGCGAAACTAATATCCCCGCATAACCATCAATCGCTAAACCAGTCAGATATCCGACCAGAATAGCCACAATCGTAACACTTGTAATAATAGCGTCTCCGAATGCATCTGTAGAAGTAGCCTGTAAAACGTTTGAATTTATCCGTTTACCTAATTTTCTATAAAAGAGCCCCAGCCACAACTTAATAATTACAGAAACTACCAAGATAATAATAGAAGATATTTGAAAAACAATCTGCTGTGGATGTCTGATCTTATCAAATGAATCTTTAAAGAATGAAAACCCGACTTGAAGTACCAAAAATGCAACTACAAAAGCAGCAATATATTCCATTCTGCCATGTCCAAAGGGATGCTTTTCATCCGCAGGTTTTTCTGCCATTTTGATTCCGATAAAACTAATTACAGCTGATGCGGCATCCGATAAATTATTAAATGCATCCGCAATTACCGCAATACTGTTTAACAGCATACCCACAGCTAATTTACATGCAAATAAAAACACATTACATAAAATTCCTACGATACTTGCTAAAACTCCATATGCAGTCCGCACTTTGACATCATCAACATTTTTCTCATTTTTAATAAATAATTTCACTAATAAAGACGTCATACGCTACTCCTAATTCTTCATAAAATTCAGTATCTCTTTATACACCATAGAGCCCCCGAACAAATCCAAGGCACTCCCGATAGTAACATCCAATTTGCCTTTTCCAAGTTCTCTTAACTCTTCTAAATCTCCGAAAGTTCCAATTCCTCCTGCATAAGTAATCGGTATTCCATTCCATTCTCCTAATATAGAAACTAATTCCTTTTCAATTCCCGAAGCTTTTCCTTCTACATCTACAGCATGTACCAAAAACTCATCACACCATTCAGAAAGCTTGTCCAGTAGTTCATGAGTAACTATTTCCTGTGTGAACTTCTGCCATCGATCTGTCACAATATAATAGTTTCCATCTTTTTTTCTACAGCTTAAATCTAATACAAGATGCTTTTTACCTACTGCTCTCTGCATTTTCTCCAGATTATCATAGTTGATCTTTCCGTCTTTAAAAACAAATGAGGTGACTATCACATGCGTGGCACCATTTTCAATATAAAAAGCTCCATTTTGGTCATTGATACCGCCTCCAATCTGCAGACCTCCCGGATAGGCTTTCAATGCTTTCACTGCCTGTTCCCTACTCGCTTCATAATACTCCGAATTCTCGGAATTCAATAAAACAATATGTCCGCCTTTTAAATTATCTTTTTTATAGAAAGAAGCATAAAAAGAAGCATCACGACCGGAAACAAAATTCTCTTTCGCATAATCTCCTTTATCCAGCAAAGTCCCTCCTACGATTTGCTTCACTAATCCATTATGTATATCAATACAGGGTCTGAATTTCATCCAAAACCTCCCTTTTATTTTCTAGTTTTAATTATAGCGAAACTTATTAAAAATACAAGTATACTTTTTTCTCTACTCCATAAATTTATTTATTGTAATATTTTTCTATTTTTTTAAATTTATTTTAACATTATTTGTACTTTTGCCCATTCTTTTCTTGTTGTGTTCCATAATATTGGAAATATTGACTTTATTTTCGCATTTTTTAATAATATTTCTTGCTGTTTTCACAATTTTGTATTAAAATATAACTAACGACGTTATTGTAAGTTACTAAATTTTTATTTTTTATATATTAATGAATCGAGGAGGACATTATATGATTACTTTAAAAAATGGGGAAATTGATTTAACCCAGCTTAATGTAGAAGACATAATAGATGTAAATGTATTACAGAGTTTTTTGGACAACTTTGCATTAGGAATGAATTGTGCCGCTGTATCCGTAGATCGTGATGGAAAGGAAATTACAAAACCAAGTTATTATCGTGAATTTTGTCAGAATTACATACACAGATCCCCTGTTGGTGACAAAGGATGCGCTGTCTGCCATAACAAAATGGGAGAAGAGTCTGCCAAAATTGGACGTCCCTTTATCGGACCATGTCATGCAGGTCTTATAGATTTTGCTGCTCCAATTATTGTAAAAGGAGAGTTATTGGGAACTGTATTAGGTGGACAAATTCTAGACAAAAATCCTAATGAAACAAATATCCGAAAAGTAGCAAATGAGCTTAACCTTCCAGGAGACGAGTTGTGGAGTGCTGCACAGAAAATTGATATCGTACAAAAGAAAAATATTGAAGCTGCTGCTGAAGTATTATTCATCGTTGTAAATGCTCTTGCTCAGACCGGGTATAATCGTGTAGAAAATGAACTTTTATCTACAAGCTTAGCCGAAAACTTTATGCAGATTTCTACCACCGTTGACATCCTGGCTGAATCTGCACAAAACATCACAACAAGTCAGCATGAATTAAGTACTGAGATTAATGAAATTAATAATGTGACACGTCAAATTTCACAAGTATTGGTTGATATCACAAAAGTGGCAGATCAAACAAAATTAATCGGAATCAATGCTTCCATCGAAGCTGCCAGACTTGGAAATGATGGGCGCGGTTTTACTGTCGTTGCCAACCGTATCCAGAATTTGTCTGAAAGCACAAAAAAAACAGCCCAACTGATTAATTCACTGAATGCGCAGATTTTTGATAAACTTGATACTACTATAAAGAGTTCGAGTTCCACTTTAGCTATTACCGAAGACCAATCTGCTGCTATGGAAGAACTGTCTGCTACCGTTCAAAATTCTGTCGACTTAGCAGAAAAGCTGAAAAAAATTTTTGAAATGTAATAGAACCAAACAAAAATACTCTTGGTTGGAATCATTTCCATACTAAGAGTATTTTCTTTATTAAACTAAAATTATTTATGTTTATTATTCATTATTTGCATCATCTGCATTTTCAGTTACATCATCTGCAGCTTCATCAGCACCATCTTTTAAATCTTCAGCTGTGTCTTTAACATCATCTGCTGCGTCTTCAGCTGCATCTTCAACAGTACCATTTTCATCTGTATCATTCACTGTATCTGTTGTATCACCATCTGTTGTTGTATTATCATCTGCAGTACCGCCTGTTGCTCCGCCTTTGTCCGCTGCATCCTCTGTTGTAGTCGTATCTGCGCCTGCATTATCATCCTTATCTTTATCAGTACAAGCGGTTAAAAAACAAAACATAGATGCCATAAGTACAACAAAAATTAATTTCTTTAACTTCTTCATAAATAAATTCTCCTTTATATTTATTCTATGTCTATAATATGTTCATAATGGAAAAATTTATTCTTAATATCCAAAATTTTTAAGATTTATTTAGATGTAGTGGATTGATCTGGTGTTTCATCTGGTGTCTGTTCTTTTTGCTTCAAATCTTCTAACGTCTTTTGAAAAGCAGTTGCAGTTGCAGTATCTACCGCATATACTGTTTTTTGATCCTTTATCGCTAAATAATAGGAACTTGTGGTATTATTAATATCACCAATTAATATGACCGTAGAATTTCCGTTTTTATCTTTTATCTTAATCGTTTGAGATGGAGTATTTAAACCATAAGCAGCATAATTTTGATCCGATTTTTCAATCAAACGCTCCGCTTTTAAATCATCTACAGTTCCTAGCATCGTCTCTATATCTGCCTGTACAAGCTTTATATTTTTATCTTGTTGACAAAACCAAGTGTCTCCATCTTTTTCAAAAACATAATTACTTCCATTATAATTATAAGAAAAACTCGTTATATTACTTGTTGGAATTTTTAATACTGTAATTTGTTCCGCTTTTTCTTTTGCTTCTTTCTTCTTGGTCTGATTTTCATTTATTTTTTTTACCCCTGCATAAGCGATTAATAAAATAATAAATGCCACACCCATTATAATAAGGTGCTTTACTTTCTTTGACATTATTTACGTCTCCTCCTTAACCAAACAACAATTCCTGCTATAATGACAGTAATTGGTATCACGATCATTAACAATAAACTCCAGAAATTAACTTGACCTGCTGATAATACAAGCTTTTGAGTATCCAAACTTTTTGAATGTATTGCAATACCGCTTTCATGTTCACACATCCAGCTTAGTCCATTTATAGCAAAATCTTCATTGGCACCAGCTACTAATTGATTAATATCATCCACAAAAAATTTAGAAGATGCTAAATAAATTAAATGGGATTCCTTATCCTTAAGTTTTTTCGTTGCTGCAGCTGCTACATTAAATGTACCGGTCTCGTCAGAATCTTCTTGAACCAGAGATGTATCATTCCCTTCTAATACTTTTTTATAAGCTTTATCAGAAGTGGTCAATAAGCTTGTTGTGCTTATATTTTTATCTTTTGATTCAACAAGTTCAATTGCTCTAGACTCTGGAACAATAACCCTTAGGTTTTCTGAAATCAAATCGCTCGTCACCTTATGTTCTGTTAAATCCGGAACTAAATAATATGGATATTGATTTACAAAATGGCTATTATCATTTTCAACGATAAGTCCATCTTTCACTTTCATTTGATAAGAGCCCAATATTGACTCTAAATTTTTTAAATCTGTTTTTTCATACCCGGAAGCAATAAAAATGTTGCCTCCTTTTTCCAGATAAGCATTTATCTTTTTCAATTCGCTCTCTGTTAAGTCTTGCTTTGGTGCCATAATAAAGAGACAATCACAATCCTTGGGAAGCGTTTCTGAAGTAACTAAATTTACAGATTTAACTGAAATGTTCTGCTTTTCAATTGCACTGATATAAGCTGCAGACAATTTTGTTTCTCCATGTCCTTCTAATTCATAAACTACCGGTAAATCATTCGTAGTTACATAATCAACACCACTTGTAATCTGACCTTCTCCATCGAAAGAAGTCGTTTGTTGATAAGTTGCGCTATCCATTGATGATGCATAAATAGAATCATATGGAATTACTTTAGAACGTTTTTCGCTTTTGATAATAACACTATTCTCTTTCAATGTATCCGAGGTATAATTTGAGGCAAAGTTAGGATTCGTCGCCGGATCGATTTCCTCTATTTTGATACGGGAAGAACCTGCTTTATATCGTTCTAACAGTGCTGATATCGTCTTATCTTTATTTTTTTGTTGTGTTATCTGGTAAATAGTAACGTCCTCTGATAAATTAGAAAGTATTTCTTTGGTCTGTTTAGAAATCTTTGTCAGCTTTTGTGTACTGACATCAAACTTTGTATAATTAGCAGGTATCGCATTTACAATTAAATTAAGAACAATAACCATTGCAATGGCTATCACAGCTAAAAGCGTACTGTAAGAACCGTTTTTAAACTTCTTTGTTTGAAACATATCTTTTTTGAATATCATTTAATATCTCCCTCCTAACTCCAGCGTCTTTTTTGAATCGCCTGTATTGTCAAAAACAAAAATAAGCTTGTTAAAGAAAGGTAATAAACCACCCCAGTGACATCAAAAGTTCCGCCGGCAAAATTGGAAAATTTCTCTGTTACATTAAGAACACTTAAAATATTTGTTAATTTTCCAGCAAATTTGGAAGAATCAATGACATATAAAATAATGCAGATAATTGCACCTATCGCACTTACACCTGCTGCCAGAATGTAATTCTGTGTCATATGATATAAAATATATCCTATAATGATCAAAATTAAAATGAGACCAACAAGTGAAGCAAATGCAGTACCCGAAATAAATGAAGTGATTCCATTCATCATAAACATGATCAAAAGTAGAGCGAAGGATAACACCGCTGCAATTACCTGGCTTTCCGTTAAAGAAGAAATAAACATCCCAATAGCTAATGCTAATGCTCCAAATAAGAAAAATCCTAAAATTGCTGTATAAGACATTTTAAAGTTCACACTTCCAAAAGAAGACAAAATGACCGGATAAATACAACATAAAATAACAGGTAACAAAAATACCGTTAAAAGAGCCAGATATTTTCCTATAATTATATCTGTATTTCGAACAGGAGCAGTTAATAACATCTGATCTGTTTTCAACCTTCTTTCATCCGCCATGATCTTCATCGTCAAAATTGGAACAATGATTAAAAATACAAAAATTGAGCTTGATAACGTATAACCGATTTCCGGATAAGCGTAATTTAAATTATACGCAGTGAAATACAAGCCAATTACAAATAACAAAAACCCAATGAATAAGTACCCCAGCACGGATGTAAAGTAGGATCTTATTTCTTTTTTATAAATTGCTTTCATTTTGTTCCTCCTCCTCTACTTTAACTTCAACCTCTTCTTGTAAATTTTCCGGTATCTCTTCATTTATCTGCTCTTTGCTTGTTAATTCTAAGAAAACATCCTCCAAAGAGATTTTTGTTGAATCCATCATTAGAATCGGACATCTTTGCTCAGCAAATGTAAAAAAGAGTTTTTCTCGAATATCCGTCTGACTTTTCATTTGTATTTTAATATCTTTAGAACCGGATTCCATTGATTTGGTAATTTGATAGTCACGTATCTCATTTATACTGTTCAACACAGATTTAATCTTTTCAGTACTTCCTTTCACTGTTAAGACAACTGTATTGGAACCGGCCATCAATTCTCCTAAATGTTCCGGAGTATCACTGGCAACCAATTTTCCATTGGAAATAATTAAAACATGGTCGCATAAAGCACTCACTTCTGATAGAATATGAGAACTCAAAATAACGGTATGTTTTTTACTCAATTCTTTAATTAAATCTCGTATTTCAATTATTTGCTTTGGATCAAGTCCAACGGTAGGTTCATCTAGTATAATTATCTCCGGATATCCTAAAATCGCCTGTGCAAGTCCAACTCTCTGTCGATACCCCTTAGATAAATTTTTTATCAATCTGTCTTTTACGGAGTCAATCTTTGTTAACTCCATCACTTCGTTTATCATTCTTTTTCTTTGATCTTTGGGAATCTTTTTGAGTTCTGCTGCAAATTGTAAATATTCTTTTGAGGTCATATCCATATATAATGGGGGAATTTCCGGTAAATACCCAATTGCTTTTTTCGCATTTTCCGGTTCTTCAAAAATATCATGACCGTTTATTAATACCTGCCCCTCTGTAGCTGAAATATAACCCGTTATAATATTCATGGTCGTAGATTTTCCAGCGCCATTAGGACCCAGAAACCCATAGATTTGGCCCTTTTCTACTGTAAAATCCAAATGATCTACAGCCAAATGGTTTCCATATTTCTTGACTAAATTTTTTACTTCAATCAACGATTTTCCCTCCTGACTTTCCTTTTTAAAACCTACTTTAAATTACCAAAAAAATGTGTTGAATATTCCAACAATGTGTGTTTTTTCTGTGAACGTATAGTAATTATCTTCAAAATCAAGAAAAAAAACTAATTTAATACAAAACAAAAAAGGAAGCTGCGCTCCAAATTAAGATTGCAATTTCCTTTACTTGTTTTATTTATGATACATCTGTTTCATTTATAATTCCGGTACGATATGCTTTTAACAATTCTTTTAACTCTTTTATGCTCTCACGTATTTGCTCTCCTGTATCTGTATCTGCAACCAAGCGCCGACGCATAACCTGCTCAACGACCGTAGTCTCAGAATGGATATCAGTTTCATTTTTGATTACTTTCTCTAAAGATTCGAATGGTTCATGAGCAACCAGTCTAAGACCGTAAGAATTATATACTAAGGTATAACCTGCTATTCCGGTTTTACTTTGATAAGCCTTTGAAAGTCCTCCGTCAATAATCAATACTTTACCATTACATTTTAAAGGTGTCTCTCCCTTTTTCAATTCAACCGGCATATGACCGTTGATAATGTGTGAATGTTCTGTATCCAGACCGAATTCTTCCATGATTTTATTCACGAATTCTTCTTCTTCAATTAATGTATAATATGGATTTTTTTTCTCTGCCTGAATTTTTTTGTCGGATAAAACATAACGCTCAAATGTAGCCATTTTTGTTTTTCCATATACCGGGGAATCTTCGCAGGACCACAAGTACCACAAAATATCTTGTCCTTTTTTTCTTTCTGCCATATCGTCTGCATAATAACCTTTTCTGGCATAACTATCCAAGACATCATATAAGGCTTTTCCACTATATTCTTTGCCATATACATTAACTTTTCTAAATGAACCATCTTCATCAAATGGTACGCATCCATGATATAACAAATTAGAATTGTATACTTTATACAAACTTCCTTTTGAAAATAAAAACCGGATATGTCTTTGCAGTTTCTCACAATTGATAAAAGCGGTCCTTAATCGTTCTACCACTTCTTCCTCACCTGGAGAAAGCGTATACGGATCCTTAGGATCAACGGTCGGAAACTTAATATCCTTCATAGGATAATCCTTACCCTCAACTGTTACAATTCCTTTATCAAAATTAATCTTATCCAAAAGCAGCCTTTTTTCCATACGGAATTCCGGACGGTTCTTGATAAGCTGTCCTTCTAATTTGAATTGGATAATTGTAATTGCTTTATGCATCTTCCGATCCAGCTCTAAGTCTTTTACATTATAATCTTTTTCCATATAATCAATATTAAAACACTCACAAGTGTCCTCTTTATAGGTCTCAAGTGCAAAGGTCGCTAAAGGAATCAAATTAATCCCATATCCATCTTCCAGCATATTTAGATTCCCATATTTGGCTGATAAACGTATGACATTAGCAATACATGCCGTGTTACCAGCAGCAGCTCCCATCCACAATACATCATGATTGCCCCATTGAATATCCACAGAATGATAATTCATAAGTGTATCTAATATAATGTGTGGGCCTGAACCTCTGTCGAAAATGTCTCCAACAATATGAAGATGATCTACTACCAAACGTTGAATCAGATGACTTAGTGCTACAATAAATTCAGGAGCCCTGTGAATCGATAAAATTGTATTTATAATTTCGTTATAATACGCTTCTTTATCTTGAAGATCAGCTTTCTCCGTTATAAGCTCTTCAATAACATAAGCAAAATCTTTCGGCAATGCTTTACGGACTTTCGATCGTGTATATTTCCATGAAACTCTTTTAGAAATCTGAATCAACCGATATAAAGTGATCCGATACCAATCGTCTATGTTTTCTTCCTGTTTTTTCACATACTCCAGTTTGCGTTCCGGATAGTAAATTAATGTTGCTAATGATTTTTTATCTTTATTACTTAAGGTATTTCCAAATTCTTCATCAATCTTTCTTCTAACAGAGCCTGATCCATTTTTCAGAATATGATGGAACTGCTCATTCTCTCCATGAATATCCGTGAGAAAATGTTCCGTCCCTTTTGGAAGATTTAAAATTGATTTCAAATTTATAATCTCTGTTGCTGCAGATGCAATTGTTGGAAATTGCTTAGCCAGACTTTTTAGGTATTTAAATTCTACATTATTCATTTTAATAAGTCCCCTTAATTCAAGTTTTATTTAATTGTACATTTCCCTCTATTACATGACTCATATCATAAAAACCTGCCGGCTTTCCAGCCAAAAATTTTGCAGCCTGTATGGCTCCCTTTCCAAAAATTGCTTTCGTATAGGCAGTATGCTTAAATTCAATCACTTCATCAATCCCGGCAAAAATCACTTCATGTTCTCCTACAATAGTTCCTCCACGGACAGCCTGGATACCAATTTCATTTTTCTCTCTTCTTTTCAGTTCCCTGCTTCTGTCATATTGATAATCATAACGTTGATCCAATGAATCATTAATTGAATCAGCTAAAGCAATTGCAGTTCCGCTTGGAGCATCTAACTTTAATTTATGATGTTTTTCAACTATCTCAATATCAAATCCGGCTGGCACCAAAACTTGAGCAGCAGTCTGTAATAATTTCATTAACATATTGATACCCAATGACATATTTGCTGATCTCAAAACAGCCACTTCTTCACTGGCCTTTTTAATCTTAGCTAACTGTTCTTCTGTCAGTCCTGTTGTGCAAACCACCACCGGTACCTGTTTTTCAATGCTGTAATTCAATAAATCTTCAATCGCTTTCACAGATGCAAAATCAATAATAACATCTGCTTCTATATCACATTCTGCTATATTTTTAAATACAGGATATTCATTTTGAATATGATCTGAAACATCAACTCCTGCAACAATTTCTGCTTCCTGATCTTCCTTTAACAAATTAGATATAACCTGTCCCATTTTTCCATTACAACCATGCATAATTACTCTAATCATACTATTAATCTCCTTTATCCATAAATCGATGGTTTCCGATTGGATACCACCGATTTTATGCTCTAAACTAACTTTATTCCGTATTCTTTCATTGCTTTTGAAAGTCTTTCTACATGTGCCTGCTCAAGTTCTGTCAGAGGTGCTCTTACGGATCCTGTTCCCCATCCCATTAAATTCATTGCCATTTTGACCGGAATAGGATTCACCTCACAGAATAATTCACTAATCAACGGAAGTGCTTTTAATTGTAATTCTAAACTTTCCTGTACATTACCTTCTAGATATTTTGCAGCCATATCATGTACCTGTTTGGGTGCAATATTAGATAATACAGAAATTACCCCTTTTCCACCTGCTGACATGATCGGTACGATCTGATCGTCATTTCCAGAATATAAATCCAGATGTCCCTCTGCTAACTGCATCATTTTTAACACGTTTGCGATGTTTCCACTTGCTTCTTTAACCGCCACTATATTATCTACTGTTTTTGCAAGTGTCGCAGCTGTTTCCGGATTAATATTACATCCGGTCCTTCCTGGTACATTGTACATAACGATAGGTAAATCTATTGCACCGGCTATCTTTGAATAATGCTGAATCAATCCATTTTGTGTGGCTTTATTATAATACGGCGTTACCACTAATACCGCATCTGCTCCATGAGCCTGTGCTTCTTTTGAGAGATAAATTGCTGTTTCCGTACAGTTAGAACCGGTACCTGCAATAACCGGAACTCTCTTGTTTGTTTTGTTTACGGCTACTCTAATACATTCTAAGTGTTCTTCATGTGAGAGTGTGGATGCTTCTCCTGTGGTACCGACTATTACAATACTATCTGTACCTTGGGCAATCTGATCATCAATTAATTCTTCTAGTTTTTCAAAATTCACCTCATAGTTCTCTTTGAAAGGTGTAATAATTGCTACACCAGCGCCTGTAAAAATTGCCATTTTATTTCCTCCTTCTTATGTGATAAGGTTTTGGGCAAAATCCTGCTAAGTAATTTTTATTATAGTAGAACCATACTTTACATTTTATATTACAAGGCCTTTCCTATAATTTAAAAGAGTCGACTAAAATGAGCCGACTCTAAAGATAACCATATTACTAATTGTAAATAATTTACTCTTTAGATAGCCCCCCATCTTCTCAGATGACAGTCATATAATTATTCATTATATGCCCAAAAATGTAACCGCAGAAAATTACATTCTTTCGGCGTTGTTCCCTTTCCTTTATCTTCAACTGTGTCTGCCACATCCAATAATATACTTATGAAAAACGCAACCTCTATCATTTCATTCAATTGTTATACTCACTATAGCATTAATAAAATATATTGTCAATTACTTTATTATCTCTATATTATATACAGAATCTGCTACAGCTATCAATTTTTCATCTAAAGTTCTTCCTGTTAATATCACATTTGTTTCTTCTTTCAATTGAATTAAATTAATTAATTCTCCTGCGGTAATAACCTTATAATCCAAAAGTCCCAGGATTTCGTCTAATATCAAGACGTCACATTCTCCGGTATCCAGAACCTTTTTTGCAAAATTCAAACCATTTTTTATGTTCATCCGCTCTTCTTCCTGTTGTTCTTTCGTTAACTGGTCAAAACATGCATTTGATTTTTCAAAACGGAATAGCTTTATATCTGGTTCTAGTTTACTGATAAAATGGATTTCTTCTTCACTCTTACCTTTCAGGAACTGAATGATAATAACTGATTTTCCCTGGCTTGCTTCCTTTATTGCCTGCCCTAAGGCTGCGGTAGTCTTACCTTTTCCTACTCCACAATAAATTTGAACAATTCCGTTCCCCATAATTACCTCCATCTACCGATTTGGTATCTCATAGTTCAATGTTACAGATATAGGAATTATAATACCACATAACATAACAAAATTGCAAATTTAATCTCAAAAATGTCCTTAAAGCAATTGTACTAATCTAAATATTCTATTTTGCTTACAGAAACTTCATATGCAACTCGCTTTTGAGTTTCTTCATTTTCCATTTTTTTCACGTACTCCCTACTTTGAATTCTTCCCCAAATTTGGACATGTCCTCCAATTTCAAAACGCGAAGCGAATCTTGCATTCCTCCCCCAGCAAATGCAAGGTATGTAATCTGATTTTCCATAGGAACGATTCACAGCTACTAACAGATCTGCTATTTCACGTCCCAATGGAGTCTTGCGGTAAACCGGCTCTTTACAGATATAGCCGTCTAAGAAGATTTGATTTGTTTTCATATTATCTTCCAACTCTTCAAGAAATTCCAGTTCCCTTACAAATACAGACAACACTAAACGGTTCTTTTTTTCCTCGTGTCTGTTATAAGATCGAAACTGTCCGTTTACCTTAATCAGGCTTCCTTCGTAATTTTGTTTTACATCAATGAGCCTTTCTGAAACCATTAGCGGAATGTTATCAGCCATATTGCTAAGTCGGTTTACAGATACCTGAACAAAATAAAATCCCTCCCCGAATACTTCATGGCTGAATTGGAATCCTGATACAATTTCCCCTATAATGGTTACTTGATTGTTTTCAATGACCTTATCTGACATAAATGATGTGCTCCCTTCCTCACAAGCCATCACGCTTATTTCATATCCCCATTGCGCTGATGACCTATCGTATATTTTTCTGTATTAATATATTTATTCAGTTCAAGTCCATTATAGAACTACTTTTTTTAAAAATGAAGACTATATCTTTCCAACCATGCATTCATTTGAATCAAATAAGCGTATAATTGCGGGGTAGACATCAGCTGTCCAAACCAAGGTGTAGACGGCGTATTGTTTGATTTTAAAAGGTTTTTCAGGTATTGTGTGTGAACCAATGATTGAATTGGGGCCTTCGTATCCGACAAAATATTCCATAAAGAATTTTTTAATAATTTTTCATACTGTGGATGATAAGTTTTCGGATATGGACTTTTTTTCCTCCACAATATTTCCTTGGGAAGCAATCCAGTTGACGCGTCTCTTAAAAGTGCTTTTGTTACTTGATTATGATATTTATATTCCCATGGTACATTATAAATATATTGCACTAAGCGATGATCTGCAAAAGGTACTCTGACTTCTAAACCACTTGCCATCGTCATTCTATCTTTCCGATCCAGAAGTGTCGTCATAAACCATCTGATATTCAGATAACTAATTTCTCTTTGCCTGATTACTTCTACCGATTCATTACCTAATTGAGGGGTCGCTTTTATGGTCTTCTCATACTGTGCTGAAATATATTCTTCTAAGTGCAATTCTTCTCTTAAATTAGGCGACAGAACAGACAAACGAGTCTGAATATTGGATGACCAAGGAAAAGTCCTGGTACTATATGATTTTGGATTTCGAAACCACGGATAACCCCCAAAAATTTCATCAGCACATTCTCCTGATAGACAAACTGTATGATTTTCTTTTATTTTTCTGCAAAAATATAATAAAGAAGAATCCACATCTGCCATACCCGGAAGGTCTTTTGCTAACATAGCAGGTATTAATTCATCATACAAGTTTTCTATCTCACATTCTAAATAATGATGGTTGGATTGAATGAATTTTGTCATCATATCAACATATGGTCTGTCTTGTGATGGCTGAAAATCAGAAGCCTTGAAATATCTGCTGTTTCCGGCAAAATCAAAAGAATAGGTATCTAACGTCTCTCCCTGTTCTTTTTTTACTTGCGAGGCTATAGATGAAACAATACTTGAGTCAATTCCTCCCGACAATAAAGTACAAATAGGTACATCACTGACTAATTGTCTTTTAATGGAATCTAAAAGTAGTTCTCTGGTATGGCTGACTGTTTCTTCATAAGTTTCTTCATGTTCTACTGCTTGAAGCTCCCAATAAGGGTATACTCTCATGCCACTGTAATCAATTCTCGCGCAGTATCCTGGTGGAACTTCATGAATCCCTTTAAATACTCCACAACCCGGACTCCTTGCCGGGCCCAGACCAAAAATTTCGCATAGACCGTACCCATCTAATTCGGGTTTTATGTCCGAATTTGCAAAAATCGCTTTTATTTCAGATGCAAATATGACCTGTTCTTGATTACAATAATAAAAAAGCGGCTTAATACCGAAACGGTCCCGACACATAAAACAAGTCTTTAAAACACTATCCCAAATGGCAAAGGCAAAAATTCCGTTAAACTGCTCTACACATTTTTCACCGTATTCCGCATAAGCTAATAAAACCACTTCCGTATCTGAAGTAGTATTAAAATGATATCCTTTTTGTGTTAACTCTCTTCTT
Organism: Anaerosacchariphilus polymeriproducens; assembly: GCF_003363435.1. GTDB lineage: Bacteria > Bacillota > Clostridia > Lachnospirales > Lachnospiraceae > Anaerosacchariphilus > Anaerosacchariphilus polymeriproducens. The sequence goes on from NZ_QRCT01000019.1 coordinate 103,938, forward strand.
ACTTCTTCTGTATTGTATAATTCACCATTATATATAATGCAGATCTGCTCATTCCCTTTTTTATACACCATCGGCTGTATCCCTCTCTCAGGATCCATTACAGCCAGACGTGCATGGACAAACGCTGCGTGTTCCCCTATGTATGTACCTGAATCATCAGGTCCTCTATGACGAATTGTTTGTCCCATTTTCTCGACAATTAAATTATACTCTTTTTTATGTTTTCTTAAATCATAATGAAAATTACATATTCCTGCAATTCCGCACAAATTTTACCGCCTCCTTTTCTATATTAGTATGATATGGGTTTTAATCAAATGTGTGATTTTTTAATCACTGACTCCTTTGTTCGGTAATATCAACGCAATAATCATAAATATGATTCCTAAACCCAGCATCCCTTCCTCTCCCATTGAAAACAACCCGGGAATATCATCGGATATCTGAAAAAATGTGAGTGAATGAAATTGGAACAAACGAAAAAATCCGATTTCATGCCACCAAGAGTATGTGATAGTATAAAAAAACGCTCCAGTGAGCCCACCTATTAAAGTAAAAATTCCACATTTTATGGAATCCGATCCTATGGAAGCCATACAACTATCAGGATTGGTACCTGCCCATCCAAAACCCAATCCGAATAATAGAGCTCCAAGTACCACTCCTAAATGTGTACTGCCAATATTTAAGTGTGATTTATCAAAAATTCCAATCATACAAGAAGCCGCCAATAGCACACTTGAAACTCCTAACGCAAACAGATATATTTTCAGCATATTCATATTTTCTAATTTTAGCATATTCAATGTTTTTTTAGGATTGGAGGCACCCATCCAATATAAGCCGACTCCCAGTAAGCCTCCTAATATTATTGCAACTACGTATTTCATGTAATCTCTCCTTTATCCTTTATGCGCTCTTATCATATCCACTGACAATTGCAACCGGAATAGCAACTGCAAATACAATTGCTGCAAATAAATATGCACTAATACTTCCTTGCATCAAAGCACTTAAAATTTGACCGTCTATGTCTGCATTTGCTAATTCTGCTCCATATAGCAGCAAAATTCCTGCCAAAAATGCTCTTAAAAATTTCCTTGACCGCTTCCACCTTACCTTTGTAATCTCAATAAACTCTTCTTCATAAGTAATTTGTCTCTTATTTTTTCTCGCATACATTTTTTCCTGTTTTGATAAAAATAAATGCGCAATAATTGCGCCAATTGGTATAGAAAACAGAAAAATCAAATCATAATTCCAAGGGTTTTTAATTTTTTCGGCAAGTTCTCCTTCATTTTTATCAAAATACAGATTACTGCTTCGATACCCTGAACTTCTATGTGAATCTTCTCTGATCAAGGAAGGTTCCGCTAAATGATAGAGTATACCGCTAATCATACTATATTGTTTGGATATACCAATCGGTTTCACCATAAAAATTGCAAGAAAAAAAACAATTCCTAAAAAAAAAGCTTTACTAATCCATCTTTCTTTCTCTTCCATAAAAAAATCACCTGTACTAATCTATTTGATATGTTTAGTATAGGTGAAAATCAGTTAATTATTCTTCAAGTAGAAAAATATTATGCAACGGTTCATCCACCTAATGTTACATCCTGCTTTTGATACCATGCTAATGCATTTGCGAATTGTTCTTCCTTAAAATCAGGCCACAAATCTTTTATAATATAGAAATCAGCATAAACAGACTGCACAGGCAGAAAACCTGATAAACGGCACATCCCTCCCCAGCGGATTATCATATCAATTCGAGAGACCTCTTTTGATTTGACACCATCGTTCAAATCCCATTCCCATCCGTAATTCACCAGGAAATTTACTCTTATCTTTTCCTGATTGATATGATTACCTCTTTTTGTGTACGCTAACAGTTCTTTAGGAAAGCATTCGGATTCGGTATTTCCAATTACCAGAAGCGATACATCTTCTTTCTCTATCATTTTGACGGCTTCAACACAAGCCTCTTGAAATGCTTTCACCTGTTCCTTAGGACGTTTACAATTATCAACCGTAAAGCCATAATAAGTAATCTCTTTTACACCATATTTCTTAGCTTCCCGCAAAAGCTTCAGTCCAGGGGTCAGACCATATTCGTACCCATCTTCTTTTTTCAGACCGTTTGCTTTCGCCCATCTTCTGTTACCATCTGGAATAATGCCTATATGTCTGGGAATTCTCATAATTACACTCCTTAGTATTTTTTCTATTAGAAGTATTCCTCATTATTCCAATTTTATCAATTATTTGGTAATTTTTTTAGAGGAAGAAATCTTAGGACAAAATCCTTAAGATTTCTTCCTTATCATTTACAGATTAACTTTTTTTCGGTTTCGTAAATATTGATCTGCTAGAAGTAATATTATCTAAAGATTCCGTATTGCAACCACATTTACGTTTTCTTACAGTTCCAATTCCATCTGCGGGTATTGCCGGTTCGGAACAATCACACTCAACTTCAGTAACTTCACCACATTGTACCTTTGCATCACCTGTTTCAATTACAGCTCCAAATGAAATTGGTATTCTAATGCATAATCTTTGCGTAACTGTAAAGAAACAGCTTCCTGAAGCTCCCGGACATGATGTCCCTCCATTAACTATAGTTGGCTCACCACAACAGGTTGCTGTAGCTTCTCCCGGATCTGCAAAAGGAGTTATTTTTACTGGAACACAAACCGTTTCAATCTGATAAAATACAGAATCACAACCCGGTCCCAAACTACAAACCGGACCACAAATAGCCAAACCTGTTGCTGTAGTATTCGCACCAAATAAACATACGTTGACTGGGCCAACTTCGTATGTCTGATTTAATTCATAGCAAACCTGCATTGTCCCTCCTGCTTTATTCAGTCCAAAATCAAATTTAAGACCTAAACAGCCTGTTGGATTATCAGGATTAGCAGGCGTTTTTATTTCAACATTTTCACCCAAAATTACTTCTTGTGGAATTCCATCAATTACAACCGTTACAGATGCAATCGTATCCAGTGTAATATTCTCACAAATACCAAATAAAAAGTGACTTAAGTCGCCAAATTCACTCGTATCTTCTCCTACCCCTACAATATCATAACAAAACTTTTGTAATTCACCAGCTTCTGGAAAAAGAATTGAATCCTCCAAATTTAAAGTAAAACGAAATGGCAAAATAACGTCGCCTATAACCGTAGAATAATCAACTGTATTACTACATTCCTGTCTGGTTACCATAATATTTATCCTCTCCTAAAAATTAACTACATGGTTGGAATATAATATGATGATTTTTTTAGAATTGTCACAAATTTTTTAATATTTTATACAATAAAAAAACTGTCCTTAATCTTAAATTTCAGATTAAGGACAGCAATTACTATATTTCTACCCACATACATTTTACAGCTTATACATTACTGAAGTTATAATTATTAGCACGCTGCCAAGCCTGCTGTGTCTGTTGTTGAGAATCTGCAGTAGAATCCTTTTTACACCAGCAATTCACATAGCAGCTATAACATCTTACATAAGCTGTTACATTATTCATCGGCTTTTCAAAACGCTTGTTCAATTGTTTCATAAATATGCTCCTTTCAAATTACATTAGGATATTATTCTTTTTGCCAAGTTGTGAATTGTAAATATTGTATAATTACTCTTTTCCAATATTTTATATACCGGATAATGATAGTTTTTCTCTAATTCCTCTAAAACATACAGCCAGTCAACCAAAATCACCTGATTTTTTTCACTCAGTAAATTAGAATTTATATCTTCAATTTTTTTACCACATATTTTATAGATGGTATTTTGTATCCGTTTTTCAACATCCTCTAACTCTTCTATCATTTTTTTAACTCCTATAAACTATTAACATTCTGTTCTAATAACTGAATCAGTGATTCAATTACTTGTTTCGCTCCACATATATCAGTTATATTAATCATACGCAAACTATTTTGATCTATTTGCGGATAATGCTTTTCCAAAAATTCATCACCTAAAAAATAGAACTCAAATACTTTATCTGCTGGAGAATATTCTACTCTTTGGGCTGCCACACAAAATGCCTCTACGGGAAAACTATATTTTTGCATACAATAATTTTGTAAATTCTTAAGATATTCCTCCTCCATATTTTCAGCATAATAAAGATTCAAAATTCCAATATCAGACGGTACCGCATACGACATAATGGAAGGAATCTCCCCAAAATAATTGTAATAGTGTTCACCCAAAGGCATAACTCCACTTGGGTAACCTATTATAATTACATCCGGATTCTGACTTTTGCAAATATCATAAACATAATGATTGAATTGAATAATTTTTTCTTGATATGAAAACTCTTTCCCAAATAACATATCAGGCAGGCTATACATTCCAAACAGACTCCCCAAAATATTCGTTGAAAAAGTAAGTGGTCGGTATCCCATCTCACTAACAACTTGGTTCACCAAGATCTGCGTTTCAAATTTACTGCATTTTTCTCCTAAGCCTGCAATTGCAATCACAGGAATCGGTAGTTCTAATAAACGATTAGTATTATATACATTTTTCATAATATAATCGTTTTTCAAAATACATTCTGGCCTTAATCTGTTTTTTTTCAACAGTTGATCGTTCAATTTATTAAAAAGTGCTCTGCTCAAAAGAATTTCTTTTTTATTTTTCACAGCCTCCTCTATGGCAAATGAATATTGTTCTGAAATATACTCGCCCATTGGATCACATAAATATAAAATTTGTGCAAAATCCAACACAGACTTGAGATTTTGAGATTCCATAAACTTATGTTTCTTTTGAAGCTTTTCCATGATAAGAGAATGTTCTTTAAAAGATACTGCACCTGTAATATGATAATCCATTAACCACTCCTTATATTTCAACAATATTTCTACATCGTGGTTGTATGGATAGACCACTAAATTCTTCACAATGCTGCCTCACTTTCTACCAATGGCTCATACCCAAATTCTCTTAAAACACAGATTTCGTAAATATCATCAATGATTCTGTTTTTCTCTGCATCACATTTTTCAAGTTTACTTTTTTTACAAACAGAACAATCTTCACTTAATTCAAATTGATCTGCACAAATTGAGCAGTTTTGGAGAATCCAGCAATCTTTACATTCTTCTTTCGTAATCTCACCTATATTTAATAGTTTTTTCATTTTCTCTAACGAAAATCCTGTATCTAAGGAGCCAATACAGTAAAAATCTGAGGTTTCACTTACTTTTTCACATGGAAAAAATTTTCCTTCTGTGGATACAAATAACCTTCTTATTCCAGGCATACAGGGACCATTATGATGAAATTTTTTTAAAATTGGATAATGTTTATTTAAAATACTATAAAACTCCTTATTTTGTACAGAAGCGTCTAACATTAATTTACTAACACTATCTTTTGAAACTTTCCCTATTAACATTAGCAGTAATTTTAAATATTCATATTTTCTTATAATATTGTAACTTTCATCATAATCCATATTTACTTTTAATCCATCCGGACTTACACTATTAAATATAATATGATTATCCCCTAATATATCATCTGTATTAAAGAATTCCATAACACAACTTAAATTTGCCTTTGGATTAATTACGGTATTAAACATGATTTTCTTACCATATTCAGGGTAATTTTCTTTGATTCTTTTTACATGAGCCATGATAATATCAAAAGAACCTTCTCCCGAAAGAAATTTCCGGTTCATATCATGTTCTTGTTTTGAACCATCCAAACTAATCATTAATTGAAACTCTTTTTCCCATAAAAAAGAAACTACTTCATCCGTTAATAAGGTACCATTTGTAGTTATTCCAAAAGTCAACTCTTTACCTTCCACTCTGCTTTTTGCATATTCTACACATTTTTTGATTAAATCAAATTCTAATAACGGTTCTCCTCCATAAAAAGAGATATGGATTTTATCCATCTCTAATGTTCGCTCTACAAAAAAATCAATTGCCTTTTTTGCCGTCTCTAAATCCATTGTTTTATTGGAATGTTGTCTATTATTTTCATAAATTCCAGAATACGCACAATAACTACACCGCAAATTGCACTGCTGTGTAACCTGTAAGATTAATTGATATAAGCGGTTCATTGAATGATGTTCTAAATAAATCATAGCCGGATGCTCAATTTCTTCTATTATATTTTCCTGCAATACGCCCATTTTTTGATACTTTTGAAAAATATCGCTTTCATCAGCTTCCAATACTCCATTTTCAATACGACAAAATTCATTATATTCACTTTCTGATACGGAAAATACAGTATTGGTATGTCTATCATAAACATAGTATTGTTTTGGAGTTTTGAAGCATTTGAAAATGTATTTTTTCAATTTTAATCCCTCTCTTACTTTTCTTTAATATAATAGGATAACCTATATAAGAAAAAAAATTCCCAGTGTTTACCGGAAATTTTTTTATATTATTGGATTAAATTTATTGCTTTTCGTAAAGTCTTCTCATCGATCGCTCTTTTTGTATAAGTAGAGATATTTCCCTCAGCATCAATAAAATAAGTAGTAGGTATTGAAAAAACCTGATAAATATTAGCTGCTTCCAGTTTTTTATCAAAATATACCGGAAAAGTATAGCCTTGCTCTTCTATATAGGATATTGCCTTTTCCTGCGTTTCCTTCTTTCCATCGGTCATATTTATCATCATAAATTCAACCTCGGTTCCTAATTCGTCAAAAACATTTTGGAAATCACTCATTTCCGATCTGCACGGAGGACACCAGCTCGCCCAAAAATTTAAAACAACCGGTTTACCTTTCTTACTTTCTAAATTGACTGTATTCCCATCCTCATCATATACTTTAAAATCAGGAGCTTTATACTTTTCATCTGTTGTCTGACCATTGGTTTCTTTGTTGTCTGAGATCTGCCATTTGTCTTGTTCTTTATACTTATTAGTAAATACTTTATATGCCCAAGTACTTCCTCCAATCAAAACAAGCATTGCTACAATCAAGATAATCAGTTTCAAATATTTATTCATGCTATCTCCTTTCAAAAATAATTACAATTACCTAACTTAAAAATGATAAAAAATATCCCATATATCCCGTCATCATAGCAATTCCAACTATTAACAAAAAAATACCAGCTATTTTATTAATTATATTGTAATGCTTTTTAATAAAATCAAATGTCCCTTTCATTCTGTCTATCAGAAACGCACTTACAATAAAAGGAATTCCAAGACCTATGGAATATGCAATCAGCATAAATATTCCTTGTAATGCTGAACCCTGTTTTGAGGCAAGCATAAGTGCAGAACCTAAAAATGCTCCTACACAAGGGGTCCAGCCAATGGAAAATACAATACCAAAAATAATGGATGTTACAAATCCGTTTCCTTTATTTTCAAACTGTAATTTATGAGTACTGTTCAAAAAATTTATTTTGATAATTCCCAGAAAGTTAAGTCCTAAAACAACAACAACACTTCCGGTTATAATATTTACTATATTACGATGTCCTCTTACCAGACTTCCAAGACTTCCTGCAAAAGCTCCTAATGAGACAAAAACAATTGTAAATCCTATAACAAAACCGACCGCATTGATTAATGTTTTTTTCTTATTTTCACTTCCTCTTGCAAAATACGTAATGTACAGAGGTATCATCGGTAATAAGCATGGAGAGATAAATGTAATGATCCCCTCTAAAAAAGATATTAAATATGGCAACTTCACATCTCCTTTCTTTTTATTCTCTCAAATTTAACTTGCATAAATATTATAGTTATCTCATAAATATCTGTCTGTGATTAAATCACTTAATTCCATTTTATTTTATTATTTATTTTACATTCTACAATATTTTATAAGTAATATATTTATAAACTATAAATACATTTTTCTTTATTTTATTTTTATTTATTATTCATACGATTTTTACTACCTCGTCACACACCATTCACAATTTTTGGATATACTATTTTTAGCTCCAAAAGGAGTCACATTTTATAATTTTATGAGGCAACCGATATAGCTTGCAAATGCACTTGGTCGACTTGCTTCGCCTAATAATTATCACCTTTATATAGATAAGAGTTTTGAACTCTCTCCTTTAAAAAAATGCAATCATACGATTGCATTTTTTTCGCTCTATTCTTTATTTAAAAAGAAAAACGCATCTATTCTATTTTTTGTATCAAACATCTGATTATACTGTAAATATCGATATTCTTTAATTTTTTCATAATATGGAGATTTCATGTCATCAAATTCATAAAACTTTCCATCGGAACCAAAATATCCGAATGCATTAATAACCGGTATTTCATGATACAAATCTAATAAATATTCTTGATAAGCAGTTTTTTGAACACCCGCTATGTCCATAAGGTGCGAGGAAAGGTAATTCAAACTTGTTTTTTCAATCTTTTTCTTATCTATTTCATAATTAGCCCAGATAATAAATGGTACCTGATAATTGTATAGTTTTTCACTGCTGCCATCTCTTTCTGACAATCTTTTTTGAAACTTTGCAATTAACGGTTGATGATCACCATACATCACTATTATTGTTGGTCGATCCACTTTCTCAAAATATTTGATTAAATATTCAAATGCTGAATCCGATTTTTTAATTAAATTGAGATAATTTTCGACTTCATTCACCTGAAATTGTTCTTGATTTAGCTCTTTATCTGTAACTTTAATGATTCTGGGTAGATTATCATAATTCGTTGAATAACCTCCATGGTTCTGCATCGTTACATTAAACATATAAAATGGAGCGGAAGATTCTTTTTGTGAATTCTCATATTCTTCAATTACTTTATTAAAATCCTCCTTATCTGAAATATACTTTCTCACCAATTCCGGATCCTTAAATGCATCCCTTGTAATAAATGAATCAAAACCCAATAACGGATATGCTTTATTACGCCCCCACCCTTCTGGTTTATATGGATGTAAAGCACTGATTCCGGAATATCCCTGATCCCTAAATATATAATTGATACTCGGGATTTTCTTCTTTACATACAACTGAAGAGGTACCGAGGATTTTGGGAAAAATGCTAACGTAGTGCCTGTCAAAAATTCAAACTCAGAATTCGCAGTTCTTCCACCTAAAACGGAAACATACGCCTTCCCCTTTATTGTGTTTTCTTTTAAACTTCTGAAAAACGGAAGATAATCCTGATTGACCTTAAAATCTCCAATCATACTAAAATCTGAGAAAGCTTCATTCATAATAACAATCACATTTGGACTTTCTGCTGATATTTGACTTTCTTTTTCTTTTTTTTCAATATAAGGCTGAGTAATTTCTCTTACTTTTTCAACCGTATACCCATCCGGTTTTTCTGGAAATAAAAATTTACCACTAATCGCCAGCGTTAATGCGGTTCCTATCTTCCGATACGTCTTTTGGGGATTCCATATACTAATTCCGTAATTCCACTTCACGGTTTGATTCGTTAAATAAAAAGTATTAACAAAATAACCTGCCAACAATAGAAATACTGCTAAATTAGCAACCCGGATTTTCCAGTTCAGCTTTTTATGATACTTCACTTTACATATAGCAACAGAAAACAATAAATAGGAAAAAAATATGAAATAATCCATCTCCCGCATTTTAAAATGATACTCATCTGCTACACTTGCTGCTGTTGAAATCGCTGCAAAATCAGAAACAACTAAAGCAGAACCTCGAAACACACATACATTAAAACTTATAATACCAAATAAAAAGCTTGTCCAAAGCAATATCAATGGTGCGATTTTGACTCTATTTGTAATAAGCAGAAATAATAATAATAAAGTAATATAAATAAATAGATTCAAAAATATACTTAACAACTCCATTTTAAAGAAGAATGTCCCATTAAAAAACTCAATCAGTGCATAACTTACTAATGGAGATAACCAAAACAAAATCCATGCTAAAATCTGATTCCATTTCTCATTTAACGGATTTTTTATCCATATTAATGCTATTGATGCTATTACAAGCACACTACAACATAATTTCTTTATATTAAATATTGTAAAACTTCCGTAAGAAAGCAGTTTTAAATATAAAATCAGTATTACTATTGTAATCAAAACTTTAATGATATTCTTACGTATATCTTTATTAAAACTCATTTTTTCCTCCTAATAATTTCTCATTCAAAAAATCCTTCCTAAATTAAACTACTCTCAAAAAAATAATTTGTCAACTAATTTTTAATTTCGTTAACTATTTTTTTCCTATATACTTCCCTCAAAATGCTTAAATAACACAAAGAAAAGGATAAAGCCCTTCGACCTTATCCCAGTTATTATGACAACCTCATTTTAAAATCTTCATAACTAAACGTTTTAATTACATCGACCTTATCCCCCTCTTGAATCGCTATGGAAGGAAGAGGCATTCCATTAAATGTGTTATTCTTGACCATACTATAAATTGCCATATCATAAAACACTATTTTATCTCCAGGCTTCAAATTATAATCAAATGAATAATCTCCTATGATATCTCCTGCCAGACAAGTAGGTCCTGCCAATCGATAGGTAACCTTTTTTTCACCCGGATCTCCTGCTCCCTCTATTTCAGGTCTATATGGCATCTCCAACACATCAGGCATATGACAGGCTGCTGACGTATCCAAAATAGCGATTTCCATACCATTTTTCATAACATCTAATACGGTAGCCACCAGATAACCTGCCTGCAAAGCAACTGCTTCTCCCGGTTCCAAATAAACTTCGACTTCATATTTTCTTTTTATAGAATGGATGCAAGAAATTAATTTCTCAATATCATAATCCGTTCTAGTAATATGATGACCACCACCAAAATTAATCCACTTCATTTGAAACAACAAGTCTCCAAATTTTTCTTCTACAACTTTTAAAGTTCTCTCCAGAACATCTGCATTCTGTTCGCACATTGTATGGAAATGTAGACCTTCAATCCCTTTTAAATCCGCATCTTTCAAATTCTCTAATGTCGTTCCCATTCTGGAATTCGTAAAACAAGGATTATAAATATCCGTTTCTATCTCTGAATACTCCGGATTCACTCTTATTCCGCAACTGATTCTTTTCTTTGCATTCTCTACCATATGACGGAAACGGTTCCATTGAGCCGGAGTATTAAATACAATATGGTCGCAAATCTTTACAAGCTGTTTCATGTCCGTTTCTTGATAAGCAGGCGAAAAAACATGAACCTCTTTTCCGCTCATTTCTTCAGATCCCAGTCTGGCTTCATATAGTCCGCTTGCTGTCGTTCCACTTAAATATTCACCAATAAACGGATAAAGTTTATACATAGAAAAAGCTTTTTGAGCCAAAAGAATATGCGCACCTGTAGATTCAGAAACATGTTTTAAAGTATCTAAATTCTTTTTCAATTTATCTTTATCAACTATATAACAGGGAGTTGGTACTGTATATAAATCCATCTTTATTTCCTCTTGAACTAAATTTATTAATCAACCAATACAGGATTGAAATCTTCTTTCCATGGTAATCCCCATTGATTCAAAGCATCCATAAATGGATCCGGGTCAAACTCTTCCACATTATAAACACCCGGATTTTTCCATGTTCCATTCATTACCATCATAGCACCAATCATTGCGGGGACACCTGTGGTATATGATATCGCTTGCGAACCTACTTCCTTGAAACACTCTTGGTGATCACAAATATTATATACATAATAAGTTTTTTCTTGTCCATCTTTTAATCCTTTAAAGATGCATCCTATATTCGTTTTACCTACTGTTCTTGGACCTAATGTAGATGGATCCGGCAATACTGCTTTAAGAAATTGTAACGGAACAATTTGCTTTCCTTCAAATTCGATTGGCTCAATGGAAGTCATTCCTACATTCTCTAAACATTTTAAATGAGTCAGATAACTTTGACCGAATGTCATAAAGAAACGGATTCTCTTAATTCCCTTAATATTAAGCGCTAGAGATTCCAGTTCTTCATGATGTAGCAGATACATATCCTTTTCTCCAACTTGATCAAAATTGTAGACTTTTTTTATTTCCATCGGTTCTGTTTCAACCCAACGTCCATTCTCCCAATAGCTTCCATTGGCACTCACTTCTCTAATATTTATTTCTGGATTAAAGTTCGTTGCAAATGGATAACCATGGTCGCCGCCATTACAATCTAATATATCTATTTCATGAATTTCATCAAAATAATGTTTTGCTGCATATGCAGAAAAGACACCGGTAACACCCGGATCAAATCCACATCCCAAAACTGCTGTAATACCTGCCTGTTCAAAACGCTCTCTATATGCCCACTGCCAGCTATATTCAAATTTCGCAGTATCTTCCGGCTCGTAATTAGCAGTATCCAAATAATGAGTTTTTGTAGCCAGACATGCATCCATAATAGTCAGATCCTGATATGGTAAAGCCACATTAATTACGATGTCGGGCTGATATTCATTGATTAATGAAATCAATTCTTCCACTTTGTCTGCATCGACCTGTGCCGTTGTAATCTTAGTCTTTCCACCATCCAATTTTGCTTTCAATGCGTCACATTTTGACTTTGTTCTGCTTGCAATACAGATTTCCTCAAAAACTTCTGCATTTTGACAACATTTATGCACAACTACACTGGCTACGCCTCCGGCTCCTATAATTAACGCTCTACCCATTTATCATTCCTCACTCTCTCTTATTTTATCTTATATTTCCAGCAGCTCCATCACATAATTGGGAAGATAAAAAGCTCCCTGATGCAGCTTTGTATTATAGTATCTGGTTTGTATCCCTAAATTATTCCATTTTTCATCATCTAAATCCTTGATTGGATCATATTTCTTTGACGCAAATCCAAATAACCAGTGTCCTGATGGATAAGATGGTATATGACATTGATAAACTGTACTATATGGAAAAGAAAATTGTATATGTTTATGTGCCATTTGAACACTTCTGGCATGTTGTTCATAATAAGGACTCTCATGCTGATTAATCAATATTCCGTCTTCTTTCAATGCCTTCCAGCAGATTCCATAAAACTCACGGGTAAACAACCCTTCTGCCGGACCGTAAGGATCAGCACAGTCTACTATGATCAAATCGTATTCGTCATAAATTCCTCTTGCAAAACGAATTCCTTCTTCAAAATGAATCTTAACTCTCTTATCTGACAGGCTGTCTGATACCTCAGGAAAAAATTCTTTACAGATTCGAACGACCTCTGCATCTACTTCAACAACATCTATCTGTTCAATGGTATCATATTTGGTAAGCTCTCTTGCTGAACCACCGTCACCCCCGCCAATCACCAATACTTTTTTCACTTTGGGATGAACTGCCATAGGTACATGGACCGCCATTTCATGATATATAAATTCATCACGTTCAGTAATCATGAGCTCACCATCTAATACCAGAACTTTTCCATAATCATACGTTTTCAATAAATTTATTTTTTGATAGAAACTTTCTAAACTCACTAATTCCTTCTCCACTTTCATGGAAAAACGGACATTATCCGTATGTTGATCTGTATACCATAGTTCCATTTCATCCTTCCCTTCCCATATTTTTCTTATTTTACTACATTGATATACTCTATGTTCATATCTTCTGTACCAGTCATAAAACAGCCTTTTTCTTTGGCATAATTGGTATAATTAAGTATATCATCCGTAATCTTCTCTCCTGGTGCTAATATAGGGATTCCCGGAGGATAACACATTACAAATTCCCCACAGATCCTTCCACTACAATCATTTAAAAGCAAGGATTCTTTCTCTGCGTAAAATGCCTCTTGTGGTCCCATCACAATTTTGGGATTGATATATTCATGATCGAATAGTCCTGCTTTATCCCGCTTATAAATCCTTTTGATCTCAGATAATGCAGCAATTAATCTTTCTATCTCTAAATTTCTATCCCCAGCCGAAATGATAGCCAGTATATTACCAATATCTCCAAATTCAATTTGAATCCCATAATCATCTCTTAATATATCATAAACTTCAATTCCTGCAAGACCAATATCTCTTGTATGAATAGAAAGTTTTGTTTGATCAAAATCAAAAGTTAAGTTTCTATCGACCAACTCTTCACCAAATGCATAATAACCTTCCATGCGGTTGATCTCTTCTCTTGCATAGTCCGCCATCTGAAGCATTCTTGCAAACATCTCTTTTCCATTTTTGACAAGATTCTTTCTGGCTATATCCAGAGAAGAAAGTAATAGATAAGAAGCACTCGTTGTTTGTGTAAGATTAATGATCTGACGCACATAATCTGCGTTTACCGTATTTTTAGTCAAAAGTAAGGAACTTTGTGTAAGTGAACCTCCGGTTTTATGCATACTGACAGCTGACATATCTGCTCCAGCGGCCATTGCTGAAATCGGTAAATTTTCACCAAAATAAAAATGTGTTCCGTGAGCTTCATCCGCTAATACTAACATTCCATGCTTATGAGCCAGTTTCACAATCTCTACTATATTGGAGCAAATACCATAATAAGTCGGATTGTTGACCAAGATTGCCTTGGCATCCGGATTCTCTAATATCGTCCGTTCCACATCTTCCATCGTCATTCCCAATGGAATCCCTAAATGTTTATTAATACCGGGGTTTATGTAAACAGGTATGGCTCCGTTAATAACAAGTGCATTAATAGCAGACCGATGAACATTTCTAGGCATAATGACTTTGTCTCCTGCTTTGCAGACAGACATAATCATTCCCTGGACAGCTGCTGTAGTACCATTTACAATAAAAAATGCCTCATCTGCGCCAAAGGCTTCTGCTGCTAGTTTTTGTGCTTCTTTTATCACAGAAGACGGATGACAAAGATTATCCAAAGGCTTCATTGAATTAACATCTAATTTCACACATGTTTCTCCCAAACATTGTTTCAATTCTTTATTCCCCCTGCCACCTTTGTGCCCAGGCACATCAAAATGTACAAGACGTTCCAGCCTTTGTTTCTCTAAGGCATCGAAAATAGGTAGATCTTCTTGTGTAAAAGATAACATCCCACACACCTCTTTCTAAAAATAGTAAGTAACATTGTAAAGCATAATCACTCTAAATACAATATACAAATTGATTATTTTTAAACATTATTTATACCTTATTTTATACAAAAATTTATAACACTATTTTAATGTAATTGTATCGTAGCTTTTTGGTCTTCTATCCCGAAAAATTCCCCAGCTCAGACGTTTCTCTTCCACATCATCTAAATCAAAAGAAGTCAGGATGATTTCTTCTTTGTCCCTGGCCGCCTCTTTCACTATTTCACCGGTTTCATCCGTAATGAAGGAAGAACCGTAAAAAGAAAGCGAAGACTCTTGACCTGCATTTTCTTTACAAGGCTCAATTTTTTCTGTGCCTATCCGGTTCGCAGCAATAACAGGAACCAGGTTCGCTCCTGCATGCCCCTGCATACATCTTCTCCAATGAGGCATACTGTCTGTTTCTAGAATCGGTTCTGAACCAATTGCTGTAGGATAAAATATTAACTCTGCTCCATTAAGTGCAAGACATCTGGCCGTTTCCGGAAACCACTGGTCCCAACAGATACCTACCCCTATTTTGGCAAATTTGGTATCCCAAACTTTAAATCCTGTATCACCAGGGTTAAAATAAAATTTCTCCTGATAAAAATGATCGTCCGGAATATGGGTCTTACGATATACTCCAAGCATGGTTCCATCTGCATCAATAACTGCTGCTGAATTGAATAACCGATTGCCATCTCGTTCATAAAAACTGACTAAAATAACGATATTTAGTTCTTTCGATACTTCTATAAACCTTCTCACGGCCTCATTTTCAGAAACAGGCTGTGCATGATTATAGTACTCATATCTTTTTTCCTGACAAAAATATGGATATTCAAATAATTCCGGAAGCAAAATAATTTCTGCTCCCTGTTTAGCTGCCTTCCTCACCATGCTTTCTGCTTTATCTAAATTTTCTTTTCTATCATGACTACAAGCCATTTGTATCGCTGCGACCGTAACATTTCTCATTGTTAAAGTATCCGCCTTTCTATTCTATTGTTTCTGTTCACTTTTATGTTTAAAAGCCGGTATCTGCTGTGTGATACAATGTATATTTCCTCCACCAATCAAAATATCCCTGGCATCTATCTGTATCACTTCTCTTTCTGGAAACAGCCCTTCTAAAACGGCTTTTGCCTTTTCATCTGCCGGATCTTGAAACCCCGGCATAATCACTGCCTTATTCGCAATATAAAAATTGACATAAGAAGCTGCTAAACGTTCTCCTTCAACTCTTGTAGGTTCCCCGTCAAAATCAATGAGCCCCTCACATTCTTCTCCTACCAGTACAGGTTTCGGTAAAGGAAGTTTATGTACCTTCAACTTCCTTCCTCTGGCATCTGTCTCTCCTTCTAAAATATTCAGACAATCCAATGACATCTTATATTGCGGATCGTTGACATCCTCGTTCCAAGCCAAAACCACTTCTCCCGGTGCTGTGAATGCACAAATATTATCAATGTGCTCATTCGTCTCATCACGATAAATACCATGCTTAAGCCAGATCACTTTTTCTACGCCCAGATAATCTTTTAATTTTTCGGTAATCTGTTCTTTCGATAACTCAGGGTTCCTTCCTTTACTTAAAAGACAAGCTTCCGTCACTAATGCAGTACCCTCACCATCTACATGAATGGAACCGCCTTCCAGTACAAAATCTCTGGCATTATAAACGTCTATTTCCATTAAATCGCAAAACTTTCTCGCCATTTTATTATCTCGATCCCAAGGGAAATAGAGACCGTCTACAAGCCCGCCCCAAGCATTAAAGTACCAATCAATACCTCTGATACCTCCCTTTCCATCTATCACAAAGGTAGGCATATAATCCCTTGCCCAGGAATCGTCTGAGGACATTTCAATCACTCTGATTTGAGGTGGGAGCATCTGTCTAGCCGTTTCATATTGTTCAAAACTGGTACAGACGGTCACTTTTTCAGACCGTGAAATAGCTTCTGCTACCTTTACAAAGGCTTTTCTAGCTTCTACCGCACCATATTGCCAAGAATCTGCTCTTTCAGGCCATATTATAATGCAGCCGTAATGCGGTGCAAATTCAGCTGGCATATAATAACCATCGTCTTTTGGTTTGGTTTGTAATATATTCATATTCACTCCAATCTGTGCGCCTGTGCACATACAACTATTGAAAAGAATAAATTGTCATCTAATCTATAATTATTCTCAATACTCTATATTTTATCAGCTTATACTCTGCAATACAACTAAATTCTAAATCTATAGAATTATATTAAATACCTATACTTTTCTTTTCTATCTGTAAAAAACTCGATAAATTTGTACAAATATTCCGAGCATTTATTGACATTCCTTACAAAATTTTACATTATGATTGCTTTTGACAATAATCTATTATATATTTTATTTTGATAAAATAAATATAAATAATTTTTTAAGGAGAGTTTGTATGAAAAATTTAAAAGAAACTATGGTTAAAAAAGTGTCGCACTTTTTTGCGGCAGCTATTATGGTTTGTTTGCTTCTTGGATTTAATTCAATGAAAGTTAATGCTTACTATTATTATGGAGATATCAGTAATCTTAGACAAACTAATGCAACAACTAACAGTGCAACAATTCAATGGACTTCTGACGCAGAAACAGTTAAGTTCAATATTTATATTCGAGTTAATTCATCTTACCAATATAAATATTTCGGTTCTACGCAAGCAAAAAACTATACATTTGGTAATTTAGCAGATGGTACTGAGTATGATATTAAAGTAATCGGTTATTCAGCTTCAGGTGAAGAAGGCGATTACGAATATACTTATGTAAAAACTTTACCTAATACTGTGAAAAATTTAAAACAGGATAAATGGTATTATTTTATAAAAGTATTAAATGTTTCATGGAATAGAGCATCTGGAGTGGATGGTTATCAGGTTGAGCTCAAAAACAGCAGAGGTAAAATTGTTAAAAAACTTAATTATAATTCAGGTTATTATGATTCCGCGTCTTTTTCAAATATGAAAGATGAAATCTATACGGTTCATGTCAGATCTTATACTAAATTGAATGGAAAAACTTACTATTCAAAATGGTCAACTATTTTTTGTTTCAACCAGCCTAGAATCAAATCTGTAAAAGTTTCTGGAAAGAAATTAAAAGTTTCCTGGGGAAAAGTAGGTGGTGCAACCGGATATGATGTTTATGTTTCAACGAAAAAAACTTCCGGATATAAAAAAGTTAAATCAGTTGGAAAAAATACTACAAAAGCTACTATTTCTAAATTAAAAGGCAAGAAGTTCTCAGCGAAAAAAACTTATTACGTTTATGTTATTACCAAGAAAAAAATAGGAAAAAGAACTTATAGATCTTCTTCCTTATATTATTGGAACAACAAAAATAGTTCATTTGGATATAAATAAATAATGATTTACATATAATTAGAGGCAGAGCCAAAACGGCTCTGCCCTTTTAATTGGATACGGTATCTTTTCCTACTTTATCCATTTTCTCTATGGACAAGGTTTCAATATAATAAAAGACTCCATTGGAATCCTCTCCTTTTCTAAGAATTCCTGTTACTTTAATCCAATCTTTTACTGACTTAAAACTTGATAAGTCTTCCTTTGTATAAAATTCAAAGCTGACATAGCCCCCATTACAATAAGGACAAGTAGGTCCATATCTTCCAACAAATGTATAAGGTGCAAAATCATTAATAAAATAACCTTCTATTTCAACTACTTTTCCTTCATATTTGGGAAAATTCACATACCAGTCATTTATCTGGGTCTCATAAAGATTATCTCCTACCACAATATCTACATTACCATCAAAGTTTTTTTTGTCTGTTTCAATATCTTGCTGATAACCGACTCTTCCGGTATCATCGGGTGCTCCGAAATCTTTTTTTTGTTTCTTTTTGTCTGCCTCTTTATCCTTGGATTCCTCTTGTGATTTTGCTTCCATAAAAGCTTGATATTCCGGATCCCCTGTAGCATTTGGATCTTTTGACGCATTAGAATCTGAAGTTTGTTCTGAATTCTTAGATTTCATTTTATTATTAAAGGAAGCATTCTGGCGATTCCCACAACCTGTCATTGCATATATCATGATGCTGATAAAAACACAAAATAATAAGGTCTTTTTTTTATTTCTATTCATTCTGTTATCTCTCCTTAATCTTTTCGAATCCTGCTAATATGAAAAATAAAATAATATCAGCAATTACAATACTCGCCCCTGTAGGCGTTGAGTAAAGGAACGAGAAATAAATTCCTGCTACAAAACAAATAATTGAAAATATTGCGGAACATATTACAACAGTGAAAAAACGTTTACATATCCTCATCGCTGAAAGTGAGGGAAATATAATTAAACTCGATATAAGCAAGGTCCCCATGATCCGCATTCCCAATACTACGGTGACTGCAGTCAAAAGGGCAATCAGCATATTATACAAATTGCTGGAAGTCCCTGTTGCTTTTGCAAACGTTTCATCAAACGTAACAGCAAATATCTTATTATAAAAAATAACATACAAGACCAAAACTCCTATTGATAATATAATAGAAAGCCTAACATCTGATTCACTCATTGCCAAAATGCTTCCAAACATATAATTGCATACATCTGTATTCATCCCGGACGTAATAGAAATAGTCATAACACCGACTGCCAGAGCTCCACTACACAACAACGCAGTCGCTGCGTCTCCTTTTAACTTGCTGCTTTCTTTCATCCTAAGCAATAAAAAAGCTGCTATGACACAAACCGGAATTGCTAATGTAAGTGGTGCGGCATTCATTGCATATGCCACTGCTAAAGCTGCAAAACCCACATGAGAGAGGCTGTTTCCTATCATTGAATACCGTTTCAGAACCAGACTGACTCCTAGCAAGGAAGCACAAAGAGATACCAGAATACCTACAATTAACGCATTTATCAAAAACGGATAGGACAACATCTGCAAAAAATTATGTATCATTCATTCTGCCTCCTAAAAAAAATTTTCCAACTTCACTTTTTATATAGTCATCTTTTAAGCCGTAAAACAACTGCCCCTTTCCTAAATGTAAAATATGTGTTGCATAAACAACTGCTTCTTTAATATCATGGCTGACCATGATAATCGTCCTGTCCTCTTTTTTATTTAATTTCTCAATCAATCGGTACATTTCAGCTGACATTACCGGGTCAAGTCCCGTTACCGGTTCATCTAGCACCAACAGTTTTCTTCCGGCACAAAGGGCTCTTGCCAATAGCACTCTCTGCTGTTGACCTCCGGATAATTCTCTATAGCATCTATTTTTTAAATCACCAATTTCCAAAAATTCTAATTGTTTCTTTGCATAATCTTTATCTGATTTTTTGTAAAAAGGAAGAAACCCCTGGTTATTAAGTCTTCCTGACAACACCACTTCAAAAACACTTGCAGGGAAATCTCTCTGTACAATCGTTTGCTGCGACAGATAACCAATCTGTTTTTCCTTTAATCCATCGCCTAAAAATATACTGCCTGATGAAGGGTTCTTCAGTTGTAAGATTCCTTTTATCAAAGTACTCTTACCAGCTCCGTTTTCCCCTATAATACATACGAATTGTCCCTTTTCCACTTCAAAATTAAGATTTGAGATAACTGTCCTTCCTTCATAAGAGAAAGAAACATTCTTGCAATTGATCAGACTCATCTTAATTTAAGGCCTCCCTAAGTACTTTTGCATTCTGCTTCATAATTTCTATGTAAGTAATTCCTTTCTCAAAATCATCCTTGCTGACATTATGAATTGCATGCAGAAGTTCCTTTTTGGCACCTGTTGCACTACAAATCGAATCACACATTTCTTCGTTCGAAAATTCAATATGAAATACCACCGGTATTTTATCTTCCTTCACTTTTTCTACCAACTTTGTGACCGTCTCTGCACTAGCCTCCGTTTCAGTCGCGCAGCCCGGAAACGCTGAATAATACTTCAATCCATATGCTTTTACAAAATTTCGGAACGGGAATCTATCACCAACGATAATTTCTTTTCTGGCTGCATGATCAACAATATCTTGAAATTCGTGATCCAAATCGGCCAGTTGTTTCCTATAGAATTCTGTATTTTTCTTATAATCTTCTGCATGATTCGGATCTATTTCACAAAGTCTGTCGCAAAGCTTTTGAACAATCATAATCGTATATTTGGGAGATGTCCATACATGTGGATCTAATTCTTTTTCATTTGAATCCTCCGTCTGTACTGCATTTGTTTCACTTGTCTGTATTCCTTTTTGAGATGCTTTTACACATTCCATTAATGTAATCGATTTCTTCTCACTTTCTTTCATGGAATCTAAAATATCAGCCACCCATTGATTTGTTTCTCCACCAACATAAACGAATAGATCTGAATTCTGAATTTCTAAAATCTCTTGAGGCGTTGGCTCATAACTATGACTTTCAGCCCCTGGTTTCAAAAGAAGTTTCAAATTAATATGGTCTCCTGCAATCTGACGAAGAAAGTCATATTCAGGGAAAATGGTAGCAACTACATTCAGCTTCCCATTATCTGCTTCTGCTTTCGTAGGTTCCGCTTTTTTTCCGCATGAAGTTAAAGCTACCAGCATAACCACGCATACCAGTAACATAAATATTTTTTTATATATTTTTCTCATTTTAATCCTCCAATTTTAAATTAATTGCAATTATGAATAGAATAGCTTGTATTCAATCATCCATTCTCACCTTTAATTTAACCGGAGTTCTCAATAGAAATATTTGATTTTTAATGGGTAAACAAACTGCAGAAAAGCAGAAAAATACTATTAATAGAAGTACAGTTGGTATTGCCGATCCAATTTCATTGATCAAAGCTTCTGCTCTTTTAATCGCTGCACATATCGGACATTTTTCACCTGTACAATGATGATTTAAATGTTTAATAATAAAACCATGAGAAAAGATTGGGAGGAAAAGAATTACAATTACAAGAAAGCATGTCAACATTCGTTTTTTATCCATTATTAACATTTGTAACCTCCTAAATGCCGTCATCCCTAATCTGTATGTCTAAACACATATTGATATTATAATTATTTTCGGCATATGTCAATATTAAGTCGAAAAAAAGTCAGTAGAATATTTTAAAAATTCTACTGACTCTATTATTTTAACAGTTTATTATAAGATTTTATTTACTGGAAAACCAATTAAAATACGGCCAATTCCAACCTGAATTTGAATCTGAAGATCCTGATCCCTGGTTGCTTTCACTGTTAAGTAAAGCCTTTTCAATTAATGAATTAACTTTACTATTACTTAATAAACCTATATGAGTTACTCCAGGTACACTGATATTATTTGCTCCATTTAATTTTGATAAGCTTGACGCAACTATCATATCAGCGGTTCCTGTAATTGATGTTACATCTACACCTGATGGCGCACTAGATGTTACAAGTCTATTAGCTCCACCCAGAGTCACAAGTTTATCTACTTTTTGTGCTCCATTCATCTTGGTTATGTAATATAGACTGTTTGCTCCTCCCATACTGTGTGCAATAATATCAACTTTTGATGCACCTGTTTGAGCTAATAATTTGTCTACTGCATTTGAAATAGCTCTTGAATTTAGAATGTTATCTCCTGTCTTAGTCGGCAAAACAACAGCAGTCATTTGATCTCTGGACCAGCCTTTTGACACAAGATAATTCTGAATCATATAAAAGTTTGTACTGCTTCCTCCAAGACCATGTACCATTATTACTGGATTTTTATTACTTGCTGCAGATGCAAAAATAGTAGAATTAAATGTAAATACTGAAAGTAATACAGCAAAAATAATCAGTTTCTTTAGTTTCTTCATTAAAAAATACCTCCTATAAAACTATACTCACCTAGTTACTCATATTAAATACAAGCAAATATACTATCTAGAATTATATATTAATGCGTTGTATTTAACATTATCGTAATGCCTTGTTGCATTACCTGTAATATTTGTAACATTTTTGCAATATTTTGTCAATATCTTTTTGCTAAATAATGTAAATTATAGTGTTTGGTATTTTTTAATTTCTTCTCTGGCTTTATATATTTTAGGGAGCAATCCTTTTTTAAAGCATTTAAAAACACCATAATGCATATTTAATGTTTTATGGTGTCTTATAATTATTTTTCTTTAAATATTTACTACTTCCAATCCTCTGCGGTGATTTTAATATTTTCTTTTGGAAGCTCTTGTTGTTTCATTACTTTTCCAGTTTTTGAATTTATCATAGTAAATTTTATATTCCACTCACCATTTTCTGGAGTTTGTAGACATTGATATTGTGCACTAAAATAAATAATTGAACCCAAACTAACTTCTTTACATTCTTAAGACATAGATTTTGATTATTCTCTTTTTGTTCTTCCGTTAAAACCATGATAACGCCTCCATCATCTGATTTACGGATATCTGTAAAAAGATTTTGATCTTTATTCATTACTTTTGTATCAGAAATATAGCCTTCTTGTCCATCCGTTTGTGCAAATAAGGCATTAGATGGAATTAAATACCTTTTTGTTTTCATGTTACAACCATTACAAATGAACATGAATAATATACATATAACTCCTGCTTTCATTATTTCTTTTCTTTTTATCATCTCAATTCCTTTTTTTTCATTATTTTTTAACCCTACTTCCAATCTTCTCCAACAATATCAAGATTCTCTTTTGGAAACTCTATCTGTTTCACTATTTTATTTGTTTCTGAATTGATTATAGTAACATTTAAACTCCACTCACCTTTTTCCGGAATTTGAAGACACTGATAGCCTGCTAGATAAAACATAACCGCTCCTATATCTAATGTTGAAAAAGTTTTAAAAGTAGCATAATACGTAATTTCTGTATAGTCTTTATTTATCTCAATCGTATCTCCCAGTCCCTTGATTCCATCTGCAAACTTTTTCATATTTTTCAAATACTGGCTTTGCATATTCTTTTTTTGTTCTTCTGTTAAAACCAATAGAACGCCTCCATCATCCGTCTTTCGAATATCCGTACAAAACTTTTGGTCTTTATTCATTTCTTTAATTTTGGAAACAAGTCCATCCTGCCCATTCGTTTGTGCAAATAAGGCAGTAGAAGGAATTAAATATTTTTTCGTTTTCATGTTACAACCACTACAAATAAGCATTAATAAAATGCAAATAACTCCTACTTTAATAAATTTCTTTCCACAAATCATATTTCTACCTTGTATCATTTTTTATATTTTCCTTTCCCTTTTTTAATAATTTCATCCAACTAATCACCTATCCACGATAATAGATTCAATAATATCCATAAATGTGGATTTTTTCTCAGGAAATTCATCATAAGTACAATGGGCATTAATTACTAACTGTTTTTTATTAAAACTTGTAATAAAAAGAATATTAAATAAATCACGATCAATTGCATAAGATTTATACAACATAGCTCCAAACAGTTTACCATTTACCTCTTTTTTTCTTAATCCCCGATACTCAAATCCGGGTACTATCCTGGCATACACTTTAGCTTTTTCTTCTAAACAGGCTTCCATATCTTTTTCCAGCAACTCATGATCTGTCATCATAAAACTAATCACTGAATTAAGCTCTGATTCTTGAAAAACATATTGTGGAATATATTGTCCCGTATATACACTTTTAATTTCTTCTTCACTAATTTCTACAAATTCATCTGGTATACTTACTTTTAAACTTTCATTAAATAATTTTTTCAAATTCCTTCACCTCTATCATTTTATTTCTATAATTCTCTTTTACTAAATAAATGCCACAGCTGCAGCACCTCCGGTAACATAAATTAAAGCTCCAACTAAGACTACGCCCCCTACCACTAAGGCTCCATCTTTAACTTTATCCCAATCAATTTCATATTCGTTACTGGTCTCCGTAGTATCATTATCGCTATTATTTATTTTTTTAACCCCTACACATGAAGTAATTGTATTTTTTTCAGCAAATTCTTCAGAAACACTTGCACTTGAAGTTAAATTTCCATCAAAATCTAATGTAAAATCAAGACTTGAAGTTTTCTTCTCTTCACTCACTGAATATGTATTACTTATACCACCATCCAAATGAACTGTAAGTTCACTATCTATATCCCCTTCCGAAAATGCAATAGTCAAATTCTTCAAAGCCAGCTTCTGATTTTCTACCGTAGTCCCAAAATTGATTGGAAAATCACTTGAATAAGGGGTAAATGTTGTATTCACTTCATAAAAAGCAATCAGACCATTCTCCAGAGGAATTTCAATTTTATAATCAGAAGTCGTAATTGTTGTTGTATTCGGCATCTTTTTCACCACTGTTTCCATTATACGATTCAAATAGTTCATCTGTTCTTCTTGTGTCATTAGAGATAAGTCAACCTTAGAAATCTCTTTTTTCACTTCTTCGGCTATAATTTCTTTATAGATGTCACTATTTGAATTAAAATCTTCCAGTCTCATATTAAAATATACATTCTCACAATTTGTACTTGCATCAATTTCATCTAAATGAGAATTACATTTCTCTAAATCACTCTCTATTGAATCACATAACTTTTCAAAATTACTGTAATCTATATCATCTCTATGTGCCTCATCAAAAGTTTCAAAATCTTTTTTCAGACCTGCAACAAGACCTTTTGTTGCACCTTCTAATATGGAGCCTCCTCTTGAACCTGATTTTAGAAATAAAAATCCCTTTTTAACTTTTTCTGAATCCGGTATTGTAAAAGTTCCCATTTTTGTACACTTAGATTGTAATGTATTATATATTTCACTCACTCCATTTTTGTATTCGATAAAATCGGAACTGAAATCTTTAAAATCCTGTTGAATCAAGCGTAACTTATCTGAATAAATAACAGCTTCTTCTGAACTGTCTACTTCTTTCCCAAAGTCTTCTAAAAAGGATTTCTCCATTTTTTTTAATTCTACTAATGACAGGCATATATCATTTGCGATTTTCTTCTCTACTTCCTTTACAAAACGCTTTGCACTTTCGGCTTCTAAACCAGTATATTCTGAGTTCGTGATGAATTTGTCAAATGCCTGTTGCAGCACTTCTATTTTCTTCTTGATCTTAGAACAATCCGACCAATAATCCTTGAAATTTTCTTTTACTTTTTTTTTTTCGATATAAATCATTATTTTATCTCACCTCATTTCTTTATTTATCTAAATTTATTGTACTTGCTACTACTTCATCTATTTTTTTTAAATTTTTTTCCGATTGCTTCATAACCTTAATGACTTTTGAAACATGATTCTTATACATTTTAACCATTTTAATCATTCGATTTTGCGCTTCTAAATATGATTCAACCGATTCTGTACCGGGACTTTTCATTTTACTATTTGTAATGTCCTTCAAAATGTCTTCCACTCCGGTTTCTATTTCTTTCACGATCTTTTCATAACTGGTGTATTCCATTTTCGTTTCTTTTTGATTGTTTGTGTTTCCCATACTAGCTCCTCTCTCCTCATTCAAACTTAATCTTCACCCTCAAAAGATAAAATTTGAGCTTTCATTGCATTTATTTGGACTTGAGTCCTTGTTATTTCTTCATTGGTCTTTGCAATTGCCGCATTGATTTCTTTCATTAAAACTTCACAAGCATCGTAATAATTTTTGATTTCAGCAGTAAGATTCTTTTTGACATTTTCTGCTATTTCTTCTTTCGTTCCCTGCCAAAGTCCATTTCGGCTTATATCATATGCTACTACTTCATCCTGCAAATTTATAATCTGACTCATTTTTGCATTAAGCTTTATTTTTTCTTCCTCCAAAGTCTGTAAAATAGTTTCCATTTCTGTATTTTCCACAAACAGTACCTTTAACTGACTTGTCAATTTGATTTTATCACCTATATTAACTGCACCAAACATTTATTTCCCCTCCTGATAATAATTTATACAACTTAATAAACAAGCATATCCCTACACTTTACTATAATCATAGTTTACGTAATACTTCAATAGTTTAAGGGAAAATATGGTAAGTGTCAATATAAAACTAATGTATTTATTGTTATTTGAACTGGAATTTTAGGCAAAGAAAAACACCAGTGAATTTTCAAAAAAATCCACTGGCAACCTTCTTTAATATATTTATTTCAGAGAGGAGGAAGTCCTTTCCCCTATAATCTTATTTTCTTTTTTCAATGTTTTAAATCCTATATGAATTGCATTTACGGGACATTCAGAAACACATTCTCCACATCGTATGCACTCAATTGAATTCGGGTTTTTTAAAGGATCTACATCCATTTTGCATACTTTACTGCATTTTCCACAATCTACACATTGATTTTTGTTTACTTCCAAGTGATATATACTGATTTTATTCAACAATCCATATATGACTCCTAGTGGACATAATGTTTTGCAAAAGAATCTGTAAATACTAAGACTTCCTATAATTACTAAAATCAAAATTATCATTTTCAGACTAAATAAGTTTCCAATGGTCTGCTGTAATTCTTTATGTGTCGCAAGGAGCGGAATTCCTCCTTCTAATGTGCCTGCCGGACAAATAAACTGACAAAAGGCCGGTTTTCCGATTCCCATATAATTTGTGACTGCAATTGGTAACAAAATAACAAATACAATCAATACAAAATATTTAATATACAGAAATCCTTTCCATAGTTTTATTTTAGGAAATGGAATCTTATGTAGTAGTTCTTGAAAGAGTCCAAATGGACATAAAAACCCACAAACAAACCGTCCCAGTAAAACCCCTATCGCAAGTAAGAATCCAATAACATAAAAACTGAATTGGAAATCCATTGAACTACTGACTGCCTGTAATGAACCTATCGGGCAAGCCAGATTTGCAGCCGGGCAGGAATAGCAGTTTAATCCGGGATTACAAAATTGCTTCCATGACCCTTCATATAGCTTCCCGCCAATAAAATTTCCCATATGTACATTTGTAAATCCAAAAGCTGCTACTTGAATCAACTTTCTCTTCACTGTATTTTTCAAAACCAATTCATTTTCACCCCAATCCTATACATTCAAGACAAATATTAACGGCTTTATTAAGAACTACTTCCATTTCGCCTCTGTTTATTCCATATATAATAAACGCAGCCGATAATATACAGGTAATTGTTTGTATCTTTCGTTTCAAGCTTTTACTCATTTAAGATAATCCTCCACAAACTTTTTATAACCTTCTACATCCGCACCAACGATCGGTTCTCCAACAATATTTCCTTCTTTATCAACAAAAAATGTTGTCGGTACACCTACGATACCAGACAAAAAACCTTTTAAATCTTTATTCCCAATAAGCTGTACAAAATCAGCATTTGCTTTTGTTACAATCTTTTCAGCAAGTTCTTTTTTTTCTTGATATTCTTTATCATTTTCTTCATCAATATCAGCAACAAGACCTACGATTTGTACGTTTTCCGGCAAATCTTTTGCCCACTCACCAAGTTCCGGCATTTCATCCATACATGGTCCGCAGAAGGTTCCCCATACATTTACTACTGTCAAATCTTTCTCTGCAAATATAGAATTTGTTATTTTGTTTCCTTTCAGATCCTTTGTTGTAAAAGAAGGCATCTTAGTAGGAAGCTTCGTCTCATTTGACTCTAACTCAATTGGAATAAATTTAAGGTTTTCTTTTACTGTTGTCATATAATTTCTGCATTCTTCATACTGCTTTTTTTCTTCCTCACTCATACCTTTTGTATCTTCTTTTGGAATGGAAAGCAAATAGACATAACCATCATTATTTCCAAATTTAATTGTATTATTAAAACCAGATAGTTCATCTAATGTTTTCCCTGCTTCCATTTCCTGTTTGAATTCCTTTTCTTCTAACAACACGATATTCATGATACACTTAGAATGTGTGTACAACTTCTTATAAAAAGCATCTTCCACTGGTTTAGTCCGTTCTTCCGCCTTCATATCAATCATTTCTTCAAATAGCTTATCTGTAATAGGTTTATAATAATAAAAAATTGATATAATAGGCTTACCACTTTCATTTTCATTATATCCTTCCAGTTTTACACCTTTATCAATATATTCTTTTGAAATTTTAAAAGAGAGTCCTCTTTCTTTTACTTTAGTAACATCACCTTCTGGTTTGCTATCCGTTTGTGTGACCGCTTTGCTTCCACAACCTGCAAGCATGGATATTATCATGCAGACAGAAAAAATCATTGTTATCATTCTTTTCAAAATCTTTGAATTCATTTTTGTAGTCTCCTTTTTAATTATTTTTACTTGCCATATCAGCTTAACACAAAAAATAGATAAAATATTTAATTTGTCTTTAATTCGATATTTTGTGTCATAAAAAATCTTAAGTATAACAGTTTATGACAAATTTTCTACTTTCACGACATCGTTGTTGAAAAATTATGCTAAAAATCATTCTCTGTGATGATGATCGATTCACACTTACCATTTTTTCAGAACTCCTACAAGAAGCAATCAATAGGCTTTCTATATCTGCAAATATTTTGTGTAGGGCTTCTTCTACAAATGAACTTCTTAACTTTTTGAATAAGAATCCGGATAATAATTACATCTTCTTTTTGGATTTAGATATGGGTAATGATGAATTAAACGGTCTTGATTTGTCCCGTATCATTCGTAATCGATTTCCTGCATCTAAAATTGTATGGCTATCCACATATAACTCTTAACTCCTATGCTGATGAAACATTCTTTATACAAAGCCTAAATATAAATTTTTGAAGTTTACTGTTTCAATATCTCAAATACAGGTTTACAAGCCGGATATATTTCCTTAAACTTTCTGTATTTTTCTTCATACCGGGCTGAAAGCTCTGCATCTGGTTCTAATGTCTCTGTCACCATAACTAATTTGTTGGCAGCTTCTTCAACGGAAGCATATTCCTTACAGGCAACAGCTGCCAAAATAGCGCTTCCAAATGCCGGTCCTTCTTCTACTCGTATGGACTCTACCTTGATATTTAAAATATTTGCAATTATAATTCGCCATAACAGACTTTTTGCTCCACCACCACATATTCTGGCACATTTTATTGAAATTCCATTTCTTTTTGCTATTTCTAGAGAATCCCTTAATGCAAATCCTACTCCTTCTAATACTGCCTGTGTCATATCTTCTCTGCTAGTATCCATCGACATACCAAAAAAAACCGCTCTGGCATTAGGATTGTTATATGGCGATCGTTCTCCCATTAAATATGGTAGAAAAAATATCTGATTCTTTCCCAATTCAAAAATATCTTGTTGCTCTTTCACAAAATCTCTGGTCTTTAGAATTTCTTCCATCCACCATTTATTACAAGAAGCTGCACTTAACATACATCCCAAAAGATGATAGTTACCATCTGCATGCGCAAATGCATGAAGCGCATTGTTTGAATCTTTCACGAATTGACGAGCAGAAATAAAAATTGTTCCACTCGTGCCAAGAGAAATATTACATTGACCTTCTCCTACAGTCGCAGTCCCTATTGCTGCGGCTGCATTATCACCGGCCCCTGCGGCAACTTTACATCTTGATGGTAGAGATAATAATTGACAAACTTCGGGCAACAATGTTCCTACTACTTGATGACTTTCATAAAGCACTGGCATCCATTCTTTACGAATACCGCAGATTTCCATCATTTCATTTGACCATTTCTTGTTTTTAACATCTAAAAGCAAGGTGCCTGAAGCATCTGAATAATCAGTACTATGTATCCCCGTCAATCGATAAGAAAGATAATCCTTAGGCAGCATTATTTTATCAATTCTAGAAAAATTCTCTGGCTCATGCTTCCTAATCCATAATAATTTTGGTGCAGTAAATCCTGCAAATGCAATGTTTCCTGTATGGGATGCTAATTTTTCTTTCCCAATCTTATAATTCAAATACTCTGTTTCCTCAGTTGTTCTTCCATCATTCCAAAGAATTGCCGGTCTTATCACTTGATCCTTTTTATCCAAAATGACTAAACCATGCATTTGTCCTCCAAAACTAATCCCCGCAACTTCTTCTTTACAATAATCAGCTAATAATTCATTTAATCCATCTACAGTCTTTTCATACCACTCCTCTGGATTCTGTTGTGACCAACCGGGCTTTGGATATTCCACCGGGTATTCTTTGGATACTATCTTTTGAATTGCACCATTTTGATTCATTAAAAGAAGTTTTACTGCTGAGGTCCCTAAATCAATTCCTATATAATACATGATGATCCCCTTTCCCTGTTAAGCATAAGAGCCTTTATTCAAATGGATTTTCTGTTGGGTATCGTACTCCTTTTGCCTGATTAAATCCGATTTCTTCTACTGGTATTCCTATATATTTGAATACTTCGAACAAATTTTTTCCATAATGTCCAAAAGCAACGGCGCCATGATGAGGATAATTTCCTTCTATTAATACATGCCGATAAAACCTTCCCATCTCTGAAATTGCAAAAACACCAATGCTGCCAAAGGAACGGGTTGCTACAGGCAATACTTCTCCTTGTGCAATATAAGCACGCAGCCTGCAATCTGCTGTACTTTGTAACCGAAAGAAAGTAATGTCACCCGGAATAATATCACCTTCTAATGTTCCTTGTGTTACTTCTTGCGGAAGATTTCTTGCCATGATCATTTGATATTTCATTTCACAGAACGAAAGCTTAGATGACGCTGTATTCCCACAATGAAATCCCATAAAAGTATCCTGAATTTTATAATTGAACTTATCTTTTATCTCTGCATCATACATATCTTTCGGTACAGAATTATTAATATCCAATAGGGTGACCGCATCTTCACTGACGACCATTCCTATGAATTCGCTTAAAGCACCATAGATATCTACTTCACAAGAAACCGGATAGCCCTGTGCAGTAAGACGGCTGTTCACATAGCAGGGCACAAAGCCAAACTGTGTTTGAAAAGCAGGCCAGCATTTTCCGGCAACGGTCACAAACTCACAATGCCCTTTATGTTCTTCGATCCAGTCCTTTAAAGTTAACTCATACTGAGCCAGCCTTGGAAGAATTTTAGGTATTTTATTTCCCTCTCCTAATTCCTCTTCCATTTCTTTCACAAGCTCTGGAATTCTTTGATCTTCTTTGTGTTTTTGAAAGGCTTCGTATAGATCTAATTCTGAATTTTCTTCAATTTCTACTCCCAAATCAAATAGTGGCTGGATTGGAGCGTTACATGCCATAAAATTCAACGGTCTTGGACCAAAACTAATGATTTTCAATTTATTCAGTCCTAGAACCGCTCTTGCTATCGGTTCGAATTCATGAATCATGTTAGCACACTCTTTCGCATCTCCTACAGGATATTCAGGAATATATGCTTTAATCTTTCGCAGTTTCAAGTTATAACTGGCATTTAACATACCGCAGTATGCATCCCCCCTGCCTTGTATTAAATGTTTTCCGGATTCCTCGGCCGCTGCAATAAACATTTTAGGCCCCTCAAAATATTCAGCTAAAAGTGTCTCTGCAATTTCAGGACCAAAATTCCCTAAGTAAACAACTAATGCATTACAGCCTGCTTTTTTAATATCTATACATGCCTGTTCCATATGAATTTCGCTTTCTACAATACAAATCGGACACTCATAAATATTTTTTTCTGCATACTTTTCCTTATATGCATTCACTACAGCCTTACACCTGTTTACGGAAAGACACTCCGGAAAACAATCCCTGCTTACTGCTACGACACCGATTTTCAATTCAGGTATATTTGTCATATGAAATCTCCTCCTTATTTTAAGAATTCTCTACAATATAACTTTTTTCAAATATCACTTTGCTTTCTAAACGAATATCTCTGGAAGACGCACCGACACGCAGCAAATATTCTCCCGCTTCTATATAAAAGGCATTCTTCTCTTCTTCATAATAGGAAAATGCTTTCATATCTAGTTGAAATGTAATCTTTTGTTTTTCTCCCGGCTCTAAAAGTACCTTTTGAAAACCTCTCAGCTCCTGATCAGGTCTTTCCAAAGATGACTTCTTCGGATGTACATAAAGCTGGACAGCTTCTGCTCCTTCTCTTTCTCCAACATTCGTCACATCAACTGCGACCAAGACTGTTGGCATATTTGTTTCTTCTACTTGTATCAATAAATTGTTGTATGAAAATTCTGTATAAGAAAGCCCATGTCCAAAACAAAACATTGGTTCTACTTTCACTTTATCATAATAACGGTATCCTACAAAAACACCATCTTTATAAGTAACTATCTCTTCTTTGGCAAATTCGCCTAACTTATATGGAAATGTATCTTTTTCACTTTTCACAAATGTTTCCGCTAACTTTCCAGACGGATTTGCTTCCCCAAAAATAATTTCAGCCAATGCACGACCGCCTTCCATTCCAGCATAATATGACCAAAGAATAGCTTTTGCCTTATCAGCCCATTTCGTCATATCCACCGGAGAACCTGCATATATAACTACAATTGTATTCGGATTCGCTTCTAATAAGGCCTGAATCAATTCATCCTGTCTGTAAGGCAGCTTCATATTTTCCCGGTCTAAACCTTCCACATCATAATCATGATTCAGACCACCGACAAAGATTACTTCTTCACAATTTCTTGCCACTGCAACTGCTTCCTCAAGCAGTGCTTTTCGTTCGATTTCTAATTGTCTTTCTCTGTCTTCACTTAATTTTGCCTTTCTTCTGGTTCCTGCCAGTTCCATACTGGTAGCGTTCTCCGTTTCCTGCCTGTCAAGACTGCTTTCCTGCCAATTGGTGTCCCCGATTTCTGCTTCAATCGGCTCCTTATAACCTTTTGCATAAACAATTTGGGTATTTCCTCCTAATTCCATATGAAGGCCTAATAAGGGAGAAATTTCATATAATGCTTTAATTTCTGCACTTCCTCCACCCAATGCATGCACTTTTTCTGCATTCAGTCCGATGACACCTAATTTTTTTAGTCCTTTCTTCTGTATCGGAAGTCTGTTCTCATTATTTTTTAATAAAATAATAGATTCTTTCGCTGTCTGATAAACGGTATCTCGATGAGATGCTGTATTATATGTTCCCGGCTTTCTATTCTCTGCTTCCGCACCTATTATTTTTAATCGAAACATCAATCTTAAAATATTACGTATCTTAGCATCAATATCGCTTTCATCTATTTCGTTTTTCTTCACTGCTTCCAATAGAGGTCGTGCAAAATTATATTCATCGAAATTGTTGTCAACAGACATCTCAATATCAATAGGGGCTTGTGCTGCTTCTTTCGTGTCATGGATACCTCCCCAGTCACATACTACCAGACCATCATATTGCCAGTCTCTTCGGAGTACACGGCCTAACAAATGTCTGCCATGGCAACAATGTTCTCCATTCAGTTTGTTGTATGCTCCCATTACAGAATAGCATTCTCCCTCTTCCACTGCTTCAAAAAAAGCCGGATAATAAATTTCCTGTAACGTTCTTTCATCCACTCTGGTATCTACCCATAGTCGTTCTGTCTCTTGAGAGTTTGCAGCAAAATGCTTCACACAGGCCGCTACGTCATTTTCCTGTACTCCTTTTACAAATGGTACAGCCATTTGTGCTGTCAGATAAGGATCTTCACTCATATACTCAAAGTTGCGACCGCATAATGGACTTCTTTTTATATTAATACCCGGCGCCAAGATAATATCTTTTCCACGGCCTCTGGCTTCACATCCAAGAACTTTACCGCTTTCATAAGCTAATTCTCTATTCCAGGTAGATGCTAAAGCACTATTACTAGGTAAATATGTAACATAATCTTCTGTCGTACAGGCTGCTTCCCACTTTCCATCTAAAAATTCTGAGCGAACCCCCATAGGTCCATCTGACATAAAAAGCGATGGAATTCCTAATCTTTCGACTCCGCCAGTTCGAAATAACCCGGCTCCATGAATCATACCGATCTTTTCTTCCAGTGTTAATTGTTCCACTAGTTTTTCAATCATTGTTTCATCTACTCTCATAGCCGCTTTATACTTCCTCTCTTTTAGCATTTAACTACATATAACAACACCGTCAGATTTGCAACTGATACGTGCATTCTTTCCTTCCATAGTCACGCTTCCATTCGTAACCTGAGCAATTGTTTGATTCATAAGCAATACCGTATAAGGCATATCAATACTGACTGTAATATAATATTTTCCTTCCAGAAGACTCACTTTAGCCTCTGCTGCTTTATCCATATAATTGTTGTAAATAACAGTAGTTACTGTTTCTCCTTCTGCTAACCGGTATACACGAAAAGTTACACCATCTGCATAATTATAATCCGCTCTTTCTGCATTTTCCTTCACTGCTAATAAAGATCCTTCTTTTACATAGAGAGGTATTTCTAAATAACTGCAGTATTCTTCGTACCACTTTCCACCGGTCTTTACTTCACCTGTATTGAAATTAGTCCAATTTCCTTCTGGCAGATAAAATATCCCTTTGCTTTCTTCATTAAAAACCGGTGCCACTAACAGGCTGTCACCAAACATATATTGTTTATCCAAATAGGCACAATTTCTATCTTCTGTAAATTCTAATACCATACTTCGCATCATTGGTACTCCGGTCAAAGAAGTTTCAACCGCATTTCGATAAATATATGGCATCAGCGCTGCTTTCAAAAGAGTAAACGTTTTTACTACCTCCACTGCTTCCTCATCATAGACCCAGGGCACTCGATAAGAAGTACTTCCATGTAAGCGGGAATGGGAAGATAGCAGACCAAAGGCCGCCCATCTTTTATATACATCAGGTGTAGACGTATGTTCAAACCCTCCAATATCATGACTCCAATATCCAAATCCAGACATCATAAGGGATAATCCTCCCCTCAGACTTTCCTCCATGGATTCGTAATCAGACCAGCAGTCACCACCCCAATGAACAGGAAATTTCTGACTTCCTGCAGTTGCAGAACGTGCGAATAAAACGGCATCCTCTCTCCCTCTTTTTTTCATTAAAAGTTCATATACTGTCTTATTATATAAATATGTGTAAAAATTGTGCATTTTTTTAGGGGCAGAACCGTCAAAATACACGACATCATCAACTGGAATTCTTTCTCCGAAATCGGTCTTGAAACAATCAACTCCCATATCCAGTAATTCTTCCAATTTCGAAGCGTACCACTCACAAGCATTTGGGTTCGTAAAATCGATCAACGCCATTCCCGGCTGCCACATATCCCATTGCCAAATATCTCCATTCGTCCGCTTCACCAAAAACCCCTTTTCCATACCTTCTGAAAAGAGGATGGACTCCTGCGCAATGTAAGGATTTATCCATACACAGATATTCAGTCCTTTTTCTTTGATCCGCTTTAACATAGCCTTTGGATCAGGAAATACTCTTTCATCCCAAACAAAATCAGACCAATGAAAATCCTTCATCCAAAAACAATCAAAATGAAATACCCGTAGTGGAATACCCCTCTCAATCATTCCATCAATAAAATTCATAACGGTCTCTTCATCATAATTGGTAGTGAAGGAGGTAGACAGCCATAATCCAAAGGTCCAGGGGGCCGGAAGCGAAGGTTTTCCAGTTATATCAGTAAAACGTTCTAATACATCTTTCATAGTAGGACCATTTAATAAGTAATAATCCAAACTTCCTCCTTCCACAGAGAATTGCGCTTTCGTCACCATCTCCGAAGCCAATTCAAAAGATACCTTCTCAGGATGGTTTACAAATACACCATATCCCTTATTTGAAAGATAGAACGGAATATTTTTATAAGACTGCTCTGTACTGGTTCCACCATCTTCGTTCCAAATATCAATACTCTGCCCATTTTTTACAAACGGTGTAAAACGCTCACCGGTTCCATACAACAATTCTCCTACTCCAATACTTAATTGCTGCCTTATATAGGTATCCTTATAATCTCCTTTATCATAGACCTGCCCACGCCAGTCTGTTTTCATCAATGCCAAATCTCTAGTGCCGCTTTTGGTAATTACTTCTCCATCACGTCTATAAGTCATATTCCCATTTTCTTTTTCAATCTCTAAGGTCAGATTTCCACTGGTGATCGTTATCACTCCTTCTGAATCAATGACTTCTAACGGAATAGTATCCTTTACTACTAAATCAAACTCAGGTCCTTTTTTAATGTGTCCCAGAAAATGAGAGGCCTGTATTCGAATAACATTTTTCATCGGAGAAGTAATGGTAATTGTTAAGTTAATACCTCCTAATGTATCGCCTCTATGGTTAATCTTTTGGGTAGGGGCACATAAGATTACTTTTTTTTCTTCTATTTTTGTAAAATATATCTCCTGTGGTGAAAAACATTCACAACTTTCTTTTTGCAGCCAGCATCCGTTACTAAATTTCATAATGATTCCTTCCTCCTTCTTTAAAAAAATATCTTTAAGTTGATTTTAAAACTTTTACTAAAAAAATAATACCATTCTTTTTATACTAAATTACATTTATAATTTGAACTAAATTAAAAACCTCTAGAATCTACATTAAATATGTATAATTTTTACTATTTTGATACTTCACATATTGTATTATACTGTTTTAGAACAGAGTGTTGTTCCAGAAATGGAGGGCATGTCTTATGAAAGTAAGGCTACAGAAATTGCAGGAATACTTAAGTAAATCGAAAGTCAGTCAACAACTTTATCAGACATATCTGACAGCTGTTCTGATTCCTGTTATTATTTTAGGGATTTTACTGACATCATATATTCATAATATATTAACAGGTTATTATCATGACCTCGCTATCTCTGAAAATACCCGTATAAAGACTATACTTTTTGAGATTACCACACAGGTCTATCATTTATCTGAAGAAATAAATAACGATAAAAACCTGCTTACCATTTTGTCTGCAAATAAGAAGAATATTGAAAAAATTAAAACGAATATAAATGACTATACCATTACCAACAAGTCTTTTTATAATTATGCCGAGATAGAAGATGTTACTATCTATACAGATAATTACTTGGCCTATACGAAATACAACCAAATCATTCCAATTAATAAAAAAATCAAAGAAACAAAATGGTATCAAAATGCATTAAATCATGATGAAATTTTCTGGTTTCCTATCAAAACTACAGATAAATATGGAAATCACTATTATCATATGTCATTGGTCCGAAAGATCCCTATGATCGATTCTACTCATACGGCTGTAATGGTCATAAAAATAAGTGACAATTATTTAAACAGCTGTATTCAGAATAATCAATATACTACATTCGTATCGATAGACCAAAATTATATTTCCTATAGTTCTGATCGCAGCCTATATGGCAGTATGCCGTCTATACCTATTGATTATGATACTTTATATTATCAGAAAAACGGAAAAGTTAAAGTAAGAGGAAAACCTTGTATGGCTTCTCTTAGTACCATGTATCTTTATCAATCAGATTGCAGGCTCTATATCTGCATTTTAGACAAAACAGCTTATGCCCATATATACCGTATCCTTGCACTTTGTATGGTTTTAACTGCGATCAGCCTATTAGCCCCGATTGGAATTATATATTTATTTACTTCCTATTTTAATCATCGTATCCATACACTTCGACATGTAATGCATAAGGCTAGTAATGATGATTATAATCTGTCTACATCTTTAAATGGCAAAGATGAACTTTACGAAGTATTCTCTGATCTTGAAGTTCTTCTTCAAAAGATCAAAAAGAAAGAAGCAGCTATTTATCAGGCTCGTATTAAGGAACAGGAACTGACGAATAAGCAACAAAAAATTGAATTTAAAATGCTGGCAGCCCAGATCAATCCACATTTTCTCTATAATACGCTTGAAACGATCCGGATGAAAGCATTTACAGCCGGAAACCAAGAAGTAGCAACGGCAACCAAATTATTAGGAAAGACAATGCGTTATGTTCTCGAAAATACAGGAACTGCATTCACCAAGTTGAATCGGGAACTTGATTATGTAACAAATTATATTAGGATTCAAAAACTTCGTTTTGAAGATAAAGTGAATTATAAAATTAAAATTTCTTCTGATATCCGACCATGTGATTACCCGATTCTTCCACTATTGTTACAGCCTATTGTAGAAAATTCGATTCTTCATGGTCTAAAACATATTGATAATAAAGGATATATTGTTATCACTGTCAAAAGCCGGAATTATGAACATTTAATCATTCAAATTTGTGACAATGGGATTGGGATGACCGAAGAAACATGCAACGCATTGGTAAATCGATTACATACTCCTGATTTAAAATTGAACTCAAATATTGGTTTATATAATATCTGTCAACGTATCCGTCTCTGCTATGGTGAAAAGTATGGGTTGAGCTTTATCAGCCGTCAGAATCAAGGTACCTTATTTACTCTGACACTCCCATTGAATCCAACGACCCCGGAATAACATTTCAAAGACGGCGAATCATTTCGAATTGGAGGATTTCATTTGAAAAAACTTAAACATCTGATACTATTTTCCACTATTTTTTTATTCATGTTAACAGCTATAATAGTTTTTCAACATAATAATCAAAAAGATAGTCCCTACAAGGATTTCCTTGTTATCGATGTCTTTGATTCTTTGTCAAATTATCAGGGTTTGCAATCGGGATGGTTTGCCAAAATAGTAAAAGATAAGTTCAATATGAAGTTAAATATCATCGCTCCCAATGTGACCGGCGGCGGAAATACTCTCTTTGAAATGCGTTCTGCATCAGGAAATCTGGGAGATTTGATTATCAGTACCGGAGATATTAAAATATTGCAGCGTTTGGCTAGTTCCGGATTAATTCTTGATATGTCTGATATGTTGAAAAACAAAGACATAATGCGTTATCAGCATGCGATTGCTTCCTTAAACAATCAATTATTGCAAAAGGGTATTTATGCGATACCCAGTGAAATATCCAATTGTTCACCAACGACTTCCAGTGAGGGAGCGGACTTAGATTTCGGTCCATATATTCGTTGGGATTTATATAAGAGCCTCGGATATCCTGAAATGAATACACTTGAAGATATCCTTCCTATTTTAAAAAAAATGCAGGAAATGAACCCGAGAAGCGATAATGGCGAACCTGTTTATGCATTTTCATTTTTTCCTGATTGGGATAACAATATGATGAATGCAGCAAAACAGCCCTGCTGTATGTATGGTTATGATGAAGTCGGTTTTGTATTA
The DNA here is from genome assembly GCF_003363435.1 of Anaerosacchariphilus polymeriproducens. GTDB lineage: Bacteria > Bacillota > Clostridia > Lachnospirales > Lachnospiraceae > Anaerosacchariphilus > Anaerosacchariphilus polymeriproducens. The sequence continues at coordinate 144,114 of NZ_QRCT01000019.1, forward strand.
GCCAAAGCTGACGGTAGTGATTATCAAGATATCTTATCTGATGATTCCTACTATCTTAGAGTACTTCATTTATATTTTAAAGCAAATCAATTAGGGCTTGTCGATCCTAAGTCACGTAATCAGTCCTTCCAAGAAGTATATGATAAATATGCCGATGGTGCTGTCTTGTATTCTCCATGGCCCTGGTTAGGAAAAGGTGCCTTCAACAACACAAAGCACTCTCAAGAAGGCAAGGGATTTCTCTTCGCTCCCATCAAGGATATGAAAATATACTCCCATGGATGTAATCCGCTAGGCAATCAAAAAATGGTCATTTCCATTGGTTCACAAGCAAAAGATCCAAAAAGATTAGCCGATTTTATAGACTGGCTTTATTCTTCAGAAGGAATCCGTACAGCCTGTGCATCTGCATCCAATGATGCTTCCGGTCCGGAAGGCCTGACCTGGAAAAAGACCGAAAATGGTCCCATCCTTACTGAATTTGGTAAATCTGCTTTTTTTAGTAAAGATGCCCTTGTGCCTGAGAAATACGGGGGCGGCAGTTGGAAAAATGGCATTTGTGCCTTAAATTATAAACCTGTCTCACCTGTGGATTGTGATGACGAAGGAATACCGTATCATTACAGCCTCTGGAAATCAATACGTGATATGATGAATTCTCCACTTGATATCGATTGGAAGAATTTTATGAAAGCAGATTCGACCTATGAATATCTAAAAAAGAATGACCAGATTTTATTAGCTCCAGGTTATATCTATCAATCTTCAGATACTTCTTCTGAAATAGCTGCACTACGAAAACAATGCAGTAAGATTATCGTAGATTATTCATGGAAAATGGTATTTGCAAAAGAGGAAGAAACTTATTACCAATTATTAAGGGAGTGTAAAAAGATCGTAAATACTTTGGGTTATAAGAAAGTTGTAAGTTTTGATATTAAGGCCGCAAAAGACTTATATAAAGCTAGAATTGATATTGTTCATAATTATAAGGAGGTAACAAAATGATAGAAAATCCAAGCATTAAAAGTATTTTATATGGGGGGGATTATAACCCTGAACAATGGCCGGAAACAATTTGGCACGAAGATATGCGGCTGCTGTCTTTGGCAAATATTAATGTTGTAACTCTTAACGTCTTTAGCTGGGCTAGTCTACAAGAGGATGAGACTACTTATCATTTCGAGAAATTAGACCGCATTATGGAAATTGTCAAAAAAAACGGGCTCTCTGTGTGTCTTGCAACCTCAACCGCTGTTCATCCGGCATGGATGGCAAGAAAATATCCGGAAGTACTTAGGACTGAATTTAACGGCATGAAACGCAAATTTGGAAGTCGGCATAATTCCTGTCCTAATAGTCCAATTTATCGGAAATATTCTGTTGAATTAGCCAGAAGACTTGCAGAACGTTACAAAGATTATGATAACATCATAGCCTGGCATATTTCCAATGAATTTGGCGGAGAATGTTACTGTGAAAACTGTGAAAATGCATTTCGGGAGTGGCTCAAAAACCGTTACCACACAATTGATGAAGTAAACCGTGCATGGAATACTGCTTTTTGGGGACATACCTTTTATACTTTTGAAGATATTGTTTCTCCTAATCTTCTAAGCGAGCACTTTGATTATGATCGCACTACATATCAACCCATTTCACTTGATTATAGAAGATTTATGTCTGACAGCCTGCTAACTTGTTACCAGGAAGAAGCAAAAGCAATCCGTACTATTACACCAAATATTCCAATAACAACTAATTTAATGGGATTCTATAAATTATTAGACTATCATAAGTGGGCAAAATCTATGGATTTCATCTCTTGGGATAATTACCCTGCTTATGATAATTCTCCTTCTTCCACTGCAATGGCTCATGATTTGATGCGTGGTTTAAAACAAGGAAAACCTTTTGCTTTGATGGAACAAACGCCAAGTGTAACCAATTGGCATCCCTATAATGCTTTGAAACGCCCAGGACAAATGCGCCTTCTCAGTTATCAGGCAGTCGCTCATGGAGCTGATACCATTATGTTTTTCCAAATGCGCAGAAGTATTGGAGCCTGTGAAAAATATCATGGGGCTGTCATTGATCATGCTGGTCACGAAAATACGCGTGTTTTTCGGGAAGTTGCTTCTCTTGGTCAAGAACTTCGTTTTCTTGGAGATACTTTGTTAGGTTCTAGAATACAAGCAAAAGCAGCTATTATATTTGACTGGGATAACTGGTGGTCTGTCGACTTCTCTGCCGGCCCTTCATGCTTATTAAAATATTATGATATCATCCTTCATTACTATACCGCATTTCATACACAGCATATACCTGTAGATATCATTAGTGTAGAAGATGAATTATGTAAATACGACGTTGTCATAGCTCCTCTGCTCTATATGACAAAAGCAGGGTCTGACGATAAAATACGAACCTTCGTCAAAAATGGGGGTACTTTCATGACCACTTTTTTCAGCGGTTATGTGAATGAAAATGATTTGGTAATAACCGGAGGATATCCGGGACGTTTAAGAGATATCTTGGGAATCTGGGTCGAAGAAGAAGATGCTCTTATTGAAGGAGAAGAAAACAGTTTTACATATGAAGGTATCACCTATCCTGCACGCATTATTTGTGATTTATTACATAGTGAAGGAGCCGAAATACTATGCTCCTATGAAAAAGATTTCTATTCCGGAATGCCTGTTATCACCTGTAACCATTTTGGAAAAGGGCTAGGGTATTATATGGGAACCATATCAGATCTCTCCCTGACTAAGACTCTTTTAAGAAAACTTTGTAAGGAAAAGCAAATTTTACCTATTATTAATGGACCGGAGCATTTAGAAGTTTCGATTCGCGAGAATGTAAATGGAAAATTTTTATTTTTGTTAAATCATAATTCCAAAGAGATTTCTATCTCTCTCCCTTACCACGCAACAGAATTATTGTCGAAACAGACTTATCAGGTAAATGATGCCCTGATCTTATCCGGCTATGCTATAAAAATATTAAAACTATTATAAAATTGGAGGTATACCATGTTATTAGAGAAAAACAGCAGATTACTTATGATTGGAGATTCGATTACAGATTGTGGCAGGTCTTATGATTCTGAACCTGGGGGATGGGATTCTTTTGGAGATGGTTATGTCAGTCTCATGAATGCCTTCTTCACTGCATTAGAACCGAAAAAGCAAATTATGGTCATAAATAAAGGGATAAGTGGTGACACTATTCTCCATCTAAAGCAACGTTGGGAAAAAGATGTATTTTCCCTAAATCCCGACTATATCAGCATAATGATTGGTGTCAATGATGTATGGCGCCAGTTTGACGGTATTTTGAAACAAGATATCCCCGTTACACCAGAAATATTCCGAAACACCTATCAAGAACTAATAGAAATTACTCTGCCAAAAGTAAAAAATATCTTCTTATTAGGCTGTTTTATGATCGAATCGAACAAGAATGATAAAATGGCTGCCATGGTTCACCAATATGCAGATATCACAAAAGAGCTTGCAGACAAATACTCACTTCCATTCATTGATGTACAGTCTTATTTTGATAAATTCTTATTACACTTGAACAGCTTTATATTGTCTAGTGACCGCGTACATCCCAATCTTCAGGGACATATGCTGATTGCGAAAGCTTTCTTGGATACTATTGGTTTTGAATGGAACAAAGGGTGATAAGGTTGAATCGAAATTTATATCTGAACGAAATAAATCAAGCAATAGCAAAAGGTCCTTTTCATGATACTTGGGATTCCTTAAGCCGGTATGAAACTCCAACTTGGTTCTCAAAAGCAAAGTTCGGAATCTTTATACATTGGGGCGTATTTAGTGTCCCCGCTTACCAGAATGAGTGGTACCCTAGAAATATGTATATAGAAGGAACATTGGAATATGAACACCATCTAAAAACATATGGTTTGCACGAAAATTTTGGTTATAAAGACTTTATTCCTATGTTTACTGCTAAAAAATTTTATCCAAAAGAATGGATTGAACTTTTCAAACAATCTGGAGCGAAATATATCGTTCCGGTAGCAGAGCATCATGAGGGGTTTCAAATGTACCAAAGTTCTTTATCTCATTACAATGCTTACAAAATGGGACCCTGTCGTGATATACTGAAAGAACTGAAACTAGCTAGTGAAGACTCCGGACTATATTTCTGCACCTCTTCTCATCGTGCTGAACATTGGTGGTTCTTAGGCTATGGAAAACAATTTGAGAGTGATATCAAAGAACCGCTCACCACCGGAGACTTCTATTGGCCATCTGTTAAGGAACAGCCGGAAGAAGATGATTTATATGCAGTTCCTTACCCTTCCGATGACTTTTTAGTTGATTGGTTGTTACGCTGTTGTGAAATTGTTGACCGTTACAATCCGAAACTTTTCTATTTTGACTGGTGGATACAGCATGAAGCATTCAAACCTTACTTACGCAAATTTGCTGCTTATTATTATAATAAAAGTAACAAACTGGGAGAACAGGCAGCTATCTGCTATAAACATGATGCTATGATGTTTGGTACGGGTATTGTGGATATGGAACGAGGAAAATTCGCAGATTGTAAACCATTTATTTGGCAGACTGATACAGCTACAGCCAAAAATTCATGGTGCTATACCAATTCTTTAGATTACAAAAGCAGTGAAGAATTAATCTGTTATCTTATTGATGTCGTCAGCAAAAATGGCAATCTTCTATTAAATATCGGTCCAAAAGCTGACGGTTCCATTTCGGAATCTGAAAGAACTTTATTAACAGAAATTGGATCCTGGCTTGCTGTTAATGGAGAAGCTATATATAATAGTAAAGTATGGCGTTATTATGGAGAAGGACCTGCAAAAGAAGTTGAGGGGAAATTCAGTGAAGGAAATACAGGAGCATATACGTGCAGGGATATCCGATTTACTGTAAATAATGGAGCTATTTATGCCATTGTCATGAAATGTCCTCCTGACGGTAATACCCTTATTACAATGCTGGCAGATAATAAAGATCAAAATATTCCAATGTTTCACGGTATTATAAAACAAGTAACGCTACTAGGTTATAAGGGGCCAATCACCTGGTCTAAAGACACAAATGGACTATTGATTCAAACCACCCCTTTAAAAAATACATTTCCTATTGTATTTAAAATTACATGCGATTAATTTTATCTTAAATGAATAAAAAAGGGGAGATGATAATTATGTATACAGTTCTCATCGCTGATGACGAAAAAGTAATACGTGAAGGCTTGTCCTGTATCATAAACTGGACAGATTACGGCTTTACCATTTGTGGGGAAGCATCAAACGGGGAAGAAACTTTAAATTTAATCTTAAAAAAACAACCAAATTTGGTACTATTAGATATCAATATGCCAAAACTTTATGGTATTAATGTAATAAAGCTAGCCCGGGATCGCGGATATCAAGGTAAATTTATTATTTTAAGTGGATATTCTGACTTTAAATATGCACAATCTGCTATTAAACTTGGAGTTAATGAATATTTAACGAAACCAATTGACGAAGATGAACTAAGTCGTTCTATAGAATCTATCAAAACTACACTTATATCTGAAGCTCAAAATTTGGAAAACATCTTTCAATATAAGCAAAAAGCAAAAAATACAATATTACACGAATTAATTACAGAATCGTCTTCTCTTTCGTTGAACGATATTCAGTATATCCATTTATATGCTGATAAATATCAAATACTGTTGTACGAAAATTATAGTTACAAATTCCGTGATGTTTCCTACGATTTTGCAGATATACTACGCTTGACCAATACCTCAAATTTATTCGACTATTTTATAGAAGATAACATGAATGTTATATTATTAAAAGGCGACGTTGCTTTGAAAAAATTTAATCGTTTTCTAGAACACTATGATAGAATTCCACAAAAAGGAAGTCCGCTAGATTCGATCTTTATTGCTTATGGACGTCCTGTCAATCATATTTTTGATATCTCTATCTCTTACAAAGAAGCGGCCGCCTTAATTAAACGGCGGTTCTTCTGCAAAAAAGGGCAACATACCTTAGGATTTCCTGATTTTCCTGCTATTGAAACAAAAAATATTATGATTACCAGAGAGATTATTGAAGAATACGCTTTTGAATTGGCTGATTACATACAATGTTTTAACAGACAAAAGGTAAATGATTCCTTAATTCATCTAGAAAATCACTTATATAATGTGAGAAATAATATTTCAGAGACTAAATTGTTTCTGGCCGATTTATATCTTCTTATTAAAGAACGTATCAATCGCCTTTATAGCAATATACAGATTCCTTTTCCTACCAACTCGGAAATTATACAACTGATTCAGAGTAAGTTCTATCTTTATGAAATCATTCAATTTTACTCAAGTCAATTTGAAATGATCATGAACGCATTAGGCGCTTACTCAAGAAATAGTATTCTGGAAGATATTTTATATTACATAGAACATAATTTCCATAATCATATTAAGTTAGAAACTATTGCTCCTTTATTTGGTTATAACAGTGCCTATCTGGGAAAACTAATTCACAAAACAGTTGGTAAAAATTTTAATTCTTATTTAGATGAAATCAGAATTGAGCACTCTAAAAAGCTACTTAGCCAACAGGAATTAAAAGTTTATGAAATTGCAGAATGTATCGGCTATAACAATGTGGATTATTTTCATAAAAAGTTTAAAAAGTATGTTGGGATGAGCCCTGCTGAATATAGAAAATCAATGAAAGAGGGATGATGCTTATATGCACCAATCCCTCTATATAATTAATCTACTCTTTTTGTTTCCGTTCTATATCTTCAAAAATAGTCCTGCATAACCAGCTTTTTGTAAATATGATAAAGGATGGTCCAATTAATACTGCAAAAAATAGGGTGACCTTATCATACCAAAACATAACTAATTCCATTACTATTAAAAATACCAGAAAAACTGTCTTTCCAAAATACCTGCATGAAATCTGCATAGAATTTCGTAGAATCATGTATATTGTATTTTTATATCGAGTACTTAATGGGATAGCATATAATAAGGAAAAGAAAAAATAAAAACCGGTCAGTCCTCCAATGAGCAATAATAAAACCGACCCCTTATCCATAGCTTTAAACACTTCAAAATCTAAATAAACAAAATAAGATACTACGATTGTAATTATCCATAATATTGTACTCTGCTTCCAATTTGATGCAAAAGCCGCAAAGTAATCTTTGGTGATAGAATCCTCCTCATCTTTCACCATACGCATTCCAACTGTATATGCAGCAGATAAAGATGCACCTATCGTAATAATAGGAATCGAACAGAGCAAGAACCAAAAGTTCAATACTACCAAATCTACGAACCGGCTCAAAAATTTATAAACCGGTCCATCCACTTGAAATATCCTCCCCATAAATTCCTCCTAATATAATGAAAATTTTCATGCTAAACTTAATATTTCATCAACTGCTCTTTTATAACCACCGCATTTTTTAAAAGACTCATTTATTTTTTTAATATTCTCTATGTATTTTGGTTCTGTCATTACTTTATTTACTGAATCTCTTAAAATTCCTGGTGTAAGATTATTCTTATCTAAACTAATACACGCTCCTAATTTTTCAGTTCTTGAAGCCATATATGGTTGATCTGCGCCTAAAGGAATCGCAACAAATGGGACATTATTAAATAATAGATCATTTGTACTATTCATACCTGAATGAGTTACAGCAACATCTGTATATTTCAAGATCTCTGTTTGGGAAATATAATTTCTTACTATAAAGTTTTCAGGTATCTCAAATTCTGATAAATCTGTATTATATGCAGTCATTACAACTGCTGCATCAAAATCTTTGAACGCTTTAAAGAAGATAGCATAAAGATTTTTATAAAAATTACTAAATACAGTGCCTAAAGATATATATATAACTTTCTTTCCTTTAATCTCTTCAAAAGGAAAATCTGTGATATCTTCTTTTCTATCATATATAGGAGGTCCTATAAATTTAAAAGTATCATCATACTCTTCTATATTTGGAACGAAATACTTTGATGTATATGCAAAATTAATATCTCCTTTATTAATAAATAGTTCTCTTAATTCCGGCATTTCTATATTATATTTTGCATTCAGTTTTAATGAAAGTTCTTTATATTCATCCACTAATGAATGATCGGCTAATATTTCTTTTACTACTTTTTGTAGTTCTTTTGGCATTATATCTTTTGATTTAGCAAATACTTCAAAAGATGAAAATGAAGGAATTTGAAGTATTTGAGCCATAATATAACCATAAGGAAAATTAACTGAATAACCAATAACATCAAATTTCATATCGTCTATTTTTTCTAAAATTTCATTAATGATCTTCTCACAAGAATTTATGGTCCACTCAAAAACTCTCACTATATCTTCTTTATTAAGACTATGTGTTTGTGATTTATTCTTACCCAGAAAATCATCCAAACCACTACAACATTTAAATACAGCACCAGTTTTTTCTATTCTATCTCTAAATTCTTCAGAACAAAAATAGACTACTTCTTTCCCTTGTTTCACTAACTCAGCGATGATACCTAATGTTGGATTAATATGCCCATAAGCTGGTATTCCCAAAAATAATATTTTCTCCATTTTTTCACGTCCTTTTATTATGTTGTGTTATTATAACTAGTAATTAGAACTTAAAATATTAATTTTTATTAATGTTTTACTGTTTCCAGCAATATCTTTATTTTACCTCCTTATAATCAGCGTATACCAACATTTATTAGATGTCAATATATTGAAAAATAAGATTTTATCACTAACTTTCTATTTTTCCTCAGAAGCTTTTCGCAATTTAGCTTCTCTTTTACACCAGTCTATACATTGCTGATATCCATAAGAAGCTGCTTCTGTCTTCATCTTTTCTACAATACGGTTGAACTCCTCATCTGATTTCGCATAAATTGCCTGCCAGGAACCATCTTTTATACACTTTGTAACTTGATTATATGTCGTATCAAGTTCATCTGATTTAATACTTGCTGAATAGGTATTTGGTTTTGACACAGAAAATTTAAACTTTGATAAATAATCTTTTGAAGTGATTGACTTCGTTGCCTCTCTCCAGCTTTTTTCTACAGGAGAAACCTTTCTTGCCAATACATTCGGCCAATATTTATAATAATAAGTCTCACCATTAGATTCAGGATTTTCTGTATATAAAGACCATGTTGTATTATTAAATTGGGGACATCCATCTTTCCATAAACCGTCATACCCGGAATCTTCAGGCATCTTCAATTCGGCAGAATTCTTAACTTCGTATCCAAAATCTGTAATTAATGCATTTCTCTTTTCATCATAATCCCAGCATACTCCCTTTGGGCCATATTCTGTAATTAATCTGCCTTCCGGCGTACATAACCAATTTATAATCGCCATACATAATTCCGGATGCTGGGTATTCTCACCTATCGCCCATACCCGGTTATTTCCGTTCGTATTCAACCCATAGACTAAGGTATCTTGCTCTTTTGCTGCCAGGGGTAACATCATTTTACCTTGATTGACGTGTTCCGTAGAATTATACAATGGAGCCGCCATCCATCCAAAAATACAAAAAAATGCAGTACCATCCTTGTAATCTTCCATACATCCATCATATCCTTGTGTCATAGAATCCGGATCTAGCAAACCTTCTCGGTATAAAGAATTATAAAATTTCAAACATCTTGTATAATAACCGTTATCTTCTAAGCATCCTTGAAAATCACCTGTTTCAGCATCATAAAACCCAACTCCAAATTCATCTACACCAAAGAAATTTGTTGCTGTTGCCTTTACAAACATAACCATATCTCCATCCCAGTCATTGAATAAAGATACGCCATAAGTCTCTTTTCCTGAATCAGATTTTGGGCATATTTCTTTCATTTTTTTCAATACATTGACGTAATCCTCTAAAGTATCTACGTTTGGAGAACCAATTTTTTGATAAAGATCCCATCGGATATCCGGATGATACTCAAATTCTCCATAAGAATTTTTCTTAACAGCTACATCATGACCAAATCCGTATATTTTTCCTCCGGAAATTTTCTTATTCTTCTCAAATGCCTTTGTCATATTTTTATTCATATAAGGACCATAGTCTGCTAAAATTTGATCTTCATTCCAGTTTAACAGCATCCCTTTGTCGATAGCCTGATGATATTGATCCGTATCGTTTCCAAAAATAACAATATCACCTAAGTTCCCGGATTCCATTCGAGTCGCAAACACCCCATCTGTACCATCGTTAATAATATTAAGTTTTACATTAAATTTATCTTTTATGACCTTTGCAAACCACCCAATCTGCTCCCCCTGATAATTTGCCACTTGACTGTATACATTTAATGTTACTGTTTTCTCCGGAATAATTTCTTCCAGATCTAACATCTCTGATCCAGTCTCATCTGAAGACTGATTTTCTTTTGTAGTGTCTTCACTTTGTAAGTTGGTAGTCGTTGTTCTTTCACCACAAGCTGCCATACTGACTATCAAAACAAATACCATCATTCCTGCTGCTACATTCTTTAATTTCATATCCTTCTCCTCCTGTTTTGCTTTTACCCTTTCACTGCTCCTAACATAATTCCTTTTTCAAAGTAACGCTGCATAAACGGATATACCATTAATATTGGAATAATGGTAATCATAGAAATTGTATATTTAATCGTTTTTGCATTCAATACATTATCCATCGCCGCAGCACCAACCGTACTACTGCCTGAATTCATAAGGCTTTTAAGGTTCGTGGATGCTCTTAAATAATTGTATAGCTTATGCTGCAAAGTCTGTAGTTCTGTCGCATTCGGCATCAAAATCAAAGAATCCGTAAACGAATTCCAGTTACCGACTGCGCCGAATATTGCAATCGTTGCCAAAATCGGCTTGCATAAAGGCCATATAATTTTACGAAAAATTACGAAATAACTGGCTCCATCTATCTTTGCGCTTTCCTCTAATTCGGATGGGATAGATTCAATATATGTCTTAACAAGAATAATATTGTACGGTGCTACAATCGTCGGTATGATATAAGCAAGATAATGATCTGTTAAGCCCAACATAGACATATTTAAATACCAAGGTATCAATCCTGCATTAAAATACATTGTAACAATCAAAAAACGATACCAGAACTTTCTTGCCCATACTTCTTTTTTGGTCACTAAATATCCCACAAATGCAGATGCCAGAACCATCAATGCTGTACCAATTATCGTTCTTGAGATGGTAACAATCGCTGCCGTACCCAAATCATTTACATTGATTAAAGCGATATAATTTTTTATATGAATTCCTCTTGGAATAAAATTTATGCTGCCCTTTAAAACTAAATTGTTATCACTAATGGTATTAATTAATATGTAATAAAATGGAAAAATGCAGGCCAAAGTAAATAGTAAAAAACCTAAATGATTGCAAATATCAAATATCCAATCTTGTAATGTTCGTTTATACCTCTTTTTATGTTTTTTCTTCATATAATACTTTCCTTTCGAATTACTTTTGAAATACTGTTGGCGCTAAATAAAAGAACTACACTAATTAGTGATTTTGCCATTCCAATCACTGTTGCCAACGGTATTTTACCACTATTGACTCCCAATTTATAAACATATAGATCCAGTACTGTTACATAATCTGTGTTATAAGAATTCTCAAATACTAAGTATTGATCCATTCCATTGCTTAGTATCCCCGCTATGGCTAATAGCAAAAGAACCATAAAAGTTGGAATTAAACTTGGCACTGTAATATACCACATACGCTGAAAACGTCCGGCTCCATCTACCGTTGCCGCTTCATATAATTGCTGATCAATCCCTGAAATCGCTGCAATATAAATAATGGCTCCCCATCCAAGCCCTTTCCACATCCCCCAGGCAAGCATCTTAAGCCACATATGAGACGAACTCATTAAAAAATTGACACCCTTGTCTAAAATCCCAAGTTTTATCAGAATAGAACTCAAAAAACCATCTGTGGAAAAAATGGAAAACGCCACTGCGTATACTAAGACCCAGCTAATAAAGTTCGGTATTGTTGTAAATGTTTGAACGAACCTGCGGAAGCGTACATTTTTGATCTCCGATAAAAAAATAGCAAATGCCATAGCACACCAGCTTGTTGCAAGGCCAAGCCCACTCATCGCTAACGTATTTTTGATGACCCGTATTAAATCATTTCTAGTAGATTCATTCTTGAAAAGGTAGATAAACCATTTAAACCCAACAAATTTGTCTCCCGTCAGGACATCTCCTGCTTTATAATTAAAAAATGCATATCTCCAACCGGACAATGGAAGATAGCAAAATACAAAACAAAGAATAATAAATGGTAACAGCATAAAAAACAGTTTATATTTTGATTCCATGCTATACTTTTCTTCTTTTTCCGGTTTCGGTGTACGAATCAATAGCACAATCGTTATAAATACTATCAGAACACTAAAAATGATAAAATACCAGATTCCTTGCGGCATCATTGGTTCTACCTTATCCGGCTTTGATGTACCTTGAATATCGACGGCAGCCCAGTGTAATCCATAGCAGGAAATTAACGAAATAATACCACCCGCCATCGTAATAAAATTACCTAATTGCTTTAACTTTAATGATCCCAGTGTTATACAAACACCCAATCCGGCCAAAATAATCCCAATACAGATCAGCAAACTTGATAGGAACACAACCTGCATACTTAAAGTCCCAACCCAGCCTTTATCAAATGCTCTCTTGAAATTTTCACATAACGATGAATATGACGTCCCCGCAGTAAACAAAGATATGTTTTTTCCAATCAGTCCACAGATTCTTGCAGGATTAACAGAAGGTACAAATAACAAAACGAGTGCCGCCATGGTACAAATTCTTTGCACAATATAAATCTTATCGTCTTCGCTGTTTTCTTTCACTCTCATTTCCTCCTTTATTAGTTAAGCTGTCACTCTTTTACTTAGAATTATTATATATAAACTCTCTATTTTGTAATACCTGAAAGATTTGAGGTAAAATACAATATTTTTTTCTGGTGTTTTGTTCGTAAAAAAAAGACCAATTTCTACAATCGGTCTTTTTCCCTTCTATTTTTAAATTATATTTTTCCATACACTACAATTTCTTCTCCCTTATATGTACATAGTGTACATGTTTGATACAGGATAACACCAGTATCTTGAAAATAAAACTGCTCTAACATGTTTCCAAAATAATCTTTGATTTCACCTGCCAGCTCTCCTCTCTTAACAATATCACCTGCTTTTTTTGCTGGATACCAGCAACCGGTATGATTAGATTTCAGATATTCTACTTGTTTTACGGAAACAGGTTGATATTCTTTTTCCTCCTCTTGATCTTTTAAGATCCCAAGATAACGCATTACATTTTTAATATCATTTTTGTATAACTCAACTTCCTCCAAGCTCCAGACTCCGGCACATCCCCGTTCAATCAATATAGAAGGAATACCGGATGTCCCTGCATAATTGTATGACCCCTGACTTGAAACTGTAGAACCTACCATATAATTCACATTTACCCTACAAGCCATTTTTCTGGCTTTTTCCATAACTTCCGGCTTTGCTGCCGCAACATAATAAACATAAGGAGCCAAATTATCTTGTGTATTACCACCATGCATATCAATATAATAATCTGCTTTTGACTGAAATTCTTTTACTAAAAAATCTGCTATTTGTTCCGATACAGTTCCATCCTGACTTCCCGGGAAAACTCGGTTCAGATTTTTATGATCTTCTGGAACTTTTGAATTATAGTTACACTGCTCAAACCCTGAAATATTTACCGGATGAATGATAATGACCTGTCCTTTCAACTCATCAGGAGTCATTTTCTGTGCCAACTCTAAAGCCGCTTCAATACCAACATATTCCGCACAGTGAATTCCACTGGTAAGCAATATCGTATCTCCTTTTTCTATCCCACAGATGACTGTAATGGGAATCTGTAGTCCTGTTTTATAGACAGACACAAATCCCTGTTTCTTTTCTCCACAATTTATATTTAAGTTTCCTATTTTCATTTTTTGTCCTTTCATTCCTATCTTAAATTCACCACAGAATTTAAAAGTTTTTTTGCATATTCATCTTTCACTTTCCCTAGTTCTGCTATTTCACATGTCTCCACAATCTGACCCTGGTATAAAAATAATACTCTATCACAAAAATAAGTCACGGAAGACAAATCATGCGTAATAAATACATAGGTCAATCCATACTTCTTTCTAATTTCCTTTAATAAATCCATAATTTGTACCTGTGTATATGCATCTAACGAACTAATTGATTCATCAAAAAGAATAATTTTAGGCTGTAGTGCAACAGCTCTTGCAATACAAACTCTCTGTAACTGGCCTCCGCTCAACTCATGTGGATAACGTAAGGAAAATTCCTCACTTAATCCCACTAATTCCAAAAGCTTACGAATTTCTTTTTCTCTATCCAATCGAATCGATTCTCTTCTTTCACGAACAATAAGCGATTCGGAAATAATTTGCTTTACAGTAAATCTTGGGTTTGCAGATGTCGTGTAATCCTGAAACACAATACTGATTGGTTTTTCCACCTCTACTTTACCACAATCAGGCTTTAATAATCCACAGATGACACGACCCATTGTGCTTTTTCCACTTCCACTTTCTCCCAAAATTCCAAGACATTCCTTTTCTTTCACGTGCATTGATACATCTACCAATATCTGCTGGCGCTCTTTGCCAAATATCTTTTTCTGGTTTTCCTTCCGAAAACTTACTCCTACGTTGTTTAAGCGGATCATAACGTTTCTCCTTTCTGTAAGACCTGATTGTATTGTCTCATTACCATCATTTTACTTCTTACCAAATGTCGCGTATATTCATCCTGTGCCTTTGTAGTTATATGTTTAAAATCACCCATATCTACAATTTCCCCTTGATTCATTACAAGAATCCGGTCTGCAACTTGTGAAATTACACTTAAATCATGCGTAATAAATATCATTGATGTCCCACATTTCTCCTTAATCTTCTGAAATTCCTTCATAATTTCAAACTGCGTAATGGCATCAATCGATGACGTAGGTTCATCGGCAATTAAGATTTCCGGTTCCATGGACAACGCAAGTCCTATGGTGATTCTTTGCAGCATACCGCCGCTTAACTGATGTGGATATTTTCTTAACACATCTCTTTCATTGGGAATCTGCATTGTTCTTAAAACCGATAATGCTTTTTCGTGTAATTCTCTTTTTGATAGATTTAAATGAGACTGCCAAGTTTCCTTCATCTGATCTTCCATTCTAAACAAAGGATCAAAACATGTCATTGGATTTTGTAATATCACTGCAATATCATTTCCTCTGTAACTCCTTAGCTTTTCAGGAGTCTCTAACATCAGATCCATATTTTTATAATAAGCACTTCCCCGAATGATAAAATGACTATCTAACAATCCAAGAATTGCTTTCATACTCATACTTTTTCCACTACCGCTTTCCCCTAAAATCCCAAGACATTCCCCCTTGTTTAATTCAAAACTGATATTTTTTATAATTTCTGACCTTTTTCCATTCTTGCCTTTAACATCTACTACTAAATTTTTCACTCGTAAGATTTCTTTATCATTCATACTCTGCCTCCTTAGGATCCAATGCATCTCTTAGTGCATCTCCAAGAAAATGAAAAGCAGCAACCAAGATAACAATTGCTAAGCCCGGTGCAATCATTTGAACAGGATTTGTTGTCATAACATTTTTAGCCTCATTGAGCATAGCGCCCCATTCTGGTGTCGGCGGCTGAACTCCGAGTTTTAGAAATGATAAGGTAGAGATATTTAATATGGCCCATCCCATATCCAAAGTAGCTAATACTGCCAGCTCTGATGAGATACTCGGCAATAGATGCCGAAATAATATATAACGTTCTCTATTTCCTATACATTTTGAATACAGAATATAATTTTTATCTCTGTACTTCATAACATTCGTTCGTATCATTCTGGCATACCATGCCCACTTAATAAATACATTTGCAAGAATTACATTTCGTATATCAACTCCAAGAAGCGCTACAATCGCAAACACCATGATCTGACTTGGAAAGGAAAGCATCACATCAACGATTCTCATAATTACTTCATCCACGAAGCCTCTGAAATATCCTGCTAAAAGCCCCATAATCATACCAAGAAAAATGGTACCTGTCATTGTTAAAATTGATAAAAACAAAGTAGGACGGATCCCATATATCATACGAGATAAAATACATCTGCCCAAATGATCGGTTCCTAATGGATAACTCATACTAAATCCGGCAAACTTATTAAGTATATCTGTTTTATAAGGGTCATGAGGTGCAACTACTGGCGCAAATATTCCAGCAATTATCACTCCCAAAATAATCCCAAGCATAAGAACAGCCATTTTATTTTTCCATAACCGTTTCCACATTTATCTTTCCCCCCGCAATCTAGGATCTGCCAAATACTGAATGATATCAAATAGCAGATTGAATATTACAAATAAAGTACCAATCAATAATACATAAATCTGTATGACTGGATAATCCCTGTTAAAAATCGACTCGATACAAAGCTTCCCTAATCCAGGCCATGCAAACACATTTTCAACTACAATAGTTCCGGCAATCAACTGCGGTATACTCATACCAATCGCCACAATACAAGTATGCAGTGAATTTTTCAAGATGTGCCTTACTAATATATTTTTCTGCTTCAATCCACGTACCTTTGCATAAAGAACATAATCTTCTTTCATATTTTCCAACATATTATTTCGTATCAGACGTATATAAGTTGAAATGTAAGTCAATGAAACTGTAAATGCAGGTAATATCATATGCCTAATACTTCCACTTCCGCTAGTAGGAAGCAGATCCCATTGAATACTTACCAGCCAGATTAACAATAAGCCTATCCAATAAGCGGGCATTGCAGTTGTCATAAATATAAGCGCTCTCATTAATTTATCAAACCAACTGTTTTGATAGACAGCACAAAGAAATCCAATTGGAAGACTCAGGATAATTACAAATAGCAAAGAAGCTCCTGCTAACCAAACAGTCGCCGGCAGACACCGACTGATTTCTCCTAATACCGTTCTGGATGGATTTGTATAACTTACTCCGAAGTCAAGGGTAAGACAATCTCCTAACCACCGAATATAGCGAACAAAATAAGGGTCGTTCAATCTCAATTCTTCTCTTACCTCTTCAATTGCTTCTTCTGTAATTACAGGCGTCTGACGAACTCGTAATGCTACTTCAGCAGGATCCGAAGGTATTAGATTAATAAAAACAAAACACAAGAATGAGACACATAGCAATAATGGAATTGTCGTTAAGATTCTCTTGAATATATAAGCTTTCATTTTTTCCTCTCTTAAAATAAGGCATTGTCAAAAGACAACGCCTCATTTACAATTTTATTTAAAATTCATACGATAGAACGGTACCTCATACTGACTCTGTGTAAATGTAACCCCTTCTAATTCTGAGCTAAAAATTGCTTTATTCCGTTCATAAGTCAGAGGTATATAGACTGCATCTTGATGAAGACTCGTTAATACATACTTGTACAATTCCTGTCTTTTTGTTTCATCTGTTGATACTAATATCTTCTCAATTGCATCATCAATTTCTGCTTTATTTTCAAGTCCCTGTTGTGCTGCATAATCTCCATAAACCGGTGCTGTCATTGCCGACAATGAAGATTGTGGATCATATGGCGTACCCCAGCAGATATTAAATACAATATCAAAATTACCCGCTTTCATATTGTCACGATAAGATTGTTCTTCCTGTCCCGTTATATTAATCTGAACGCCAATTTCTTTGTATTCCGATTGAAGCAATTCTGCAATACTTTTTTCCGTTACACTGTCACTATTATATAAGAGATCTAGTTCTAATTTCTTTCCGTCTTTTTCACGAACTTCACTATTTTTCTTTGTCCATCCTGCTTCATCTAACAATTGATTAGCAACCTCTAAATTATATTCATATGGTTTTAAATCTACATTACAATATGGTATCGATTTTGCATACAAATAATCTGCCGGTTCTTCCAATCCATAGAAGATACCTTCTGAAATTGCTTTTTTATCCGTTGCCTGTTGTAATGCTTTTCTGACATTCGTATCGCTTAAAATATCATTCGTTGTATTTAAGACCAGATGTCTAGTCGACGTAGCATCTGACATTGCTACACTAACGTCTTTACTATCCGTATATTTACTGATAGCATCTGCATCTATCATATTTTTTCCATATATTAAATCAATTTCACCTTTTTCTAATGCCAAAATTCTTGTCTGGTTATCCGGTATTACCTTTACTGTAATTTTCTTAATTGCCGGCTTGTTACCCCAATACTTTTCATTTACTTCAAATACCGCATATTTGTCTGTTTCAAATTCTTTCAACACATATGGACCTGTACCAATATACTCTTTGACACCATCTTTCGTCCCCCCATCTATCATTGCTTTTGGTGAAATCATTGCAAAAGGCCTTGTCACCCCTAATTCTGTTAACAATGGATAATATGGTTGTGACAATTTAATCACAAAAGTTTTTTCATCCGGTGCCTCAACACCTACCAACAGATTCATCATTTCTAACCAGGTATGTCGTTCTTTATTTTGTATAATAGCATCAAAATTTGCTTTAATGGCATTTGCATCACAAATTTCCCCATCTGAGAAGTAAACACCTTTTCTGATATGAAATGTATATACCTTTCCATCTTCACTGATGTCCCAGCTTTCTGCCAAACCCCCTTCATATCCGTCCTTCGTAATCGTTACCAATGTATCATAGAGCATATCCTGAGCATACATTTCACCTGCATATAGATGAGGATTCAGATCTCGAATATCTCTATAATTTACAAATACTAACTCTTCTTTCACTTTTTTATCTTCGCTTTGTATTCCTGTTCCCTTTAAACTTGTCTTTTCTGTCTCTTTGGTTTTATTTGAACCACAACCTGTTATTGTACCTGCTGCCATTATCAATGCAAGGCACAATGTAAATATTCTTTTTTTCATAATTCTCCTCCTTAATTTATCCATATGTACTATAACATAAGTTAGTTAAGACTTACTAATAGCAAAAAAAGAGAGCATGGATATAACAATTTGTTATACCATTGCTCCACTATCACTGAAATAAGCTTTCTAATGATTCCAAATACAATTTTTCATAATTCTCAAGTTGTTCTAAGCCTTCTGAAATATATCCTACATAAAGACACCGTTCACACCCTTTTATTCTTATCGTCCTTATGTCATATTGTTGATAATCAGGCATCATAAAATCTAATTCCAAACTGCATAAATCTGTATATAATAACATATCCAATACACAATGATCACTATTGGTATGAACCATATGCTTTAACTGATTCATACGGACTGCACCCTTGCTAAAAGTCTCTAAATGGTTCACCATAGAGAAATAATCTTTATTTCGCTGCACAAATTTTAGTTCTTTCAGTTCTTCAAACTCAATGTTTTCTAAATGATAATAGGGATTCTTTGGCCCTACATTTAAACATAGTTCACATTCATTCAATACCTTGAACTGCAATTTTTTCATTTCTAAAATACGATTCAAAATTGCTTCCTGTTTCTTCGCAATATAAATAATACCAATACGTGCCTGTCGTTCTGATACTAACTGAATCACTTCTTCGGCTGTCCCTTCTTGAAACTCAATATGTAGTTTATCATGTTCTTTTTGCATATAAAAATCTGTCAAATTACGAGCCACCATATTACTTGGATAAGATGCTATTTTTAATTTCTGATAGGCCGCATTTTGAGCTAACTCTTGTACCATCTCTGAATTTTTTACTATATTCTTTGCATATTCATATAACTGCTCACCAAAAGGGGTCAAACTAATACCTTTACTCGAACGAATAAATATCTTTGCATTCAACTCACTCTCTAAGTTCCGGATTACTTTGCTTACATTTGGCTGAGTCGTATACAAGACCTCCGCTGCTTTATTTAAACTTTTGGTTTCAATCGCTGCTATCAGATATTCCATCTGTCGTATTTCCATAATCTCTCCTCTTCACTTCCAATAAATACTATGAAAGCAATCATTCACTCTTAATCTAACCTTGGTTAGCCTTTTCTAATCATTTTAACATTGCGTGAGATTAATGTCAATTTTTGTCGAGCAGCAGCAAGTATCCCCTATTTGTTTTCATGCCATAAAAGCACCTACGCTCTGATTCCAATCAGCATTCACAAACTAATTCTTCTTTCAAAAGAATACCTCCTCTTAACCGAAACACTTGATCCGCCTCTGATGCCAATTCATTCGAATGTGTTACTACTATGACACATTTTCCATAGGTATGGGCACTTTCTTTTAAAATCTTAGTAATCTCTCCTGCTGTCTCTTCATCAAGATTTCCAGTCGGTTCATCGGCAAGTATAATAGAAGCATTCGATGCAAGTGCTCTGGCTATAGCGACTCTCTGCTGTTGTCCTCCTGACAGCTTTAACACATTTCTGGTTGCTTCATCCTTTGTAATCCCTAGTTTCTCCAAGATTGGAAACGGATCTTCTTTCGACGTTAAAGTTACATTCTCTGCTGCAGTCATATAATCAATTAAATTGTAGCTCTGAAAAATAAAGGTCACATTGTCTCTGCGGTGTTTCTCCAAACCAAGCTGACTAATATTTTTTCCTACACATAGAATCTCTCCTCCAGTAGGTACATCAAGTCCTCCTAACAAAGACAACAATGTTGTTTTTCCACATCCTGACGGTCCTACAATTGCATACATCTTTCCCTCCTCAAATTCCATATTAATATCTTTTAAAACACTCCTTGAAGAATAATAATGAAATTCTACATCTTTTGCTTCTATTACTGCCATATTGATACCTCTCCTTTTTCTTATTTTCTATTCTATTTTCACATTTATTCTGTCAGCATTTCGACGAGATTATTTACCAGTGTTCCCAGCCATTGCTGATCATCTTTTGTCTGTACATAAATTTCTTCTTCAGCACTTTTTATTACCACTTGTTTTTCCTCACCTTGAATCAACACATCCCATTTGAGCCTTGATTGGTTTTGATTCAACGAAAATAGAACAAGATCCTTTTGCAAACAAGTACTTACAAATGATTCTATATCTGTTCCAATTCTATTTCTTGCAAGAAGAGTAAAGTCATCTGTTTGTAAGTCGTCCGTAATTCCAACAGCTTGTATCATATGCTCCTCCCATAGCCATTCAATAAAAGGAACAAATTCTTCTTCATGTAATCCCTGACATAGAACAACCGGCTCATCAAAGATTTCCAACTTAGTTTTCTCCGGGTATTTTAACTGCTCATAGGCCAATGCCGTTCCAAAACTATTTTGAATTTCTGTTAAAATTCGTTCTTTTCCTCGAATTCCTTTATTAATACAGGTATTAAGGAGACTTACAACAATTGGGACCGCATAACTATTGCTTTGTCCAAATGCCACAGGCTCATTTTTAAATTCCAGATTGGCATTTGCCACAAGATCTAACCCGAAAATATTTTCTTCTAAGGTTCTTATTTCGCCCGGTTTCAATCTTTCCTTCCAATCACAGGTAACCCCTATGACCGAATCCATGGCTGCCGGCCAAGTTATTTTGCAACTGTTATCCGGAGCTGCTATCAGAATGATGCCTTTCTCATTAAGTGCTTGAATGACTCCACTTAATTTTTGATAATCTTTTAGACATGTTGTCCCTATACTCATGCTGATAATATCCGGCTCGAAATTATAGCAGAGTTCCAAAGCTTCTACCAAGCGTTCAATCGACACTTTCTTTTGCTCATTCTCTAAAATAACAATATTTATAATCTCATAGTCCTCTGTACGTGCTTCCAAAATTTTCATGCAAATGGTTCCATGCTGATAGGGTGGCATTTCTGCTTCCGGCTCGCACAAAAAAAATGTTTGAATCTCTAACTTTTTCTTTAACAATTCTTTTTCAATGATAGTATCAATGATTACGATCTTTGCCATGCATTTCTTCCCCTCTTTCAACCAATCGTCCCTCCGATAATTCAAAGATCCGGTCCATCCCTTCCAGGTTCGTATAACGATGTGTAATCATAAGGATAGTTTTATCTTTTAATTCTTCCTTTATAAGTCTTGTAAAATCAGCATCTGACTCTACGTCCATATTTGAAGTTGCTTCATCCAAAAGTATGATTGGTCTGTTTTTCAACAAAGCTCTTGCCAATGCAATCTTTTGCTTTTCTCCTCCTGAGACCTTTGATCCATTTTTCCCAATTGTCTGGCTGATTCCATTCGGAAGTGACTGAACAAATTCCGATAGTCCACTTTTCTTACAGGCCTCTTCCATTTGATCTGGTTCTAATTTCTCCCCTAGGCTGATATTGTCTCGAATACTATCTGCAAAGAGATAGACATCCTGACTGACCAATCCAAACAAGTTGCGATAGTCCTTTATCTGATAAGCTGATATCTCTTTATGATTCAATCGTATCATACCTTCTGCCGGTTCTAACAACCTGATTAATAATTGAAATAACGTGGTTTTCCCACTTCCATTCTTTCCAATAATCGCTATTTTTTCTCCTCGTTTTATTTTAAAATGAATTTGCTTCAAAATCTTTTTTTCTTCATACGCAAACGATACATTTTCAAATTCCATTTCTTCGAACTGCTCAGGCCTTATTGGATCACCTTCGCCAGATTCCTCATCGTCATCAAGGAAAGAATATAAACGTACTGCTGAAGGCAGAATTCCGGCAAAAATCATTTTCATATCTAACAAGGCGGAAATCGGTCCTGTCACATACTTGCTATAAGAAATAAAGGCAATTACACCTCCAATTGTTAATCCATTGGTACATACCAGATAACCTCCAAACAGATAAAGAAGACAGGTAATCAGCCATTCCAGAAAACCATCCAAACTCATATTAACAGCATCTGTCATTTCCATATCTTTTTCTAGTTCGAGTAACTTTTTTTGTTCCTTAATATAATGCTCTTTTTTTGCATACTGAAGATTCCACATCCTTATTTCCCGTATTCCATTAATCATATCACCATACCAGGAACTTAGTTGATTACTGCTGGTAATGCACGCACCTACTTTTTTCTTTTTCTTTTCTGACAGTAGTTTAGCCAGACCAAATTTAATAGGGATGATTAAAATTACGACCAGAGTCAGTTTCCAGCTGATATAACATAGACCGATAAATCCACTGATGATTCTTAGAACAAATTGTACCAGATACATAATTCCCCGATCCGCAACCATACTGACCCGATCTACATCTGTGGTGATCCGCTCCAAAATCTCATTACTATTGGATTCTTTATAATAGGAATATTTAATTTTCAATAATTTTTCAAACACATCAGCTCCGAACTGAAGTCTGATATGATTTCTTATCCTTAAAAACAACCTGGATTCTCCGATTCCAATTAACTGTTCGACTGCTGCAAATCCAAGCAGCAACAAGGAAAATGTCAAAATCATCTGCATATTTTTTTGAAGCATACCTTTATCTGTTATTTGGGCGATTAAAATCGGTGATAAGAAGGAGGTAGCCGTCACAATAAGATAACATAGAGTTATTCCACCAATTTCCCATTTATAATGACTCATACTTTTTAAAATTTTTTGCAGGATTCTTTTTTCTGTATTTTTCATATTCTGCTCCATTTATATTTCTACTACTTCCACTATATTATTCACTCATCTGGCTTAAGATATGTTTGGGCTTAAACCGCATCACAGCCAAGAGCGAAACACCTACGGCTAAAAGAACAATCCCCATTTCCAATCCAAAGGATACAAATAGTGTCTTCATATCCGGAAAGACTTGAAGACCGGAAAGACTTTCTGCGGTTTCCTTCGTCACACTGTTCTTCATCCACTGCTCTAAAGTCGTTCCAAAGGCTGCTACTACAATAACAGCAGCGAAAAAGGAGGTGATTCCGATCAATAACTTTTCCCCTAACATCTGTAACAGGATTTCTCTCTTACCAATCCCTCCAGCAAGATAAATTCCGATTTCCTGAATCCTCTCCCTTGCCCATAGAGTTAGTACCAGAGCCAGCACGAAAAGACTGATAAAGATAGTAGCCTTTTCCAAGATCTTCATCACGGAATCTAATTGTGTCAGACTTGCAGCACTTTCCTGATATTTTTTGTCATTCTTTGTCAACTGTTGTTTTGTAACCTCATACTTCTCTTGAATCTGTGCTAGAATAGATTCCATTTGTTCCGGGTCTGACAAGAAGAACTCCGCATTGTCATTGACCTCCCCCGTTTCCAAGCCATAAAGTCTGGTCTGAAGCCAGTCCCCTGTAACCGCATCCGTAAAAATCATATTGGCATATTTATCGGCTTCTGTGGATTTATCACTGACTAAATCTGTTGTTTCAATGGAATAAATTCCTACAATCTCTACTTGTTTTTCTTCATTGATGCTCTCCTTTTTCTCAGGTGCCAGTTCCTCTGCCAGCCAAAGCGTTATCGAATCCCCGACGGATAGCTTATTCTGTTTCGCAAGGTCTTCTGAAATCAAACACGCATTACTATCGTCACGTTCCAGCTCTCGGCCTTCCTTCATCTTCACCTCTCCGTCTCTGAAAAAGTGAACATTGGAACTCGCATTGCAGCTGATGACCCGCGGTACCTTCTCCCAAATCTCCCCGGAACCGGCGAAATGTCCCGGAATCAGCTGCAGATCTTTCGTAGCTGGACTTGAAATGCTTGTGGTATTATAAGAACGAATGCCCTTCATTTTCCCCACTGCATCTGCCAGTTCCTGCGTTACTTTCTTTCCTTCCGTCTTTTTTATTTGGAAACTAGCTCCTATGGAAGACGCCAGCTGTCGCTTTCCTTCTCTCGCAGCTTCTTGAATCACTAAGGAAGAAAGTAGTAATGTAGTAGTTAAAAATAGAATCAAAAACATCCCTACTGTCCGATTACGGTTTCGTACCAGATAGGTAATTGATCTCCATTTCCAGTTGCTACAATCATAGTGATGAGAAGCCAAAACCTTGTCCCAGCGGGAATATCTCTGCTTTCTCGCTTCCTGTACTTTCTTGTCCCGCTTCTTCTTCCATCCTGTTTTTATTCTTACCGGAATACTTAAGTTCGAATACAATTCTCTTGGACTCATTTCGATCAGCTTTTTACCCGGGATCAAAGTTCCAACAACACATAGAACAACGGAACTCAAAGCCACTATAACAATTGGCATCCACCCTACATGAATACTCCAATCTTTTAATAAAATCTCTTCCGCTCCTCCACTGCTTCGAAAAAGAAGTTGTCCTAGTTTTGGTGCGACTATAACGCTCAAGATGCTGGACACCCCAACTGCAGGAATCAGACAAAAAAACTGTTCCAAGAAATACTGACCCAGAATCTGCTTCTTTCCTATTCCGGATGCAAGGTAGATTCCGGTTTCCCGCTTTCTTCCTTCTATCCACATCTTCTCCAATAGAAGCAGGAGGGCAATCCCTCCACCCAGGATGAGGACTGTCAGAATCCAGGTGATGATACGCATGTTGTTTAATGCGTTGGCACTTTGGGCGAATGCTGTATTATCTTTGTATATCTTAAAATAAGTTTCATCTACTACTTTTTTTTGAATCAGATTTGATATAACCGAATCTAACTGATTTGCATCTTTTACGAAAAATGTGGCATTTAAATATTTATGTGGTTTACTTTCTTCCGTATCATATGTTGCACATGGATCTTTTAATTCGTCTAAAAACCGAAAAGTACCAAAAATAATATTCCTAGGAATAGAATCTTCTGGTGTTAATTTTGAATACTCTCCTCCCACATTTATGGTATAAATTCCAACAATTTTGCACTTGTATGGTCCATTTTCATTTATAAAATAGTCTTCTTCCTGCATTTTCATAGATTCTGAGTCCCATGAACATTTTTTTTGTGAAAGTTCTATGAAATCACCAATTTGAAATCCATTTAACTCAGCCAATTGTTTTGATATCAGTATTTCATAAGCATCCTTCCCAGAAGGAAATTCTCCTTCTGCTAACGAATAATTACCTGAGCGAAATTGTACTGCCTTTGAAATATCAGCATGTCCCTGTAATCCAATTTGATTTCTTGCCATCCTCCCATACCACAATAAATCTAATTCATTTGCAGGTAGTTCTTCTTCTTTCTGACCATCGTAAAAAAAACCATATTCATCCGACCAGAGTCCAGGAAAAATTTTTCCATTCTCCAAATACATTGGAATATTTCCATAAAGATCATAACTTAGTAAACCCTCTTGCTCCATTATATCGGATACAAGTGCTTCATCTACATCTGGACCAATATAAAAACTGGTACCTCCACTTAAAGCAGGTTCAAAATGCCAATTTTCCTGAACATTTCTATCATGTTTCCCTTCTACCGCAAAACAAGCTCCCGTTTTTTCTCTTAACGCAGCTAAAGTCTTTTCAATGTTAACTTGAGTCGTAATAGATAGTATCCCCATGAAAGTGATTATGAATAAAATTCCTAAGACAATAACTGTACGGACTCTTTTTCTAATTAAGTATAAAACTAAACGCTTTGTCATATTCTTCCATCCCTTTTTCTATTTTACATTTATTCAAATTAAATTCGGCAGAAAAGAAAAATATTTCTTCTCTGCCATATTTTCTATAAGCACATGTATAATTTTATTTTGTTTATTTTATCTTGGATTACTGAAATTAATATTTATATTTTTCTGCCAAGTTTCCTGAGTCCTCCGAGGTGTTGGAGCACCAAAACAATCATAAACTACACAAGAATAACACTTTGCATTTGCCCCTACACTTACTAATTCATTTCTTACTTTTTTGTTTAGTTTTTTCATTTATATTCCTCCATATCTTCTTTAGTTGATTTTTTACATGTGCTAATATAGATTTTTAAGTTACTGCAAAAGACTTATATTCTTTCACTTATTTCTTTACTTAATCCTTCAACCGTAAAACTTTGACAATCCATACTTTCTATTATTTCATAAACTGGATAATGATATTTCCTATGTAATTCATCTAGAATATAAAGCCAATCTACTAAAATTATCCCCAAATAATCCTCTAATAGATTAGACTTCTCATCATCTATTTTTATTCCACAGATTTCTTCTATTGTTTTTGTAATAGTACTCTTTACTTTCCTGTGTCTATCCATATAATTAAATCCTCTCATATATATTTATAAATTCTTCAATTATTTTTTGTATCTTTAAAACACAACTATCTACTTCAATAATATTTGGTATACTCTGTTCTTTTCCATCCTCATTTTGTAATCTTTTCAAAAATAATTCATCCAGAAAAAAATAATCCCATGATTCACTCCCCATATTATATTCCGTACGTTGTCTTGCACTAAGCAACATTTCAATCTCAATTCCATATTTGTAAAAACAATACTGACGAATATTATTTAAATAAGACTCTTCATATGATTTTGTATAATATAAATTCATAATACCACTATCAATATCCAGAGCATTTGAAATTACATGTGTGTACTCTGAAAAATGGTTTTCACCCTTTTCTCCCATTTTCATTATTCCTCCAGGTATTTCAAGCAAAATAAGATCTGGTTTTTCCTCCATATATAAATCATAAATATAATGATTCATTGAAAAGATTTTATCTTCTAAACTAACATTTAACTTCGATAAACTATCAGGATAGCTGTAAAACTCAAATAATCCTCCTAATTCATTGGATGAAACGACGAGACTTTTATATCCCATTTTTTCTATTATTTGATTTGTCATTAACAAAGTTTCAAATTTACTGCAGTTAATTCCTTGTCCTAAGATAGCAATAATTGGTACTGGAACCGAATATCGTCGTTTTTTATAAATATCTTCGTTATAAAAATGTACATTTTTAATTCTATTTTCATTTTGTGTTTTTAGATACCATAACGGTATTCCTTGCTTTTTTAACTCTTCTAGCTTTTCTTTATATTTCTCGAAAATTACTCCTTCTTCAGGATTTAAAACCAACAATTCATTCGCTGTTTCCTCATACTCTTTATTAATTTTATATTTTTCCTTTAACTTTTCTAATCTTTCTTGATCCTCCGGAAAAGAAAGAATATTTACAATTTTTCTATCTTTCAGCATTTCTTTGTATTTTAACAAAATATCTAAATCTCTATGATATGGAAATATCATCATACTCTTCACGATTAAACGCCCCCTCAAAATCACATCCTAATTCTTTCAATACACACAATTCATACAGATTTTGCAATACCTCTTCTTTCTTTTCCTGACATACTTTTAATTTATTTCTTTTGCATTGTTTCTCTTCTCCAACACACTCTATATTGTCAATACACATCGAACAATTCTGTAGATTCCAACACTGTTTGCATTCTTCTTCTGTAATCTTTCCTATGTTTAATAATTCTTTCAGTTTATTTAATCTAAATCCATTTTGAATGTCACCAATACAATGAGCATCAACCATCTCGTCCACTTTTTCACATGGAAAGAATTTTCCCTCTACCGTTATAAAAAGCCTTTGAATTCCTGGTAGACATGGACCATTGTGATGACATTCTTCCGTTAATCTAGTTTTTTTACTCATTTCTTTATAAAATTTTAACGGAACTCCTATACCTTCTCTTACTATTTTACTAACACTGGATAATTTAACTTTATAAGTCAATGCCAATAACACTTTCAAATACTCAAATTTACGTATACAAAGTGCTTCTTTACTATAAGGAATTACTTCATCTAAATCTTTAGGTCTTAATAAATTAAAAGAGATATGATTTTCTTCTAATAGTTTATCATTATCAAAATATTTTTGTACATTTCTCACATCTGCCTGAGGATTTACAACTGTATTAAACATTAAAGTAGTGCCATACTCTGGATATCGTTCCTTAATTCTTTTTACATTCTTCATAATATCCTGAAAAGATCCTTTTCCTGAAGCATATTTTCGGTTGCAATCATGTTCTTTTTCTGCTCCGTCGAGACTAATTAATGTCTCAAACTTTTCTTTCTGAAGAAAATCCACAACTTCATCTGTTAACAGGGTCCCATTAGTTGTCATAGCAAATCTTAATGGTTTTCCTTGAATTTTATCTTTCGCATATGCTACACATTGTTTTATTAATTCAAATTCTAATAACGGTTCTCCTCCATAAAAAGAAATAATGGCTTCTTCTTTTTCTATAATTCTTGCAACGTAAAAATCAATTGCCTTTTTGGCTATGTCCCATGTCATTCTTTTATTTGAATGTGTTCTATTATTTTTATATTTACCTGAATAAGCACAATAACTACATCTTAAATTACACTGTTGCGTAACCTGTAAGATAAGCTGTCCTAATCGATTGTTCATATGATGCTCTAAATAATCTGTTTCTGGATGCTGTATTTTTTTTACTATGTTTTCCTGAAACAATCCTTGTTGTTGATACTTTTGAAATACACTACTTTTTTCTGGATTTATTCGACCCTGATTAACAAAACACAATTCCTCATATTCCTCATCTGTTACTTTTACAATTTCATTTCTATGTCTGTCATAAAAATATCCATTTCGTTTTGTTCGAAAACATTTAAATATATATTCTGTCATTTTCACACCCCTGTTAATATAAAATTTGTTTTCAATTGACATAAGTGAATTTCATTTATGCAATATATCTTTTATTTTCACATTTTTATATACTTATTTTACATAATTCTACCATTTTTTACCATATGAGTCAATGACACTAATGCATATTGTATAACATATTTTATTTTTACATGTTTTATATGTGCATTTTTATTTTCTTCTATTCACTCATCTGGCTTAAGATATGTTTAGGCTTAAACCGCATCAAGGGCTGCACTATTCTTCAGGCCATAAAAATGAGACATTTTCTTCATAGTCATTTTTCCATATCATGAATTTTTTTAAGATAATATTACATGTATTTTAAATCTCGCTTATTTCTTGCTTTTCTATCATCTTTATATTATGATTTTAATGTTTTTCAATACATAAAATTAATGATAGAAAGGAAATGAGTATGAGAAAGAGAAACATAATAACTTTAATTGTTATTTTGACATTAACCTGTAGTCTTGCAGCTTGTAAACAAAATAAGCCAACAACTACAACACCAACACAAACACAAGAGACTACAACAGAACCTGAACAAACAAAGGAGAATGCAGATAAAGCTAAACCTGAACAAACGAAAGAGAATGCAGATAAAGCAGTACCTGAAAAAGAAATGAACGATGAAAATTCTAAGAAACAGACAGAACAGCAAGAAACACAAACAGAAACTACAGAAAAAACATACGAATTAAAGTCTGAAACATTCAAAGAGAATGAAGTCATAATTGAATATCCACAGCTTACAAATTATACAGATGCCGATGCACAAGAAAAAATAAATGGAATTATCAAAGAAAATGCCTTAAGATATAAACAAACTTTTGCTGGAGAAGGAGATCCTGTCACTTATGAACTAAAGTATGAAGCGATGAAACAAGATTCTGATTTCTTAAGCATTCGATTTTTAGGATATGTGAGTTATCAACAATCATTACATCCAAACAATTTTATTTATACGTTAAATATCGATTTGAAGAAGCAATTAGTCATAAAATTAAGCGATCTTTTAACTATAAATCAAGACTTAGCTGATTCATTAAAACAGGGAAAATACATAGGACCACATGAAGAGCAGTCACCAGAACTTTTGGAATATGTCAAATCAGAACTAAATGCAACAGATAATGAAGGCTGGATTCAAAATTTGACCAATGCTGATTCTACTGATGTTAACAAAGATATCGACTATTTCTCTTATTGGACCAATAATGGTGTAGTAATCACCATTCCTGTATCTCACGCTAGTGGCGATTATGCAGAAATTGAAATTCCTTATAACAATTTAACCAATTTAAAAACAGACCACGTACTATGGAATACAATAACAAAATAAGTAAGGTTAAATAAAGAAACAAATAGCTATGAAACAATGTATCAAACATTATTTCATAGCTATTTTTAAAATAATTCAATTAACCATTTTTATAAATATTATAATAATACCCTTTTAAATCTAGAAGTTCCTTATGCGTACCCTGCTCAACAATTTCACCATGATCCATAACAAGGATTCGATTAAATTTATCAATCGTACTTAATCTATGGGAAATCACGACGCAGGTCGTATCCAATTTAAATATCTGATTCATAAAATCCTTTTCTGCTTCATTATCTAGAGAACTTGTAGGTTCATCCATGAATAATATCTTAGGATTGTGAATCAGAGCTCTAGCTAACGCAATTTTTTGTCTTTGTCCTCCCGACAAATTAATTCCCTTTTCTGAGAGAATTGTCTCAAGTCCTAAAGGCAGACTTTTTATAATTTCTTCAATCCCTGCTTTCTTAGAAACAGCATTCACATATTTATCATCGATATCTTTATTTCCAAAAATTATATTCTCTTTTATCGTACTATTAAATAATTGAGGTTCTTGTAGAACAATTCCAATTTGCTTTCTATAATCTCGAATATTAATATGATTCACATTAACTCCATCAATCGTAACATTCCCCTGTTGAGGAGGATAAAGACCCAACAATATTTTTAAAAGCGTACTCTTCCCAGATCCGCTTTTTCCAACGATTGCTATTTTCTCGCCTGGTGTAATTCTTAATGATAAATTTTTCAACGTATAATCATCAAACATTGAATATTTAAAATAAATGTTTTCTAAATTTATATCACCATCTTTTATTTGATGCGATTCTTCAAGCAATCCCTGCTCCGTATTCGTATTGATAATATCATATAATTTATTTAAATATGTTTTCAAAACCATAATATCCGTATAAGAAGAACTAAGAGAAATGACCGGCTGCATAAAGGAAGAAGCAAGCGTATTAAAAGCGACTAACATTCCTAATGTAAAAAAGCTTTCAGAAAGACTGAAGCTGCCATACCATATCAAAAATATCGGAAAGACAATTTGTATAATATTGGAAATATTAGATAAAACAGCTGACCAATTTCCTTTTTCTTTGGAATGTTTTAATTGAAGATTAAATGGTTCTTTCCAATTGGAATAAAATACTTCTTCCTTACCCATCGATTTAATCGTCATAATGCCATTAATTGTTTCATTCAATGATTTTTGAACGAGTGTCTGCTGTAATAATTCTAAATTTGTAATTTGATTTATTTTATAACTATGAAAAACGGAAACTAAAATCAAAATGCAGCTAACTACCAACACGATAATTGACAAAGAAGCAGAATAATTGAACATCATAAACAAATATATAAATATCAATAAAGAATCTATAAAAATCGACACAAAACGCTGTGTTAAAATCTGCCTGATAATCAAATTAGAATTTACCCTATATAACAATTCACCAGTAGAACGATTTGTAAAAAATGAATAAGGCAGATTCAGTAAATGAGATAATAATTTAGTCATTAGTTCATTGTCAAATAAAACTTGTAATTTTACAATCATAAAACTTCGAAACAAATTTAAAAAATAAAAAAGTACCCCAAAAAAGACAATACATATACCGACTTTATTTAGAAAACTCATATTAATTGTTGCGATCACCTTATCAATTAATTGCTGCATGGCAATTGGAATAAACAGGCTAATTGCTTGAACCAATATAGAAGTCAAACACAATTTAACTAATAACGGTTTATTCTTTTTCAAAATAGAAAGAAAATAATGCACAGAATTCGAATCTTTATATGATTGAAACTCTTCGCCAGGCTTTGCAATCAATGCACTTTGAGAAAAATTCTTATTAAATTCCTGTCTGTCAATCCATCGCCTTCCTGAGGCCGGGTCTACAATCAGTACTTTATTCCTGCCTGCTCGTTCTACTATGACGAAATGTTTATTCTCCCAAAATGCAATGAATGGGAAAAAAGACTTATCAAGCGCATCCAAATCCAGTATTTTTATCCCTTTTGATTCTATCTTAAAATCGGATAATATTTGTTTTAATTGAAATAAAGTGTACCCCCCTACTGGAACACCATATATTTCCCTTAATTTTGAAAGATTAATATTATATTGATAATGGTTACATAACATAGAAACACATGCCAGCCCACACTCGCTATGTTCCATCTGTTCTATAAAACGTACTTTCTTCATTTTTATACAACCCCTTCTTTTATCAGCTACATTATGACATGTAATTCACTTTTTTGCAAATTTTATTTACATTATTTTAAGTTTAAATATCCGCATGTCGAATTTTGTCAATAATATGTTATGTAAATATTAGTATACATAATGTATAATTATTATGTAAATATTAACAATTATATAATGTATAGGAGGAATTAAGTATGGCAAAAATTAAAAACGATTTTAACAGTCCGGTGGGACCAGCATTTGAGGATCTTTCTATTGAAGAAATGGCGGCTTTACAGGGAAGTGGACGAGGACATTCTCATTCACACTCTCACTCACATTCTTCAAGCAGTTCGGTACCAGATTCATCTTCTGAATCATCAACCTCATCATCAAGTTCATCCTCTTCAGCTCCAAGCTTTTCATTCAGTATTTCTTCAGCAATGACATTTAGACGTCGATAAAAGAGGTACATATCATGTATTTAGTGGCTTCAATTGAAGTCACTAGATACATTTACGATTCAAAAAAATACATAGGGGTGGTACCAATACATGGAAAAAAAAATAATGAAAGATGAATATAAATTTCAATTTGTTAACTCTCTTACTGCAAGAGAACGATTCGATATCTTAAAGACTCATAAAATGGACATAAAAGTAATCGACAAAAAATATATTGAAAGTTGGCAAAGCAGGAAAAACCTTGCAGATAAAGATTCCTTCTTAATGAAACTGAAAATTGAAAAGTTTACGGAAAATGATTTTAATTTTGCAATAAAAGATTTGAATGAAGAAGAAAAAAAACTAATATTTGACCATTTAGAAAAAATGGAATGGTATGAAAGGTTTAAAGCAATTTTAGAATTTTTTTATGATTTTAAAGACGAAAACAAAGAAAACTTACAATATGATATCTCATATCCTGTAAGTCCTTTTATATATTGGGCAAGTTCCAACATAGAAGAATGCACACGGAAATTAAAAAATATCGAGTTAAGTGATTCTGCATTTGGAGAAATTATGCAGGCACTGTTCTTCACTCTTATCAATATTGTGCAAAAATCAATAACAATGGAGTTGCATATTACTAAGAAAAAGAAAACTCTGAAAGGTGACACACCAGAAGAAAGATTCCAAACTTTTATTAAGGAGAATTTTGACAGCATTGATTCATTGCTTCGTTTTTATGCAAAATATGCGGCATTAGCTCGAATTTTAACAGTCAAGACATCCTATTTTGTAGAAAATTTGACTAAAGCAATCACTCGCTTAGACCAAAATGCTGATCTTATAAAAGAAATACTCCATATAGATATATTTAACAAGTCAATTCAAAGTATGAAATGTAACGAAGGTGATTCTCACCAAAAAGGAAATGCTGTCATACAATTTATATTTGAGAATAATACTATCATTATTTATAAACCTAGAAATTTAGAAATCACAAAAAAATATCATGAGTTTATAAAATGGTTCAACGAAAAGAGCGGACTTCTTCCTCTTCCGGTCAATCAAGGTGTCTACAGACAAGATTATACGTTTGAAACGTTTATTGATTACAAATCATGTAATTCCCAAGAAGAAGTAAAAGATTATTATATAAGGTTTGGTCAGATTATTGCGATTATGCACATACTTTGTGGAAATGACTTCCATTTAGAAAATATCATTGCGAATGGCTCCTATCCAAATATAATCGATCTGGAAACTTTATTTCAACAGATTATTCCACTTGAATTTATGGATCGTGCGGATGTCTCCGCTAGAAAGGATATCGTTGATTCTGTAATTAACACCGGTCTGCTTCCATTTATAGCATTTTCTAACAATTTAGAAGGAAAAGGAATTGACATTAGCGGTTTAAACGGTGGAGATCAAAAGTTACCATTTAAAGTTTTGCTACCTTCAAATTTATACACTGATGAAATGAAATATGAATATCAAGATTATGTTCGTATCGGCTCGAATAATTTACCAATGTTAAAAAACGAAAAAGTCAAATTCACAAAATATTCAAAGTATATCATTGAAGGTTTTCAAAAAACAAGTAATTTTATAATTGAAAACAAAAATTTGTTTCTTGGTAAGGAAGGTATCTTCCAGATGTTTCAAGGAACTTTGGTGCGTCAGATAATGAAAAGCACCCAACGATATGTAGTCATGTTAGATTTTTCATATCATCCAAATTGTACTCAGAGTTTCCTTGAAAGAGAAAAACTATTCGAAAATTTATGGGGATATCCTTATAAAAACAAAGAAATTATAAAGCATGAAATTGATGATATGTATTTTGACGATGTCCCAATTTTTTTCACTTATCCGGACTCAAGGGATTTGATCACCAGCAAAGGGGTAATCATAAAAGATTATTTTGAAGAATCCAGTTTAAGCAGAGCTATGACCCGAATTAAGAATCTAGATAAGGCAGAAGTTGATAAACAAGTTTCCTACATGATAATAAGCTTTGGAGAATATGGAAATGTCAGCAAACAGATTTTAGAAACGAAAAATAAGAAATTTGCAAAAAACATTCTTCAAGAAACATCACATAATGAAATTAATCTATTAGATGAGTCCTGCAAAATAGCGGATGAAATATTAAAACAAGCAATTTATTCCAACGATAAGCAAACAATCACTTGGAGTGATGTCATACAAAACAAAAGCGGAGTATGGGAGCCCGCAGATGTTGATGAAAGTTTATACAGCGGATTAGCTGGAATATCTTTATACTTTCACCAATTGTACAAACTGACTAGCCGCTTAATCTATAAAGAAACCTCCGAAAAAGCCCTTTCACTCGCAATTGTAAAATCTCGATATGTAACTGAATTAAATTCTTATAAGGGACGTGGATCTTTATTATTGCCATTACTAATACTTTATAAAGATACAAAAAAAGAATTATATCAAACAGATATTGAAGAAATAATAGCTTACATTGATGAAAACCTGGAGCAAATTGAGCATGCAGACTGGTCTACAGGAATTGCGGGATTGATTCAGAATATATTAAACGCCTATGATCTTTTTGAAAAAGAAAGCTATCTTAATTTAGCAGAAAAAATCGGTTCAAACTTGATAACTAAACTTTCTTTGATAAGCGATACAGCTCTTTTCAGTGAAATGGACTATGAAGTTGGTGAAATTTGTTTTTCCTTGTTTAAATTAAGTTTCTATACCAAAAATAAAAGTTTCAAAAAGAAAGCGATCGAATTATTAAATTATCAAAGAAATTCATTTGAAAAAGAAAAGAAATTCAAAGCCGACTTAGGAATGACTCGTTTCATGATGCTTGACTTCTATAAAGATGACAAAATGTTGTCAGAAATTGAATTGATTTCAACTTCCTTATGTGAAGAAATGAAGGAAAATGATACATTAAACAACGGAAACTTTAAAGATATTGAATTCCTTTTATACTACTATGAATTAACAAACAAAAGGGAAACCCTTGAAATCATCCATAAAAAGTTAGAGAATATTTTTTCTTATCGTGAATTCACAAAAGAATTCCGCATACCAACCATTCCTAGCTTTATTCCTGTTGGTTTGCTTACAGGTTTAAGCGGAATCGGTTACGAATTGCTTAGATTATACGCTCCTGAAAAAGTGCAAAGTGTTCTAATATTAAGCATCAATAATGAAGAAGTGTCTCAATATAACTAATTTGGGGTTATGGAGAGCTAAGCTCCTTTTGCTTTTTAAAGAAAAATCAAGGTTAATTTCTATTATTGAAGTTTCACCTTGATTTTTTATGAGAGTTTTGGGTTTTTTATCTTTCTTTTCATCTGTCCCACCAACTCATGCACCGTTGTACACGGCCACATCTCTGATGGTTTCATTTTTCCAGCTCTCATACACTGCTCTAATTTCTGCTGGGCAATTCTGACAGCTTTCTCTTCATCACCATTTTTGCAGATTCTACAATATATACCAATATCAGCCTTGGAATACTTTTGCCCCGTTTTAATTTCATACACTTTCCCAAATTCAGAGCAACATGTCCATGATTCATGCATTGCAGGCATAGAACCAAAATAGGCATACATCCAGATTTCAAAACATGGATTCGACCAGCCTACTCCGATTCCCTTTTCTTTTGCTTCACCTATTATATCATCGAAATCTTTCACTTGATCTCTGTCAAATACAATCCAAGGCATACGGTATTGCGCCTCATATGATGTCAATGCCATGCATTTGTCTATCATGTCACGTGTTTTGGTTTCTACTACACGAATTACTAATTTATTTTTTATCTCCATTGGCAGACTATCACGTATGCCATTAAAATAGCAACGTTCTGTAGCCTCTGTATCGGTAACAATTAGATAGTAGCCTAATTCAGGCACTTTGACTTTTTTGCGTTGTTCTCTTGTTTTTCGATTACCTGTTCTTTCGTATCTTGCCACTATTAAACCTCCTTAAAAATGTCAATACTCTTTAAGGTTGGAATTGCGCCGTACTTACCTACCAGGTAGTTCTTTTCGTAACTCTCA
Organism: Anaerosacchariphilus polymeriproducens; assembly: GCF_003363435.1. GTDB lineage: Bacteria > Bacillota > Clostridia > Lachnospirales > Lachnospiraceae > Anaerosacchariphilus > Anaerosacchariphilus polymeriproducens. Next base: position 181,858 of record NZ_QRCT01000019.1, read on the forward strand.
TCCTTCCGGATTCTAGTTCCATCTTCATCTACAAAATCAGCCAGTGAATATAGTGTTGAAACCCCTTGATAACTTTTTTCTGTAAACCAAATTTCATCTCTTCTAAGCAACTGATTAGATAACTGCCAGGTATCGTGAGTTGTGAATACTAATTGAGCATGATTTACATTTATTTGTGGATTTATAAATGTAAGGATAAAATTTCTTACCAGTAATGGATGTAATCGTGCGTTCAATTCATCTATAAAAAATACGCTTCCTTTACTGATTACTTCTTGTAACTCTGGATATAAAGCAAACATTTTTAAGGTACCTGCAGATTCCATAGCAAAAGGTATCTCTGCCATATCATCTGATTCTATCTTTTTATGAAGTGTATTAATTTTATATTTATCTTCTTTTGAGTCTCCCTCTGCCGGTATCTTTTCAACGCGGAAGTCTTTAATATTTTCATCAAAAGATGCAAAATATTCAACCACTTTCTTTTGCACATTTTTGTCTTCTACAAATTCTTTTGGCAGCCTCCGCGACATAAAAAAATTAGTAAACACATCTCCAAAATCTGCAAACTGATTTGTAAAGAACCAATCACGGATTGCTTTGCATTTTGCAACCTTTAATTTAGCTCCCAAGGATACAATCAGAACCTGCTTTTCTAATGCAACCTCAATATTCTCTCTGCTATTCTTAGATATACCCGACAGATCCAAATTATCCTCTGAACGATAAAATACAGGGCTATATTTTCTTGCTGTTTTTGCTTTTACATTTAACCATTCTTCTGTAATTCCTTCTTTACCAACGCAGAATCCATAATTATACGATTTTTCCGCTTCATCACCAGGAATTATAAAATAGACTTCAAAACTAGATTCTGCATGTTCTGATCTGTTATCAAACAAAAATGGAGTTGGTCTATATTCTGTAAATTTTTCTTCTTCGTCACCGTACTTAAATGATTCTACTACATATTCTGTCATGTATTCAAATGCATTGTAGACATTTGACTTACCACTGGCATTCGCTCCATAAATTGCTGCAACCGGTAATATTTTCTCACTTCCGATGCAAACAACACGATCTGAAAATTCTGTCATTTTGGCTGCGGATAAATCTAATGTAGCTTCATCTCTGAAGGATTTATAATTTTTAAAATTGAACTGTATTAACATAGTATCTACCTCACCTTCTATTCTATATTCTATTATAACCTCTTTCAGATTAAATTCAACATATAAATGTGATTTTTTCTCACTTTGCAGTATTTTATATGGTTTTAAAGAGGGAGTGTCGAAAAAATCAACTCTCCCTCATGATTAATTTAAATTTTAATAACTTCTTCAACTTTACACATTATTTCATCTGATATTCTCCATTTTTCATCAATAATCCAATTATAAGACAGTTCTAATCCTTTTTTTAGGTCAATTTCAGGAGTAGATACATTATATTCTTTCAACTTATCTATACTTAATAAATATGTATAATCTCTAAACGGGAAAAACTCTCTCGGTTTCAATTTTCCAACATAGTTGACTTTTTTTATTTTCGCCTCAGTTCCAACCACAGAAGCTGCTGTTTTCACAAGACTTTCCCATGATATTTCTTCTGGATGTGTCACATTAAATACTTGTCCATTCGCTTTATCTAAATACATTAACTCCTCAAATATCTTTAATAAATCATCTATATAAATATGTTGTATTTTCGAATCACTATCTGGTATTGGAATAATTTTCTGCTGCATTATTCGTTCAAAAAAGAAGGCCTCTCTATAAAGTACATTTCCTTTTCCATAAATATATGTTGGTCTAACTATAGAAATTGGTAATCCATATTTCTCAAACTCTTTCATTAAAAACTCTTCAATTTTTAATTTGTTTAATCCATACTCTCCCCAATTTTGGTTATATCCACACTCTGAAAATTCTTTAGCCATTTCTATCGTTGGAGAATATACCGATCCAGAGCTGCAAAAAATATATCTTTTCAAACTTATTTTATTTAAACATGAAAATAAGTTCTTTACATCTAAAAGTTCATATGCTGAAATATCAAATACAATATCAAAATCTATTTCTTTAATCTTCTGTAAATCAGCTAATATTTTTCGGTCGCCTATAAAATGCTCTACGATTCCAGTATAATCTACAGGTATCTTATTACGTGTAAAAATTGATACCTTGTGCCCTTTATCTATAAGAAAAATTGCTAATGATTTACTCACAAACCTTGTTCCACCCATAATTAATATATTCATTATATTTTCTCCTTTCATTTATCGCATTATATGTTTTGTAAAATTAAAGTATTGCGCATCTGGACTAGTTTTAAAATCATCTATTTCCAAGATTGTAACCAAACAGTTATGCGGTTTAATATTTCTTAATTGACGTTAAATAAGTTAAAAAGAGAAAGTTGATTCTAATCTGTTTTCAGATGAAGAACCAAATTTCTCTTTATTTCTAAGTTTGAATTATTCTATGTACCAATTATTTGACTTTTCTTTCTTCCTGTGCATTGAGTCTTGTTTTTAAAGCATTGAGCATGCAATTTAGCTAATAAAACCACGATAAAGTCCTCTGCTTTCTCTAAAAAATCTATAATAATTATAACATATTTCAGAAAAAAATCTAGTAATACAAACACTTCCCCATACTTCCTGACGCTTTACTTTTTATAATAATATCAAAGAAGCAATTATTTAGTTCAGCTCAGCTGGTCTGCTTACTACGTAATCAGAATAGCTGTCAGCATTTGATGCACCGGAGAAGTCAGCACTTGTACCATAAGAACTTACCGTAATCGTATATTCACTATTTCCTTTAACATATACAGTACCATCGCTTCCCAAAATTGTCACGGTATTTCCATCTTTATCAACAATAGTTCCTTCATTGTAAAGATTTGTTACGGTGCTGTTAGCGGTAACTGTCCAGGTCGAGTCGGAATTAATATATACGTTACAATAACCATCTCCGCCATTTCCTGCCCAAGTTTCATCATCTACGAATGCACCTGTCAGTTTACTGCCATTTTTCATATAAAAATCCAAATCACTGATGCTATCCCAAATAACGTTGCCTTCCATATCCTGATCATCTGCAGTAAATATACAATCTGAACCATTTGCACCGGCTTCACCCCATCCACGGTCATTAGTATTTCCTGTACATTGCAGGAAGAATTCACTGTCATCTGCATAGTCAATATCCACATCTGACATAAGGATATTGCATTCCGTATTTGTTGTATAAAGAAATCCACCATTTTCTGAAGTAATATTTCCTCCTACGAGCTGCATCGTACTATTACCCACTTCGGAATCGCCTGACATACTTTGATATACAATCATTGTCCATGTCGTATCATTCTGTTCTAAATCCTGCATTTTTCCGGTTATACTACAGTCATAAAGATGAATGGAATTTAAACCTTCCATGCAAATTGCTTCTGAACCATTTGCAGTCAACGTTGCATTATTTACAGCGATATCTGCTGTACAGTAAACTGCTGGTGAACCAACACCGTTACTGGTATAGGTACCACCATCTACCACCATCTTACCACCGCCACGGTCACTCCGAATTGCTGCTGATGACTCACCTTCCGTTACCGCATTCAAATTCCAGGCATATAACGTACCGCCACCTGCCGCATGAATAGCACCGGATGTATTCTGCTTCGTATGAATATCTGCATCTGCCACATAAGTTACACCTTCTCCATAGGAGAAAATACCTGTACCACCTGCTGCATCTGTGTTAAAAGTACCACCTTTCACATAAGTGCTTCCTTTGGTAGCTAAAAGGCCTGCACCTACACCATAAAAACTAGAATTATCTCCACCTGTACTGTCACTGGAGCTTCGATCCAGCGTAATGTCATTTAAAACGACCTTCGCTCCATTCGATACTAAAATTGCATTTTCATCAGTTCCTGTAGACGAAAAGCTTTCTCCATCTACAGTCGTATCTTCTGTATACTCCTTTACTGCATCATAGCTTACCTCATCATTTGACTGTTCGTTTCCCATTCCACCAATTCCAACACCCTTAGAAATGATAATTTCTGTAATTTTTCCATCTTCATCAAACGTAATAGAAATCATACTTCCTTCGGTAATATCTGATAGTGAAGCAGATTTTCCATCTTTGGAAAGAACTGACTCATCTCCAATGGTCAGAACACCGGTTTTGTTTTGCGAAGAAGTAGTAGAATCTGGTGTCTCTATACTTGATGGTGAACCTTTTGAATCTGGTGGAGTACCTCCCATCATTCCACCTTTATTACCAATAGCAAGTGTAACTTCATTTCCATCCATGCTATTAACAATTCCTGTAATCGTTGTAGATACCAATTCTTCATCGGTATTATCTGTAAAAACAAACGTATTCTCTACTTGAAGACCTTCCTCATTTACTTGGTTAGCCGAAGTACTGGCACAACCACCGGCTCCTATTGTAAAAAGTATTATTATCATAAGACCATATAAGTTTTTACATTTCTGATGTTGCATATTAACCACCTTCCTATTCCTCAATTCTAATGTCCATTATTGGTTACACTTCTAATTATACGAGTCAGTCTGTTGTAATAATGTTCATTATCTGAAGATTATGTGAAGATGTAATTCAATCCACTTACTGGGTTTTATCATACTATTCCCAAAAGACATTAGCAGTTGTATCATCATAGCTAGTCGATGCAATAATCTTCATCTCTCCCTCAAAGTTTATTTCTCCATAATTGTATGGCAAAATAAGATGATTACCTTTTTTCACTCCTATTGAATTAATAAATCCACCCCCTTCCACAACACTAACCAATAGAAACGGATATCTTTGTTCCACTGTGCAAAATCCTATCACCTCTAAACAAAAAACATCATAATATTGACACCTATAAAGCTTATTTAATTTATTTTTTACAAAACCTCTTGTTTTCTTAACTAAGGAACCTAGTGGTTCAGTAGGTACCGTAATCGTATCTATGCTTTTCTTAATATGTAACTGTCTTGGTTTCCCATTAGAAATCCTATCATAATCATATAGCCGATAGGTAACATCACTGTTCTGCTGTGTCTCCAAAAGCATGATACCGCCTTTGATTGCATGTATTGTACCAGGATTGATCTGTATAAAATCTCCCTTATGAACCGGTATTTCCTGTAACAATTCTTTCCATTTTCCATTCTGAATTAATTTTGATAATTCTTCCTTTGTTTTTGCATGATGTCCTATAATGATAGATGCATCCTTTTGACAATCAAGTATATACCAACATTCCGTCTTCCCTAAAGAACCATTTTCCCACCTTTTCGCATAATCATCATCCGGATGTACCTGAATACTTAAGTCTTGCTTTGCATCAATAATTTTAATTAACAGTGGAAATATTTCTTCTGTTCTTTTTGACCGTCCAAACAATTCCGGGTATTCTTTCCATATTTGAGACAATTTCATTCCTTCCATATTCTTACTCTTAATTACGCAATCGCCATTAGGATGTGCTGCAATTCCCCAACACTCTCCTATATGATTCCCCTCTGCCTGATATCCATATTCTTCCTTCAATTTAGTGCCTCCCCATATTTTATTTGTTAGTACTGGTTCTAAAACAATAATATCTTTTTGTTTATTCATAATTTCCTCCAAAATAATCTCTGTAATTTCTTTCAATTTTCTTAAAAAAGGCAAAAAAAAATAAGAGGTCCTGCAATAGCATAACCTCTCGTTTCTTTTTGGCTCACGCCTATGCACTCCTGTATCGTTACTTATAAATTTTGCTCAAAAAATTCTCTGATATCTTTTAAAGCATCTTTTTCATCTTCACCCTCAACAATAACGGTAATTGTTTCGTCCTTTTTGATACAGAGTCCCATAACTGCAATCAATTTTCGTACATCAACTTCATTTTCGCCTTTTTTTAATGTAATAGTACTTGCATATCTGGCTGCTTCTTTTGCAAGCTGTCCTGCAGGTCTTGCATGAATTCCCTGCATATCCTTAATTTTATAAGTAAAACTTTTCATAGTTGGTCTCCTTATACCTGTTTTGCAGCTTTCTTCTTTAACGAAACAAGTAAAAATGCCGCAATTACTGTACCTACTGCTATACATAGAAAGAACTGTAATATATTGTTAGTTGCTCCCAAAACACCTACAATTGGGCCACCATGTGGAACAACATCTGTAATTTTAAGAATAGATGCCAATGCACCCGCTACTGCAGAACCAACAATCATGGATGGCAATACTCTCTTCGGATCTGCACTGGCAAAAGGAATCGCTCCTTCTGTAATACCGATTAACCCCATTAAAAACGCTGACAAACCGGAAGCTTGCTCTTCTTCTGTAAATACTTTCTTTCCAATAAATGTTGCCAGACCGGTTGCTAATGGTGGTACCGGAATTGCCGCTGCTACAATTCCCATAATTTCCGGACTTCCAGCAGTGATAGACGCTACCCCGAACAAGAATGCTACTTTATTAACAGGACCGCCCATATCAAGAGCAATCATTGTTCCAAGTACTATACCAAGGGGTATTGCTGTTGTTGGGTTTTCAGATAACATAGTAAGTAATGCGTTTAACGCTTCCATCAGCCAAGATATCGGATTTCCGAGTATTAATATAAACGCTGCTGAAATAATACTTGTTCCTAAAAGCGGAATTACAAAAATTGGCATGACTGGTTTGATTGCTTTTGGAACTTTCCAGGTATTGACCCATTTCACAAAATAACCCGCTGCAAAACCACAAAGGATACATCCCAGAAATCCCGTTCCTGCACTTGTACCAAGAATTTCCGGATTAACTGCTACCATTGCACTGATCATAGCCGGTGCAAGCGAAGCTCTCCCTGAAATAGAATATGCAATAAATCCTGCTAAAATAGGATACATAAGTGAAAATGCCTGAGCCCCAATTGCATTTACTGTTGACCAAAACTTACTGCTGACTACCATACCTTTTGAAGTCGCTTCACCACCAAGTGCAATTGCCAATGCAATGAAAAGACCTCCTACTACTACAAATGGAATCATATGTGAAGCACCATTCATAAGCTGTTTTACCAAATCTGAACCACTTTGATTTTTCTCACCAACTACTTCACCACCCTGAGTTTTGGCAGTCTCTAGAAGTGATTTTAATACTCCTTGTGGATCTTTAATAGAATTCTTAATGGGGATTGATAGCACTTTTTTCCCATTAAATCTTTCCTTTTCATCAATCGCTACATCTGCACAGATAACGACATAATCTGCTGCTTTAATTTCCTCTGCTGTTAATTTGTTTTCTGTCCCTTGAGAACCCTGTGTTTCAATTTTTACATCAAACCCGAGAGCCTGTCCCGCTTTTTCAAGCTTTTCTGCTGCCATATATGTATGCGCGATCCCCGTTGGACATTTCGTTACACCAATAATTTTCATTTACCTTCCTCCTTCATAACTCAACTAATTTGTTTTCAAACTACTTCTTTAATAATAAAATTGTATAACTCTTCAGAATCCGTTGAACCTTTCAGGTTATTAACAAATTCGTCATTAACAAGTAAACGTGCAAATCTGGATATTACCTGTAAATGTGTATTATCTTCATCGCTGTTTGGCATCACCAATGCAATAGCAACCTTAACTGGTTGGTCATCGATCGCTTCCCAATCAATTTCCTGTTTGAATTTTATCACTGCCACCATCGGTGAAGTTAAACCTTTAATCTTTGCATGAGGTATTGCCACTCCACTACCAAAACCTGTGGAATCCATTTCTTCTCTTGCTATAAAAGCAGAAAATAATTCATCTGTATCTATATCTGAATGTTCAGAGCATAGTATACTGATTTTTTTCATTGCCTGACTTTTTTCATTGCCTTCTACATCAACGTTTGTAAACACAAACTCTGGTTTTAACATATCTTTCAACATAATTCTAGTTCCTCCTCTAGTCCATAAAAATCATTACAACCATCTTTTTAAATTCTTCATCATCCAATTCACGAATCTGCATGATTCTTTCCTCCACACCCGGTGTGGCAAGTTTTCTATAAAAATCTGAAAAAAGGTGTGGATGATCACATATCATTGCTTTTGAAAAAGCAAAAATAAAGACATCATCAACATAACTGTCTCCCCACTCAAGCGGTATCTTTCTTCTTCCTATCAACAGTTTCGACTCTTTGACAAAACACGGATCCCCATGCGGCAATGCAATTTGATTCATATTAGTAGAAGATAATTCTTCTCGTTTTAAAACGCTTTCCTTGTATTCGGCAGTTACATATCCCCGTTTAATCAACAAGTCTGTCAACCCTTCTATAATCTGTTCCTTGCTTTCATATTCATCCAAATGAACAATTTCCGCTTCCAGTAATTTCATCATCAGCATATTTCCAATACATTTATGTTCCACGAATTTTGCTATTCTTTCTAATTCATATTCTTCCAAAACTGCATCAACATAAATCACTTCTTTGTCTGTATCCGGTATTTTCTCTGTAGATAATATCAATTCATAATCTGTATCTTCGCTCTCCAAATATTGTTGCAAAGATAATACTTTCGTTATACTAATCTCCGGAAACTTTCGTCCTACCTTTGTCTTGATCAGTTCTGCTGCAGCCATCCCATAATGGCAGATAACTATCGCATTAATTTTTCTACTATCAATTTTTAGGTGTTCCAATGCTATTTGAAAATGTAAAAGCAAATAATCAATTTCACTATTATTTAATCTTTTTCCTGTATGACTGCTAATAACATCCGTAGCCAAAACTGCCAGTTCAAACCCTAGTGGATATTGTTTTCGAATATTTGCACCACTCCAATTAATTTCTACACTGATCTTACTGCCTCTTAATACAAGCATATATATATGCATAGTCAGTCTTCTTATAAATTCTTCATCATGAAAGAGATTTATGGAATACTGTTTCCTAGTCTCCTCTAATATTTCGCTAACATAATGCTTAACCTCTTTTTCAAGTGTCTCTAGAACAATTCCTTCATTTTTCATGGAAATAATAATATAATAAGCAAGATATCTTATTTCTTTTTCCACTAATTTGAGATTATATTTTTCATTCATTAGCTGAAGCATTTCCATATAATCTATAAAATTTTTATTCACTTTAACCTGATCTAAATAACCTTCATCAACATATTCCGGATTATTTTTATCTACATTCCAAATTGTAAAGAATACCACTAAAAAAAACTGTCGTAACCAAATATCCGCAAAGTGTAAACCACACCAGCCTTGAATTTCTTTTACAAAACTTTCAGCCTTTTTTATATAGGTTTCATCCATATATTCCATGATAGGAAAATGTAAATTATTGAAACTTTTTATTTCATTCTCAAAGTCTATCCCAGATATATATGGAAATAATAATTTTACAAAATCTGTCCTTCTGTCGAACTGAGACGCATCGTACTTAATCCCGTAATGTCTTACTGTAACAATTTTATCTTTAAATTTTTTTAACACTTCGGGCATTTGTTTTTCAATATAAGATTTGCTCATAAACAATGAATCTGCAATATCCTGTAAAGTCATAAATTCATCTGATACTATTAATAGTAGTAGAATCCTATTTTCAGCAGAAAACTCCAAGCAATTTTTAGCCTCCCAAATCAATTCAATAAATCGTTCTCTACTTCCAGTAATTAAAAAATCTCCATTCTTTTTAATCGAAATCTTTATTTTATATGTATCAAAAATTTCTTTTAGATTTTGCAATTCCACCTTTAAGGTCTGAGATGAGACATTTAACTTTTGACATAGTTGTTTTAAATTACTTTTTTTATAATTATAAAGATAATCCAAAATCTTTGATTGCCTGTTCGTAATTCTAATCATCATATCTCCTTTCTTGTCTAAATCATACTATTATTTCAAATATAGTAAAACATACTTTTTTACAATTTTCTTGTTATATTTATTATTTTTTTGTGTTTATTTATATATTATTTGTTAGTATCTACTAATATATTTACGAGTCAAATATAATTTCAAACATCTAGTTATACATTTTCCACACTTTTTCAGTCATACAAAAAAAGTGGCTGCTCATAACAAACGAGACAACCACTCTTTATTCTTTTTCTAGTTTTTCAGTAAAATAGTATTAAATTAAATAAAAGAAAACAATCTAATAATCAAACTGCCTATAATAACGGCGTATTACCATAGGATGTTTGAATTCATCTTCCATATGAGCATCTACGCGATTATTTACAGCATGCATGACCAAGTGAGAAATCGAACTTCTAAATTCAGGCCGGATTCCTTCCAGCTTATAATCTTTGGTATCAATGACTGTATAATTTTTACATACCTTTGATAAGAATGACGCTACCCTCTCAGACAGCGGACGCTGTTCATCTTCTCCAATGAATAAAGTCACTGGTGTTTCTGCCTCAATAATTTCCAACATACCATGAAAAAACTCTGCGGATGTTATTGATTTGGTTCTAATCCAAAGTTGTTCTTCCCAATAGCACATAGCATAAGAATAGGTCGCTCCCCAATGGTTCCCTGCACCGATAAAATAGTGCGGCATATCCGGATGCTCCTTACAATAACGGTATTTTTCCTTTGCATAATCAGCTGCCCACTGATCCACTTCCTTTTCTACTTCAACCAAGGCTTGGGGGAGAAATTTTTCCATTTCAAGATTATATTCATCATATTCCGGAAACTCACCATTATGATACATTAACCGATTTGCAACCATAAAAAATTTCAACTGTTCATTCATCGGATATGAAATGCAAATATCGCACAACTTTGCAAGGAAAGAATTTTCTACATCAATAAATCCAAATACTTTTGCACCTATCTCTTTGGCTTTTTTAACAGCATCGATCATTTCTACCGTATTTCCGGTCACCGACGAAAAGATAACAACTGATTTATCTGTAAATCGTTTATTTCCAGTCGTAATGAACTCTGCTGCATTTTCTACATACACAGGTATTGCACTTTTTCCTCTCATATATACTTCTACCTGCATACCAGATGCCCATGTACCTCCTATTCCCATAAAATAGATTCCATCAAATCCTTCCTTTTGGATTTTGTCCACTGCTTTTTCAATTTGAGAACGGAGCATTAGGGCTCCTTTCACATTATCTATTTGTTTTTGTTCTTCGAATTTTATCATATCTTTTACTCCTATCTGTACTATTTATGAAAATGTACTGTAAAATTACACTTATCTCCTCTTGTATAAGATCTTGAATATTCTATGACTCTTTCATCTTCATCATATGTGAGGCAGGAAAAAAGAAATACGGTCTGCTCTTTCGTAATATCTAGAAGTCTCGCATCCGCCTGCGTTAAACGTACTAAATCCAAGGTCTGCCATGCCCTTATCGGATTGATTCCATAAAATTTATATATCTCGAACATACTGAATACAGAAAGATCAATACCTTCCACCTTTGGTACAAGATTATATGGTATAAAGATTTCCTGCAATGCAATCGCTTCATCCTCTGCATAATCCAAACGTTTTATATAATACAAACTGTCTTCTTCCCCAATTCCAAATATTTCGGCATATTTTCTCCCAGCTAAACGCTGTCCTTTTTGCAAAATTTTCTTCTTCGGCTGAAGGTTTTTATCTGTCATAGTCTGTGAAAAACCACCAAGTACTTCTAGATCACGTTCAATCGGTGTCATGACATAAACGCCTTTTCCCTGTACCCGTTTTAATAAACCTTCATTCACAAGTACATCAATTGCATTTCGAACCGTAAGCCTGTTAATCCCATACGTGTCCGCCAATGTATTTTCAGAAGGGATTGCTGTTCCGGGTAGGTATTCTCCCTCCTCTATTTTATTTCGTATGACCTCCCTTAATTGTAAATATATGGAGGATTGATAATCTATTTCAGTTGTCTTTTTCAACGTAAATCTCCTTCCTCTATTACCATGCTCCCCTGTATTCCAATGTAATGCTGGAATTGGAAGCTCCCATTTCCATACATTCTTTGATTGCTTTTCCTTCTAAGATCCCTTTTAAAAATCCGGCAATATAACTGTCACCTGCTCCCATGGTGTCTACTACATTACATGGAACAATTCCAAATCGCTCAAATTCATTTCCATTAAATACAATACTTCCCTTTTCTCCTAATGTCGCTATCACAAGTTCGGGACCCTTCCTATATATTTCTTTCATTTTCTCCCTCAGCTGTTCTGTTTCTCCGTCATCTGTTGCAAAAAACAAATAATTAACATGAGGAATAGCCGTAATAGAAGCAGCATCGTCCGGTCTTGTTGCGGCATCAAAAGCAACCTTTACTCCTCTTTTCCTAATTGCTTCCAGATCGTTTTCCACCTTACCCCACAATCCTGATACTACCAAATCATGCTGACAGAGAAATTCCAAATCTTCTGCTGATAATTTAAAATCAGCAAGAACCCCCTCATCATAATCACCAAAAATACGTTCTCCATCAATAAGCTCCACATGAGTGATCGCTGTATTACCTTTTGAAAAATGAATATGGGAAGTATCTACACCTTTTGCAGATACTGCATCTGCCATCAACCTGCCATATTGATCTGTACCCACTGCTCCTGTATAAGAAGCGCATCCTCCAAGCCGTACAAAATATACCGCAACGTTTACGGGATTTCCTCCCGGATAAGCTTCTCCTATCTCATCGTAAACATCCATGCAATTATCTCCAACTGCTGCTAATTTCATCGTAAGTCCCTCCTTACGATCATCCGCTCAGAGCCTTTTCAGTTCACTCGCGAAGCAGACATACTCTGAACGGGTAATCGATTTAAAGTATTCAAAAATCTTACCTTCATCATCAACTGCAATACCGGATTGATAAATAACCGGATCACCTTCCTTCACTTGAAGATAACACGCTTCTTTTTCATCACAGTATGCAATGCTCAATTTTTCTTTACCACCTGTTATAACCAAATGATAAGTTTCCCCCAATATTTCATACAGTGATGAATTCTCATTTATATGCTCGTCCAACTGCGGAAAACGTTCGTAATCCAAATAGGTCGTCTCATACATTACCGGATACTCATCAAGAAACCGGATACGAATCACACGCAAGAGCTTGTGTCCTAGTGGAAGCTCCATTTTTTGCCCAATTCCTTTTGAAGTTTCACAAACTTCAACACTGATTACTTTGGTTGAAATTTCCCGTCCTGCTTTCAATGCTGTCTGATAAAATCCTTCTACATCTTGTAGATTTTTCATTAGTTTCTTTTTTGACACATAGGTTCCAGATCCATTTTTACTGTAAATCTTTCCCTCTAAAGTCAACTGCCTGATTGCACTTCGCAGAGTAGTACGGTTTAACTCCCACATCATGCACATACTTCTTTCTGAAGGCAATTTATCATCTGGTTTTAATTTATTTTCTAAAATATAATTTTCAATTCTTTCCATTGCTTCTTCGCGAGGTTTTTGTTTCTCCATTCCCATGACAGATACCCTTTTCTTCTAAATTTTGATTTTTCTCTACTTAAATCTTAAGTCATCCGTCATAAAGTGTCAATCTTACCTCACTACAAATGTAATTTTTACTGTTTATTTTGTTCTTTTTTATTTCTATTTTCCCAGAAATAATATACTGGAAGCCCTGTAGCAATTGCTATTACGGCACATGCTATTCCTGCAATTGGAGCCCATAAAAAGGTAGACCAAATAAGAGTTCCTGTCATAAGCATAGCAATTACAACCATAAATGTTCTAGCAGGCATCCTATAGCTTGGCTTATAGTTTGGTTTGTTTCTTAATACTAATATAGTTCCAAATGTTAAGAAATTCTTCAGTAACGCAACCAATGTAAAATAACCCAAAAGATCTGAAAGAGATGTAGCAAATATCAATATGATTGCAACAGCACATTGTACAATAATTGAAAAATATGGTGTTTCATATTTTTTATGTACTTTAGCAAAGGATTTAAAAAACAGGCCGTCTTTTGCCATTGCATACTCAATCCTAGGTTGAAACATGATACAACTAGAAAGTGATCCTATTACAACAATTACAGCCATGATTGCGACAACCGTACCAGCGTAATTACCTATTAAAGGAATCTTAGATGCAAGCAAAGCAATTGGTGCTTCCGAAGTAGCCAGTTCATCTACCGCTAAAAGTCCGGAAGCTGTTAAGGTAAGCCCAACGTATAATGCAAGTACAATAAAAGCTGTTAAAATTAGACCTTTAGGCATATTTTTTTCAGGTTCCTTAATTTCACCCGTCATATAACAAGCTGCACCCATACCATCGAATGACCACGTAGTAGCTGAAACACCTGCTAAAAGTGCTGTGATCCCTGTCGCAGCAATTCCTGTAATCGGAGTTGCGGAAACAAATAATTCACCTTTCATAAAAAATATTCCTATCCCGATTATTAAAACAAATGGAATTACTTTTAATGCTGTTATTATAGTTTGAAATTTTCCACCACCCTCTACAGAACGAATGTGTACAGTCATAAAAATTAAAACAAAAACTACTGCTACCATTCTCAGAAATAAACCATGGACCGGAATAAAAAATGCTAGATAATTTGCAATTGCCAATGCCATAATCGAAATTGATGGAGGATCTGTTGCCCAAAAACTAATCCAACCACACAGAAAAGCTAACGGTCGCGAACCTGCTTCCCTGAAATAAATATACGGCCCTCCATCTTCCGGAAAAGCACTGGCAAGTTCAGCATAGCAAAAGTTCGCCGGGATTTGTACAATTCCTCCAATCAAAAATGCCAACACCAAAAACAAACTGCTGCCAGCTGCACCTGCTACTTCTCCTAACGAAGAAAAAATACCAGATCCAACTGTTGTTCCCACTCCCAAAGCAATTACTGCACCCAATCCAAGTTTACGTTTTAATACGGTTTGATTGTGTTCCTTTGACATACTCATCTCTCCTATTCTTCTGTGTTTTTATATTAAAAACCGGCTTCTTTCATATACTTACGTATCGTATCAATGACTCTTCTTGTATACAATCTGGGTTCATTGATGTATCCTGTCACAAGCTCTAGGGTTACTGTTTTTTCATATCCTGATTCTTTTAATTCTTTAAAAAGCTCCGGCAGCGGTATGGCTCCATCACCCGGAACAATATGATTTTCTGTCCCTTGTTCGCCATCAATGATATGCATATGGTGAATTTTCTTTCCTAGTTTTTCTATGTAAGCCATAATGCTTTCATGTTGTACAAAAGGTGCTACAATATCACACATTCCAACCAAAAAAGGGGAATCAATCTGTTTGAATAATTCCATCAAGTCATTCGCGTTTTTGATAACATTGGTCTCATAAGGCGTCAGTGGTTCTACGATTAGTTTCACCCCGGTTTTTTCTGCATAATCCGTCAATTCCCTTATGGTCGTTCGCAAACGCTCCCATATTTCCTCGTAAGTTGCCAAATAACCTGCATGGGCAGTTGAAATCAACATAAATTCCGAATTCATTTCTTTTGCCATATCCAGACAGATTTTTAGATATGCAACTGCATCTTGTCTTTGCAGTTCAGTGCCAATCATGAAATTGTATGGATAAGCATTATGCTCCGGTGTATATCCAAGCACTGGCATCTCGTACTTATCAATCAGTCTTTTGACTTCTTCAATTTCGCCTGCCTTTAAATCCGGTGCATAAGCATGAGGCCGCCCGCCCCATAACTCAATAAAATCATATCCAAAACGTTTTGCATCTTCAAAACAATGTTCCAGTGGATTTCTTTGATAGCCTGATGTAAACATTCCCAATAACATTTCATTCTCTCCTTTCTTCTTAAACTTCTTTTTTTATCACGTTTTGTATATACATGTTGTTAATTATATTGTACCACTTTAAAATAACACCAAGCGGATACATTGTCAACATTATTTCTAAATTTATTGTATATTGTTTTGTATTTTTGTTGGTATTGCACATTTTTAGACTGAGCTATTGTTCTAAATGAACTAATTAAAGTACTTAAATCTTACTCAAAATCTTATGTCATTATTTTTATAAATCCAAAAACAAATTGGTATGATATTTAATTGCACTTATTTATGTTTAAACCAAGAAAAAGCTGAGCTATTTCTTGATTGAAATTAACTCAGCCTTTTTAAAACTACTATCTATTTAAATTCAGTAAATTTTTGTGGCATATTTAACTCAACAAAGTAATAATTAATATTAGTATCTATCACTTTTCCTGTTACTGCATCTACATAAAAAATGGCATAATCATTATCTCCAAATGTTAAATATCTAAAATCATATCCTAAACTACAAAAATATGTATATTTAAAATTATTCATTAGAACCTGGATACAATCTTTTGATGATACACTTTGCGGTCCATTATATGTACCATTTTTCAAGTATCCAGGATAAAATGAAGTTTTGGCATTTGTTTCTACATCCTGTATCCTTCTATAATTAGCTGTATAATGATATTTCCAATTCATATTAACCGCATTACCATTTACATACAAAGTTCCATGTGTCATTTCAACAAATTGTCCTGTTTTTGTATAAATAATATTAGAGTTGGAATCTTTTCTTTTCAAAACCTTCAAGTTATATGAAGCCGCAGCATTAAAACCTTTTTCACTTGCTACACAGATATAATATGAGCCTGTCCCTAAACTTATCGAACCTGATTTATTTGCCGAACAAGACATATTACCAAGACCGTTAAACGATGCATCATATATATAGATGTTATATGTACTTTCTGCTGGTATATTTGATAAGGAGACCAAATATGTACCATCGCTTGATACAGTTAATTTTGACCAATCCTCATCGTATCCATTATCGATTGTATTGTTTGTATTTATGTAATCGGTATACTCAGTTGCAAAATCTGGGATATCATCAGGTTCACAACTATCGTAGGTAGCAATCGGAGCAATCATAAAACGATAGGTTACATTTTCATTGGCAGCTGCTTTTACTGGTACTACTCTTAAAAAGTAGTAACCTGCTTCACCAACTGCACTAAGATTCTCCATAGAGGATCCGCCATATATTGAATATGATATCAAAGATAAGGTTCCATCCTCTTTATATTGATACAAATAAATATCATAATCACCATCAGAAGGCTGCTCCAAAATTACTGATATCTTGTTTTTACTACTCATATTGAAATAATACCAATTTTCTGTATCGCTCGCACTATCTGTGATTAATTTACTTAAATAAGAGCTGTCCAGGTATATAGCTGTATCAGGTGTAGTATGTCCAGACTCTCTAAGTTTGCTCTTGTTTTCATTATTCACGGATATGTGGTTAAAAACATCATTCATCTGAGCTGTAGTATCTTTTATTGAAAATTTATTATCTTCTGTATGTTCAATTCCTGTAAGCTCTGACACATTTTCAGTTGTTTGTGCTGCATTTACTACTACAACATGTTTAGGCGAAAGTGTTGCCGCCAGTGCCATCAGCATTACGATTGTCGTCGTAATTACTTTCCTTTTCTTCATGAAAATTCCTCCTTTTGAAAAAGTTAAATTATAAATTGATACCTCCTCTATATAACATTCTATTTTGACTTTTCAACCATCTTGACAGAAAATTAACATTCAAATTGTTGAAAATAATTTAATAACATTTTAATATACCTAAAATGATACAAATGGGGCAGTCACTTATTGTAACTGCCCTGCAATGGTTAAGATTATATTTGTAGTTTTAAAAACTGTATACTTAAATTTTCTTTCCATTATTCTTTTGTTTCATTAGTTGAATTTATCCCAAATAGTATTTGCATAAAATCCTGTTTCTCATTCAAGATTGTAACTACTTTTAGCTTCAACTTGATCGGCTGATAACCAACCTTGCTGAGCGTTCTCCCTTTTCTAAAGCTGCTACTAGTTTTTTAGATGCTACCAGTTCATCCAATTCCTGAATTTAATAATGGCATATTCTCCTCTTCCATTCTTTGTAAGATAAATTAACTTCCTATAGTTAGCTCTTTCAATACTTAATCAATCCAAACAAACATGTTAATTTACACGTCTATTTGAGATGCAAACGCAAAAAATTTCTCTCTTTTATTTTCTTGTATCTTGGAAACCATAAAAGAAAACGAAAGAGAGAAACCTATAATATTAGTAAATTATTTTAATACTATTTTTATTTAATGCTCCTACTTTTTTAAGTATATATTCATAATATTCCTGATATTGTAAACCTTTTAGCATCTCAACTAAATCTGATTTTTGATTCACTAAACAATACGAACTATATCCCAGTGCAGAATAATTTATTAAATCCATTCTTATATCCTTTTCGTTAATTTCGGCTTGATTAAAATTTATGAAATAGTTTATAATAGAATCTAATATTTGTTTAAAACTATTAATTTCCATAATTTCATTTAGGATTTTGCTGCATTCATCAAAATTTTCCACTTGAATAAAATCCTTATATTTAATTGAATCCATTTCACTAATCGTAATCATAAAATATAATTGATCCTCTCGAATGAAAAATTTCTCATATGTAATATAATCACTAAGCTTCAATTCTCTGCTCAAGTAGTTACATACCTGCATTAAAAATATTTCGCCTAAAATGATTTCATAAAGGGATTTGTAAAAATTATTCTTAATAATAATTTTTACATCATTATTTTCCAATTTATGAAGAAATCTTGGAATCTTGATGTTTTCAAATTTATACTCATTTATAGCGTTCTTTTCTACTATAATATTCTTAGATAAATGTAATCTCCTTAGCTCAAATTCATTTAAGACAAAAATTTCGTTTTTCCTGTTATAAACGTATTTGTAAGAATTGAAATGATTATAATTCATATTTAAATACTCAACAACACCACTATGTTCCATTTGCCTAATGTGTTCTGCATTTCCAATCGGTAATAAGATTTCATTATTGTTGTCAGCCAATACGGATAACAGTTCAATAAGCTTATTAGTTTTATCTTGATTAAAATCTATTTCATCCAAAATTTCTTTCTTTGACGCAATAAAAGCTTCTTTGTTATATCCATTTTTCTTTTTTATATGATTTATTATTTGGTCAAATTCTTGGAATGAAATTTTTACCTCCTTTTCCGTAGAAACATACCAATAATAACAAGTATAATAAAAACTTGTAAATCCATGGATTTTGATTCCTTCAAATAAACTATTATAATATGAGTTATTAATTAAGTAGTGTTCTATCAAATGTGCTACGCCATTTTTCTCTAACGGATCATCATTGCTTCCTTTGCGAACAATATATTGACATACAAATGGCATACAATTGTTTTCTTCTCCTGCAAACATAATCTTCTCGTTTTTCATATCTACTTATCCTTTACCAATTCATATATGTTTTATTGTCTACAGTTTCTTCATGCGTTTCATATCCGAAAATACTACTGCTAAAATTAATAATAAAATAGACAACACTGCAGATACAAGAGCAGTCCAGCTTAAACCGGTAAAACTATTTCCCATGATTCTATATATATCATTTTCCGTATAATAATGTAAAAAATCTGTCATCCTTAATGGCATAAAATTAGCAAAAAGATGATTGACAGGATAGAGTGGTATCTGATCAAATAGTAATAATAATATCCAGAAGAATATAATTATCACTGCTCCTGTCATTACTCCTTCTGTCAATATAGTCAAAAGCAAAGTAAGTGCAATTAAGAAAATCATTGCCAATAATCCAATAAGAACATTAATACCGATTTGCTGTATATAAGTAATGTTATAGACCGAAAAAAACGTGGCTGCATTGCTCTGGATAGGCTGGCTGCCTCCCTCCCATCCAAAAGGTGTCATCATAACAATCGTATATAGCATAACACCAAACAAATATAATACGATTCCTACCATAAATGCGGTAATTAGCCTTGCACGGTCTAATTTCTTTTTCCCGTATCGGGTAGACCGGTATAGGTCTTTCATTTTGGTTTGCGGTTCACTGCCAAAAAGAGGAAGTAAAATAAGTGCAATCAGAACAAGCAAGAGAGGCATAAACTTTCTCATATTCTCATTCAATACCTTCCAGCCTTCCGCATAATCCATTGGGATTGGCGAAGAAAGCTGTCCGGCTTGTTCCATCATCTTCTCTTTCTCTGATTTCGTATAGTTTATTCTAGAACTATCATCCAGCATTTCCTGAATATTGGACAGACGTTTTGAATAGAAACTTTTTATTTCCTTATCTGATAAATCCTGTACCTTTTTTCCATCATAATTCATTGCCACTAAGTCTTCCAAGTTTGTTTCATCCACATAAGATGAAGATTCTTCTTTATTTTTCAGTGATAATAAATAGTCTTCTTTCAAGAATTTTACCTTGGTATTTTCTTTCCCATGCGTTAAATTCTCTTTCCAGGTTTGCACTACACCCGTATTATTCAAAACATCATAATTTTTTACCGCGTAATAACTGTTATTCACAGAAAACAAAAGTAACACCACAAAAAATAAGATAAGAAACTTTTTATTTAAAATCCTTTTTCTTTCTATCTTTATAATCTCCTTCAATCTTATCACCTGCCTAGTTTAAATAATACTTTTTATCAGACTTTCTCATAAAGCAAAGGAAAATACTAATATAGAAAATCGCCAGGACTAACACTACAATAAAATATGGAATCGCAGTCTTTCCAAGAAACAAATACTCTTCAATTAATTCCGAAGTTTTAAACTGCAGTGGATTTAATAACTTAATCTGACTATAAGTTCCCTGTCCCTTCAAAAGCAGCCATACAGCTACAATAGCACCTACTGTTGTAAATTTGGCATTCTTGGTTTTCATGGATAGAAGCATTACAAAATTTGCCATAACAAGTGCTCCAAATAAACCTCCGATAAACTGAATCAGTATCCCTGTACCAATATTTATATTGTAAAGACACCCAAAATAGAACGTCTGTGCAGACCCATTCCAGCCATGTAAGCTTGCCATGATACCATGCTCCGCGAGAAGCGTTCCAATAAAGATAAAATACACCACTACCGTAAAAAGATTTCCCGCTATCCATCTTGCCCGGATGTTCTTTTTCCTGCCCAGCCTAGAAGAAAGGCTTAATTCATTTATGCCGCTTTTACTGTCTTTGGAATACAAAGCAGCAAGCGCAAAGGCTAAGACGACAAAGATAAGCGGATATTCCATTTCGTAATAACACGTAAGATTTGCCAGTCCCTGAAAATACTCTACACGAACAGGGGTTTTTACATTCTCTATTTTTTTCTCAAGAACATTAATCTGTTCCTCTGTATATGGAGCCAGTCCATTCCACTCATTAGATAATACAAAGTACTCTTTGAGCGTTTCCCTATATTTTTGATAAAAACTTTCCTCAGAATTTAAAAACTTATAATCCAATCCAATTTTGTCATTTCCATTGGACATATCAACACCATAATAAGCAAAATTTATGAAATAATTAGGTACCATATATTTTGTCATTCCCCCAGTCCCTAAATATCCCGGATGCTCCTCTAAGTATTTTTTATCGAAACTAGCGTTATATTTTTTTTTTAATTTTTGAATATAGTTATTATCCAATATCCCTTCCGTTTCTTTCGACGCTTCTTTCAATGCACGATAAGATTTTAATCCGCTGACGATGTTTCCGTTCTTATCAATCGTATTCCACTGAAGATTCAAATAAATAAGCGCATATAACGTAGAAATAATACACATGGCTACAATAGCCGCAATCGTGACTTTATTCCATATTTTTCGATACTCAAATTTTATCAATTCTTTCATTTCTGTCCTCCAAACTTAAGTGAATCAATTACTTGGATTATTCCTTGTAACTATCCCCATGATGAATCACCTTCCAGGGATCTTCTTTCGAATCTCTTACCAGAATCATATATTGCCAAGTTCCATTATCACAATACTCGCAGACAAAAATATTGTCATTTTCATATCCCTTTGCAACTCCTTTATCCTTATCCTTATAAATTTGAAAAATTCTTGGATCAATGCAGTTATTTAGAGCTTCTTCTTCTATGCCAAGCTTATCTGTCAGATACTCGCTGGCAGCTTCAAACGCTTTTCTCTCTTCTCTCGTATCAAACCTTGGCTGAGCGCTAGTATCAATTCCATACTCTTCCTCATCTGGAGCACCAGCAGTAATTATACCATTCTTCTCTGTCGTCATTTTTTCTCTTTTTTTACGATAAGCTGCCAATGACTTTTCTAATTCTTTATCATCTTTTGGTTGCGTTTCCTTTTTTACTTTGGTATCATTGTCACCAGACTGTTCCTTCTCTTCTTTTATTGACTGGGAGTTTTCTGTTTCCCTTTTATTTTCTAAGGAATTTCCTACGGAAGCATCCTTATTATTGTTCTCTTTTTGTGTAGCACAGCCACTTATCATAAATAATAACAAACATATAATCCCTAACATAAAACTCTTTTTTATACTCATAATTTAATAATCCTCCTTTTGATCCATTCCGCCGGTAACGATATAATAATCTTCTAAAGTAGGTTCTACCGATAGATTTTCAATATCAGGGTATTGTTCTCCCACAAAACGCACTTGTACCTTTCCGGCTGTTTGTTTTAAACGGATAACAGAACGTTCTTTTCTTAATCGTTTTAGCGCATCCTGATCCACTGTCGTTTCCCAAACATTTCCCCTAACATGTTCTGTTAATTGAGGAATCTCTCCCATTTCTAAGATTTCTCCATTTTTAATTACAATCAACTCATTCGCAATCGCTTCAATATCGGAAACAATATGCGTGGACAATAGAACAATTTTCTCTTTTGACATATCACTGATAATATTCGAAAAACGGATTCGTTCTTTCGGATCTAATCCTGCTGTAGGTTCATCCAATATCAGTATTTTCGGTTCATTCATAATTGCCTGCGCAATACCAATTCTTCGCTTCATACCTCCTGAAAAAGTCTTCACTTTCTTCTTTGCAACGTCGGCTAAATTGACAAACTCTAACACCTCAGGTATTATCACTTTTAATTTATCTTTTGGAATTCCCTTCAAAGCTCCCATATATTCTAAAAAGTCTTTTGCAGTAAATCCCGGATAAACATTATAATCCTGCGGCATATATCCAATTAAATTTCGATACTCTTCATCCAATGTTAAAATATCCGTTCCATCATATTGTATTTTGCCTTTTGTTGCAAAGTCCACAGTGGAAAGAATCCTCATTAAGGTACTCTTTCCAGCTCCATTTTCACCAAGAAGACCATAGGTTCCTTTTTTCAATTCAAAGCTAATATCTTTTAAAGCTTCTTTTTTCTTATATGATTTATACAAATTCTTGACTTTCAATTCCATTTTTTCACCTCATATATTGTTTATTTACTTACCTCTCTTTTACTACTATTTGCCACCATAACATAATATACGTTGGTCATTCAACGATAAATAACATGTTTTCATAACCCCATCATATGAGCCTTGCGTTATTCCATTTGCCGTATCACCAGCATAAACAATATTTGTAGCTACTATGTTCTGCTCCGAATATTCCTTATCTTTATTATCGATTACACTTTTACTACTTTTTTTATTTTCGTTCAACAAATCGAGAACTAATTCATATTTGTTTAATTTTTCACCTAGCCCAACTGTTACCGGGCTTAGAGAAGCCGCACTGCTATTTATTTTCATGGAGGTAAATTGAATCCCCATAACCATGATGCCAATCACCAATAAGCTGCTGCTAACAAGCCCTAGTCTTTTCTTTTTCATATTCATGACAGATAATATTCTGTTCTTTGCTTTATTTGTTCTGCTATAAAAATTTGTTGTATATACAGATTGCTTTATATTGGATTGCTTCTTAATTGATGCTATAATCATGGCACTATATTTTTGTCTTATAGGAAAACCTGCTCCTTTCACTACTTCTTCATCGCAAGAAATTTCACATTGCATTGATATTTCCTTCGCCATAAAATACATAAGCGGATGAAACCAATAAAGAGCAGTTACAAAAACCACAAGACTTTTATACCATAAATCTTTTCTCTTATAATGAATGAGTTCATGCTTTATCATTAATGAAATCTCATCTAAGGAATTATTGATATCTGGCAATAAAATAACCGGCTTCATGAAACCGATCAACATCGGACTATCAATGCAGGTACAAACCATTAGTTTTGGGAGCTTCGATATTTTTAACTCTTCCTGTAACTGATGCAGAATAGCTTCTATCTGTGGCTCATTAATTCTTTCCCCCCATCTTTTTACAAGGGCTGCAAATTTCCAATGTCTGTATACATGATAAACTAAAAATGTCAGAAAACCTAATAACCACAATACAGCTAACACGTAATGCCAAGAAATAACTGATGCTTGGCTCATTACTTTTGTTGTAATTACTTCATTCGACATCCTTACCGGAATTGCCTGTTTAATATTAAAGATTTGGGCAATCTTGCTGTTCTCATGCAAAGAAATAGTAAGTTCGGGGCGAAACGGAATGATTAAGCCAATTATGATAATCAACCATGAATAATAACGCCATTTTGCCCTATAGTCTTTCGAAAACAAACGATTGATTCCCATATAAACTAAAATAAGCAAAGACATCGTAATAGAGTTTTTGATAAATAAGTTAATAATATCATACATATCAATCACTCCTTTTTTTCAATCAGTTTCATTAATTCTTGTAATTCATCTTCATTTAATTTTTCACCATCATATAAAGTACTGACCAAACTTAAAAAGGAATTTTCATGGTAGAATTTCAGAAAATGATTAGTTTCAAATTTCAAATAATCTTCTCTATCTATCAGTGGAAAAAAGGTGCGTTCTTTCCCATTTTTTTCAGTTTTTAAAAAACCCTTTTTCACCAATCGATTCATCAGTGTTAATACCGTAGGCACTTTCCATCCTTTTTCATTCCCTATTGCTTGCATTATAATATTCGTTGTGATTGGCGGTTCATTTTCCCATACAACTCTCATAAGCTCAAATTCTGTATCTGGTAATTTTTTCATCATATTTATTTCGCCTCCTTTTAGACAAATGACTTTTTAGTATTATACATTTGTCTAAAATAAAAGTCAATACATAATATGTATTTTTTATTTATTTTATATCATCTCTTTCTGTGCATGATAAAGTTCATTATAAATTTTGCTGCTTTCCAAAAGCTCATCGTGTTGCCCAAATGCATCCAGAACTCCATCTTTCAGAACAATGATTTCATCTGCTTTTTTGATATTTAAAAATCTATGTGTTATTACGAATCCAATTTTTCCTTTCTTGGCCATCATAATGTCATTTAAAATCCTGCTTTCTGTTTTAGCATCCAATGCTGCAGATGGCTCATCAAACATAACCATATTTCCATTTTTCATATTTGCTCTTGCAATCGCAATTCTCTGCCATTGACCTACTGAAAGGTCTGAACTGTCTTTCCAACCTCGAACCAATTTCTCGTCATATTTATTCGGTAAACGATTAATAAAAGATTCCGAGCAAGCTTTCTCCGCCGCAATTTTAATCTTTTCTTCATGATTCATTTCTTCTATATGCCCCATCGCTATATTTTCTCTTACCGTTAACGGATATTTAACAAAGTCTTGAAAAACCGCACTTACTTGTTTTAAATACGCATCCATATCATAATTCTTAATATCCTTTCCATTCACTAAAATACTTCCTTTTTGTGGTCTATATAATCCCATTATAATTTTGACTAAACTTGTCTTTCCACCGCCATTATATCCAACAATTGCATATGTTTTCCCTGCCGTAAATTTGAAACTGAAATCCTTTATTACAAAGCTACTATTCTCAGTATATTGAAACCATATGTTCACTAATTCTATTGTCTTTATATGAAACTTTGTGATTAATTCTTTATCATTGGAAGCTTTCAACTTCATAATTTCCTCTTTATATTTCATTAATTCTGAAAAACTGGTTAAATATAAACAATCTTCATACATGGACATCATTAAAAAGATTATATTACTAATTGAATTTTGTAGATTCGTCGCAGAATCAATATTCATATTGATTGTACCAATCGTGGTTTTTGAAAGGATACCAGAAATAATAATCATACCTTTTAGTATGTACGTAAAAAAAACCTCTACTATTTCTGATACCGTACCTTGGATATTTAATTCTTTCTTAGTTTTTTTATCTTCCTCTATTATTTCATCTAGTATTACATTTATTTTCTTTTTTAAATACGACATGCTATGAAATAGTTTAATTTCTTTAAATACTTCACTTCTGCTGATCATACTTTTTAGTTCATCTCTATACCTGATCTTTTCAATTCTTTTATCATAGATTTCAAATATTTTATTAAAATACTTTTGACTATACCATGCCATTGGTATTACAGATAAAAATATAATAAGATATAACTTTATACTAAAAGATAGCAAAATACTTGACATTCCTATGAATGTTGTAATATTTTGCAATGCTTCTACTGACTTACTTAATAAGCCCATTATTTTTTCGCTTGCTTCCATATTAGCTTTTTCAATTGTATTATGCATCTCAGAATTTTCTAAATCCGCTAATTCCATAAGTTCGATTGCGTTTATGGTTTCATTTGTAATATATTTTTCTACCTTAAGGGAATATATATTTTTAATATATTCATTTACTCGTTCTAAAACATTAGAGCTCATTTTTAGAATAAAATGAAACAAAATATATAAAATAATTAATTTATAATCTATCTCATTTTTTGTTAAAAAAATATATATGGTATCTAATATTTTCTTCCATACAATTAAATTAACAACTTCCGGAATAGAAGAAAGCACACTTAATAAAAACGTAAAGATAAAATACGATTTTGAAGATTTCCACAAAAGAACTATTGCATTTTGAAAACTTTTAATTTTCTCCATTAAGTTTTATACTCCTTTTTTGTGCATTTTATACTTTTAATCTATCTAACTTATCAACATAATATATTTGCATTCGACTTGTAACAAAAACGAGAGAAAAGACTAAACCTTCATAACTATCCGCCCTTTCTCTCGTTTCTTATACCTCTCTATATCTAATCAAGTATAAAGAGGATCAATGCTCTTAGTAAAATTTTAACTTAAGTGGTTACTAATTAATATTTCTTGTCATTTTTTGCCGCACTATAATTAGCATTTCGATTAGCAGTTCCACGACATGTCACATAACAACCATTGATACTAATCCCTAAATTGATAGCATTACCTACTGTTTTACTCTCTGAAACACATCTGCAACCACACTTATGAGCTACTGCTTCCTTACTAAGTTCATCTTTCAAATATGGATTTACTTTTTCAAACATAATATTCACCTCCTTGTATTTTATTTCTATTAAAACTAAATCTATTATGATTTAGATAATAGGCTTACACTGTAATTACGTCATTCAAAATTTTTAATTTTTCCGGACTTTCTTCTAACATCTCATAATATAGTGAAAACTGTCTTTTCAATTGTTCTTTAAATGCTTCACAATGTATATGGGCATTTTCTGCTATTCCATCCGTAGTCATTCTATCTGCATAACAAACCGGACACATTTTAGCAGACCAGCAATTGGCACAATGTTCTATGGAACGTTCGCTATATTCATAAAAATACTTTGTCCAAATTGTTTCCATATCAATGCCATTCAATATATTTCCAATCTTAGGCGATTTATTAATTCTTTCACATACATACATATCTCCTTGCGTATCAATATAAAGACGTCTTGCGCCCGGAACACAACATGCATTCATTGGAATGACAGGAGCCGCCTTTTCTGTCAAAATACGATCATGTACTATCGTTAAGGAATCCATTACTCCCTTATGTTTCAGCATTTCAATCGCATCGCATTTTTTTGCTTCCTCTTCCATCCATTCCCACATAGAAGTATCTTCCGTCGCATATTCCATTAGTTCTTCCGGAATTGTACCGCTCGATGGATATGTAATATCATAAGTTGAATTTTGTGTGATACTGCACAATTTTTGAAAATTCTCATCAATTCTATATAGTTTCTCTTTTTCATATGGAACCATAAATACTGCATTGAAGTTTATACTTACTGATGGGTCATCCACCTTGTCCAACTCTTCCTTAAGAATTCTCAAACCTTCCATCGCATCTTTATAGGTTCCTCCACCATCAACATACACTCTGCTGGTATCATGGATATCCTCTGGTCCGTCTATACTACAGACGATACTTAAATTTGGTATTTGAGCCAGATATGCGGCTATCTCTCTATTCATTAATGTCAAATTTGTGGTAAACCCAAAATTTAACTTTCTATTTGCCAAACGTTCTTTTGCATATTCAATTGCATATTTCATTAACTCAAACTTAATCAAAGGCTCCCCACCATAAAAGGTTACAAAAACTTCTTCCTCTCCATGGTCATATAAATAATCGATTGATTTTTTTATAATTTCTTTTGACATGTTCTTAGAATTAAATTCTCTGAATCCTTTTTCCGAAGAACTATAAATACAATATTTACATCTGAGATTACAGGCTCCTGTCAATTCCAATATTAACTGACGGCAATTTGAACCTATTTCTCTTTTTGCCTTTTTTAAAAACTCATCATTATATAACTGCTCTCCTGTTGTTCCTTTGAACAAATCTTCTTTTTCTATATAAGCAAGAATATCAGAAATATTTAATCCTTTTTGATTCGCAGTTTTTTCTAGTTCCTCAACGTCGCAATCACGATATAGTAATTGACTTAAAAAATCATGTAAATCATGATCGATTCTTAAAGCCTTACCTGTTCCAGTATCAAAAAAATAAATATTATTTGATGTTTCAAAAAACATTCCCATAGAGTCAATTGATTGATTCGGTTTATGTTTTTTATAATCAGAAATTCTTATCATTAAATCATTTAAAGTTAAAAGTTTCCCTTCTTCTAAAGCGCTCATAGAAATCCTCCCTTATCTGCTTCTTATTTCAAATTTAAAAGAACCATAATCTGTTCTCCTCTTTCTAAAACCAGAGTAGCATAACAGATTATGGATCTCAAGAATAAGCCCACGAACGGTCGAACAAGTTCTTAAACGGTCGAATAAATACATATATAGTCGTTATATCGCTATAATTTCAAAAAAACTTTTACATGAAATGTATTATGATAAATTTTAGTTTCAAATCTCCCTCCATTCTTTTGTATCGTTTCATTAACATTAATCAGACCAAATCCATGATTTAAAGAATCCTTTTTATTCGTCTGTAATAAATTTTGCTTTTTTAAACTATCAGCAGAAATACTATTTATAATTACTATTTTTAAATACTCTAGACCCGTTTTTACTTCAATCCTTAAAAGTTTTTCTTTACTCTTACATCGTTTTATTTCCTCTACTGCATTCTGAATCAAATTAGAAAAGACTGTACAAAGTTCCACGTTGTTGATACATAATTCTTCATCAAAATATCCAACTATCTCTAATTTTACGTGCCCTTCTAGCGTTGGTAAATAGTAATTCAAAATAGCATCTATTATTTCATTCCCCAGTTGATACACTTTCTTACCTACAGCACTCAAATGATTTTGCATTGATTCTACATAATCTATAGCTAAATCTATCCTGCCTTTATGAGCCAATTCATTCAGACAAATCAAATGATTATTCATATCATGGCGATATTTTCTGGTTTCTTCTTCTTTTTCAAGCATTATTTTATAATGATTCAACTGCATGTTTTTTAATTTACGTTCAGTACATAGTAATTCTTCCATTTTTTTATTCGTATTTTTTATATAAATCATTATTCCCGTTAAAATATAAATACTAAAGAATGAAAAAATACACACAATATTCGCAAATAATATAAACCTTACTTTATGTACATATTCTTTTGCACAATTAAGCCCTATAACAGTAAACAACAAAAAAAATATCATTAAAGCCATTAATACTTCAACACTATTTTTTGCAAATTGTCTCAACTTTGCATTTCTGAATAGTTTCTTTTTCTTTAAACTAACAATCAAAATAATTAAAAATAAACTACCTGAACTCCCAATTAAATAACTTATATCTGATGATAAAACCACTTCGCTGAATTTTTTGCAAACATTTTCTAATAGTGTTCCTAATAACTCATCTAAACAAGTAATTAGTACTATATCCAATAAAATAATTTTTATTTTTTGTTTCCACGATTCTTGAATTGTAACAAATAAAACAACTGCTACAATACTATACATTAAAAAATATATTCCATCTTCTTTTATTTTTTCACCAATCAAAAAAAATAAGAAAAAAATAAACCCGATTATAGCTACATATTTTTTTCTTATTTCGACTGTAAAATAAACACTTGTACTTAACCAATATTTCAAAAGTTCAATGATAAATATTACACTTAATACAATTACCCCCATAATTTCTCCCTATCTATATGTAACATCAAATTCCATATAAGCTTGTTCAAATTTCTTTTTCTTTCGTCTTGCTACTGCCATTTCAACATTATTAATTATGATATATTCTCTATCATACTTTTGAACCCAAAGCATATTTATAATGATTTTTCTATGAATTCGAAAAAACATTCTATTATCCAAAATTTTTTCCAATTGACATAATGCTATGTCTCTCCTAAATATTTTACTTTTTGTCACAAATTCAGAATAACTATCGTATGTTTTGATATATTGAATCTCTTTTTGTTTTATCTTAAAAAGATTTCTATTATTATATAATTCAATTACATCTGTTCCAATTCTAGTAGCTTGTACTGCATTTATAATTTCTTCTAACTCATCAAATTCAAAAGGCTTCGTCATAAATCGAAATGCATTAATTTGGAATGCTTCTTTAAACCGATCAGTTCTACATGTTGCCATTATTATTTTACAATTACTATTCTTTTGTTGAATAATTTTTCCGATTTCAATACCATCAAATTCCGGCATCTCTATATCCAAAAAAATAACATCTAATTCAAAAGAACTTTCAACTAATTCTTTACCTGATTCAAATGTTTTTATCTGCCCTTCAATTTGTCTTTTATTCAAACACTCTATAACCATATTTTTTAAAATATTAATGAATATTTTTTCATCATCGCATATTCCTATTGTCATTTTCCTCATATGTTCTCCCTACTCCTTACTATTATTTTCATTTCTCCCACTCAAAAAAAGAATCAAATTGACTGTTCCTTTATATTATGAATAATCTTCAAATAATTTACATAATGTAATTATTATATCAAGTTTTAAATTGTATTTCTATGAATTAACAAAATAATAAGTAATTAATCAAAATTTCTTAATCAGCTTATACAATTGTCTAAAATAAAAGTCAAAGCTTAATCCCAGCTGCTTTTCACATGTGATATATACATTAATATGAAAGGTTAGTTGATATGTAGATAATATGTAATTGATAAATTTTTAAGAGAACGATTAAAGAAGACATAAAAATTTTAAATAGTTCAGTAGATTTGATTTTAGATAGCGGGTATAGCCTGCCACTGTATCTGCAAATGGCTAGACGGTAGAAAATATGACAATTAGCCTAAAAGGGGCTGTGAAAAAAC
>NZ_QRCT01000020.1 GCF_003363435.1 Anaerosacchariphilus polymeriproducens
CACTAAGCGTATTACATCTTCTCTCCGAAGAAATCCAATATAATAGCTCCGTTCGACTTGCATGTGTTAAGCACGCCGCCAGCGTTCATCCTGAGCCAGGATCAAACTCTCAAATAAAGTTTTTTCCTTCAGAATTTAGCTTGGCTAATTCTTCCGTCGACTGTTTCCAGTCTTTACTGTTTTTTAGGTCGCGTTATAGTTATTTTTTAACTGTAACACTTGTTCTCTTTGAAATCTCTTTTGAATCTTTCAAGGTTGTTTTCACTGTTTAATTATCAATGTTCTTTTCTGCCTTTTATTGCGACAGCTATAATAGATTATCACATCTTCAAGCTGTTGTCAACACTTTTTTTCTTTCTTTATTCCACCTTGTTTTGCGGTGGATTTATATAATATCATTACTTGGACTAATTGTCAATAACTTTTGTATATTTTATTACATTTTTCGTAACTATTCATTTGTACCTTAATCATATTAACGTTATACTTAGAATATTTGTATAAATTCGCCTATATATGTCTCGGATTTTATAAGCTATCAACAAACGGAGAAGGAGGGATTCGAACCCTCGCGCCGCTATTAACGACCTACTCCCTTTCCAGGGGAGCCCCTTCGGCCAGCTTGGGTACTTCTCCAACTTTGCACTTTTTTTCATTATTAAAACCACCCAAGGTGGTCTTAATTAAAAACGGAGAAGGTGGGATTCGAACCCACGGTCCCTTTCGGAATCACTGGTTTTCAAGACCAGCTCCTTAAACCACTCGGACACCTCTCCTTACAGTCTTTAGTTGTTTGTCTCAGCGACAAAAATTATTCTACCATCAATATATAATTATGTCAATAAGCAATTTCATTTTTTTTACAATTCTTTTAAATACTGTTCTGCCATATATATATCTTCGGGAGTCGTTATTTTAAAGTTGGTGTAATCCCCTTCGATAAGTTTAATCGGATAAGACAAAATAGCCTCTACAACCATCGCATCATCAGTAATGCCTTGTATTGATTCTTCCATTAATTTTTCATAAGCTTCTTTTATCAGAGCAAACGCAAAAACTTGTGGTGTTTGTACCTGCCAAACCAAATCTCTACTAGGCGTTTCTATTACAAAACCATTTTCATCCACTATTTTAATAGTATCTTTTACCGGCATACCAACAACACAAGCATTATACTCTCTGACACCCACAGTTACTCTATCTAATATTTCATTGGAAATGAACGGTCTTGCCCCATCATGTATATAAACATAATCTGCATTTTGAATTGCTTTTATACCATGATAAACAGAATGATATCTTTCTGTTCCACCCTCTACAATCTTAACTACTTTATTAAAACTATATTTTTCAACTATCTCCGACTGACAATAAGCAATTTCCCCTTTGCCGACCACCAATATGATTTCATCGATCGTGCTCTCCTGAAACGCACTAAGAGAATAAAACAAAACAGGTTTTCCACAAAGCTGCATATATTGTTTCTGCACCTTACTGTTCATTCGTTTCCCTTGACCAGCCGCCAAAATAATAGCTACTTTCTTTTCTAGACTCATCTTCGTTCCCCTATTTTGAGATTTGGTACTGCATTTAAATCCAATCCATGCCGTGTTCCTTCCATATACTCATAATATGCTGCCACACCTATCATCGCCGCATTATCCGTACAATAGATGGGAGAAGGATGAAAAAACTGAATCCCTCTTTCTTCGCATATCTCTTGCATTGCAAGCCTAAGAGTCGTATTTGACGCAACTCCTCCTGCTATTGTAAATTTTTCAACTTTATAATCATTTAATGCTGACATTGATTTTTCTATCAGAGCATCTATCACTGCCTTTTGAAAAGAAGCTGCAATATTTGCCTTTACTATCTCCACATTCTTCATTTTACATCCATTAATATAATTTAATACAGATGATTTGACGCCGCTAAAACTAAAATCATATGGACTGCCATCAATATTTGCAATTGGAAATGAAATCGCATTTTCATTTCCCTCTTTAGCTAATTTTTCAATCTTGGGTCCGCCCGGATAACCTAATCCTACAGCTCTTGCCACTTTATCAAAAGCTTCTCCTGCTGCATCATCTCTAGTCCGTCCGACAATTTCATATTTACCATAATCCCTGACATAAACTAAATGTGTATGCCCTCCTGAAACGACCAGACACATAAAAGGAGGTTCTAACTTCGCATTCTCGATATAATTAGCTGAAATGTGTCCTTCGATATGGTGCACTCCGACTAATGGTATACTTCTTGCAAAACTAATCGCTTTGGCCTGTGATACTCCCACTAAAAGAGCACCCACCAACCCCGGGCCATAAGTGACCCCAATCGCATCTATATCTTCTAATGAAACATTTGCAACGTCTAGTGCTTCATCTATTACTTGATTAATTTTTTCAATATGTTTTCTGGAAGCTATTTCAGGAACAACTCCCCCATATAATTTATGAAGTTCAATTTGAGATGAAATTATATTAGAAAGAATTTCTCTTCCATTCTTTACTACAGCTGCTGCTGTCTCATCACACGAACTTTCAATCGCTAATATTGTTACATTCTTCTCTTTCATTCTTCTTTACTTGAACCACTGTCTTTGGAAATCGTGTAACCATAAATCTTCCAAAGCTTGTTTGAATCCTTTCTTAATACATAATCCTCGGTAGCTCTTTGATAATCTTTCTTACTTTTCATGAAGTATTGTGCAGTTACCTTGGCCATTTCCTGATTATCTTTTGTAATATATTCAACTTCTCGACTATCCTGAATATCATAACTGATAATCGTACGCTTCTTTTTCTTGTACTCTTCAATTTCTTTCTTTAAATCCTTATAATACTTTTCTTCCGGATTATTCTCCAAAAGTTCCTTATCAAAAAGCTGCCTCGCCTTTTTACCTAAATCATTCAATTCTTCTTCTGTATAATTCTCATTATAAAAGCATAGTATGATCTGACTATATAACTTAACTACTTCTCGTGGAGTTTTAGGATATTTTTTATCTAAATCCCTTGTGGTAATTTCTGTAATTGGGGTAGTTTCTACTTTATCTGTAGAATCTTTATTATTCCTATTGGCCACCTTCCAGAATGCTGCAAGCAACACTCCGACAGATACAAGCATGATTAAAATATAAATTATTCCTTTATTCTTACCTTTCATAAACTCACTCCATTTTCTTTTGTTTTAGATCATTTTTATTAATCCATAAATTCAAGTGTTACTGTTTTCCCGTCTTTTCCTGGTAAGCTGTTTTTAAAAATTTTTTTAACTTCGGGCATATATTCTTCTGCTCTATTTAATGATGGACTAAAATGTGTAAGCCATAGTTCTCCTACTTCTGCACTTTTGGCTAACTTAGCTGCTTCGTAGAAAGTCATATGTTTATACTGTACTGCCTTTGATTCTTTTTCTTTCTCTCCATACATCCCTTCACATATAAATAAATCAGCCCCTATTGCATTATCAATTATCGATTGCGTTGGTCTTGTGTCTGTACAATAAGTAAGCTTAATCCCTTTCCTTTCCGGTCCCATGACCATTTCCGGTGAATATGTTTTGCCATCTTTTGAAATAACTGTCTCTCCTTTTTGAAGTTTATTCCAAAAATGCTGTGGGATCTGCTGTTCTAATGCCTTTTCTAATTGAAACTTTCCTGCTCTTAAAATTCGAATGGAATATCCATAGCAAACCACATTATGATTTACACGAAATGCATCTATCTGATATCCGTTTAGCTGAATCGTTTGTTGTTTTTCTTCTAACTCTATAAACTCTAGCTCAAAAGGTAGTTCAGGTGCTATCATTCTTAATGCAGAAACTACCTTGATAAGTCCTTTGGGACCAATTAACGTAAGAGGGGTTGTCCGTTCTGCGTTTCCCATAGTAAGTAACAATCCAGGCAACCCGCTTATGTGGTCTGCATGATAATGGGTAAAACAAATAATATCTATAGGTTTCGGACTCCATCCTTTTTCTTTCAGTGCAATTTGAGTTCCTTCTCCACAATCAATCAATAAACTACTACCATTATATCTAGTCATTAAGGATGTAAGCCAACGGTACGGTAATGGCATCATTCCTCCTGTTCCTAATAAACATACATCAAGCATAAGTTACTCCTTCACTTTCACTAATTGCTTTTATTCTACCATATATTAGTTAAAGGAACAAGAGACTGCTATGCCAAAAACTCCTTTTTCTTTTTCGTCTGAACTGGTATTTGAAATTGGGAAATAAATTCATCATAACATTCTTCACACAAGTCAAACCCATGTATCTCTCCATCTTTATCAGAAAAGAACCCCCATTCTTTTTCTCCATGATACACATCTTCCATTAATATTCCTCGAGTTATTTTAATTTCTTTTTTGCATTTGTTACAATAAACTGCTTTTAATTCTCTCGTTTTCTTATTAGCATTTTCATATACTCTCATATTATTTCCTCCCAAAAAAGTAAGGACCCGCAATTAACAAGTCCTCCTTTGTGCAGTCATAAAATGTTTTTAAAAACATCTTATTAAAATCAATGTGGTTTCTACAAACTATTATACAAATACTTTTGAATTCTTCCTAGTGGTAATGTAAGGCAGGCCTGTTTATGATTTCCACATGATCAATGCATCTTCTTTGGGTTTCTCGTAAAACCCTTTTCTTATTCCTTCTACCTTAAAACCTAATGCTTTATATAATTCAATCGCTCCTTTATTGCTTTCTCTGACTTCTAAAAAAAAACGGGTGACCCCTAACTTTTTTGCTTCTTCTTGTAATTTTTCTATTAATTGCTTTCCTACTTTTTGTCTGCGATAAGCAGGTTCTACAGCAACATTTGTAATTTCCCCATCTTCAAATGAACCATATATTCCAGAATATCCTACTACATTTTGCCCTTCTTTTGCCACCAAATAAATGGTATCTTTACGTATCATAGACTCATAAAATGCATTCTTTGACCAAGGAAGTGAAAAAATTTTCCGCTCTATATCGGCAACCTGCTCTAAATCTTCTTCCTGCATCGGATAAACTTGTATCATGAGATTTTACTCCTTTATTCCTGCCCTATTTCTTCTTTTATAACTTTTTCTTTCTCCAATCTCTCTCTTTCCGCTTGGGAAAGCCGAAGGTAATCTGGTTGAAATTCTGCAGCTGTCAATATTTTACCTTCATTAAAATATTTCTGGGCCAAAGCCGCGACTGCGCCAGCTCTCTGGCGATTCATATGACATGGTGCAAAAGAGAGTGGAACTATTATTTCTTTCATTAATCTTTCTTTAAATACCGGTACCCCATCTCCCAGAAATACCACAGGGCGTTTATATTTATTTATTTTTTTAATTATTATCTCTATCGCTACAGCCATTTGCTGTTCAACAACTTCAAACTCTTTTTCAAAAAAGTAAAGTCCTGTATAAACTTGTTCTCTACGGGCATCCATAAGAGGGCAGATCAACTGATTCGTGCCGAACATATTATAAGCCAATCCATCTACTGTAGGTATGTGAATCAATGGCTTTCCTAATGCCTGTCCCAAGCCTTTGGCAATAGCCGCACCGATTCTTAGACCAGTAAAGGAACCAGGACCTCCGGCACTTGCTATTGCATCTATTGTTTCTAAATCTAACTCTGTCATTTGAACAATCTCATTTAGCATTGGTAATAATGTTTGAGAATGAGTTTTTTTATAATTCACTGTATATTCAGCTATTAAATTTTCATCTTCTACGATTGCAACACTCGCAACTAATCCTGAACTATCTAGAGCTAATATTTTCATTTTTCCGTTCTCACTTCCATGATGGTTATTTTTCTATAATCAAACCCTTTTTCTAAATCCTTTTCAATCAAAATATTCAGATAACAGGCCGGCATGATTTCCTGAATCAAATCTGCCCATTCAACTAAACATACGCCGTTTCCATAAAAATAATCTTCATAACCAATTTCGTCCATTTCCTCAATATCACTAATCCTGTATACATCAAAATGATAAAATGGCATTCTGCCATCATCATACTGTTGAATAATTGTAAATGTAGGACTACTAATGGGTTCTTGAATTCCTAACCCGTTTGCCATTCCCTGTGTCAAAACGGTTTTTCCAACTCCTAAATCTCCCATTAATCCAAAAACTTGTCCGGATTTTGCTTCTTTTCCCAGCTTTACGCCAACTTCATATGTTTCCTTCGTTGAATTAGTTTCTATAACCATACCTTTTTTCCTAACTTAAAAAATTGTTATTGATCTTCAAAATCTTTCCTAATTATATCACACCAGTTTCTTTGTGACAACATAGGCAAAATCTATCTTATCAATAACAATTTAATATAGTCTTTATTCTCTTCTTAAAGCTTCAATTGGACTCATCTTAGCCGCTTTCCTTGCCGGATATATACCAAAGAACAATCCGATCGCTGATGAAAAACTTACGGCAATCAAAATAGATGTTACACTAAGTACCGGCGTGATACCTTTATCGCTTACCTGGGGAATTGCACAGACCAGATATGCTCCACAGATTCCCACTACTATCCCAATGATTCCTCCTAATAAAGTAATAATAGCTGATTCTGCAAGGAATTGTAACATAATGGATTTCGTCTTAGCTCCCAATGCTTTTCGAATTCCTATCTCTCTTGTTCTCTCCGTTACAGAAACCAACATTATATTCATTACGCCAATACCTCCAACAAGTAATGATATTGCGGCAACAAATACAATAAACATCGTCATAATAGAAATTACTTGATTAATGGATTTCATTTGATCATTGAAATCTTGTATTATATAAACATCATCTTTTGTAACTTGATGTCTCGCTTTTAATAAATCAATTGTTTCCTTAATAATTTCTTTTGAATATTTTCCTGATTCACCAATAAGATATGTAGCTTGAAAAGGTTCGACATCTGTTCCTGTAATTGCTTCAAGTGTTGTATAAGGAATATTAATCGTCACCGGCATACCTTCATATTGATAGGAAAACATAGAATCTTCAAGTTCCATTACACCCACAATACTGATTATAGTTGATTGTCCTTGTACATTCACTTCCAACTCCATACCTATCACATCAACAGTTCCAAACAATCTGAGTGCATCCGATTTATTAATAACTCCAACTTTCTGAGCCGATTCCACATCTGATTTTGTGTAATATTTACCTCTTATCATCGTATGTTGCTGCAAATAGGTATTGTCCTCTGTTCCTGCTGAAAACTGTGCATCAAATTCTCCCTTTTTTACATATGCGGTACCATCAGAACCCGTTACCGGTGCTACTCCTTTCAGATGATCGACTTGCTCTTTTATAGCATCAATATCTTCTTGCGTAATACCATTCTGATTATCTAAGCCTAGGTCATTTACCGTTAAATACATCTGTCCTCCGGCAAGTCCCTCTAATTCACTGTTAACTTTTTTCCCTGCTCCGTTTCCAATGGATACAATTAGAATAACAGATGAAATTCCAATAATAATTCCCAGCATAGTTAAAAAAGATCTTCCTTTATTGGATTTGATATTATCCACTGCCATTTTTAAATATTCTAAAAGCTGTGCCATAAGTTCCTCCTTTCCAGAGCATACCTTAGTTATGCTCCGACTCAACTTTTAGTTATTATTCACTTTTACCATCTTCTGTCTGTTCATTCATTACTTTATTCGTTTGCTCTTTTGTCAGAACTTTAGCTCCTTCTTCTACGCCATTGCCAACATCAATTACGACCATATCTCCTTGAGCAATTCCATCTTCTATTTCTATATACTCTGTAGATGAAACTCCTGTAGTTACCGGTTTCTTAACAACTATGTTATCTTCTACTATATAACAAAAATCTCCATCTTTTCCTGAGTTAATTGCCTGAACCGGAATTATTACAACATCTTTAGCAGAATCTATATTAATTTTTACCTTTGCCTCAATTCCAATAAAAATTTCATTATCGGGATTATCTACACGTACTTCTGCTTTTACTAAAGTAGCTCCTTTTTCATTCTTCTCTGCAATACGATTGATTCTGGTCACGGTACCTTTATATTCTTTTCCGGCAATAGTAATTTCAGCCGTTTGATTTTCTTTTATTTTCTCTAAATCATATTTTGATAATGAAATATCTACTTTAATGGAATTTGATTGTGCAATCGTAAATAATTCTGCTCCTTGGGTTACGGTAGCGCCTTTCACTGCTGTTACCGCTGCCACAATTCCATCAAAATCTGCAGTAATCCCTTTTTTCGCTTCTTCTAATAATTCTTCTGCTGTCATTCTATCATACTTTGCCAACTCTTGTTGTGCATCTAGTTGAGCTTTCTGACTACCATTGATCACAGTACTTTCTGATGAAGTTTTAATAGATTCCTGTTCCGCCAATTTACTCTGTAACGTCTGCAACTGAGCACTTAATTCTTCTATTTGAGATTGTATTGGTGAAACAGCAGAACCATTCGCTGAACTTGTAGAAAGAGATGCAAGTTCTGCATTAATATCCACCTCTCGTTTTCCCCATGTAACCATATCGGCCTGCAGATCTTTCAATTTCTCTTTTTCTTTTTCAGTAATACTTCCATCCATTTCTTTCTTTTGATATGTATCGATTTTGGCCTGAGCTTCAATTTTCTTTTTACTAATATCGATTGCTTCTTTTTTCAAACTTGCTTCTTTTTTGGCTGCTTCTTCATTTGAAGATGAGGGAAGCTGTCCCTTTAGTGACTCGATTTCAGCTTCTTTAGCAGAAATCTCAGACTGTAAATTTGATATTTTTTCTGACGCCTCACTTGCCTGAGCAGCACTTTTATTAGATTTTTCAATTTGATCCTGATATCCTAAATTGGTAGCTTTTGTTTGTAAGGAAGCTTTCTCATATTGAGTCTGTAAATCTTCCATATCATATTCCAATAGCTTATCACCTTTTTTAATAATACTTCCTACTTTTAATTCACATGTACTAATTTTTGCATTAACAGGTGAGAAGTAGCTTTTTGTATTTTCACTACTCACTATTCCGCTGGTATCTAAGACTTCTTCTACATCACCAGTGACTGCCTGTACTACATTTACACTAGGTATCACTTCCTTTTTAAAAAGGTTAGGAATAATACATAATCCTAATAAAATTACAATAATTACAATAACGGTGACCCGAATTATAATTTTTTTCTTTCCTTGTTTCTTTTTCATGGTTATTCCTCCCAATTATTTTCTATATCCGATTCTATTCTTCCATCTTTGATACGTATTACTCTTTTCGCCTGAGCTGCGATATCATTGTCATGCGTAATCAAGATAACACTTCTTCCATCTGTATGTAAATCTTTTAAAATCTGTAATATTTCTGCACTTGAATGTGAATCTAAGTTACCAGTTGGTTCATCTGCTAAAATTACAGGTGGTTTCGCTGCAATAGCCCTGGCTATTGCCACCCTTTGTTGTTGTCCTCCAGACATTTCTGAAGGTTTATGATCCATTCTCGACTTTAGTCCAACCTGTATCAAAGAATCGGTCGCTAATTTTCTACGTTCTTTCTTGCCTATTCCACGATAAATTAAAGG
Organism: Anaerosacchariphilus polymeriproducens; assembly: GCF_003363435.1. Classification (GTDB taxonomy): domain Bacteria; phylum Bacillota; class Clostridia; order Lachnospirales; family Lachnospiraceae; genus Anaerosacchariphilus; species Anaerosacchariphilus polymeriproducens. Next base: position 9,558 of record NZ_QRCT01000020.1, read on the forward strand.
CAGCTCAACATTTTCTAATGCTGTAAGATTCGCTACTAAATTAAAGCCCTGAAAGATAAAACCAATTTCTAAATTTCTAATTTCAGACAAACTGTCATCATCCATTTCAGAAACATCGTTACCATTTAATAAATAGGTACCTGATGTCGGTATATCCAGACATCCAAGCATATTCATCAGAGTGGATTTCCCTGAGCCTGATTGCCCTATAATCGCAACAAACTCGCCATGATCGATTCTCAGACTCACACCATCTAATGCCCGTACTTCATTCTCACCGGCATTATATATCTTATGAATATCATGGATTTCAATTAAAGCATCCATCTATTTTCCTCCTCTTAAGATTTTAAACAATTTTATGTATTACTTGGTTAATACAATAATACATTTAATAAAATTTGTCAACTCTTTACAGAGAATATCATATAATTACTTAGAATTATTTTGAATTTGTTTAATATTTTCTTAACGCTGGCCACTTGAAAGAACAGACTTTCTAACCACCTCAAATGCATTAAGGGAATCTTAGTTCCGTAAATGGATGCTTTTGCATCCAAAGTTGGAACTTAGATTCCCTTAATACAAACCAAAGAGATAACAGATATGGATCTAGCCCACTTAGTGCTGGCCTTTAATAACAGGTGAAATATGTTTATATATCAAAAACGTAATTCCAACACTTAACATCCCTTTTACAAAAGTAAATGGCATATTTATAAAAATGAGTGCTTCCCATAGATTATCTATTTTCGGATAAAGTATCTGATATGATTTTATTATGGTCTCCATTGGCATTAACATAGAATAAAACGGATACACAATAAAGTAATTGGATAGTATTGAAGCTGCTGCCATAGCAACTGCCCCTATCACGGCTCCTATGAATGCCCATTTTCGATTTTTCTTCTTTTTATAGATGAAACCTGCCGGCACTACAAAACAAATTCCCAAAATTAAATTTGATAGTTCGCCGATACCACCTGATTTCGTAACCATTAAATGCAATAAATTTTTAATTAAGCAGATGAACACGCCTGAAACCGGTCCTAAAGAAAATGATCCGACTAAAGCAGGCAGGTCTGAAATATCCATCTTGATATATTCCGGCACAAACGATATACTGAACTGCATATACATCAAAATAAAACTGATAGCTGACAACATTCCAATCATTGTAATTTTTCTAATATCTAATCTTTTATAACTCATAATTTCTCCTTAAGTTAACCTTTCATCGTTAACTGAATTCTTTTTTTCGCCAAATCAACACTCATGACCTTTACCTCTATAATATCACCTACGCTAACTACTTCTAACGGATGTTTAATATAACGGTCTGTCATTTGTGATATATGAACCAAACCATCTTGATGAACTCCAATATCCACGAAAGCACCAAAATCAATTACATTACGTACCGTACCTTTTAAGGTCATTCCTTCTTTCAGATCTTTCATCTCCAACACATCTGTTCTTAATATCGGCTTTGGCATTTCATCTCTTGGATCTCTTCCCGGCTTTTCTAATTCTTTTATGATATCCTGTAAAGTCATTTCCCCAATTTCCAATTCTTTAGAAATAGTCTTAGTATCCTTTACTGACTTAGATATATTTCCTAACGTTCCTTTTTTTAAATCTTCAGGTGTATAACCCAGCTTCTCTAGAAATTTTTCAGCAGCTTCGTAACTCTCAGGATGGACGCTGGTTTTATCTAACGGATTGTTCCCATCCTGGATTCTCATAAATCCTGCACACTGTTCAAAAGCTTTAGGACCTAATTTAGCAACCTTTAGTAATTGTTTTCTATCTTTAAATTTTCCATTTTCTTCACGATATAATACTATGTTTTTAGCGATAGCTTTACTGATTCCGGAAATATATTCCAAAAGTGATGCAGAAGCTGTATTTAAATCAACGCCAACTTTATTTACACTATCTTCTACAACTCCGGTAAGCGCTTCACTTAATTTTTTTTGATTCATGTCATGCTGATACTGACCCACACCTATAGACTTTGGATCTATTTTAACTAATTCAGCTAATGGATCTTGTAACCTTCTGGCAATGGATACTGCACTCCTTTGTCCTACATCAAAATTTGGGAATTCTTCGGTTGCTAATTTACTTGCTGAATAAACAGATGCACCGGCTTCGTTAACGATAATATATTGTACTTGTTCTTGAATTTCTTTCAATAAATCTACAATAATCATTTCTGATTCTCTTGAAGCAGTACCATTTCCTACAGATATCAGATTAATATTATATTTTCTAATTAATTTTTTCAAAACTTCTTTCGATTCGTCCACCTTATTCTGGGGAGCCGTCGGATAAATAACTGTCGTATCCAAAACTTTACCTGTTCCATCTACAACGGCTAACTTACAACCGGTACGAAAAGCCGGATCCCATCCTAAAACGTTCTGATTAACGATAGGCGGCTGCATAAGAAGCTGTTCCAAATTTTTACCAAATACTTTAATCGCACCATCTTCTGCTCTTTCTGTCAATTCATTACGGATTTCTCTTTCAATGGCTGGCGCTATCAAGCGTTTATAACTATCTTCAATCGCCGCTTTTAAAAGTGGTGTTGTATTTACATTATCATTAGAAATTACTTTATTTTCTAAATAGCGAATGATTTTGTCTTCCGGAGCCTCTAATTTCACATTCAATATTTTTTCTTTTTCGCCACGATTCAATGCAAGTATTCTATGGCCTGCTAATTTGCTGATCGGTTCTTCAAAATCATAATACATTTCAAATACGGACTCTGCTTTTTCGTCTTTTGCCTGTGAAATGATTTTACCTTCTTTTGCGGTAAGCTCCCGTATGCGAATTCTATAATCTGCTTCATCGGAGATAAATTCTGCAATGATATCCAAAGCTCCTGCAATTGCCTCCTCTACTGAATGAACTTCTTTCTCTTCATTTAAGAATTGTTTCGCTTCTTCTTCAATGGAATTGCTAGTCATCTGCAATGTAATAATATTAGCTAATGGTTCTAATCCTTTTTCTTTTGCAATCGTAGCTCTTGTCCTTCGTTTCGGTCGATATGGACGATATAGATCTTCTACTACTACCAAAGTTTCTGCAGAAAGAATTTGATTTTTCAACTCTTCTGACAGTTTCCCCTGTTCTTCTATCGTAGCTAAAACTTGTTGCTTTTTCTCTTCCAAATTTCTCAGATAATTCAAACGGTCATTTAAATTTCTTAATACTTCATCATTTAAAGCTCCGGTAACTTCTTTTCTATATCTTGCAATAAATGGTATCGTATTCCCTTCATCTATTAATTTGACTGCCGCTTCTACCTGCCACTTCTCCACTTTAAGTTCTTGTGTCAATACTTTTGTAATATCCATCTATAATGCTCCTTTTCACTTATAAAGTGTCTTCTTTGTTACTATTTCTTACGAGTCCAGTAACTTTTTTCTGTTGCTTATTATAATTCATATTATTACCGGATTCAAGAAGTAATTGAAATTATTGGATATCCATGTTACAATGTTGCAAATAGTTTATAATTTATTTCAAGGGGGATATATCATGAATTACAATGATAATGATTGGAATCCAAATTCTGATCAAAATACCACAAATCAGAATCAAAACGAGGTACCAAACAACTACACTGATTCAAATCAAAGTTACAACAACTATCCTGAAACGCAACAAGGAAACAACAATTACAATAATTACCAGCAGTCATATAATTATAATAATAACAATGCTCCAGAGCCAACAGGCTCAAACGGAATGGCAATCGCTTCTCTAGTATTAGGTATTTTATCAATACCTGCTGTATTTTGCTGTTGTCCAATTTTCGCTGGTCTCGGTCTTATTTTTGGAATTCTTTCTAAAGGCAATGCTCCTCAAAGAGACTCAAAAGCAACGATTGGTATTATAATATCTTCTATCGGATTGGTTCTTGCTATTATTTATATTATTTTAATAATTATCGGTATCAACAGTTATGGTGGATGGGATGATTTTCAACGGGAAATTACCAGAGAATATTCCAATTATGATTATGATAACAGTTTATCCATTCTTCCGTTTCTAAATCAAATATTATAAAATACTAAAAGCTGTTTTGCTATATCAATTATAGCAGAACAGCTTTATTTAATAATACGAATTCCCCAGCCTATGTAGACAATATTTTTTATAAAGCAATTTAATATAATTATAAAAAGTGCAATCCATAAATAAATATCTTTGTATTTCATACCTATTTTGATTTTTCCTTTAGATACCAGCTGAATGGTATTTGTGACCATATAAATCATATAAATCGCTGCTGTATAAGGAACTACCGGATGATAAATAAAAGACTGTAGAATTTCTCCTTTCATTAAACTCATTACTGCTCTTGTTCCACCACAACCAGGACAATACAATCCAAATAAGCTATGTATAAGACATGGTGCCGTAATAGATGATAACGAGATTGAAAATACTTCCCCTAAAAGGAATGCTATTAAAACAATTACAAATAATATCCATCCGGTAATATATAATCCTTTATTTTCTGAATCCATCCGTTTCCCCCTTTTTCTTTCCACAATATATCATATCAAAAAATCAAATAAGGGGCAATAGACTTGTGACTGAATTTGTGATATAATTTATACAATTCAAATAACGATTGACTAAAAACAATACTGCTTTTTATTTAACCAATCAGCTTCCTACTGATTCAAATACATAATTTTATAAACACAAAAGTATCTGTATATTTTATAGATACTTTTTTATTTTAAAGAATTTTCTTTTCAATTTATTATTAATATTATTTTAATTTATTTGTAAGATATTCTTAATATTGTTCGGTTCCTTTTTTCTACAATTTTAGCTATATTTAGAGTAATAATGCTAATACAAACTCTCTTTACCGTTTTAATAATTCTAAAATGTAATATTTTATATTTTTTTCAGATTCAGGTATTGACATTATGTTACGTAAATGTTAAATTTATATTACGCAAACATATTGTTTATAGTAGTATTTATAACAAAATTTAACATTTGTCATGCAGAGAATATGTTTTTATTAATGTAATTCTTACAAACGGAGGTGCTACATTATCTTAAAACACATTGATAAAGACATTAGTAAATAACATACTTATCTATATTCAATTATGCTTTGATTACCTAACATAAATAATCTTATTACAAAAAGGAGGAATTGATAAAAAGAATACTTTTAGAAACAAGGAAAACGTCTTGATTTTAAGATAGACCACAATTCATTCTATAAATATACCAAATCATTTGATATAGATCAAATACAAAATCACAAAACAACAATTCAAAATAAAGAACCAAAACGCCTATGGCACCCACTTTTCCAGTTCCTCTTTCACCGAGGGGAACTGGTCTTTTTATTTTATAGAATATACTTTAATATTTCTTAAGTTGACATATTATTGCACAACTATTAAAATTATGTTACCTTAAAGTATTGTTTTGGCAATATATTAAGTTTTTTTAATTAATTTTGTCAATTGATACTAAATTAATAAGATAAGGAGGGTTTTACACGGGGTATTTGAAAACAGTATTCTTAATTGACATCGCTAATAACAACTATTTTAAGGAATATATTTAGTAGGAGAGAATTATATGAATAAGGAGAAGTCATCTTTCGATCAAACAGCAAAAATCACAACAAGAAGCAAATCTATCTTTAAAACTATCTTTACTTACTTATTAGTATTGGCATTTATCACAACAATTTTTCCTATGAATGCCTTTGCTAATAGCCCTGCAATCATCCGCAATGAAGAAGCACCGGGAAAATATGCCGGAAACGGCCCATTTTCTTATAATTCTTATCGCCTGCCTCTTCTATCTGTATATGGTACCGGAGGTGCAACGGTTTATTATCCAACAAGCGGAACAGCACCTTATTCCGGGCTTGTTTATTGTCCTCCCTATACAGCCAAACAATCAGCATTGGCAGCTTGGGGGCCGTTTTTCGCATCACACGGTATTATATTAGTAACTTTTGACACATTAACTCCACTAGACCCTGTCTCTTTGAGAGCTCTGCAGCAAAGAACCGTTCTGAATGCATTAAAAACAGAAAATTCACGTTTGAACAGTCCTCTCTATCAAAAAGTCGCTACGGATAGAATCGGAGCAATGGGTTGGTCCATGGGTGGTGGAGCTACTTGGATTAATTCTGCAGAATATTCAGGACTCAAAACAGCTATGACAATAGCGGGGCATAATTTATCATCCACGAACTTAAATTCAAAAGGTTACAATACAAAATGCCCTACTTTAATTATGAATGGTGCTATGGATACTACAGGTCTTGGAGGCTTGGGACAATCTAATGGAGTTTATAAAAATATTCCTGCAAATGTACCAAAAGTACTATATGAAGTTGCATCAGCAGGCCATTTAAATTGGACTTCGCCTATTTCTGCATCTAATGATGTGGCTGCAATCGCACTTGCATTTCAGAAAACTTATCTGGATGGAGACTCCCGTTGGTTAGCTTTTATTACAAGGCCCAATAGTAATGTTTCTATCTGGGAAACTTCCAATTTAATGAATCCATAAAAAACGGGGTAAGTTTTTCAACTTACCCCTCTTTAAATTCTTACTCTTCTAAAAATGCATCATGTACCGCACGTACTGCTTTATCAACATCTGTTTCATCAATAATAACAGTTACTCGAATTTCAGATGTTGAAATCATTTTTATATTCACGCCAACGTTATATAAAGTTTCAAACATTGATGCTGCCACTCCCGGATTTGTCATCATTCCTGCTCCTACAATAGAAACTTTAGCAACATTTTCTTCAATTTCTATTTTCTGAGCTGTAAGGCTGTCTTTATATTCTTCTAAAGTCTCAACAGCTTCTTTTAAATTATCTCTACCAACTGTGAAGGTAATATCCTTTGTTCCATCACGGCCAACAGATTGTAAAATAACATCTACATTAATATTACGTTTTGCTAATAAATTAAATACTTTAAATGCAATACCTGGTTGATCTTTCAATCCCATTACTGCAATTCTAGCTGTATTTTTATCTGCCGCCACTCCACTAACAAGCATTCTTTCCATTTTTACTGCCTCCTTAACAATTGTTCCTTCTGCTGTATTTAAACTGGAACGTACTACTAATTGCACTCCGTATTTCTTTGCCATTTCTACTGAACGATTATGCAATACTTTTGCCCCCAGCGTAGCAAGTTCTAACATTTCATCATATGTGATTTCTTTCAATTTTTTCGCATTCGGTACAACGCGCGGATCTGCTGTATATACACCTTCTACGTCTGTATAAATTTCACAAGCATCTGCCTTCAAAGCAGCTGCCAATGCGACTGCTGTAGTATCGGAACCTCCACGGCCCAAAGTAGTATAATCATCATATTTGTTTATTCCCTGGAAGCCGGTGATAATTACTATTTTTCTGGAATCTAATTCATGGCGGATTCTTTCTGAATCAATTCTTTTCAAACGTGCATTACTATAACTTGATGTAGTATGCATTGCAACTTGATAAGCATTTAGAGAAACGGCCGGAACATCTAATGCTCCCATTGCCATTGCCATTAATGCTACAGACGTCTGTTCACCAGTGGCCAATAACATATCCATTTCCCTTTTGGAAGGATTCGGATTGATTTCATTTGCTAATTCTAACAAATGATCTGTCGTATCTCCCATAGCAGAAAGTACAACTACAACATCATTACCTTTCTGATAATCTTCAATACATCTTCTGGCAACGTTATAAATTCTCTCTTTATCGGCAACTGAAGTTCCACCGAATTTCTTAACTATAAGCATAATGTCCTCCTGATTTTATAACTGTCTTATTCTACTGCTTTAATATCACTTATTGAAATAGATAATCTATCATTTCATGTCCTTTTCCTATGAATTTTCCACTAGCTTTAGCATCTTTTTCATTATACTTCAATTGATTATCTATACATTTGGTACTATCATAAAGCATATAGGGAACCGGGTCACTTGTATGAGTCCTAATGCGTATTGGTGTTGGATGATCCGGCATAACGAGCATTCGATAATCTTCTTTGGATTCATCCAATGCTTCTTTTATTATTTTAATCACACGCTGATCCAAATTTTCTATTGCTTGAATTTTTTTATCTATAAGTCCCTGATGACCCATTTCGTCCGGCGCTTCTACATGAACATATACAAAATCAAATCCTTGATTTAATAATGCACCAACTGCCGCTTCTGCTTTCCCTTCATAATTCGTATGAAGCCCTCCATTGGCACCTTCTACTTCTATATTGAACATATCTGCACCGACTGCTATTCCTTTTAACAAATCAACCGCTGAAATCATTGCACCTTTTTTATGAGTTTTTTCTTCAAAAGATGAAAGCGTCGGTTTTGTTCCTGCTCCCCAAAACCACAAGGAATTTCCAGGACGCAATCCTTTTTCTCTTCTTGAGACATTAATTGGATGATTATTCAAAATTTCATGACTTTTTTTCATCATTTCTCTAAGAACAGTATCACCAGGTAGATGCTGACCAATTGTCTGATCTAATACATCATGAGGCTGAACCAGATCAATAGTTTCACCATGATCCCAAATTATCAAATGGCGATAACTGGTTCCAACATAAAATTTGTATGTTTCTGTTTCTAATTCTTTACGAACTGCCTCTATCAATATCGTAGCTTCTTCTGAACTGATTTCACCTGCACTGTGATCAATAATTCTCTTTTCTTCATATGGCTTTTCATCATCAGTAATTGTTACTATATTACAACGAAGAGATATATCTGTAGCCTTCATATCCACCCCGATGCTAAGTGCTTCTAATGGTGAACGTCCTGAATAATATTTCCTTGGATCATAACCTAATACCGATAAATTAGCTGTATCACTGCCAGGTTTCATTCCCTCAGGAATTGTATGAACTAATCCTATTTCAGATTTCTTTGCCAATTCATCCATTACAGGTGTCTTAGCATAATCCAACGGAGTTTTATTTCCTAAACTTTCTATTGGCTCATCAGCCATACCATCACCTAATACGATAACATATTTCATTCGTGACCCCTCCTTCTTATTCTACCCGAATCATTTGGATGACTTCTTCTATCCTCTTGACTTTTTCGTTATATTCAGCTTCTGACATTATATCTGTCACAAAACCAAATTCACCACTTACGTCAGGAAGCGTTACTGTCATTACTTTTCCAAATATTTCTTGCAGATTCTCTAAATTTTCTTCTACTGTTCCTCTCATACGGACAAAAAATCTTCGCTTAGAAGCCTTCATATCCACTAGATTTAATTTCTTTTTACTCCACTCTACCAAAATATTGGTCTTTAAATGTTTCACAATGTCTACTATATCTGCCACCACAGCACTTGCCGTAGGAAGTTTTCCTGCTCCACTTCCATAGAACATAGCATCTCCTAATACATTTCCCCTCACAAAAATACCATTAAAGACATCATTCACACTAAACAGTGGATGATCCTGGGAAATCATAAAGGGGGCAACCATCGCATAAAAGCTTTCATCAACTCTTTTACTGGAAGCTAATAATTTGATTGCTCTTCCCATAGCTTTAGCATACTTAATATCCGTTGCCGTAATCTTATCAATTCCTTCTGTGTAAATATCTTCATAATCTACTTGCTGCCCGCATACTAACGATGTGAGTATCGCAATCTTCCTACAAGCATCATGTCCTTTGATATCTGCTGTTGGATCTTTTTCCGCATAACCTTTTTCCTGAGCATCTTTCAAAACTTCATCAAATTCTAGTCCTTCATTGGTCATCTTGCTCATCATATAGTTTGTGGTACCATTAAGGATACCTGTAATTTCCTGGATCTCATCTGCTGTAAGAGAGGAATTTAAAGGACGGATAATAGGTATCCCTCCTCCTACACTTGCTTCAAATAAGAAATTTATACTATGTTCTTTCGCTATTGCAATTAACTCTGCTCCATGCTTCGCAACCAAAGCTTTATTGGATGTAGTGACATGCTTTCCTGCAAGTAACGCTCGTTTTACAAAAGTATATGCAGGTTCAACTCCACCCATTACTTCAACAACAACTTGTATATCCGGGTCGTTTACAATTACTTCGTAATCATGAACAATTTTATCCTGGATAGATTCTCCGGGGAAATCCCTTAAATCCAAGACATATTTAACTTGTATTTCATCTCCTGCCCGATTCGCTATACTCTCCGAATTCGTATCCAATACTTCTACTACACCTGAACCTATTGTACCATATCCTAAAACTGCTATATTTATCATGTTTGTTTCACTCCCTAGCTATTATTTTCAAATAATGAATGCCTTCTTTTTCTTCAATCTCTTCTATCATATTTGATACATCACCTGTAGTCGGCAAAATATCCACGCTCAAAGTAACCGATGCAACTCCATTAATCGGAATACTTTGATGAATTGTAAGAATATTAGCTTTGTGAACAGCAATTACTCCTAAAACCTCAGATAAAAGTCCCGGTTCATCATCCATCTGCATAACAACGGTAATATTTCTACCCCTTGCATTATCATGAAATGGAAAAATATCATCTTTATACTTATAAAATGAACTTCTACTAATTCCAACTTGATCTGTTGCATCTTGAATTGAAGCAACTTTATCCGACTCAAGTAATCTTTTTGCTTCAACAACTTTAAGCAAAACTTCCGGAACCGCTTTCTTCTTTAATACAAAATATTGATATTTCTCAACCATAAATTCGAAACCTGCCTTATCTGCATTGTGTTTTTATAGTAAATACATTTGTCTTTCTAACAAAGATATTAACATATGTTTTTCTTTTATGCAACTATTTTCTTGTACTTATTTCAAGACATATGATTAACTCCTTCTTTTCGACAAAATGATACAAAAATTTAGCACCGGCAAATACCGATGCTAAATTCATACTATTCTTTCTTATTTAAACTATTCCATTTTAAATATTCGCTGATAAAATAATCTAAGTCTCCATCCATCACCTTATCTACATTACCGGATTCGGCACTCGTTCTATGATCTTTTACCATAGTATATGGCTGCATAACATAAGAACGAATTTGATTGCCCCAGCCGATTTCTGTCACCTCGCCACGAATACCTGCAACTTTTTCTGCATTTTCTTGCTGTTTTAATAAATAAAGCTTAGCTTTCAACATCTGCATTGCTTTATCTTTATTCATGTGTTGAGATCGTTCATTTTGACATTGAACAACAATGCCTGTCGGTAAATGTGTAATTCGAATCGCAGATGAAGTTTTATTAATATGCTGTCCTCCTGCTCCACTGGAACGATAAGTATCAATCCGCAAATCATCATCATTGACTTCGATATCAATATCTTCTTCTATATCCGGCATAACATCTAAGGATACAAAAGAAGTCTGCCGCTTCCCTTGTGCATTAAACGGTGAAATTCTGACTAGTCGATGGACACCTCTTTCAGATTTTAAATAACCATAAGCATTTTCGCCATTTATCTGAAAGGTTACTGATTTAATCCCTGTCTCTTCACCATCTAAATAGTCCAATACTTCAATAGAATACCCTTTGGACTCTGCCCATCTTGTATACATTCGATACAACATGCCGGCCCAGTCACATGATTCTGTTCCTCCGGCTCCCGCATTCAGTTTTAATATGGCACTATATCTGTCATATTCCTCTGAAAGAAGGGTCTTGACCTTTATATTATCTAAAGTATTGACAAAACACTGTAGCATTTCTTCAATCTCCGGAATAACGGAACCATCATTTTCTTCATATCCCATCTCGATCATTGTTTCAATATCTTCAAATTGTTCTTTTAATTGATTATAAGTCTCTACATCGTCTTTAATCCCTTTGAGCTCCTTCATTTTCTTTTGTGAAGTATCTGTATCATCCCAAAAATCAGGAGCTTCCATTTCTCTTTCTAACTCTTCAATTCTTCTTTGCTTATTAGCTAAGTCAAAGTGAATCCCTTACTTCCGTTAGTGAGTCTGTATATGAATTTAATGTATACTTAAATTGATCTAATTCAACCAAACTGACACCTACTTTCTTCCACAACATTGTTTATATTTTTTTCCACTTCCACATGGACATGGATCATTTGGATATACTTTGGCACCTTCGCGTTTTTGCGGGGTACGGGGACCTGAGTCATCTTTATTGGTACCGGTTACTTTGGCAACCTGTTCACGTTCTACTTTCTCTTCTATTTTAACATGCATTAAAAGACGAACCGTATCCTCTTGGATATTAGCAGTCATAGTATCAAACATTTCATATCCATTTAATTTGTACTCTACAAGTGGATCTCTTTGTCCGTATGCCTGCAATCCAATACCTTGGCGCAATTGATCCATATCATCAATATGATCCATCCATTTTCTATCAATTACTTTTAACAGAATAACCCTTTCTAATTCACGGATTGCTTCTATTTCCGGAAATTCAGTTTCTTTCTCTTCATATAGCTTAACTGCTTTTTCCTTTAACAGATGCTTCAGCTGATCACGTTTCATTCCCTCTACATCTGCATGATGGATTTTTTCCATCGGAACAATAGAAAGTAATAATCCATTCAGCTCATTTAAATTCCATTCTTCAGAACTTTGTTCATCTGATATACACACATCTACCGTATTCTCAACTGTATCCGTAATCATCTTGTAAATTGAATCACGCATATTCTCTCCGTCAAGAACTCGACGTCTTTCTCCATAAATAATCTCACGCTGCTCGTTCATGACCTGGTCATATTCAAGAAGATTTTTACGGATACCATAGTTATTATTTTCAATCTTTGTCTGCGCACGTTCAATTGCTTTCGATAACATCTTATGTTCAATTTCTTCGTTCTCCGGAACTCCCAGTGTATTAAACATTGTCATTAAACGTTCGGATCCAAATAAACGCATTAAATCATCTTCAAGAGAAATATAAAATCTTGATTCACCTGAATCTCCCTGACGACCGGAACGGCCTCTCAACTGATTATCAATTCGTCGGGACTCATGACGCTCTGTACCGATAATTTTTAGTCCTCCTGCTGCCTTTGCTTCTTCATCCAGCTTAATATCAGTACCACGACCAGCCATATTAGTAGCAATCGTTACAGAGCCATGTATACCTGCCTGTGCTACTATCTCAGCCTCTAACTCATGAAATTTAGCATTTAATACTTTATGCTGAATTCCACGTTTTTTCAAATAGCCACTTAGTTCTTCTGATGTATCAATTGTAATAGTACCTACCAGAACCGGTTGTCCCTTTTCATGAGCACCGATTATTTCTTCTACAACCGCATGAAACTTCTCTTTTTTTGTTTTGTATACAGCATCTTGTCTATCATCTCTGATAACAGGCATATTTGTAGGAATCTCAATTACATCCATTCCATAAATATCTCGGAATTCTTTTTCTTCGGTAAGAGCGGTACCGGTCATACCACACTTCTTTGTATACTTATTGAAGAAATTCTGGAATGTAATGGTTGCAAGTGTCTTGCTCTCTCTTTTCACTTTAACATGCTCTTTTGCTTCAATTGCCTGATGAAGTCCATCGGAGTAACGTCTTCCGGGCATAATACGACCAGTAAATTCATCTACGATCAGAACTTGATCATCTTTCACTACATAATCCTGATCCTTGAACATTAGATTATGTGCACGAAGTGCCAAAATTATATTATGCTGAATTTCTAAATTTTCAGCATCTGCAAGATTCTCAATATGGAAAAATTTCTCTACTTTATGGACACCCTCTTCGGTCAAATTGACTACTTTATCTTTTTCATTAACAATAAAGTCACCCGTTTCTTCAATGTCCTCGCCCATAATGGCATTCATCTTGGTAAACTCTCCACTCGCTTCACCTTTTTCTAATTGTCTGGCTAAAATATCACAAGCCTCGTACAATTTGGTAGATTTTCCACTTTGACCGGAAATAATCAATGGTGTTCTTGCTTCATCAATTAAGACAGAATCGACTTCGTCGATAATGGCAAAATGCAGATCTCTTTGAACTAACTGCTCTTTATAAATAACCATATTATCACGCAAATAATCGAATCCTAATTCGTTGTTGGTTATATAGGTGATATCACAGTTATATGCTTCTCTTCTTTCATCATTGTCCATTGAGTTCAAAACAACGCCGACCGTCAGACCCAAAAATTCATGTACTTTACCCATCCATTCCGCATCACGGTGTGCCAGATAGTCATTTACTGTAACAATATGGACACCTTTTCCTTCTAATGCATTCAAATATGCCGGCAGTGTAGAAACTAAAGTCTTACCTTCACCTGTTTTCATTTCGGCAATTCTACCCTGGTGAAGAATCATTCCACCAATTAACTGTACACGATAATGTTCCATTGAGAGTACTCTTCTGGCAGCCTCTCTTATCGTAGCATATGCTTCCGGAAGAATGTCATCTAACGTTTCACCCTCGCTCAGCCTTTTTTTATATTCCTTTGTCTTGTCCCTTAACTCTTCATCTGAGAGTTCCATCATTGCGGGACGCAATGCTTCAATCTTATCTACCGTTGAAGATATTAATTTTAACTCGCGCTCACTATGTGTTCCAAATATTTTTTGTATAAATCCCATGCTTCGCTCCCGTTTCTAATAATTAATTCTTATTTTCTCTTATTATTTTTTATCAATTACCTTATTGACACTTTAATGTTCATTTTATCACTAACATGACGTTTAAACAATAAAAATTTTGTGAACAATTTTCTACTATTTTTAAAATTGCCTTAAATTCATCCTTTTTCATATATTCCTTTCATCGTATAAAGCCACCGTCCTACAAAATTAAGTAGTTAACGGTGGCTTTTATTCTTTTTCTTCCTATATTAATATTAGCACTCTGGTTCTATCAGACCATATGTGTTGCCTTTTCTTTTATAAACAACATTAATTTCATCGTTTTCTGCATTTCGGAATACGAAAAAATTATGTCCCAATAATTCCATTTGTACACATGCATCTTCCGGATACATTGGTTTCACACCAAACTTTTTGGTACGAATGATTTTGATTTCTTCATCTTCTTCATATTCTTTGTTCAAAAATTCTTTCTGGAAATTCAAACCACTTTGCTTATGATCTATAATCTTATTCCTATATTTCTTTAATTGTCTTTCAATAATTTCTTCCACTAGATCAATGGATACATACATATCATTGCTAACTTGCTCAGAACGTATAATATTCCCTTTAACAGGAATCGTTACTTCAATTTTTTGTCTATCTTTTTCAACACTTAAAGTTACAATTACTTCCGTCTCAGGAGTGAAATACTTCTCTAACTTACCAATCTTTTCCTTAATAGCAGATTTTAAGCCCTCTGTCACTTCAATATTTCTTCCAGTAATAGTAAAACGCATAATGTCCAACTCCTTTATCGTTTATTCTGTGATACCCACACTCTTATGTACTTTCTTCAGCACTGAATGATTTATAACTTGTATCATGTAATAATTATACCATACTTTATATTTGTTTCAAGCAATGATTTTACAATTTTTTAACAATTTAACAAAAACTTTACGTTTTTCTAATTATTTGCCTTTTTATTAATAGCAAGCTATAATATGATGAACATAAATTTAACTATACAAGGAGAATGTCTATGGCTAAAACCGCTATTATAACAGGCGCTTCAAGAGGAATTGGACGGGCTATTGCAACTACGTTTGCTTCTCATGGTTATGATTTAATACTTACTTGTTCTAAATCTATGGAAACTTTAAAAGATTTAGAAAAGATTCTAGTACAAACCTATGGCGTTCAATGTTCCAGTGTATCCTGTGACGGTGGAAATCCTCAACAGGTAGATAAACTTTTCGAACTAATAAAAACAAAACATTCCAATATTGATGTACTGGTAAACAACGCCGGAATCTCATACTTTGGTTTACTTCAAGATATGTCAATCGAAGATTGGAACCATATTATGCAGACTAATCTCTCCTCTGCATTTTATTTTTCAAGGAACGTAATTCCTATTATGCTGACAAAACATCAGGGAAAAATCATAAACATATCTTCTGTCTGGGGGATTCATGGCGCTTCTTATGAAGTCGCTTATTCTGCTTCGAAGGGCGGAATCAATTCCTTAACAAAAGCCCTTGCAAAAGAATTAGCACCAAGTAATATTCAGGTAAACGCAATCGCATGTGGAGTCATAGATACTGCCATGAACCATTGCATCTCACCTGAAGATACTCAGTGCTTAAAAAATGAAATCCCTTCTAATCGCTTCGGTACTCCTGAAGAAGTGGCTCACCTTACGATGCAGCTATGTACTTCTAATAACTACCTTACCGGTCAGATCATTTCCTTAGATGGGGGCTGGTGCTAATTATCAGCTCCTTACATTTTTGTTGTCAAATAAATGACTCCCATCCAATGATATCCGTATAATTCTGTATTATCTCCCAATATCTTGTAAACCTGAGCTACAATTTGATTAAACTGATCATCATTTAATTCATAATCGGTACGTAATGTAGTGCTGCCTTTTTCTTTTATTTCCTTAGCCAATTGTTCTGCTATTTTCTTTCCATCAAAGTATTTGGAACTAATTCTGTAATATTCTGATTCTGTTTCTTTTGCTTCATAATTAGTCAAACACTTATCGATAGCAAATTCTTCATCTTCTACTAAAACTCTGTCTCCAGCATAGTTAGGGAGGTTAAATAACGCATTGGTCATGTATTCGTTATCATTATTTGTACTATCAATGATTTTCCATTTTCCATCAACCTTTACTTTATTCCATGCATGTGCCAAATTACCATCTAACAATCCCGTTACTACAATTGATTCTAAACCTGCAGCATCTGCCAGAAGCTTAAATGCCGCCGAATATCCTGCACAAACACACTTTCCGTTAATTAACGCTCCATAGGCTGTAAAAGAATCATTAAAATTTTCATCAACTGATTTGAAATCATTTTCTTCTGCACTCTTAAGCGCTGCTTCATCATATTCAATGGTATCACATAAATATTGGTTGATAGCAAGCTCTTTTTCTAAGTCTGTCATACCATCTTTAATAATTTTTGAGTTGATTTCTTGAACCTTCTTAAAAATTTCTTTTTGCTTAACAGCAGTTGTAGAATCATCATTATCATAGACTATTTTTATAGCATTACCATCACGACTTAATTGATATCCCTTAATACCCAAAATAGCTGGATTTTGATAATATGCTTCCTTCCATGCGTCTTCTAAAAGATTCTGGTCAGTACTTTCAGGGAATTCTGATAAGTCAATTATGGATGACGTTCCCAACATATTTTCAGCTAAATATTCACTCAAGGCACTGTTAGCAGTAATCTTTGTATCTACTTGCCTTACCTGCTCTTTCCCTTTTTTATCCTCTTTTACTTGAATGTCGGAATCAATTTTAACATCACCAGATTTTTTTCGTAACTCGTCTTGACGTGACTGTAGAATTTTCATATCATTTTCAAAGTTTTTTTCATCATAATCTTGTATTTCCACAGTATCAATATATGGAGTTCCAGCAACTTTATATGGTATAATTAAGAATTTAACATCATTGCTTTTTATATACTTATTAGTATTTTTTTCAATAGTAATTAAATGTTTACTAATTACTCGCGCTTCAGATGTATTATATTCAATCAATTTCTTGGCTATATATCCATCACACATAGTCACATACTCATATAGTGGCATTTCTTTTACTGATTTATATTTACTATTATTATTTTTTTCACCTAACTTAATTCCTTTGTATTCTGCTATTTGATATGGTACATTTGAAGCAATATTTGAAACTTTAATAGGATTACTTAACATCGATGTACCATCTTTATTAATAGCAATTACATAAAATTCTTTATTCATATAATCCTTATCTGTTACAACACCCTCTTTTGCTCCTGTTGTTTCTATTGCAAATTTTGATGCATCTTTATCAAACCAAGTGTCTTCACAAACTTTAAAAGTTTTAAAACTATTATTCATATTATAATCACCAGTTTTCGGAACTTCGGAAATCCATTCTGTCTTATTTGTAACTCCTATCACGTCGACGGAAGATGACGCTATACTTGGATCGTTAATCATTCCAACAATATATTCATCGGCTTCTTCAACTTCACTCCACTGGAATTTTACAAGTCCATTCTCTGTAACAGAATATGAAAGCTTTGGACTTTCTTTAATTTCACCTTGGAATGTAATAACACGAACAAGTGGTTTGTCTAACTTTTTACCTGTCTTTAAATCTATATATGTTGCCATGTATACCGTTTCAATATTTCCCCAGTTTGTACCAGCATCTTTATCAAACAAGTAAGTACCTATGCGACTGCCTGTATTATTATATTTCTCCAAAAAATCATATTGTAAATTGTTCGTAGATATCCTTCCCTTAGGATATCCTGGTGGATGAATTTTTACTTTATTATTACGGTCAGCAACTTCATAAGTTGGCGTATATTCCCCAGTTAAATCAGGATTTTTATAAAAACCAAATAATTCAGTCCACTTTTTAAATTCAACTTTTGATAGATCAAAACCTAGTTCAATATTCATAACATAATCTCGGGTTACATCCTTAATAGGTTCCCCATAATCGTAGCCATATAAATTATCGTCTGCATACTTATCTTTTATATTTGATGCCAAACGGGAGGATGATACATACTTCGCATCCTTTAAAGCATTCGTTCCTATTTGCAAATATCCTAATTTGTAGATTACTCCGGCCGCTACAATACAAAACACAGCAGCACCCAAAATTCCAATAACTAATTTCTTCTTTATGTTCATTTTCAATATCCTCTTCCTACTCCACTTTTCTTTATTGCAGTTTTTCTATTACTTCTTTCACGGCCTTTACAAATTCATTTTGATTACAGTTCTCTGCTTCCAAAGTATATGAGCCGTTATCAATCTCAGAATATGCCGTAAGGCAGTCTCCTTCTTTATTCTTTGTAAACCAAACTTTCTTCCCTTTTATGGTTAGGCTTCTTTTATCTCTTAATTCCTCAGGAAGCAAAGATTTACCAAAAGAGACTACCAGATTTAAAGATTTATCCTTCTTTTTAAATAAAATGCTCCCCTCTCCCTTTTCCACTTCCCCAACCATGGATTGAATCATATAAAAAGAACTCTCTGACCTTTCTAACTCTAAAACCGATTCTATATCATTCATCTCTATATTCCAAATTTCATCAAACTCTACTCCCTCTATCTCCCTCTTCAATGGATTTAAAGTACCAAATCTCATATCCATCTTTTCTTCTGACTCCATTTCATAAAAATGTACTTGATTTGGTAATTTAAGCGCAAAAGCTGATCCGACAATCAAAATAAATGCTGCCGCTACACTTAAATAACGAAATGTCAAATTTTTCTTCTTACTATTCTTTTGGGGATTATCCTGATTTTCTAATACCTCATACATTGCATTTTTCGTTCTGCTAATTAGTTCTTTAGACGCATGTTGTTGTTCTAATATTTTTTTATATTGTTTATTCAAAGCTAAAACTCTCCTTCCAACTTCTTCCTTAACAGCTCCCTCGCTCTAAAAAGTTGAGATTTCACAGTACTCTCTTTTTTCTTTAGAAGCTTACTTATCTCTAGAATAGACAACTCCTCGAAATAGAATAAATGTACAATCTCCTTATATTTGGGTGGCAGATCTCTTACTGCTTTATACACCTGACTATCTTCTTTTTCTATCTCATATTTATCTGTCTGGCTTCCTTCTATTTGATTTTCATCTTCTATGGAAGTTACATTTTTTGACCAATAACTGGTAAAATGTTTCTTTGCACAATTAAGAGTAACTCGAATTAGCCATGCCTTTATATGTTCTTCTGTTTTCAACTTATGTAAATGTTTCACCAATCTTATAAAAACTTCTTGAAAAATATCATCTGCATCTACTCTATTCTTACACTCAACTATTGCTAACCGATATACCATATCTGCATATTTTTCAATAACCTCATCAGGTTCCATAATAAACCTTTTTTTATTAGTCACTTTACAATCCTCCCCATAAAGTATTACTTAATACTTTTATAATACCTTATTAAGGAAGATTTTTCACTAATTTTTTATTGAACCTGACCATTTTCTAATATATCATTTACAATATTGAATACTTCCCCATTTCCCGAAGAACATGCTACAATAGCATAAAGATTTCCGTTTTTGCCTCCTATATACATCTTAAACTTAGCATTTTGTCCTTTTTTGATAATGTCCATATAATATACCTCCCCCATGCATTTGGTTTCCATTTTTGTTGCATTTATATCTTTTTTATCAATATTTTGAGCTTCAGCTACAATTCTCTTCATCTCTTCTATTCCGGACTCTAAAGCATCATCAGTTGGTCCAACTTCCATTTTATTAATTGCAAAATACTGATCTGCAAAACTGGAGTCTCCATTTGGTGCATATGTTTGTATTAGGTCATCTCCATCATTTACATCTTCTTTCCAACCTTCCGGTAAATCAAACTTAATGTACTTTTCAGCTGAATCGCTTTTTCCAGAAGATGAAGTCGTATCTTTATCATCCTCTTCTACTGGTTTAAAATCATCTGAATTCATAAAACTGTTAGAATTCGTTTCTTCTTCCGATTTGGTTGATTCTGTATTTTTTTCTTCTGATTCTGACGAGTCCTTATTGCCTTTTTCCTTTTCATTATTAGAAGAAGCTGATGGCGTTTGACCTTCCATTTTTTCTAACTTTTCCTGTGCTTCCTCTTGGTTCCATTCTATGTTAAAACCATAGAACTTTTCTAATTCCTCAATTAAGTCCTCTGTTTTTCCTGTTACTTCTGATTCTTTTACAGTAACTTTTACTAATAACTTCATTTTATTTTTCAAACGTACCATATAATAGGTGTCTGAATATACATTATATTTTTCTTCATACTCATCGTACTTGCAATATGTTGCAGCTATTTTTGCCTTTTTATCATTTCCTTTCACTTCAGTTTTTTCCAATTCTTGTGCGCTTTCATATTCATACTCTGATTCAGAATTAAAATAATATTCTAGATTTTCAGTTAAAAGAAAATCTTCCTCTTCATGTCTCATGGTCGGGTTTAATATAAGATTGATACTTACCCCCATTTTTTCAGAATAAGCCATAGTTCTATTTACACTATTATAATCACTTTTGGGTAAATAAACTACTAACTCCTTACTTTCCATTTTTTTTGTTTCTGAATTTTCTTCTGATTCTGTTGTTAAAACATCATCATATAAATATTCATATCCGTCATAACCTCTTGTTGAATCTCCCAGCACAGGGTACCCTTTTCCTTTACTTCCCCCGCAGCCACTTACTGCTATGCTAAATCCTAATAGTAATAAAATTAATTTCTTTTTCATGGTTCTACTCCTCTATTTATAATGTTAAAATGTTACTTTTTAAGCGCTTACATTAGTAATACCTTTGAGCATAAGAAAAGGTTGCAAAAAATTAAATTTTTTTTACAACCTTTAAACATATCTAAATTAAAGAAATTCTTCTGATTTTTTATTACTATCTTGGAAACTATAAACAACTAACATTAGTGAAAATATCGCAAAAACAATTCCCATTCCTGCATTCCCTAACACCTGAAACCAATCTCCATTCCATTCTAATAACATCATCTTCGCATTATAAAAACCTTCTCGTAACATATAAGCAGAATTGAAATAGAAACAAACAGCCAACACAATAAAAAGTAAGATTTCACTTAACTTTCGTTCAAGTAAATCAAGACCTAGCTTCTTTCTCTTTTCTCTTTTCAAAATACTAGCTACCGTTACTATTAAGATTAAAATATTGAACCCAAAATAAAATAACCCTGAAATATCTAAGCCAAATACCTCTTGTATATTCCAATTTACCAAAAAATAACTTAATATTATAATATACATTGCTAAATTAAAAAAACCAAAAGCTAAGTTATTCTTTCTTATATAAAGATACTTCCTTTTCTTTTCTGCCAAAAGATTCTTTTCCACATCAATATGATCAATTGACTTACCTTCTAACATTTTTTCTAGTATCTGCTTGATTGCATAAACTCTCTGCTGCTTCTCCTCTTGTTCATGTATTTTACTTGAGATTAAATTATTTTTATTGTCTTCCATAAAGTATTCTTTTATTTCAGAAACCGTAAAGTCAAGTAATCTTAATCGCTTAATCTCTATTAAACGTTCAATTGTTTTTTCTTCATATTCTTTATACCCATTCTCCTTTTTAGCAGTAACTATTAATCCATTTTCTTCGTAATATCGTATTGCTTTTTTTGTTAGACCCGTTTTGTTTTCTACTTCTTTTATCTGCATAACTAAACCTCCTCTCCTTTATTTTTACACCAGGCCCTTGGGGAATAGTCAATAAATATTTTTAAAAAGGAACTTTTTCTAAGATTTTTCCCAATATTTTTTTATTATAATTCTTTGCTTTTATACTGCTCTCATATATCGGTGCATTTGTAGATAACCGTAAGGATATTAAGCCTGCTTTTTGTTTCCAGATACTTCCGTAACCACTGACAGCCTCAACTTTATTCCAAGGTATCATCTTCTTTTCAGTGCGAAAACTTCCATAGGCAATTGTAATATAATGATTACTAATAAAAATCCTGGCAGCCTTATACTCCATAAATACTGAAATCATTACAACGAGACCAAGTAATAAGAAAATTACTCTGCAAACAGCCAGCTGTTTTATTAATAAGGATGCCATAATTAATATAATTACCCCAAATACTCTAAAGGTAAGAAAGTAATAAAAAAGTCCTTTTTTATCTGCATGAAGCTCTTCTTTTTCTTCTTGATAATTTTTAAATAGCTGAGATAAAATCTGTTCTGTCTTATTCACTTTAATAATGGGTACTAATAGAGGTACTTCCTTCACTTTATCCTCTTCACTTGTATCTCCATAACCTACCACCATTAATTCTAGTGATTCATAACCAAAGATTCTCATAAGTATACTTTGTTTTCTTTTAATTCCTGAAATCTTTTTTCTTGGAAATGTATAAGATTTTTTTGATAAAGTGCCATAATCAACTCTTATTTCTTTTTCATTCATCTGAACCTGAAATGGATAATATCGTAATAATGAATTCACTATGACATAGACAAAATTCGCCACTATAATTCCTACAATTAATAAAATTATTCGAACTCCATTCCCATCCACGAACCATTCAAAAGCACTATCGAAAAAATCCTCAATCTTTCTCTCACTAGAGAATAGATTTACAAAAAAACTTAAAACAGGAACTCCAACTGCTAAGATCTGAATTATACTAAGAATATTTGAGGAGAATAAGCCAAGCAATATTATCTCGCCTACACTGCTATTCAAAGAATCCTTCTCGTTTTTTTCCTTTATATTTTGTTTATCAACACTATCTTCCATTAATAACTCTTTTAAATAAAAAGCATCTTTTTTTGATAAACTTAATACAATTTCTGCCTTATCTTTTTGCGTAATAGCCTGACTGGCATTATCAATTTTGACTTTGTAGCATTTAAAAATTTGATAAAATAAACTTTGTCCAAAATCAACTGTTGTTATTACTTCTAATGGTATTTCTATTGTTCTCTTAACTAGAATTCCTTTTTTTACATAAAAGCTTTTATCTGTTACCGTATATATAGTAGATAAATATTCAATTAACTTTGAAATAGGTTTGAAAACAAATCCAATGATAATCACAACTGTCGCCTGTAAAACTTCTCCATTTTGCGAAACCAGATTGATAAAAAGAACACCCAATACAGAAGCTGCTATTTTCCACAATTCATTAAAAATAGTAATTATACTTCCTCTTGTTGGTCCGAATTTTCTGTTTTGTTCCATACAACCCCTTCTCCTTCTAGTCTGTTATATAATTTCTCTTTTAGACTTTCCACAATTTTTTCTGCTGTTTCTTTCTTTATTCCCACAATATGAAAATTAGACGTTGCTACTGAAATTTCAATTCTATGTAGACCAAGTGCCCTGAATATTGGTCCTTGTGACATTGAAATATGTTGAATTCTTACAATGGGTATCATAATTTCTGTTAAAAAGAAGATTCCTTTGTGAATCACCACTTTATCTTCTGTGATTTGATATCCCCATTGGCAATATTCGATCCAAGGATAAAGAAACAGTCCTATTATGCTATATCCAATCCAAATAATACCCACAATTTTGATTATTGACTCTAATAATTCAGGATTCATAAAGCCTACCTGCTCAGTTAATTTGAATTCTTTATTTAAAACTGCTAATCCACATAAAAAAAGTGCTAAAATAATTATCCCGATAAAGCGTGATATTCGCCATGCAATCATAGCCTTTTTCTCAACTCTTAAAAATTTCTTATCTTGCATTTTTTATTCCTCCAAATTTTTGTATCATTTAAATAATCTTTATTATAAATGAAATTATTAAAAAAGAAAAGTCTATAAATACTACTCCTCAACCAAAAAACGTCCGACCAACATAATTGATCGAACGTATTTTTTAACTTAACACATTAATTTAATTAATAAAAGCCTGCAATACAAAATTCAAAATAAATAGTGCTGTACAAACCCATAAGACCGGATGGATATCTCGTATTTCTTTTTTACAAACTTTAATTAAACAATAGAAAATGAAACCGGCTGCTATACCATAAGATATACTATAACACAATGCCATAAATATACCTGCAAAAAACGCCGGAATAGCTTCACTGATATCAGACCAATTGATTTCCTTGAAGGAAGCCAACATCATAACACCAACTGCAACCAATGCCGGAGCAGTCGCGGCAGCAGGAATCGCACTGACAAAAGTAGATAAAAAAGCACTTAACGCAAAACATATTGATACAACAACACTTGTCAAACCGGTACGCCCACCAGCACCAATACCGGCAGCACTTTCCACATAAGTAGTTGTATTTGAAGTACCAACGATTGCACCGATAGATGTCGCAACCGCATCAGCAAATAATGCCTTGTCCATCTTTGACTTAAATCCTGAACTAGAATCCATTTGTTTTTCGTCTTCTTCTGTAAAGATACCACTACGGCGTCCAGTTCCGATAAAAGTGCCAATTGTATCAAATGTATCAGAAATACTGAATGAGAAAATTGTGATTAATAGTAAAGGCATTTGAGGACCTACTTCTAACAAAGAAGGTAAACCTTCCTTAGTAAATATTATACCAAAAGTCGAAGGCAACGCCTTACACGAATCTATAAAACTAACAGAATCTGTCATTGTCGTAATTCCCATAGGTATTCCTATAATTGTAGTAGCAATAATGCTAATTAAAATTGCACCTCTAACTTTACATATCAAAAGTACAACAACTAATATAAGACCTATCAAAAATAATACAAGATTTTTATTATTTATTACAGAAAGCCCCGGAACTCCAGCTTCGAAATTAATCATTTTAATATTTAACAAACCAATGTATGCTACATAAATACCTATACCACCGCCAATTGCATTTTGAATGCTGTGTGGTATTGCCTTAATGATAAATTTACGTATTTTGGTTACCGTAATTAAAATATTTAGAATACCGCATATAAATACCATTGATAATGCCTGCTGCCAAGTAAAACCATACAGTAAACACACCGTATAAACAAAAAAAGCATTAAGCCCCATACCCGGTGCTTGTGCATATGGAACGTTTGCAACGAGTCCCATAATTAAGGTTCCTATAATTGCAGAAATTATCGTAGCTAAAAATACAGCTCCCCATTCCATTCCCGATTGACTGAGCAGTGTAGGATTAACAACAATAATATAAGCCATCGCAAAAAATGTAGTTAAACCAGCTATAATCTCAGTGGATACATTCGTACCATTTTCCTTAAGTTTAAACATAACTTTCCTCCTAAATTTAATTTGATTCACTCACAGAATGATTTAATTTTATTATCTGGAAATGTTTTGATTTATTTCCTTATCTTATCCACAAATGAATTATACAGGAATTTATCTAAAATTTCTATTAAAATTTAAAAAACTAACAATAAATTTTTTTTATTACTTAAATCCATTCATTTTCTTCCCAATATTTTTTATCAATAGGGTTCCAATTATTCACTTTTTGTTGTTTTCGAATAAGTTTAAAAATAAAACCCACTTTTAAACCTGGTTTGATCGTTCCAACTCTTCTTAATATTTTATCTGCAGTTTTATTTACTTCATCCGTTATCTTTTCCTTTTTTATAGGTTTTACCTCATTCCAGGACATGGCTTCAACTTGTTCTGCAATTTGATATACTTTGGGAATGCTCCACCAAAACATTTGACGTTTTATACTCTTTGTAACTGTTTTTGCTCCCATTCCTGCTGTGGTAGAAATAGCTACACCAATTTTCTTTTTCATAAGCGGATGTGGTCTATGTGCCATCCATCGATATGCCATATGATCAAATAACATTTTTAACTGTCCTGTCATTCCCATACAATAATTAGGCGATTCTGCAATAATTATATCTGCATTTTCAATCGCTTTTATTATTGGTTGTACTTCAGTTCTATGTGGGCAAAATTCCTCACCTTTCACAATGCAGGCAAAGCACCCGATACACGGTTTTAAATGATTGGTCTGAAATTCTAGGATTTCTTCTGCACTATCAGCCAATCGATCCAATAGCATTTTGGTAATATTATATGTACTACCTTTATGACTTTGTCCATGTAAAACAACAATCTTCATAATCTCTTTCCTTTCCCCTATTATTTACTATTTTACATATAATAAACAATATAATTTCTTTTAAATAATATCATCGAATCTCTTTAAAAGTAAAGAAAATCCTCCTAAAACTAAAAAGTTTTAAAAGGATTATAATTCTATCGATATGATTGCTTTAAGATTTCCAAACAAGTCTCATCACTAACAGGCAATGGATCTACCTCGAATAGTCCCCCCATTGTATGTCTTGCATTTTTTGCAATATCAGGTAACTCTTCTTTCGTTATTCCGTAATCAGACATTTTTAATTCACTGACTCCACATGCTTCTTGCAATTCAACAAGGGCTTCTACAAACTCCATTGGATTACTTGCATTGGATTTACCCATGACTCTTGCCATTTCAATAAATTTTTCATCACAAGCATGGTTCTCTACAAAATTTGAATAATATGCTTTACTAATCATAATCAGCCCTGCTCCATGTGGAAGGTTTGGGTGAAAAGCGCTCATTGCATGTTCTATTGAATGTTCAGATATACATCCGGAAGTCGATTCTACCATTCCGGCTAATGTATTTCCTAATGCAACACACTCTCTTGCACCAATATTTTTGCCATCTCGAACTGCTGTTGCAAGATTCTTTGAAATCAATTCAATAGCTTTTAAACTATAAATATCACTCATCACATTAGCAGTATTATTGATGTAACCTTCTGTACTATGGAATAAAGCGTCAAATCCTTGATAAGCTGTTAAATCTGCTGGTACTGTTAACATCAACTCAGGATCCACAACAGACAATACTGGAAATGTTTTTTCGTATCCAAATCCTATTTTTTCATTCGTTTCCTCTTTGGTTATAACTGTCCATGGGTCTGCTTCTGTTCCTGTACCCGCCGTTGTAGTTATTGCTATAATAGGAAGAGGATCGTTCTTTACCTGCAGTCCTTTTCCACTTCCACCGCTAATGTAGTCCCAAAAATCACCTTCATTGGTACTCATAACAGCAATCGCTTTCGCAGAATCAATACTGCTTCCACCACCAAGACCAACTACAAAATCACATTTCTTTTCTCTTGCAAAAACTGCCCCTTCCATAACATGTCCATTAATTGGATTTGATAGAATTTTATCAAACACAAATGTCTCTACACCAGCTTTATGCATCTGCTCTTCTACCTTTTGTAAATAGCCGTTCGCCCTGGTGGATTTCCCTGCCGAGATGACTATCAGAGCTTTTTTACCGGGCATTTTTTCCTTATATAATTGATCTAATTTACCTCGGCCAAACAAAATTTTCGTTGGTATAAAATAATCAAATTCCATATAATACCTCCAATCCGTTTCTTTAATTTAGCACGTTAATATTTCATTGATAGATTCTTTACATATTTTAATAGCTTTATCAATTTGCTCTGTATTTATTATAAGTGGCGGATTAAAATACAATACATTCCCCAAGGGACGCAATATCAAACCTTTTTTTAATGCACTTTTATATATTTGATATCCAATTCTTAATGAAGAGTCAAACTCTGTTTTCGTTTTCTTATCCGGAGTCAATTCGATTGCATTGATAAGTCCAATGTTTCTAATTTCACCTACATTAGGATGTTCTATTAATGCTTCTTTTAATCTCTCATGCAGATAAAAACCGCGTAGCTTCACATTTTGAAGAATATTATCCTCACGTAAGACTTTTTGTACTGCAAGAGCTGCAGAACAACCTAAGGGGTTCCCACTATATGTATGGCTATGCATAAATGCTTTCCCTTTACTATAATCATCATAAAAAGCATTATAAATTTGATCTGTTGTTATGGTAATTGCCATCGGCATATAGCCGCCTGTAAGACCTTTAGAAATACACATAATATCCGGGCTTACTTCTGCATGTTCAAAAGCAAACATTTTGCCTGTCCGTCCAAACCCTGTTGCGATTTCATCTGCTATTAATAAAACGTTAAACTTATCACAGATTTCTCTCAACTTTTTCAAATAGACCGGAGGATATATCCGCATTCCTGCACATGCCTGCAACAAAGGCTCCACAATGATCGCGCAAGTCTCCTCTGCATGTTCTTCAAAAGCTTTCTCCGCCATTTCAAAACACTCCGCATTACAACTATCTCTACATTTTCCATATTTACATCGATAGCAGTCCGGCGCCTCAATTCGAATGGAATCCATTAACATTGGCTGATACAATTTAGCATATAAATCTAAACTACCCACTGATAAAGCTCCTATGGTCTCTCCATGATAACCTTCTGAAAGACACATAAACTTTATTTTTTTTGGAAAACCTGTTTGATACTGATATTGAAAACTCATTTTTAATGCACACTCAATAGATGCTGAACCATTATCTGAAAAGTTAAATTTTGTGAGCCCTTTCGGTATTATCTTTAACAATTCTTCACATAACTCTATCGCCGGTTCATGGGTTAGATTTGCAAATATAACATGTTCTAATTTATCAATTTGTTCTTTAATCCGTTCGTTTATCTTCGGATTACAATGACCTAGCAAATTACACCACCAGGAACTTACGATATCAATATATTCTTTTCCGTCCTTATCATATAAATAAATACCTTTTCCATGATCTATTAAGATAGGTTTTAACTCTTCATAATCTTTCATCTGTGAACAAGGATGCCATATAAATTTTAAATCTTTTGCCACTAAATCCATACTTTTTCTTTCCCTTCATTTATATAAAGCAATTAGTTTATCAAGTTCTATTTTCAATTCCCGATCTCCCCGCTGCACTTTAGAAATCACATCAATTCCCGTCACTTCCTCAATCATTTTTATGTTGTCTTCTTCCATAATATTCCTCGGATGATAATTATTAAATATTATTCCTTTTATTTCAATGTTTTTACTACGCATATACTCTACAGTCAAAACAACACTATTAATCGTTCCCAGCCCTGCATCTGCAACTATCAGACACGGAGTTTCAAATTCATGAATAATATCTACCAACCATAATGATCTTTCATCATATCTTATCGGACAAACAATTCCTCCACTACCTTCTAAAGTAAGATAATCATACTTACTACTATTTTTTTGAAAGTCTCTTTTTACGACTTCCATACAGACCGGATTCCCTTCTATTTTTGCAGCAAGATGGGGGGAAACTTCTGCTTCATAAACATACGAGACCATATTTTCCACCTCTTCTTGAAGCCCTGACATAGAACGGACAGCCAATGCATCACCAGGTATCAATCTATTGTCCAAATCCCGCCGATTACCACTAACTGCAGCTTTGTAATATCCTGCATTTTTTCCAGCATCCTTAAGTCTTTTTGTTATTAATCCTGTTATATAAGTCTTGCCTACCTCAGTACCAGTTCCTGTTATAAATAAATTTTTACTCATACCGGTTCACCTCATCTTTCTGTTTTAAAGTAAGGATGCTATTTTATTTGCAACATTCTCCAATTCCCAATATGTATGGGAAGACATAATTGTAATTCTTAGGATTGCTTCCCCTTTCTTTACCGTTGGATACCGAATAGCCGAAATAAAATATCCCATTTTTAACAACTTTTCTGATA
Organism: Anaerosacchariphilus polymeriproducens; assembly: GCF_003363435.1. Lineage (GTDB taxonomy): Bacteria > Bacillota > Clostridia > Lachnospirales > Lachnospiraceae > Anaerosacchariphilus > Anaerosacchariphilus polymeriproducens. The sequence continues at coordinate 39,890 of NZ_QRCT01000020.1, forward strand.
TCTCCATTGCTTTTTCCTCATTTCCTATAACAACGGGAACGATAGCACTTTTCGCTTCTACTTCAATTCCCTTCTTCTTTAAACACTTTTCAAAAAAAGTAATATTTTCTTGTAATCTGCGGACTCTTTTTGGATCTTTTTTTATAATCTCAACTGCTTTAATAGATGCAGCTATCGTTACCGGAGATAACGCTGTTGTATAAATAAACCCTCTTGCCTTATTTTTCAAATATTCAATCAACATTTGATTTCCACAAACAAATCCACCTTCACTTCCTATGGCTTTACTTAATGTACCCATTAATATATCAGGCTTTTGATTCAATCCATAATATTCTACAACGCCTCTACCGGTTTTCCCAATAACGCCTAAGGTATGTGCTTCATCCACCATAGAAAATAATCCGTATTGATCCGCAATCCTTAAAAGCTCCGGTAAATGAACAATATCTCCACCCATACTAAAAACTGCGTCGCTGACAATCATTCCTTTTTTGCCTATATACTGTTTTACTTTCTCCTCTAAATCCCTCATATCATTATGTTTATAGATTACTAATTCAGCTTTACTAAGTCTGCATCCATCTATAATACTTGCATGATTAAGTTCATCACTAAATATAATATCTTCACTTGAACATAATGTAGAAATCGTAGCAAGATTAGCTATATAACCACTGTTAAAAACCAATGCTGCTTCTGTACCCAAAAAATCTGATAATACCTGCTCAAGTTTTTCATGAATCTTTGTATTCCCTGTGGTTAGTCTAGATCCCCCTGAACCGGTTCCATATTGTTCTAATATTTTTTTTGCATATTCATTAATCGCTTTTTCATTTGCCAAGTCCAGATAACTATTTGAAGATAGCATTAACATATCTTGATTATTTAAGGAAATATATTTATTTTGTGCAGAACTTATTGTTTTCATTTTTCTATATAGATTACAATCTTTCAGTTGTTCCAACTCATTATCAATTTCTTGCCACTTCTTATCTACCGACTCCTTTCGACTGTCTTTCAATTCTACAATATTATCTACTAAAACATATTGTTTTTCTAAAAAGTTAATTGTTTTATATATCTCATCTTTATCACCATCATAGAGAAAAATCCTGCCGCCTTTATCTGAACCGGCTTTTTTCATATTCGTAATTCTGACATAACCAAATTGTTGAGAAGCTACATAACCTGTAACATAATCCGGATCATCCGAAACACAAATCTCCCCAATTATATTAGGAGCATTGGCAACCTTAGTAGCTAACACAATTGCCTCTTTGTAATGATTTTTTTGAATCGCATTAGATAAGAATTGTACTCCGGAGTCCATATTGGTAGCTCTTATTCCTCTTTCTTTATCCGGCTCTAATCTTTCTAATGTATTGATATCCAAAATTACTGCTCCTCTAAGCGTATCTACCTTGTCAAATATTTTCAAAATTTCTTTTCCTTTTGAAATTCCAAGAAGCTCAAGCAGTTCTAAAACTTTTTGCCTTCCATCTTCATAACTGTCTGTTTCAACTGTCCTCACTTTCAATGATTCAAGTCTGATAATTTTCTCTTCCCTCACTTCTTCCATTTTTAAATTTATATAATCCGGTTTCCCTTTAGAATGTTTCATTGCCCTGCTTATTAATTGTTTCGAACAGTCTATTATTTGCTCATCCATAATAATTCTTTCTGCACCAGATATATGTTTATTAAACTCTCCATCTTTTTTACTTGCCCTCATTTTTATACTATATAACATTTAAACACACCCCTTTTTATTCTATACATTATAAAAAAAGAAGATTCAATTGTCAACCTTTCTTTTTAACAGGTTAACAATTGAATCTTATATAATTTACTCTTAATATATATTTATAATTTCACTAAATTATGTTAATTCAATAAACTTTAAATTAATTTTTTACCCTTCGTATTCCTTCACATCCATCCATGAAAGTAAAAAATCTCTTTCCTCTGGTTTACTTTTTACTGACTGCGAAGCTGCTACGACTGGAAGCCACTTCTGGATATACTGCTTTGCTGTACCACTCTTCTTACAGAACAATTCAAGATATTTGTCTGCAACTTCTTTTTCTCCTGACAGGCAAAAAAGCAAATAAGTTCTTGCAACATCAGCTGATGCATTACCCTGTGTTGCATGAGACCAATCGATAATGTAAGCAACATTATCTTCTCCCAGTATTATATTGGTGGGGTTGAAATCACCGTGGCATACTTTATCATGCTTAGGCATTCCTTCAAGTCTGCTATGCAATTCAAAGCGGTTGTCAGAATCCAGTTTAGCTTCTGAAATCTTACGGTTCATTTTATCTTTAAGTTTATTTAACAAAGGAGCCTTTTTGTTATGGACCTGAATCTGCAATTCAACGAACATCTCTAAATACTCATCATATTTATTGGGATTTTCCTGCATTAACTGAGCAAGTGTTTTTCCTTCAATATATTCCGAAATTATTGCCCATTTATTTTCATACATAGTAACACCCAGTATCTTAGGTATATTTAAACCAGTTTCTTCGATCCGTGCCTGATTTAATGCTTCATTAAGAATATCAGCTTTTGAATAATCATTATCAAATAACTTAATTACTTTATCTTCATCCCTGTAAACTGTTTTCCCTGTTCTAACTGCAATAATTCGATCCAAATTCATTAATTTTCCTCCTTATACTCTTTCATGATTACCATAATAAGCATTGAGATACATCTGTTTGATTTCACTCATTAAAGGATATCTTGGATTAGCACCTGTACATTGATCGTCAAATGCCTGCTCAACCATATCATCTAAACGAGCAAGGAAATCCTTTTCATCTGGAACGTAGTCTTTAATCGTTTTCTTAATACCAACTTTTTCTTTTAATTCATCAATGGCTTTAATTAAACTTTCTAATTTTTCTTCATCATTCTTTCCTTTAAGTCCAAGATAATCAGCAATTTCTGCATATCTAGATAATGTATATGGATGATCATATTGTGAGAAAGTACCCATCTTTGTCGGAACGTTTGATGCATTAAAACGTAACACTTCGTCAATCATAAGTGCATTTGCAACACCGTGTGGTAAATGATGGAATGCACCTAATTTATGAGCCATTGAATGGCATACACCAAGGAATGCATTCGCAAATGCCATACCTGCCATAGTAGCTGCGTTAGCCATTTTTTCACGTGCTTCAGGATCTTCCTGTCCATTATCATAAGCTCTAGGCAAGAATTCAAAGATCATTTTTAATGAACGTAATGCGATTCCATCTGTATAATCTGTTGCAAGCATAGCAGCATAAGCTTCTAAAGCATGTGTAACAGCATCAATACCAGATGCAGCTGTAAGTCCCTTAGGAGCTGCCATATGAAGATCAGCATCTACAATTGCCATATCAGGCATTAACTCATAATCTGCTAGTGGATATTTAACACCTGTTTTTTCATCTGTAATAACTGCGAAAGGTGTTACTTCAGAACCTGTTCCTGCAGATGTAGGTATTGCTATAAAGTATGCTTTTTCTCCCATTTTAGGGAATGTATATACTCTCTTACGGATATCAACAAATCGCATAGCCATATCCATGAAATCTGCTTCCGGATGTTCATAAAGAACCCACATAATCTTACCAGCATCCATAGCAGAACCACCACCAACAGCAATAATAGTGTCTGGTTCAAAAGTTCTCATCTGTTCAGCGCCTTCTTTTGCACATGCCAATGTTGGGTCTGGTGTTACATTGTAGAATGTGGTATGTTGAATACCCATTTCATCCAATTTATCCATGATAGGTTTAGTGTAACCATTTTTATAAAGAAAATTATCAGTTACAATAAAAACTTTCTTTTTACCCATAACATTTTTAAGTTCATCAAGTGCTACCGGTAAACATCCCTTCTTCATATATATCTTTTCAGGTGTTCTAAACCAAAGCATATTTTCTCTCCTCTCAGCTACAGTTTTAATATTAAGCAAATGCTTTACTCCTACATTTTCAGATACAGAGTTTCCTCCCCAAGATCCACAACCAAGTGTTAAAGAAGGCTGTAACTTAAAGTTATATAAATCACCAATTCCACCATGAGAAGAAGGTGTATTTACAAGAATACGGCATGTTTTCATACGTTCACCGAATTCAGCAAGTTTTTCTTTTTCTGTAGTCGCATTTAAATAAATAGATGAAGTGTGTCCATAACCACCATCAGCAATCAATTGTTCTGCTTTCGCAAATGCATCCTTAATATCTTTTGCTTTATACATAGCAAGTACTGGAGATAATTTTTCATGTGTAAATTCTTCTGAAATATCTACGCTTTCAACTTCACCAATTAAAATTTTTGTATCTTCAGGCACTTTTACACCTGCAAATCCTGCGATAGTAACAGGTTTTTGACCAACGATCTTTGCATTTAAGGATCCATTGATAATAATTACTTTTCGTAATTTTTCTGTTTCTTCCGCATTAAGGAAATAACAGCCTCTTGCAGCAAATTCTTTTCTCACTTGATCATAAACTTTTTCATGAGCAATAACAGATTGTTCAGATGCACAAATCATACCATTATCAAATGTCTTTGAATGAATAATTGAGTTTACAGCTAGTAAAACATCTGCTGTCTCATCTATAATAGCCGGTGTATTACCCGCTCCAACACCAAGTGCCGGTTTTCCACTTGAATAAGCAGCTTTTACCATTCCCGGACCGCCTGTAGCAAGAATGATATCTGCTTCTTTCATAACCATATTTGTCATTTCCAAGGAAGGTTCATCGACCCATCCTACAATTCCTTCCGGAGCGCCTGCTTCAACAGCTGCTTCAAGAATCAATTTTGCAGCTGCAATTGTACAATTTTTTGCTCTTGGATGAGGACTAATAATAATACCATTACGCGTTTTTAAAGAAATAAGTACTTTAAATATAGCAGTAGATGTTGGATTTGTAGTTGGAATAACTGCAGCAATTACTCCAATCGGTTCTGCTACTTTCTTTGTACCAAAAGCTTTATCTTCTTCTATAACACCACATGTTTTTGTATTTTTATATGCATTGTAAATATATTCTGCCGCGTAATGATTCTTAATTACTTTATCTTCTACTACACCCATTCCGGTTTCTTCTACAGCCATCTTCGCAAGTGGGATTCTTGCTTTATTCGCAGCTGTTACAGCAGCAAGGAAAATTTTATCTACTTGCTCTTGAGTATAAGTAGAAAATATTTTCTGTGCTTCACGCACACGTGCGATGGCTTCTTCTAACATCTCTACCCCGTCAACTACTGGATAAGTTACTTGTTTTTTCATGTTTTTTTCTCCTTTACTACATTACTATTATTCTAATTATTACCATTATTACCAGAATTACATTGATAATTCCAAATATTTATAATGGTCCCCTTTTACTTATTCGTTAATACTTTAACAATGTTCGACACATAAGTAAAATGCTAAATATACATACCCCTATGTTATTGTCGATATATCTGTTTTAAAGTTATTAAAAGTCGTTTTTTAGTTATAAGAATTTTCTATAATTTTACATAAAAAAAGTATTCAAAACATACAATATTTGAACATTTTGAACACCTCTATTCTATCTGCCACTATTATATTTCAGTGAATATTTTTTATAAGAAAAACGATACAAAATAGCAATTTACATATACTTTCTTTTTTCTTCACAAACTAATGTAATAAATTCATTATCTAATTCCGTCAATTTATAGCCTTTTCGATATATTAAAACATCTCTATGTATTCTTGTGTTTTCTCTGCATTTTTTCTGAATCAATCCAAATTTGGTTATTAAATCATTTGGTTCCGGAGAAGTAAACATAAATGTATTTGGATTTTTTTCAAGAATTGCAAACTGACTTCCTCGTTCATAGACATAAATATGCTTATCTGAATATTTTGACAGCTCTTCTTTCCTAACATCTGCAAGAGATAAAGATGGAACATACAAATCTGCATGGGTAATTTCTACATAAGCTGCCAGTTCAGAAAGCTTTATATCATCGTTCTGTGCCAGAGGATGCTCTTTTGACATAAGAACTACATAAGAAAAGTCTGCTATAATCCCTGCAACTAATTTTTTATCATTAAATAATGAGCGATAATATTTATCAAATATATTTTGATATCGAATAATACCTAAATTGGAATCTCCCTTTACCACTCTATTAATCGTCTGCATGGGATTGGTTTCTTTATAGTAAATTTCTGCTGATTTATCAGTCTTTATATGGTTGGAAAACTCTGCAAATGCATTTGAAATATAGCTGGTCCGAGGAACACAAACAGTAAATTTCTGCTTCGGTTTCTTACCTCTTTTATAAAGTTCTTCTACTTCCTCTACTTGAGAGATTATGCACTTTGCATATTTCAGAAACTCTTCTCCATCTATCGTAAGCAATATTCCTTTTGAGGTACGTTTGAATATAGTTATTCCTAACTCTTCTTCCAATTGTCGAATTGCGCGGGATAAATTGGGTTGTCCCATATAAAGATTTTCCGCAGCTTTACTGATTGATTTCGTTTTTGCAATTTCAACAGCGTACTTTAAATGAAGTATATTCATCTCTTCTCCTCCTAATACTTCTATTGGCAAAATCATTCCCTTCCTAACTAAAGAATTGAGAACAATAGTTTCGCTGTTAAAATCTTATCATACATTATCCTGTTTCTCCATTATTTTTTTTAATTTAGCACTTCAACTATGTTATATTTTTCATCCACTTCCTGGTCTTAACTATAAATAGACCAATAATTAATCGTATTATTTCTTCCAATGATAATATCAGATATACATAATAAATTGGTAACTTTAGTACAAAAGCAGCCAATAATCCAAGAGGTACTCCAAAAATCCATGTTCCAATCAAATCAATTACCATGGTGAAATTTGTATTTCCTCCACTTCTTAAGATTCCACCACCCATAATCATGTTTAAAATTTTAGCAAATAGCACAAAAGATAATGCATAGACGATATATATTGTCATTTGTTCAACTTCTGGCTCAACATTAAACAATCTAACATAAAACGGTATGGTAAGAGCCAATATTATACTAATTATAATTGAACCTACTAATCCTGCTTTTAATAAAAATTTGGAAATATCATAAGCTTTTTCATTCTCGTTTTTTCCCAAACGTTTTCCAACCATAACCACAGCTGCTGATGATACCCCTGAAAACATACCAATGAACATTCCTTGCAAAGGATTTGTAATCGTCATTGCTGCCAACGCTTTTGTCCCAAGTCTCCCATAAATAGCTGCATAAATATTTTCACCGATACTCCAGGAACACTCATTTAACATAATAGGTAAAATTATAATCGAAATACGTTTATAGAATTTTGTATTCCACAAATGAATAGGTTTTAGATAAATTTCTTTCTTTAATTTTAATCGAAGTATAAAATAAAGTAAATAAAAGGCTTCCAATATTCTGGCAATTAAGGTTCCTATTGCTGCTCCTGTTAAGTACATCTTAGGTACACCAAACTTTCCAAAAATAAATATATAATTAAAAATTATATTAACAAGCACAGATATAACACTGGCATACATTGGATATTTGCTTTTCTCTATACTCCGCAGGTAAGAAGATGCAAGTAATGTAAATGTCATTGGAATAAAACTTATTGAAATTACTCTCAAATATTGCGCCGCCATATGAATGGCAGCAGAATCATCCGTGTAAACTCTCATAATTAAATCAGGCATTAATAATGATGGTAATGTAAACAAAAGCATAATAATGACTGAAATATATAAGCAAGAAAAAAAACTTTGGTTTATCCCTTTTTTATCTTTGATTCCATGATACTGTGCAATCAATATTGAGGCAACTGCTGCAACGGATGATAATGTAAAAGTTACCAAACTTGAAAATTTAGCTCCAAGACCACTTCCGGCAATACTCAATGAACCAAGAGACCCTACCATCAATTGATCAACTAAACTATAAGAAGCTTGAAAAATACTCTGTAAAGTTACAGGAAGACCAATTGATATCATTTCCTTCATGTATCCCTTATTATTCATTTTTAATCCCCTTTTTTAGTTAATGAATAATAATATATATGATAACTTAGTATGAAAAGAAGTACTAATTTTCAGAAGGTATAATTAATTAAAAAAACTCAACTGCTCTTCTTTTAATGATTTTAATTTTCTTTCTGTAATTTTATCTTTCTCATCCAATTCACTACATAAAATTGGGGAATACGGATTATATACTTTTAAGTTTTCTTTTACTTTATTACAATTTTCATTTGCATAACAATAGATACATTCATTTTTACAGGTATCATAACAGCCTATATCAATACTTTCCATACATCCACATTCATTACGCTGATTTTTATCTTTCTTGACTTTGATTTTTGAACCTATTATTTGTTCAATTAAAGTTTTGTCAATACAACTACTACGGCCTATTCCGTATTTTGATAAATCTATTTTTTCAGCACACGTATCTATCAACAGTTGATTTTTCTTTGCAATTTGAGCTAATTGCCCTGTAAAATTTTCTATATCTTCTATCTCTTGCACTTTTATATTTTTCATATTTCTTTTTGTTTTTAAATATAAATCCAAAAAGCTGATTATTACTTTATTGGTATACCCATTCAAATTCTCTGCAATTTTTGTAAACGCTTTAATATGATAGTCTAATGAATACTTCTCGGTTATTAGGATAGGGTCATAACGCCATATTACTTTTTCTTTCCCAATCTTATTTGATAATTCTTGAAAGATAGGAATCATATAATTCTTTTTATCAGGTACATTAGGTTCTAAATCTTTTCCATACCCTGTTAAAGTAAACTGAAAGTAATACTTATAGTCTTTTAATTCATCCAGTTTTTGAAGCATAGGTTCAGGATTTTTTGTCCAAAACACAATACAATCGACATTCTTAGGAGAAACATCTATTTTACTGACTTGATATATATTGATAGGGTTTCGTACATATAAATGCCCTTCTTTTAATCGGTTAAGAAACCAATCCGAATAATAATTTGGTATGTCAGTACGCCTGCTTGCACTTAAAATCATTATCGAGAATCCTTTCCATTTTACTTCTTTATTGCATCCATTGCTGCTTTTTCACCATGTATATGTGTCGTATCGAAAACAGGAAGTTTTGTATCTTCTTGTTGAATCAAAAGACCTATTTCTGTACAACCTAAAATAACTCCTTGTGCTCCCTGCTCCGCTAACTTATGAATAATACGTAAATACTCCTGTTTCGATTTTTCTTCTATCTTTCCCATACAAAGTTCATCATAAATCACATGATTTACAAACTCTATATCTTCATCATCTGGGATAAGAACTTCTATACCTACATTCATTAATTTTTCTTTATAAAAATCCTGCTTCATGGTATATTTCGTTCCTAACAATGCCACTTTTTCAATTTTATTTTCTAAGAGTTTTTCTGCCGTTGCTTCTGCAATGTGAATAATTGGTATCTTAATTTTTGACTGTATCTGCGGCACTACTTTATGCATCGTATTCGTACAGATAACAATGAAATCAGCACCCGCTTTCTCAAGACTTAGAGCCGCTTCTGCTAAAATCTCTCCACTCTTTTCCCAATCGCCATTTACCTGACATTCTTCTATTTCTTGAAAATCTACACTATATAATAATATTTTTGCAGAGTGTAACCCACCCAGTTGTTCTTTCACCACCTCATTTATTATCTTGTAATATGTAACTGTACTTTCCCAACTCATTCCCCCAATTAATCCTATTGTTTTCATATTCCATCATCCTTATCTAATTTATTTTTTAAACTTGATTGGTAACCCTTCCGAACAAGTCGGAAATACCATTTGCAACGGATTGTTTCTCTGATGCTGTATATGCAAATGTGGCTCCGAGGTAGTACCTGAATTGCCAACCTTACCTATGTACTCACCTTCTGTTATATGATCACCAACTGTTACTTTGATACTATTCTTTTCTAAATGTGCCAATATCATAAAGGTTCCCGTACGATCTATTTTGATAAATACATAGTTACCTAATTGACTTTTAAACTCATCCGTATTCGGAAGAATATCTTCTTCTGAATTTTCAAGACCAATAATAGTACCTGAGACCGGTGCAACTACATCTGCATTGTATATACCAAATTTAGTCAAATCGTTACTTTCAATATCATAAGGCTCTACTAGTATATCATATGCATAACATTCAGATGGCCATATTGCATGAGTCTTATAATTAACACCACCAAAAGTAATGCCATCCTTTACAGGCATAACAGCTGCTATTTCCTCTTTCTTGTCCGCCTTTGTTGGATAGGTAATGCTGGAAATACCTAATAAAATTGTAATCGGATATGCTCCAATCAAAGAGATTATTAATAGCATCAAATTCCACTTTAGACTTTTCTTTTTTAACTTTCTTACTAGTAACGCTATGACTTGAACCAATGCTACTATCAATGATAATGGCGCCAAAACAAATACTGCGAAGCTCCATGCATAAGCACCTGCCATTCCTCCTGCCAGATAAACACATGCTAAACATATAACTTCCATAACACATAATACATAAAAAACTATTTTTTTCATTTGTATCTCCTCTATTATTATTTTTTTTCATTATAAATTAAAAATATAAAGATTTTAATAAGAAGAACTTAATTATAGTTTATATATAATGAGGTGGAAAAAATTTTATATTTTAAAAACCCTGTTTTTCCAACCACTCTGATAACCATTTCTCTCGGTATATCTTTTTATTTTCTGAAATATCCCATTTCCCCAATTTCAATTCATTATGTAATTTTCCATCCATTAAGTATATGACTCTGCTTGCCCTGGCTGCTACTTTTGCATCATGAGTTACAATAATGACCGTTTTCCCTTCACGATTTACAGTATTCAAAATATCCATTATTTCTCTTGTCGCACTACTATTTAATGCTCCAGTGGGTTCATCTCCAAACAAGATATCAGGCTGGTTAATAAGCGCCCTGCAAATTGCTGCGCGCTGCAGCTGACCTCCAGAAACTTTTTTTATATCATGGTCTGCTACACTTAAGATACCTGTCTTTTCCATTAGCATATTTGCATTACAATTTATTTGTTCTCTAGTCAATTTTCTTGCCTTAAATCCTGGCAGTACAATATTGTCACGAATAGATAAATTTTTCAAAAGATAAGAATTCTGAAATATAAATCCCATCTGTTTTAATCTTACTTCGCTCATCATATCATCATTCAGCATAGAAATATCTTTCCCACAAAACAGTACGTTACCGGAAGAAGACTTGTCCATTCCACTTAAATTGTAAAGCAATGTAGATTTTCCTGAACCTGACTGTCCCATAATTGCTATAAATTCTCCTTCAGATACCTTGAGATTTATATTCTTTAAAACTTTAATATCTTCAAAACTTTTACATAGATTCTGTGTCTCTAATAATGTTTTCACATTGGCCTCCCTAATCACTATTCGTTTATAAGCGTAATAATATTATATTTTTTAATTGTTCTTACAACAATCCAAGTTATCAGAAGTATAAGCATAATCAAAAACAGAGGACAAATAATAAACTCCGTTACAGGATTAATAATAAGTTCTACCTTCTTTATCCCAAGCCCTGCGCTGCTTAATGCAACGTTACTAATCTTTTCTCCTAACACTTGCGTCAATACTATACCCGTTAATATTCCAATCATTGAAATGCAACCGATTTTTATCATATATTGCATTTTTATATCTCGCTTTGAAAACCCAATTGCTCTTAAAACTGCTATTTCCGATAGGTCCTTTGCAAGTCGCAGCTTTATAAATAAAATTGTTACAAACATAGTCAGACAGGAACTAATAATAATAATTACAAAAATAATTGTCCTAAGTTGATTTACAACTCCCCCCAAAGTTTGATTGATGAATTCTTCCATTGGTTCCACCTTAATTCCATAACCAAGGATTTCATTCCATTCATCTGCCTTTTTTTTCACATCTGTTTTTTCGTTAAAGTTAACTGAAAAAGAATATTTTTCACTATTCAATCCCGAAAAATGATATTTTGATTTTGCTGTGTATCCACCACTTGTAACGTCCTGATAAATTCCTGAAATAACAAATTCCTTTTCTTTTCCATTTAAATATAGTACTATAATGTCATTGGTCTCTTTACCCATTTCATTAGCATTAAGATAGGAAATTGCAAGTTCATTTTCCCTCTCAGGTGACTTTCCACTAAGAAACTGAAGTTCATTTCCAGCGTTTTCTCCACTGTCTATATGTAAATTCATAAGCTTCTTTTGTGCATCAACAGTTTTTGCGCAAACTCTTCGATATTCCTGATAATTTAAGATATCTTCATCTCTTTTTAAGAGCTGTTTTATAGTTTCATAATTATCTTCAATATTTTTACCATTACCTGTTTCAATCATAATATCTTCCAATGAACTTCCCATATAGGAAATAAATTTAGGCGATTTTAAGGTGTTCATCAGATTTACCGGAATTAGAATCATCAATACAACTATAATAGACGAGAAAAATACGATAAGCCAGTTTCTAAATTGAAAGAAAACTTCACAAATTCCTAGCAACCAATTAACTGGCAGTTTCTTAGATTTATATATGATTTTCTTGAAACCTGCTGCATTTTTATTCAATCTATTTCCTCTTACCAGCGTTTCAACGACCGATAACTTTTTGATTTTTTTTAATACAATTTTACAGTAAAAATTAGTAATATAAAAAACGATACAACTAATAATTAATGATAATACTATTGCATGAATTGATATCTTTTTATCTCCGAATGTTATACTAATATGCCTTGTAAAAATACTACTTATTAATAATGCAAAAATATTTCCCGCTATTACACCTGCGATTGCCAATGTCCTGTACTTAATAAGATAAAGGTCTCTGATATCAAAAAATCGAAGCCCTATCGCCTTCATTACCCCAATCTCATTCATATCTTCTTCCATTGCAGCCAATATCGTAAACCTAACACATATAAAAGAAATAAGGATTAAAAGTATACTTACAAAAAATAAAACAAATACCGTTATAATATCCGTTAAAGCACTCAGCAAAAAAATCATTGAATAAGTAACAGCCTGTCCATTCTGTGGTAGTCCTGCATTTTCATAATCAGTCTGAAAAGCGTTAGCTTCTTTAGAATTGGTAAGATATGCTTCTATCAGATACTCAACCTCTCCAACTTTACCTTGCAGCATATTGAAGTCTTTTTCACTTAATAGTATTCTTGTTGAAGAACACATTGTAGAATTCATCATGGAATCCAAAATAAATTCTTTAATTACAAACTCTTTGGTAATTCCATTACAGTTCAAAATAATGCGGTCTCCTAATTCCATTTTGTACATTTCTTTTAATAGTACAGGTACCCCTATTTCTCCTTGACGAATAACTGCTTTATTATGTTTCGAATTTAATAGTATATCTCTTTCTTTATTCTGCATAACCAGGCCGATGTCGAGACGGCAATCAGAAAGATTGTATGTATTTTGATCTCCCTTAACTGTAATACATTCGCCGTACATATCAATCATTGTGCAAGTCTGCCAATAGGTTATATCCCCATGTTCTGACATAAATTTATTGATTGCTTCCCGATTGATTTCTCCTTTATGCATCTGCATGAAATGAGAAGGCTTTGCTTTCTTATATAATTCAGATATTGATGTAAAAGTCTGTACAGCCACAATCACAGACAAAGCTGCAAGCATCGCAGAAAATACCATAAACAAAAATAATGCCAGATTAATTAATTTATTTCTTTTCAAATCCTTTTTAATTATTTGCCAATTCATTTTCCATCTCCTTAATACTTTTCCTTGATCCAAAAATAACTGCAAACGCAAACATTATAATACCGGTAATAATAAGCATAAATCCAATTCCTCGACCTTCTCCGATACCAATAATACGACCAATGTTTCCTGCCAAAATTCCTTCCTTAGTCAGCATTGGCTCAAACACATAATCAGCCAATACACCACAGACCGCATAAGCCGCTACATAGCCTGCTTGTGTTATTACACTTATTATTCCCCATACCCTGCCTTGCATCTCATTAGATACCCTGACACGAATTAATACGTCTGCACATGTATTGACAAATGGTAACGCTGCAAAAAATAATATACAAAATGCCGCAAGCAATCCTATATGGGTCGTTGTTCCTGCCAATGCCATAAAAATTCCTGCCGCCATTAGAGAAAATATAAGTATCTTGGAATAATTTCTTTTTATATTCAAACTTGCAATAATAACACTGCCAATTAACATACCGACAGCACTAACTGATTCCATAATTCCAAGTACTTTAGAATTAGAAAAAGCCAAAATCATAGGAGCCAGCAAAGTCTGCATGAATGCTAAAAAAAAGCAAGTAAAAGTCATCAATAATACTAAGCTGCTTATTCCTTTATCGGCAGTAATACTCCTTATTCCTTCCTGGAATTCTCTGAAAAAATTGAAATCACTCTGTTTTAATTTAATGTTATTTACATTTCTTCGCACGATTACTAAAACAAAAACAGTAACAAAAAATGTTAGTATATCAATTATTAAAATCCCCTTAATTCCTATAGAAGAAAGAAGTAATCCTGCTATCAAAGGTGATACTAAGTACTTAGATGCACCTGCCAGCTGAACCAGACCACTTGCTTTTGCAAATTCTTCTTTGGGGAGTAATTCTGTTATCGTTGCTTTATAAGCAGGCTCAAGTAATCCTAAAAAGATGGAACTTATCGTAACACCGATACATATAGGAATTACACCCGTATAACCAGACTGCATACAGATGATTATAACCAAAAGACCCACGGCTGAAAAAAAATCTCCACATATCATTAATAACCTTCTGTCATAACGATCTGCAAGGATACCTCCAAAGGGGTTCAAAAGAATGGTAGGAGCAAATGCCAGAAGAGCTACGACCGATACCCATGTTGCGCTTCTTGTAAGCTGATAAACATAAATTGAAATGGCAAATGCAGTCATACCACTACCAATATTTGAAATTAATTCCCCAATCCATATAGCTATAAACTTTTTCATAATAGTTTCCTTTTACTTTTAAATTATCTTTTGTATCAAGTTTTTTCCCACTTTTGTATAAACAACTGATTGAAGGAATTTTCTGGTACTTCTAACATCTTTTCAATTAGTGAAATCAAAGCTGTCATAAGCATACCTTGTTCTTCTTTATCCAATTTGAAAATCCCCTCATCTGTTAACGTTAATGCAGCAGACAGAAAAATCTGCATATATTGTAATGGGTATTTACAACTCCAAATTTTTCTTTCTACACCTTCTTCAACCACCTGTACTAAAATGGGTGCCATTGTAGTAACCATTTGATTTAAAATTTTCTGATGTAATTGGGCATTTTCAGCTTTATGCATTTCATTCAGCACATCGCTATCAATTTGGTCATTAATCTTCATGGCACGAAATATACAAACTAATTTTTCTTCGGTGCTAATTTTATCGTTCTTAAGAATCTTATTTGCTCTTTCAGCCACCACATCAGTATAGCGTGATACGACCGCTTCCATGACTTCTTTTTTCGATTTGAAATAATAATAAAAAGTGCCTTTAGCAATAGCAACCTCTTCAAGTATGTCATTCACAGTACACTTTTCATATCCTTTCACATGAAACAGTCGTTCCGCCGCATCCAGAATTTCATTTTTTCTCTCATCATGCTTTTTTATAACTCTCATAGTTTCACCTCACTTATATACCGACCGTCGGTCTATAATTAATATAGTATAAATTTACTGAATTGTCAATCATTTAATAATTTAACTTTATCCAAATTCGGATGAACTTTGAATTTTTAAAATAAAAATGAGCCAGTACTAAATGTACCGACTCGTTGTATGTCTTATACTATGCAAAATCGCCTTTTTTCCAGGACAAATATTCAATTCCATTTTCAAGGTCTTTCCAAACAATGCTGGTCTCACTCATAATCATATAACTATGACAGCTATTTTCTTTCGGCAAGGATATAGAGCCCGGATTCATATAAACATAATTTTCATGCTCTACACATTTAGGTATATGTGTATGACCATTTAAAAGGATATCTCCTTTCTGTATTGGAGGAAGATTTTTTTGGTTATACTTATGTCCGTGGGAAGCATAAATCATATATGAACCTAACAAAACAACAGCGTAATCCGCCATAATCGGAAACTCTAACACCATCTGATCAACCTCTGTATCACAATTACCACGCACAGATAATATTTTATCTTTCATATGGTTCAACATCGTTATCACTTCCTTAGGTGCATATCCTTTTGGGAGTTCATTACGTGGTCCATGATACAAAATATCACCTAACAAAATCAGTCTGTCTGCTTTTTCTCTCCAAAAGGATTCTATCATAAGCCGTCCATAATAAAATGAACCATGTATATCTGATGCTATCATTAATTTCATAAGTTCTACTCAATCCCTTCTATCTTTTTATTCCGAATAAAAACCGGGTAACTGCAATTCTTTTACATAATTCATACATTATAATAGTTAATAAAAATGAACTTATAACAATACTAATATACTGTATACTCAACAATTGAACCCGCTGCACTATCACATAACCTACTATTACTATAATAGATTGATGAAAGATATAGATAGGAAACGATGCCGGTGCAAAATATTTTGTAAAGCAATTATTAAAGTTTAAAAAACGTTTTCCCAATCCAATCATTGCTAAAATTCCAATCCAGCTAAAAACATTCTGTACTATATCGGAAAAAATCCCCTTCATGCCACTCTGATACAAGCTACAATATATAACAATCATTATTATCCAAACTATCCCAAGCGGCATACAATATTTTTCAAGTCGGACTTGTACCTCTTCCATACTTAAAATAAAATACCCTAATAAAAAGTAAGCTGCAAATCCTCCAACACTCTTACCCCCTATGTTAAGTATCGGGGTAGCAATTAGTGGAATAACGAACAGTAACAACAGTTTCAACATCGTCATTTTTGTTCCGATTATTTTTTTCTCCCTGTTATAATTCCACACCATAAATGGTATTGAAATCAAAGATATGAGAAATAAATATAAAATAAACCAAGTATGACCTGGTGTAAAATGACCATCGTAACCTGTCCAATCAGTCAATGTAAAAAATATAGATAAATGCTCAAAATAATTTCCATGATAATTATTAAAAAATTGGTCAGCTATATATGGCTGAACCGGTATAAGCAATGCAAGAGCAGACAAAAACGGAAGAAAGAGTTTTAGGAATCTTTCTTTTATATATTGCCTCACTGTTCTTTTCTTTAATGCATATACGGACGACATTCCAGCCAATACAAATAAACCTGACATCCACCATGGATAAATACCAACAATAAACAAAGTTGCAGCACTATTCTCTTGACTATGTATGTACCAATTCTCTCCAAAGCTGTTAAATATCATTGCTGCATGAAACGGAATCAGTAATAATATACACAATATTCGAATATTATCAATATAATATTTTCTCATACTCTTTCTCCCTTCATAAGTTATCAACTAACTCACAAACATATGCATCCATAAACATTTTCTTATCATCTATCAAATTTTCTGCAATTTCATTCCACAATGCCGGATGTGTCAATGCAGATAATAATGATACCACTTTAATTTTCAGTGATTCCTCTTTACAATTTGGATTACATTGCTTAACTAAATGAGAAAAAGCTTTAAATTGTAAATTGATTCTTTCTTTTGTTTTTTCATCAATTTTGTAATTTTGATACATAACCTGCTCTGAACGAAGAATCCCTGTTGAGCTCATTTCTTTTTCCATATAACGAAGACAAAAATTTTTAGCATCTAGATTTGATATTGATTCCTGCTCAAGTATTTCCATACATAACAATTTAAGATCTTCCCAGTACTGTTCCATCATAGAAGAGAACAATTCTGATTTCCCGCCAAAATAGTAACTGATAGCTGCTATATTTACACCAGCTTCTTTAGCGATTTCTCTCACAGAAATCGAATTCATGTCTTTTTTCTCCAATAATAAAAAAGCTGCTTTTAAAATTACTTGTTTTGTCTGTTCTTCCATATCTACCTATTCTTCCCTTCTATAAAACGCTTGTTTTAAACACTTGTTTATTCTACTCTTAAATCATTATTATGTCAAGTCTGTTAACTAAGATGCCTATTAATATTTGAAGGTTTTAAAGAGGATCTGACCAAAGCCTCTTTAAAACCTTCATTTATAATTTATTCAATAATTGGAAACAGAAAATGGATTTCGAAACCCTCGTTATATTCTTCTACAATTTCTATTCTTACGTTCAAAGCAAGCGCTACTTGCTTTGCCAGATAAAGTCCCATTCCTGTCGCTCTTTTTCTTTGTTCCCCTATATCCCCAGTAAATCCTTTGTCAAACAGAAATGGTATATCATAAGGTTTAACACCTATCCCATTATCCCGTATTCCAAGTACAAGATATCCTTTTTCTTTGTCAGCAATTGTAAATAAGTGTAAAAAAGGATTTTTATCTTCTGGTTTAACATATTTTATCGAATTACTGATTACCTGACTAAGTATGAAAATCAACCCTTTTTCGTCAGCTAGCACCTGGATGTCCTGAACCTCATTAATAATACTAAACTTTTGTTCCTGCAACAAGATTTCATACTCTTTCAAGATATCATAACAGCATTTCTGTAAGGATATTTTTTCAAATAGATAATCCGTATGTACGGATTTGAGTCTTGCATAATATAGAATCCTATCTATATTTTCCTGCATCTGGTTCCTGATATATTCCAGGCGACGGTAAATTATTGGTGAAATCTCTTCTTTTCGATTATCTAATACAAAAGTCATCAAAGCCAAAGGGTTCTTGATTTCGTGTGCCCAGCTTTCTATATATTCTTCATACTCTTGAATATTAAAATTAGACTCCTTTATTTTTTCATCCTTTTCACGCAGCTTCCTTCCAATAAGATAAATCTGATTTTTTTCGGTTCCCTTTCCTAAATTGACTGCTTTTTTCTCTCGATGTAAATCCGGATTTTCCAGGAACTCAAGTATTGCTTTTTCTTTCTTGCTCTCCGTTTTGTAGACAACAAATATTGAGATACAATACAATCCAAAAGATCCAAGAAGCATAACACAAAACAGTTTAACGAAACCTTCTTCATCAATAAGCCACAAAAAAGTCCCAAACATAACATTCAAAACAAGCAACATAAGGAACCAAAATATATTTTTCCTGCAAACATCCACTATTTTTTTAATCATTTTTCATACCTTCACTTGATACCAGACAATACCCCTTACCCCTGATTGTTATAATTCTTTCGTTTAGAAAAATACTTCCGAGCGTTTTCTTCAATCTTGTCATATTGACCTGAAGCGCATTTTCATCGATGTATTCTGTCGTTCCCCATAACTTTTTAAAGAACATTTCCTTTGTAACGATATCATCTGAATGAGACAAAAGAAGTTCCATTATTTTACCTTGATTCTCTGGGAGTACGATAGAGCGTTCTCCCACATACAGGGTATATGTTTTACGATCCAACCTGATTCCCTGTACTTCAACAAAATGATTTCGTCCTTCATATCTGCGAAGTAAATTTGATACACGAGCCAATAATCTGTCTTTATGGCAGGGCTTTGTCAAATATTCATCTGCTCCTAAATTCAATGCATGTAGTTCATCCCGCATCTGATCCCGGCTTGTCAGAACAAGTAGTGGAACAGAACTTTTCTGCTTGACCGTTCTGCAAATTTCAAATCCAGTAGCTCCAGGCAGATTGATATCTAGGATTACTAAATCGGGGGATTCTTTTAAAATATCTTTTGATGTATGCTGAAAACAGGTAATACAGGAAATTGCATACTTTTCTTTCATAAAAATAGAAGCCAACTCTTCCCGCATAAACAAATCATCTTCTACAATCACTATTTTTTTCAAAATAATCCCTCCTTTACTCATAGGGGCGGTCGCCTTTTGTATCATTCTTTTAGTTGTCTTCTTGCCTGCTCTCTATTAGTTCAAGCAGATACTTGTCACTTAATTTCATAACAACAGTCATATAAATTAATTCTATCACACAAATAGATACAATTATAGCTGCTGCTACAAATAATAATTTTTCATCTTTCACACTTCGAACTAATATACCAGTAAACAATGATTTTACCCCAAACAGACTTCCTATTGCTGCCACTGTTACTGGAAGACCAAAATACCATTTAATCTGCCGTCTCGCCGAATGACACAAAACTTCGTAATGACAGCCAAGATTAATCAATGTACGATAACGTTTTCCTGTTTTATGTTGCTGCATCAAAAACTGAACTCCAATCACTGTATTTGCAATAATCAGGAAAATAACTGCAAGATAAATTGTTGTATAACTAGATGCGACCAAATAAAATAACTTTCTGCCCATATTCTGCAAATAGCTTTCATATTTAAGCGAGGTCTGATCTATCTTGTCATTGACCTGAGAAATCGCCTGCAATAATCCTTTGCTTTTGACAATCTCTTTCTTCAATGCAGCATTCCAATAAGAACTGTAATTCACATTTGTAAGCCGCTCAAATAAATCATCGGATACAACCAATCCGTAACCAATACTAATAGCACGGTCTACGACAATATCATCTTGACAAAATTTTTCTATTAACTGATACTGTTTGCCCTTTATTTCTACATACGGCTTTTCAAGCAATGAATCTTTTACTACTTCCTCCATTTTTTCATCAGAAAATTCAGGATCTCTATATAAAGCTACCTGGTACTCATTCATTTTAATGGGTTCTTTTCCTGCAAGCTCAAGTATATGGTTATATCCAGATAGAGAAATTAAATGCATAGATGTAAAATATTGCAGATAATTAAATATAATATCTTCATCATTCGAATCATTCTGCCTTTTCAAAGCACTAATCAATGACTCTGCCGAAAAGCCGTCTTCATCATCTTGTTCTACAGAAAAATAACCTGTTCTGACTTCAAACAATTCTTGTGTATAATCTGAAAAATTTATCTTTTCTAATTCCGTTTTTATTTGCTTCTCGTCTCCCTGGAATGTATAATCCAAAACATGCTGTTCCTTTCTGTCGGAACCGAAACCAACGGAAATGCCATACCCAAAAAAGCAAAGTGCCATCAAAACTAACAAGGAGGAAATTGCTAAAGAATTAGGACGCAGAAATACTGTCTCCTGCAACTGGCGAAACGTAAATATTCCCAACCCTTTATTCGTTCCCCTTTTCTTCAAAAACATCTCAAACAAAATTCCAATACCATAAAACAAGAGGAAAGTACCGGAAATACCAATAATTATAGTGATTATCATCCCGCTAATCGAATTCCAAGATATTCCTGAAATAGCCATTCCATATGCTGCTGCCAATAACAAAATACCAGATGTAAATTGAATCAAAACTAAGCTCCGATTATGAATCCTTTGTTTCTCTTCTTGTGAATCATACAGTAACTGCCCAATTTCTTTTTTTACAATATTACCACTTAAGATTGCCAATGCCAATAACCGAATTGCAAAATAACCAACAGCAGTCCAAAATATTGCATATATTGAAAATGTAAAACGGTGACCTATAATACCAAGTCCAACAACTCTAGCTGTAATCAGGCTGATCATCTCAGATATGAATACTGCTACTGGTATTCCGACTGCCAGAGATAAAACACTGCTCCATATTTCTTCAGCCAACAACATTAATAACAGCCTTGTTCGCCGCATACCCATCATCATATAAATGCCCAATTGGTGATTCCTTCTATCAAGTTGATATTTTCCGGAAAAGTATACCAAGAAAAATAAAATAAATAGGGAAACTCCATATAATACCGGTATCATCATGAACAGATGATTCACGGCATCACTTTCCATTTTCCTTAAAAAAATGATTACGTCCTGATTTTTAAGCGATAAAATAATATAAAATGCCACAATTGAAACAATAAGGGATAGAAAGAAAAGTCCGTTCTCTTTCCGGCTGCGCTTACTGTTTTTTCGAACCAGTTTAAAGAACATTTGCACTTCCTCCTCCCAATTGTGCCATGACCGAAATGATTCGTTCATAGAACTCTTGCTGGGTTTCTTCAGGAATTTTTTTTCTCAATTCATGGAAAATCATTCCGTCCTGAATAAATAAAATCCTCGAACAATAGCTTGCTGCATTTGAATCATGAGTTACCATCAAAATTGTTACTTTTTGCTTTTGATTTAAATCAGAGAGTTTATTCATTAGAATTTTCGCATTTTTAGAATCCAAAGCTCCAGTCGGCTCATCAGCCAGCACAATGTCCGGATTCAAAATCATAGCCCTGGCTGCTGCCACCCGTTGTTTCTGACCGCCTGACATCTGGGACGGGAATTTTGACAAGACATCTTCTATCTCCAAAAATTGAGCAAGGCGTTCAATTTGATCTACGCCATCCTGTTCTTTCACATTGTGTATTGCCAGAGGTAGCATGATATTTTCCCTGCCTGTTAAATTATCGAGTAATTCATAATTCTGGAAAAGATAACCTATTCTGCTTCCTCTGTAATCCGCCAGTTGCTCCCCTTTAAAATCTCCGATATTTTTACCCTTCAAAAGTATCTTCCCTTCTGTCGGACAAATTGTTGTAGCAATACAATTTAAAAGTGTTGTTTTACCCGATCCACTGCTCCCCATAATCCCAATGAACTCTCCTTCCATTACCTGAAAAGTAAGTCCATCTATCGCTTTTGTAACTGTATCCTGTTTTCCATAGTACTTCCTTAAAGACTGTACTTCTAATATTTTCTGATTCATTCAACTTTTCCTCACTTTCATTCTCAAATTCATTAACTCCTATTATACAGAATGAATGTGATATATAACACTTACAGTTATTGAAAGATTTAACTTCTAAATATCTATTTTATGCATAAAAAAATCCAAAGCATTGAATCTTCTAATCCCTTCATAATCAGCTACAGGGTCTCTATCTAGTGTCATAATACACTTTGGATAATGATCCTGTATTTTTTGTAACGGTTTAAGCTCTCTTTTCAATGTATTTTCGTCACGAACACTTGCAGCAACCTGGATATATTTTGTCCCCTGCTCATTTTTAACTACAAAGTCTACCTCTACATCTTCCACCTTACCAACGTATACTTCATACCCCCTCCGGATCAGCTCAAGATAAACAACATTTTCCAAGATATGTCCTACATCTTGCCCACGATTACCAAGTAGGGCATTCCTTAGACCAATGTCAACAATATAATACTTTTCCAAAGTCTTCAAATACTGTTTCCCCTTAATATCAAATCGTTTCGCTTGGTACACAATATAAGAGTTCATAAATGCTGATAAATAGGATTCAACCGTTCTAACATTTATACCTCTTCCATTTGAAGTCATCGTATCACTTATTTTTTTTGTTGATAACTGATTACCTATATTATCCATTAAAAAGCGAATAACACTTTCTAACATCATAATATCTGTTATCTTCTTTCTCCCAATAACATCTTTCAAAATTACAGTGTCGTAAATACTTGATAGATATTCCTTTATCTGTCTATTTTCTTTTTCCAAGTATAGCGCATAAGGGAATGAACTAGTTTCTATATACTCCTGATAATTTTCGTCCATGCTTTTTCCTTCCCCTCTTACTGAAACATACTCTGCGAAAGAGAGCGGAAGCATTTCTATTTTAATATACCGGCCTGATAGAAGAGTAGCCAATTCTCCCGATAGCATATATGCATTTGAACCTGTTAAATAAATATCTATATTATCCTTAATAAATAAACTGTCTACTACTTTTTGAAATTCTTTCACATTCTGGATTTCATCTAGTATCACATATACCATTCTATTTGGCAGCAATTTACTTTTAATATACTTATATAATTCTTTTGGATCTTTCAATTCCTCAAACTCATAATCTTCAAAGTTTATAGCTACTATTTGTATTTTTTCTACTCCATTATCTAGTAAATATTCCTGAAACATTCTCAGTAACGTAGATTTTCCACAACGCCTAATACCAGTTACTACTTTTATGATTTTTTTATCCTTATATCCAACTAGTTTTTCAAAATATTCTTTTCTTTCAATCATTACACTTCCTCCAATCTAATTAGTACCATTATATGCAAAAAAATAAACTTTATCAATAGTTTTTGTATTGCAACGCAAAAACTATTGATAAAGTTGTCATAATTAAAAAGGAACAATGATTTCTACATTTTCAATTCCTTCTACTTCCTGAATTTCCTCATATATATTATTGTACTCGTTTTCGGCGATTGGAATATAAAATTTAATCTTTAATACAACAGATAACATTTTCCCTTCCTGCTTTTCCATAACGATATCCTGTATCGTCCCTTTGCTTTCCGGAATCATTCTCGACAACGCTACTAAAATTTTTGTTATATTTTTACAACTAAAATCTAAGACCATTTCTTTATGCTTATTTTGATGCATTCTCTTTTCAATTGAATTAAATATTCTAAGAACAACAAAGATTATGACAGTTCCTATAGCAGCAGCCAATGGATATCCTGCTCCTGCTGCAATTCCCAGACATGCCACTGTCCACACACTTGCTGCAGTTGTAAGACCACGAACCGAAAATCCTTCTCTCAAAATTGTACCGGCTCCCAAAAAACCTATCCCGGATACTACCTGTGCCGCCATCCGATTTGGGTCAAAGGAAGACAAGCCCAGAAATTGATAGACTGATAAATATCCTGTAATTGTTACAACTGCTGCTCCTACCGAAACCAGTGAAAGAGTTCGGAAACCAGCCGGACGGTTTGCTTTTTCTCTTTCCCATCCAATAATACCACCAATAATGATTGCTAATGTTATCCGTAATAATATTTCTTTCCAACCCAACATGATTATTTCACCTCGATTCTATTTAAATACGTTCCAGATTAATTCCTTCTATTCCTTTTATTAATGATAAATCCTCCATTAACTCATCAATTTTGATCCGTCCGGCAGATTGAAAAAATTGTATATAAAAGGTTACCCTTACCCGACTCTCTCCTTCTTCTTTAGCTGAAATATTTTCAAATTTGCCTTCTGTTTCAGAAACTTTTTGATTAAATGTATTCAATACTCTAGTTACATTTTTACAGACCAGTTCTACACGATACCTTGGATATCTTCCTTTTATAATCCGCTTTCTTAAAATCCGGAATAAGACAAGTATTACAATCACAGAGGAAACCCCTATAACAGCCAGATTGTAGTAACCTGCTCCAACTGCAATTCCCAGACAGGCTGCAGTCCAAATTCCGGCCGCTGTCGTCAGGCCACGGACTGTGACACCTTCTTTCATAATTGTACCGGCGCCTAAAAAACCAACTCCATTAATCACTTGTGCTGCAAGACGATTAGGATCAACCGTTACACTTCCTGCAAAATTATAAGCAGTAAAATAACCAACCATTGTAACCATTGCCGCTCCCAGCGTTACCAGGATATGTGTCCGGAAACCGGCCGGCTGTTTTGACATTTCTCTTTCCCAGCCAATCAAAGCACCAATTATTACTGCAATAACAAGCCGTATTAACAATTCCTTGAACATGTCATCACCCTTTCATTCTAATACAATACATGCAGTTAGTTCCAAATGAAACAAACTGCATGTTTTTATAATTTATTTATCCTCTATCTTGTTTATTTTCTAATTTATTATCTTCGATTGTTATAATTTTATAATTCCTAGTACGAATCAATTCCGCAAATTCAAATGTATCCTTAGGTAAAAATGAACTTTGAATTCCTGTTAGTCCTTCATCTCCTTCACGATGACAGTCAGATCCTGCTGTCATTGCCAGATTATTACGTTTCCCATATTCATAAGCCAAGTCATTAAGACTGTTATGTCTGGGATTTGCATTTAATACTTCTACTCCATCTAAATAAATTGGATCTATCGGCACACATTTTTTCCGAAAAGGATGAGCCTGCACGATTACTGCACCTTTCTCTCTTGCCAGCTTCGAAAATTCAACGATTCCCATATCCATAATTTCTTTTGGATTCGCAAGCAGCTCTTTATCAAAACCATATAATAAATAATCATTTTCATTCTGAGAAAATCGCAGTTCCATACCCATATATACTACTATTCCTGCTTTTTTCCCTTCTTCTTTCATTCGATAATATCCATCTAGAAAATAATCCACTTTACTTCCCGGCGATTGGATGTCTATACTTTTGTATTTAATTGTAGCAGCATTATAATGATCGGTCACTGCAATGGCATCATATCCCTTCTCTTTATAAGAATGAATCAATGAATCATAAGTTAGCCTTCCACATTTACTTGTGTGTTTTGTATGAAGGTGCGTTTCTATTTTATACATACTCCTTTTCCCTCTTTCTTAGATGCGTGTTTTTCCTTTTATATTTTACACCTAACCGTAATTGCATTATGATCAGAGAGCTCTTGACCATCAAACTGTTTGTACCTTTCTCCACCTTCCAATTTTAAATGATCAAATACTGTATCAACTACTTTAGGATCCCAACATTGAAGCCCTTTTTGAAAGAACCAATCCAAATTTAAAACAACCTTGCTTCCATCCTGCATAGGTTTCCTACGCGTTATTTTTTTCATAATATTACAGTCCTCATAAGAATATCCATAATTTAAGGCTGTCTTCATTAAAGGTTCCACTGCTGTTATCATTCCTAAGCAATGTTGCTGTTCTTGTTCCTTTCCTCGAAGATATTCAAAAGGTCCTTTAGAATCACCATCGACCATATTGGTATTCATATCTCCACCAATTAATACAGGCACGTTTCCTAATTTCTTTTCAAGTTCATCTAATAAGAATCTTAACTGCCTTTCTCTTCCTTGGGGAGTTGCCCGGTTTTCTAAATGTACACTGCATAACCCCATTCGTTTCCCATCCAATTCGATCTCAGCTGCAACTGCAACCCGAACACCTATCCGGCAATCCTCTTCTTTATAGAACCATTCATATTCAATTGGCAGATGTATCAGAAATGCATTATATAATGGGTATTTTGATAAAATCGCGTTTCCATGCATTCCTAATTCATTTTGATTTTTCCCTGCATTTTCTGTTATAAATTCTACACCATAAGCATAATTCATATTTAAAACTTTTGCAAGTTCGCGGGTCGTATGTAAATTTAAAGAGCGCTTCATTCCATAATCTAACTCATTCGCCAGTATAATGTCTGCATTTTTAAGTTCCATATGTTTTAATAAGTAAGGGATTATTCTATCTAATCTGTTTCCTGTCTCCATGTTAAATACAACTGCTGAAAACTCATTTCTGGTACAGGAAGAAAAAGAATTATCTACATCAGGTCTTAGAATTTCTGGAAGATTTTTTTTCAGAATTTCCATATGAGTCATCTTCTTTTTTCTCATATCTTCAACTGATTTATAAACTTTATCTACATTATAATAAATCATAGCCTCACTCTCTTTCTTCCTATCTTTTTTCTAATTCCTCCATGACCGTTACTACTTCTGTAATGTCACTTATAATAAAATCTGGCTGTATTGCTTTTTCAACCTCAGCATCTTTTCTTTGAGTCAAAAAAGATTTGATTTGTATTGATGCTCCAAAGTTTGCATTTTTCGCACCAGTAATGTCTCGTGATCTGGTATCTCCAACATAGACACATTCTTCCGGTTTTGCCTGCATCTGATTAAGTGCTATATTAAAAATTTCTTTATTTGGTTTGCGATATCCTGTTATACTTGATAATGTTACATCCTTAAAATAATCTCTGATTCCATAATCTTCTAAAACATCAAATACCTGATAAAGGCTTGCAGTATTGCTGATAATACCTAATTTGTAGCCTTTGTTCTTTAACTTTTCCAAAGTCTCTATCACACCATCACGCAGCTTGCGTTCAAAATAAGTTACTTCCCACATATGAGCCAGTTCTTCTGAAATTTCTGCTATTTTTTCTTTATTTAGATCCAGCTTTTTCATGACCCAGTTAGGCCATATTTCTTCAGGCTTTAATTCTATTTGATTGGCCTCACTAAAAATTCGGTACTCTTCCTTTCCTTCTTTTACCTTACTCCAAAATTCTTCTTTTGTTCCATTTACCTGAATCCCATATTTCTCTAATAGCTTCAGCATGTTATCTGTAACTTTTATCATCGATTCTGAGGAATATGATATATTCTCTAACGTACCTCCCATATCAAATAAAACTGTAGTAAACATGCTATCACCCTCTTCCGTTTATTTTTTTCATTATTTCAACAACTTCAAATATATCAGTAATTTCATAATCACTTCTAACCGTATCTTTCAATAATTCATCCATCTTATAAGACTCTTTTGGCAATAGTTGAATGGAAGCACCCAGTTTGGCATTCTTGGCTCCCAAAATATCCTTCGAGATCCGATCACCAACAAAAACACATTCTTCTGGTTTCGATTTCACCTGATGCATGGCTATCTTATAAATTTCCGGATGAGGTTTGCGATACCCTGTTATACTAGATAATGTCACATCTTCAAAATACTCCCTGATTCCATAATTTTCTAAACTTTTGAACACTTGATATAAACTTGCAGTATTACTAATTATGCTCAACTTATAACCTTCCTGTTTTAAACACCTAAGCATTTCTTTCGCACCTTTTCGCAGCCTGCGTTCAAAATAAGTCACTTCCCACATATGAGCTAATTCTTCAGCTATTTCATAAATAATGTTTGTTTCAATATTTAAGTTTTTAAAAATCCAATCTGACCAAATTTGTTCCGGTTTCAACTCTCTTTTGCATTCTTGGCTATAAGTTTTATACTTTACTCTCCCGTCTATTACCTTATTCCAAAATTGTTCTTTCGGATCTTTTATCGAAACACCTTTCTCTGCCAGCTTTTCATATATATGAGAGATTACATTTTCTGCTGTCTTTTGATTGGATTCAAGTTCTTCTAACGTCCCTCCCATATCAAACATTACTGTATTTATCATATTCTCTGCCTCTTTTCTTTTAAAAACCAGCCTTTGTAAAGTCCAACAGAAAGGATACCTCCCGCTAACATAGGGGCCCAAATATAGGAAACTGCTATATACAAGAATGAATTTCTGCCTGATGGCCCGATTTGATTCCATACACCTACAATCAATACTGCACAAATTATAAATAACCAGATATATGCCGCTAAAAATACTCGCTTGTCTTTCATTAGGAAAAAACAGGTAGAGCAAATAACGCTTCCAACAAGGCCACATATTCCGGATTCTAACAAAGTACATATCGTTGCCGGAAGGAATCTACTTAAAATATGATCTAATCCAGGCATTAAAAGTCCATAAGTCAAACCGTAGATTGCAAAAAAAGCAATACTGAAACAAAAACTATTTAATAGTAATGTACTTTTGACTCTTCCATCTTTCATAAATAAGTTAATCATAGCCGTCTATCCTTTCTGTTTGAACTTCATTTATTTCTGTAATGATATCCAGAAATCTTCCACATTCACATATGCATTATAAACTTCATCTGCTTTGTATCTAACATAATTTATATCTGTTAAAGGTGTGTTCCCTTCTAATGTTTCAACATCTTTTCTTAATGCCCATCCGCCTAAAGTATTAAATGGTTCAAAACCTTTTCCTTTTCCGTCCTTTTCTCCCATAAGCCAGCGTACGAAAAGCTTTGCTGCCGATTCATGCTCACTTTTATCCACTGTGTATAAGTAATTGATCTGTAGGTTTCCTATAAATGGTTTAATGTTTTCAATGGTATTCATTACATACCCATCTGATTCTACTTTTCTCATCTTGGATGATGCAGCAAGTCCAATTGGTGCACTATCCTGCCCCTTAGTACCTACAGCTTCACAAATTTCGTCACTAGAAGCAGCATATATCAAATCGTTGTTACAGAAACGATACATAAATTCTTCTGCAGCATTTTTACATCCTTTACTAAGTACCAGATCTTCACCAAATTCTTCTTTATAGGAAGCTTCTAACTCATCACTTGCGAGCCATAAATTTGTGAATAATGCCATATAAGTAGAGTCATCCTGTGGATTTCTTGTTATCAGCTTTCCTCTCCACTCTTCTCTGGTCAAATCCCACCAACTATCAATCGGTGCTTTATCATAAACTTCCGTATTGTAATACCAGAAATACATTTCTGTATATAATGGCATCCCTGTTTCTAGATAAGAACTATCTATGTTTTCACAAATATCTTTCGGATAATAAATCTTAAGAATATTATTTTTGACATATTCATTCCAAACACTGCCATCTTCATCTTTTAAATGTGCTACATCACAAGTATGAATATCTGCTTTATATTCACGTGAAATTTTCTCCAGAACCTCGTTTTGTTTTAAGTCATATACCTCAACTTTTATTTCAGGATATTTCTCCATAAAACTTTCGGCTGCTTTAGGCATACGGCTTGAAATGGAGTATACATTTAATTTTCCGCCTTCTTTAATCGCTTGTTGATAAAGAGTTTCCGCATCTTCATCTGACATTTCCTGCTTGATTGAATCATTAGACGAATCTGATGTTTTTGTATTCTTGTCTTTTCCACCACAACCCGCTAAAGAAGTTACTAACATAAATATCAAACCCATAGCTACAATGTTTTTCTTTAACATAACTTTTCCTCCTATCCAAAATCATTTGCTTACGTGGCTGCTATACTGAATATTTAATCAACTTCTTACTTTCTTGGTCAAATACATTGACTTTGTTGGGATCAATATACAGCCAAACTTTTTCATTTTCCTTATAATTTGCAATTCCTATTTCCTTTGCTAAAAAGGTAACACCTCCTGCCTTTAATGTAATTAATGTTTCTGATCCTGCCGGCTGGCTTGTATAAACTTTTGCGGCAAAACACCCTTCCTCCTGTTTTCTTTTTATCTCTATCTGCTCAGGCCTTAATCCAATGACACAAGGAAATTCTTTGTTTTCTCCTCCTTCTTTTTTCAACATACTACTATCAAATACAAACTCACCGAATGAAGAGGTAACAATAAATTTTGATTCTTTTACTCTTCCGGTACATTCAGCAAAATTAATTCTTGGGTTACCAATAAAATCTGCAACTCGTAAATCAGCCGGATTATTATAAATTCCAAGTGGTGTATCAACCTGAGTCAAGACTCCTTCAAAGAAAATTGCAATTTTGGTAGACATCGTTAACGCTTCTATTTGGTCATGTGTAACATAAACAATCGTGGTACCCATTTCATGATGAAGCCGCTTCAGTTCCGTACGCATATCCACCCTCAGCTTTGCATCCAAATTTGAAAGAGGTTCATCCAAAAGTAGTAACTTCGGTGCAGATACAATTGCTCTTGCTATCGCAACACGCTGCTGTTGACCACCTGACAACTCTGCCGGATAGCGTTCTTTAAATTGTAAAATCTGCATACGTTCCAGTGCATTTTCAACCATGCGTTTCATTTCTTCTTTTGGAATTTTTTTAATCGTTAATCCAAACGCAACATTCTCAAACACTGTCATATGCGGCCACAATGCGTAACTTTGGAATACCAGGTTTAAACCTCTCTTACTGGGAGCTTCATAATGTGCCTCATCACAATTTACAATTTCTTTCTCATCCATGTAAATATAGCCATTTTGTGGTTTTTCCAAACCGGAAAGAACTCTAAGTGTTGTTGTCTTACCACATCCTGAAGGTCCAAGGAGTGTCATAAAATCTCCGTCTTCAATTTCAAGATTTAAATTTTTCAAAACATGATTACTTCCATAAAATTTGTCTATATTTTTCAATACAATTTTTCCCATCTTACTTCCTCCCTTTCTAATTCATCGCTTCTCTCATCTTGCTACATACTGCTGCTGATATCTGCACCACTTACTTTATTTGTTATGAGATATATCACCAATACAATTGAAAACATAATAACTGCAACCACGTCTGACATCTGATTATTATTATTATTAGAGTATTGAAACGCCATATAAGGCAGGGTCGCAAGTTTAGGAGTTATAATCAAAATAATCAAATCCAGTTCTTTCATAATACTGATAAAAATCAGCATCAAACCTGAAATAAATCCGCCTTTCGAAAGAGGAAGGACCACTTTTAGCATCCTTTTCATAAAAGATGCTCCTTCAATATTCGCTGCTTCTTCAAGCTCCGTTCCAATCTGGATCATATTACTCGTTCCGGCTCTGCTGGCAAAAGGAATGTGTTTAACAACACTGACAACTACCATTAAAGCCATGCTTCCATATAATGCGGGCACAATTCCATGCCTTGTAGAAAACATCGATAAGTAAATTGCACTAAATGCGATTGATGGTATCAGATAAGGAATAAATACTAATTGTTCAATTAACTTTCCAGATACTTTTTTCCGCCCTCTTGAACTTATATATCCCAATATTTGACCTATAATAGTTGCAATTACAGAAGTTACTACAACTAAAATCATAGTGTTTTTCACGTTTGTCCAGAATCTCGCATTTCTTAATACTCCCGCTTCTCCTTCCGCGATTGCAGGGTCAGAAGCTCCTATCCAATAATGGAGTGTGAAATTGGATAAAGAATAATCCCCTGTCTTTTTTAGAAATGTTTCTAAAAATAGAATTGCTATCGGCATAATTACTGCTAATCCAATAAATGCGGTTATTAATGCTGTAAATAAACCTCTCCACTTTCCAAGACGAAGCGGTGTAGAACGTCCACCCTTTCCGCCGATTGTCTCGTAAGATTTTCTTGTTCCAATGATCTTTTGATTTATGTACACTGTCATAGCCGCTATCGTGATTAAAATAATACTAATAGCAAAACCTAAACTTGTATTCTGCTGTTTAATATTAGAATAAAGCATAGTTGAAATTGTATAATAATTAATTTTCATTCCCAAGAATGCAGGAACCCCAAATGTTCCTATCGATTTTGAAAAAGTTAAAATAACAGAAGAAAGTATTGCAGGCATTACTAATGGTAATGTAATTTTCCTAAGAATCGTAGCTTTACCTGCCCCCTGTATCTCTCCCATTTCTTCTAACTCACTATTGATTGATCGTAACGCTGAAGAGGTAAGCAAGTAGGAATAGGCATAGTAGTGAACCGTTAATACACAAATAATAGCAAATGGTCCGTATGCCAGCCAATCCGGAGTATTAATTCCTATTCCACTAAGAAATCCAGCGGATCCTCCAACACGTTCATTTCGAAATACTGTCAGCCAAGCCATTGACTTACACCAGGATGGAATCATATAAGGAATAATTACTGCAAATGAAAAGAACTTTTTAAATGGAAGATCTGTCCTTACCATAAACCACGCAAGTCCTGAACCCAGTGTAATACTAAAAACCGATACACAGACACCAATCAATAGTGAATTCAATAGTGGCTTATATAATGTAGACATGCTGAACTCACTTGCCAATAATCGCTGCCAGTAATATAAAGTAAAATCTCCTACCTGTGAACCGGGAATGCGTCTTAATTCGCCCTGTGCTACCTGAAATGTAGAAGTTATCATACTTATTAACGGTACAATAATTAAATAAGTAAGAAATACCAATGAAATAAAAACAATTATGTTATATGGATTCGTAAATACATCTTTCAAAATATTCTTTATCCTTTTGGATTTAGAATAACTCCTCTGTTGATTTTCAATCATACAACCGCCCCTTTCCTATTAATTTAATTAATAATATAATTAGCAATAAAATTTATTTATATACTTTTGTACATCTTCTTCATCTCCACAATATGGTCCCGGAGTTTCCATTTTTAAAGATACCAGAGCTGCTGCAAACAAAAGAGAATCTTTAATATTATGCTGTAATCTTCTTGTGATATATCCTGCAAAACAAGTATCTCCTCGACCTGTTCTCCCTGCTAAACTACGTGCCTTGATTGGACATTTATATATTTCATTCCCATCATAAATTAAAACTTCCGTATTATGAGTAATCATAACTTCTTTTGCTCCCCATGCATACAGCTGCTTTGCAGCCTCTTCACGGTCCTTTTTTCCTGTTAATATTTCAGCTTCTGCTTCATCTGTCTTTAAGAACTCTATATATGGAAGATACTTTTCTTTTTGTTGCCAATCACAAAATCTTAATTCTCCATCTGCTTCTGCTTTTCGTAATAAACACTGTACATCAACTGCAATTTTCCCTCTACTATGTACTTCTTTTATGATTTCATCATCAAAATCACCAACTGTTAAACCTGCAAAGTGATATATCGAACTATCTACATAAGGTATTTCCTGTAAATTAATTTTGTCACATTGCGATAATAATTGACATTCTCTTTTCTCTTTGTCCTGCGTGAAGTATTGATTTCTTATTGAGGTGGTTGCTTTTGATGGTTTCCAATATACATCCGCATTGCAGTTTTCAAAAGCCTTGTATATGTCAGCATCTTTTACATTCAGTTTTGTAAATACTGCGGTCCGACTTCCGGTATTCGCTGCCGCATATCCGGATTGTATAACGGCTCCCCCCACTAATGTCGTCTGTTGCATATTACAATCAATCATAATATCAATCGAACATGGCCCGACAATTAGTGTATCATACGATTTTCGTTTCATTACTCTTCCTCCTTGTTTTTTTACGTTACATTTCCGTCCTTGTTTGCGTACACTTTCAAACTTGTTTTCGTAATTATATTTTACTTTTATTGTGCATAAATGTCAATATATTAATACTTTTCTTTATATCTTTGTTAGTTATGCACTATTTTTCGTGTTTTATTACGTTTATTACGCTATATCTTTTTGCATTTTAACTAATTGCTCTGTTTTGTAACGTTATGTTATAATGTAAATGTAACTTTATTTACTTCAACATTTGGAGGTGTATTTATGAACTATGACGTTATGATGATTGGACCAATTGCACACGATCACAATATCGATTATCAAGGAGATGAAGTTTTCGAATTAGGAGGAGCTGTTTACTTTTCTGCTGCTGCTGCAAACGCTGCCAATGCAAAAGTCTATGCTGCTATTAAAATGGCAAAGCAAGACGAGTCTATCTTGGAAACTTTCCAATTACCTGGAAGTTCTATTTCTATATTGCCCTCATCTGTCACTACTTTAATGAGAAACCAATATTTCACTGCAGACAGAGAAAAAAGACGTGCAACCTCTCTTGCCCAGTCTGATCAGATTCTTTTTGAAGAAATACCTAAAGTAAATACTACACTTTATCATTTAGCAGGTTTACTTTATCACGATTTTTCTAATGACATAATTGTGAAACTTGCTGAAAAAGGGCTTGTTTCTGCTGATATTCAAGGCTTTTTACGTCATAGGAACCCTCTAAATGGAGAAATGTATTTTGAGGACTGGGAAGACAAAAAAAAGTATTTTAAATATTTTAACTTTTTAAAAACAGATGCGGCAGAAGCCGAGATTTTAACCGGGACCTCTGATCGCAAAGAAGCTGCTGCCATTATGTATCACTGGGGCGCAAAAGAAATTATGATATCTTATAATAAAGAAATATTAGTTTTTGACGGCTCTGATTTTTATACCTGCCCAATCAAGGCAAGAAATCTATCCGGGCGTACCGGGCGCGGTGACACTACTTTTGGAGCTTATATTGCAAAAAGGGTCAATGGAAACAGCATCAAAGAATCTCTTCTATTTTCAACTGCCATGGTATCTCTAAAAATGGAGACACCAGGAGCCTTCAAAGGCACAAGTAGAGACGTAGAGAATTACATAAAAGATTTTTATTCAGAATTTTAATATAATAGTAATTTATATAAAAATTAAATATTTTTTTCTTGTGTATTTCTGATTACAGCGTTATAGTAACATTATAACGTTACTATAACGTAATTTTTTACTAACATGGAGGTGATTCATATGAAATCAAAAAATATCAAAGATATCGCAAAACTTGCAGGGGTATCCTATGCATCCGTATCACGGGCTCTTAATAATAAACCTGGAATCAGTGAGGAGACCAGAAAACGCATTTTTCAAATATGTAAGCAAGAAGGTTATCGCATCAATACTACTCTTAAAAATTCATCAGAAAACCAAAATCGTATGATTGGCCTTATCATTCCTGACATAAAAAATCCATTTTACTCTGAACTAGCTGCAAATATTGACAAATACAGCCATCAACATGGTTTTACTATTCTATTATGCAGCAGTTCCAGTAACGATCAAAAAATCGAAGACTTATGCAAAATGCTTATTACCTCCAATGTATCAGGAATCATTATTGCAACATCACATGATTCTTCTTACCCACACTTTAACTATTCACCATGCCCAATCGTATATATAGGAGATAATGACGGAACGGCTCAAGGTAATTTTGTCAGTACTGACAACTATTATGGAGGATACCAAGGATTAAGATATTTATATCAACTTGGACATAAGGAAATTATATATTTTGGATGGCACGAAAACAGTATTGCTCATTTAAACCGACTTCATGGCTATCAGGCTGCTGCCGCTGACTGCAATATAAGTGAACGCCGTTTTGATAGTACTTTTCCATACAGTTCCATTGAAAATGGATACCTGCTTGCCAAAAAACTTTTTAATACAGAAGAAAACTTTACAGCAATTTTCGCAGCTTCTGATACGTTGGCTTTAGGTGTCATGCAGGCCGCCGAAGAATGTGGTCTTCATATACCGAATGATTTTTCCCTATTAGGTTTTGATAATATTAGTTATTCAAATCTACCGAAGATCAATCTAACTACGATTGAACAGCAAAAAAAGAATATTGCTGAAACAGCAGTCGATTTGATCATGAAAAATAGTAAGAATCAAGAAGAACCCAAAAATCATACCCATCAGACCTTCCGTCCGGAATTAATAGAACGTTTTTCTTGCCGAATACTTACTTAATACAGACAAGGGCAGAACCTTTTACAATCGGTCCTGCCCCTCAAATCTATCCACTGGAAAAACTATTCCCGCCTGCAATCTTGCTTTGGTCTGAATTTCACTTACTGCAATACTTTCATCCAATTTTGAATAACAATGTTCTAAATCTCCCAACCGGATTTTTTCTATAAATGTTTTAAATTCAGGTACCATCCTGTTTTTCCATTCCAAATTTTCAAAAGTTTTTTCTGTCCCATCGTTTCTATGAATTGTAACAGCCCCTATTTGATTCGAAGGCCGATTAGCCTTAATGTAACCACCTGTTCCCTGTATCATATAACAAGGCTCACTCTCACAATCCTTTGCTGCTATGCAGACAGCCTGAAATCCAGGATATTGCATTGTAAGTATTCCACTTGTATCAATGCCACGTTCCACATTCGCAAAGTATTGTACATCATTAGGCATACCAAATAGTCCTACCGCAAAATGCAAATTATACAAATTCAAATCCATCAGGGCACCACCCGATTTTTCTGAATCGAATACCGGCATGATTTCACCCTGACGAAACGCATCATAACGGCTAGAATATTGACTGTAATTGCACAAAACTATTTTTATCGTACCAATTTGGGGAAGCCATTCCTGAATTTTTCTAAAGCTGCTTAAATATGTAGTAGTAACTGCTTCATATAAAAAAAGTTTATTTTTCTTTGCAAGTTCTGCTAACGTATTCGTTTCTTTTCTATTGCTTGCTATCGGTTTTTCTACAATTACATTAAGCCCGCTTTTTAAAGCTCTATCACAATATGAATAATGAAGGAAATTAGGGACAGCTATATAAACTGTATCAATTCCTAAAGCAAGTAATTCTTCAAACTCCTTAACTGCACAAGGCAATTGGTATTGGAAACACATCTGTCTGACTTTGTCAATTGACCGAGGTGTCCCACAAATACCCCTTACCTCAATATCCGGTAATGTAACTAAGGAAGGTAAAAATTCCTTTACGATTTTTCCTGAACCAACAATTCCAAGTTTCATAATCAATCTTCCTCAATCTTATCAGACTTTTTGTTTGTAATTTCTATCCGTTCTAGTAGAGCATTAAATTCATCTAGAATTTCTCTGAAGTCCTCAGCAGATACATCATAATTTAAAAATATCTGCTCAATTCGTTCCTTTACTTGTTCCATTTCTGCTGCAAGTTTTAGAAAAATACCTGCATTATTTATTTTTTTGGCCTTTCTGAATTTAGAAATATCCTGCGTAATAAATTCGATTATTTCCATATAACTAACATACTTGCCCTCAACCATAGAATATGGTTTCATTCGTTGCAAAAAATACTTATTTCCTTTTGTAATGTTAAATACATAAACAATTTCTAAACCATCACCCAAATCAAAACTGACAATATGCATTGTACTTAAAAAGTTATGAATCTCCTTAGCCCCCAGCTGACAAAGCATTATATCAATTACATCACCATTCACATTGCTTTTTTGCATGAAAATTCCTCCTTCAGATATATAATAATTAATACTAATTATATTTTAAAACCAAAAAAACTGTTGCAATTAATATAGATACGAGCATAAGCGGAAATCCTCTTTTAAAATAATATTTAAATGTAATAGGATACCCATTCTTTTTACTAATATCGGATAAAACTACATTGGCTGACGCTCCTACCAGAGTACCGTTTCCACCCAGACAAGCTCCAAGAGACAATGCCCACCATAAAGGAGTTACCTGCATACCACTACTTTGCATAGTTAGTATCAAAGGAATCATCGTTGCAACAAACGGTATATTGTCTAAGAATGAGGATACGATTGCTGATATCCAAAGTATCATAATCATTGTCATAATCTGATGTCCATCTGTAAGCGATAAAATCCCATTTGCAAGCATTTTTATAACACCTGTTTGTTCAAGTCCTCCAACTACAATAAATAATCCCATAAAGAAAAGAATCGTTGACCATTCCACACTTAGTATAATTGCTTCCGGATCCTGTTTTCCGATTAATAACATGATCGTTGCTGCTGTCAGTGCAATGATACCGGATTCTATACCCAATGTATCATGTAATATAAAAGCAACTACAACTAATATCATAACTATAATACTTTTAATCATTAGAGAAAAGCTTTTTATTGTCTTTTTCTCATCTAACATCATAATTTTTTCCATTTTATCGGCAGTAACTTTCAGTTTTTTACCATAGATAATATAGAATAGAAAAATAATTACAAGTAGTACAAATAGAACTACTATACTAGTATTAATAATGAAATCAACAAAGCTAAAGTTTGCAGCACTACCAATCATAATATTGGGTGGATCACCAATCAATGTAGCTGTTCCACCTATATTAGAAGCCATAATCTGCGTTATCAAAAATGGAATTGGGTTCAGCTCAAGTATTCCAGTTACTGCAATTGTCATCGGACCTATCAGCAGAACAGTCGTAACATTATCCAAAAATGCCGATAATACTGCTGTTATAATCATAAACATTACCATAATGATCCACGGATTGCCTCTCGATAACTTTGCTGTTCTAATGGCTATATACTCAAAAATACCGGACCGTTTAACTATTGCTACAAACAGCATCATTCCGGTCAAAACTTCGATTGTGTTAAAATCTACTGCTTCAATCCCTTGATCTGCCGTAAGTACTCTACAGATTACCAGTAATACAGCCCCGGCAATAGCTGCAACCGATCTGTGTACCTTTTCCGTCATTATAGCAGTCATTGTAACTAAAAATATTACAATGGCTATAATTTGAACTTCTGTCATAATATTACCTTCTTTTATTTTATTTTTTTACAAATTTTACTATAGCACAAGCTCATTCAAAATTCTATTATTCGATTGTATTTTTTAATCGACACTGGAATATTTTCATATTGCATTCCACAATGTGCCTGAAAATAGTTTGTAACTATTTCCTTTACTAATATACTAATAAAAAGGAGATACTATCTTTGAAACGTATTGCAAGGAGGTTCACAGCATGTCTAAAAATACAGGTGTGGTCAAATGGTTTGATAACGAAAGAGGCTACGGCTTTATATCAACAAACGACGGCCAAGATGTTTTCGTACATCATTCACAAGTGAAAGAAAAAACGCATAATAAAGATTTACACGAGGGTGAATCTGTTAATTTTGACGTTAGACAAGAAGCAAAAGGATTATCTGCTTTTAATGTCCAAAAAATTTGATTTTAAAGGAGTTATCTTATGAACAAAATACATTATAATATATCAGGCGTACAAAATTCTGAGATTAAAACTCAGTTAAAAAATGCATTAGATAAAATAGAAGGAGTTTCTATGGTTAATATCGATGCTGGAAGAGGTTCTATTGAAATCGGATACAATCAAACAACTGATGAAAATACAATTAAATCTTGTATAGAAAATGTCGGTTGTGAAATATCCGGTAAAATTTGTGATGATTCATTATAGTTATATGCACAAAGGATGTTTTCGAAACTTGTTAGGATTGAAAACATCCGACTTTTTAGCTTTTCAATTCCGTCACTGCATTCATCGCTAATTCCATTGCTGTTGTAAATGTATTAAGCCCCCAATTTCTTATATTAT
The DNA here is from genome assembly GCF_003363435.1 of Anaerosacchariphilus polymeriproducens. Lineage (GTDB taxonomy): Bacteria > Bacillota > Clostridia > Lachnospirales > Lachnospiraceae > Anaerosacchariphilus > Anaerosacchariphilus polymeriproducens. The sequence continues at coordinate 80,433 of NZ_QRCT01000020.1, forward strand.
GCATGTCTACATTTGCTAATGAATCTGCTGTAAACAATAGTTGACCAAACGCAACACCTCGCATTCGCGCGCAAGCTGCCATTGAAGCACATTCCATTTCCACAACCGAATATCCCTCGTTCTTTCGATAAAGAACCATTTCTTTTGTTTCTCGATAAAACCCATCCGTTGTCCAAGTCTTACATTTTTTATAATTCAAACCAGCTTTATTCAGTGTTCTTTCTAATGCTAAAATAGGCTGTTCATCAAGTTCAATTTCTCTTGTAGGTGGTACATAATGATAGGAGGTTCCTTCCTGTCTTAAAGCTGCTGTCGGTATAAAAAAATCACCTTCCATATCTTCCACTAACGCCCCACAGCATCCGGCTGCTATAATATAATTTACTCCTCCTGCTATAAGCTGATCCAAAATCTGAACTGCTCCAGCACCTCCAAGTGGTGCTTGAACAAATACAATATCTGTTCCATTATGTATCGTCTTATAAACATAGAATTTTTTAGTTATACTTTCAAGTTTTCCAACTATCTCGCAATCATGTGTAGCTACAAATTCTTCTATTTCAGCTTCCATAAAGAGCATTACTGCCTTTTCACAAAATTTGTAATCCCAGTGATGACCTGGCATAATTAATGCTTTACTATCTGTATCATATTCTAATATTGGAAATTCATTTTTTATCAATGCCATGCTTTCATCCCCTGTCTATATTTTGTCACCACATTTCTTCCTTGCTGCTTCTGTGTACTTTGCAACAAACTCTGTCTTTGCATCTGTATATCCATTACGATCATGCTCATACTTCTTCCACAAACACAATTTTAGTTCTTCATATTCTATGGCAATATCAGAATGTTCATTAAGATAATCTCTGAAATATAGTTCGTTATTATCTCCGATATATCTCAAATGTAAATGAAAAACTTTTTCTGCAAAACCCTTCTCTGTGTAGCCTTTATTAAGAGAAATTCTATTCTCCATTTGCTGCATACAGGTATAACCATTCTGAACTAAAATTTGTTTTATACCGGACATGTCACATTCTTTCGATATTTCCACAAGAATATCAATGATTGGTTTTGCCCATATTGCTTCGATCGCAGTACTTCCAATATGGTTGATCTGTAGAATCTGATTTTCTGGCAATATGCTTTTCAACAGCTTTTCTTCTTCCTTATACCAATCTTTCCAACAACCTTGATGTTCTGTTAAAAATATAGGAAACAAGTGCCATAATTCTTCTAAGTTCATTTCTGAAAGTTTCTTCCCCATATATTGATAATCACCTCCACAATTTCTGACTTTTATGTACATAAATTTTATTATACTCTTTACCCCCATATAATTCTATCTCTTTTACGCCCTATTCTCAACGAAATACTCAAATAACTTATATGCAAGATTTATGACTCTTTCAAATACCTTTTGCCTGCCATATGAATAAATCCTTTTACCACACGACCAAAAAGTTTTTTTAAAGGAGACAGATGAACACTATAAAAATAATCTGCATTAATCCATCCTTTTTCCTCCCAATATGTACGGTCAACACTGGAAGTATACGTTTTACTGCGAAGACAATTAAATATAAAGATATCATAAAAAGTAGGAATTCTTATTTTTGTTGACGTCAAGCTATTATAAAATAGATTGGAAATCGACACAATTTGCTTATGTTTCTTTTCATGATAGTATTCGTCATAACCAAAAGCACTCTTAGGCTTTCTATCTTTAAAATACATAGAAGAAATAACCTGAAGATTTCCTATAATATTTGTTCCCCAACCTGAAAGGATCATTTTTAGATATCTATATACCTGCTTACTACCGCCTCCATCTGTGGTCACAACAATAAGTGCTGACTTATTACAAAGCTCTTGCCTGTGAAAAAAATAAGATGTCCGATCGATGAATCTTTTCAATGGTCCAGTCACTTGATACGCATAGACCGGACTTACAATTATGATTGCATCAGCTGAAACCAGCCTTTTAATGATAGAATCAAGATCATCACCTCTGCAGGGACATAGTTTTTCACTTTTTTGAAAACAAATACTACATCCTTTACAATCCAAAATATTTTTCTCACTTAAAAAAATGTAGTCAAACTCAATTTCTTTTTGATAATCATTAAGCTGTTGCTCAACCTCTTTGCAAATCATATAACTATCTTTTTTTCTTGGGCTTCCTATAATTACTGCAATCTTCATTTTTTAATTCCTTTCTATATCCAACGTTGGATAGTGGCGTATTTTTTTATTCCGCATCAATACAGTTGCGGAATAATGTATAGCATATCTAAGGCGTATAGGTCATATAGTCAATTTTTTGAATTAGCGCTGAAATCTTTTGTGCTGCCATAATTGTTTCATCAATATGCGTTAACAAAGCTTGATGCCACTTTAATTGATTCTCAATAGATGTCTTCATATATTCTAAAGTAACAAATTCCATTGCACAACCACTGGATTCTTTTTCTTTATACCATTGGTTTATATTGTTCATCTTCTGTTGCAATTTACTTTGTTGACTTGTAATACATTCAACCAGTTCATTCTTAGTTAAACTTGCTGCTATTGGGTAAAATAAAAACTTTTCACAAGAAATACTCTGTAAAGGCTTCCGGGCTTCTTCCAATGCAAGAATATGTAGCATTTCTCGTCCTTTTTCTGTTATTTTATAAATTTGTTTCTTCTTTTCACCTTCACCAAATTTTTCAACGAAACAAATATGACCATCTCGTTCAAGCTTTCGTATAGCATAATAAAGCGATCCTGATTGAATATTATTCCATTCATCCATATGGTTAAGTTGAATAAATTTCTGTATTTCGTAACCATGTGTTGCTTTTAGACTAAAAAAATATAAAATAAGTAATTGTACCATTATTTATGCCTTTCTAAATTAATTTAAACAAATTATATATCCAATGTTGGATACTGTCAAGCACTTTATTACCTAAATATCTATTTGAGATCAGATCATTTTTCGATTAAAGCTAATAATACTACATCCTATGCAAACCAACGAAAAGATTATTGTTATAATAACGGCAATATTATAGTCCTTTACATAAGCATCAGCAGTCAACAATGAGAAACCTTCCATAAGTTTAATTGGCAAATACTTTTTTGTACTTGAGAACATACTTAGCAAGCGCAGCACAATTATGATGCCTCCAGTCCCAATCAATACAGACGTATTACTTTGTGTAACTGATGAGAAAAAAACAACAAGTGACAGTATCCATATTCCAAACAACCAATAGCAGAATGCAGCATAGAATAAATGTAACGCAATACTGTTATCCCAAAAATATGCGTTGTATCCATAAGTAATCCCAAAACACATCCAGTAGCAAAGTGTCCAAAGCAACATATTTACTACTGTCTTTGCAAGTACAACCTTAAAACGTGACAATCCCTTAGTCAAAACCAAAATTAAAGTTCCTTTTTGATATTCCTTCGTTAAGGTATTGCTTACAAATAAGACAAAAATGATAAGTAACATACCGATATTTTTATAATATTGGGTCCATGAAGTCATAGCATCAACTTTTATTTCTGTTATAAGTAACCCTGTATTTTCCAAAGAACTTGCCATCATTTTTATCAACCATGGCGTCATTTTTGCAATGGCCGGATTCATAATACCGAAAAGAACAAAAAGCAAAAGAAGTAATGCCAGCCTACCCGACCGGATAAGTTCCATATTTTCTTTTTTCAAAAAAGCAAAAAATGTTTTCATTCGCCAACCACCTCCAAAAATAAAGATTCCAGTGTAGTTTCCAACCGCTCAACTTTTTTCAATGAAAGTTTCTGTTCGACAATAAAACCTAATACCTCTATCATCTTGAGCTCATCTGATTCATTGAAAGTTAAGTGCCTTTCGGTTAATTTCTTGCCTCCCGAAAAGACAGAAAGAAGCTTGTCTGCGTCTTCTGAATGTTCAAGCTCGATTTCAAAACCTGCTGCCGGGTGCATATTTCTAATTTTCTCCAATGTTCCACTTATGGCTATCTTTCCATCATTGATGAAAGCTACCTCAGTACATATCCGTTCCACATCCGAAAGTATATGCGTTGAAAACAGCACAGTTGTCTGTTCTTTTGAAGACACCAAAATATCCAATATCTCCTTTCTGCCTATAGGGTCGAGTGCTGAGGTAGGCTCATCGCATATAAGCAGTTTTGGCTGATTTAAAAGTGCCTGTGCAATACCAAGCCTCTGCTTCATGCCTCGGGAAAAGCCTTTAATATGTCTATTCTCATTTTCCAATCCGACGAGTGTAAGAAGCTCTACAGTTCTGCTCTTAATTTTTTTTGTTTCCATTCCAGTAATTTCACCACAAAAGTCAAGATACTCCTTAGGTGTCATATAGGAATAAAATTCCGGAACATCAGGCAGAAAACCAACATAACGGTTCGTCGTATTCTGCCCATAAGAAACACTTTCTCCATTTATACAGATTTCTCCACTGTCAGCAGCAATCAACCCAAGTATCGTCTTCATTGTTGTAGTTTTTCCTGCACCGTTCTGCCCTACAAATCCAAAAACACTGCCTTCGGGCACCGAAAAGCTTAAATCAGAAAGCACCTTCTTTTTACCAAATGCCTTATAAATATGAGATACCGTAAGCATTTCCATATCAATTATCCTCTCTTCCAATTAAAAAGTATAGAATTGGCCCAATAAATTGCATACCAACGATTACAATAATCAGCCAAACTGTACGATTACCATGTTTGTAATTCTGATGAGTCAAAATATGATGGATTGTATAAATTAGAAGCCCCAATTCGGCAATAATAAGTGGAAGTATAAATGGCAAGTACTCAATTATTTTATTCATGATAGTCCTCCTTCAATATATTTTTTCTAATTCTCTGAAATTTATCAGTACTATTTAGTATTACAAACGCCGGATGGTCGAGAGATTGCAATGCATTTTCTGCGACTAATTTTTTATTTCTCGGTGGAGCAGAACCAAGGTCAAGTTGTGAAAACCATGAATCAAGTGCGTTAAAATAGTTGTCTCCATGCAAATTGATATTGTCCCCCATTAGAAGGTATTTAAGTACAAGTACATATTGACTAAGTCGTTCCAGAGCTTTTACCTGCTGATTGTGTATGGCATAAACAACTGCCGCTTGATAATAAAACTGTGCTACAGAATTTGGGTGTAATTTATCCAAAGTATATGTCGAAATAACACAATCTGTCCTTCGTATTGTTTCTTCACAAATATTAAGATTTTCGTTATTTACAGAAAGATGCCAAACGGCATTACCCACAAGCTCAACCAGATGAATATACATAGAAATTTGAACACTGCTTTTTGCCTTATCTGTTTCCCCTGCTAACTGATACGCTTGTATCAACACCGAATCGTTGGATGCAGAAAGATTTTTTGTCGTGACAATTTCTTCTAAGCTTTCAATAACATTTTGGTAGTTGCCAAGCTGTAAGTCTATCACAGCTTTTAAAGATCTTGCCATGTTACAAACCTCTAATACTTTACATTCCCGAAGTATACGCTCGCAAAGATTTGATGTATCATTCAATATCTCTTGCTGCAGATTTGAAGATTCAGCTAACATAAAATGATTTATCCATAAAACACAAATTTGCACAAGAAACGGATAGCAAGAATAATATTTGTGAACTAGTAACTTACACTTTTTCATCGTATCTATAAAAGATTTATTCGCAAAATCCTCTGCAAGCTCCTGATAAAGACGTTGAATTTGCTCTTTACTCAATTGCGGTTCATAACCAAGTAATTCGTCAACGGTCACACCAAAATAAGTAGCTATTTGCGGTAATAATTGAATATCAGGCATGCTTTGATTGTTTTCCCATTTGGAAACGGAAGCTTTTGTTACTCCCAGGAATAGTGCAATTTCATCCTGAGTAATTTTTCTATCATGACGAAGTTTTACCAAATTTTCTGACATATGAAGTAATTGCATATCTGCTTTCTCCCTTCTAATGCTTTTGTTTAATAATATTATACGAAACTAGTATCCCAAAAACAATGGAGCAGTACGATACTTTGTGATATTTAATCAACCATTAGGAAACTTTATAGTTTCAAATAAAAAAGATGTTCTCAATACCTTTAAGTATTGAAAACATCTTTTTAGGAAAACATCATATTCATTAAATTGCTGGAACAAAAAGTTCCGTACTATCTCCATTTATATCGGCTTCAAAAACATAAACAGGTTGGTAATATCCCTTTGAATCTGGCATATATTGAATAGCTGCCTGACCAATTCGGATATTCAATTCATTACTCTCAAAAGTATTATTAAATTTTCCCTCTAAAATCTTTTTATAAGCATCTTCTTCTGAAATAACAGTAAAATCTTTATAGGGTTCACACTTCAAAATGTTCCATCTAATACTTCCAACTTTTCCATTTTCATAATATTTACAGGAAAGTGTTCCATCATACATGGTACCATCTATAAGAAGTTCTTTTGCTGTAAAAGTATAATTTCCATCTTCATCATTTGAAAATACGATTCCTTCCGGAAGTTTAATACCATACTGTTCCAATACTGATTTAATAACTTCTTCTGTTGCATTGTTTACTTTTTTTATCGTAGTTTTTGCTAACTCAGTATTATAATCTGTAAAACTATAAGTACCTCCAAGATAATTAATCCACAAAGAATATCCTCCAATACTATAATACACTGCCGTCTCATCATATATATCATTGCGGCTCTCATCTATTGCATCTCTGATTGAATTAAAAAATTCTACAGCAAACTGATATGTTTCTTCCTGACTTAACTGTTTTATTTTATAAACTGTAAGTTTCTCTTGATCTGTACTGTATTTTACATCTGCTTTTACGGCAAGCTTGTCCCTATCTACTTTTGCAATACATGAAGTTTTCAAATTGCCAAGTTCCTGATTTGCGTAAATAACAAATATAGTTACAAAAGATACAATTGCAATAATAAGTGGAAGTTGCAATGCTATTGTTCTTTTCACATACTTTTTTTCTCTTTTTATTAATGAGGTTACTAATAATACCATAGCAAAGCAGCCATATCCGATCATTGTGCCAATGGTATTATCAAACAGATCATCCACTTCAAATATTCCCCTCTTCAAAAGAAGTTGAGATGTCTCAATGAGTAATGTAAACAAAAATCCTGCCAAACATATTTTCCAAAATTTCTGAAACCACTTTATGCCTAAAGGAAGCAGGAACCCAAACGGAACAAAAAGAAGAATATTTAATATTATATTTCTCCATTCACCTAGTGAAAAACTATTCCAGGCTTCTTTATACGAATAAAAGAGTGGTTGTACTTTAGCATTATCGTACCAGCTTCCCCTGCTTAACATTGTTACTCCAGTTACTACGACCAGATAACAAATAAACACTGTAATCCATAACATTGCACCTCTAGTGATTCTTTTCTTTCCCTTAAGGATTTTTTTATATATTATACTGTACGTTATTAAAATAAATACAGCCAAAACAACTGCAAGTACAATACCTAAAAGCAAATATTGTTTTCCTAATGAAATTAAGTCTGATATTCTCATATAACCTCCCTTTAAAATGATACCGAAATAAGCTTATTATTTTATAATTAATCCTCATTTAAATAATCTTTTACTCCCTGCCTGAGTGGATTATGTGAATAGCTATGATCTAGTTTAAAAGATTCCTGTTTAGCTGTTTTTTTCATCTTTTTTATGTCAAATCCACTTTTAAGAACTGAAAATTTTAATATTCTTGGTTTAAGTGCTTTTCGCTGACTTTAATTTATTATTTTATCATAGTTTTTGGAAAAAATATACATAAAACCTCCCGTAATCTTAATGAAATTAAATCATAGCAATTCGAAGTGCTCCTTCTAAAATTGATTTTATTTGTTCTGATGACATTTTCATTCCTTCTTCTACCCATTTAATTAGCAGTCCATTCAAACCTCCAAGACTATAAGATAACGAAAATGAAAGTACTTCATCATCAACCTGGACATCTGGTTTAACATTTTGAAAAATAACAGGAGCTATCTCTCCAGCTGTACGATAAATCAATTCAAGCATTTTATTTTTTTAAGCAGTTTTAAAAAAACTTCATGCTGTTTCCAAAACTCAAAATAAATTGTAGCAACTTCAATGTAGTGTCGTGGAGCTGCTTCGGTTACCATATTCATAAATTCCTCTGCGAGAAGAGCCATATGCTCATTTAAGATTTCTTCTTTTGTTTCAAACAAACGATAGAACGTCCGACGTGACAACTCCGCTTCTTGGCAGATTTGAGTCACCGTAATCATTGAATAATCATTTGTTTCCATAAGCTTAATTAATCCATTCGTCAGCATTTTTTTGGATTGTAAAGCAATTCTATAATTCATTTTGTTCATTTATTTTCCTCCATAAATGTCTCAATTCATACCAAAATGTAGCACAATAAAGCATTCTATTGTTAAGTTCATGCTAATTTATTATAATAACTTTTGAGATATGCGTCAATTGTAACACATTAGGAATGGAGGAATATTATATGACCTACATAAAAAATATAACGGGAATACAACAATTTGATTTTCAGATCAACAGAGTATTAACCTATGGAGAAAAAGCTGGAGATACAGAAATTATCCTTGAAAAAACCAGAGGAATCAAAGACTTATCTGCATGGTTCGAAGTATGGTCTTCTCTTGGAGAACAATATAAGGATACTTCCCAGTATTTGCGTGCAGCTTATGCTTACAGAATGGCTGAATTCTTTCTTAAAGAAGACCATCCACAGAAAAACAATATGTTTGAAGAATCTTATAAATATTTTCATTTAGCATTTCAACAAATGGCTCTAAACTATAATATTAATGAAATATCTTTTATGGGCTCAAAAATGCACAGCCTCTATTTTAAAAGTGATAATGAAAGAGGTATTCTTTTGATTTGTGGTGGTTACGATTCCTTTATTGAAGAGTTTGTACCCGCATTAATGGACTTTACAAATAACGGATACACGGTGATACTATTTGAAGGTGGAGGACAGGGAAAAACATTAAAAAATGGACTCACATTTATGGCTGACTGGGAAAGTCCTACTTCTTGTGTACTCGACTATTATAATGTAAAATCGTGTACTATGATTGGTATCTCCTGGGGCGGATATCTTGCTGTCAGAGCCGCTGCTTTTGAACCTAGAATCAACGCAGTGGTCGCATATGATGTTCTTGAAAACGGTTTTCTCTGCATGACTGATATGTTTCCTCTAATTTTTAAATATATGGTAAGAAACTTTGTTCTACAACAAAGAGAAAAAGCAGCAAACAAACTTCTTGAATTTCTCAGGAAGAAAAGTTTAATCGCTGATTGGGCAATGGCACAGGGAATGTATATTACCGGTACAAAAACACCATATGATTTTTACAGAGAGTTATTAAAACACCATCTACCTCAAAACGTATGTGATCGGCTTACTTGTCATGTGCTACTACTTGCCGGTGAAAAAGATCATTATATACCCAATAATCAGTTTTACGATTTGGCAAGTAAGATCAAGTATGCAAAAAGCCTTTCCACAAGGATGTTTACAGAGGCAGAAGGGGGTGAACAACATTGCCAGACTGGCAACTATCAGTTAGCTATAGATGAAGTACTTCATTGGATGGAACATATCGAGAACTAATGCAATCTCGATATGTTTAAGATTCAACAGCAAGAAATATATCCATATACACGACTCCATCCATACTATATTCCCATTCAAAGCATGACAAGACTTCACTATCCACAATACAATTTAGTTGATTCACTTCTATATAGCGCATAAGAGTCTTATATGCGTTCGGAATAAGTACAAAAGGTTTTCTAAATGGATCTTTTATTGTAACCTAATTACCACATACTTACATTTCGACTTTCTATTTAATAAATTCCTTTCGCATCTTTCGGAAGAAACCTCACATGTTCTAAGAATCCTCTTGCATTCTTTCCTTCTATCTCATTATATTTAAATTCTAATAGTTCGCCAACATAAAGTGCCGTCTGCTCAAACAAATTACACATAGTCATTACTGCTTCCCATGATTCCGAAACTCTACCTGTAAAATATGTAGACAAATAAGTTTCCCACTCCTGTTTATCAATCCATCGATACATATACTTTCCAGATTTTCCAATACTAACCGAAAAATCCGTAAGTATTCCCACCTTCCAAGATAACATTTTTTCTAATTGCTTCCGCACATGAAAATTCACCATATCCTGCACATATGTTATCTCCTCTCTCCATAATCCCTTCGCAACATTATTCAAACACCACCAGAACTCATTACAAACGTTTAAATACTGCTCATTTGTTGGCTTTTTTATCCAATAATCTCTATCCGTTGACTCATGCACATCAGGAAGAATTGCTTTTTTATCTAATAGAATTCTACAAAGCTTGTCATCCCCAATATGTTCTTGAGCATGCTTTACCGTTTCAACATGCAGGTCAATTCGGTTTCCATCATCACATTGTATCAACCACCCATAGAAATTCTCTTTATCACTCGGATAATATGGTGATTCCTCTGGATACTGCATATATAAAATTTCACCAAACCTTCTAATCCAAATTTTATCATTAATAAAACTAGCCGTTTCATTAACAACAAAGACAATATCAAAGTCCTGAAATATGTCTTCTGGTACATTAACATTTGTTCTGGATCCGTTCATATATACTGCCAAAATACGTTCATCTTGATTGGCTGTTTCTAAAATCAAATGATACATTTCTTGTTCTGTTCTCAAATTTACACCTCCGATACTGTATTCAAATTATTTTCCGCTATAAATAATTGCATTCTACCAACTTTTTTAAATATCTCCATTACAAGCATCACTCCACGCTGCATAAAATTCTCTTATAGTTCGATATCTGTTCTCTCTTTTTTGTTTTGTTGCCTTAATCACAACGTTGTAACTCTTTTCATTTAATGACCATTTTTCTAATGTAGACGGATAGAAACAACAATCATTATAACGCTTCAAAATATCTTCACTGTCAAAATCTCCAAAAAAATCAAAAATCAAAGCACCTATCGTAAATACATTCGTAACCTCATTAATTATATCCCCAAATATATATTCCTCTGGAGATTTCAACCGTTTTGTTCCATACCAATCACTTCCCATGTTATTAATCACTGGTGATTTTCTAAAAAAGTCTATATCGCAAAAAGTTGTTTCATCGTTTTTGAAATCATATAAAATACTTCCATCATAAAAATCGACCGCTACATAATTATGCTTAGATACGTTTATCATAAAAGTAAAAATTTCATCTACTACTTTTAATTTCCTTTTTGCATCCAATTTTTTAAACCGTTCTGCAGGACTCTTAAGACTGGAATTATTTTTATATTTTTCAAAATTCCAATGATCGAATAGACATTCTCCTTCTGACCATTTGAAAACTGCAATAAAAAACTCGTTATATTGATATGCATCAACCATCTCTATTAAATTAGGACTTTTGAGATTTTGATATAGTTGAACAGATTTTTTTAGTATATTTACTGCCTCTAGTGGTGCAACCTCTGCATTAACTGTACCAACTCCAGCTATTTTACAGAAATACTTATCAACTTTATCTTGTATTCCTACACAAAGACATCCTGAACCCGTCTGATCGATTACCGAAAAAGCATTTCCATACTTATTCAACCAAGAAAAGTCTATTTTTCTGTTTAGTTGGAATTCAATTTCATCAATTTTATTTATAACCATTTTATCCTCCATTGTTAAGAAAAGCTAAAATTTGCATACTGTAATTTGTCAATTAACACAGTCTGTTTATGAATATAGAAAAAGATATCTGGCTCACTTATAAAAGTACACGTTTATTCAAATTATCCAATGTTTAATTAATTTATTACAACACTTTCAAAACTTCTATTTATACATTTTTGTGTCTCTCCTTTTGGCTAAATAATAAATGTATATATTAGCCGAATATTTATTTATAGTCAACTACTTTTACATATTTAAAGTTTTTATGTACCCCATTTTTGATAA
>NZ_QRCT01000021.1 GCF_003363435.1 Anaerosacchariphilus polymeriproducens
GCAGCGTCAGATGGTTATAAGAGAAAGGAGGGAATAAATGCAGGCTGGTACTTGTTAGAAGGCAATGAAGAAATGGCAGCACTAAGTGCTATGTCAGCCCTGCCACTTATAGGTTCCGTGGTAGGTTCTGGAATCCGTCTGGGATTCAAGGCATCGAAGTTTTTTAATAAAGCAGCCAAGACCGCAAAATATATTGAAAAGATATCAGAAGTGGTATCCTATACCGGCAGCTTTACAGTTAGCGCAGTGAATTTGAAGCATGATGTCACAAATGCCATCAAGGAATATAAAAAAACAGGAAGTGTCAGTGCAGAAAGTGTATTCTCAATACTGGCAGACGGACTGGGAGTAGGACTTAGCGGCAAAGGCCTGGTATCCAGTGGAAAAAGCCTTCGAAAGATGCTTCAGGCAGACTTTACCGGAGTTGGAAAGAATACTTCACTGAAAGAGGCACTTAGTAAGAATAAATTTGGGCTAGGAAATCAGGCCGGTGGAAATGGGAATCGCCTTTCATATGATTTGCAGTATTTTGCGAGTAAGGGGGCGGCTGAAGCTGGAACAGGTCCTTATTCACAAGTTAAAGGACACCATATACATGCAAAAGCAGCTTTTAAAGGGGATATAAATTATGACCCTAATAAGGGATTTTCAATAAGTCAAGATTTTATGAAGAATAATGGATTAAGTCATTCTGATATGACAACTAAGCAAAGACAGCTATTTAAAGAACTTTATGAAAGTGGTAGACCTAATACGATTGAAGAGCATACAAGAATAGCAAGAGAAGCATTGGAAGCAGGTGGCGCTAGTGAAAGTCAAATTGATGAATTAATAACAAATTCACTTAATAATTTAAAAGAACAAGGAGTAACTAACCCAACAAGAATACCTTGGTATTCAAAATAATAATTGAGGAGTCATAAAAATGAGCGAAAATATTTTAGATTATTTCGGTAATAAACTAATGAAGGAAGTAAGAGATGAAACTATATCAAGTTTAGATATGATGATTGATGGTAAAATGAAAGGCAGTACTGCACAACAAATAAGAGGAAAAATATCAACATTTAACGAAGAACAATTAATGACAATAAAGTGGTTAATAACTAAAATTACAGATTTAAGTATACATAATTTACTAATGATGATTGAGCAAAATGATGATATAAAAGTAATGGTAGACGATAATGATATAAAAGAAGATAGTGATGGTTTAGAAGGTGAATTATACACTGAAGATGGTTGGATTAGCAGATTTAGTAAAGAGAGATATGAAGAAATATAATTTAAATGTAAAAAATAAATAATAGGACTACATAAAATGTTTTACTATAAACTCTGAAAAATTAATAAAAGTAGAATAACTACTCATAGCATAATAGTAATAATGCAGTGATAAGATGAAATGAATTAGCTTAATTTAAGTAGGCTGGTTCATTTCTTTTTTAGCAATTAACAGATTCTATAGATATATCATTTAAAAGAAATATTAAAAAGCGTAAGCGATTAGTTTCGGGGTATACTCATAAACTAAGTTCTGGAAGCTAAGCTTGGATTCCAGAATACAAGCATTTTACTCTATTTTATTTTTACATAACTCTTGTACAGTTTCATTCCACGGAGCAAGCTTTGCTAATTCATCATCTGACATATTTTTGCTTGGGGGTTGCTCAAATATTCATATAAATTTAAATCGTATGCCTTTGAACTGACGTACCCTGGTGGACAAGTAGTGCGTTATACCTACTATAAGAATGGCTGGTTACATACCGTAACAGATGCAGAGAAAAAGGTAACTACTTACACCTATGATAAAAATGGAAGACTGACGAATACCAAAAGAGCAAATGGAACCATAGAATCAAGGACTTATGATAAAGCCGGGAATTTAAAAACACAGCTAGATAAGAAAGGCAGTGCTATTTTAAATCGATATTCCTATCAGTATGACGCAAGAGGAAATATTACTTCTGTCTCACAAACAGAAAAGGAAAATATTGCAAGCCTTACTCAAACACAAATGAAATATGATAAGGCGAATCGTCTAATCTCTTATAATGGTAAACAGGTAAAATACGATGCTGACGGCAATATGACATATGGTCCACTAAACGATACAATGACCACCTTCAAATATGATTGCAGAAACCGTTTGATACAAGCAGGCGACACTAAGTATGAGTATGATGCAGAAGATACTAGAATTGCAGTACAGACCAAGAATATTCGTGAGGAATATGTAACCGATAAAGAAGCAGCCTATTCTCAGACTCTAAGTGTAACGACATATAAAAAGAATATACTAGGCATTTTTAATAAGAAAGAAGATACGACAACTTATATTTATGGAAATGGTCTTATAAGTGAAACGAGTAAAACGAATGGATATTTGACCTATCATTATAATCACTTGGGAAGTACTACCAAGGTTACGAATGCAAGTGGAAAGGTTGCGTACCAATACACTTATGGAAGTTATGGAGAAGTATTAAGTGGAAAGACCGGCATCATTCGTTACCTATATAATGGTCAATATGGCGTACAGACGGAT
>NZ_QRCT01000022.1 GCF_003363435.1 Anaerosacchariphilus polymeriproducens
CAATATGGCGTACAGACGGATACAAATGGCTTGTATTATATGCGTGCGAGGTATTATAATACAGATATCAGAAGGTTTATCAATCAAGATATTCTGACCGGAAGTATTGAAAACAGCCAAAGTCTGAATCGTTACTGCTATGTGCAGGGGAATCCGATCCGTTATACCGATCCATTTGGATTGTGTCCACAAAACAACGGAAGCTTCAGTTCAATAGGACATACGGTACTAGATGTTATAGGGTTTATACCGGGGGTTAGAGATGTAGTAGATGTTATAAATGCAGGCTGGTACTTGTTAGAAGGAAATGAAGAAATGGCAGCACTAAGTGCTATGTCAGCCCTGCCACTTATAGGTTCCGTGGTAGGTTCTGGAATCCGTCTGGGATTCAAGGCATCGAAGTTTTTTAATAAAGCAGCCAAGACCGCAAAATATATCGAAAAGATATCAGAAGTGGTATCCTATACCGGCAGCTTCACAGTCAGTGCAGTGAACTTAAAGCATGATGTCACAAATGCCATCAAGGAATACAAAGCAACAGGAAGTATCAGCGCAGAAAGTGTATTCTCAATACTGGCAGACGGACTGGGAGTAGGACTTAGCGGCAAAGGCCTGGTATCCAGCGGGAAAAGCCTTCGAAAGATGCTTCAGTCAGACTTTACCGGAGTTGGAAAGAATACTTCACTGAAAGAGAAACTTAGTAAGAATAAATTTGGGCTAGGAAATCAGGCCGGAGGAAATGGGAATCGCCTTTCTTATGATTTGCAGTATTTTGCGAGTAAGGGGGTGGGTAACCCGCTATTAAAAGGTGAAGGTGATGTAGGAACGTATAAAGAGTTAATAGATGCAGGAAGGAGAGGGGACAACTTAACACCACATCATATGCCATCAGCTGAATATATGAAAAATAACGGGATTTCAAGAAATAATGGAATATCTATGAATATGGAACAACCAGCAATAGGAGGGCGTCATAGGTTAACAGATACCTATGGTAGGAATATGACAGATGCTGAAAAAGCTAACTATTATAGTTTGAGTCCAAGAGATGCATTGGCACATGATTTGTGGAATGCTAGAGAAATATATATCCAACAAGGTAAGTATACGCATGAAATAAGAGAAGGACTTTTAGATGTAATCAAAAGAAATAAAAGTGACCATCCAAATTTATTTAATAAATAGATAAAGGAGAAGAAAATGAATATATTAGATGAAGTAAAAATACTAAATGAAAATAAATTATTAAGAACTAATGAAGAAATAGAAAAATTTGAATGTGCAATAGAAAATATTTTAAGTAATAAAGATTATAAGGATATAAAACACCTATGCACAGGATTCGATGATAACACAGAAGATGATGAGGTTATGTTCAATCTAATACATGCAATAGAGTCATATGACCGTATAACTGACATAAAGTTAACTTTAAAAGAATTTATAGATTCAATTCCTAGTGTGTATTCGTATGCTAAGGAATGGATTAAAATAATGAATAAAAGAATATTAAATGATGAAAATAGTTTAGAGGAGTATATTAAAATAGCTGAAAATTGTGATGCGGAATTAAAGTTGATTTTAATAGAATTAATGAATGAAGTGAAGAAAGATAATCCTGAAAGATTTTTTCAACCAGTTAATAAGTTTTTAACTTATATAAAATAATATAGGTGAACTCTAAATGCAAAACTGTAATTCAGGTAACTGCATCAAAAGCAGTAACAGTAGAATATAGTTAAATATATGATGCAGAAGATACTAGAATTGCAGTACAGACCAAGAATATTTGTGAGGAATATGTAACCGATAAAGAAGCAGCCTATTCTCAGATTCTAAGTGTAACGACGTATAAAAAGAATATACTAGGCATTTTTAATAAGAAAGAAGATACGACAACTTATATTTATGGAAATGGTCTTATTAGTGAAACGAGTAAAACGAATTGATATTTGACCTATCATTATAATCACTTAGGAAGTACAACCAAGGTTACGAATGCAAGTGGAAAGGTTGCTTACCAATACACGTATGGAAGTTATGGAGAATTATTAAGTGGAAAGACCGGCATCATTCGTTACCTATATAATGGCCAATATGGCGTACAGACAGATACAAATGGCTTGTATTATATGCGTGCGAGGTATTATAATACAGATATCAGAAGGTTTATCAATCAAGATATTCTGACCGGAAGTATTGAAAACAGCCAAAGTCTGAATCGTTACTGCTATGTGCAGGGGAATCCGATCCGTTATACCGATCCATTTGGATTGTGTCCACAAAACAACGGAAGCTTCAGTTCAATAGGACATACGGTACTAGATGTTATAGGGTTTATACCGGGGGTTGGAGATGTAGTAGATGTTATAAATGCAGGCTGGTACTTGTTAGAAGGAAATGAAGAAATGGCAGCACTAAGTGCTATGTCAGCCCTGCCACTTATAGGTTCCGTGGTAGGTTCCGGAATTCGTCTGGGATTCAAGGCATCGAAGTTTTTTAATAAAGCAGCCAAGACCGCAAAATATATCGAAAAGATATCAGAAGTAGTATCCTATACCGGCAGCTTTACAGTTAGCGCAGTGAATTTGAAGCATGATGTCACAAATGCCATCAAGGAATATAAAAAAACAGGAAGTGTCAGTGCAGAAAGTGTATTCTCAATACTGGCAGACGGACTGGGAGTAGGACTTAGCGGCAAAGGCCTGGTATCCAGTGGGAAAAGCCTACGAAAGATGCTTCAGTCAGACTTTACCGGAGTTGGAAAGAATACTTCACTGAAAGAGGCACTTAGTAAGAATAAATTTGGGCTAGGAAATCAGGCCGGTGGAAATGGGAATCGCCTTTCTTATGATTTACAGTATTTTGCGAATAAGGGGGCGGGTATTCCTGTTTCTAGAAAGCAAGCTTTGTCAGAAATTAAGAAGGATTTAGGGATAAGTAAATCGCAACATCCTCTTGAGCAAAAAATGGTTCCTTTATTGGATGAGAATAAAAAGAGAATTCTAGATGCGAATAATAACTTTGTAGAAACACGTGAGTTAACATATTCAGTGCAAGGAAAATTTGATGTACAAGGAAATCCTATAGATAAGGTGGTTATACAAGACCATTCTTACGGACATTATTATAATTCGGGTATTGGTAATCAAACATCTCATTTTAATGTTAGACCTTCAACAAATACTAAGAACGGAGCCGTTCAGGGTATGAAGGACCATTATTACTTTAATTATAGAAATAGAAAATAGGTGGTGAAACTATGTTTGAAGGAATTGATAATGCAGTTGTAATTAAGAATATTTTTGGTGACAAAAATATATTTGAAAAAGCTGAACTAATTAATGTAAATTGGCAAATGATTGATTCTAGAATTGAGTTATCAATATTAGTTCATGATGAACCAACAAATGTTCCTAAAAAATGGGGTGTCTTTGAAAGTGTCTATGTAAGGCTAGAGTTTTATGGATTGAACTATTTAAGAATAGACGTAAAAGAAGATAAGCCAAGAATCGAGAAGTTTACTATGCAGAGCAATAGCGATAAGTACTGTTGCGAAATATCTATGAGTGATGAGCAGGAAATTCAGTGTACGTTTGAAGTGGCTCGTATTCAAAATATTAAACCGTTTGTAGATAAGTAGTAAATATTTATCAGTTTAAATCTATGTGGAAATGAGCGATATTGTAGAAGTGGAACAGATTTTTGTTTCCACTTCTTTTTTCTCAGTTTCTGTAATAAATATTGTGTCTTTGGTAATATATTGGTTATTCTTAGGTAAGCGCTTACTAAAAATGAAGGACTGACGAATACCAAAAGAGCAAATGGTACCATAGAATCAAGGACTTATGATAAAGCCGAAAGCCGGGAATTTAAAATCACAGCTAGACAAGAAAGGCAGTACTGTTTTAAATCGATATTCCTATCAGTATGACGCAAGAGGAAATATTACTTCTGTCTCACAAACAGAAAAGAAAAATATTGCAAGCCTTACTCAAACACAAATGAAATATGATAAGGCGAATCGTCTAATCTCTTATAATGGTAAACAGGTAAAATACGATGCTGACGGCAATATGACATATGGTCCACTAAACGGTACAATGACCACCTTCAAATATGATTGCAGAAACCGTTTGATACAAGCAGGTGACACCAAATATGAGTATGATGCAGAAGATACTAGAATTGCAGTACAGACCAAGAATATTCGTGAGGAATATGTAACAGATAAAGAAGCAGCCTATTCTCAGACTCGAAGTGTAACGACATATAAAAAGAATATACTAGGCATTTTTAATAAGAAAGAAGTTACTAAAAC
>NZ_QRCT01000023.1 GCF_003363435.1 Anaerosacchariphilus polymeriproducens
ATGTGTATATGAGACAGCCGCCAGCGTTCATCCTGAGCCAGGATCAAACTCTCAAATAAAGTTTTTTCCTTCAGAATTTAGCTTGGCTAATTCTTCCGTCGACTGTTTCCAGTCTTTACTGTTTTTTAGGTCGCGTTATAGTTATTTTTTAACTGTAACACTTGTTCTCTTTGAAATCTCTTTTGAATCTTTCAAGGTTGTTTTCACTGTTTAATTATCAATGTTCTTTTCTGTCTTTTATTGCGACAGCTATAATAGATTATCACATCTTCAAGCTGTTGTCAACACTTTTTTTTCTTTTGCTCGTTTTACATATTTCTATGTTTTTCGCGAGTAGATTTCTATAATACCATTTTACTTAATAATTGTCAAATACTTTTTTTAGCTTTTTGACAAAAAAATAATCTATACTTATATTATATAGAATATAAAAGTTAGAAAATAAAGAACGGAGAAAGAGGGATTTGAACCCTCGCGCCGCGCAAACGACCTATACCCTTAGCAGGGGCACCTCTTCAGCCACTTGAGTATTTCTCCTGAATAAAATATTTTCCATTATGATATTATCTATATCGTAACGCAAAAATTATTATACTAAAACGTATACTGTTTGTCAATCTGTTTTTTCTCAAATTTCTTCATTTTCTTTCAAAGCCTGATCAATCACTCTTTTAACATAGTTTGCAATTTCAACAGACTTCATATTTTTATAATCATCATAATAAAGTGGTTTTAAGTATTGTATCTTAACTATAACCTTATCAATCTTATTACTATCAAATGGTTGGAAAGCATTTATTAGTGCAACAGGTACAATTGGGCATTTAGCATTCATTGCACTTTTAAAGCTGCCTCCTTTAAATTCCCTTGTAAAATTTCCTTTAGATCTGGTACCTTCTGCAAATATAATAAAATTCCTACCTTCTTTCACTTCTTTTGTGACCTGCATAATTATTTTCATTGATTTTCTAACATCTTCTCTATCAATTGCATATGCTCTCATACAAATAAATATCTGTTTTAAAAATGGAATATCTTCTACCTCTTTCTTCATAATAACAGAAAAAGGATGTGGATGTACATCCAAAAAAGCTAACACATCATAAAGCCCTTGATGATTTGGAAACATAATATAACCATTTTCTTTTGGTATATTATCCAAACCTATTGCTTCTATTATAACACGCCCGCCTTTATTTGCTTTTTTTGTTCCCTTTTTTAATAAATCAAAACGTTGTTGCTCTGTATATTTTTTGGCTCTGCAATAAAAACATAATTTTATGAACCAAAATGGTGCAAAAAATAAATTTTTTAAAACCATTAAGATAATTCTATTCATAATAAATTCCTCTAATGTAAACTATCACTAATTATTATAACCACTTAATTAATTATTTACTCTTTCTCATATTTAATAGATGCTGTATCGTATAAATTTTGTCCTTCTGTATCAATAACGACTATTACAGGAAAATTTTCTACTTCTAATTTTCTAATTGCTTCTGTACCTAAATCATCATATGCTATAATAGTTGATTTTTTTATACATTTTGATAATAAAGCTCCTGCACCGCCAACTGCAGCAAAATAAACAGCACCATTATTAATGATTGAATCTTTTACTTCATCCGATCTTTTACCTTTTCCTATCATTCCTTTTAAACCTCTGTCTAATAAGACCGGCGTATATTTATCCATACGACTTGCAGTTGTAGGTCCTGCAGAACCAATAGGCATACCTTCTCTAGCCGGAGTTGGTCCCATATAATAAATTATATTATTTTCTACATTAAAAGGAATATCTTTTCCTTCTTTTAAAGTTTCAATCATTCTTTTATGTGCAGCATCTCTTGCAGTATAAATTATACCCGTAATATATACATAATCTCCTGCTTTTAATTTTTTTAATTCTTCACTTTTAATAGGCACACTTAAATACTTATCCATAGTTATCCTCTTTTCATTAATAGATTATCATTATTATCCACAATTTATCTAACTTTTGTGGATAACATACTCTAAATTATATTTCTTTCTTAATATGTCTATTTACATGACAACATATATTAATTGCAACAGGTAATCCTGCTATATGTGTAGGATATGTATCTATATTTACAGCAAGTGCTGTAGTTGAACCACCAAGACCACCTGGACCAATTCCTAATTTATTCACTTTTTCCAGCATTTCTAGTTCTAATTCTTTTATATATTCAATTTCTGAATGATCTCCTACCTGTCTTGTTAAAGCTTTTTTAGCCAAAATTGCACACTTTTCAAAAGTACCACCTACTCCAACCCCTACTACCATAGGAGGACATGCATTTGGACCTGCATCTTTCACTGCAGTTAAAATAGCATTTTTAACTCCTTCAATCCCATCAGATGGTTTTAACATGAAAATCCGACTCATATTTTCACTTCCAAAACCTTTTGGAGCAACTGTAATTTCTACCTTATTGCCAGGAACAATATTATAATGTATTACTGCCGGAGTATTATCCTTTGTATTTTTCCTATATATAGGATCTTCTACAACAGATTTTCTTAGATATCCATTTATATATCCTCTTCTAACACCTTCATTGATGGCTTCCTCTAATATTCCCCCTTCAATATAAACTTCCTGACCTATTTCCATAAAAATAACGACCATTCCGGTATCTTGGCATATGGGTATCATCTCTTCTTTCGCTATTTTTAAATTTTTCTGCAATTGATTTAAAATCTGTTTTCCAAGAGGTGATTCTTCAGAATTCATAGCATTTTTCATTGCATGATCCATATCAGTAGATAAAAAATGCGCAGCTTCAATACACATTTCTTCTATTGTATCTACTATCAAATTAACATTTACTTTTCTCATTCTTTTCCTCATTTCTAATATAATTGATATATTCATTTATTTTTTCTTTATTATAAGAAACTGAAGTTGTTCCTGTATATTGCACATTTATAGCTGCTATCGCGTTGGCGTATCTACAACATTCTTTATTACTTTTTTGTTTAATTAAAGCAGTTATAAAACCTGCGGCAAAACTGTCACCTGCTCCCGTCGTGTCCACAACACGAACATTTTTTACTCCTGGGATTATAAATTCTTCTTTTTCATTTTTAAAAAAGCAACCCTTTTCTCCTAATTTAATGATTACATTATTAACACCAGAATCCAAAAACTTTTCTGCCATATCTACTATATTATTTTTTTTTGTTAATTTATATGCTTCTT
Source organism: Anaerosacchariphilus polymeriproducens (assembly GCF_003363435.1). GTDB lineage: Bacteria > Bacillota > Clostridia > Lachnospirales > Lachnospiraceae > Anaerosacchariphilus > Anaerosacchariphilus polymeriproducens. The sequence goes on from NZ_QRCT01000023.1 coordinate 3,230, forward strand.
CCCTATTAGGAAATATATAATCTATTTTTTTCAAAACACTTTCAATCTGTTGTAATTCTTTAAGCCAACCTGAACAAATTACATCAGCACAAATAGTAGCATTATCTTTATTAGCAGTTTCAACAACTTTTTGAATATTATCTAAATTGCGAAATGGTAAGGAACCAATACTTGCTAATGATATTATTTTTGCAGATGGAATCATTTCATTATTAATATTATATGGAATATTTTGATTTGATTTTGGTGAAATAAATCTTCTTTGACCATTATTATCTACTAACACAATTGCTTGTGATGTTTGACAATCAAATGTTAGAATCGATTCGAGAGATATATCTTGATCTTTTAATACACTTTTGACATAATTACCATTATAATCATTACCAACTCCACATACTAATCGAACATTATTTGATAATTTTTTTAAATTTATTGCTTGATTCGCAGCATCACCACCTATTGATTTTTCAATTTTTTCAACTCTATATGTTTCTTCAGAGTTTGCAAATTTTTCAAAATCAAAACCTTTTATTATAGTATCTACACACGCAATTCCTATACATAATACACTTAATTGTTCCATATTTATCACCACTTATCTTAACTTTTTATTTTTATAATACGATTTTAAGTTATCTAATACTTCTTGATAATTTTTTGATTTCATTCTTGGGAAAGCTTTCATTAATCGTTTATGTATTATATATTTTTTCTCAAACAATTTCCGGTAGCTTTCTTTCAATTGATAAATCTCTTGCTTTTTTTCATCTAAATTTACTTTTATATTTCCAATATTATTTTTCCATTCATCACTAATTTCCATTATATCTACAACTCCATTAGATATATTTTCTCCCAGCTCATCTGAGATATATTTTAACTTTTTAGAAATTTCATTCATTAGAGAAAGTCTTTTATTTAATTCTAGAATAGCATTAATGGTCACAATTATATCAAAACAAAATGAAATTATGATTAATGAAATTATGATAATGCCAATATTATATGGAATTAATTTTACAAAATAAGTAACAGCAGGATGTATGATTTGTATTATAGTAACACAAGCAATTCCCCACATTATAGAAAACTTCAAACAGATATATCCACATAAATTAAATGGCAAATCTGTATAATCCCACCAACTGTTATTAAAAACTTTTTTTAATACAAATCCTGTTATAAATTCTATAATTGAGGTTAAAACTAAAGATCCAAGAAATAATATAACTAAATTCTCTTTTATCGGTTCTAATAATATAATTACAACGAGTACTCCAAATCCATAAATAGGACAAAAAGGTCCATTTAAAAAACCCCTGTTTACAAATTTTCCTGTATTAAGTGTTGCATAAACTACTTCAATACACCAGCCTATAAATGAATAAATATAAAACAACCAAAGTATTTGATATATAGTATTTATCATAAGTACATCTCCTTGTTATATATTTATAGAACAAAAAACAATCTAAAAATATTTTATCATATCTTTAGATTGTTTTCTCTACTTTATAAAATATTTTATTGATTATTTTAATTTTCTTGATTTAATTCTTCTTCAAGCTTTTTTAAAACTTCTTCTGTTAAATCCGGCGCACTATCTCTAACTTTAGCAATACTTGCAACCGTAATATCATTTTCCATATTAATTAATTTAACACCTGATGTAATTCTACCAAGAATTGAAATATCTTTAATCATTAATCGAATTATAATGCCTTCAATTGTAATGATCATAATTTCATGATCCGGATTAACAGCTTTTACGCCTACTACATTACCAGTTTTTTCAGTAATTTTATAACATTTTACACCTTTACCGCCACGGTTTTGAGATGTAAACTCATCCATCATGGTACGTTTACCTAGACCTTTTTCTGAAATAATCAATAATGATTCTCCTTGAGTATGCATCTGCATACCGACAACTTCATCATTATCAGAAAGATTCATTCCACGTACACCCATTGATGTCCTTCCCGTAGGCCTTACATCTTGTTCATTAAATCTAATACATTGTCCATATTTTGTAACCAATATTATATCTTTTTCATTATTTGTAGACTTAACTTCTATTAATTCATCCTCTTCACGAAGACTAATTGCAGCTAAACCTGTTTTTCTAACATTTGCATATTCAGTAATTGCTGTCTTTTTAACCAATCCTTTTTTCGTAGCCATAAATAGATATCTGCCTTCTTTATATTCCCTAATTGGTATTATAGCAGTTATCTTTTCTCCCGGTGTTAATTGAAGAAGATTAATAATAGCTGTACCTCTGGCTGTACGACTTGCTTCAGGTATTTCATATGCCTTTAATCTATATACTTTACCTGTACTTGTAAAGAACATAATATAATGATGAGTTGTTGTCATTAACAAATCTTCAATGTAATCCTCATCTATTGTCTGCATTCCTTTAATACCTTTACCACCTCTATGCTGACTTTTAAAATTATCCACAGTCATTCTTTTTATATAACCTAATTTCGTCATGGCAATAACTGTATTTTCTTTCGGTATTAAATCTTCCATTGATAAATCATATTCATCAAAACCTATGGATGTCCTTCTATCATCACCAAACTTTTCTGATATTATCATAATTTCTTCTCTTATCACACCTAAAAGTTTGTTTTCATCTGCCAGAATAGACTTTAACTCAGCTATTTTTTCCATTAACTCAAGATGTTCGCTTTCAAGTTTTTCTCTTTCTAATCCTGTCAATGCTCTTAACCTCATATCTGCAATAGCTTGAGCTTGAACATCCGTTAAACCAAATCTTTCAATCAAACGGTTCTTTGCATCTTGTGTAGTCCTGGAAGACCTCATGATTTTAATAACTTCATCAATATTATCTAAAGCGATCAATAAACCTTGTAAAATATGATCTCTTTCTTCTGCTTTATTTAATTCATATTTAGTTCGTCTAGTTACTACATCTTTTTGATGTAATAAATAGTAATTTAACATCTGATATAAATTAAGTACTTTTGGTTGATTATCAACAAGTGCAATCATAATTACCCCAAACGTATCTTGCAATTGTGTATGTTTAAATAATTGATTTAATAATACATTTGCACTGACATCTTTACGAAGCTCAATACAAATACGCATACCTTGTCTATCTGATTCATCTCTTAAATCAGTAATACCCTCAATTTTTTTGTCTCTGACTAATTCTGCAATCTTTTCTATTAATCTTGCTTTATTTACCATATATGGTAACTCAGTAACAACAATTCTGTTTTTCCCATTTTGCATTGGTTCAATATCTGTTACTGCACGAACTCTAATTTTTCCTCTACCTGTACGATAAGCCTGTTCAATACCATGAGTTCCTAATATCGTTGCTCCGGTAGGAAAATCAGGTCCTTTTATAATATCTAATAATTCATCAATTTCAGTATCTCTATTCTCATAAATTTGATTATCAATAATTTTAACTACAGCTGCAATTATTTCTTTTAAATTATGCGGAGGAATATTCGTTGCCATTCCTACTGCAATACCAGTTGTACCATTAACTAATAGATTTGGAAATCTTGATGGCAGTACAGAAGGCTCTTTTTCTGTTTCATCAAAGTTTGGTACAAAATCAACAGTATCTTTATTTATATCAGCAAGCATTTCCATAGAAATTTTACTTAAACGTGCTTCTGTATAACGCATTGCCGCTGCTCCATCACCATCAACAGAACCAAAGTTTCCATGTCCATCAATCAATGGATATCTTGTCGACCATTGTTGTGCCATATTAACTAATGCACCATAGATTGAACTATCTCCGTGTGGATGATATTTACCCATTGTATCACCAACGATACGAGCACATTTACGATGTGGTTTATCCGGTCCATTATTTAATTCTATCATAGAAAAGAGAACTCTACGCTGAACAGGTTTTAATCCATCTCTTACATCCGGAAGTGCACGAGAAGCAATGACACTCATAGCATAATCTATATAAGATGTCTCCATTGTTTTTATAAGATCTATGTCATGTACTTTATCAAATATTTTGTCATCCATTATAACTAATTTCCTCCATTCGCAATTTAAGTCAACCGACTAATCTATTGCTATTATGAATTATACGTCTAAATTCTTAACATATTTTGCATTTGCTTCAATGAACTCTCTTCTAGGTTCTACTTTGTCCCCCATTAATGTAGTAAATGTCACATCTACTTCTGAAGATGCTTCTTCATTCATAGTTACACGAAGTAATACTCTGCTTTCAGGATCCATTGTAGTTTCCCATAGTTGTTCTGCGTCCATTTCACCAAGACCTTTATAACGTTGAATTTTATTATTTCCATCTCTTCCAACTTCTGTAAGAATTTCATTTAACTCTTCATCGCTATATGCATACCAAACTTTTTTACTTTTTTCCACTTTATAAAGAGGCGGCTGTGCTAGATATACATAACCCTCTTTTATTAAATCCGGCATAAAACGATATAAAAAAGTTAATAATAATGTACTGATATGAGCACCATCAACATCGGCATCAGTCATAATAATAATCTTATGATATCTAAGTTTTGAGATATCAAAATCATCATGTATTCCGGTACCAAAAGCAGTTATCATAGCTTTAATTTCAGCATTTGCATAGATTTTATCAAGTCTTGCCTTTTCTACATTTAAAATTTTACCTCTTAAGGGTAAGATAGCTTGCGTATTTCTGCTTCTGGCTGTTTTTGCTGAACCGCCTGCAGAATCCCCTTCAACAATATAAATTTCACAATTTTCTGGATTCTTATCAGAACAATCTGCCAGTTTTCCAGGAAGTGACATACCTTCTAATGCACTTTTTCTTCTAGTTAAATCTCTCGCTTTTCTAGCTGCATCTCTCGCTCTTTGCGCCATAATTGATTTTTCACAAATATTCTTTGCAATCTGAGGATTCTGTTCCAGATAATATGTTAATTGTTCACTTACAATATTGTCAACAGCACCACGTGCTTCGCTATTTCCTAATTTCTGTTTTGTCTGCCCCTCAAATTGTGGTTCTTCAATTTTAACACTTATAATTGCGGTCAGACCTTCACGAATATCTTCACCAGATAAATTAGACTCATTTTCTTTTAATAATTTATTTGTTCTAGCATAATCATTAAATGTTTTTGTCAATGCATTACGAAATCCTGACAAATGAGTTCCACCTTCGGGAGTCGTAATATTATTAACAAAACTATACGTACTTTCTGTATATGAATCATTATGCTGCATTGCAACTTCTACATAAACATTATCTTTTGTTCCTTCACAATAAATAACATCATTGTATAATTCTTTTTTGCTATTATTTAAATACTCAACAAATTCCTTTATCCCGCCTGCATAATGAAACTCTTTTTTTATAATAGGTTCTTTTCTATGATCTTGGAGAATAATTTTTAAATTTTTAGTAAGAAATGCCATTTCTCTAAGTCGTTGTTTTAGTATATCATAATCATAAATTGTATCTTCAAAGATACTGCCATCAGGACAAAAAGTTACTTCTGTCCCAGTCTTTTCAGCATCACAATCACCAACGATTTCCAATGGATGCATTACATGTCCTCTTTCATATCTTTGTTTATATATTTTTCCATCTTTATAAATCCTTACTTCAAGCCAATTTGACAATGCATTTACTACAGACGCACCTACACCATGGAGACCACCTGATACTTTATAACCTCCGCCTCCAAATTTTCCTCCTGCATGAAGTATCGTAAATACAACTTCTACTGCCGGAATACCGGCTTTTTGATTAATTCCAATTGGAATACCACGGCCATTATCGATTACTGTTACAGAATTATCTTTATTAATGATTACATTAATAGTATCACAATATCCTGCTAAAGCTTCATCTACTGCATTATCCACAATTTCATATACCAAATGATGTAATCCTTTTGATGATGTACTTCCAATATACATACCTGGTCTTTTTCTAACTGCTTCTAATCCTTCTAATATCTGTATTTGATCTGCACCGTACTCTGTACTCATATGAATCCTCCTACTGTTTTCCACAATTATTCTGTTTCTTTATGAAAAACTTTTCCTTCTACTACCTGAAAAACTTTATTAATTTGAAATCTATTCTTTACAAATTCATCCAATCCAGTACATGTTATTAATGTTTGAATATTATCAATATTTTTTAATAAATAATTTTGTCTCTTACTATCAAGCTCAGATAAAACATCGTCTAATAATAAAACAGGCATATCGCTGATTACTTTTTTTACAAGCTCAATCTCTGCTAATTTTAAAGAAAGTGCTGATGTCCTCTGTTGTCCTTGAGATCCATATTTTCTAATATCAATTCCTTTAATTAAAAATAATAAATCATCTCTATGAGGTCCTATTGATGTTGTTTTAAGTTTTAAATCTCTATCTAAATTTTTTTTCAGACTCTCAACAAATAATTCTTTTTCAATATTAGGTTCGTATTTTAAGACTAAATCTTCCTTTTCGCCAGATAATTTCTTATGTATTTTAAATATTATTTCGTTTAAATTCAAAATAAATTCTCTTCTTCGACTAATAATCTCAAACCCAAATTTATATAATTGGTTATCCCATATTGATATAGTGTCTTTTAATTCAGGTCTGAATGAAATATCTTTTAGTAATTTATTTCTTTGATTTAAAACTTTATTATAATTAGATAAATTATACAAATATATCTTATCTAACTGACATAATTCCATATCAATAAAACGTCTTCTTTCCTGTGGACCATTTTTAATAATATTTAGATCCTCCGGAGAAAAAAAAACTATATTGATTATACCAAATAATTCACTTGCTTTTTTTATTGGAATACCATTTATTGCAATTCCCTTTGGTTTATTCTTTTTTAAATGAATATCAATTTGATAAAGAACCTGATTCTTTTTAATTTTGGTCCTAATATGTGATTCATCCTCATGAAATTGAATCATTTCTCTATCTTTACTTCCTTTATGGGATTTAGTAGTACCACTTAAATAAATACTTTCAAGAATATTAGTTTTTCCTTGAGCGTTATCCCCATAAAAGATATTTGTTCCACAATCAAATTCAATATCTAAGTTATTATAATTTCTAAAATTGTTCAGTTGAATGGATTCTATGATCATTTTACAATTTTAATTTCCTCTCCATCATATGAAACAATATCTCCATCATAAAGCTTTTTTCCTCGTTGATATTCTATTGTTCCATTTACTTTTACTAAACCATCTTTAATAACTAACTTAGCAAACAGACCTGATTCTACCAATCCAGCAGCTTTTAATGCCTGTCCTAGTTTTATAAATTCATCTCTTAATTTTATTTCCATTTTTATCTCTTTTCTATCCATACTTATGATGCATTAAAATTTACAGGAAGAATTAAATAAATATATTTTTCATTTTCATCTTTAATAAAACAAGGCGCTTTAGGATTAACAAGATATATAGTAACTTCCTCATCTTCAATAACTCTTAATGCGTCAATTAAAAATTTAGGATTAAAGCCGATCAGGATATCTTTTCCCTCTTTAGAAATATCAATATCTTCATTCATAGAACCTACAAAAGAATTAATTTTTAATTCCATAATTTCATCATTTATGTTTATAATAATAGGTTTTTTGTCCCCTTCTTTAACCAGGAGTGTTGCTCTGTCAATACAGCTTAATAATTCTTTTTTATTTACTTTAATCTTTGTTTCATAATCTGATGATAGCATTTGGGCAATTTTAAAATATTCTCCTTCAATCAATCTTGAAACAACCATAGTATTATCAAATTCAAAAACTATATGATTTTTGGTAAAGAACATTTTTACTTCTTCATCAACTTCACCAGATAGAATTTTACTTATTTCATTTAATGTTTTACCGGGTACTACTACTTTTTTGCTATCATATGACTCTTTTAATTCTATTTTTCTAATAGAAATTCTATGACCATCTAAAGAAACTACTTTTAACTCATTATCATTAATTTCAAATAATTCTCCTGTCATTAATTTATTAGTATCATTATCAGCAATTGAAAATATTGTTTGTCTAATAACTTCTTTCAGTGTAAATTGAGAAATAGTAATAAAATCAGATTTCTCTATATATGGTAAATATGAAAAATCTTCTCCTGATTTACCTACAATATTAAATTTCGCTTTTTCACAAGTTATGACTGTTTTAAAATTGGAATCCGTTTCTATTACAACATCATTATCAGGTAACTTTCTTACAATTTCGGAAAAGATTTTGGCATCTAATGCAATAATACCTTTTTCTATAATTTCGCCTTCAATTTTGGTTTCTATACCTAATTCCATATCATTTGCTGTTAATTTTATTTCATTTGTTGATGCATCAATCAGAATACATTCCAGTATAGCCATTGTAGTTCTTGAGGGAACTGCCTTGGAAACAATATTAACACCATGTAATAATTTAGATTTTGAACATATAATTTTCATCTTTGTGAATAACTCCCTTCTGGATTTTCATTTATAAATATATAATTGATAATAGTAATATTATTAGTAATAGGTGTTAGTAAGTGTATAACTTATGAATCCATTGGAAATTAAATTAAAATTACTAAGAATAACTATGTTTAAAACACCAAAATAAGTGAAGAATAACTATTAAGTTTTTAACATTGTAATTTTAATAAAAATGATATTCACAAATATAAACATCTTATTCACACACTATGAACATAAATATGTTAATAAATAGAATGAGTCCTAATTAGGATTGATTTTTTTCTTTATTGTTTCAACTACATTTTTTGTAGTTTCATTAACAGCGATATCTTTTGATATTTTATCAGCACCGTGAATTATAGTTGTATGATCTCTTTTACCAAGTAAATTACCAATTTTTTTTAAAGGTGCATCTGTCATATCACGACAGAGATACATAGCTATTTGTCTTGGAACTACAATTTCTGAGTTTCTTTTTTGAGAAACCAGATCTGATACCTTAAATCCAAAGTGTTCAGCGACTGTTTCAATAATAAGTTCAGGTGTAATTTCTTTAGGCTTGTCCGGATAAATTAAATCCTGTAATATATTTTCTGCCATTTTAACAGTAATCTCTTTATTTTCAGGTTCAAGTCTTGAATGTGCAATTAATTTATTTAGAGCGCCTTCTAATTCTCTAATATTAGATTTTACATTAGTAGCAATGTATTGAATAACTTCATCATCAACGTTATAACCATCTAATTCTTCCTTTTTTCGTAGGATTGCCATTCTGGTTTCATAATCCGGAGACTGAATATCAGCTATCAATCCCCATTCAAACCTTGATCGGAGTCTGTCCTCTAAAGTTTCCATTTCTTTTGGAGGTTTATCACTGGATAGAATAATTTGCTTTTTTGCACCATGTAAGTCATTAAAAGTATGGAAGAATTCTTCCTGTGTACTTTCTTTTCCTATAATAAACTGAACATCATCAATTAAAAGAACATCAATATTTCTGTATTTTTCTCTAAATTTAGACATTGCAGTATTGTTTCCATTACGAATTGCTTCAATAACTTCATTCGTGAAAAATTCTGATGTCACATATAAAACTTTAGCATTTGGATTTTTAGATAATATAAAATGTGCAATAGAATGCATTAAATGTGTTTTACCAAGACCAACTCCTCCATATAAAAAGAGTGGATTGTAAGCTTCTCCCGGTGATTCGGCTACAGCTAAAGATGCAGAATGTGCGAAACGATTATTCCCGCCGACTACAAAAGTATCAAAAGTATATTTTGGATTAAGATTGCCTTTTTCGGCATTAATAACTACTTCATTTTTTATAGGAGAAGCAAAAACTTCACTTTGCTTTGCTTGTTCAGGTAAAATAAAAACTATTTCATATGTTAGACCTGTAAATTCAGCAACAGCTACTTTAATAGGAAGTTTATACTTTTTATTAATGTATTCTAATCCCATTTGTTCAGAAGGAACTAATATCGTTAATTCATTTCCTATGACACTGTGAACCTTTAAAGGCTTCAACCAGGTTTCAAAAGAAATAGGTGTCAACTCATGTTCTTTTCTTACTGTTTCAAGTATTTCTTCCCACTTTTCTATAATAATTTCCATTATAATGCTCCCTAAAAAATATGATATAAGAAATAATAAGTTAATAATTATATTACTACATAGAATCTCTCACATTCTATATTATACTAAAATATTCAATTAATCAATGCCTATTTTGTATGTGGATATAGATGTGAATAGTGACTTATACTAATGTGGATATTTTATTTCAATGATTTTTATGTGAATAAGTTATACAAGTTATCCATATAAAAAATTTATTGAAAATAAAGGAAAAGTTTTTAGTAAAAGAAAGTTTTTAACATGAAATTATAATGTTATCCACAAGATATCCCCATTATGTGGATAACATTATGTAAATTAAAATATCCACATACAAATCTATAACTGTATTTCTTTGTTTTTATTCGTAAGTAATAAATTTAAAAATGTCCACTATTTACTTGACTAATATGCTTTTATTGAATATAATTGAAATGGTGTTTTTGAACATATTATACAATTTGAAAAGTAACCTTTTCGGTTGTTAGAAAATTATTTTACCATATTATAGATATTTGGTTATATAAAAGGAGGTGCATTCGAATGAAAATGACATTTCAACCTAAAAAGAGATCAAGAGCAAAAGTTCATGGATTTAGAGCAAGAATGAGTACAAAAGGCGGAAGAAAAGTATTAGCTGCTAGAAGATTAAAAGGAAGAAAAAAATTATCTGCATAGGGCCGCATGATTGTGGTCTTTTCTTCTATGATAGTGGAGTTAGTTATATCCACTATCATATATTATTCATGAAATATACTTACTATATATAATGTAGTAAAAAAGGAATTGATTATATGAACTTTTCAGAGTCATTAAAAAAGAATCGAGATTTTAAATTTGTATATGAAAAAGGAAAATCGTTTGCAAATAAGTATTTAGTAATGTATGTTTTGAATAATGAATCCAATAAAAATCGATTAGGTATATCAGTAAGTAAAAAAGTTGGAAATAGTGTTATAAGACATCGAATTACAAGATTAGTGAAAGAAAGTTATAGATTAGATGAAAATCAATTAAAAAATGGATTTGATATTGTTATAGTTGCACGAACCGGTGCAAAAGATAAAAGTTATAAAGAGATAGAAAGTGCTTTGATGCATTTATTTAAGCTTCATAATATAATTAAATAAAAAAAAGAAAAAGAAGATGGAATTGTTTTGAAAAAAATATTATTATTTTTAATAAAAATTTATAGAAGGTATCTATCACCGTTAAAATCTTCAAAATGTCCTTATATACCAACATGTTCGCAGTATGGACTTGAGGCAATTGAAAAATATGGTGCTATCAAAGGTTCATTATTAACGGCTTGGAGATTATTAAGATGTAATCCTTTTTCAAAAGGGGGATATGATCCTGTTCCATAAAGGGAGGTTATTTTTTGACTAGTATTTTATTGACTCAAAGTAATACTTTTATTTTAGGTCCAATTGCTAAATTATTAGGGTGGCTTATGAATGCCATATATATGTTTTTAAATAATTTCGGTATTCAAAATATCGGTTTGTGTATTATTCTTTTTACAGTTGTAGTCTATTTGTGTATGTTACCATTGACAATAAAACAGCAGAAGTTTGCAAAAATGTCTGCAAAGATGAATCCTGAGTTACAAGAAATTAGAAAGAAATATAAGGGTAAAAATGATCAGGCTTCTATGCAGAAATTAAATGAAGAAACAAAACTGGTATATGAAAAGTATGGATCTTCTCCATCAGGTCAATGTTTACCACTTTTGGTTCAAATGCCAATTTTCTTTTCATTATATAGAGTAATTAATAATATTCCTGCATATGTAGGTAGTGTGAAAGGAATATTTATGCCGTTGGCAGAATCCTTATCATCTTCAGATAATATAAATAATTTTATTAAGTTTTTATCAGATAAAAATATAAAAGTTGTTAATATAGATAAGGCAGCCAGTTTAGCAATACAAAAGAATTCAATTATTGATGCTTTATATAAGTTATCGACAGATCAATGGGATGCATTAAAAGATAGTTTTAATGGTTTGGGTTCAATGATAAGCAATACGCAAAGTAGTATTGATCATATGAATAATTTTTTGGGTATTAATATAGCAAATTCACCATCAAGTATATTTATGAGTGCAATTTCAAATAAAAATTATATTATGGTAATTGCTGCTTTGTTAATTCCAGTTTTATCAGCGATAACACAAATAATGAATTACAAATTAATGCCACAAAGTATTCCGGATGATGATAGTAATCCTATGGCTTCTTCAATGAAATCCCTAAATTTTACAATGCCGATTATTTCTGCTGTTTTTTGTTTTACTTTACCGGCAGGTATGGGTATCTATTGGATTTCTGGTGCGGTAGTAAGAAGTATTCAGCAAGTTGCAATTAATAAATATTTAAATCGTGTTTCTACTGATGAATTAGTAAGAATAAATCAGGAAAAAGTGAAAAAAAAGAATGAAAAATCAGGAAACCCAGCTCAAAAGATTTCTACAAATGCTAAAATAAATACGAAAAAGATTGATGAAACAAAAAAGACTACTTCTTATAGTGAGAAAGATACTGTAAGTAAGTCAACAGAAAATAGTACGAGTAAGCCCGGAAGTTTAGCATCAAAAGCAAATTTAGTGAAGCAGTATAATGAAAAGAATCTTAAATAGGAGGGTATTGTATGGAGTTTATGGAAATTAAAGCGAAAACGGTAGATGATGCAATTACTGAAGCTTTGATTAAACTTGGAACGACAAGTGATAATATTGAGTATGAAGTAATTGAAAAGGGAAGTACAGGCTTTTTCGGATTTGCAAGTAAGCCAGCAATAATAAAGGTACGTAAAAAAGTAACAAATGAGAATAAAGCAAAACAATTTTTAGATAATGTTTTTAAAGTAATGAATATGCAAGTAGATGTAGTGATTAAAGAAAATGAAGAAAAAGGCTCTGTTGATATTGATTTAAGAGGAGAAGATATGGGCCCATTAATTGGTAAAAGAGGACAAACTCTTGATGCTTTACAGTACTTAACTAGTTTAGTAATAAATAAGGATTCTTCTTCTTATAAAAGAGTTAAGGTAGATACTGAAAATTATAGAAAAAGAAGAAAAGATACTTTAGAAAATTTAGCTAAAAATATTGCTTATAAGGTAAAAAGAACAAAACGTTCTGTTTCTTTAGAACCTATGAATCCCTATGAGAGAAGAGTGATTCATTCTGCATTGCAAAATGATAAATATGTTAGTACACATAGTGAAGGAGAAGATCCTTTTAGACATGTAGTTGTTACAATTAAAAGATAATTTGAAAGGAAGGATTGGTTCAACCAATCCTTTTTATTCCCTAAATTTCTATATAAAATAAAGTTAAATATAAATTTAATATTATCGAAAAGGTGAAGTTTATGAAGATAGATACAATTGCAGCTATAGCTACAGCTGTTGCTAATTCTGGAATTGGAAAAATTAGAATTAGTGGTGAAGATGCAATAACGATATTAGGAAAAATATATCAGCCAAAAAATAATAAGAAAAATATAGTTGAAGCAAAAAGTCATACGATTCATTATGGTTTTATTGTTGATCAAGATATAGTCATTGATGAAGTTTTAGTTCTTATAATGAAAGCACCAAATAGTTATACAAAAGAAGATATTGTAGAGATTGATTGTCATGGCGGCATATTAGTAGTAAAGAAAATTTTAGAAGTGATTATAAAAAACGGAGCAAGGTTAGCAGAACCAGGAGAATTTACAAAAAGAGCTTTTTTAAATGGAAGAATTGATTTATCACAAGCAGAAGCCGTAATAGATTTAATTAATGCTAAAAATGATTATGCAAGACAAAGTTCTGTTAATCAATTAAAAGGAGCTGTTTCACAAAAGATAGAAAAAATAAGAAAAGAAATAATTCATGAAGTGGCGTTTATTGAATCAGCGTTGGATGATCCAGAACATATTCAAATTGATGGATATGGAGAAAATCTATTGATTAAAATAGAAAATTTAATAAGTGAATTGGAATTATTATTAAAATCTTCAAAAAGCGGAAAAATAATAAAAGAAGGAATAAAGACTGTTATAATTGGAAAACCCAATGCAGGTAAATCATCTTTATTAAATGTATTATTAGGAGAAGAACGTGCAATTGTAACAGATATTGCTGGAACTACAAGAGATTCATTAGAAGAAAGTATAAATTTAAATGGAGTTAATTTAAATTTAGTCGATACAGCAGGTATTAGAGATACAGATGATTTGGTTGAACAAATAGGCGTAAATAAAGCAAAAAACCATTTATTAAATTCAGATTTAATAATATATGTAGTAGATGCGACAACAAATTTAGATCAAAATGATTATAAAATAATTGATATGATTCAAGATAAAAAAGTTATTATACTTTTAAACAAATCAGATTTGAATATGTTAATAACTGAAGATAAATTAAAAAAAGTTGTGGATAAAACTATTATTACCATATCAACAAAAGAGAATGAAGGAATTGATTTATTAGAAAGTGAAATAAAGGATATGTTTTATAAAGGTAATATATCCTTTAATGACCAAATTTATATTACAAATGTTAGACATGAAGCGGCAATTAAAGACGCTTATAATTCATTATTACTAGTTAAGAATAGTATATTAGATTTGATGCCGGAAGATTTTTATTCTATTGATTTAATGAATGCATATGAGTCATTGGGAAATGTAATTGGTGAGTCATTAGGTGAAGATTTAGTGAATGAAATCTTTAGTGAATTTTGTATGGGAAAATAATAAAGCGGAAAAAAGATAAAATTTTGAATTTAGAAAAGAGGAATTATTAAAATGTCTACAATTATGGAAAATTATGATATATGTATTGTTGGTGCAGGGCATGCAGGTTGTGAAGCTGCACTGGCATCTGCAAGATTAGGATTAGAAACGATTCTATTCACAGTTAATATTGAAAGTATTGCGTTAATGCCTTGTAATCCTAATATAGGAGGTACATCAAAAGGACATTTAGTAAGAGAAATAGATGCTTTAGGCGGTGAGATGGGTAAAAATATTGATAAAACATTTATTCAATCTAAAATGTTAAATAAATCAAAAGGGCCAGCGGTACATTCACTACGTGCGCAAGCAGATAAAGCGGAATATACTTACAAAATGCGTGAAGTATTAGAGAATACAGACCATTTAACTATAAGACAAGCAGAGGTTACTGAGTTAATTTGCGAGAATAATATAATAAAAGGTGTAAAAACTTTTTCTGGTGCTCAATATAATTGTCAAGCAGTTATACTTTGTACAGGTACGTATTTAAAGGCAAGATGTTTATATGGTGATGTTGTAAATCATACTGGACCCAATGGTTTACAAGCAGCCAATTACTTGTCAGAAAGTTTAAAGTCACTGGGTGTAGAAATATTCCGCTTTAAAACAGGAACACCTGCCAGAATAGACAGAAGATCGATTGATTTTTCAAAAATGCAAGAGCAGTTTGGTGATGATAGAGTAGTACCTTTTTCATTTGAGACAGATATAAATAGTGTTCAAATAAAACAAGAATCCTGTTGGCTTACATATACAAATGAAAAAACGCATGAAGTAATTAAAAAAAATTTAGATCGCTCTCCACTATATTCAGGAATGATAGAAGGAACTGGACCAAGGTATTGCCCATCTATTGAAGATAAAGTAGTTAAGTTTTCTGATAAAGATAGACATCAGGTATTTATTGAGCCAGAAGGAAAATATACAAATGAAATGTATGTTGGAGGAATGTCAAGTTCTTTACCGGAAGATGTTCAGTATGCAATGTATAGATCAGTACCTGGATTAGAGAATGCTAATATAGTAAGAAATGCTTATGCTATAGAATATGATTGTATCAATCCCAGACAATTGAACCCAACACTTGAATTTAAAAATATAAGTGGTCTATTTAGTGCAGGACAATTTAATGGAAGTTCAGGTTATGAAGAAGCTGCTGCTCAAGGATTGGTTGCAGGGATTAATGCAGCTATGAAAATTTTAGACAGAGAGTATTTGATATTAGATCGTTCAGAATCTTATATTGGCGTACTAATAGATGATTTGGTTACAAAAGAAAATAGAGAACCGTATCGAATGATGACATCCAGAGCGGAATATAGATTATTATTAAGACAAGATAATGCTGATTTGAGATTAACAAAGTTAGGTTATAAGGTCGGATTAATATCAAAAGAAAGATATAAGAGGTTATGTCTTAAGGAAGAGATGATTAAAGCGGAAATAAGCCGCTTAGAAAAAGAATCTATCGGTGCAAACAAGGAAGTACAAGAATTATTAGAAAAAAATAGTAGCACAACATTAAAGACCGGTACAAGTTTAGCTGAGTTAATTAGAAGACCGGAATTAAATTATGAAACTATAAAGAGTATAGACAAAAATAGAAAAGAGTTACCTTTAGATGTTATAGAACAAGTAAATATAAATATTAAATATGATGGCTATATAAAAAGACAAATGAAACAGGTTGATCAATTTAAAAAGTTAGAAAAAAAATTAATTCCTGAAAATATTTGTTATGATGAAATTAGAGGGTTAAGAATAGAAGCGCAACAAAAGCTAAATTTATTTAAACCGGTATCAATAGGACAAGCATCTAGAATATCTGGAGTATCTCCAGCTGATATTTCAGTGTTATTAGTTTATATGGAGCAGTTAAAGGTAAATAGAAGGAGTTTAAATGGAGCATTATAAAAAATATTTTAAAGAGGGATTAGAACAGTTAAATATTAAATTAGATGAATCAAAAGTTAATCAATTTATAGATTATTACAATTTATTAATTGAATGGAATAATGTTATGAATTTAACTGCAATAACAGAGTTCGAAGATGTAATACAAAAACATTTTTTAGATAGTCTTGCATTAGTCAATGCTATTGATTTAAATAAAATAGATAGTTTACTAGATATAGGTACTGGTGCAGGATTTCCTGGATTACCTTTAAAAATTGCGTTTCCTCATTTAAATGTAGTATTAATCGATTCTTTAAATAAAAGGATTAAATTCTTAGACCATGTCATACAATGTTTAAATATAAGTTCTATTAAAGCTATACATGGAAGAGCAGAAGATTTTGCTAATAACTATGATTTTAGAGAATCATTTGATTTATGTGTGTCAAGAGCAGTAGCAAATTTGTCATCTTTAACTGAGTATTGTTTACCTTATGTAAAAGTTGGTGGAAAATTTATTTCTTATAAGTCAGTTGATGTGGATAACGAAGTAAATGAATCAAAAAATGCTATTTTTATATTAGGGGGTAAATTTAATTCTCAAGTTAAATTTTCATTACCAAATACCGACATAAATCGTTCGTTTATTATTATTGATAAGTGCAAAATAACACCAAAAAAATATCCTCGGAAGGCAGGTATGCCAACCAAGGATCCAATTAGTTAAAAAACATTTTAATATACTCTAAAATTATATTTGGTACTTCTAATTGTGGAAGATATTTTGCTTGATTAATATAGGCATATTCAATTGCCGGATTATAGTGAATATATTCTTCTACAATAGAAGTAGAGTGATTACTATTTAAACTGGATATGATAAAAATACTATGATTAATAGCTTTTAAAGCATGAATAATATTAGCATTTGTATATTTCCCTTTCATACTGCTGAACAGATATTTTGCCTTTCCATTTCCAATATGTGCACCAGAATAATATGCATTTACATATTTATTTGATACTAAATGATTTTTAAAATAGTATTCGTAAATAAATAAGTCTCTCATATTTTTTTTAGAGAATATCATATTGTATATTAAAGTTCCTATGATTGGGATATCAATTAGTAATTTAAGTGCTTTTGTTTTTTTTGTAGGAACAGTTTTAAGTTGTCCAATGTTTGATGGGTTTATGATCATAATTTTATTATATAAATCTTTATCTAAATGACAACCCATAATGACAAAAGATGATGATTCACCAGTAACAATAATATCTGTCTTTTGATTTATAATATTTTTAATAAAATCATTTATTAGTTGTACATAAACGTAATTCGTATATGTAATATTTGGTTTTTCTGAAAGTCCACAACCTAATAAATCTATAGTGTAAACAGTATTAGATTTAGATAATGATTTAATTATTTTTTCCCATTCAAAAGAGGAACTACCTACGAATAAATCATGTATTAATAAAATAGGTTTACCTTTTCCTTGTTTCGTATAATAAATATTTCCAAATCTCCATTCAAAAAATTTTCCTCCATTTAATGTTAAATTATTTTTAGAATTTGCTAAACTAGTAATTATTTTATTTATAGCATACATCGAAAGGGTGGTTAATGAAGATAAGAGAAAAAATGTTTTAAATTTATTTTTCATAGCTTTAACATCTCCTTTTGTTTCTATTTTATATTATAGACGAATTAATGAAAAGATACAAATAAATTTCTGTAAAATAGTGAAGTATTTTTTACTTTCATTATTAATTAAATTAGTATAAAATATAAATATAGTTATGTATAATATAGAACAAGTGTTCTGATAGTGGGGTATTTATGGTTTATGATTTTTTAGAAAAATATAAAGCAGAGTTAATGTTAGAAATAGAAAATAGTACTAAGGAATTAACTGATTTAAATTTGCGATTAAAAGAATCAGTTTATTATTTAAAATCATTAGAAATAGTTAATGATGAAAATTATAAGGCATTTTCTCCAAGAAAAATTGTTAATGAGAATGAAAACAAAATTAATTTTTATAAAAGTGAAATTAAAAGGTATAAGTTTTTAATACAAAAGAAAGTTGAAAAGATAAAGTCTTATGAAAATAAATTGAACGAATTAAGTAGTTTCTTTGAGTTTACAAAAGAAAAACATAAATCTGAAAGTATAAAAACTAAAGAAGAGGAACGTATTAAAATATTAGAAGTACAAGAAGATGAAAGAAAACGTATTGCTAGGGATTTGCATGATACAGTAGTTCAGAATTTAACGCATACCATACATAAAATAGAATTAGCATCTAAATTAGTAGAGATTGATCCAATACGTTCTAAACTAGAATTGTTAAAAATGGAAAGCAATGTACGGGATATTGTAAATGAAATGAGAACTGTAATTTATAATTTACATCCTCTATCAGTTGATGATTTAGAAATTGATGTAGTAGTAGGACATGAATTAAATAGAGTAAAAGAAATATCCGATTTAAATGTTCAATATAAAGTAGAAGGTGATATAGTAAAGGTTTCTCCAGTAGTAAGTATTACATTATTTAGAATTATACAAGAGGCGTGTAATAATATTGTTAAACACGCAAATGCTAATAACGTTAATGTTTTGCTTAAATATTTAGCTAATAGTATTGAAATGAGAATTGATGACGATGGAGCTGGTTTTGATTTTAATACTGGAAATACTTCATATTGTGATAGTAATAAAAGTTTTGGATTAGTTATGATGAAAGAAAGAGTATCTTTGTTGTCAGGCGAGATTAGTATAGAATCATCACTTGGAGAAGGCACATCAATTTTTATAAAAATTCCAAAACAGTAGGGGGAAGAGTTAATGAAAATTAAAGTTATGATAGCAGATGATCATAAAATGGTTCGAGAAGGTATAAAGCAGTTATTGGAGTTAGAAGGAGATATAAAAGTAGTAACTGAGGTAAGCAATGGAATAGAGTGTTTAGAAAAGCTTAAAGAGTTTATACCTGATGTTTTATTGTTAGATATAAATATGCCTAGTATGAATGGGTTAGAAGTTTTAAAAGAATTAAATAGAAAGAAATTTGAAGTGAAAGTGTTACTTTTAACGATTCATAATGAAGTAGAGTATTTAATAAAAGCTTTGGATTTAGGAGTTTATGGCTATGTTTTAAAAGATTCAGGATCTAATATTCTTAAAAAAGCTATATATTCTGTGTATAATAGTAGTAAATATTTTGAACCTTCAATAACTCCATTACTAAATTCAAAATTAGTACAGAGAGATATTGATAAGATTAAACTTGAGTTGTTATCAGATAGAGAAATTGAGGTTTTAACTTTATTAGCACAAGGATTATTAAATAAACAAATTGCTATTAAGTTAGATGTGAGTGAAAGAACAATAAAAAATCACATTTTTAGTATATTTAAAAAAATATCAGTGACTGATAGAACTCAAGCGGCTATATTTGCTATAAGAAATGATTTATATAAAGTAATATGAAGAAGTTCTTGGTTGAACCAAGAACTCTTTTTATTATTACGAATGTTTCACGTGAAACATATTATTTATTTACGAGGATATACTATATATAGATATATGTAAAATTCTATTTACTAGATATATACGTTAATTTAAAAAGCACTAAAAATGTTTCACGTGAAACATTTTTTAGTAGATTATATAGTGAAAAAGTGTTATAATATTTAAAGACAGAAGAATAGAAAGGTGATAAATATATATGGGAAGAGTAATAGCAATTGCTAATCAAAAAGGAGGGGTAGGTAAAACTACTACTGCAATAAATTTATCCGCATGCTTAGCTGAAGTCGGAAAAAAGGTATTAGTAATTGATGTAGATCCTCAAGGAAATACAACTAGTGGTTTAGGAATAGACAAAAATAGTCTAGATAATACAGTTTATGAGTTATTACTTGAAGAATGTACAATAAAAGAAAGTATTGTCAAAACAGATATTAAAAATTTGCATGTTATGCCTTCTAACGTAAATTTAGCAGGTGCAGAAATTGAATTATTGGGTATAAATGAAAAAGAATACATATTAAGAAATGAAGTCGATTGGGTTAAAGATGATTATGATTATATATTAATTGATTG
Source organism: Anaerosacchariphilus polymeriproducens (assembly GCF_003363435.1). Taxonomy (GTDB): domain Bacteria; phylum Bacillota; class Clostridia; order Lachnospirales; family Lachnospiraceae; genus Anaerosacchariphilus; species Anaerosacchariphilus polymeriproducens. The sequence goes on from NZ_QRCT01000023.1 coordinate 24,140, forward strand.
CCCACCATCATTAAATATGTTAACAGTAAATGCAATGACAACAGCTAATACAGTATTAGTTCCAATTCAATGTGAATATTATGCATTAGAAGGTCTAAGTCAATTAATTCATACAATTGATTTGGTAAAAGAAAGACTAAATCCATCTTTAAATATAGAAGGAGTAGTATTCACAATGTATGATGCACGTACAAACTTATCATTACAAGTAGTAGAAAATGTAAAGAAAAACTTAGAACAAACAGTGTATAAAACAATAATTCCTAGAAATATAAGATTAGCTGAGGCACCAAGTCATGGATTGCCAATAAATATTTATGATCCTAAATCTGCTGGGACAGAAAGTTATAGAATGCTAGCAAAAGAAGTTATTGAAAAAAAGAAAGAGGTGTAATTTTATGGCGGCGAAAAGAAGTGGTTTAGGAAAAGGGTTAGATTCTTTAATACCAGATAGTGCACCTAAGGTAAAAGTAAGCGAAGATTCTGATTCGAATAGTGAAAGGAAAAATGAAATTCTTGTTAGTATTAATAAAGTAGAACCAAATAGAGAACAGCCCAGAAAAAATTTTGATGAAGATTCTTTATTAGAACTTTCGGAGTCAATAAAGCAATTTGGGGTATTACAACCTTTACTTGTACAAAAGAGAGATGGATATTATGAAATAATTGCAGGAGAAAGGAGATGGAGAGCTTCTAAATTAGCAGGTTTAAAAGAAATACCAGTAATTATTAAGGATTATACTGATCAAGAAATAGTAGAAATATCTCTGATAGAAAATATACAACGTGAAGATTTAAATCCTATCGAAGAAGCTTTAGCTTATAAAAGACTTTTAACTGAGTTTGAGTTAAAACAGGATGAAGTAGCAGAAAGAGTTTCGAAGAGTAGAACTGCTGTAACAAATTCGATGAGGTTACTTAAGTTAGATGATAGAGTTCAAAAGATGGTAATAGATGATATGATTAGTACAGGCCACGCCAGAGCTTTGTTAGCGTTACAAGATAATGAACTTCAATATACTACTGCAACTAAAATATTTGATGAAAAACTTAGTGTTAGAGAGACAGAAAAGTTAGTTAAAAAAATGCAGAAACCTAAAATTGAAGAAAAAAGAGAAAAAGAAGAAAAGTACGATTTTATATATAAAAACCTTGAAGATAGCCTTAAGTCAATTGTTGGTACGAAAGTATCAATAAATCAAAAAAGTAATGGACAAGGGAAAATCGAGATAGAATACTATTCTAATGAAGATTTGGAAAGAATAGTTGATCTAATTAAAACAACACAGTTAGTTTAAATTTTATATGAGGATGGTAGGAAAATGAATAGTGAATTATTAAATACAATAGGAATAGATCCAGGATATTTTATAGTAGGACTTATAATAGCAGTAATGCTAATGTTTCTTTTAATAGTAATTTCTATGGTAAAATTAAGAAAATTAAATAAAAAGTATAATTCGTTTATGAAAGGTAAAGATGCAAAATCCCTAGAAGACATAATTATTAAAAAGTTAGAACAAATTGAAAAATTAGTTTTATCTGATAAAAAAAATAGAAAAGAAATAAAATTAATTAAAGAAAATTTAGAAATCAGCTATCAAAAATTAGGAATAGTGAAGTATGATGCATTTAATGAAATGGGAGGAAAACTTAGCTTTGCACTTGCGTTATTAGATAAAAAGCATAATGGTTTTTTAATTAATGCAGTTCATAGCAGAAGTGGGTGTTATACTTATATAAAAGAAATAGTAGAAGGTAAATCATATATTGTATTGGCAGAAGAAGAAAAAGTAGCTTTAGATAAAGCTATTAATCCACAAAATTATAGTGAATAAAGTTATGTAAACCTAAAGGTTTTGAGGTGATTCATGAAAACTGTTAAAGTATCATCACTAATAGGCGGAGAAATCGTAGCGGAAGATATAATTCTAGGTAATACTGTCTTAATTCCTAAAAATACGATTTTAAATATTGAATATATAAAAAGTATTGAAGAATTAGGGGTTGAAAAAGTATACATAGAAAGTACTGATAATGATGTAGTTGAGAATTATTTATTGGATATCATTACGAAAGAAAGTATGAAAGAAAAAATAAGAAATACTCTTGAAGAGCATATGTATAAGAATTCTTTGAATTTAGATAGATTAGTATATGTAGCTAATAAAATTATTGATTATTTAAGATATAAAATAAAAAATGAAAAACTAAAATATACTATAATAGAGCATAATGCTGATTTGTATGAACATACAATTCAAGTTTGTGCTATTGCAGTTAGTATAGCAATAAAATTAGATTTAAATGAAAGAGAAATATATAATATTGCTATAGGAAGTTTACTACACGATATAGGCCTTAGATATACTACAGTTAATTACAAAAATTGTATAATTGATAACTTATCACCTAATGATATATTTGAATATAAAAAGCATACAATATATGGATATATAGCTTTAGAGGAGATAGAAGAAATTGAATCTGAAGTCAGAAATCTAATATTGTTTCATCATGAAAAACTTGACGGTTCGGGTTTTCCTTTAAAATATAAAGATTTAGATATTAGTCAAAGAATATTATCTGTTTGTGATGCATTTGAAAGCAATATTTCCGGTATGGGATGTATAAGAAAATCTAAGGAGGAAACAATGACTTTGTTAGATAGTGTATCAGGTAAAGAATATGACAATAATATTATAATTTTAATTAAGGAACTATTTTAATAATAAATTAATGAGTATTTGCAAAATGGAAAATACTATTATATAATGAAAAATAAGAAAAAAACGTACTTATGCATAAATGCTTGGAGGAATAAAAAATGTTGGATATAAAATTACTTAGAAATGAGTTTGATAAAGTTCAAAAAGCACTTGCTACAAGAAATGAGGATTTTGATTTGAATAAATTCAAATCACTAGATGAAAAAAGAAGAGAATTGTTAGCAGAAGTGGAGTTATTGAAGGCGGAGCAAAACACAGTTTCTAAAAAAATTCCATTAATGAAGAAAGAAGGAAAAGATGTATCTGGAATACTGGAAGAAATGAAAGTATTATCTGAAAAAGTAAAAGTATTAAGTGGAAAAGTTAATGAAGTTGAAAAAGAGTTAAATGATTATTTATTAACAATTCCAAATATTCCCAATGAAACAGTACCAAAAGGTAATACGGATGAAGATAATGTGGAAATAAGAAAGTTTGGTGAACCAACTAAATTTAGTTTTGAACCAAAACCACATTGGGATTTAGGAAATGATCTGGGTATATTAGATCCTGAAACAGCTGCTAAAATCTCTGGTTCAAGATTTACTGTTTACCGAAGCTATGGTGCTAGGTTAGAAAGAGCTATTACTAACTTCTTTTTAGATATTCATACAGACAAGCATCAATATATAGAAGTATTTCCACCATTTATGGTTAGTAGAGAAAGTATGACAGGAACAGGACAATTACCTAAATTCGAAGAGGATGCTTATAAAGTTTTAGGAGATGGGAAAGAATATTTTCTCGTTCCAACAGCAGAGGTACCTGTTACTAATATGTACAGGGAACAAATATTAGATGGAGCGCAATTACCAATTAAACACTGTGCCTATACTGCGTGTTTTAGAGCAGAAGCAGGTTCTGCAGGAAGAGATCAAAGAGGATTAATTCGTCAACATCAATTTAATAAAGTTGAGTTAGTTAAATTTACAAAACCGGAAGATTCCTATGAAGAATTAGAAAAACTTACAAAAGATGCTGAAGAAGTATTACAGTTGTTAAAATTACCTTATCGCGTAGTGAAAATATGTGTAGGTGATTTAGGATTTACTGCTGCTATGAAGTACGATATAGAAGTATGGATGCCAAGTTATAACCGATATGTAGAAATCTCAAGTTGTTCTAATTTTGAGGAATTTCAAGCAAGAAGAGCAAATATTAAATATAAAGATAATATAAAAGATAAAGCAAAATTCGTTCATACATTAAATGGAAGTGGTGTAGCAGTAGGACGTACAACAGCTGCGATTTTAGAGAATTATCAACAAGAAGATGGTACAATTAAAATACCTGATGTGTTAGTTCCATATATGGGTGGAATTACTGAAATTAAATAGGGTATATTTATTCGATACCTGTGATTTATTAATATTCACAGGTAATAAGAATAAACTATAGAGAAAAGAGGTGTTCTTCATGCATAGCTATTTAAGAGCGATTGGATTTAGCAATATAAAGAAAACAAAAGATATGGAAGAAATTATAAAACTAGTACTAAGTGATTCAACTCAGAAAAAGATGGTAGAAATTAGTGATGAACACACATTTTTTGAAGTAAGTAAAGAATTCTCAGAATTAATGGGAGTTGCAATTCGTGGTGAATTTAACGAAAATAATGAGTTTATGACAGAGTATTATTTTCCTTATTTTGAAGGAACAGGTATTACAACTTACGAAGATGTAGATATTGAAAAACATGCTGAAAAGGAGTCATATGCAGGAATTTGTGATGATGTAAAAGTTGGAGTAAGTTTAATTTTCTATTTACAGAATGTTGCAGATTATTTAAAAGAATTAAGATTGTCTTCAGTTCAAAATAAAAGGTTATCAGTTACGTTATCAGGTTTATCTCTTTCAGGTAAAATAATACTACCAGTAAATAAGAATGAAAAGCAAATTAAGGATAAAAAGAAAATAACTACTTATCGTAATAAGTTAATTGCAGCGGCTCGCGATGGCGACGAAGAAGCAATAGAAAACTTAACATTAGAAGATATTGATACGTATACTATGATTTCAAAAAGAATAATGAATGAAGATATTTTGACACTTGTAGATACATATTTTATGCCATATGGAGTAGAAAGCGATCAATACTCCGTACTCGGTGAAATTATGGATTTCTCATTTGTTATTAATCATTTTACAAAAGAAGAAGTTTGTTTGATGACAATTGAATGTAATGAATTGGTGTTTGATGTATGTATAAATAAAAAAGATTTACTCGGTGAACCATCTATTGGAAGAAGATTTAAAGGTAATATTTGGTTACAAGGAAAAATTAATTTTAATAATTTATGAAAAATAGTCGATAAAAAAAAAAATCAAGCGTTGATTTTAGTATAATATATATGTTAAAATATATGAGTTGCTTCTATAGTTAAATGGATATAACATGCCCCTCCTAAGGGCAAATTGTAGGTTCGATTCCTACTAGGAGCATTGTTGAATTGGTAAATTGTCAGATTTTTACTTTAAGTGAATAATAATTTTTAATTAGTGCAAAAAAAGCAAGATTTTAATTAAAAAATCTTGCTTTTCTATTTACCCAATTTTATGTTTATGATAAAATATTATTATGTAAGCACTTATTTTATATTATTGGGGGATTATTATGAAAAAAAATAAAAAAAAGACAGATGAAAAAGAACAATATAGATTAAGGTCGAATAGTAGTGCAAAAATTAAAATAATATTTTCTAGTATAGCTTTAATTTTAACAATGTTTTATGAATTATTCTATATTATTAACTATAATCAACATTATGAACCAATTATAATAATATCTTTTATAATTGTTATTTTAATGTATATTTTAGTAAGTACTATATTAAATGAAAAAGAAATAATAGAAAGGGAACATATAAAGCAATATGAAGATCTTTTTAAGTCAGAAAAAGCTTCATTTTTACTAATTAGAAGAAATTTTGAAAAATTTAATGAAAAACTTGATCAAATCGATAAAAGAGTTGGATTACCTAATACTGAGTTTTTAGAAATACAAAAAAGATTAACTAAAATTATATTAGCAAAAAATATAGAGAATACAAAAACACTACAAAATGAGATTCAGAACAGTATGAAAGATATTAGTTCTAAATTGGATAGTTTTATAACCAATGATAAAGATTATGAAACTGTAATAAATAATGTTAAAGATTCAATAGTAACTAAAATTGAATTATTATTAAACGAAAATAATAAAGATTTCGCATCACAATTATCTTTATTTAATAAAGATTTTAGTATTAAACAGCAGCAAATGATAAGTCAGACAGATACGTTAATGGAACAAGAGAAAGAGATTATTGGTTATATAGATGGTTTAGGTCAGGCTTTAGGCGAGTTAAATTTAACAGTCCCCTCAAAAAGTACTGTTGAGTCTAAGCATAATTTATATAATGATGATGAATTAAAAGAATCACTTGTTTCTAAAGATAATAATTTTGATTTAGGTGAAGAACTATTAATAGAAGAACCAAAAGAGATTGAAACTGAAGAAATTGAAATTCATAATTTAGAAGAATCAAAAAAAAATGATAATGAAGAAATTAAAATTCATAATTTAGAAGAACCAAAAGAAAATGATAATGAAGAAATTAAAGTTAACGAAATAGAGGAAACTACAAAAGATGTAAATGCAGATCCTAATAAAATGTTAAATGCAGATGAAATAGCAGCAATGTTTGCTAGTGTAAATATTGATAAAGAATCAGAAGAAGATTCAAAAGAAAGTTCAATCGAAGAACAAAAGGAAGAAGAAATAAAGGAAACACCAATAATAGAAGTAAGTGGAGATCCAAATAAGCAGTTAAGTGCAGATGAAATAGCAGCATTGTTTGCAAGTGTTGGAAGATAAAAAGTAGCCTTCAAGGCTACTTTTTATCTATGTCTTCTTCTTTTATTATATTTTCTACGACGCCTTCTTCTTAGCTTTGGTAAATTACAGATATATATGATAATTAGTAGGATAAGTATAATAATAATAAAGAAAAATACTAATTTTAATATTTTAAATATATTTATTTTTAACGAGCTGCTTTTTGTTTTATTGCTTTTAAGATTACTATCTGAATCGAAGTTAAAATTGTCTTTCTTTGACTTTTCCACAAGTTTGACAGTGGTACTTCCTACAAAATGTTTATTATAATGATAGGATAACGTAGCTAACACATCAGCATCTTTATTGTTATAGTTTAATGACGGTATTGCATCTGCAAATTTAGATGATTTAGGAAGTACTACGCAATCATTTTCATTTAAAGAGATGAAAGTTTCATAGTCACCAAAAATACTATTACTATTGGAAGTTGTATTCTGTGGGTTATTTGTAAAATTTGTTTCATTTTCTGCAATATTATATTTTTCAAAATTTTCAAATGCATAATCAAATAATGCTTTTGTATCCTCGTAGTGTTGGGTACCTGACGTTTTCATTACTACACAGATAAGTTCTAAATCTCCGCGTTTAGCAAAAGTAACTAAAGTGGCTCCGGCAACAGTAGTGTAACCGGTTTTACCTCCTTCACAACCATCATAATGAAGTGCTTCTTGTAACATTTTATGGTGATTATTAAGGTAATAACATTCATCATTCTTGTTTGTTTGTGGTAATGTATATCTTTTTGTACCTATAATTGTTTTAAATGTATTATTACTTATAGCAGCTTTCGCAATTAATGCCATATCATAAGCAGAAGTATAATGATTTTCATCTGGTAGGCCATGTGGATTATTAAAATGAGTATTTTTACATCCAAGTTCTTTTGCTTTAGCATTCATTATTTTTGCAAAACCTTCATTGGAACCACCAATATGCTCAGCTACTGCAGCTGATACTTCGTTTGCAGACTCTAACATTATGGCATATAAACATTGTTCCATTGTAAGCTGTTCTCCTACATCACGTGCTATATGACTGCTATTTCGTTCTATCCCAAATACTGCTTCTTTAGAAAAAGTAACAGTTTCATCCATAGAGCACTTTTCTATAGCTAAAAGAGTAGTCATTATCTTGGTTATACTTGCAGGATATTGCTGTTTATCAATATTTTTTTCATAAAGTATAGCGCCTGTAGAAGCTTCCATTATAATTGCAGAGTCTGAGCTAACATTAGGACCTGATGGCCAGTTATCAATTTTTTTTTCGCTGGCATAACAATTTATTGTTAAGTTTAAGCATAAAAATAGCGAAATAAAAATAGCTGTAATACTATATATACGTTTCATCGAAATCTCCTTTTAATGTTTTGGTAAAGTTTCCTTTATTTATAGTATATTATTTGTAATAATTTATCAATACATTTATTTATTTAAATAAAGAAATAGAAAAGCTTTTCATTTTTTAATGATTGTTGTAAAATAAATAGGGAATTTATTGAAAAGGAGAAGTTTTATGAGATTAAGAAACATCCCTGGAGCAGAAGAAGTTATAAATAATTGTCAAGATGTTATTCAAAACCCTGAGCAATATAAAGGAAATTGGAAAGAAGTTTTTGATAATCAGAATCCAATTTTTATTGAAATAGGGATGGGTAAAGGTCAATTTTTAATGAAAATGGCTGAATTGAATCCAAAAATAAACTATATAGGGATAGAAAAATATACAAGTGTTATGTTAAGAGCAGTTCAAAAGTTGAATGAATTGGAGGTTACTAATCTAAAATTAATCTGTATGGATGCAGAAGAGATTATGAATGTATTTGGAATGGAGGAAATAAATAATATTTATCTAAATTTCTCTGATCCATGGCCAAAAGATAGACATGCTAAAAGAAGACTGACATCAAAGGAATTTTTAGATCGCTATGATAAAGTTTTGCACAAAGGTGGTAAAATTGAGTTTAAGACGGATAATAGAAATTTATTTGAGTTTTCGTTAGAAGAGATAAAACAATCAAGTTGGAAATTAGAAGCTTATACGTTTGATTTACACAATGATGAAATATTGAATTTTGGAAATATTATGACAGAATATGAAGAAAAATTTTCTTCTGAAGGTAATCCCATTCATAAATTAATTGCTTATCGATAAAGGGACTATTTTAATTTTTTATCATATTATATTAAAAAGAAACAAGGATAAATTTATGAATTTAGAGAAGAAAAAGATTCTACGTAAAATTTCAATCTTTGCTTATGACAAAAAAAATTTTAATAAACGATTGGTTAAGACGAAAAAGTCAATAGATGAAATTAAAAAATTATTTTGATAATTAGGTCAATTTCTTTTTTGACCTAATTATTTAAGTATGATCCGTTGACAAATAAAAAAATATAAAATAAAAATGAAAAATTCGTAGAAAAATGCTTGCATTTTTAAAAAAAGTGTTATATAATTTTATCCGTTACAGGTTTTAAATAAGCGCTTCTAGCTCATTTGGTAGAGCACCTGACTCTTAATCAGGGTGTGCAGGGTTCGAGCCCCTGGAGGCGCATTACAAAGTATCAGCATTGAAAACGCAGGAGTTTCGGTGTTGGTGCTTTTTTTTGCTTTACTTAATTATTTTTAAAGAACTTCTTTAAAAGTGAAACATAATCTCTAGAATGTACTAAACTGATTTCACCATGGCTCATAGAGTTGGCGATGTATAGTTCACTTCCTACAACAGTTTCATGAAGTAGTTTTGCTGACTTTTTCATTATATTTAATTCCTTTGAACCGACAATGATCAAAACTTTAGCTTCTGTTTTAGAAATTAAATTATTTAAATTATAATTTCCATTGCTTAAAGTAATATTAATTAATGATTGTTTGGAAATTTGTAAACTATCTTTATAATAGCGATCAAATAATTCTTCTGGTACACACAATGACTTTGCCTGCAATTTTGAAAACCACTTCTTTTTTATTAAACCATATAATAATTTAAACATTGGAACAGTCATAACTGCTGTACCTTTTATAGGATATACCAATGCACTTTCAATAATAGCAAACTTCGTTATATCTTTGCGGATTGAAAGTATTTGTGTAACAATTTGTGCCCCAAGTGATAATCCACCTATTGCATATACTTGACCACTATAGTTTTGGTCAATATAGGAAATTAATGTATTTGCTGATTCTTGAATACTTATAAAAGTGTTATCTCCATCTTCACCATGTCCATCAATAATGGGAAGAACAATGTGATATTCATGTTCCAATTCATCAACAACATTTTGAAGAGACCACCAAGACAACCCGCCTCCATGAAGAAGTATTATAGTTGGTAAACGTTTGTTACCAAATTCTTTAAATTTCATTTTTTCCTCCTAGTTATTTATCTTATTATAAAACTGACCTCGTCCTCTACAAGTGGCAGATCATTGATCGTATAATTTGTGATTTCAATACGCCTGACTTGATATAAACATGTAATCAGAAAATCAATTTTTTCCTGAGTACCTTGCAACTCGACAAAAACAGTTCCATCATAAAGGTTTATTGCTTTTCCTGTTAGTCCAAGTTTCTCAGCTAATAATTTAGTTTCCATTCTAAAACCTACATTTTGAACTTGACCTTCAAAACTTATACTTTTTCTAATTATTTTAGTTTCAGAAAAAATAGGTAAATTAATTGTTTCTGACTTTCCTATTAAAAGAAAATCTTTAAATTTTCCCCAAAACATTTTAATACTCATATTAACTCACCCTTTATAATTTTTAGGTTTTATCTATGTATTATATTATGGCATATTGACTGATAATATCAAGACTATTAGACAATCCTTAATTTTTTTTTAACGTAATAAATAAATCTGATTATTACTATACAAATTTTAATAATTCTATATAATCATATATGGATGGTAGTATTTTTTATTTAGCAAATTTGAGTAAATAGAAATTAATTTAAGAGTAAAAGTAACAAAACAAGACAATTTCTATGATTTAATGACATTTGTAATATGACATTGGTTAGTTGATATGACAGTTTTCATAAGCTATAATAAGGTAAATTTTGCGAGGTAAAGATAAAAACTATGAATAAGAAACAAATTTGGATTTGTATCATTTGGTTCAATGTAATAATGATAATTTGCGGTATCAATTTCTTTTTGTTAGATAAGGATTTTTCTGCCGGTCAAATTGAAGATAACTTAAAAATAGGGGCTTGTTATACAAATATGAAAAATTCTTATTTTGAGGTATTAAATAATGAAATAAGCTCCGTAATAGAAGAACATGGGGATATTTTAATTACAAGAGATGCATCTATGGATCCAGATAAGCAAAACGAGCAAATAATGAAACTAATTGAATTAGGAGTAAAAGGTATTTTTGTAACACCTGTAAACTGGAAAAAAATTGAACCTGTTTTAAAATCAGCTCGAGAAAAGGGTGTTATTATAGTTGCAGTAGATTCATCTGTATTTCATGAGGAATTAGTAGATTGTAGTGTGACATCAGATAATTATGGTGCAGGAAAACAAGTTGCTAATTATATAATGAGTCAGGTCAAAGAAGCAAAAATTGTATTGATTAAGCAAGAAAGTCTTCAATCTTCACAAGAGAGGATAAAAGGTTTTAAAGATGGAATTGTTAATATGAAAGAATATCAGATAATGGAAGAAAAAGAATGTAGTGGACAAGTGAAAAATGCAATGAAATCAATACAGGAAGTTTTTAATAAAGGGATTCAATTTGATTATGTCTTTGCTATTAATGATCCTTTTGCGATAGGAGCAATCGCTATTTTAGAAAAACTTGGCGTAGAATCTAATATAAAAGTTATTGGAATGGATGGTAGTCCTGCTGGTAAAAGTATGGTGAAAAAGGAGAAAATGCTGGCGACAGCTGCACAGTATCCGACTGAAATTGGAAGCAAAGCAGTAGAGTCAATGTATCATTTACTGATGGGACAAAAATGTGAGAAAAAGATTTTGGTTCCTGTAAAATTAATTACTAATTGTACAATCGATAGCTATAATACATATAAGTGGCAATAATCTACGAATGGAAAAGGGGACAGTAGATGTCAGATAATCAAACTTTGTCATATATAAGAACTATAATGAAGAACTTAAATGTACTAATTATATTGCTTATATCGTTAGTTATTATGTTTACTACCTATAAAATAACAGATTCTTATGTATCAAGTGAGTTTTGGGACAAAATAAGAGTAGTTCCGATGGAACCTTGGAAAGTTCCTATCATTTCAATATTCTCATTTCTTTTTCTATTATTTCTGATGAACAAAAAAGAAGAAAAAATTGAAAAGGATTTCTATTTCTTTTTCTATGGTACAATGGAAATTCTATTATGTTTAAATATTATGTATGTTTTAAATTTTAATTATAATAGTATTATTCTACTGGTAATAGCAGACTTACTAGTCTGTTGGAAAAATTCAAAGTTAAGAATTTCATTTTTTATAATTTTATTTATGTTGTATGTAATAACTGATTTTACTTTAATTTCTAATAATATATCGGTAATACCTTTAGATACATATTTAACTTATTACAATTCGGATGTAAGAACAACGATTATTACAATAAAAAGTATATTAAATTCGTTTAATAACTTGTTATTTATGTTTTATATGGTCTGGGTAATACGAGTTCAAATTTTAGAAAATGAGAGAATACTTCTTTTGAACAGTAGACTTGATAAAGCAAATGAAAAATTACAAAAAGCAAATGACCAGTTAGAGATATATGCAAAAATTACAGATAAGATGGCAGAAACAAGGGAAAGAAATAGGCTTGCGAGAGAAATACATGATACATTAGGACATGCTTTAACAGGTATTATTGCCGGAATTGATGCTTGTATTACATTAATTAATTATTCTCCTGTAAAGACAAAAGAACAGCTTCAAACAATTGGAAATGTTGCACGTAATGGAATTAAGGATGTCAGAAGGTCTGTTAATGCATTACGTCCGGATGCATTAGAGAGTTTAAAGTTAGAAGATGCACTTAATCAAGTGATATCTGAAATGCAAGTTGTTACAAATGCAAAGATTACTTTTGAAAATAAGATAGGTGAATTGAACTTTGATGAAGATGAAGAAGATGCAATATATAGAATTGTTCAAGAAAGTGTTACGAATTCTATAAGGCATGGAAAGGCAACAGAAATTAAGATAAGTTTATTTAGTGATTTAAATATTGTTATTATAAAAATTAAAGATAATGGAGTTGGATGTAAAGATATACAAAAGGGATTTGGTCTTAGGCATATGGCAGAGCGGATTAGTATGTTAAATGGGAAATTACAATGTGATGGAAATAATGGATTTACAATTATAGCAAAAATACCAACTCGATGGAGGAAAAAATAATGATTAAAGTTTTAATTGCGGATGATCAAGAATTAATACGTCAAAGTCTTCAAATTGTATTGGGAAGTCAAAAAGATATTCAGGTAACAGATGCAGTGAGTAACGGTCGTCAAGTAGTCAGATCTGTTAGGGAAAAAAAACCAGATGTGATATTAATGGATATTCGTATGCCTGAGATGGACGGGGTACACTGTACAAAAGTAATTAAGGATAATTATCCAGATATAAAAATTATTATATTGACTACATTTGATGATGATGAGTATGTTTTTAATGCATTGAGAGATGGTGCCAGTGGGTATTTATTAAAGGGTATTTCTATGGAAGAACTTATTGATGCAATACATAAAGTAAATAGTGGTAGCGCAATGATTAATTCAGACATTGCTTCCAAAGTCGTTCACTTATTTTCACAAATGGCACAAAGTAATTTAGCAATTCAGGTAAAAAAAGAGGGTGTCGAAGATATAGGTAAAACTGAATGGAAAGTAATTCAATTAATAGGTTGTGGTTTATCAAATAAGGAGATTTCTGCTAAATTGAGTCTATCAGAGGGGACTGTCCGAAATTATATCAGTATTATATTGAATAAGTTAAATCTGAGAGATCGGACTCAATTAGCTATATGGGCGGTACAAACTGAAGTCGTGAAAGAGAAGTTGGTAAATGAATGATGGCAAGGTCAATTAAGAAAAATTTAGTTTTTGCTGAAATTATTTTTATAGGAATGGCAGCCTTTATATTCTGTTGGAAGAAAACGAAACAAGTAAAAGTTATTACATTTGGAATGTTTATAGACAATAGCTGGGATTCATCTGATAATAATTCAACAAAAGTAATTGAACATGCGATTAAAAAATTTGAAAAAGAACACCCAGGAGTTCGCGTGAAGTATGAGAGTGGAATTTGTAAGAATGACTATTCAGAATGGCTTACCGGATGTTTTTTAAAAGGAACAGAACCGGATGTTTTTTTTATAAGTAAAGATGATTTTAATGCCTTATCTTCAAAAGGTGCTTTATTAAATATTGACAAGCTAATTAATAAAGATAGGAAGTTTAAAAAGAATGCGTATTATAACTCATTACTAGAATCAGGTCAGTATAAAAAAAAGCAATATGCAATTCCTTATTCCTGTATTCCATTATTAATGTGTGTTAACAAAACGTTATTAGAAAGAGAAGGTGTTGAAATACCAGACAATGATTGGACATGGGGAGATTTTCACCAAATTTGCAGAAAAGTAACAAAAGATAAAGATAGAAATGGTATAGTCGATCAATTTGGTGTTTATAACTATACCTGGAAAGATGCAGCATACTCCAACGGAGCGTTATTATTTAATGAAGAAGGAACTAATAATTATGTAAGTGCACGTAATGTTGTCAATGCAGTAAACTTTGTATATAAAATTAATTCTCTAACAGATGGATATAATGTATCAGAAAAAGATTTTGAAAAAGGAAATGTTGCATTTTCTCCAATGTTTTTGTCTGATTATAGAACTTATAAGACTTATCCAGGAAAAGTTGTGAAATATACAAATTTTGAGTGGACTTGTATCTCTATGCCAGCAGGCCCGGAAGGAGATAATATATCAGAGATAAATACTTTATTGGCTGGTATAAGTGCAAGGACACAAGAAAAGAAATTAGCATGGGAGTTTTTGAAAGTATTAATTTACGATAAGGAAATACAAACGGAAGTTTCTGTATATTCAAAAGGTATTTCTGCTATTAAAGATATTGTTGAATCCGAAAAAACTTATCGATTACTAGAAAGGGAGAATCAAGTCCATGTTAAAATTCAATTGTTGACGGATGTTATGAGAAAAGGTGTTACCATACCTAAGTTTGAAAATTATGATGAAGTTTTTGTAATGATGAATGAGGGTGTTATGGCAGCAATGAATAGTGACAAGAATATAAATGTATCTTTAATTACATTACAGGCATATATAAAGAATTATATGAAAAATGGAGGGTATAATTCTGTAAATGAAAGAAAATTAATAGAGTAATAACTATAATAAAGATGATAAATGTCATATTAGGTATGACAAATGCAAGTGATTTGATATGACACATTACAGATGCAAAAAATTTTAAAATTCGATATTATTATTTTACATCAAGAAGAAGTGAGGTGAAATAATGGAGCAAAAGAAGAAGAATATTCTTGAAATGAGAGACATAAACAAATATTTTGTAGGAGCACATGCATTAGATAATTGTTGTTTTACTCTGCAAAAAGGAGAAATACATGCGTTAGTCGGTGAAAATGGTGCTGGAAAATCAACTTTAGTCAAGATTATGACGGGAGTTTATACGGATTATGATGGAGAGTATTTGTTTTGTGGTAATAAAGTCCATTTTCAAGGTATTAAAGAAGCACAGCAGGCAGGAATATCCGTTGTTCACCAAGAGTTAAATATGATGAATGATTTGACAGTTGCTCAAAATATTTTTATTGGAAGAGAATCAAAAGGATTTTTCTGTTCAGATAAAAAGTTAAATGAAAAAGCTCAAAAGCTAATAAGTGATTTTGATATTAAAGTAAAACCTACGGAACTACTTAAAAACTTGTCCGTTGGAAAAGCACAAATGGTAGAGATTGCAAGAGCTATGTCTTTTGAATCAACAAAAGTACTCATTTTAGATGAACCAACAGCTGCATTATCCGAGTCGGAATCTCATGATTTGTTTGAAAAGATGGAAAACTTAAGAAAAAAAGGAATTTCAATTGTTTTTATTTCACATAGATTAGGAGAAATCATGAAAATAGCAGATAGGGTGACTGTTATGAGAGATGGTGCTTATATTGATACATTAAAAGTATGTGAATGTAAAATAGAGGAAATAATCTGCCTTATGATAGGACGTGAAATTATAGAAGAACCAAAGCAGAGAAGTGGTGTAAAAGAAAATGCTCCTACAGTTCTCGAGGTTACGAATTTAAAATCCAGTAAAGTCAAAGACGTGTCCTTTATTTTAAATAAAGGTGAAATTTTAGGATTCGCCGGCTTGGTTGGGTCAGGTAGGACAGAAGTGATGCGATTGATTTACGGTGTAGATAAAAAGGAATCGGGAGAAATTTTTGTTAATGGAGTAAAGCGCCAAATTAATCATTCTAAGGATGCAATTAAATATGGTATTGGCTATCTCTCTGAAGATAGAAAGCGTTTTGGATTAATGTTGGGTTTATCAGTTATGGATAATATAGTATTACCTTCTTATACCAAATTATCAAAGTTCGGTTTTGTAAGTAAAAAGAAGTGTTTGTCAGAAACTTATAGGTTAATAAAACAGTTAAAGATTAAGACTTTTGATACAAATCAAATAGTAAAAAAATTATCTGGTGGAAATCAGCAAAAAGTAGTAATTGGAAAATGGTTATTACAAGATATGGATATTTTAATATTTGATGAACCTACAAGGGGAATAGATGTTGGTGCCAGAGAAGAAATTTATATTATGATAAAAAAATTAATTAATCAAGGAAATTCTATTATTGTAATTTCATCTGACTTAACTGAAATAGTAAGATTAAGTGACAGAGTAATGGTAATGTCTGAAGGTAAAATAACAGGAGAACTTGATATATCCGAAGCAAATCAAGAAAAAATTATGACACTTGCAACTCAAGGATGAAAGTGAGGTGTGAAAGTGAACAAAGGTGAAAGAGTAAATCAATTTATGAAAGGAGAAGGATTACAAAAATTAATTGCTGTTTTAGCACTAATTATTCTTTACATGTTTTTTAGTTTTTTTGGAAAATATTTTTTAACTGTAGATACTTTTATTAGTATACTAGATTCTTCTTATTATATTGGCTTTTTATCCATTGGAGCAACTTTTGTAATAATAGCTGGAGGAATTGATTTATCATCTGGAACCGTAATGGTAGGCTCAGCCTTGATTGGTGGTGTAGCATATAATGTTTGGGGACTTCCGATAGCATTATCTTTAGGTATTGTTATGTTATCGGCACTCATTTTTGGGGCAATTAACGGGTTATTAGTTGGAAAAATTGGTCTTCCACCATTCATTGCAACATTGGGTATTCAATTTATTTCACTTGGTTATTGTTCCGTTATTGCAAAAGTTCAGACACAGACTTATCCAAGTCTTATATCAAAAGATGGATGGTTTAAACAATTTGTATATAAAAATGAAGGATTTCCAATGGGAATTATTTGGCTGATTCTATTTTTTATCATAGCGTGGGTAATTTTAAATAAAACAGTTTTAGGAAGATATACATATGCAATCGGCAGTAACGAAGAGGCAGTTGAATTAACAGGGATAAAATCTAATAACTGGAAAATCTTAGTATATATAGTAAATGGTTTCTTTTGTGGACTTGCTGGAATTATTTATGCAGCAACGTATAGTACAATTACACCACAGACCGGTAATGGACAAGAAATGTATGCTATTGCAGCTTGTGTAATAGGTGGGACTTCTCTTTCTGGTGGTATAGGATCATTATCGGGAACAATTCTAGGTGTATTTGTAATTAGTGTTTTAAAGACCGGATTATTATCTATGGGATTACCGGTTCAGTGGCAGCAGGTATTAATAGGTGTTGTTGTTATATTAGCCGTATTAATGGACGTAATTCGAATGAAAAATTTAAAAAGATTTAGTCTTACATAATTTTAGGAGGATTATTTGATGAGAAAAGGATTTATGGGTACACTTTTGTATGCAGCAACGGCAGTATTTTTTACAATGGGATGTGGAAGTAAAACTACAACAGCAACTTCTACTCAATATACAAATGATATATCTGTTAACTCATCTGAAGATAAAATATTAGGAAACAAAAATATAATTGTAATATCCAAAAGTTATCAGAATCAGTTTTATCAAGCTGCTTTTCAAGGAGCAGATGATGCGGCAGCAGATTTGGGTGTTACAGTTATTACAAACGGACCGGATGCAGAAAGCAATGTATCTCAACAGGTTGAGCAAGTGGCAGCAGCGATTAATCAGAAACCAGATGCTATCGTATTAGCAGCCTGTGACCCAAATGCATTGGAAGAAACATTGATTAAGGCAAAAGAAAAAGGAATACCAGTAATTGGTTTTGATTCCGGTGTACCCGGTGATAAAACAGGTGCAGTAGTGGCAACTGCAGCTACAGACAATAATAAAGCAGGTGCAAATGTTGCAGAAAATTTAGCCGCAGTAGATGATTTTCAAACAGCAATTGCATCAGGAACAGAAGAATCACCAACTATTATTGGTGTATTGGCACAAGATGCAACTTCGGGTTCCATAGTTCATCGTGTAGATGGTTTTATAAAAGAGATGGTAGCACAGTTAGAGAAACTAGAAGGACTTGAAGGTTGTGTAGAAGTGACAGGACAAAAAAAGTGGACGATACCTTCTAAAAATAAAGCAAAAGTTAAAATTGTAATTACAGTTCCTCCTTCAACAAGCCAGGCTGATATACAGTCCGCAGCAAATACAATTTTTTCAACAGATCATCTTGTAGGTGTATTTGCAGCAAATCAAGATGCTGTAAATGGTGTGATTAGTGCAACGAATGACGCGACAGATTTGGATAAAAAAACAGGAAAGTACAAAGATATTTTTGTAGTTGGATTTGATGCAGGTAAAGCCCAGAAAGATGCAATTATCCATGAACAATTTCTGGGTTCAGTAACTCAAGATCCTTACCAAATGGGATATCAGGCAATCCAGTTGGCAGTAAATGCTTCTAGCGGTAAGGAAGTAAAAAACGTTGATACTGGTTCAAAATGGTATTATAAGGATAATATTGAAGAAGAAAGTATTTCTATCTTATTATATGATTAAATGATAATAAATACCCCTCATATTACTTACGTTGGGCAAGAGCGAAAAGTAATAATATTTAATAATATAAAGATAAAGTTTTATATAGGAGACTTATATGAGAGTATTAATGATTTCAAATACTGCTGCCTCCTCAATCACAGATAAATTTAAATAAACCACAAGTAATTAAAACCTTTTCCTTAAATTATTAAGAACGTTCTGTTGTTAACTTTTGTTAGCAATAGAGCGTTTTTTCAGATTACAAATATAAATATATGTGGTAATCTATTAGCGAGGAGTGAAAAGATATGGATCATTTATTTAATAAATTAAAAAAGCATCATGAATCGAATATTTATCCGTTTCATATGCCAGGACACAAACGTAATATGAAGAACTTCGGAAATTTTTTTCAGATGGATATAACAGAAATAGATGGGTTTGATAATCTTCATCATACGGAAGGGATTTTAGAAGAAGCACAAAACAGGACAGCAAAATTGTATGGTTCCAAAGAAGTACATTTTTTGGTAAACGGAAGCACAGCAGGTTTATTGAGTGCAATTAGCGGTTGTACGCAAAAAGGTGATAAAATATTAATGGCTAGGAATTGCCATAAATCAGTATATAATGCTGTTTATTTAAATGACTTAGAGGTTGAATATCTCTATCCGGAAACGATTTCCGGAATAAATATTGCAGGTGGAATATCTTCGAAAAAGGTGGAAACCCTTATAAATAAAGACGATAGAATTAGTGTTGTTGTAATAACCAGTCCAACTTATGAGGGTGTTGTTTCTGACATTGAAAGTATTGCTCAAGTAGTTCATAAGTATAAAAAATTGCTGATAGTAGATGAAGCACATGGTGCACATTTTGGATTTCATCCATACTTTCCTAAATCAGCAATTATGCTGGGGGCTGATATCGTTATTCAAAGTCTTCATAAAACCATGCCTGCGTTAACACAGTCTGCATTGCTTCATTTTAATATAGATAAAGATAGAAAAGAATATAAAAAAGTAAAAGAATACTTATCAATCTACCAAACGAGCAGTCCATCTTATTTATTAGTGGGAAGTATGGATTATGTTACGGAATTGATGATTGAAAATAGGCAGGAGTTGTTCGAGCAGTTTGTAGAACACTTGGTAAATTGTAGATTGAGAATTAGCAGATTAAAAAATATAAGGTTGTTTGGTAATGAGAACATAGGAAAACATGATATTTTTGAGTTAGACTATTCCAAATTAGTACTTGATGTTTCTGATACAACTATAAATGGAAATCAATTATATCAACGTTTAAGAAATGAATATGGTTTGCAGTTAGAAATGGCAGCAGGTAATTTTGGATTAGCTATGACTTCTTGTATGGATACAATAGAGGGTTTTAGAAGATTGGTTTATGCGTTGAAAGAAGTTGATCATAGAGTAGTCAGAACTGAAAAGCTGAATAGAACGCTTTATAACGTATCAGTTAAATCGGTAATGAGTATCAGTGATGCGTTAAGGACAGAGGGTAAAAAAGTGGACTTTGATAAGGCAGCAGGATGTATCATAAAAGAGTATATCTTTTTATATCCACCTGGAATCCCTTTCATTGTTCCCGGTGAAATTCTGGATGAACAATTAATAAAAAAAGTTCGGGAGTATCAGAAGCAGGAGTTAAATGTTCAAGGGACATTCGATAAGGATTTGAAGGTGATTGAAGTAGTGAGATAATCTTATTTCTACAAAATGGTTGCTTTTTAACTGTATCTATTATATAGTTACAGTAATAACAGTATTAATTAAAGTTTATAGTAGGAGGATAGTTAAATGGATCGTGAAGATATCGATGAAGCAGCTATTTTGTGTAAAGGACTATGTCTTCAGCATGGATACTTTGCAATTGAAAATTTAGATTTTGAGTTAAAAAAAGGTTATATTACAGGACTTATTGGAAGGAATGGTGCAGGAAAAACTACATTAATTAAAATGATTGGAAATAGTATAGACCGGGAACAGGGTATGATTTATTATGATGGTATGGTATATAATGGGCACGAAGTGTTAGTGAAAAAGAAAATTTCAATCGTGTATAGTAAGCCCAATATTAATTTGAATGCTACGCCAAAGAATATTGCATGTGCATTAGATATTATTGAACCTTGGTTTAGCTACGAGTATTTTAGCGAGAAAATGTTTCAATTGAAACTTGATGATAAAATGAAATTAAGAAAATATTCCAATGGTATGCTGAAAAAGTTCATGTTAATATTAGCTCTTAGCCGAAGACCGGAGATCTTGATATTGGATGAGCCGACCAGTGAGGTGGACCCGGTTTCTCGAGTGGAGATGTTAGATATGATTCAAGAATTTATGGAAGATGAAAACCATACGGTATTATTTTCGACTCATATTACAAGTGATCTAGATAAAATTGCAGATTATGTAACTATGATTCAGGACGGTAAGATTTTATTTTCTGATGAAAAAGAAAGTCTTAAGAAACAGTTTTCTTCTGGAGTCAATTTGCCATCTATTGAAGAAATAATGTGTAGAGAATCTTTGAAAGGAGAATAGTATATGAAAAGACATTTTGCTTTTATGAGATTATTTTTCTTTGATGGTGTATCTGGGAAAGTTCCTTTTTTGAGAATTTTTATTATCAATTTTTTTATATGTGTATTAATGTCCTTTATTATAGGGTCTACACAAAGTCTGGTTTCTACGTTTTTAGCATTTGGTATTGTTGGGAGGGTCTTTAATAGTAAGGAAGATTTATCCCATAATCTAAGTATTGATTATAAAAGACAGGTTTATTATGCATTATTATTTTATAGTATTATTTTATTATGTTTTTTTGTAATTAATTTATTTGTAATTTTAATTTTTCAATTTGCTTCTTTTCTAGTAGCAGGAGAGTTTTTAAATATTACTTCATTTTTTTCTGAAAAGAATATTTGTAAGTTATCTACTATTTATAATATTTTATTGATTATCTTGATCTATATTTTGTATTTTCCTTTAATTTTTATTAGGAAAAAAAATTTATGGACGATATATCTTTTTATTTCTTCTTGTGTGTGGCTTATACCGAATACGTTTATAAAATTATACATTGTCAAACAAAGAAACATTCATGAAAAATGGTTTGGTGTATTGGATTGTTTCGACAAAATTAAATTTTCTAATAAGTTAGTTATATTGTTTTTTTTAATGATATACTTATTGATTTGTTTATACATAAGTATGAAGTCTGTCTTTTATTTTATTCAGCCGGTAGACTATTCTAAAAAGAAAAGGACATTTTGCATAAAGACAAAGGAAGAAATACAGGCAATAGAAAAAAAGAAAAATATTATTAAGTGGGTTATAATAATGTTAGTATTGTTTTTAGTAATTATTATCTATAAAAAGTGATTTATTAATTTTCGTTCTATTTTGTAATAATGAAAAAGATGAAATTCATGATAGATTAATAATTTTGCGGAGAGGGTAAAAAATGAAGATAAATATATCAGTGGTATCAAATCTTCCTATATATGAACAAATAAAAAACCAAATAAGGGAACAAGTCCTTTCTGGGAAATTAGAATCGAAATCACAGCTTCCTTCTATAAGGGCACTGGCACGTGAGTTAAAGGTCGGGGTAATTACTACGAAACGGGCATATGAAGATTTAAGTATGGAAGGAATTTTAGTAAGTAAAGCGGGCAAAGGTTATTTTGTGGCAGATTTAGATTATGAATTTGTAAAAAAAAATCATCTGAAACTGATAAAAGAACAGATTATGGATATAAAAAATTATGCGCAGGAGGCAGGTATTCTGAAAGATGAAGTTTTGGATATTTTGAATTCTGTCTTTGGTGATGAGTGAAGTTTATTCGTTTTTTTTCTTGGATATATTCCCATAAAATGTTTTGTGCAAACGGTTATGCCGGACATTACAATGAGCCTTAAGCAAAACGAATATCAGGAGAACCTTCTATTCGTTTTAAGTCTCATTTCCATGGCATAAGTGTTTGCACAAAATATTTTATGGGAATATTTACGGAAGGTTGTGGCTTCGTTTTGTTTGGAGCGAATGTTGTAATATATATAATCTGTAAGAACTATTAATAATTTTAAAATAGAATAGATATTATTAATTATGTTTTATAAGGTCGAATATGCTACAATTTCTAGGTTTTGCGTGCATTTGCAAATGTGTTCCTTAAGAGGATTTAGATTTTTTTAGGAATAAAATAAAGAGAAAACAGATAGGGAAATGGCTAAGTTATTAGAAAAATTTAGCTATTTGATTGGAATAATTTGTCTTGGAAGTAGATAACAAGTTTGTTATAATATAAACGAGGGAATGAGGGACAAGGGGAGTGTCAAATTAATTGAAACTTCCGAGTAATTTAATGCTTAAATAAATGATGATGAAAACCTTGCATAACTGTTCCTAACAGGGATGCATTTTTTATTGAGAAGATTTCAGTTTGTAAATTAATTTCTTAAAAAAAGTGGTTTAAAGGAGAGGATAAATAGGAATGCAGAAAGAAAGCGTAATGATAGTAAGACAAAGACGACAAAAATACATACGAAATTTACTGATGCTGGTAGTTGCAATGTTGATGCTGGCTGGGATAAAAAAAACAGCCTTTGCAGAGGCAGCTACTTTGACTATTGATGGAACTAGTGTAAATCCGTACGTTTCCTCCAGTGGGAAAGGAAGTTCCGGTGGAACTTGGAGCTTTGCTCCGGCAAATGGGATCAAGAATGCTACGCTGACCTTAAATAACTATCATGGAAAGGAGATTAATTATAGCTACGCTCCTGGAGATTTTGATATTGTATTGGTTGGTAATAACGTGGTAACAAATAATACAAATTCCACGGGTTTTGGGATTTACTATGAAGCAGATGGAATCTATACGATAACAATAAAAGGAAAAGGGAAATTAACCATACATTCTTTGTTCTATGGTATTGACTTTAATACTAAATATTATACAAATGATCAAGGTGGCAAGTTAGTATTAAACGCAAATGTTACGATTCATTGTGATGGAGGAGGTCTTCATTCTAAAGGAAAAGCTTACATAAATAGTGGTGCTTTAAATATAGTAGCATATAATTTTCACGCTGTTATTGTGAATCAGTTTATTCAAAATGGAGGAAACGTGACCATAACAGGAAAAGGAGCATATAGTGCGGGTGTATATATGGCTGGAGAAAACTCTCGGTTTGAAGCCAATGGTGGGATATTAACGGTAAATTCAGTTAACCATGCCATTGAAGCCTACACAGGAGATTTATATTTTAATGAGGGATGCCATGTGACAGCAAAGAGTACAGGGTTTTGGCAAGAAAGTTTGTATTCCTTAAATGGAAGAATTTATTTTAATGGTGGTGAAGTAAGAGCGTATGCACCAGCTTCTACGGCTTTTCGTTCTGCTAAAAATGAAGAGAATAAATTTGTGTATTTTGGTAATCTAAATCCAGGTAGACAAATGGCGTACTTTGAAGGAAAAAATTTTAATAGTCTGACTCGTGTGAAACATTTATCTATGGAAACCGAGGAGATAGGTATGGGATATAGCAATAAGTATGCGATTGCTATTTTACCCAAATGGAGGGCATCGGTTAGTACCAGTCAAAAAAAAATCGCCATTAAGTTGATGAATTTGACTCCTAAGTATGGAAGTGGTCCAGTCGATTCCATTACGGGAATCAAAGGCGAAACGGTCAAGGTAAGTGTCCGTTGTGCGAAAGGAAAAAAGCTGTCAACTCTATATTACTATAAAGCAAAGGAGCCAAGTAAGAAATCATATATTAATTTAACCAAAAAAACATTTACCATGCCGGATTATGATGTCGTTGTGGCAGCAAAAGTCAAGGATACAGTAAAGGTAACCAAAATCAAACTGAATAAAACAAAAGCGACGCTTCGAAAAGGAAAGTGTTTTACCTTACGGACTTCGATCCGTCCTAGCAATGCGGACAATAAAGGAGTGACTTTTAAAAGTTCCAATCAAAAAGTGGCAACGGTCAGCCAAAGAGGTGTGATTATAGCAAGACGCTATGGTACAACAACGATTACGGCTATGTCAAAAGATGGAAGCAGAAAGAAAGCGACTTGTAGGATATCGGTCGGATATAAGATTAATTACAAATTAAATGGAGGAAGAAACTCAAAATTCAATCCTTCGACCTATTATAAGAAAAAGATAACACTAAAGAATCCGACCAGAAGGGGCTATCTGTTCAAAGGGTGGTATAGCAATAGGAGGATGACGAAGAAGATAACAGGAATTTCTAAAAGAAGCAAAAAGAACTATACGCTATATGCGAAGTGGAGGAAGGTCAGAAAACCGGCTGCTCCGAGGGTTACAAGAGTTGTGAAGGTCACAGGAGACAGAATCGAAGTGACTTTAAAGAAACAAAAGAACACCGATGGTTATCAAATTTCTTATGCCGCCAATGCGTCATTTACGGTACAGGTTAAAAATATTTCTACCACAAAACTTACGAAAACTTTAAAAGTGTATAAGCAGGGAAACACATACTATATCCGCGTGAGAGCATATAAAAAAGATTCCGCAGGGAAAAGGATATATGGTGCTTATAGCTGGGTAAAGATGGTGAAATAGCTGTAAGCGTTGAAAATATTTGTGGAAGGTTATGAATAATGTTTAGCTTCAAATGTAATCTTTATAAATATTTACATTTTAAATAAATTTTTAATCTAAGATAACGATATTTTATTTTTAAAGTATAAAATACCTACAAAGGAGATATGAGTCATTATGAGAAAGTTATATAAGAGACTGCTATCGTTTGCAGTTGTGATACTGGTGCTGTTTCAAAGTGTCCCTATGTATTCTCTGGAAGTTTACGCGGATCAGACGAAGGATGAGGAGCAGACAGAAGATGAGGATCAAGGTAAAATCCGGATTGAGGAGTTAACCAAAATGCCGAATATCGAGTGGAGCAATCAGGATGTTACCATTATAGGAAAGATAAAAGGAGGAATTTCTTCACAAGAGAATTCCTACCGATATAAGTACACCACAAATAAAAAGAAATATTACGATTATTATGAACATGATAACTATGGGGATAATAGTAACTTAGAAATTAGAATGCAAGATACGGGTGACCAAACGATTAATATTAAGGAAACTAATAATACCCTGTCAACTTATTACATCTGGGCTTATGATGGAAAAAAAGAAAAATCCGAACTGTATTCCATTAAGGTGAAAGTTGACAAAAACGTACCAACAGTTGATGTACCGACTAGTAATCCTGTTACGGATGTGAATAATCCAACGGGAAAGGATGTGACGATCAGTGGAAAGGTGTCTGATACAGGAGGTTCTGAAGTTAAAGAGGTACGATATAGCAAAGATGCAAATGCATTTGAGCAGGATGTTTTTGATTCAGAAGTAGAAGGGGTACATAAGATAGACGCAGATGAAAATGGAAATTATTCTTTTGTTTGGTCTGAATCCTTAAAAGGATATGTTTATGTATGGGCTTATGATCATGCTGGTAATAAGTGTGAAACTGCACAGAAAGTATATATAAACGTAGATAAGACACCGCCCATTATCAACAAGATCACAGATATAGTCGGAGGCAGTTGGATAAATGGAGGGAGCAAACAGACCATAGGCTGGGGTAAGGATAAGGTAACGGTTACGATTGATGCAAATTTAGACCCTAAAATTGATTCTAATAGAAGCCATATCGTAACTAAGATTTATTATGGTAAATCGGAAGATTTTAAATCGGCACAAGTAATTAAAAATCCTGTTAATGGACAGTTTACATTTGAAGTACCGGCAGGTAAGGAGGGTGTGGATGAGACCTATTACATTTGGGCAGAAAATGCAATTGATTGCATTACAAAAGTCCCTATCCCCTACAAGATCCAAATCGATAGCCACACTCCGGAAATCGTATCGTATGAGTTCTCTCCCCTCCACGACAATCTTGCGTCCAAGTTCATCCGCTGGCTGACCGGCGGGATCTTCTGTAAGGAAGGGGTCAAGGTGACGGTAACGGCGACGGATGAAGACCAGGACAACGATGACGTGGTAAGCTCTGGGATGAAGTCCATCACCCTTTATGGAGATGACAAAGGACAAAGCGGCGTGTCTGTAATCGGCGAAGCTACCGGAGACAGCCTCGTGAAACAAAAGAACGGAACCGTGAAGGCCTCGTTTGACATTGCGGGAAAAGAAGGCGAGGTCTATCGGAAAGTCCTTTCTGCGAAAGCAAAGGACGTCGCAGGGAATGAATCTTCTGTGACCAAGCCAAGTGACATCGATGAAGAAAAGGGCGATGAGATCGTGGTGGAGAAGACCAGCCCAACGATTCAGATCGAAAAGAAGAAAACAGGCGCCTACAAAGAAGTAGGGACTGGAGATATTTATTATCATGGAGAAGCGAGCTTTGACCTTTCCATTTCCGATGTGGATTCGGGACTGCAGTCCGTAGAGGTGATGATCAATGGACAGCCCATCAAGAAGGACAGCAACCAGCAGACCATTTTGACGGAGAAGGAGAGCAAGGACAACAAGACGG
>NZ_QRCT01000024.1 GCF_003363435.1 Anaerosacchariphilus polymeriproducens
GTAAATAAAAAATGCTGGTAAGTATTGACATATGAATATAATAGCAATATAATTGCAAATGCAAGCCAATTGCATTTGCAATTATATTGCTATTAAAAGAAAATAGGAGGAATTAGAATGAGAACGAAAAAGGTGATTTTGTTTTTATTAGGTGTTTTAATGAGTATGACAGTATTTATTGGATGTGGTAAGACAGAAAAAGTAGATTCAAAAACGAAAAAGTTGACAGTAGCAGTTTCTATTGTACCGGAAAAAACTTTTGTTGAAGCAGTATGCAAAGATTTGGTTGATGTAGTTACTTTGGTTCCACCGGGAAGCAGCCCTGTTAGTTTTGAAATGTCACCTGAAGAAATAGAAAAATTTCATCAATCTTCTCTTTATTTTACAATTGGCGTAGCAACAGAAGAAGCAAGTATTCTTCCAAAAGCGGATGGGGTGAAAATGGTTTCTCTGCAGGAAGAAGTAGCATCTGTATATGATGACAGAAAGTTCGCTTCAGGTGAAAGAGACCCTCATATATGGTTATCACCAAAAAGAGTGAAAGTCATGGTTGATGTCATAGCACGTGAAATGAGTGAACTGGATCCTGCTAACAAAGATATATATGAAAAAAATGCAAAGAATTATATACAGCAGTTAGATCAGTTGGATCAAGAGTTTAAGGAGACGCTGAAAGGTTTTAAGAATAAAAAGTTTATTGTTTATCATCCTGCGTTTGGTTATCTGGCAGAGGATTATGGATTAGAGATGTTTGCATTAGAGCAGGAAGGAAAAGAAGCAACTCCTGCACATTTGCAGGATATGATTGATTTAGCGAAGAAAGAAAATATTAAGGCAATATTTTATCAAAAAGAAATTGACAGCAGTCAGTCTAAAGCATTCGCAGAAGAAGTCGGAGGCAAGACGATTCAGCTTAATCCTTTATCAGAAGATTACATAAATAATCTTAGAAATATGGTAAAAACAATGGCAGAGGTTCTGAAATGAAAGCAGTAAAGATAGAAAATTTATCAGTATATTATGGACAAACAAAAGCTTTGGAGAATGTTTCCATGGAAGTTGAGGAGGGAGAATTTCTGGGAATCATGGGTCCGAACGGAGGCGGAAAGTCAACTCTGCTGAAGGCTGTGTTAGGTCTTATACCAACTACAACAGGCAGGATTCTTGTTTATAATAAAGATATAAAAGAAAATCGATCCATTATAGGTTATGTTCCGCAGTTTGCGACAATGGATAAACGTTTTCCGATTTCTGTATTTGAAGTAGTCTTGACTGGATGCATTAGGAAAAAAATATCATTATTTCATAAATATTCTTCAAAAGATAGAGAATTGGCATATGAACAATTAAATAGGGTCGGTATTGCAAAGCTGGCGAATCGGCAGATTTCTGAATTATCCGGTGGGGAGTTTCAGAAACTTTTGATAGCAAGGGCTTTGGCAGTACAACCCAAATTACTACTTTTAGATGAACCGACAGCCAGCGTGGACGCAAAGTCCAGAGATCAGATTTATGAACTATTGGGTGAATTGAATAAAGAAATGACAATTATTTTGGTTACTCATGATATGATGGCTATTTCGTCGAATGTCCGAAGCCTGGCATGTCTGAATGGTGATTTGACATACCATGGAGAACTTGAGTTAAATGAGAATATTGTAAATAAATTATATGGCTGCCCGGTGGATTTAATTGCTCATGGTGTGCCTCATAGAGTATTGAAACAACATAGGAGGTAATTTAGTGAATGTAATATTTGAATATCAATTTCTTCAAAACGCATTATTAGCTAGTATTTTAGCTAGTGTTGTATGTGGTATCATTGGAGTCATTGTTGTTGAGAAGAAATTAGTGATGATGAGCGGTGGAATTGCACATACTGCATATGGAGGAGTAGGAATGGGATATCTTTGCGGATTCGAGCCTATTATTGGAGCATTTCTCTTTTCTATAGCAGCAGCATTGGGAATAGGATTTATAAAAAGAAAAGGTAGTCTTCAGTCAGATGTAACCATAGGTTTATTCTGGTCTTTAGGAATGGCATTGGGAATTATTTTTATCGCTCTTATGCCAGGTTACCCTCCTGATATGAATTCATATTTATTTGGAAATATATTATCAGTAACAAAAGCTGATCTGCTGCTGATGATTATTTTGTCAGTGCTAGTTGTATTAATTGTAATGATACTGTTTAATTATTGGAAAGCATATTTATTTGATGAAGAATTTGCGATGATTATTGGAATTAAAACTACCTTTTTAGAGTATCTATTATTAATTTTAATTGCTATGACAATAGTAGTTTTGATTAGAGTGGCTGGGATTATTATGGTACTAGCATTATTAACAGCACCAGCAGCCATAGCAGGGATGTTATCTTCAAAGTTGAAGAACAGAATGATAATAGCAGTCATATCCGGAACAGTATTATGTATTATAGGATTATGGATTTCTTATGTTTTAAATATTGCTTCTGGCGCATCTATCGTAGTACTTATGGTCTTGTGTTATTTTCTAGCCTATGGTGTACGTTTAATTTATAATAAGTTCAAACAAAAAAGAGTTACAGTGAAAAGTACTTGAGAAACTTAGGAGGTTTCCGTATGCAAGTGAAGAACGACTATGAAAAATCTTTAAGAGAAAATGGATTAAAATCTACTAAAAATCGAAAAGCAATCATAGATGTTCTAGTAAAAAACGAACAGCCGATGACTGCAGAAGAAATTTATAATAGGATAAAAGGAAAAAAGATAGCATTGAATATATCAACGGTATATAGGACTCTTGACACTTTATATGAAAAAGGAATGGTAAACAAACTAAATTTTCTAAATAATGATAGAATGCTATTTGAGTATAACAGTATGGAACATAAACATTATTTAATTTGTCTTGATTGCAAAAAGATTATAACAATTAAAAAATGTCCTCTAGCACCATATGAAAAGTTTTTAGAAAATGAAACAAATTTTAAAATAGAAGGACATCGATTATATTTATATGGACATTGTATGCAATGCCAGATAAATAAAAAATAGGAAAAAAGCAAGACTACTTTTGTAAAAAATAAAAGTGTCTTGCTTTTTTGAGTTAGAAATGTAGATAATTTTTTAAATTTACTTGTTTAAAGTTTATAATAGTTATATAATACAGATATTCAAAGCGTAATTGTTTGTAAATATTGGGAATTTATATAAATCTATTCTATAGTAAAAGAGGTGGGGATATGAGAAGAGTAGTTAAATTTATTTTAATTGGAACATTATATCTATTCTATTTTATTTCTGTTTTTTATGAATCCAATTTATATGGTAATATATTTTCTCCGATCGTTACATTTATATCCGCCTATTATGTTTTTAATGGCTATTTTTTAAAAGAAAATAATTTGACTTTAAAAAGAGCCGGATTTTTTTTAACATTATGTTTGCTTAATTGGGGTTTATGTGATGTTATGTGGGCAGTGGCTGATTTCGTTTTTGGGATTGATCCTAATGAAGTATTTTTCATATCATATGGTTATTGTATCACAAATGTATTTTTGTTATTAGCATTAGTAATAGCTGGTTATTATGAATTAAAAAACTGGAATCGTGTACAGGTAGTCGTAGATACCGCAGCAATATCCTTATGTACTGCCATTTTAGCCTGGGTTATTTTTTTGAATCAAAATATGAAAAATATTGTAATATTAAAAAATGACTGGATATCTATGGGAACTGTTATTGTAAATATTTTAATATTTACATGGGCAACCGTTTGGATTTTTACGATTAGGAAAGGGAAAATTCCGTTATCTTTAAAAATTTCTTTGACAGGTGTTTTTGTATTTTTAATTACTGACATTATTTATTATTATAAATATTTTTATACTTCTTATAGTGCTAATACTCTTTTAGATGGTTCATATGTGGTTTCTTTTGCTCTTATGGCTCTTGGTGCTTCTGCAAGAAATTGGAGAAAGGGAATGACTGATAATTTAGAATATACAAATGCTGGTAGAAGGGAAAACGGAATATTATTGATTATTGCACCTGTGATTTTACTACTTTTCAAAGGGATACAATGGCAATACTTATTAATTATGATTTCTACAATCATGTTTTATTTTTTACTTACGAATTATATTCAAAAAAATGTTTATAGAGATGAGATTTTTCAAAAAGAAATTGAGTTGAATTTACAATTGGAGAAAAAAGTAGAAGAAAGAACGGAAGAATTAAATAATCTCTTGAACAAAGATTTTATAACTGGATTATATAGTAGAAGATTTTTTTTAGAGCAGTTAGACCGCTTAATTACTGAGCTTGATAAAAATGAGAGTATACTGCTTTTTTATATTGATGTAAATCGTTATAAAATGATTAAAACTATGTTCGGTAATTATATAGGTGAAAAAGCTTTATTGGAAATAGGAAAAAAGTTAAGTAAGTATGAACTTGGTCCCGAGGATATATTGGCTTCTTATGGGGAAGATGTCTTTGTTTTTTCCATGAAAGGAGATTATACCTATGATAAAGGGGTTGAAATTGCGCAAAGAATCATTAATTTATGCAGTGATATTTATCAGGTGGATGATTTTGCTCTCCGTATTACTGTTAATATAGGGATAGCCGCGTATCCTACAGATGCTCAGACTAGAGATGATCTGATTAAACATGCTGATATTGCAATGGCGCAGGCAAGGAGTGATGGTTTCAATAAAATCATGATATTTGATAAGAATTTGGTAGAATTGGTTTCCTATAAAAACAGAATAGAAATAATGCTTAAGAAGGTACAATTTGATAAAGATTTCTTTCTATATTATCAACCACAAATATCTTTAAAAGATGAATCAATAATTGGGTTTGAAGCGTTAATCCGTTGGAAAACACAAGAGGGTGAATTCATACCTCCGGGACAATTTATTCCTATTGCTGAAGAAACAGGATTTATTATACCAATTGGTTATTGGGTGATACAAAAAGCAATAAAACAGTTAACAAAATGGGATACTGTAAGTAAAAGGAAACCAAGGGTTGCTATTAATGTTTCTGTTAAGCAGTTAAATGAAAGAAATTTCATAACTCGTTTTCAAGAAATATTAGAAAAAAATAATATATCACCGGATAGAGTAGAAATAGAAATTATTGAGAGTGTTCAATTGGAAGAGAGTGCAGAGATGAAAGAAATGCTGCAGAAATTACAGCAAATGGGAACTTCTATAGCCGTCGACGATTTTGGTACCGGATATTCATCTCTTTATTATTTGAAGAATCTTCCTGTGGATAGAATTAAAATTGCGAAACAGTTGATAGATCGTATAGACCAGGATATTTATGATTATACGATTGTAAAAACTGCGATTAGTATAGCTAGGGTGAAGGGGATAAAAGTAATAGCCGAAGGTGTTGAAACCAAAGAACAATTAGAATGTCTGCGGCAGTTAGATTGTGATGAAATTCAAGGGTATTATTTTGCTAAGCCTATGCCGCCTGAAGAGGCTATAGAACGATGGATATAGTGGTAAAAATCTTATTGATAAATAAATTCATTATTGATTATTCCAATAATATTATTTATAATGTTTTTAAGTCGACAGGAAATTGGCTTAGGCACTTTTTACTTAGACGAATAAAAATTGGAGGTATAAGCTATGAAAGAACAGAAATTTTATTTATGCAGACATTGTGGGAATTTAGTAAGTGTGATTCATGATTCAAATGTACCAATTATTTGTTGTGGGGAACCAATGCAGGAACTAAAAGCAAATGTAGTAGAAGCTAGTACTGAAAAGCATATACCGGTAGTGACTGTTGATGATTCTAAAGTAACAGTTGTTGTTGGAGAAGTAGAACATCCAATGTTAAACGAGCATTATATTCAGTGGATTTATCTTCAAACAGAAAAAGGTGGACAAAGAAAAGATCTGAATCCGGGTGATGAACCTAAGGCAGAGTTTTGTCTGGCAGATGATAAACCTGTTGCAGTATATGCTTATTGTAATATACATGGGCTGTGGAAAAATGAAGTTGAATAAGAAATAATGTATCGGACATCACTAATAGTGATGTCCTTTTTTTCTGTAACTTAGTTACAGAAGGAGATAATAAATTGATTTATAATATAGTATCGAATAGTACAAATGTAAAGCGGATTAAGAATATCCGATTAATTATAATAAAAAAAGGAGTAGATTTTATGAATAAAAAAACAGTTATTATTGGAGGTGTAGCTGGTGGTGCAACAGCAGCTGCACGTTTACGAAGAAGAGATGCATCTATGGAAATTGTATTGCTTGAAAGGGGTGATTACATATCTTATGCTAATTGCGGACTCCCTTATTATATTGGAGATGTTATCAAAAGTAGAGATGCTCTGTTATTGCAGACACCTATGGCTATGAAAAGAAAATATGATATTGATGTTAGAATTAATAATGAAGTAATTAAGATCGACCCTGAAGAAAAACAAGTGACGGTGAAAGATGTTAAAACAGGAGATGAATATCATGAAAGTTATGACAATCTAATCATAGCAACAGGCTCTACTCCAATAAAACCGCCAATACCGGGAATTGATAGTGAAAATATTTTTACCATATGGACAGTGCCTGATACAGATAAAATAAAAGAGTATATAAAAGAAAGAAAGCCGAAAAGTGCAGCCATTATCGGAGGCGGATTTATAGGGCTTGAAATGGCTGAGAATCTTCATGGAGAAGGAATAGACGTAAGTTTAATTGAGATGCAGGATCAAGTCATGAATCCGCTGGATTTTGAAATGGCACAGTTGCTTCATGAAAATATGAGAATGAATCAGATTAATCTGATATTAAGCGATGGTGTAAAATCCTTCATGACAGTGAACGGAATGACGGAAATCCTTCTTAATAGTGGAAAAAAAGTTAAAGTAGATATGGTTATTTTATCTATCGGTATAAAGCCAAATAGTGCGTTGGCTAAAGATGCGGGCTTAGAATTAAACGAAAGAGGTGGAGTTGTTGTAGATAAATACCTTAAAACCTCAAATTCAAATATTTATGCAGTCGGTGATGTAATCGAGGTAGACAATTATATAACCAAGAATAAGACAATGATTCCTTTAGCAGGACCAGCGAATAAACAAGGACGGATTGTTGCAGATAATATTGCAGGAGATGAAAAGACTTATGAAGGTTCTCTTGGTGCCTCCATAGCCAAAGTATTTGATTTGGATGCAGCTTCAGTCGGTATTAATGAGAAAACTCTCAAAGCTATGGGAAAAGAAAAAAATAAGGATTATGAAACAGTACTTATTACTCAAAAGTCACATGCCGGTTATTATCCAGGAGCCACACCGATTACATTAAAAATGATTTTTGAAAAAAACGGAAAGATACTTGGCGGACAAATAGTCGGTCAGGAAGGAGTAGACAAAAGAATTGATACTTTAGCTACTACGATAAGGCTTAATGGTTCGGTATTCGATTTAGAAGAATTGGAATTGGCTTATGCTCCTCCTTTCTCATCTGCAAAAGATCCTGTCAATATGCTGGGATTTGTTGCGGAAAATATAATAAATGGACTGGTATCATTTGTTGAATGGGATGAAGTAGATGAATTACTGAACAATGAAACGAAAGAGAATCAATTTACTATTTTAGATGTTACAGAAGATATTGAAAGAATGGTATATGCAATGCCAAAATCTTATCATATTCCATTAGGACAATTAAATGAACGAATGGATGAATTAGATAGGGATGCATTTATTATAGTTTATTGTGCAATTGGAGTACGTTCCTATAATGCAGCAAGAACATTAATGCAAAATGGATTTAAAAATGTAGCAGTATTATCCGGAGGAACCAGTTTTTATAAATCAATGCATCACAATGATGCTGTCAGTGATTCAGAACAAAATAAGGAAAAAGAATGTCAGGAGGAAAATAATGATATGGATTTATCACCATTTGATGCTGCAAAGGCAAATAGAGAAACAAAAATATTAGATTGCTGCGGGCTGCAATGTCCTGGTCCAATCATGAAAGTGAATGAAACTATGCGCGATATGCAGCAGGATGAAATCCTTCAGGTCTGCTCTACCGATATGGGGTTTGCGAGAGATATTGATTCATGGTGTAAAAGGACAGGGAATACTTTAATGCAAATAGAAAAAAAGGATAAAGAAAATATTGTTTATATTAAAAAAGGAGCTGCAAAATGTGATTTAGTAAAAGAAGTAGAATTACCACAGGGAAAGACTATCATTGTTTTTAGTGGAGATTTGGATAAAGTATTGGCTTCTTTCATTATCGCAAATGGAGCTGCTTCCATGGGTAGACCGGTAACAATGTTCTTTACCTTCTGGGGGCTTAATGCACTTAGAAAAACAGAAAGAGTTTCATTGAAAAAATCTTTTATGGATAAAATGTTTGGAATGATGATGCCAAGAGGAACAGCAAGGTTAAAACTATCTAAAATGCATATGGCAGGCATGGGAACCAAGATGATGAAAAGGGTTATGCAGAATAAAAATATAGATTCATTAGAAGCATTGATGAAACAAGCGATGGCAAATGGAGTTAAGCTTGTTGCATGTACAATGTCTATGGATGTTATGGGAATACAAAAAGATGAATTGATTGATGGAATAGACTATGCGGGGGTTGCATCATATCTCTCAGATGCGGAAGATTCAAATGTTAATTTATTTATTTAACTAAAGTGAGTTAAAAAAGTAGAATCCTGTTGACTTATGATGAAAAAATCCTATAATAAAAAACATGTTTATGTTCAAAACTATGATTAAAATAGGAAGGTGAAGATATGAGTGAAAATTGTAAGCAGCAGTGTTCTACTTGTTCAGAAAATTGTGATGAAAGAGACAAAAAGCAATCATTTTTGGTAGAAACGAATGAGTTAAGTAATGTGAAAAAAGTAATCGGTATTGTTAGCGGAAAAGGTGGAGTTGGAAAATCACTTGTGACGTCCTTACTGGCAGCAGGAATATGTAAACGAGGATATCATACTGCTATTTTAGATGCAGATATAACAGGGCCTTCAATCCCAAAAGCATTTGGAATAAAAGAAAAAGCTATGGGTATGAATAATAGGTTGTTACCTGTAAAATCCCAATTGGGAATTGATATTATGTCTTTAAATTTAATTGTTGAGAATGAGACGGATCCGGCGATCTGGAGAGGTCCGATCATAGCAGATATTGTAAGACAATTTTGGGCAGAAGTGATCTGGGAGGACGTAGATTATATGTTTGTTGATATGCCTCCGGGAACGGGTGATGTACCGCTTACAGTATTTCAGTCATTGCCATTGTCGGGAATTGTTGTTGTAACATCTCCACAGGAATTGGTTTCTATGATAGTAGAAAAAGCTGTAAATATGGCAGGAATGATGAATGTGCCTGTAATAGGTTTCGTTGAGAATATGAGTTATTTTAAATGTCCGGATTGTGATAGAGAATATTCAATATTTGGGGAAAGTAAAATTGAAGAAATGGCTCAGAAACATAATGTAGAAGCTTTTGCTAAAATCCCTATAGAACCGAGTATGGCACAGGCGTGTGATAATGGAAAGATAGAAACAGTAGAGGAAAAATGGTTAGAATTGATTTTAAATAAAATCGAAAAACTATAAAATTAGTGATTTAATCACAGAATAAATATCTAAGTATTGATACAATGTAACCGTAATGTAATAAAAGGAGGTAATATTGTGTCAATACAAAAAAGAAAAAGATACGCGAGCATCGATAAAAAAGAATGTGTAGCTTGCGGGAGTTGTATAAAAATATGTCCTTTGGCAGCAATTACAGTTCCTAAAGGAATTCATGCAGAAGTGAATAGAAATCAATGTATAGGATGTGGAAAGTGTCTAAAAAGTTGTCCTGCTTCTGTTATTGAAATTGTGGATGAAGTGATGCATAAGGAGGATATAAGTTATGAAAAGCAAACAAAAAAAGTGGTATGATTATTTGTGGATTATGTCATTGCTCTATTTGCTCTTAGGATTTTTTAATATTCTTTTTGCGTGGCTGGGTTTAATTTGTTTTGTGGTTCCATTGTTAATTTCAATATGGAAAGGAAATAAAGGATATTGTAATCATTATTGCGGAAGGGGGCAGCTCTTTGCTCTTTTGGGAAATAAATTAAAACTTTCCAGACAAAGGAATATTCCGGCATTCCTTAGAAGTAATTGGTTCCGCTATGGGTTCTTAACATTTTTCCTTATTATGTTTGGAAATATGCTGTTTTCTACTTATTTGGTATTTTCAGAGTTAAGAAGTTTGAATGAAGTAGTCACATTAATGTGGACGATTAAACTACCTTGGAACTGGGCTTATCAGGGAACCAGGGTAATCCCGGGAGTGGCACAATTCGCTTTTGGTTTTTATAGTTTAATGCTTACGTCAACATTGCTTGGAATGGTAACGATGGTTCTATTCAGACCACGTTCATGGTGTGTGTATTGTCCTATGGGTACTATGACTCAGGCAGTTTGCAAAATAAAACATAAAAATTAAATAAATATGTGACTTACTCACAGAAAAGTTCTTAAAATTGGATATAATAAAATTATATACATTGATAGTTAAATAAAAAGGAGTGTTTTATATGGCAGCAGTTAAAGTAACAAACGAAAATTTTGAAAAAGAAGTCATGCAAGCAGACAAACCGGTTCTTCTTGATTTTTGGGCAGCATGGTGTGGGCCGTGTCAAATGCTTTCACCAACAGTAGAGGAACTTTCAAATGAAGTGTCAAATGCAAAGTTCTGCAAAATAAATGTTGATGAAGAACCTGAGCTGGCACAACAGTTTAATGTGATGTCTATACCGACATTAGTAGTTATGCGGGATGGAAAAGTTCTGACAAATTCTGTAGGAGTAAAATCAAGAGCAGCTATTTTAGAAATGTTAAGTTTATAAATTGATTAATGATAGATAGAGTATTGTATCAAAAGATGACTGGGATTGTATAACTGCCCCCAGTCATTTATTTATATACACCTTGAGTCAAGTATTTAAAATGTTAAATGAATGAACGCAGCTTTTTCTTATCAATAATATGTATCCCCCCACGGGATAAAGAAACGCATCCTTCATTGGAAAAATACTTTAACATCCTGGAAACGACTTCTCTGGCGCTTCCCATATATTTAGCAATTTGTTCATGTGTCATTTTTATTGTATCAGAGTCATTTTTTGTAGACTCATCCAGTAAAAAAGCAGCCAAACGTTTATCAAAACTTGTAAATAATATTTGCTGCATTGCCCACATAACATCAGAAAAGCGTTCTGTTGTCAATTGATAAGAATA
The DNA here is from genome assembly GCF_003363435.1 of Anaerosacchariphilus polymeriproducens. GTDB lineage: Bacteria > Bacillota > Clostridia > Lachnospirales > Lachnospiraceae > Anaerosacchariphilus > Anaerosacchariphilus polymeriproducens. The sequence goes on from NZ_QRCT01000024.1 coordinate 11,301, forward strand.
ATTTTCTGCATATATATTTTCGGAAGTGATTTTTGAAAAAGTGTTAGAATTAATTTGTATAATATCACAGTCGGTTTCCGCTTCTACTTGTACATCAAAAGTAATTGTCTGCAAGATACAAGAAGCAGACAGTATGCAGACATCATTGCTGTCTAATCGAAAAAGAGTAACTTCACGTCCTTCGTCAGAAAGGATATAGGTGCGGATGGTACCGGTCTTAATGATTAAAACACCGATACAGTCATTTTCACCACCGTGCAGGAGAGCTCCTTTTTTATAATGAAATAAATTTGCATTTTTTTTGATAAGTTCTTTTTGAGCCGTAGAAAGTTTATCCCAAAAAGTTAAGGTTTTGCTGACAATTTCAATATCATTTTGATTGATCATGGGAATACTCCTTTCGCTTTTATGTATTTATATGATACAATTATATGTTGAAAAAAGCAAGTTATTAACAGTTGATCAGGAGGTAATTTTATGTATGATATAATAATAGTTGGAGCTGGTACAGCCGGGCTGTCGGCAGCGATTTATGCTGTACGGGCGGGAAAGAAGGTTTTGGTTTTAGAGGCCAATACTTACGGAGGCCAGATTGTTAATTCACCAGAAGTGGAGAATTATCCTGGAATCAAACATATTTCAGGTTATGAATTTGCAATGAATTTATATGATCAGGCAATCAGTCTTGGAACCGTTTTAGAATATGAAAAAGTAATAAAAATTCAAAATAAAGATCAATTTAAAATTGTTATTACTGAGAAAAAGGAATATGAATGTAAGACAGTTATTCTGGCTACTGGTGCGAAGAACAGACCATTGGGGCTGGAAAAGGAAACACAGTTGATAGGTGCCGGGGTATCTTACTGTGCTACTTGTGATGGAGCATTTTTTAAAGGCCGTGATGTTGCAGTTGCCGGAGGTGGTAATACAGCATTGGAAGATGCGATGTTTTTATCTTCTTATTGTAATAAAGTGTATGTTGTACATCGACGTGATTCTTTTCGAGGAGAAGAGAAATTGCTTGAATCTTTGAAACAGAAAGATAATATTGAATTTGTTCTAAACAGCAACATTGTTGAATTGATTGGAGATGAAAATCTGACTGGAATCAAAGTAAGAAATAAAGAAACGAAGGAAGAGACAGTCATTGATGTAAACGGTCTTTTCATTGCCATTGGGCAGATGCCTGAAAATGCAGTGTTTGCTGATGTGATTGAATTGGATAACGGCGGATATATTATTGCAAAGGAAGATTGTAAGACAAATGTAGAGGGGATTTATACCGCTGGTGACTGCAGAACGAAAACTGTTAGACAGCTGGCAACCGCAGCAGCTGATGGGGCTGTGGCGGGGTTGGCTGCATGTGAGTTTATCGGATAAGGGGCAAGTTCCCCATCTGTTATCTCTTTTGTTTCTTGTATTAAGGGAATCTAAGTTCTGCCTCTGGATGCAAAGTACATGTCTGGAAATCCCAAACTCGAGCTCGCTCTCAAACAGGTGGGATTTCCAGACAAAAGCATCCATAGCCAGAACTAAGTTTCCCTAAATACATTCAAGTAGGCGAGAAAACAGATGGGGAACTTGCTGGTAGTGAAGTGGGCTTTGAGGTTTTTGCTTTATGTATAAGCATCCATAGCCAGAACTAAGTTTCCCTAAATACATTCAAGTAGGCGAGAAAACAGATGGGGAACTTGCTGGTAGTGAAGTGGGCTTCGAGGTTTTTGCTTTATGTATAAGCATCCATAGCCAGAACTGAGTTTCCCTAAATACATTCAAGTAGGCGAGAAAACAGATGGGGAACTTGCTGGTAGTGAAGTGGGCTTTGAGGATTTGCTTTATGTAAAAGTATCCAGGGAAAGAACTAAGATTCTTTAAATATATTTAGTAAACTGGTAGTAGAAAAGTAAGTTTTGATTTTTTTGAATTTTAGTTTTATAATGAAAAACTAAGATATAAATTTGTCATGGAGGTTTGTTATGAACAAAAAAGATGTGTCGGAGCTGAAAGGGCGTTTTAAGAAATCGGATTGTACGTTTACTAAAATGTGTGGATGCTATGTGAATGGTGATAAGGAAATTGTTTTGTGTTTTAATGAAACTTTTTTGAATTTGGAAGATGAGGAGTTTTATAAGTATCTGGATGTTGCTAAAAAAACTTTATCGGGAACTGTGGGAAATAATTTGCTTGAATTGAATTTTCCGTTGGAGGAGGAAGAGGCAGGTGGTAAACAACAGTTTTTGCTGGGACTTAGGGAAAGTAAATTGAAAAATGAAGAGCTTTTAACTACTTTTTATCAGCTTATAATCGATCATTATGATTTTGCAGGTAATTATCTTATTTTAGTGTTTCATGATGCTTATGATGTTATGACGAAAACGTCTGATAATTCTAAATTGGATGAATCGGAAGAGGTATATGAATATTTATTGACTGCCATTTGTCCGGTGGCTTTATCGAAACCGGGCCTTGGTTATTTGGAAACGGAAAATAGAATCGGACCTCGCAATAGAGACTGGGTAGTTGGGGCTCCGGAGTCTGGTTTTGTATTTCCGGCTTTTACTGATCGTAGTACGGATATTCATTCGGTTATGTTTTATGCGAAAAATCCTAAGGAGCCGCATAGAGAGTTAATGGAATTGGCATTGGGATGTCCTGCAAAGTCTACTGCTGCTGAACAAAAAAATACGTTTCAATCGATTATAAAAAGTGCTGTAAATGATTCGGAAAAATCCAGTAGAGTGTTTGGCGAAATCCAGGAGAGTTTGAGCCAGATTTCAGAAGAGCAAGCCTCTCTATCGGAATCGGAGGATCCGGTGATTCTGACGAAAGAATCGGTTAAAGAAATTTTGACGGAAAGTAATTTGCCAGAGGAAATTGTTGGTAAAATTGAATCTGCTTATGAGGAAAATTTTAGTGAGGAACTTCCGGTAATTGAACATCTTATAGATAAAAAGGTATTGGCTGAAAACGAGCAACGGAAAGTGGAAAAGACACTTGTAGAGCAAGTACATATATTACAGGAGAAATTAGAGGAAGCTACAAAAGCTGTTAATGTCTCATCTCCTCTTTATGATATTGATGTGGAAGTTGATGATTTGCAAGATTCAGAATCTGTGGACAAGCAAAACGAAGCCTTTGATGTTCTTCTTAAAGTGAAACCTGAAAAAGTCAATCAAATTAAGTCTCAAATTATTGATGGGAAGAATTGTATTGTTATTCCGATGGAAGATGATGAGCAGTTTCATGTGTATGGGATAGAAAATTCCCAAGATATTTGATTTTTGAACATATTTAAATCAGTTATTTGAGGATAAGTAATAAGCAATTGTAAGAAAAAAATAAATTACACAACTTATATCCATTTGCCGAATATGTTATTAAAAATAGTTTATATAGTTGAGGGATAAGATGGATAATCAAAATGCTAACACTCAAGATGCAAAAATGGAAAATCTGCTTAATCTAGCCTTAGATGCGACCCCTGCCGAAAGGGAAAAATCGTTAGAATTAGATGTTGGTTACTTGAAGGATATTAATTCCTGGGATATAATAGTGAAATTTAATGGAGATCTCTTACGTTTAAAGGATAAATATCCTCTGATTCAGATTGTGCCTTTGCAAACGGAATATGCAATAGTAACAATACCTGAACCATATTTGGATTCTTTTGCAAGAGAAGTAGAAGTTGAGTTTATTGAAAAACCGAAACGATTGTTTTTTGCAGTTGATTTCGGGAAATCAGTATCCTGCATTAATTCTGTGCAGACAGAGCGATTTAATTTGTTTGGGGAAGGTATTATTGTTGCCTTTTTAGATTCGGGAATTGATTATATGCATCCGGATTTTCGAAATCCAAACGGAACTACACGTATCATAGCCATTTGGGATCAGACGATGGAAGGGGATCCGCCGGATGGTTATTTGATAGGAACGGAATTTACACGGGAAGAAATAAATGAAGCATTAAAATTGCCACAATTTGAGGCCTACGATTTGGTAGGAACAAGAGATTTGTCGACACATGGAACAGCTGTAGCAGGAATAGCGGCAGGGAATGGAAGAGCTTCCAATGGAAAGTATGAAGGTGTTGCACCAAAGAGTGAACTTCTGGTAGTGAAATTAGGAAATCCCAGAGCAGGTAATTTTCCCAGAACAACTGAGATTATGCAAGGAATTGACTATGTTATTAAAAAGGCAATAGAATTGAGAAAGCCGATAGCAATCAATATTAGTTTTGGAAATACATATGGTTCTCATACAGGCAATTCTCTCTTGGAGACCTATATTTCTGATATTTCAAACTATTGGAAATCATCCATAATAATTGGAACCGGGAATGAAGGAGCCGCAGCAGGACATACTTCAGGGAAAGTCCCGTCAGTCGTAGTTGGACGGGGAATCCCTCAACAGATTAGTGGGGATTATAGTTTAATTGAATTGGGTGTAGCTCCCTATGAATCGGCTTTAAATCTTCAAATATGGAAATCTTATGTTGATGAATTTGAAATTGTATTATTTCATCCGAATGGACAGCGCATAGGCCCCCTCAGTCAAAGAATGTCACCACAAAGGTTTTATGTAGGTGGGACACAGCTGCTTATTTATTATGGAGAACCAAGCCCATATAGCAGAGAACAAGAAATTTTTATTGATTTTATTCCTATAGAACAGTTTATAGACAGTGGTATATGGAAAATACAATTTTATCCGATAAGAATTGTAGATGGAACATATCATGCATGGCTTCCCAGCAGTGGAGTCTTAAATCCCAATACAGAATTCCTGAGGCCTACTGAATATACAACATTAACGATTCCATCAACTTCTGAGAAAGTGATTTCGGTAGGGGCTTATGATGGAAGAACCGGACGTTATGCTGAATTTTCGGGAAGAGGCAGCATTAATAGCGGCAGATATTACAAACCTGATTTGGTTGCTCCGGGAGTGAGTATTATGACTACGGTTCCCGGAGGCGGTTATCAGGCAAAAACGGGAACATCGTTTGCTACTCCTTTTGTATCAGGGAGTGCTGCTCTTCTTATGGAATGGGGAATTGTTCGTGGAAATGATCCCTATCTTTATGGAGAGAAACTGAAAGCATATTTTGCAAAAGGTGCAAGACAGTTAGATGGATTTAACATTTGGCCAAATCCTACCGTTGGCTGGGGGGCACTTTGTGTGAAAGATAGCCTGCCGTTATAACTAAACAATAAGGACACTTTTTTAAACAAAGGGTGTTCTTTTTTTTTTGCCTTTTAAATTAAAACACTTGACAATATGCAACCAGTTGCATATACTTAGAAGTATGCAACGTGTTGCATAAGCCGAGAAATGAAAAGGAGTGAAAAATGATATGAAAGAGGTAGAAAGAGAGGAGCATTTTATATTTGCAACGATAATGTTATTGGCAAATCGTTTTCAAACGAAGTTGGACAAATATATGGGAGATTTGACACTAAAGCAGTGGCTTTTGTTATGCATGAGCAGCCAGTTTGATAAGGAGGAAATAAATGTAAATGAACTTGCTGCATTTGTGGGTTATACTAGACAGAATATTAAAAAAATTGTAGATATTCTTGTTAAAAAAGAATATATGGATATTGAAAAATCAGAAAAAGATAAAAGGTCTTATAACGTAAAATTAACGAAAAAAGCATATTCATATTTTTCAGAGTTTGAAAATCTTGGGGATGAGTTACTGATGAAAATCTTTAAAGGAACTTCTCAGGATGAATTGACGGTAACAGCAAAAACATTAATGAAGTTGTTGGATAATATAGAAAAAGTATAATGGAGAGGTGATTAGCCATGGAGGAAATAGAAGCAAAAGATGAAGTGTTACAGCCCTTTTTTATGGAAATTGCACCAATTAGAAAACTTGCGCTGATTAATTTTGAAAAAAACCCGGAAGAAATCTATGTGGCTTTGGAATGGCAGTATTTAGAAACGAAAGAAGAAGGAAACGGGTTTCGACTGATTGCATATCGAAAGGATCAATATGTAGATGTTTATGATGAGGAAAGTCTGTGTATAAAAGAAATTGGAAGATTTGAAGTTTGCAATAAAGGTTTAAAACATTATCGAAAGACAGCATTTCAAAATCCCGATTTTATAGTGACAGAAAAAGGTCTTTTTATTTCCTTAGCTTTTCATGATTACAAAGGACGGAATATAAAAGTACTTGTAGAAGAAAGAGGAAAACGGCCAAGCAGATCGCTTGATCTGATTGCACCTGTAGGTGAATCCTCAAAAAATCCAGTAATATTTCCTGCATTTGCGATGTACCAATTTGATTTGGTCAGAAAAAAAGATACTAAAATCCAAATCGAAATTAATGGAAAGAAAATACCGCCGGATGATTTTCCAATACCATTTCCAAAAGATGGTCAAATGCGTTATTTTACCAGATATGGTTGTGATTGTGAATTAATTGAGTTCGGAAGAAATCAGGAGCGAATATTACATAACATTAGTTGCAAAAATCAGTTTATATATGATGAAAATCTGATTGCTTCTTACAAAACAACAGATAATCAGAAAAAGATGGAATATTTGAAATTTAAGCATTCAAAGCATGTTTTTATATTGCGATTTGTAGATTGGTTCCCTGATTTATTGAGAATGGAAGATGGCTGTATAACAGGAAACTTCAAAATGGAAATGGATGAAAGTATGGGCTATATTTCAGGAGAATATCAGGTGAAGAAAAAAAAGAGTAAAGTGACTATAACACTGATTCCGTGTAATGGATGGACGGTAAAAACGAAAATGCCGATTACCAAAATGATGTTCAAAAAACGATCCGTATTTTGTACATGGCCAAAATCGTACCGATATCAGCAGACGATAGATTTACATACAGGCAAATCTGTTTGCCATTGGGAAAGAATCAAATTAAAATGAACAGGAGAAAAAAATGAACATTAAAAAAATAGTGATTAGAACGATTGGAATATTATTTTTACTTGTAGTAGTAGCAGTTGCTTCAATGGCAGTGCTTTTTCTGGGTGTAAATTCAAAGGAACAGAAGAATCAGGAAAACGTGCTTGAAGGAGTTGGCAGTGATAAAGCATTGCTATTGTATCAGGATTCAAGAGGAGGACTTACAGGTAAGGCAGCAAAGAATGCAGCAGAATCATTACATAAAAAAGGTTACACGGTAGTGATGAATCATCCACGTGCCGATTTGACTTATCATTTGGATGAATATAATCTTGTTATTTTCATGACGCCAGTTTATGCAGGTAAGGTTTCGGAACCGTTGAAGCAATATGCGGATAGCCAGGATTTTGCGGGGAAAAAGGTCTGCATTATTGTGACAGGAAATTCTGAAGAGGATAAAGGAGAAGTTGATGAAATGAAGAAACACGTTAAAAATGCAGATTGTCTGTATGGTAAGAAAGTAAACTCTGAAAAAATTGATAACGTGTTAGGAGAGTTTTTAGAACAATGAAAAAAAGAGTATGGATACCTAATGTTTTAACATTGATCAGAGTTTTATTGGTATTTGGAATTTCATTTCTCATGTTATCATCAGAACAGTCAGTAAATCAGGGAATGTCTATTCTTCTTATTACTGGGCTTACGGGAATGGTTTATATGACAGATTTCTTTGATGGAAGGCTGGCCAGAAAGTGGAATATCTGTACAGCATTTGGTGAGAAGTTTGATGTGGCTGCAGATTTATTTTATATTGTGTTTTTAAGTCTTATTTTGATAGTGCAAAGAAGAATGCCAATATTTGTCCTTATTGTTATTATTGCTGAATTTGTATTTTTTCTAGGCAGCAGCAGGAAAAAAGAGAAAAAAACAGCAGGAAAAACGTTTGTTTTCGATAATTGTGGCAGGATTACAGCTATTTACTATTACAGCATTCCGTTTGTATATTATTTAATAGGGCAAGTGGAAAATTCTGAAATTCAAAAGGAGTTATCCGCAGGGGCTGCGATATTGTGCATTCTGCTGAGTGTGGCAGCTGTTGCAAACAGATTAAAAAGTATTGTAAGCGGTGGAACATCTACCGTCGTGTAATTTTCCTCCCATCTGATATGCTTTACATAGATATCGGATGGGAGGTTTTTATATTATGTTGAATGAAATTATTAAGCTTTGGGAAGAGTCAGAATTTTATTAGTTTTCCTAGTTTTTCAATATTTTTATGTAAGATTTTCAAGTTGATAAAGCCAAACAGAAATCCAAATCCTACCCATAGAGTAATTTCTATTATCGAGTATTGAAGAATATTTTGGGCAAGTTTAAGAACATAACAACATGGTATTACTGTGATCCATGCGGTGATTTCACCGGGGACATAGTGACGATAGGATATTGGAAGCAATATCATATGTAATAAGACTAAATGGGCAATATTCATAATAAGTAATCCGTACCATAATCCATAAAATCCAAATATGTTCCCAACAAAAGCAGCAAGACACCATAATATTAATTCTTCATATACGGCAACAGAAAAGCCAGCTGTGTCCGTTGTGTTACCAAAAGGTGTAAAAGGTAAAGGAATATGCTTTTTAAATCCTTTTGCACACCAGTTTTTTGCAGTAATTATTTCTTCCATATCGTGAATGATAAATAGCAATGGGAACATCCAAACAATCCATTTTAATTCATTCATTTCATCACCTCCTGTTATATAGTATAATTATTAAAAGTAAGAATACAATCATCAAAGCTTGAACTACTGTATGGATAAGCAACAATAATATACAAAGTGTTGCTTAAATAAAATTATTACTTTAGTTATGGAGGTAAAGGATGAAAGAAATCAGACAGAATGATTTACGTGTAATAAAAACTAGGAAAAATATTGAGTCCTCATTTATTGAACTTCTGGGGGAGAAGGATTTTACAAAAATAACGGTTCAGGACATTCTTGATAGAGCACTCATAAATAGATCTACATTTTACAAGCATTATGCAGATAAATGTCAGCTTGCTGAAAAAATGTGTAGTGAAATCTTTGATATGTTCAAAGCTTCAGTACAAGATCGATTTCTATGCAAGTGTGACGAAAAACTAATTACTACGCTCCAGAATTTGTACCAAAATCTATCTAAAAAGCGTGAAGTGATATTACAACTGTTTGAAATCCATACCGAAACAATTCATTTATATCAGGATATGCTAGAGTATTTAGAAGTGAATTTTAGTAAGGAAAGTAAGCTGAAAGAATCGGATGACCATGAAATGTTAGACTATTTAGCGTGCCTTTATGCGTCCCATGTCATGACAACAATGAAGTGGTGTTTGCAAAATAATGCATATGAACTTCTTTTAAAGCATACTGAATTTTTTTTGAAATTTAGAGAAATATTTCAGTAGACTATTCATGATAGATAGCCTATGATATGAAAATAGGTTAAGTAGGAATTGGAGGCAATTATAAATATGACTAAAAAACGAACTAGTTTCGTTAAACAAGCAATGTTTTTGACCGTTTGCGGAATTATTGTTAGGATAATAGGAGTACTATACGGAATACCGTTGACCAACATGTGTCAGTATGATATATCATGTAATCTATGCTTTAAGTGATAACGTGATCGACGATCCGATGAAAACAATGATAGAAACAGAACGATTATTACTACATCCTTTAACCGGGCACCAGTTTTGGTTTTTGATTCGAAAAACGGACAGAGTTGTGGTGGGTTCTGCTGATTTTAAAGATATTCCAAATGCCGCCCAAGAGGTGGAAATTGGATACGGTTTAGGAAAAAAGTTTGAACACAATGGCTATATGACAGAAGTAGTTCAGGCAATGTGTGATTGGGCAATTGAACAAGAAAATGTATTACATATTATTGCTGAAACGGAAACTGATGGTTTTGCTTCACAGCGTATTTTACAAAGATGTGGTTTTGTAGAAGAAAAGTGTGGGGATACAATCTGGTGGAGAAAATAGTGAATAATGAGAATTTGTGAAGGTAGACATTGCTCAGGATGATAAATTCTTTATGAGATTGTTTGGTGATGAATATAAACTAAAGTTTGTCATGAATATGATGTCTGAGGTATATCGGATATTGACTAATACAGCAAATCAAGAATGTATCATTTTTTTAAAATATGCATCACCTAAATCTAAAGTAAAAAATGAAAAATATTATAGTGGTTATTTACATTTTCGGAGGATGATAAAGAAAAATTAAAGTTGTATTATGACAAAGAGAAAATGCCAGTTTTCATATATTTACTTGGGTTAAAGGATGATTTAAAAGACTGTGAAGTGGCAATTTTGAAGTATGATGAATATCAGAAAGTTCAAGATAATCAGTCGATAACTATAGGAGTTGAAAAAGGGAAAAATAACTTTTTACTTTTTCGACCGGGTTCCCGTGCTAGAGACCTTGCATGGTTATGGGGCTGCTGAACATATAAAAAAGAAAAATTATAACTACAAATTAAATTATTAACTTAATAAAATTGTATTATATTTTATAATTTTTATGAAAAAGTGGTATACTTGTAAATGTTTAAAGCATATGTTATAATATGTTTAGGCAAAAAATGAAGTTATGTCCATGCGGACACAAAGTAAAACCCCACAGAAGGCAGTCTGTGGGGTTTTTAGGCTAATTGTCATCTTCTCTATCGTCTGGCCATTTGCAGATACAGTGGCAGGCTATACCCGCTGCGACGGAGAGTAAAAATGAAGTTATGATTTCCATGCAGACACCCCCTTTCCGCTGTCGGATTGGGTTGTGACAACATTACAATTATATCATAAAAACAAACTGAAAACACAATAATAAATTTTTACTTTCTAAAATCAAATCTACTGAACTATGCATATTTGCTTGCCCTAGATTCTATTGAATCTAACTGAAAATATACAAAACTGGCATTTTCTGCTAATCTGGTGATATCATCTTTTTCTGCATTTTTTATGTGTTCTTTTAAGTCTGCATTTGCAGTTGCTCCTTTAGGGGTATCTGCAAAGAGCCATGCTCTTCTTGCAGTTGCAAATGGCTTTATGTTTGCTTCGCAAAGATTATTCGAAATAGGAATTCTTCCATCTTTCATAAATGTTCCAAGCAGTTCTCGCTGGTTCAATGAATAGTTCAGGGCTTTTGTAAGCAGTTCATTTGTTGTGTGCATTGCAGCTGTTTCTTCAACCCACGTCCAGAAGGCATCAAGGCCCTGGTTAGTACAAGTCCTATTCTGAACCAGTTCTTTTCCTGTCTGTTAAATGGAAGTCCCATAACGAATTTCTGATACATTACAGAAGCTGCAAGTGATGGAGTTGCAATAGAATGAGATAATACTGGAGCCGGAACAGCTGCTTTTACAAATACAGGTGTTTTATTCTTGCTGTTCTTCCCGCCACAAACACTACATTTGGCAACCTCAAACAGGCAACGCCTTCTTTTAATGCACTTACAGAAAATTTGCTAAATTCTTAATAAAACATGTAACAAAATATTTGCTTACAACAGATTTTTCGATTATAATTGTATAGCCTATGATATGGAAAAAAATAAAGTAGGATTTGGAGGCAATTATAATATGGCTAGAAAACGAAATAGTTTCGTTAAGCAAGCAATGTTTTTGACAGGTTGCGGAATTATAGTTAGGATAATAGGAGTACTATACGGAATACCGTTGACCAATATAATCGGAGATTTGGGAAATTTCTATTATTCTTCAGCATATAATATATATAGCATTCTTCTTTTAGTATGTTCTTATAGTATTCCTATGGCGGTTTCAAAAATTATGGCTGAAAAGACGGCATTGGGTCAATTTAGAACAGCTCATAGAGTTTTTAAATGTTCTTTGCTATATGTGGTAGTTGTTGGTGGAATAGCTGCAATTTATTTGTTAGAATTCGGAGGAATATTTATCTTTTTTAGTGGAATTGCAACCGTACTTAATGGTGTGTTACAAGGAATTGGAAAAGTTAATATTCCAATGAAAAATGCAGCTATCGCATTAGGTTTACATATAGCTATATTAGTTCCAGTTTTGATTTGTACGGACTTACATATTTATGCCATATTAATTGCCACATCATTATATGCAATTATTATTTGTGTTTTGAATTATAGATTTATCTGTAAATTTCTAAATTATAGACAAGAATGGAAAAAAACATTTGTAATTCCTATTTTCGCATCCGCTATTATGGGTGTGTGTGCAAGGATTGTATATCATGTAATCTATGCTTTAGGTGATAATGCGATTGACAATTCAAGAATAAAAGGCGCATTAACAGTTGGACTTGCTGTATGTGTAGCGGTAGTAGTGTATTTTCCTATTGTTTTAAAATTCGGTTATTCAGATAGTGAAAGGAAACGAATTCCGATTGTTTCAAAATTTTTTAGGCATTAAATATATTTAATAGTCTATTGCAAGGGAGGATTAAATTGAATTATTTAATTAATTTTATTTTATTAGGATTGGTTTATGTATTGCATTTTTATAAAAAGTGGAGTAGAAAAAATAAAAAGGTATTGATAATCAATACACTTATGTATATTTATGTCGTGATGGTTCTGTTTGTTACACTAATGCCATTTACCATACCATTTGGTATAGGCAATTATTTGTTTATGGTAACGGCTAATTTTATTCCTTTTAGAGACTTAAAGTTAAATTACCACGGAGCTGTCAGGGAAATATTTTTAAATATTATTATGATGATACCTTTTGGGTTCTTGTATCCAATTATCAAGAAAAAAGGTATTTTAAAAACAGTAATTATGACTTTTTTTTTCAGTTTAATTATTGAATGTGCTCAATTAATGAGTGCAATGGGCGGAGGCCCGAATGCAAGGGCATTTGATGTTACTGATTTGATTACGAATACATTTGGAGGCTTGGTTGGATATTTCTTTTTTGTTACTTTAGAGCCGGTTATTCTAAAAATACTAAAAGAATAGATGGGAATTGGTGATATTGATATGTCTTTTGTAAGCAAAAAGAGCATGAAAAATCAATTTAATTCGGATTTCGTAACTGTACTGGCAGATCATATTAAATAATATAATTGTAATGAGTTAGAATAAGTAACTAAAATAAAAATATTTAAGAAGGAAAATTTACATAATCGCGAATTGCAGACATTGGAGGGAAAGTAAGTATGATAGAGCTAGCTTTTAATGACAGTACCGCAGGTGCTTTAAAAATAGCCAAGACTATGAAAAAAGGGGAAAAATTATGTTGTACAGCAGTGTTTGGTGGAACGGAGGAAGAGCAGGCTGAACTTATGAAACCTCAGATTCCCGGAAGTCAAAAAGATATAATACCATTGATGTTAGAATTAGAGATAGGTCTTTTGAATAATGTGGATAAAGATTGGCACATTCGAAAAAAAATATTGAATGATTTGTTCGGAAACTTTCCGGGAGTAGTGGAAGAATTGTGGCAGCGTAATATAAGTAACATGAAAAGCCTGCAGGATGCCAAGAATGCAATGGAACCAATCCGAATGTGGGTTTGTGATAGCGCTCCATCCGAAATGTGTGGTTTACTTTTTATATGTCACTATATGATGGATGCAAATGTTCCCCTTTCTGTCGTCTTTATACCACATCAAATTCAAGAAGATAATATAATTACTTATTATCGTAATTCGGGAGAGGTTCTGGCAGAACAATTTGGAAAAATGCTAGAATATGAAAAGTCAATAAATAGGATTGAAAAAAAATCATATGCAACTATATGGAAAGATTTAGTTTCAGAGAATGCTCCACTTCGTGCAATATTGAACGGAACTATTATAAGTGTACCGGAAGATTTTTACGATTCTATTTTGCGTAAAAATATACCAAAGGAAGAGTTTATTGTTGCTAGAATCATAGGGAAAACATTGAATCAGATACCAGGAGTTAGTGATCGCTGGCTGTTTTTGCGCATTCAAGAAATGGTGCGAACAGGAGAACTTGTTGAAATAGCGGAACAAAAAGATGATTGTCCATATTCTGGGGTATTAAAATGGAATCTAAAAGAAGATAAATAAGTTTATTGGGTAAAAACAGAAGATACTTCTGTATATGTGTGGATTCACCGAACAAAATACGAAAACTCAAATAGGATAGAGGGAAAGGTAGAATTTAGTAAAGATATAAAAGTAAAAGAAAAAATAATGGAGAAGTTCCCACCTATAAAAATGCTCTATAAGTCGGCGGATAACTCGATGTTTGAAGTTTTCTATTTGGAACATGGTACTGCGATAGTTTCTGATTTATCAGGTACGCCCCCAAGGAAGTTTGAATTTTAGTATTAAATTGTTGCCCATGATATATTTTCGGAAAATGAGGGCAAAGAGTGTTCTGGAAATTGAGATAAGATTATAACTTAAAATAAAAAAACGATAGAATGTTTAATCATGAGATTTGTGATTAAAATGTTTGAAACATTTTTATATTTGAATACGAAAGGATATATTTATGAAAAATAAAAGAGCAATAATTATTATTGGCATATGTATTTGTGTATGTATAGGTATTGTTGTTGTAAAGATAAAGCAAAATTCTTTACTTGGTAATCTGAAAAGAAATCTTATACATGAAACAAGTAGTAATTCGGAAATATCTTTTAATGCAAAGAAAGGTGATATAATTAAATTAAGTAATAAACTATCGATCAATAAAGGTTCTTTAAGGACTGCTTTTAAAGATTCAGATGGAAATGTTATAGATAGTTTTGAATTAAAAAAGAATTCTTCAAGAAAAGTATCTATAAATAAAGATGGAGAGTATATACTTTCTGTAACATATAATAATTTTATTGGTAATTTTGCAATAAATGTTACGAAATGAAATTAGAATGTAAGTAACTTTAAGTCTGGCTTTATACGGACAACCTTTCATGCTAAGTGAACGTTCAATGCTGAAAGTTTTCAGCGTTTCATCAATTAGTTTATTTTTAAATTTATTGTTACGATCCGTATGAAATATATTTATGTTACTTAGGTCAAAATGAACCTTTGAAAATGCCTGGATTATAAGATTTTATTTTATATGACCTTAACTGTCTGGTTTATTGTAGCCTATCTAATACAGGAATAGTTTTTATTAGAATATAAAATAATAATTTTATAAATGAACATATAAAAAAGAAAAAGTTATAACCATCAATTAAGTTAATTAACTTAATAAAATAGGAGATATAATTTATAATTTTTATGAAAAAGTGGTATACATTGTAAGTGTTTAAAGCATATGTTATAATATGTTTAGGCAAAAAATGAAGTTATGTCCATGCGGACACAAAGTAAGGGGCTGTGAAAAAACACCCTAATTAAAAAGAGGATTTTCAATTCACATTAGTGAGTTGGAAATCCTCTTTTTGTGGTAAAATTTAACTGCATATGAAAAATAAAACCACAACTTATTCTAGACTAAAACAGGGCATTTTGCCAATGTTTATTTCAGATTTTCTTGATATTTGTGATCCGGTTTTAACATTTGACGAATTCATGGAGGGAATTAATTTAAATAAGTATCTGAACAATATACCAGAACATGATACTGGCCGTATCAGATATAATCCCGTCACTTATAAACATCTC
>NZ_QRCT01000025.1 GCF_003363435.1 Anaerosacchariphilus polymeriproducens
ATAGTCAAAAATGCTTGACATTTTATGTAAAGGGACTTTTATAAAGTCCCTCGAAATTTATTTTAAGCAATCGAAGAGAGAGGTATTTTACTAAAAAAGTAGAATGTTATCATAGTAAATATTCGATTGCATGTTTTGTGACTTGTAGTCATATTATAATATATTCGCTAAAATAATTTTGGTTACCATCATTCAAAATAATCAACAGGATTAATCGGTTGATCATCTTTTAATAATTTAAAGTAAAGGTTAGTTCCTTCTTTACTATAATATTTGGTTGGTTCGTTTATGAATCCTAGAACCTCACCTTTTTCGACATAATCTCCTTCTTTCACTTGATTTTCTTTTAACTGACCATATACTGCTTTATAACCACTTCCTAAATCTATTGTCATGGTTAGTCCGGTTTCCTCATCATTAATGATTGAGTTTACAATTCCATCAGTTGCAGAGAGAACTTTAGTATTTACTGAGCTTTGAATTATTATGGCAGGATTATATTTATATTGATCTAAAGTTGCAAAATAAATAGTTCCATCCATACTATAATTCATAAGTACGTTACCAGAAACCGGCCACATTAAAGTCTCACCTTTTGGGAAAGAAACATTGGTTACAGAAGCAGACGTTTCTTGAATTTCTGGTTCAGTTTTTTCTGGTTCAGCTTTTTTGGGTTCTTGTTTTTCGGGAGCTGTTTTTTCAGGCTTAGAGTCTTTAGCTTGCTCTGAGTCTGGTACATCCATATCAGAAAAACCAGTTTTGTCCGAATTTTTCTTCTTTGTTTCATCTTTTTTATCCTGTTCATTGATTAAACTTGTTTTCGTATCGTTACTTTCATTTTTCTTTGTCTCATCTGTGTTTGCTTTGGGAATTTTTGGTTTTGCATCAGCAACTTCATTTAAATCTACCACATCTGGTTTAGGAGGGGCCTGCTGGGATTGGTATATATATAACCCTAACATTCCTACGATAGCACATACAGCAAGTCCTCCGATAATATATGCTGCATTGCCCCTATAATTTCCTGCTTGTCTTCTTCTCATATAATCACCTCTGTTAATTCACTATTTTCTATAGACCATGGTTTCTGGCTATAGTTATAGCATTAACGAATTATACAGATTTATTCATTTTTTGAAGAATAAGGAGAAATCCTTATATTATTATAAAAGTATTTTAATATCTGGACATAATTTCTCCCCTTTTTTGCAAGAGAATTTGCGGTAAATTGGCTTACTCCCGCACCATGACCAAGTCCTTTAGTCACTATCCGGATTGAATCTTCACATTCTTCAATAGTAAAGCAAGAAGAATTTAAATTAAATTTTTCACGAAATGCTTCGCCATTTATTTTTTTATCTCCCAGTTTTATTGTCTTTACATAATCAGCAGAATCTCTGTCTGTAAGATCTATTTGTTTCATTAGTTTATCTTTTTTTAGAGAGATATCCGGATAGGCTTCCTTACAAAATTTAATGAATTCTTCTTTGGAGTAAGTTACTATTTTTAAATAATTTTTGGATAATAAATCTTTATCGCAAGAAGCTTGTTTTAGATAAGGAAATTTTTTGTTTGAAAAAAGGTCTTCGCAAGTTCTTGTTTTCCCGGCACTTACTGCATGAAAGGAGGCATTGATCAGTTTATTGTCATTGTAAATAACATTACCTTTGGTTTCCCAAATTGCTTCCTCTAATTTATGATAATTTTCCCAAAAAGAATCTACGCCCCACAATTTGTTTAAATCATCTGGTGTTTTATATTTAGGTAACTCAATATCATTTTCTATGTAATATAAAATATTAGTACGTGCAATAACAGCTTGTGCTTTTATTGCTTCTTTTTCATATGTATTAGGAATTTCTTGCGCTAAAATACCAATTAAATAAGTTTCTACATCAATATTGGATTTTAGTTTCTTGCCTTGAGTTACAGACACTTGAATTGTCTTGGCGGTGCTCTTAGAAGTTGTTTCAAATAATATTGTTAGAAGATAGGGGAGAGCGAATAGTATGATAGCAGCAGCAATAAAATTTTTTATAATATATTTCATAAAACTCCTTAGATAAATCTTTTTAAACTTATCTATTTATATGTAAATTATGGCTTGTTCATACCTAAAGATGATAAATTTAAAGATGAAAAATTGAATAGTTTAAAAATAAATTGTGCAATATATAGGTGAACTCTACGCTTTGGCTGAATGCCTTGTTATTAGGTCAATAGTAACAGAAAATTGACATTCTTTACTTTATCTGTTATGATATCAAAGGTAGCGCTTGCGACGAGTGTTCGTAGGTGCTCTTTTTGTGTTTAAATTAGAAAGGAATTATTTTATGGAAATTACGAAATTTGAAGAACTTGGATTATCGGAGAAAATTTTAAAAGCAATCGAAGACATGGGTTTTGAAGAAGCATCCCCCATTCAGGCAAAAGCGATTCCTGTAATAATGGCAGGAGGCGACATGATAGGACAAGCTCAAACAGGAACCGGAAAAACAGCAGCATTCGGGATCCCGCTATTACAGAAAGTAGACCCAAAGGACAAAAGACTTCAGGCAATTGTTCTTTGTCCAACTAGAGAATTGGCAATACAAGTAGCAGATGAAATTAGAAAACTTTGTAAATATATGCATGGGATAAAAGTACTTCCGGTATATGGAGGACAAGACATTTCTACTCAGATTCGTTCATTGAAATCCGGAACTCAAATTATTATTGGTACACCTGGAAGGGTAATGGATCATATGCGCAGAAAGACAGTAAAGTTCGATAATGTGCATACAGTTGCTATGGATGAAGCAGATGAAATGCTTAATATGGGATTTCGTGAAGATATGGAAACAATTCTTCAACAAGTACCAGATAGCAGACAAACATTACTATTTTCAGCAACAATGCCTAAAGCAATTTTAGACATTACTAAAAAATATCAAAAGGACGCTCAAATTGTTAAAGTAGTGAAAAAAGAGCTCACAGTTTCAAATATTGATCAATATTATTATGAGGTGCGTAGGAATAAAAAAGAAGAAGTCCTTTGCCGTTTGCTAGATATGTATGCACCTAAGCTTTCTTTAATTTTTTGTAATACGAAAAAACAAGTAGATGAATTGGCGGATTCTTTAAAAGGTAGAGGATATTTTGCTGAAGCTTTACATGGTGATTTGAAACAGTCACAGCGTGATCGTGTAATGAGTCATTTTCGTAATGGTCAGACTGATATACTAATTGCAACAGATGTTGCAGCAAGAGGTATTGATGTAGATGATGTAGAAGCAGTATTTAATTATGATTTGCCGCAGGATCATGAATATTATGTTCATAGAATCGGACGTACCGGAAGGGCAGGAAGAACTGGTAAAGCCTTTAATTTTATTTTTGGGAAAGAAATTTATAAATTAAAGGATATTCAAAGATATTGTAAGACTAAGGTTTATGCACAGCCGGTTCCATCATTAAATGATATAGCACAAATTAAAGTTGAAAAAGTATTAGATCGTGTTATGAAAATTATCGAAGAAGAAGATTTGGATTCTATGGTTAAATTAATAGAACAAAAAATTAATGAAGAAGATTATACATCTATGGAAATGGCAGCAGCATTTCTCAAGTTAGAAATTGGAGAAAATAATTCAGATACAAGTGAAAATCAAAAAGATTTTGAATTTGAGAATACTGGCGCAGAACAAGGAATGGTACGTTTATTTATTAATATAGGGAAAAAACAAAACGTACGTCCCGGAGATATTTTAGGGGCTGTTGCTGGAGAAAGTGGAATGCCGGGAAAATTAGTAGGTGCTATTGATATGTATGACAAATATACCTTTGTTGAAGTACCTAAAGAGCATGCAAAAGATGTATTAAATGCAATGAAAAGCGTAAAAATTAAAGGTAAATCAATAAGTGTAGAACCTGCTAATCATAAATAAATCCAATTATTAGGCACTGACTTTGTATTAAAATAAAACTGCAAAGTAGGTGCTTTTTGTTTTAGGATATATTTGGTAAGTTTGCTTTTATATTTCAAATACGTTATGATACTAAGTATACTAAATGAAAGGAGTATTGATAAATGCAGGAAAGTAAAATAAAAGTAGGTATTGGATTTGCTACCGGTAGAAAAAGTTTTCGAAAAGTACTTAATGCATACATTTACAGCTGGAATGAAATGAAAGTTAAAAGTAATCTAGAAGGAAAAGTCAGTTTAAATCTATTCGTTGCGTATGATATTAATTATTCAAATGCACAATCTACTGATTTTACAAACTTAAGTCAGGAAATGGTAGATACGTTTGATGAAATTGAATTTTTGGGTGCAAAGAACATACAAAAAAAATTCACACAACTTATAGATAATCAAATTATGACAGAAAAGGAAATAAAACAAATTTTCAGATCTGGTTATGCTGGAAAAAGAAATGCTATTGTATATGCAGCATTAGAAAACAAAATGGATTATCTTTTGTTTTTAGACGATGATGAATATCCTGTAGCGGTAACAAATAATCATGGCATATGTGTATGGGGAGGTCAAAATGTAATACCAAATCATATTAAAAATATTGAGAATGCAGATATTACAAATGGTTATCATTGTGGGTATATTTCACCAATACCTCAAATTTCTTTTAATGAGACTTTATCAGAAAAAGACTTTGCAAAATTTATTGAAGCAATTAGTAACGACATTATAAGTTGGGATTCTATAAGGGAAAAGATGAAAAATGGTGGGACAACTTATGCGGATACATCAATTCTTACTTCTAAAGAACCTCAGATTGTAGAAGAAAAAAATCATTGTAAATTCATTTCAGGATCAAATCTATGTATTAATTTAAAAAGACCTGAAAGATTATTTCCATTTTATAATCCACCCGGAGCAAGAGGTGAAGATACTTTTTTGAGTACTCTTCTTTCTGACAGAATAGTATTACGAGTACCTTGCTATACCTTCCATGATGGATTTTCTATATATCGTCATTTATTAGATGGAGTTCTTCCTCTTCAATTATTACCAATCACAGCACAATCAAAAAATACTGTAACACGTTTTTATAATGCTTGTATCGGTTGGATAAGATATAAGCCTTTGTTAGTCTATATTACGAATCAGAATGAATATGATGAAATAATAGCTAAAATGCAAACAACTTTAGAAGAGGTTCTTCCTAAAATTTGTGAATATTTTGAGAACGATAAATTTATGAATATTTTACCCGAACTTAATAAATATAATAAAAACATTAAAAACCATTATCATAATTTTAACGAGACTCAGAATTCATGGAAAAAGCTTTTGGAAAATATTTGATTTGTTTTTATTTTTAAAGTTACATAATAAAAACAGGCTGGAACTTTGATGACGAATAGGATTACCAGCCTGTATTATAGTATCAAATTCAATTGTTTTATCCGAAGTATCTATCAAGTAAGCCTTTGAATGCTTTGCCGTGACGAGCTTCGTCTCTGGCCATTTCATGAACGGTATCATGGATTGCATCGAGATTAGCTTCTTTTGCACGTTTAGCAAGATCAAATTTTCCAGCTGTAGCTCCATTTTCAGCAGCTACTCTCATTTCTAAATTTTTCTTTGTACTATCAGTCAATACTTCGCCTAAAAGTTCAGCAAATTTTGCAGCATGTTCAGCTTCTTCAAAAGCAGCTTTTTCCCAATATAATCCAATTTCCGGATAACCCTCTCTATGTGCTACTCTGGCCATTGCAAGATACATACCTACTTCTGAACATTCTCCATTAAAGTTTGCTCTTAAATCATCAATTATATCTTGACTTACACCTTGGGCAACTCCAACTACGTGTTCTGCAGCCCATGACATATCGTCTTTTTGTTCTGTAAATTTTTCAGGTCCGACGCCACATTGTGGACATTTGTCTGGTGCTGAATCTCCTTCATGAACATAACCACAAACACTACATACAAATTTTTTCATATTACATATCTCCTTTTTATTTTCTATAATTTTTTGTTTACAAATCAGTAACGATTACTAATATTAATTTAGCACATATCATTTTAGGTGTCAATAGATTTTTAAAATTATTTTTTATTTAAGCATTTACTGCATGTTCCGTAAAAGTATGTCACATAACTATCAATTTCTCCATCAAAATTTTGACCTGCAATAAGACATATATGGTTAATACTTTCCATTTCTAAATCAATAACAGCATGGCATTTGGTGCATATAAAATGATGATGTGGAGTAGGGTTCCCATCATAATGTTCAGAGTCTGTACCACAAGATAATTTCTGTATTTCCCCTAATTCAGTCAATAACGATAAATTTCGGTAGACAGTTCCAAGGCTGATATTTGGGTACTCTTTACGTATATTTTGATAAACAGTATCAGCAGTAGGATGATCTTTACGTGTTTTTAAAAAATTTTTAATCGCTTCTCGTTGACGGCTGTGTTTTATAGTTGCCATAACAACCTCCATTCTTAATAAATAATAGTAGTAATAATAATTACTAGTTTAGTATATGATTTTATTATTTATATGTCAATAATAGAGACCAAAAATATAAAAACTTATAAGTTGATAAAAGTAGTTAAGCATCAAAGCTATATTAAATGAATAAAATAAAAGAAATAAGGACAAAAAAGGAGAAATAGATTGTCTGATTATAAAAGATTTGTATCATACTTTTACCCTTATACTCCAGACAAACAGCCTCGAAGTGTCGGATTTGTTAAAATAGAAATTAGAAATAATAAAATGAAATTGGAAGCACAAGTGAAAGGTATTATTTCTCAAACCGAAAAGCAGTATCCGATATATTTATTTTTTGACGACGGTTCAATTAATAGTCTTCATGTAGGTAATTTAAAAATACAAAAAAATGGTGGAGTTTTTCGAAGGATTATGGAAGAAGAATCAAAAGAAGAAAAACTTTTTTTTGCAAATACAATAGGAACAATCATTCAAGGAGAAGAAAAAATACTTTATATTGCATATTGGGGTAAAAAAACTTTTGCTATCAATGAAATTGCAAAAATGTTAAAGGTGGAAAACAGTTTAGCGGCTAATGTAGAAGAAAAAAGCAAAAATGAATCTGAAATTATTGAGGTCAAAGATATCAAGATTGAAGATTCAGTAAGTAATTTAAAGACAGCAGTTATAGAAGATAAGGAAAAGGATTTAGAACTTGCAGTTATAGAGGACGTGGATAATGATTCTGAGACTACAGTTATTGAAGAGGAAGAAAATGATATTGAGATTGCAGTTATAGAAGAGCCGGAAAGTGATTTAGAAGAAAATAACAGATTTGAAAATGAGGCATTTATTAGCAAGCTTGAAGTTCCGATTGAAATGAAAGAAAAACAGTTTGAGCAAAAAGTACAGGGAGTATTTAAAGAAAAGAAGGAAACAAAAAAGGCCTCTGACAAGGTAATGGAGGAATTAAATCTTAAAGAGGAAATGGATCAAGAGAAGTTTTTTGAAAATCCTAATTTTTTTGAATGTCAGAAAATCGAACCGAGGGATTTAAGAATATTACCTGAAAAAGAATGGATTTTAGGTAAAAATAGTTTTTTATTACACGGATATTACAATTATAGGTATTTACTCTACGGTAAAGTAAATAATGGATCCACCTATACATTTTTAGGAGTACCGGGTGTATTTCATAATCAAGAAAAATTTATGGCAAACTTATTTGGTTTTTCAGAATTTGAACCTGCAAAAAAAGAGAAGATAAAAACAGGTAAGTTTGGATACTGGATCCGTATTATTGATAAATTGTGCTAAAAGTTACAAAGAGCGAATCGTTCATGTGTTCTCCATTCCCCTTGAAGAAATGCATAATCCTTACATGTACCTTCAAATGCAAAATCCAGACGTTCCAATACCTTTTTTGAAGGCAAGTTTTCTGGTAATACGAACGCTTCTATTCGATGAAGACCAAGTTCTGAAAAAATAATATCAATACCTTTTTTGAGAGCTTCGGTGGCGTAGCCTCTATGATGGAAAGCAGAAGCAAACTTATAGCCTAATTGACAACTTTGAAAAGCATTCCTCTGAATATTTAAAAAGGATATTGAACCTATTATTTTTTCAGGCTGTGTTTTCTCAAAAACCCAAAAACGAATGCTTGCAGATTTGATAAACAATTGATATTCGAAATTTAAATTTGCTTTTTGATATGTTCTAGTATAAAAATTGAGAGTACGTTGTGGTTCATATTTTTCAAAGAGTTCCTTATCATTCAGATAAAAGTCTAATACATTTGAAGCATATTTTTCATTTAAAACACTTAAGTACAAACGATTTGTTTCATAGATTAAGTTCATAAATCAATTCCTCGGATTTCTACATAATCAATATATTTTTTAAGTTGAGTTTGTAATTTGACCAATTCTTCTTTTGTATAGCTTGTAAATCCAGGTTGAATTACTTGTTTGGAGTCCTGATAGGGTTGAAGATAATAGGCTTTACATCCTTGCAGCCATTTTCCAACTTCGTGAATGTCTTCAAAGGTGTGAAGCTCTTTTACTATTGTAGTACGAAATTCATAGGGTAATTCCTGCTTTTTTAAATATGTGACTGATTCTTTTATATTGTTTAAATTAACTGATTCTAATCCACATACTTTCGCATATTGTGTGGGAGATGATTTTATATCCATAGCAACGTAATCCAGAAGATTATTATCAATTAAGGATCTTAAGACTTCAGGATTTGAGCCATTGGTATCTAACTTTACTTTAAGGCCAATGGATTTGACTTTTTTAATAAAATCACTTAAATCATTTGTTAAAGTAGGCTCTCCTCCTGTAATACAGACACCATCTAAAATATTTGACCGTTTTTTTAATAAAGTTAGAACCTCTTCACTATCAATAATTGGTACTTTGTCTGGAGCTAAAACAAGTTCACTGTTATGGCAAAAAGGACAACGGAAGTTACAATGACCTAAAAATATAGTTGCAGCTACATTTCCCGGGTAATCTAATAAAGTTGTTTTTTGGAAACCATGTATTTGCATCTTATCCTCCTAAATGTTAAAGTATGTTTATTATACCTCAATAAAAATAGTTTTCAATGAAAAAATGAAGTAACTTTAGGAGAAATTAAAATGGATTTAGATAAGAAATATATGAAAGAAGCTTTGAGACAAGCCAGGAAGGCATATGCATTGGAAGAGGTTCCAATAGGTTGCGTGATAGTGTATGAAGGACAAATAATAGCAAGAGGTTATAATAGAAGAAATAGTGATAAAAATACATTATCTCATGCAGAAATAATTGCTATAAGAAAGGCCAGTAAAAAACTTGGAGACTGGCGGTTAGAAGGCTGTACCATGTATGTTACGTTAGAACCCTGCCAGATGTGTGCAGGAGCTATCGTACAATCTCGTATGAGTCAAGTTGTAATAGGAAGTATGAATCCAAAAGCCGGTTGTGCAGGATCAGTTATAAATTTGCTTGAGATGCAGGAATTTAATCACCAAGTTTTAGTTACAAGAGGGTTTATGGAAGAAGAATGTAGTCAGATACTAAAAAATTTTTTTAAAGAACTGCGGGAAAAGAAAAAAAAATAGTAAAATAGCTAGAATATGTTTGATAATAATGCCAATAAAGTTAAAAAAAGAGAAAATAATTAAAAAAATATGGAAAATGAAAGAATTGTATAGAAATACGACTAATAACGTTGTATAATAATAAAACAGTACTGGAATTTACAATTATTTTCTGATTTAAAATAGGGGAAAGCGAGGAAAGGATATGAAATCAATACGTACTAAGATGATATTAATTTTTACAATATCTTGTACAAGCATCTTATTGGCAGCATTATTGGCGGGTTTAACAATTTCAACTTTACAGTTGGAGGAAAATAATCAACAAAAAAATAAAAAAACAATAGAAAGTTATGGTTCAGAAATCGAAGGGTGGATAATGGAGCAAAGCGCTATGCTTGATTCCTCAAAAATAGTATTTAAGAATATGAAACAGATAGATATGGAATTTTTAAATACATATTTGACAGAAAGTACTGCTAAATATGAAAGTGTAACTGATGTCTATTTGGGTTTAGAAGACAGGACTTTTATAGATGGTTCAGGATGGGTTCCTGATGCTGATTATAATTGCACAGAACGTGGATGGTATACAACAGCAATGGAAAAAGGTGAAAAAGCGTATGGAAACCCTTATTTAGATATGGCAACCAATAAAATGGTGGTAAGTATATCTATTCCAATTGAGATACAAGGAAAATCTGGTGTTCTAGGCATGGATTTAAATTTACAGCTTATGATTGATTCACTTGAAAAAATGCTTGGGGAGAAAAATTCTTCTTATTTGTTCATAGTTGATAGTGAAAATAATATAATTGCTCATAAAAATGATGAATATATGCCTAAAGAAGAAACTAGTACAAACATTAATGATATATTGAATGGTGCATATGTAAAAGGTATAGAAAACGGTGAAAACATTGTAGATTTTGATGGTGTTGAGAAACATTTAGAATTCGTTGACATTAAAGTGAATGGTTGGAAAGCAGTCTTAGTGACACCTCGAAGTGAATATGTAAAAGGATTACTATCATTAACAACAGCCTTTGTAATTATATTAATTATTGCAATTTTAATTATTATATTAATTACTTCAATAATAAGTGGACAGATTGCGAAGCCTATTAATCAAATGGTAAAAGTTATTAATAAAACGAAGGAATATAAACTTAATCAATCAAAAGAAAATGAAGAATATCAGAAGTATTTAAAAAATAAAAATGAAATAGGTCAAATGGCAAGTGCAGTAAGTCAATTAAGAGAAAGCTTGCAAGAAATTGCCAGAAGTCTTCTTGATACATCTTCAGTAATTGTTGGACAATCTGAGGAAGTTAATTTGACGATTACAGATAATATGGAATCATTAGAGGTAATTGCAGAAACTTTGGGTCAAATCAGTAAAGCCATTGAAGAACAAGCAAACGATGCGCAAATTGGTATAGAGAAATTAAACGACTTCTCTGATCAAATAGAACAAGCCAATGGTAATACCAAAGAAATCAATCAAATGTCAAAAGAAACGGTTACGAAAACCTTATCTGGTGTACAGCAGATGGAAAAGTTGGCAGAAAGAATTGATGATGCTACCAAATTACAAGAGACAGCTAGTGTAAGTGTAAATATATTAGCTGAGAAATCTTATTCAATTGATGGTATCAGCCAAACAATCAGTAATATTGCAGAGCAGACGAATCTCTTAGCACTGAATGCATCTATAGAAGCAGCAAGAGCAGGGGAGGCAGGACGTGGATTTGCTGTTGTTGCGGATGAAATCAGAAAATTAGCAGAACAGACAGCTGTTGCAACAAATGACATTGGAGTTATCATTGCAGAGATCCGTGATGAAATTGGTGAGACCAAACAGTATATGGATGCAATTGGTGTTTCCACGAATGATTGTAAAGAAGCAATGGTTGATACAAGAGAAGTTTTCCAATCGATTAACAGCCAAATTGATACCATGGGAGTTGATATTCAACAGTTGGGAGAAAGAATAGAAAATGTAAATACAAACAAAAATGGAATTGTTGAAATATTCTCTGGTATATCTTCAGCAACAGAAGAAATATCTGCATCAACTTTTGAAATTGATACTCGTGCAGAAAAACAGAAAGTTGGAATGGGTAAAATAGATAGTTCGATGCGTGAATTGGTAAAAGTAATTGAACAATTGAATAACATAGTGAACCAATTTGAATTATAATGAAAGGATTTAAAGTATAAAAAAGTAGAAGGACCCATTTGAGCGGTCCTTCTACTTTTTTATTATTGTATCTGGTGCGACTCCATTATCAGGATCACCTAAAGCTTTATAGTATCTTGTGGAAAATATAGGAACACAATTACTTATTTTGCGGAAGAATAATAATAAACAAAAATATTGGAAAAAATCAGGATAACTATAGAAATAATGCTGACAATAATGTATAATTACTTAATAGTACAGACAATAATTTGCTTATGTACTAATAATAACTTGGGAAAGTGAGGAAGGGATATGAAAACAATTCGGTTAAAGATGATATTAATATTTACAATATCCTTTACATGTATTTTATTGGCAGCATTATTGGCGGGATTAAGAATCTCTACTATACAATTAGAGAAAAATAATCAACAAAAGAATAAGAAAACTATTGAAAGTTATGGAGCAGAAATTGAAGGCTGGATAGCCGAACAAAGTGCGACGCTGGATTCTACCAAAATAGCATTTGAGAATATGAAGGAAGTAGATTCTGATTATATAATTAAATATCTAACTGAATCTGCGGCTAAATATGAATGTGTTTCAGATATTTATTTAGGTATGGAAGATAAAACTTTCTATGATGGAATAGGTTGGGTCCCTGAACCGGGTTATGATTGTACGAAACGAGGCTGGTATATTGATGCGATAGAAAAAGGTGAAAAAGTCTGTGGAAGTCCTTATTTTGACGTAATAACAGATAAAATGGTAGTAAGTATTTCTATACCAATTGATTTAAAAGGAAAAACTGGAGTCCTAAGTATGGATTTAAATTTGCAGCAGTTATTCGATACTCTTGAACAATTACTTGATGAGAAAAGTAATGCTTATTTATTTATTGTTGATGCTGACAATAATATAGTTGTACATAAAAATGAAGAGTTTATGCCTAAGGAAGATGCTAGTACCAACGTTAAGGATATATTGAATGGGGCATATGTTAAAGGTATAGAAGGCGGAGAAATTATTGAAGATTACGATGGTGTTAAGAAACATTTAGAAGTAGCAGACATAGAAATCAATGGTTGGAAAGCAGTCTTAGTTACACCCCAAAGTGAATACATAAAGGGTGTACAAGCTTTAACAACAGCTTTCGTTATTATAATAATAATTGGAGTATTCATTATTGTATTTATCACTGCAATAGTAAGCGGGCAAATTGCAAAGCCTATTAATCAAATGGTAAAGGTTATTAACAAAACAAAAGAATACAAACTTAATCAATCAAAGGAAAATGAAGAATATCAGAAGTATTTAAAAAATAAAAATGAAATAGGTCAAATGGCAAGTGCAGTTAGTCAATTAAGAGATAGTCTTCAAGAAATTGCTAGAAGTCTTCTTGATACATCTTCAATAATTGTTGGACAATCCGACGAAGTTAATTTGACAATTACAGACAACATGGAATCATTAGAGGTAATTGCAGAGACTTTGGGTCAAATCAGTAAAGCCATTGAAGAACAAGCAAATGATGCTCAAATTGGTATAGAGAAATTAAATGACTTTTCTGATCAAATAGAACAAGCGAATGGAAATACCAAAGAAATCAATCAAATGTCAAAAGAAACGGTTACGAAAACATTATCTGGTGTACAGCAGATGGAAAAGTTGGCAGAAAGAATTGATGATGCTACCAAATTACAAGAGACAGCTAGTGTAAGTGTAAATATATTAGCTGAGAAATCTTATTCAATTGATGGTATCAGTCAAACAATCAGTAATATTGCAGAGCAGACGAATCTCTTAGCACTGAATGCATCTATAGAAGCAGCAAGAGCAGGGGAGGCAGGACGTGGATTTGCTGTTGTTGCGGATGAAATCAGAAAATTAGCAGAACAGACAGCTGTTGCAACAAATGACATTGGAGTTATCATTGCAGAAATCCGTGATGAAATTGGAGAAACGAAACAATATATGGACGCAATCGGGATTTCCACAAATGATTGCAAAGAAGCTATGGTAGAGACAAGAGAAGTTTTCCAATCAATTAATAATCAAATTGATACAATGGGAATTGATATTCAGCAATTAGGTGAAAGAATCGAAAGTGTAAATAATAATAAAAATGGAATTGTTGAAATATTCTCTGGTATATCATCAGCAACAGAAGAAATATCAGCATCAACTTTTGAAATTGATTCTCGTGCAGAAAAACAGAAAGAAGGAATGAGTAAAATAGAGAGTTCAATGCGTAAATTGGTAGAAGTAATTGAACAATTGAATAAAATAGTAAACCAATTTGAATTATAATGAAAGGATTGAAAATCAAAATAAAAAAAGTAGAAGGACGCATTTTTAAGTTGTCCTTCTACTTTTTTACTCATTTTTAAGCTTCTGTAAATGCATCTTTACCTAATCCACATACTGGACATTCCCAATCATCAGGTAAGTCTTCCCACTTTGTTCCTGGTGCGATACCATTATCAGGATCACCTAACTCAGGATCATATACATAACCACAAGGACATTCATATTTTTGCATATCGTATAACCTCCATTTCGAATTAATATATTTATTATAAAATGATGATATCACATAATTTTAATAAAATCAATAATAAATACTATTATTATAATTTATTTTTTAAAATATAATGCATAAAAGATTTTTTAAAAGGATATTTTGTTTTGATATAACTATTGTCGGGAGTACAATAATGAAGTTAAAAGTATTATTTTTAGTTCTATGTTTAGGTTTATTATCAGGTTGTAAATCATTATCTAAATCTGAACTGATTAATCAAAAGAGAGATTTAAATAAAGTTAATAAGAACGATACAGGTTCTATAAGAGAAGTGGTAAAAGCACCAGATACAGAGAAGTTTGAATTAGTTTCAAAAGACTCAAGTATTAAAATTAAGGTTAATGCAGAGGTAGTTGTACCAATAACAGATGCGATTTCAGTTGCGAAAGTAAGAAATAGGAATTTATCCAATCTAGATTTAGAAGCAATTTCAAAGTATTTTTTTAAAGGAGAGGAGTATCGATATGCTAGGGAGTTATCTGAACTTTCCAAACCGGAATTAGCCGTAATGATCGAAGAACAGAAAAGAATCATGAAAAATGAAGCAGCTTATGAAGGATATACGATAGAAGAAAAAGAAGAGAATGAAAAAATGAACCAAGATTATCTTTACGATTTAGAGGCAAATTATGAAAAGGCACCAGATACTACGGAACAGACACCTATTGAATACAAATTAAAAGATGAGAATAATAATATTTTAGGGGAAAAAACAAAATCATTTTTAATTGAAAGTGTGAAAAAAGGATCCGCTAAGAACTTAACAGTATCTTGTGGAAAATATAGGAACACAATTGCTTATTTTGCGGAAGGAGAGATGGGGACATTTAGTGGATATTTTGATGGCTATACAAATAAATGTAAGTATAGTGAAGATGAAGTAAAAAGGCAATGCGATGATATTATTAAGATACTTGGTGTAAAAGGAGAATATAAACTTGAACGCTGTGTTCCAACTATTGGGTATGATCAAGAGAGGGTGGCGGCACAAAACTTTTATAACGGATATGAAGTAATATATAAAAAAATTATAAATGATGTAATAGAAACATATGATACAACATCTATTGTTTCAAAGGAAGAACAGTCTGAGGACGAAGCATCCTATAGTCCAAAACAATACGAAAGTATGGAGTTTCTTTTTGGAATAGATGGTTTGTGCTATTTTGCTTGGAATGAGCCTATGAAAGTAGATAAAATTATAAAAAAGAATGCTGATTTAATAACATATGCAGAAGCAATTGAGGTATTTAAAAAAAAGATGTTATCTGCTAAGGAGGATATTGAATGTAATATAAGTGAAATTAAATTGGGGCTTATGCGGGTAAAATGTAAAGGTAAAAGAGAAGAGTATATAATGATTCCAGTCTGGGATTTTTTTGGGGATAGTAGTATAGAAAGTGGAGAAGGTGAATTCAGTTGTTTAACAATTAATGCAATGGATGGAAGCATAATTGATAGGAGTCTTGGTTATTAGGTTATTTTAAAATGCATATTAGTATAATAATAAGTTATTTAAGTTTTTAATGCAATAGGCATATTGTAAGAAGCATTAAAGTGTTTCAGAAAGAGAGGCTGATTATGAAATTATTGGTTACCGGAAGATTATATCCCTATATTATGCGAAGATGTATGAAGAAACAGCTTGAAGACCATTTTAGCAAAACGCGTACAAAAGTAATTTTAAAAAGAGCGAAGAAAGAATACTTTAAAATTGTGAAAAGAGCTCCTGATATAGGAGAAAAAGAAAATTTTTTGGTTGATAATTTTTATATTAGTGCATATATAGCTGCAATATATAAAAAAGTGAAAAAAAAGTTATCTTTAGAAGACTTCGATTCTATGATTATGGATGGGTTGGATGACTTTTCTTTTATGAAAAAAATAATGGAAAAAGAAGATTTGACATCAGCTACATATTGCAAAGAAATGATGGAAATTGGAACGTGGTGTGAAAAGAATGAAACAAAGTATCCAACAAACTGGCTCTTATCCATTTCAAAAAATGAGGAGGATGAAGAAGTTTATTTGACATATTATCGATGTCCACTTTATTTTTTTTGCAAAAATGAAGGAATTCCAGAATTAATAAATACATTATGCAATGTAGATATCGCTATTTTGAAATATACAAATTGCAATATTGAAAAAACTACAACTATTGGAGAAGGTGGTGCATATTGTCAGTTTATAATTTCAAAAAACTAACGAAAGTAGTTTCAAAGGAATTGACAAACACGAAAAAAACCGTTATACTTAGCAATGCATCTTTAAATGCTATTTTTGTAATAAAGTTTCCGTGCAGCCGGGGCGGTAGCGGTGCCCTATACCTACAATCCGCTATAGATGGGGTGATATTCTGCCTCGGGTCTTAAATTGTAGAGCTGCCCTTTATAAGTGGCGATGACGTTTGGGTCTTACGCAACAGAAATTTATGAATCGTGTCAGGTCAGGAATGAAGCAGCACTAAGTAAAACCTTCTGTGTGCCGTAAGGGTGCCTGGACTGAGTTAACTGTAGAGGTAACGTCTGTGATTTGGATTCAAAGCAGAATGCACGGATTTTAAATAAAATAAATCAGATATAAATAAATTAAATTGATTGTGTAAGCCTCGCTTATGCAATTTTTTTATATAAAAAAATATCTAAATTATGATAGGAAAAATGCTTATTTTGTATTAAAATAAAGGTAAATAATAGTAAGTAGGAAGTGGTAGCTCGTTGTATGAAACTAACTAAAAGTGTAAGAAGAAATTAGGAGGAATGAAAATGAAAAAACTAATCAATAATCCTGAGAATGTAGTGGAAGAAATGTTAGATGGATTAACCCTTGCGTATCCGGAGTACTTGAGAAAGTTAGATGGATTTCATGTTTTAGTAAGAAAGAGTTCACCAATAAGTGGAAAAGTCGCATTAGTAAGTGGCGGTGGGAGTGGGCACGAACCAGCTCATGGAGGCTATGTTGGAAAAGGAATGTTAGATGGTGCTGTTGCCGGAGATGTTTTTACTTCACCTACACCCGATCCAATCTATGAAGCAGTTAAAGCGGTTGATGGAGGGGCCGGAGTTCTTTTGATTGTTAAAAATTATACTGGTGATGTCATGAATTTTGAAATGGCAAAAGATATGGCTGAAATGGAAGGTATTAATATAGATTATGTTATCGTGAATGATGATGTGGCAGTAGAAAACAGTACTTTTACAGCAGGAAGGCGTGGTATAGCAGGTACAGTTTTTGTACACAAAATTGCAGGAGCAAAAGCCGAATTGGGAGCCAATCTGATGGAAGTCAAAGAAACAGCGCAAAAAGTCATTGAAAATGTCAGAAGTATGGGCATGGCATTGACTTCTTGTATTGTTCCGGCAGCAGGAAAACCTAATTTTACTCTGGAAGAAAATGAAATGGAAATAGGAATGGGAATTCATGGAGAACCAGGAACTCATAAAGAAAATATTCAAACTGCCAATGAAGTGGCAGAACAGTTAGTAAATAAAATTTTGGAGGATATGTGCTTAAATAAGGGGGTTGAAGTGGCAGTTATGATCAATGGTCTGGCATCAACACCACTTATGGAACTTTATATTGTGAATAAAAGAGTAAATGAAATTTTGACTGAAAAAGGGATTAAAATTTATAGGACTTTCGTTGGTGAGTTTATGACATCGTTAGAAATGGCAGGATGTTCTGTTAGTATTTTGAAATTAGATGATGAGTTAAAAGATTTATTAGACGAATCAGCAGATACTCCAGCATTTAAAGTATGATAGACAGGAGGAGAAGCATGAGTGTTCGCGGATTAAGAGTGATTGAAATAATAAATAAAATAGCAGATGATATTGAAAAAAATAAAATGTATTTGACAGAGCTTGATGCAGCTATTGGAGACGGTGACCATGGTCTGAATATGAGTAAAGGCTTTTTGGCTGTCAAAGAGAAACTAAAAGATGATGATGGTAATAACATCGGAGATATTTTGAAGAAGACCGGTATGGCCTTAGTGTCAAATGTCGGAGGTGCATCAGGGCCTCTTTATGGTACCGCATTTATGAAAGCAGCTATGGTAGTGAACGGGAAAAAAGAAATTGAAATTGAAGATTTCAAACAGGTACTCGAGGCTGCTTTAGAAGGTATTAAGATAAGGGGAAAAGCCAAGTTAAATGAGAAGACTATAATAGATGCTCTTGAACCGGCAGTGGAGGCGTTAAAAAATGCTTTGGATAATGGATCAAACGCAGAAGAAGCTTTGAAAAAAGCTGTTAACGCTGCTGAGACAGGTGTAGAACACACAAAAGATATTATTGCAACAAAAGGAAGAGCAAGTTATTTAGGTGAGCGAAGCATTGGACATCAAGATCCCGGAGCAGCTTCCTGCTTATTGATATTAAAAACGATATATAATGAAATCAGTTGTTAGGAGAAGGAAAAATGGTTGGATTAGTAATTGTATCTCATAGTCAAAAGATAGCAGAAGGAGCAAAAGAATTAGCAAGTCAGATGGCAGCAGATGTTCCGATTGCTGCGGCGGGTGGAACGAGAGATGGAAGGATAGGTACTGATATCGATAAGATATTAGCCTGTATAAATGAAGTATATTCGGAAGATGGGGTATTAGTTATTTACGATTTGGGAAGTGCTTATATGAATGCAGAAATGGCGTTAGAGTTTTTAGATGACAATAAAAAAGAAAAGGTTCACATAACAGATTCGGCTATAATTGAAGGAACAGTACTTGCTGCAATTCAATGTAGTATGAAGAAATCCATTTTAGAAATAAAAGAAGAGTTAGA
This sequence comes from Anaerosacchariphilus polymeriproducens, assembly GCF_003363435.1. Taxonomy (GTDB): domain Bacteria; phylum Bacillota; class Clostridia; order Lachnospirales; family Lachnospiraceae; genus Anaerosacchariphilus; species Anaerosacchariphilus polymeriproducens. The sequence continues at coordinate 19,096 of NZ_QRCT01000025.1, forward strand.
AGAAGTGAAGATTCAGAAAACTTAATTTTAAAATTAAGTGAAAATTTTGTATATTAAACAATTTTGCTGTCGTAATTAGAAAAATTACGTAAAAAAAGGTAATTTATGGTAGACATAAATTATCTTTTTTTTTATCAAATATATTGACATAATTTTGTTTTGTATTATCCTATTTTTATGAAACTCAATCAATTTCAACGAATTGGTGTTAAATTATCCTCTTAATCACACGTAATCTTTCAGAAGTAGAATTCGATTTATAATATTAGAGAATTGAAGGATTGGATCTGAAAGAATTCAGTTGTGATAAGGATAAGATTAACATTTGAAAAGGAGGGATACAATGAGGAAATAATTTAGAACAATAAATACATAGTTGATAGGAGCAAATTATAATTAATAAGGACAAATAGGAGGTTATATTATGGTTAAAAATTTTAAGGTTTTAATGGGAGCGATGTTAGTTACTTGTTTAACACTTTCACCTAATCGTGCTGCTTTAGCAGCTGAAAACAATAATGCTGAGGGATTAAAGATATTAACATATGAAATCCCACAGGAGGCAAAGTCATACGCATATGAAATCGCACCTACTTTGTTATCAAATGTAGTAGATAATCAGAAGCTATACGATGTTACAATAGATAGATTTGAGGATTTAACATTAGGTGAACCTTATACAATAGCAAATTTTAAAGATAATGCGGCTGACAAAGAAGTATTTTATTTCCCTGTTCTTGAGAATGATCAGGTAAAATTAATTCTTAGTGTTACAAAATCATCAGGAGAATGGGATGCTACCTTAGGAGAAGATATAGCAGAAGAACTTAATGATATTGACAGCAGTAAAGAATATATTTTATATTATGACGATGGTACTACATATGCAGAAACAGAAGATGGAAAAACAGAACTTTTTACAGATACTCTTATGAAAGAAAAAGATACAGCTGTAGCAGAAAACATGTCATTTGAGGAAAAAGTTGAAAAATGTGAAGAAAAAAATGGTGAAGATTTAGCAGTTTCAGAACCAGCAAAAGAAGAGTTGGCTGATGATGAAATCGGTGAACAGGCAATAGAAAAATCAAATAATTATGAAGGTATGGTAATAGATGATTTTAATACAGATTCAGCATTACTGGCAAAAAAGAAAGTTAAACTGCCACATGCAGATGTAGGAGCTTTTGCCCCGAATCCATTTTCTGTATTTAATGAAACTACCAAATTATTGAACACAGATGAATGTTTAGTTAACCAGCAAGATTCTAATGGACAAGAAAGAGGTATGTGCTGGGCTGCTACAGTAGCATCTATCGTTCGATATATGAGGGGAAATAATACATTGACAGCTCAAGAAGTATGTGATTTTATGGGAATAGACTATGATTTAGGTGCTACAATAGAAGAAATGCAAGATGCACTTTCCAAATATGGATTAAGTTTTAAGATTAAATATCATCATTCCACCTGGAATGAAATTACTCAAAATATTCCTAATAAGAAACCGATAGGAATAGCTGCATACTCAAATTTGGGTGGACATGCAGTTACATTGATTGGTTATTCTGAGAAGGATAAAAAGACGATTACTTTATGGAATTCTGGAAATCAAAAAGTTCAGACTTCAACATTTAAAAGTGACTCAGCAGATGTAACATTTATTTATGGCTCTGCTAAGTGGTATTGGGATAGCAGTTTATATTAAAAGTAATCTTTTTTAATTTTAGTACAAGCTAGGGTATCATTCCTAAATAATTAGCTCTCGGTTCTATATAATATCGGGGGCTGATTATTTATTTAATTATAGGAATGGTATAGATAATGTGGTATAATAATCACATTATATTAAGATGAATTGTTTGATGGAGATCAAAGGAGGAAGTCATGAAAGTTGCAGCGTTAAATGGAAGCCCTAGAAAGGGTGGGAACACAGAACAGTGTTTGAAGATAATTGGTGATGAATTGAATAAAGAAGGAATAGATTTTGAAATAATTCAAATAGGTCATGAAACTGTACGAGGTTGTGTTGCATGTTATAATTGTCTTTCTACAGGAAGTGGTTATTGTATACAAAAAGATAAAGCCAATGAATGGATTGATAAAATGGTAGAAGCGGATGGAATTATTTTGGCTTCTCCTGTTTATTACGGAGGAATTGCGGGAACGATGAAGAGTTTCTTAGACCGCGCTTTTCTAGCCGCAGGGAACAAATTGCATCATAAAGTAGGAGCTGCTATTACAACACTTAGAAGAAGTGGAGGACTTGAAACTTTCCAACAGCTAAATGCATATTTGAATACGATGGAAATGATAATTCCGAGCGCTGATTACTGGGCAGCAGTTCATGGATTAGAAATAGGGGAAGTCAAAGAAGATACAGAAGGATTGGAAGTTATGTCCAAATTAGGAAGGAACATGGCTTGGATAATGAAGGTGATTGAAGCGTCTAAAGGAACGATAGATCCGCCAGTTACGAACCCTCGTACAATGACAAATTTTATTAGATAAGAAATAAACGGTATTAAGGGAGAATTATATGAAGTTTCAAAAGAATAAGGGGGAAAGAAGTTTGGGAATATATTTCGTTGTATATTCCCTTATCTTCTTTCTTATTTATATTATAGGTTATAGAGAATTTTGGGAAAATCAGATATCTTTTATTTGGAGAGCCGATGGTTATTCTCAGCACTTCCCAACCATGGTTTATTTGGGAAAGTATTATCGTGAGATATTAGAGAATTTAAGTCATGGCAGATTTACGTTACCAATGTATGATTTCACGGTTGGTATGGGACAGAATATCATTGGAGTGCTCAATTATTATGGTTTGGGAGATATTTTTTTGCTCTTGAGTACGTTTGTAACGGAACAAAATGCGGAGTCTTTTTACAAATTTTTTATTCTATTACGTATGTTTTTATGTGGAATTAGTTTTACATGTTTCTGTTTTTACATGAACAAGCCTAAAAAATTAGCAATAATCGGTTCTGTCTGTTATGTTTTTTGCGGATTTGCTGTTTTTTCAGGGATACGACATCCGTATTTCTTAAATCCGATGATATTTCTTCCTATTATAATCATAGGAATAGATAAAGTATTAAAAGGAAAAAGACCTTTTCTGTTTATTTTTACTGTTTTTTTATCAGCTTGTGCAGGATTTTATTTCTTCTATATGGAAACTATAATGATATTTATTTACGCTTTAATTCGCTATGTGGCGCTTTATCGTAAAAAGTCTCTGGCACATTTTGCAAAAGTGGCAGGGAAAGCATTAGGGTATTATTTAATAGGAATTAGTTTGTCCGGCGTTATTTTATTTCCAGCGTTGGAACAGTTTTTTACAAGTAGTCGAGCAAATGATAGTGTTAATCAGATTCCTATAAGCAAACTGTTATTTTATTCTCCTATAGAATATGGATATGAATATGTGAATTTTATTTCTGCGCCCGCGATATGGTCTTGTATTGGAATGACTGCAATAACGATGTTGGCCGTTATTATATTATTTTGCAAGAAAAGAAAAATTTACTGGCAGTTACAATTTGGATGTATGATTGGTTTTTTGCTTTTGCTAATTCCGTTAGGTGGATATATATTGAATGGGTTTTCCTATGTTGCTAATCGCTGGACATTTGCATTTGCCTTTTTACTGGCATATGTAATTACCTGTATGATACCGAAACTAATGAATTTAAAAAAGAAAGAAGTCTTTTTATTAGGGGCAGCAACGCTTGTTTATACAGTCGTTGTTTTTGGACTGGCAGTAAAATATACTAAATTATGCACTTTTGCAGTTGGGATGTTATGGGTTTTTTATGGTACAACTTTGTTATTTACTTGGTTAAATAAAAGAATGAAAAGTAAATTAGTAAAAAATATCCAGATTCTAGTAATACTTTCACTAGTTGTAATTAACTGTATTGCAAATATTAGAATAACCTGTGATAAAAAGTGTGATAATTATGTAAGCAGCTTTCTTGAAAATAAAACAGCCCTCTCTACTACAAAAGAAACTACAAAATTATTGCAGGAAGTAAAAGATAATCAGGATTTTTATCGAGTAGATGCTGTTAATAAGAGTCATGTGAATGAAGGTATGATAAGCAATTATAATGGATTGAGTGCCTATTTTAGTTTATTAAACAGTAATATTCCAAGAACACTGACAGAGCTGAAGTGTTCTCCGGATGTTCCTTTACCACATAAAATTGAAGGCGTGGATCAAAGAACTATTTTAGAAACTTTGTTGGGTACGAAATATTTAACAACGAAAGACAGCAAGAAAATACCTTATGGTTTTGAAAAAGTTCATATAAACTCATCAAACAGTAATGGGTTAGAAATTTATGAAAATAAAAATGCATTACCATTTGGATATACTTATTCTAGTATGATTTCTCAAGAAGAATATCAAAAGAAGTCAGTATTGGAAAAACAGGAGTCACTGCTTCAAACAGCAGTTATTTCAAATGCATCCAAAAAAGATTTATTAAAATATAGAGACTTAATCCAAAATCCGATATTGACAAACAATATGAAAGAATTAAATTATACAATGAGTTTTAAGGATGTTAAGTGGGAAAAAGATGGTGCATTGCGAGTTAATAAGAAGGGAGCATCCATAAAACTTCATTTTGATGGAGTTCCAAATAGTGAGACCTATCTTTGCATCAATGGTTTAGATTCAAATTCGTCTGGAATAGAAAAGTTTGCGCTTAAAATAAAAAGTCAAGGGAATAAAAAAAGTGTAAATGTTACATCAGATATTTATAATTGGTATACAGGAAATCAAGACTATATGATAAATCTAGGGTATAGCCGTGAAGGAAAGGATAGTCTAACGATTCTTTTTCCACAGAAAGGAAAATTCAAGCTTAAAAATATTCAACTATACGCATATACCTTCTTAGATTATGAAAATCAAGTGAATGAATTAAGAAAAGAAACATTGCAAAACCTTGCAATTGAGACAAATAAAGTTTCGGGAACGATTCAACTGACAAAACCAAAACTTTTATGTATGAGTATGGAATATGATAAAGGATGGAGTGTCTATGTGGATGGGAAGAAAGAGACAACATGTATGGTAAATGGAATGTTCTTGGGTGTAATGTTAGAGGAAGGAAATCATGAGATTGAATGTCGATACATGACACCCGGATTGCCTGCAGGTCTCATTTCCAGTATGATAGGACTTGTAATTATCATATTAATGTTACTGTTTAACCTTACAAAAAAAACTACGTCATCGGAAAATTTATTATAAAAAAAGAAAGTATCTGAAATTGACAATCAGGTACTTTCTTTTACGGAGAGCATGGGATTCGAACCCACGGTGGGAGAACCCACACGGCTTTTCGAGAGCCGCACCTTAAACCACTCGGACAACTCTCCAACAAATCAAATTATAATACGAATATTGGAGTAAAGTCAACAATTAAAAAAAATCTATTGTTTCGAATTTAAAAGTATTATATAATAAATACAGTTAATGCTATAGAGGAAGATTTAAACCGAAAGATGAGGTGGACAAAATGAAGCGGATAGGATTATTGACCAGTGGTGGTGACTGCCAGGCTTTAAATGCGGCAATGCGCGGTGTTGTAAAAGGAATCTGTTCTATGACAGATGAAGTTGAAATTTATGGATTCGATGAAGGTTATAAAGGATTGATTTATGGAAACTATCGCATGTTATCTTCTCAGGATTTTTCGGGTATTCTCACTCATGGCGGAACGATATTAGGTACATCAAGACAACCGTTTAAGTTAATGAGGACACCTGATAAAAACGGGCTGGATAAAGTAGAAGCAATGAAGAACAATTATGCCAAATTGAATTTGGATTGTCTTGTTATTTTAGGTGGAAATGGAACACATAAAACGGCTAATTTGTTGAGAGAAGAAGGTTTGAATATTATTACGTTACCCAAAACGATTGATAATGATTTGTGGGGAACTGATATGACTTTTGGATTTCAAAGTGCAGTAGATATTGCTACAAATGCTATTGATTATATTCATACTACGGCAGCTTCTCACCGTAGAGTTTTTATCGTAGAAGTGATGGGACATAAAGTTGGTTGGTTAACTTTATATGCAGGTATTGCCGGAGGAGCTGATATTATTCTGATACCGGAAATTCCATATGATATAGATTGTATAGCAAAAGCAATTCATAATAGAGTGAAAGCCGGAAAGGATTTTACCATATTGGCAGTAGCAGAAGGAGCTGTTTCCATAGAAGATGCAGCACTTTCTAAGAAAGTATTAAAAGAGAAGCGCAAAAAGAATCCTTACCCTTCTGTATCCTATGAATTAGCAGAGGGAATTCGAGAAGCTACAGGAGAAGAAGTACGTGTTACTGTTCCTGGACATATGCAGCGTGGTGGAAGCCCATGTCCATATGATAGAGTGTTGACTACCAGATTAGGCGCGGCGGCAGCAGAATTAATTATGTCTGGTGAATATGGTTATATGGTAGGAGTGAAGAATGACGAAACTGTCAAGATTCCATTACAGGAAGTGGCAGGCAGGCTTAAGATGGTACAACCCGATTCTCAGATTATTAAACAAGCTAAACGAACAGGAATAAGTTTTGGAATTTAAATAAAAATGATTAGATATCTAAATTGAAACAATAAAACGAATGGCAGGATTGAAGAAATCCTGCCAAAACATTGAAATGGTTCAAGGATAACTGTTGTCCTATAGATTATATAGAAAGGAAAGAGCACAATGTCATATACAGCTCTTTATCGAAAGTTTCGTCCTGGGGAATTTGAAGATGTCAAGGGACAGGAACATATTGTAACTACATTAAAAAATCAAATAAAAGCAGACCGTATTGGTCATGCTTATCTTTTTTGTGGAACAAGAGGAACAGGAAAAACGACAATTGCAAAGATATTGGCAAAAGCAGTAAATTGCGAGAGCCCAATAGATGGAAGTCCCTGCAATGAATGTCCTACTTGTAAATCCATAAACGAAGGCACATCAATGAATGTGATAGAAATCGATGCAGCATCCAATAATGGAGTAGACAATATTCGGGAAATCCGTGATGAAGTAACATATTCACCAACAGAAGGGAAGTATAAAGTCTATATTATTGATGAGGTTCATATGCTGTCTATAGGAGCATTTAATGCACTTCTTAAAACACTAGAAGAACCTCCTTCCTATGTCATATTTATTTTGGCAACAACAGAAGCTCACAAAATACCGATTACAATTCTTTCAAGATGTCAAAGATATGATTTTAAAAGAATAACGATAGAAACAATCTCTCAAAGATTAAAAGATCTTATGGTCCATGAGCAAATAGAGGTGGAAGATAAAGCCATACGTTATATTGCCAAGAAGGCAGATGGTTCTATGAGGGATGCATTAAGTTTATTAGATCAATGTATTGCATTTTATTTAGGAGAAACACTAACTTATAACCATGTATTAGAAGTGCTTGGTGCTGTAGACACTGAAGTCTTTAGCAAGTTATTACGTAAAATTATAGATAAAGATATCGTAGGAGCTATAGAGCAATTAGAAGTTCTTATTATACAAGGAAGAGAACTGGGGCAGTTTATTATAGATTTCACATGGTATTTAAGAAATTTGATGTTAGTGAAAAATTCGGATGATATGGAAGATGTAATTGATATATCTACAGAGAATTTATTACAACTAAAAGAAGAAGCAGAAATGGTTGATATGGATACAATTCTTCGTTTTATTCGTATATTTTCTGATTTGTCAAATCAAATTAAATATGCCAGTCAGAAAAGAGTTTTAGTAGAGATAGCAATTATAAAATTGTGCAAACCTACTATGGAAAATAATATGGACTCTATTCTAGAACGTATTGCTCAATTAGAAAAGCAAATCGATGAAGGAGTATCTGTGCAGAAACAGTTTCAAAGCACTTATGTTGAGTCATCCGTATCACACGAACCACTAGAAAGACCAGAACTACCAAAGGCTATTCCAGAAGATATCAGACAGGTCGTACAAAGTTGGAAGAGCATTATTGCAAGTGGCTCAGGAATTATCAAAACACATTTGAAAGCAGCCAAATTAAGTTTAGGAGGAGAGAATCGCCTTTTGGTTGTAGTCGAAGATGAATTGGCAGAAGGCTATCTGAATAGAGAGGAACATAAAAATGATCTAGAACAGTTGATAGCAGATAAAGTTGGCAAAGAAGTTGAAGTAGAAGTTCGGTTGAATCAGACCAATCGACCATTCGAAGACAGCTTTGTTGATATAGAAAAATTAATTAATATGGATATTACCATAGAAGAGGAAGAAGAAGGAGGAATATAACATGGCGAAACGTGGAGGATTTCCAGGCGGAGGAATGCCGGGAAATATGAATAATTTAATGAAACAGGCTCAAAAAATGCAGAAGCAGATGGAAGAGGCGACTAAGGAATTAGAAGCGAAGGAAGTAACTGCAAAAGCAGGTGGTGGAGCAGTTGAAGTTACCGTTTCCGGTAAAAAAGAAGTAACAAAAGTGAAACTTACAGAAGAAATAGTGGATCCCGATGACATTGAAATGTTAGAAGATTTAATTATGGCAGCAACAAATGAAGCCTTGAGACAAATGGAAGAAATATCCAGTAATTCCATGTCAAAGATTACAGGAGGACTTGGCGGCGGATTCCCGTTTTAATCCCATAAGGAGAGATATAGTATATGGATTACTATAGCAGCCAGATAAGTAAATTAATAGAAGAATTATCCAGGTTACCCGGGATAGGTGCAAAATCAGCACAAAGACTGGCATTTCATATTATAAATATGCCGTATGAAAATGTAGAGCAATTATCTTCATCTATTATAGAAGCAAAAAAAAATATAAGATACTGTAAACAATGCTTTACTTTAACGGATAAAGAGTTATGTCCTATTTGCAGCAATCCCAAACGCGATGCTAAGATGATAATGGTTGTTGAAAATACAAGAGATTTGGTGGCATACGAAAAGACAGGTAAATTTCAAGGAGTTTATCACGTATTGCATGGTGCTATTTCACCAATGTTGGGAATTGGACCGGGAGATATCAAATTAAAAGAACTTATGCAACGGCTACAGCAGGAGGTAGAGGAAGTAATTATTGCGACTAATTCCAGCTTAGAAGGAGAAACTACAGCTATGTATATTAGTAAATTAATAAAGCCAACTGGAATTAAAGTCAGTAGAATTGCCAGCGGAGTACCCGTTGGAGGAGATATTGAATATATTGATGAAGTGACTCTGCTTCGTGCATTAGAAGGAAGAATAGAGTTGTAATTAGGAATTATAAAAAAAAGCTAGACAATTAAAGAAAAACATGTTATGGTTTGACCGTTACAAACGAAAACACTAATAGATATAAAGGTGGTAAAATAATGAACAAATTAGAACTTCAAAAGATTGCAAATGAAGTCCGAAGAGGTGTTATTGTATCAACACATAGTGCAAAAGCAGGCCATCCGGGCGGCTCGCTTTCAGCAGCAGATGTAATAACTTATTTGTATTTTAAAGAAATGAATATAGACCCTAAAGATCCACAAAAACCGGATAGGGATCGTTTTGTTTTATCAAAGGGTCATTCCGCGCCCGCATTATATGCAGCTTTAGCCCATAGAGGATTTTTTCCGGTAGAAGATTTACTTACATTACGGCGTATTGGATCATATCTACAGGGCCATCCGGATATGAAACGAGTACCAGGTGTTGATATGTCAACAGGTTCTCTTGGACAAGGAGTTTCTGCAGCTGTTGGGATGGCGAAGGCTGGAAAAGTTTGTGGTGATGATTATCGCGTATATACTCTATTAGGGGATGGAGAGATTGAAGAGGGACAAGTTTGGGAAGCTGCAATGTTTGCAGGATTTCATGAACTTGATAATTTAGTTGTTATGATAGATAATAACAATCTACAAATAGATGGATCTATTGATACGGTATGTTCACCTTATCCAATAGAAGAAAAATTTGAAGCATTTAAATTTCATGTTATTACCATTGATGCACATGATTTTGATCAGATAGAGGCTGCATTTAAGGAAGCCAGAGAAACAAAAGGAAAACCTACAGCCATTATACTCAAGAGTATTAAAGGAAAAGGTGTTTCTTTCATGGAAAATGAAGTAGAATGGCATGGGGTTGCCCCAAATGATGAAGAATGCAAAAGAGCATTAGAAGATTTAGATAAGGTAGGTGAAGCGTTATGTCAGAAGTAAAAAGAATCGCAACAAGAGTCAGTTATGGACAGACATTAGCAGAATTAGGCGCAGAACATGATGATATATTTGTTTTAGACGCTGATTTAGCCGCATCTACACAAACAGGAATTTTTAAAAAAGTTTTTCCGGAACGCCACATTGACTGCGGGATTGCGGAAGCTAACATGATGAGTATGGCAGCAGGTATTGCATCTACCGGAAAAACAGTTTTTGCCAGTTCTTTTGCTATGTTTGCGGCAGGAAGGGCTTTTGAACAAGTTCGTAATTCTATTGGATATTCAAAACTTAATGTAAAAATAGGAGCAACACATGCAGGAGTTTCAGTAGGTGAGGATGGAGCATCCCATCAATGTATTGAAGATATGGCTCTAATGAGGGCTATTCCTGGTATGGTAGTCATTAGTCCTGCGGATGATATTGAAGCAAGAGCTGCAGTCCGTGCGGCATATGAATATGAAGGACCAGTCTATTTGAGATTAGGCAGACTTGCCGTTCCGATTATAAATGACCATGAAGATTACAAGTTTGAACTTGGAAAAGGCGTAGTTTTACGTGAAGGAAAAGATATTACAATTATCGCCACTGGATTATGTGTAAAAGAAGCAGTTGAAGCAACTGAAAAATTAGTAGCAGATGGTGTAGATGTTAATTTAATTAATATTCATACCGTTAAACCTATTGATGAGGATTTGGTGGTTGAAGCAGCCAAAAAGACGAAGAAAGTTGTTACAGTAGAAGAGCATACTGTAATAGGTGGATTAGGTAGTGCCGTATGTGATGTGTTATGTCGAAAAGCTCCTTCTCAAGTTTTAAAAATAGGAATTCAGGATATATTTGGTGAATCTGGCCCTGCTCTTGAACTATTGAAGAAATATGAGTTGGATGCAGAAGGAATTTATAAACAAGTGAATGCATTTTTAAGTGAGTAGGAATCAGGATTAAAGAATGCGAAAAATAATTGCTTATAAAGCGAAACAAAAGAAAAGAAGTATAAATCAGGAATTTTTTGAAGTGATTAAAGACATGTACGAACATCCGGCTGTACAAGAGATGAAAAAATATAATCATCATTGTGATACAGATTGTCTACAACATTGCCTTAATGTTGCCTATTATAATTATCAAATTTGTAAATTCTTAGGTTTAAATGCGAAAGCTGCCGCGCGCGCAGCGATGGTTCATGATTTGTTTTTATATGATTGGCATAAACACGCATCGGAAACAGGTGATCGTTTTCATGCCCTGACACATCCAAAAGTGGCTTTGAGAAATGCAAAAAAGTATTTTAAGCTTACCCCATTGGAACAAGAAATAATCTTAAATCATATGTGGCCGGTCACTTTTTACCGGTCACCCAAAAGCTGGGAATCTTTTATAACGACATGTACAGACAAAGTTTGTGGGTTATGTGAGTTTACTACGTTTTATTCATATAAAGTATTTCCAGTAAGACCTTTTAGTCAAAGGTAGTTAAAAAAATAGAAGTATAATTTTTTTGTTGGGATACTTGACAAATATAAACGTTAAGAATAATATATAACAAAAGAGATGTATTATAACAATTTATTGTTAAAATAAAAGATAAGATATTGATTAATTTTAAAAAGGTGCTATCAATAAACGGTTTAGCCCTAGTTTTAGATCATAAAAAATAACCTTACCTTGGCCGGGCGGTTATTTTTTTTTGGTTAATTTATAAGTTAATCCTACTATCGTGATTAACACAATAGTATATTGAAAAAGATCAGCAAATGTCACCATAGCAATTCCCCCTTAGCAGTATCTTCACATGAAATCTCTATATAAACAGAGGATTTGCTATCCCTCTGGATGAGGGCTAAACCGCCTACCGTAATGATAGCACGTACTTATTATAACAAAAGAAGTTTTATCCAACAACCTAAAAATTACCATATATTACCGACAACGGTGACAGCATTCGGCGCACAAAAAGCTTATTCTCTGAAGTTTGAGGAGGTTACCATCTTATTTATAGAAAGATTGTCATATTAAACCAGAAAGGTACTATCTAAGTCGTAAAATTATGCGTTCCCCATGACAGGAAGTGATAAAAAAAACAGTATAATCATGTTAGGATTTTTTTAAAAGAGTCTAAAGGGGTGAAACCATGATAGAAATGATTTATAAAGAGGAAGAAAACAAAAGTGAAGCAAATGACAATCAAGAAATTACACTTAGAATTCCAAAAAACATCCGACAAATTGGCATTATACATGGAAGCCGGAAGATTTATGTTGAAGATTATGTGATTACATACTTACAACAATTTTCTATGAGACAAGCACCCAAACAACAAGTTATTATTTTATTAGGCAGAACACAATGGCTTGAAGACAAACAATATTTCTTTATAAGTGGAGCAATAAATGCTCAGAGTGTAAAAGTTGATATGGATGAAATAGCATTTTCAGAAGAATGCTGGATGAGAATATATGGGCAGATGAAAAAATATTTCGACAGACTTGAGATCGTAGGGTGGTTCTTATCCTCCTTTGAGAATCCATTATACATAAACGATGCAATTATTTATGCTCATGTAAATAATTTTCCGGGAAATGATAAAGTATTCATGATGCTTGATCCGCAAGAACGGGAAGATGCATTTTATCATTACGAAAATGGACAACTTATAAAAGAAAGCGGCTACTATATTTACTATGAAAAAAATAGAGAAATGCAAGAATATATTATTCAGCATAGAGAAGAAACAACAGATCAAATTAGAACAGAGGTAGAAGACGAAGCGACTCGCCAATTTCGAGAGATGATGCAGGCTAAAAAAGAGAAACAGCAAGAAAAACATACGATGCATTTTTTGTATGGAGCCAGTACAGTAATGGTTTTAGTCTTTATGTTGATTGGAATTACGATGATTAATAATTATGATAAAATGTTAAATATGGAATCTTCAATCACAACTTTATCGGATTTGGTAAATGGCAATGTTGAAAATACGCAAATAGAAACACAAGATACAACATTGAATCAGATTCCGGTAGAGAGTGTCGATGGAAAGATAGAACGGCAAAATGTAATCAGCAGCGAAGAAGCTCAAAAAGAAGAAGTTCAAAAAAGCAATAAAGAAAAGGATAATGATACGGAAGAAACGAAAAGTCAAAAGAATCAAGTGAAAAATGCGGAAGAGAAATATGTTGATAATAGGGAGAAGCGGCCGAAGGAACAAAAATCGGACGAGAAAAAAGCGAAAGAAACCATTGCGCAGAAAGAAGGACAATACCATGTTGTATCGAAAGGAGAAACGTTAGAAACCATAAGTATTCGATATTATGGCTCTCCCAATATGGTCAAAGATATCTGTAATGCAAATAAAATTAATAATTCAGATCAAATATTTCCGGGACAAAAAATTTTTATTCCTCAAAAATAGGGTGCCATTTAATCAAAAATGAGGTATAATAAAAACAATTATGTAAAGGAAAGAAGAGCTAATGATGAAGAAAATATTTGATAGATTTAAGAAAAAAGATAATTTCGAAGAACTTGAAGAATATCAAAAAAAGATATTAGAACATAAAAATAAAATCTTTAGAAGAATCATAAGTATCTTTGTTATAGGATTAGCAATTGTCGTATGCTGGGGAGTATTTCAATATATGAGGGTTTATAACGATTATGTTATTTTATCCAGTCAAAAACGCTCTGATGTGAAAAGTGCGAAATTTGAGGAGTTTAATGGAAACATTTTAAAATATAGTCAAGATGGAATTTCATATTTAGATTTAGATAGTAACGAAATATGGAATCATGCATATAGTATGCAGGATCCTATTGTCAGTACTCGGGAAGATTATATTGCAGTTGCAGATCAAAAGGGAAATAAGATTTATGTTTTAAATACCAAAGGATTTCAAGGTGAAATAAAGGCGCTTAAGCCAATTCGCCAAATAAGGGTAGCGAACCAAGGCGTAGTTGCTGTTTTGATGGAAGATGAAAATGCAAATTATATTTGCTGCTATGATAAAAAGGGAAACTTACTTGTAGATAGCGAAGTACGATTGGAGAATACAGGATATCCAATTAATATTGCATTTTCAAATGATGGGCAAAAGCTTGCTGTGTCTTATTTGGATATAAGCGAGGGGCTGCCTAGAACAGAAGTAGCATTTTATAATTTTGGTTCTGTGGGACAAGAAGAAGTTGGCCGTTTAGTTAGTTCATATACATATGAGGAAACGATTATTCCTGAAATAGAATTTTTAAATAACGATATAGTTGCGGCTTTTGGTGATAATAAAGTAGTGCTTTATGAAGGGGCACAAAAACCAAAAGAAATTAAGAAAATGAATATTAAACAAGAGATAAGAAGTGTTTTTCAAAATAAGGAGAATTTTGGTCTGGTATTTGAAAACAAAGATGAGACACGTGATACTGATAAAAAATATCAAATGGATCTTTATAATAAGAGTGGCGAGAAAATAGTTACAGTCGATTTTGATATGGATTATACAAATATAAAATTAAATGATAAAAGAATTCTCTTAAGCAGTGAAAAAGAATGTAGTATTTTTACGTTTCAAGGAGTTGAAAAATTCCATTATAAGTTTCCTGATGAATTAGTGACGGTCATTCCAACAAGTTTTGACCGGCAGTTTATTTTAATAACATCAAAAGAAACACAGAGAATTCAGATTAAATAACAAGGAGATTAATAAATGAATTGGTTTACACTTTTAGTTTTACTTATTTTAATTTTTTCAGTGATAAATGGATATAGGAAAGGCTTTGTCCGTTTGGTAATATCTTTACTATCCTTAATTTTTACTATATTCATAGTTGCAGTTATTACCCCATACATAGGAGATGCAATAAAAACACAAACCGGGGTTTATAATATTGTACAAGAAAAATGTGTCAAAGCTCTTCAGAGCACAGGTCAAGAGAATAAGAAAATAGATCAAGACACAGTTTTAGAATCTTCAAAACTGCCGGATGTAGTTAAGAATGCACTTGCAGGTGGGAATGCTGAAGATTTATTAGATGGTTTGGGTGCATATGAATATGTAGGAGATTTAGTTGCGAATATTGTAATTTATACGATTTCGTTTTTTGTATCATTCATAGTCATAACAATCATTTTCCGAGTTACGATATTATCATTAGACTTTATCACAAAAATTCCTGTAATTAATGGAATCAATAAGTTGGCAGGAATTTTAGTAGGGGCAGCACAGGGAGTAATTACTATTTGGTTTGGTTTTATTATTATTTTTTTGATGTCAGGAACCGGGGTTGGAAAAATGTTGATTGCTCAGATTAATGCCAGCATCTTTTTAGATTTCTTCTATAACAATAATTTAATATTACAGTTAATTACATCATTTTTGAAATAAATGTAATGAAAAAAGATGTTTTTCATAAAAAATAAAAAAAGTATTAAAAAGATGTTGACAGTTATAGTAATTGATGATATTATATAAATCCACCGCGCAATAGCGGTGACGAAAAAAGAAAAAAATAAAAAAGATGTTGACAAGAACTTACAGATGTGATATTCTATATGAGTTGCTGGTCAACACAGTAACAAAGAAGAACATTGATAATTAAACAGTGAAAACAACCTTGAAAGATTCAAAAGAGATTTCAAAGAGAACAAGTGTTACAGTTAAAAAATAACTATAACGCGACCTAAAAAACAGTAAAGACTGGAAACAGTCGACGGAAGAATTAGCCAAGCTAAATTCTGAAGGAAAAAACTTTATTTGAGAGTTTGATCCTGGCTCAGGATGAACGCTGGCGGCGTGCTTAACACATGCAAGTCGAACGGAGCTATTATATTGGATTTCTTCGGAG
>NZ_QRCT01000026.1 GCF_003363435.1 Anaerosacchariphilus polymeriproducens
GACATAACACCGCTGGACTCCTATAAAAAATACCTAAATAAAATATTAATCAGTTTCTTAATCAACTTTTTATATAATTTTATTATTCTAGAAAACAGGGGTGTTAGGGAATCTCCCTAACAAGAACTTTGTATTTGTACCCACAAATGCGTATCTTGCCACCTTACTGAGTAAATTTTTCTAGATTTTTTCTAGATTATACATATAATCTAAATTAACTTCTTTCTGTTAAATAAACACTTCATCCATAAAATCTCAAACATACTATAGGTTCATAGTTAAAATCGTAATCCTATGCCAAAATTCCTTTTACTATAAAATATAAATTTATTAGTATATATAATAATTAAATACCATTAATCATCTAAATTTAATCCAGCATAAAACTCAGCTATATCAGTATTATAATTAAAAATTTCATTTGAATTTTCCGAAAATTCATAGATTGATTCATCTTCAGATCCATATTCCATTTGATCCAATCGTTTTTCTAACTGATCTATCCGTTCTTGTAGTTGATCTATTAATAAATATTCCTTGTTCTTATCCTTATTTCTTTCATATTCATCAAATTTAATTAAACAATCTACTATATAATCACTTAGATTATGGTATTCATTTCTATTAAAATTTTGAATTAACTCATACGCCTTCACATGATCCACTAATGCCAAATTAAAACGTAGATTTTTCTGTTCTATTTTTCCCATTATTTTTTCCTCCAATATAAAATTAATTTGCTTCTTCCAAAATGTCCAAATCTAAACCTTTTAATATTTCTACTATCATTCTAAAAGATTCTAATTTTACAATATCTACATCACCTAAATACTTTATTTGCATTAAATGATTATTGGTTTCTATAATTTGTTTTTTCATTTCTTGAAATACCCTAATATTTCCAACTGTAACAACTTTTTGATATAGAGAACTTTGTATCATATAGTCTTGTTTTAATAATCCTGATAATTTTATTCTCTCATCTAATATTTGCCTTTCCAGAGGTGACATTCTAAAATTAACAATTAAACTTCTCTTTCTGTTAAGGTCACCCTTCTGTTGTTTTCCCTTGTTTATCTTCTTAGATTTTCTCTTATATATTTTACTCATAATCCTTTCCCCTATCTTCATCTAATCTTTTTGCAAGTTCTAATTGTTTCGACGGATATAAATGTGCATATGTATATGTAACCGAAATACTCTCATGTCCTAATCTTTCTGCAATTTCAACTGGTGAAAATCCTAGTTCAATAAGGTGAGCACAATGACTATGTCTAATATCATGGATACGAATCCTTTTTACTCCACTTTCTTTGCATCCTCTGTCCATTTCATGATGTAAATAACTCTTTGATACAGGAAATAAACGAGTATCACTATCATATCCATACATCATACCTAGATAGTCCTCTAAATCCAAACATAAGGAATTTGGTAAATCAATCACACGATTACTTTTTTCAGTCTTTGGTTCTGTAATATAATCTTTTCCTTTTAATCGTTGATAAGATTTGTTTATTATCATTTTTCTATTTACTAAATCGATATCTCCTACTGTTAATGCAAGTAACTCCCCCTCTCTAATACCACACCAATATAATGTTTCAAATGCATAATAAGATACAGGCTTACAATACATAGTATGCATAAAGTCCGAATATTCGCTTCTTGTCCAAAATAACATTTCTTTTGCTTTTGCTTTTCCCATTTTACCTGCTTGTGATGATGGATTGACAGACAATCCATAAAATTTGCAAGCATGATTGAATACTGCACTCAATTGGTTCTGAACCGTTCGCAAATAGGTAGGGGAATAGGATTTTCCCTCTTCATCTTTTTGACCTATTAATTCATTTTGCCATTGCATAACATCCGTAACTGTTATTTCAGATAGATTTTTTTTACTAAAATAGGGAAGTATTTTCTTCTCGATAATATGTTTTTTCGTTAAATATGTATTATATTTAATTCGTGGGGTTTTTTCATCTAAATATATGCTCACAAAGGTTTCAAAACTCATATTAATATCTCTTGATTTTGATTGTAAAAAATCACGTTCCCATTCTAGAGCTTCTTTTTTTGTTTGAAATCCTCTTTTAGTTTTTGGCTTTCTGTTTCCTTGCCAATCAGTATAATAACAATATACCTTCCATGTTCCTCTCTTAAGATCTTTACTTGCAGACATCTTATCCCCTCCCTACTTTAGTTTCTGAACCAACAAATAACAATGCTTGTTCTAATTTATCAAAATCATAATTTCTCTGATTAAAATTATTAAATTTATTTTTGCTTAGATTTTGACTTGATTTTGTTCTTTTCTTAATTTCATTACACCATTTACTTATCGTTTCTACATTTAAACAATTCACATATGGATGTTGCATTATTCTCTGTATCGTAAAATCTACGACATTTTTAGAATAGTGTGATATCAATTTTTCGTATTCTAAAATTGAAAGTTCTTCTTCTCCCAACTTATATTTACACTCTTCTTTACTATATTTTTCTATACTATCCTTTACTCCACTATACTGCTCCGTCCATGGACCGTCCATTGGAGACAATTTAGTTTCCTTATTCGTCTTTGTATCTGAGCGATGTTTTTTCTCCAATAAATCTACATTTGGAATAAACTCAATTAAAAGTTCTTGATATATACTGTCTACTTTTCTATCTGCCCTAACCTTATTATTATCTCTCCAATGCACAATATATGTTACTAAATCCTCATTCAAAATTTGAACAAATCCTTTTGCAATTAATACTTTTAAATCATCTTCATTTGCTCTTATTAAATTCAGAACTGTATAAGCTTCTACTACTCCATCATCATCTGCATTTATACCTAAATGAAAATATAGGTTTTGTGAAGTTGATGGCAATTTTAAAAATTTCGCACTTTCAACTATTTTTCGTGCAAACATTCGTCTTTCTGCCATTTCTATTCCTCCTCTTGTGTATATGTAGATAATGTGCTATTTTATAATTAGTGGATATATCACATTATCTGATTTGTCTTTGCCCTTCCTTTGCCGAGGAGGGGCTTTTTTGTTTTCAACTTTTTTCTACTCCCATACCAAAAAATCTGGCATGATAATATGCCTTTGGAACTCTTCCTGATATCGTAAGATAACCCTGTGAGCGAAGTTCATCGTTCATTTCTTTCATTAATCTATAAGCTAATGCCTTAGAAATTTTCAATTCATTCATCAATGTATCTACACGTACAAAAACATCCCGATTTAAATTTTTTGTTTTATTCATATTGTATCTCCTTTATTTATCGCTTGTAATATATATTATTATAAGTAATATTTATTATATGTCAATACTTTTTATAATTTATTATTTATTTATTGCATAAAATTTGTTATAATATATACTATTATTACAAATATATATTATTTTAAAGATAGAGGAGTATTTTTATGAATTTAGGGAAGAATCTACAAAAATTAAGAAAAGACTTAAAAATGTCGCAAAAAGAATTTGCAGAATTTTTAGACATCCCCCAACCTACTATGTCTGCATACGAAAATGAACGAATTTCACCCGCTATAGATGTTTTGATACATATAGCAAAAAAATGTAATACTTCGCTTGATTGGATTTGTGGTTTAAATAACTATAATAAATCTCTTTCTTCCATGTCTGATTATGCTATTTTTCTATATGATATTTGTGAAGCAAATGAAATTGGTTGTGAATTTGAGATACATGATCGACTAGAAAATGGAACTGATGAAGAAAAACCTAATGAAACCGATGATAGATATAGATGGTATATAAAATTAACTTTTTATGGAAACGATAAATCATATCCAAATAATGTTGAAGTCTGCCAAATTACGAAAAGAATTTTTGAAGATTTTATTGATTTAGAATCCTATAGTATTTCTAAGGAAAAATATGATATGAGTAAAAAACAACTTATTGAACGCTATACTTCACCCATTACAAAAAAGGACTATCCTGAACTTAGTCTTGAAGAACGTAGAAAAAAACAGCTTGAGTATCTTATATCTTTAGAAAACGATAAGAATTAGTTTAAAATTACAAGCATTTTGCAAGCACAACCAACAAAGAAAGCCTACAAACCTTTATATATTCAAGGTTTGTAGGCTTTAATATCCTACTCAAACTCAATCGTCCCCGGCGGTTTCCCCGTACAATCGTACAGCACCCTATTCACGTGCTTCACTTCATTCACGATCCTGCTCGTCACCTTCCCAAGAACATCCCAAGGTATCTGAGCCGCTTCAGCGGTCATAAAGTCAACGGTATTCACCGCACGAAGTGCGATTGCATAATCATAAGTTCTTTCGTCGCCCATTACGCCTACAGAGCGCATGTTCGTAAGGGCTGCGAAGTATTGACCAATGCTTCTGTCTAAGCCCGCATTCGCAATTTCTTCACGGTAAATAGCATCTGCCTCCTGAACCATTTCAACTTTCTCGGCAGTCACATCTCCAATAATACGAATTCCGAGCCCGGGTCCTGGGAAAGGTTGTCTAAATACTAAGTTTTCCGGAATACCAAGTTCCAGTCCTGCTTTACGTACTTCATCTTTAAATAAGTCACGAAGAGGTTCAATGATTTCTTTAAAATCCACGAAATCAGGCAATCCACCTACATTGTGATGAGATTTTATAACAGCAGATTCACCACCCAAGCCGCTTTCTACAACGTCAGGATAAATCGTTCCCTGCACAAGGAAATCAACAGTTCCTATTTTCTTCGCTTCCTCCTCAAATACACGGATGAATTCTTCACCAATAATTTTTCGTTTTCTTTCAGGTTCTTCAATAGCGGCCAATTTTTCATAAAAGCGTTCCTGTGCGTTTACACGAATAAAGTTCAAGTCATAAGAGCCGTTCGGTCCAAATACTTCCTCTACTTCATCACCTTCATTTTTGCGGAGAAGACCATGGTCTACGAAGACACAGGTGAGCTGTTCTCCGACAGCTTTGCTTAATAAAACTGCTGCCACAGAAGAATCTACACCACCGGATAATGCACAAAGCACTTTTCCGCTGCCTACCTTTTCCCGAATAGCTTTAATAGAATCTTCAACGAAGGAGGACATGATCCAGTCACCGGCACATCCACATACGTTCATAACAAAATTGGATAAGATTTTAGTTCCTTCCACTGTATGAAGCACTTCAGGATGGAATTGAATTGCATACAGATTTTTATTAACATTCTCAGCTGCTGCAACCGGGCAGTCTGCTGTATGCGCTGTCGTGCTAAAGTCCAAAGCTGCATTGGATATATAATCATTGTGGCTCATCCAACAAATTGTAGTTGGTGATACGTTTTTAAATAGAGCAGAATTAGTATCTACCTGAACCTCTATTTTTCCATATTCACGAATCGGTGCTTTCTCAACTTTTCCGCCCAATAAGTGCATCATAAGCTGTGCTCCGTAACAAAGCCCCAGGACAGGGATTCCCAGTTCAAATAATTCTTTGGAATATGTGGGTGAATCAGTCTCAAAACAACTATTTGGTCCTCCTGTCAGAATAATTCCCTTGGGATTCATTGCTTTAATCTTCTCAATATCTGTTTTGTAAGAATATATTTCACAATATACATTGCACTCTCTTACACGTCTTGCAACTAATTGGTTGTACTGCCCACCAAAGTCTAATACAATCACAGTTTCTCTTTTCACAAAGGTTCCTCCTATACTTTATCACTTTCGTTCCTCATAGTTTATCATATAAAGCATAAATATCCGTACTGTTCATTGATCGTTGATCGCTAGTTCAGCAATTATTCTTTACGCTCATTATAATCCAAAAAATATTATATGATATCCCAGTATTGTTTACAAGCTATTTTACTCTGTTTTGTAGGTTTCCACAATTTTCTTACAAAAATACAATGTTTTACACACAATGCGCTCAATTTTTATGTAACCTCCATTTGCCTTTCCAATAACGGATCGAGAAAAAAATTCCTCTGAACAACCAGTCAATCGTCATCGCAACCCACAGACCAAAAACGCCTAAGCCTAAACTTCTTCCCAAAATATAACTGAATGCAATTCGAAATATCCACATAGATGCAATAGAAATGAGCATTGTCGCTATTACATCGTTAGCAGCACGCAATGTATATGGAATACTAAAAGATAGCGGCCATATCGTGACGCAGCATACAGCATGATAGCGGATAATTAATGTTGTGACTCTGAGCGTTTCTTCCGTCAAATGATAAGCTTTAAGAATATAAGGGCAAAAAATAAAAATTAAAATATTTACGATAAGCATACAGATATAGGTCATTTTAACCAATAGTTTCGTATAGTATTGCGCCTGCCCATAATCGCTTGCTCCTACACATTGGGCTACAACTGCAAGAATAGCTAGTCCAATTGCCATTCCGGGCATGACCTGAAACATTCCAATCGTATTCGATACTGCATTTGCTGCAATAGCTGAAGTCCCAAAGCTGGCAGCCAGACTTAAGACCAATAATTTTCCAATCTGAAACATACTGTTTTCCATTCCATTTGGTACTCCAATACGTAAAATCTTCTTTATAAGATATCCATGAAATTTGAGTTTAACACTCGGTGAAATATGTATTTCCCGTTTTGAATTTAAAAGCATTATCATAATAATCCCGGCTGCAATGATTCTGGAGATCAAAGAAGAAACGGCTGCACCTCTTACCCCCCAGTGTAAACCGTAAATAAACAATGCATTACCGGCAATATTTAATGCATTCATAAAAATGGAAATTCTCATTGTGACTTGAGAATTTCCCATAGCTCTGAATAACGCTGCACCGCTGTTATAAATGGCCAGAAAAGGAATGGATATCCCAGTTATTAACAAATAGATACTGGCATATTCCATTACCTCGTGATCTATGGCCCCAAAAACTATGTTTAGAATAATACTGCGCCCCAGCAAAACAACTCCCATAATAACTACAGAAGACACTGCTGAAAAGAGCAGCAATTGACCTGCTGCTTTACATGCTTCTTTTTTGTTTTTCTCTCCTAAGTAATGTCCCGCTACGACAGCTCCGCCTGTTGCTAAAGCAGCAAATATATTAATCAATAAAATATTGAGTGTATCTACCAGTGAAACGCCCGAAACTGCTGCCTCTCCGGTACTTGATATCATTATGATATCTGCCATCCCAACTGTGACACTTAATATTTGCTCAATTATTAGCGGAACTATTAACTTTCGTAAATCTTTTTTGGTAAAGAGCATAATTTTTCCTGACTTTCTCTTTTATCTCGTGTTTTTATTGTACTACTTAATATATTATGCTCTTATTTCGAAAAGTCAAGTAGCATTACTTTGATGTAAATATTTTTCTTTGGTAGCAAGACCACCTCTAATGTGTCTTTCCGATTTATTTATGTCTAATACTTTTCTAGCTTCTTGTGCTAAAGCTGCATTTATTAATACCAGACGTTCGGTTACGTCTTTATGTACTGTGGATTTACTCACACCAAATTGTTTCGCTGTTTGTCGCACCGTTGCATTATAATCAATGATATAGTTTGCAATTTCCACAGCTCTTTCTTCAATATATTCTTTCATATTAAATATTCCCACGTTATCTTTTTTACAAGATATGCGCGGGAACAAAAGATTATTCTTATTTGAAATTTAACTCCTGTATGAATCTGATATTCATTCATGATACCTTTCCGCTCAGAGCCTGCCAGCTCTTTGCCCTTCGCAAATACCATTATAAAAACCTACCATTCGCTCTGTAAGTTTTCCTTCCTCTACTTCATTGTAACTGAAAACTTCATACTTTGAGAATCTTTTTTTCACTTCCTCATAAAAACTTTGTAGTTGATTTGCACTTGCCGGAATTATATTGACTTCATCATAACTTTCCAGCTGCATGGTACTATAAAATTGAGAGGATATCACTAATATTACCTTTGAAATATTTTCTAACTCTAATTTTGCAAGCTGCCGCTCCAAACGGTCAAGATTAATGCCTGAATTTATAGTTAAAATAATAATATCCGCATCTGCAGCATTTCTATATGCAAAAAATAATGCTCCAAAATTATTTCTGTTATAAGTATTTAACTGCGTAATCCCTCCTGCGATATTAGCAATTACCAAATCTGTAGATTCTTGTTTGCTTAACTCATATAAATCGTGATTTATACTATAAATAGTCTCCGGAATGTTGACATTTTTGGGGTAATCATATACCTCAAAGCCAAACAAAATGCCCAGAGGATTATAGGTGATATTCTCAGACCTAATATTATGTTCTTTCAAACCTTTATATAATTCCAACTGCAATTCAAACTTTGAACTGGAATAACCTAAACTGCAAATAAAAATAACCGGCTTCTTTATATAATTTATATAATGAAACCTGCCGAACTTATGATTCTTTAAGTATCCTTTTTCGCTCTGACCTTTGAATATTCCCAGATAAACATGACTCTTAGAACGAAAGCAATTTTTATTCGTCAATAAATTACGTTTATATTCATAAGGATTAATTTCCAATATCTCATTGTAATCTTTGTCAGGAATGATTTCTCCTTTATAATTTACAAATAACTTTCTTTCCATATCATAATAGCCAATAATATTTTTATTCAATTCAGAAAGATTATTTATCAGGATATGTGGATCTGACGACATTGCTGCTACTGATTTTTCATTTACTACAAAACCTTCCTGCTCTATATCCTGTTTATCTTCCATAACGTCTTCAAAGATATAACGTGCCAGCTCTTTATTGGAAGCCAGAGGCCTTGCTTCTAAAATAAGGGATAATAATCCTGAAAAGTGTGCACAGGCAATACTATTTGATGATTTTAACTTATATACTTTCCCGAAAAGATTACAATTAAATTCATAATTTTTTATAGAAATAAAATTTTCTTCCACTTCTTCAATTTCTAAATCTTGTTCACTACTTACTACTTTAATTACATCAGGAAAATCTGCCGGATAAGATAACTCTCCATCCGATGATGCAATCAAAAAAACACCTTTACTATAGGCCTCTTGACACTTCTCAAAAAATTTTTCACTGAATTTTTCCATTTTCAGACTCAAATTAATGATGTCTGCCTCTATTTCCATACACAATTCAACTGCTTTTATAATATCTTCTTCTTTAATCGAAAATAAATCATCTGCTATATTAACATCAATAATCTGTGCATCAGGAGCTATTTTTCTAATTTCTGATGCACAAAATGTACCATGCATATTTTCTTTATAATCCATATAAATATTTTTTTTCTTTTCACCGTCCCTTACATCATTAATATTATAATGCGTTATTTGCGAATCAGGAAGATATACTCCTGAATCTAAAACTGCAATACGTACATTTTTTCCTGTAAAATTTTTTTTATAAAAATCATAATTCATATGCAATCTCCTTTAACCTATAAAAGAAAAATTATTATTTAAATTAATATCATGATCACCTTTCTCTATCAATGAAAGATATTCAACAAAATCTTTGGCAGCCTGATTTCTTATTCGGTTACAATACTCTCCGTTATAATCAATTGAGCCTTGTTTTAAGTAACAAACAGGACAGATGCGCACTGCCCAGCATTTGCTGCAATTCTTCTCAAATACATCCAAGGTCTTATTCAAGAAACGATTAAGCTTTTCATAATCAATCCAATGGTAAACATCACCGATTTCAAATTCCAAAACTTCTTCCTTTACTTTTTCGCAAACCAATAACTCGCCATCCACTTTTAAATATATTTTTTTTAAATATGGAAAACAAAAACTACAAGGATTGGATATCTCATGAGATTTTAATTGTAAACGATTATGAATTTTTTTGACCCCTTCTTGTTTCGTTCCTTTTCTGACTCCAACAAGAGGTTCACGTTCTTCCTTATTTTCTATTAAATATTTTTCTTTAAAGTAGTCGGTTGGCTGCAATTCAAATATATTAACTTTACAGTCCTCAAAAAATTCTTTTAATAATTCGCTCTGACAGGGGGGAGCGGCCACTGCATTATAACTAATCTTTGTTTTAAAATAGTTCAAATTAGTTCTTTTTATTTTTCTGAGATTATCCATAATCCTCTTGTAGGTCGGTTCCCCATTTTTATCAATCCTATAGCGGTCGTGAATTCTCTCAGG
Source organism: Anaerosacchariphilus polymeriproducens (assembly GCF_003363435.1). Taxonomy (GTDB): domain Bacteria; phylum Bacillota; class Clostridia; order Lachnospirales; family Lachnospiraceae; genus Anaerosacchariphilus; species Anaerosacchariphilus polymeriproducens. The sequence continues at coordinate 10,131 of NZ_QRCT01000026.1, forward strand.
TCCATCAAGACTTACTGTAATGAAAAAATCATTCTCGATTAAATAATCACAAATTTCTTGCTTTTCTAAGAACAATCCGTTGGTCGTAATCAAATACAAAATATTTTGCCCAAAATGGTTATTATTTGCATAATCTACGGCATGTTGAACCAAATCAAACTGCAAAAGCGGTTCTCCTCCATAAAATGAAATGGTTATTTCTTTACTCTCTTTTGAATGAATCATGAATTGGTCAATGGCCTTCTCTAACATGCTTTTGCTCATTTGCTGAGGTTGATGACCTTCTCTATCTTTTTTGTAATTGGTACAATACTCACATCTCATATTGCACTCTTCCGTTAAAGAAATAATTAGAGTTTTCTGTTTGTTTTCAATAATCCAACGATACACATGATCTTCAAGAGGAGATTTAAATGTAATGAAATCCTCTTGATAAATATCCCTAAGTTTGTTTTCGTTAATAAACTTTTGATAAATATCATTATTTCTTTCGTTTTTAATGATATTGAAGATTCTTTTTGGTAATTCAACAAGTTCATTCTCATATGCATCGTAAATATATTGCTTACTTTTTGTTTCTAGTAATTTATACAAACTCATTTTTTCACTCCAATCATATTATATCTTATATAAGGAATAAAGTTATGTATCAAGTCTTATTATAAAGCCATAATTGTTCTTGACTGAATCCGCTTCTTACTTATTAGTCTCGAGCAAATATTTTGGCTTACCAATTAATACGTCCCTGACTATTCTTTCTTGTTACAATACTTGCAAAACATAAATTACATTTTTGCAGGTTTCATAATTACTACCTCCTTAATTAACTATTTCTCGTTCATGTTACTAACTTTATTCCTTATTCCTTTAAATTCTCCTTGTTGCAATATAATAATCTTGTCCCAATTTTAAACACAAAAATCCCATGCCTTTTATACAAGATATGCATGGGATTAGAGTAATATTCGTTTTAATCATAAACCTAGTAATATTTTCTGTTTTCCAGATTGCGTTTATATTCCTTCCATTCCGGTAAAAATTTGTCCATATAAGCAACAAATTTGTCGTTATGTTTTCTTTCCAACAAATGTACCATTTCATGTACGACTACATATTCTAAACATTGGATCGGCCTTTTGGCCAGCTGCAGATTCAACCATATTCTTCTGTCTCTGATATTGCAGGTCCCCCATCGTGTTTTCATATTCTTAACACCCCAGTCATCTACTTTCACCTTCATAGTATTCTCCCACTTACGAATAAAAATCGGAATATAAAATTTCATCTGTTCTCTATACCATTTAAGTAAGACCTTTTCACGCTGTTTTAAAGTACTGGAATCTTTTACTCTTAAAATCAGCTTGTCCCCTTCTATTTTTACATGATTCCTGTGGTAAGATATTACTTCTAATTCATAGTCCCTGCCCCACAAATAAATGGTCTCACCGGAGATATATTGATGCTCTATCGGAAGTTCTAGCTTTTGAAATTCTTTCTGCTTTTCTTCAATCCAAGATAACTTTATCTGTACAAACTTCTTGATTTCTGATTCCGGCATCAAATAAGGAGCACTTATCTGAACTTGTCCATCCGGAGCTTTTACTTTAAGATAAAGATTTTTGATTCGTTTCTTTTCTATAAAAAGCGGAATTCCTTCCACTATTATCTTCTTCATTCAGATTCTCCTTTTATTCTATAATACAAACCATTATAACTTATAACCGATCTTATTTCCAATTTCTTTTACCCTATATTGCCTAGACAATCGTCGAAAAAAAAGATATAATTTTATAAAAACCTTATACATGGGAGGATATAACATGGGATTAATCAGAGCGATGAAAAATGCTGTAGGAAGTGTTACCGCTGATCAGTGGCGTGAGTATTTTTACTGCGATTCAATAGACAGTGATATCTTAGTAACGAAGGGACAGAAACGTACTGCCGAAAAAAGAAGAAGCAGCAATACCAAGGCAGAGGACAATATTATCAGTAATGGTTCTATTGTAGCAGTGAATGAGGGACAATGCATGATTATTGTAGACCAGGGTAAAATCGTAGAAGTCTGCGCGGAAGCCGGAGAATTTGTTTATGACACCTCAACAGAAGCCAGTCTGTTTTATGGTGATTTAAGTTCTAATATTTCAAAAACTTTTTCTAATATCGGAAAACGGTTTACATTTGGTGGTGATACTGCGAAAGACCAGCGAATTTATTTTTTCAATACCAAAGAAATAATGGGTAATAAATACGGTACTGCGAATCCCGTACCTTTCCGCGTAGTTGATACAAATATCGGTTTAGACATTGATATCGCCATTCGGTGTTTTGGCGAATATTCCTATAAAATCGTAGATCCACTACTTTTCTATTCAAACGTTTCTGGAAATGTAACGGAAGAATATAGCAGAACAGAAATTGATGATCAATTAAAATCTGAACTAATGACAGTTTTGCAGCCAGCTTTTGCTAAAATTTCTGCAATGGGAATCCGCTACAGTTCTTTACCTGGACATACGATAGAAATTTCAGAAGCTTTAAAGGAACTGCTATCAGCCAAATGGACAGAACTTCGTGGAATCGAAATCAGCTCTTTTGGTATTAATGGAGTGAAAGCATCTGAAGAAGACGAGGCTTTAATTAAAGAAATGCAGAAAAATGCTGTTCTTCGAAACCCAGGTATGGCCGCTGCTACTTTAGTTGGTGCACAATCTGAAGCAATGAAAGCTGCTGCTTCTAATACTTCTACAGGTCCAATGATGGCCTTCGCCGGTATGAATATGGCTGCCAATGCAGGTGGAATGAATGCAAATACACTCTTCAATATGGCTCAAGACCAACAAGCAACCTCTCCTTTGACGAACTCAAATGCGGTAAATGATACAACACAATCTACTCCTGAAAACAGTTGGACTTGTTCTTGTGGCAAAACTGGTAATACGGGGAAATTCTGTACGGAATGCGGACAATCCAAACCTGCTGACAATTTAGGATGGACTTGTTCTTGTGGTGCTGTCAACAAAGGGAACTTCTGCCAGGAATGTGGAGCTAAAAGGCCTGTCGGTGCCCCATTATATCGATGTGATAAATGTGGATGGGAACCTGCCGATCCCAAAAATCCTCCTAAATTCTGTCCGGAATGTGGAGATATATTCAATGATGAGGATATTAAAAAATAATTTTTGATATCTAATACATAGGAGGAGTACAATGAGTTTTTTTGAAGAACCAAACTTAGCAAAAACCATGGAAGAGACTGACAAAAAATGTCCTTCCTGTGGAGGTGTTATGGATTTTGATCCGGCAACCGGTGGATTAAGCTGCCCTTACTGTGGACACAAAGAGTCGATTCCGGTCGAAGAAGAAATCCCATCAAAAGCAGAAGAATTAGACTATGAATCTGCCGAATCAACTGAGAATTGTAACTGGGGTGTAGAGACCAAAACTGTAATATGTAAAGCATGTGGTGCCGAAACTATTTATGACTCCTTACAAATTGCAGCCGTCTGTCCATTCTGCGGCTCAAACCAGGTAATGGAAGCCAATGACAAAAATACATTAGCACCTGGAGGCGTTGTTCCTTTTCAGATAACAGATAAAGAAGCATCGGAATTATTCAAAAAATGGATCAAGAGAAAATGGTTTTGTCCAAAACTTGCAAAAGAAAGTGCCAAACCGAAAGCTTTTAATGGGGTATACTTTCCTTACTGGACTTTTGATACGAACACCTATGCAGATTATACGGCAGAATATGGGAAAAACCGCACTGTAAAAGTGAAAGATGGAGAAACCCGTATAGTTACAGATTGGTATCATACCTCTGGTTCTTATTCTACAAGAATAAACGATGAACTGGTACATGCATCGACTACTCATGATCAATTCATGCTTCTAGGCCTTGAACCTTTTGATACAGAAAACAACAAAGCTTACAAACCCGAATACATAGCCGGTTTTACTTCAGAGCGATATACCATCGGACTGAAAGAAGCTTGGGAAATCGCAAAATGTTCCATAAATAATAAACTCCGTAATGATATTTCTTCTCAGATACGCTCCGAACACTTTGCCGACCAGGTCCGTGATATACAGATGACCGCTATCTATCAGGATATTACATACAAATATTTACTGTTACCAGTTTGGATTTCCAACTATAAATATAATGACAAAGTTTATCAGTTTATGGTGAATGGACAGACAGGAAAAGTATCCGGAAAATCCCCTATCTCAAAAGGGCGCGTTGCTGTTGCAATACTTATCGGAATCATTTTAGCTATCATCTTTTATTTTTTCTATCAATCTTAAATACAAAATGTAAACCTTCCGAGAAATATCATTTTCTCAGAAGGTTTTCTTTTATCATTTCATTTCCCTAATATATCTTCTTTTCTATTTAATAAATCTTCACAAAAAAGAGATTGTTCCATATTTTCTACCCCAATACGATCAATTACCGCCCCTAATCTTTCTTTGGAATTGCCATTCTCTATGTACCAAAGAATCGTTTTCTCTAATAGTGGAGAAATTTCTTCTTCACTGACCAAACGTGATAATGGTGTTCCTACCCGAGTCTTTTTTCCCCAGGTTCCTCCTAAATAAATTTGATATTGTACTTTATCATGTCTCTTCACTGCATTGAATGGACATTTCCCTGAACAGACTCCGCAAGTCAGACAGATACGAGTATCTATTCTCATTTTTCCATCGATCAATTTGCAGGCCTTCATAGGACAGCTTTTTTCTATATTACATACTTTACAGCCTTTACACGCTTCCATATTATAATCAGGTGCTTTGTGCCCTTCTATCCCAAAATCATTAAGGCTTGGCTTCATACAGCTATTGGGGCATCCGCCTACTGCAATTTTAAACTTATGAGGAAGGTTAACGTCATGCCAGCCTTTATAATATTTCTCATGAATTTCTTTTGCTAATGCCTGTGTATCAAAATTACCATAAACACAAGTTGTTCCTTTGCATGCAGTTATCGGCCTAATTTTACTCCCGGTACCTCCAAAATATAGCCCGTGTTCTGCTGCATATGCTTTGGCATTCTCAATCTGCTCATATGGAATCCCAACTACTTCCGCAGTTAAACGTGTCGTAAACGCAACCTTTCCATTTCCATACCGATTTGCAATTTCCGCAATTGTTATTAAATCCTCTGCTGAAAAAACACATCCGGAAGGCAATATTCTACCTGAAAATTCTTCTGTCCCACGATTGATAAGAAATCCCTGTGCTTTTACTTCTTTTATCTGTGCAGGTAATATTTTTGCCATTTAACTTTCCTCCAAACTACTTTTGTATAGCTTGATTTTATCAAGGAAATACTATAAAATCAAACTACTAATTCAGATGCTTGTTTGATAATTTCGTCCGTACCTCCCAAAGTACTTAACGAATCTTTTAGTCGCTTTGCATTCTTTTCATAATCCTTATTGCCGGTTACTTTTTCAACCAACTGTTTCAACTTATCTGCTTGAAACCCGCTCTCAGACAAATAAATTCCTGCATGATTGTCTGCAATGGACTTTGCATTATATTTTCTCTCAAATACTTTACCCGGGCAAATAATCTGCGGCACCTCATAAAATATGGCATCCATAATACTATTCTGTCCACCATGATTGATATACACTGCTGTACTTGGTAATAATTCACTAAAATTAAACCTATCATTGATATGGATATTATCTTTATCTTCTTTCTTCAAGCCTCTTCCGGCTATGTACAATTCATATTCACTACCTTCAAACGCACTCCTCAATTCTTGGACCAGAATTTTCTGAGAAATTGTCCCATTTCCCATATAAGCTAATATCTTGTTTTTATTATTTTCAGTTACATAATCTGTTGGACGATGGAATGGCCCTGTGAATATCGTATTCGGTTTATCTACAGGCTCCAGATCATAACTACTAGGAATCACTCTTAAATCAGCTAATTCCATTAAATCTAGGGTTGATTTAACTTCCGGCAAATTCAACTCGTTTAAAACACGATTCACACCTTTACAATATTTGGGCGTGGAAGCAAAAGAAGACTGAATTGGATAACTATAACTGGTAATCACCGGCTTCTGTGTGACTAAAGCAGCGACAATTGCAGACATATTTGCTTCTGCATAAACAAAATCAGGATCAAAGTCTTTGATTGCATCCCGGATACATGAAACGCTGTGATAAAAATAGGAATAGGAAATAGCTCCTGTCAAATGGAGCACTTCTTCAAAACTATGAACGGTCTTCGCTTTAAGTAGTCCTAATTTCCCTACTATAGGGAAAACTCTTTTTCCTATCGGCGCTGGTAACCCTAACGGTATCGGAATTGGTATATAATAATTCCTTACACCTTCAATTTCTTCGTAATTAACATCTTTTGCAGCGCATAAAGCGACTTCAGATCCTTGATTGATAAATGCATTGGCTAACGTCTTTGCTCTTGAGAACGGTCCAGACGTTTCAACCATAGCAGCCATAGGTACAATTAATATTTTCATGTTTTAGCCCCTTTCTTGACAATTAGTTTCTCACTCCCCTTTTATATTTTAAATACCAACTATTGTATTGATACAAAATACTTTCATTTACAAACTTCTATAAAAGAAAAGTCTCACATCCTACAAAAAGGATTGTGAGACTTTTTTATTTTCAACTTATATTTTATTATATAACTCTTCGTACTGATAAAATTGTACGATATGTAGCGTTTCCTGTTACAATACCAAGTGCACTGTTTGCTGCATGAACAATCTGTCCATTACCCATATAAATAGCAACATGTCCACTGTAGCAAATCAAATCTCCCGGCTGCGCATCCGCATAACTTACTTCAACACCGGCGCCACGCTGTTCTCCAGATGTTCTAGGTAAACCTACACCAAAGTTCGCAAATACCGATTGTGTAAATCCTGAACAATCTGCTCCATTTGTTAAGCTTGTTCCGCCCCATACATAAGGGTTACCAACAAATTGTAACGCATATTGTACTACTGCTGAACCTTGTCCACTTCCGACAGGTACTGATGGTGCAGGATTGTTATTCGAGGATGGAGTATTTGGAGAAGACGGAGTGCTTGGAGAAGGTGGATTATTAGCCGCCCGTCTCTGAGCTTCTCTCTGCTCTGCTGCTCTGATTTCCGCATTCTTTGCTTCTACTTCTGCTTGATAAGCTGCTGCTTTTTCTTTCGCTTCTTCTAATTGTGAATCAAAATCAGCAACTTGTTCTTTCTTTTCTGATATCAGTGCCTGCAAAGAATTTTCTTGTTCCTTTTTCGCACTCTGCATTGATTCTAAATCTGCTTTATCATTTTCTAATTGTTTCTCCAGATTCAGTACCTTAGTTTTAGCTTCCTGATATTGCATCAATAGTTTACGATCTGATTCATATATCTTGTCCACATATTCAGCTTTATTTAATAAATCAGTAATACTGTCAGCATCTAAAAGAACGGAAACTAAAGTTGTATCTCCATTTTCATACATGAAACGAATTCTTTTTTTCATGTCTTCATACTGTTTCTTCTCTGTTGCTTTTGCTTTCTTTAAGTCTACACGACATAAATCCAATTCTTCCTGCTTGCTGTCTAATTCACCTTTTAAAATATCTATTTCAACTAACAAATCAACTAATTGTGAATCTAAATTTTTAATAGCTGATTTTGTTTCTTCTTTCGAGTTCTCAAGTGCATCAATACTGTTCTTCGCCGAATCCAGTTTTTCCTGAGCTTGCTGCTTTTCTTTCTGTAATGACGTAGCTTGTACACTCATTATGGGCTGAACAATTAATACTCCTGCTAAAAGCACATATGCCAGTTTCTTCATTCTTTATCCACTCTCCTATTTTATTAAATAAATGTTACACACTTATTAAATTTTATTTTATTTTCTATGATTTTTTTCTACTCCAAAAAGTAACCTTTAATGATTTTTCCCATATAAAGGGCGCATCATTTATGTTAACACTAGTATAGCACCAAATATTACAAAATGCAATTAAAAATTTAAAAACTTCCTTAATATTTTATTCCCTTATTCATACTTTGATAAAATTTGTTTCATATGTTGTTTGTATTGTTCTACTACGTTTTCAGGTGAGACTACTTTTACCCCCATACCGAATCCGCTTAGCCAAGCAAAAAATTGATTGCTCACTGCTACTTTTACTCTTATTAAAAAACAGTCATTTTCTGTTTTACGAATTGTAATATCTTTACCGAAACGATCAATTACTACACCAATTAAATGATTTGCAAACATAATGGTAACATCTTCATCTTTTCCGCCAAACATACCGAACGTTTTATTCCCATAACTGACCAGATCGAAATTTTCGAATTCTTCTTGTCCCATTCTTTTTTCGGAAATCACATCGATCTTTATCATTTTATCAACCCGGTAATGTTTAATCATAGATGCTTCTTCATCATAACCTATCATGTAATAATTTTCATCATCCCAAGTAAGAGCCCAAGGGCTTATTATATAGAAGTCACCTTCTTTTTTTAATTTCATTTCTTTATCTAAGGTCCATTCAAAATACTGGAATTTAATTTTGGTATTGGCTGAAATAGCACTGTGAATCATATCTACATTATAATAGATACTTTCATTCATAGTTTTAATCCGATTGGACACAAACACTTGACGCTGCAAATGTTTCGCATCAAATATACTGGTCAGACTTTCTATTTTCTTAATCAAATCCTTGGACTTTTTGTAAGTAATAAACTTAGAAGATTGAACAGCATCTACTAATAATTTCAATTCCGGCAGCTCAAAATATCGCTCCCCTACATAATATCCGGAAGGAGTCTCTTTCTGAAAAATAATATCCATTCCATACTGCTTTAATGTTTCAATATCGTTATAAATACTTTTTCTTTCTGCAGATATATCATATTCTGCAAGTCTGCTAATTATCTCGTGCATTGTCATAGGATGATTTTCATCGGTCTTATCTTGAAGAATTTCCATTAAGTAAACTAATTTTAACTTCTGATTCGGCGACTTTGCCATACATTCTCCTCCTAATACCATGACTTATGAAATTACTCTTTCCCTTTCATTATAAATGAGCAAGAAAAAAAAGCAACTTTTTTTTGTATTAACTTTTGTAGGTAAAGAAGAAATAAATTTCATGCTCCTGTTAATATTACGGATAAAAATGTACCCACTAATATGGAGGGGCCAAATGCAATCATATCTTTTCTTGATTTTCTTTTCATTATCAGAAGAAAAACAGAAACAATAAAAGCTATAATTAATGATGCCAGAACAGCGTTTGATACACCTACAAATCCTTGGAATAGTCCCATAATAGAAAATAATTTTACATCTCCCATTCCTATTTTCCCTTTCATAATTAATAAAACAATCATACAAACTACAAACAGACCAAATGCTGATATTACTTCCGATGTAAGCGTAAAAACTAAATTCTTTTGTGGAAAAAGAAATTCAAATACTAAAATTACACCACGGCAGATTAAAGATGTTATCAATAACTTATTAGGAATAATATATCTCTTATTATCAATCACTGCCATTGGAAATATTAAAGTTACAAGACAAACTCTTTTCAATAAATAAAGCGTTGTGAGACCTTGATAAAATACACTCATAAAGACTGCAAGAGAAAGACTGGACACGAGCATAATCAAAAAGAAAATCTTTTTCTTATTTGTCTCTGGCAGGACCATTTTTATTTTTCCGATAATTCCTTGAACACTTTTCCATCTTTTTTTCTGCATATAAACAAGATTTAAAATACAAAGTGCTACAGTAGCGATTACAACATACCAATTTACTACATTCACTTTAAGTCCCCTTTACTTAATCCATTACAACTGTTACCAACCTTCTATAGCTGTACATTTTGTAATACTAAATAATATCAATCTAATTCATCTTCTTTACAATCAATTATTATCTTATCACAATCAGAACAATACCATGCCGGTTGTTTTTTCATATCTCCAAAAGCATGTCTACCAATTCTAAAACCGTTTGATTTATCACTTTTATAGAACAAATGCGGCTTATCATATCTTGGTATCCATTCAATAGCCGGTGTAAGTATATAACCCAATTTCATTTCAGAATTACATATTGGACAATTCATAAATATCAACTCCACAATCTTATACTTAAATTTCTAAATTTTCAACTTGTAACATTTAATTTCCCTACACTTAACAATATCAATTCTTTTGATATAAAATAATCAAAAGACCAAAACCTGAAAAAGCAGAAAGTATTGTTCCTGCTAAATTCATGCTTTGTTCACTACCAAATTCCCAAGTATCGCTCATAAGTATAAATCCTATCCCACTAAAAAAAATAACAATTAAAATAAAAGTAATTATGTATTTTGTCTTACTTTTTATCAACCAAATCACCACCTGAATTAAACTTTGATTCATTTCTTGATAAACAGCAGAAATCTCAAGAATCAAATAATTTATCCTCTACCCTTAAAAATTCAAAAGATAAAACCCTTAATCCGCTCTATATCTGGAAATATTTTCCCACACCCCAAAACTATTGTCAACACATATACCAAACATACCAAACTCAAACCAAAAAACCATTACAATAACAATTCAAAAAATATAGCAATACATTAATAAAAATCTAAGAAAGACTAACCATTATAAAAACCTAATCAAAAAATCCATTACCAAAACCAGCAAGTTCCCCATCTGGATTCTCGCCTACTTGAATGTATTTAGGGAATCTTAGTTCTGGAAATGGATGCATTTGTCTGGAAATCCCACCTGTTTGAGAGCTAGCTCGAGTTTGGGATTTCCAGACACGTATTTTGCATCCAGATCCAGAACTTAGATTCCCTTAATACAAGAAACCCAAGAGAAGCCAGATGGGGAACTTGCCCTACTTTAGCTGACGAACAATCCCCCCATCAATCTCATAAACCTTATCGCACAAAAGATTAATATCATCCATATTATGAGTTGCAAGCAGAATCGTCTTCCCCTGTTTTTTCAAGTCCAAAAATAAATTTCTCATATCCTCAACACCTTCATTGTCCAAACCATTCATAGGCTCATCCAAAATCAATATTTGCTGTTCTTCCATAATAGCCTGAGCGATTGCAAGCCTCTGCTTCATTCCCATAGAATAATTACCTACTCTTTTTTTTGATGAGGGATTCAGTCCAACCAGTTTCATAATATTGCACAAATGTTCTCGGTTCTTCTTATTCTGAATCATATACAAGAATTCCAGATTCTTCATACCACTTCGAGTACTCAAAAAAGATGGCTCTTCAATAATAATCCCAGCTGTTGTAAGCATATCAATGTCTTTCTGCATTTCTTTCCCCTCGACCCATATACTTCCTTCATCTAATTTAAGAAATCCACATATCGCTTTAAACAACACTGTTTTCCCCGAACCATTCCTCCCTATGATTCCACATATTTCACCTTTATTACAACTGATATTAACATCATTTAATACACGAACATCTTTAAAACTTTTCCGAGCATGCAAAACTTTGATAATACCATTTTCATTTTCAATTACTTGTATCGTTTGTCCCTCTTTCATTTTACTCCTCCTTATTCCAACAAAAGTCAATCTTCCTAATCTTAATCAAAATTAGACCCGTCAATATACTTATCACTATTACCATAACTGCTATTACACATTTCACTGTGGGTTCATTCCCATTACCAAACAATACGTTGATATCCATCCACGAAATTGGTGATATCAATTCAATCCAATATACGATATAAGAAATATTTGCAGCCATAATAGAAAACACTGCAAAAAACATAGCTGCAACAACAGCACATAATCTAGAAATATATAGACTCACTGCAAACATAAAAAGCCCAATAAAGGATAAAACAAATCCTCCCACTAGGATTAATACTCCCAATCCTTGAAACGGTGTATAAGAATCCATTATTTTATAAGAAAAATCTAATTTAATATGATACTTTTCACAAGCATCCGTCAAAGCTAATGTGTATAGCACCTTTCCCCAGCCCGCTTCTAACATTACACTTGGTAATAATACAATAGCGCTCAAAAAAACTTCCAGCAGCATAAGAAAAAAACCACTTAATATAATTCCAATAATTTTCCCAAGTGCCCACTTTATCCTTCCTCTTCTGATGATTTGATAGATCTGGTCAGACTGCATAAAAGGTATTTTGGAATAAAAATACATGACTCCTGCTATAAAAAAGAATCTAAAATAGATATCTTTCATCAAAAACGGAAGAACCCATGTACTTACCGGGTAACTCGCACTAAGTGCAAATTTCTTAATAGGATATAAATATACGTGCATAATAAAAATTTGCAGTACTATAAATACAATTAATCTTACATTTATAAAGTTTTTCAAAAAGTCCCGAATACCGTCACGTATTTGCCATATTATTTTACTCAAATTGTATTTTCCCCTTTAACCGTGTATAAATTAAAACATAAAATACGACTACAAAACAAATGCCAATTCCTACAGAAAATAGATAAGAAATTAAATCATCCGAACATAGCCTGATCACTGAATTAAATATATCAACTAACCCTATTGATTGTTCTCCAAATATCTCTATCAATAGAATATCAAAAAAGTAATAGCCTATTACAGGCACTGACCATATTAAAAGTTTATTTCTGATAAACAAGGATAAATATGATCCAAACAATGCCAAGATTCCGGCTAATATCCCTTGCTGTATTCCAGACAAAAAGTAATATAGGTAAAAATCACCATTCTGCAGGATTCTGTGAAATCCCCCCGTAGTTAATAAGGTCTGTGAAACGGAATTCTCCTCGGTAATCCAGGGAAGAAACGTATGTAAAATAGTGATAAAGATAAGAAGTCCTAATATCATAGTAATCATAGCAGTTAAAAATATCACTATGACCTTGGAGCAGGTATAGAAACTCAACTTCCCTCTGATCACCTCTAAGTTAAAATAATTATTTTCACTATCTTCGCAAAAACAGGAAGCATAAGTGAAAGCGCAAAAGATGTAGCTGACCAAAACTGGAACTCCCTGTAAAACAAGTGTACATACATACACTATATTATTATTCAATTCAATATCATCGAAAATTGCGAAAAACATTACACCAACGACTCCAAAGATTCCGATTACAAATTTACACGAAAAGATAGAACGGTTAAAGTCCATTCTTAAATAACTTGAAAGTAAATTTCCATCTCTACTCATGATAAATTTCCTCCGCAGTCACCGCATCGATCACCATCTGTACTTTATTTTCCATGCCCTCTTCTGGAGTGTTTTCTTCTATTTCTAATATCCAGACAGGAAAAACATGATAAGAATCCTTTCCATTTAATATATCAACCATATAATACAACTCTGCTGATACTACTTTATAGGTAGAATCTCCCAAAATTCTATGATATTTATTGACAACAGTCTGAGCGATTTTATCAAATTCCGCTAGGGAAACCTGCTCTGTTTCCTTGGAAAAATCAAAGACTCTTTCTACCTCAAGATCCTCTATTCCATTCTTAGAATAAATGACTTTCACTGGTGAATAAGCTTCTGATACCTCATGAAAAATTTCTGCATACACATGATATACCGGTATTCCCTCAAATTCTTGCCCCGCAAAAAAATAGTAGCAATTATCATCTTCAGTCCATGATTCTTTATATGCACCATTATCTATCTGCCCATCCATATCAACACAATGTTCTTCTTTCTGTAAAGTCTGATAATCCAGGCAGTATACTTTATAAGATTGAATCTCAATCCCCACATTTGACAAACTCTTCTTTATGTTGGCAAACGCTTTTTTCCTAGACGCAAATGAAAAATCCACTTTTGCAGAATATTTATCCGCATTATAATCAGGTGAACTTTCCTCATTCCAAAATGAATTAAATATATATGGTGCTAATCTTGGATTCGAATAAATGACCCGTGAAGAGGGGGAGGTAATCGATAATTTAGTATTGTCAGGTGCAATATAATCAGTTATTTTTACCTTTCTTCCCTTCTTATCTCTCAATGAATCTTCCATTTTTTCATATTTTTTTACATCTGAAAAATATTCGAAAAGAGCCTTGTCTTTGTCTACAACATGCAAAGTTGCTTTCGTTGTAACAAACGGTTCTTTCCTATTCTTTATTACTAAATCGGTATCAAAAACTACATGTTCATACATCTTCTGATATCTTTCTGGAATCGAACAAGGTTGTATTTCATCACAAGTATTTATGATATCTTTGCTGACTTCTGTATTCTCAGATTCCACAGTTTGGTCACATGCTGCCAAAATACCTGAAACAATTGTTATAAAGAAGAATATTACTTTCCTTTTCATAATTTTTTCCATTTCTTTCGCTTCTCCTTAAGGTGTATACCTGCCTTTTGCAGTTATAGCCCTTAGAGATAAGCTTTGTATATACTTTGCTTCTAAATAATAATACTCACGTTCATGAGGTTTGATATAATAAGCAGAAAACTGCTTTTTATGTAATTCTCTGGATGATAATACTACTTGATCCGTATGGATATGTGGATAACTATATGAGACTGACTTTGCATAGATACAACCATCAACATTAAATGAAATAGGTGTTGCATAAAATACATATTCAAATTTATCACCACCAGCTTTCAGTGTCTTTTTTGACAATCGATCTTCATTTTTCCCGTTGTATGTTAATCTTACTGTAAAATACTGTGTTTGAGCAGTAACTCCCAATCCTACCAAACAAGTTAATAACAATACTCCTAATATCATTTTCTTAATTATTTTACGTTTTATCATAATTTATGCCTCCTTTTATGTTTTATATTAAAATACTAACATTAAAAAACAAAAGAATTTTGAAATTAGTAAAAATTTATAAGATTATTGTTGAAATATAATTTAATAATTAAATAAAAATAGAGTAATGTGCTTTTTTCCACATTACTCTACAAAATACGTCAATTTATTACTGAACTGTTTTTTTTCTTTTAATCTTTTTTACAATTCGCATTACAACAACTATAATTAAAGTTAGAATAACAACTATCAATACATAAACAACCACCGTAATATGATTCGGTTTCTGCAGTAAAGCTAGTATATTTTTACTATTATCAACTACTTTACGTTCTTGATTCCGATTGTAACGTTCAGGAATCTGTGAAATCCCATCTTTTTGTTCAAATGACTTAAGATATTCAACGATAGCATACCACTCTTTTACTTCTGTTTTTTTTCCATCGGAATTATCATAAATAATTTGTGATTCAAAATCTGTAATTGGGTTTCCATCCTTGGTCTTAGGTTGGATTTTAAGAAGTCCATGGGATTTCTCTCCCACTACCGACAGCATCTGTGCAGAATACAGACCCGCAGCTACACGATAAAGCTTTTCATCCTCAATTTCCTGCGCCGTTCCTTCTTCATTCACTAAAATAGTTTTAATTACTTTATTAAAAATGAAGCGATTAGGATTAAAGGTGAAGTTCATGCCTGATAAGAACAATTGTGCTTCTTTCATAATAGGAGTGATGGAAGCATCGACTTCACAGACTGTCTTCAATTCTTTTCCTGTCAAATATACACTGATTAGTGGATAACCGGGCAAATTATCCGCACCCATTCCTAAAGAACTGACATTAAAGGCATCCCAAACTGTTATATCCCCTTGAAAAAAGGTTCCCCTTATTGTACCTGCCGGAACAATTGCAGCAGACACTGGAATATAATCTTTTCCCTCCGCCTTTTTCACTGCATATATGTAAGAATCACTAATGAAATTACCCAAAAGAGATTCTTGATGATGTTTTATTATATTCTTGGGCGAATCAAAATAAAAGGATGATTGTGCTAGTACTTCATCGCATTTTAAGCGAAACTGATCAAAATACTTCTCCTGTACTATCTTCTTATAACTCTTAATACGGTCTGAAATCTTTTTATCTTCTTCCATTTTGTCATCAATTCCTCTTAAATCATAATGGTCCATCTTCCAATTTTTACTCTCTTTTTGAGAAAATTGTACGATTCCAAGATTTTTACCACTATCCTCACAAGAACCAATGACTGTATCTCCAACCACAATAGGTTCCGACAACTTTGTATGTGTATGACCGCTGATAATCAAATTAATGTCCGGCACTTTTTTTGCAAGAATTTCGTCTTCCGATTTGGATGCATCTTTATCCGTTCCTGAATGAGATAAGCAAATAATAAAATCCACTTTTTCCTGTTCTTTTAAAATTTGCACTTTTTGCTTTGCATGTTTAATCGGATCTTTAAATTGTACTTCGGACATTGGAGCCATAGATGCTGAACCTTCACCCATTATCCCAAAAATGCCTACTCTTACACCATTTCTTTCCAATACGGTGTATTCTTTGGCACCATATTCCTCCATTGCATGTTTCAGTTTCAACAATGTATCAGTAAGATTTCCTTGTTTATCTTTTGGATAACTGATATTAGATTGAACCAACTGTGGAAGTCTGCCTCCACTTTTCTTTGCTGCTTCTAGACTTTCTGCCAGTCCTGTTGCCCGATAATCAAATTCATGATTGCCCAAAGTAACAACATCATATCCCATCTCTCCCATAATACTAAGCTCAGGAGCATCTGATCTGAAAATCGTCTGAAATGGAGTTCCCATAGAAAAATCTCCGGCATCTAAAAGCAATGCCTCCTCATCCAGTTTTTTCTGTTCTTTTATAGCTGTTTGCAATCTTGCAAAACCACCACATTTCTCTACCTCTCCATTCTTTTCTGTTTTTAATGGAAGAAAATTATCGTGCAAATCATGGGTAAATAAAATGGTTATCTTCTTGTCTTGCTGACCTGCTGATGATTTACTTACAGATATTGGAAACAACACCAAGCCAATAACAATCAGGCAGCTCAAAAATAATTTAATATTTTTTTTCATATTATTTTCCTTTCGACAACTCTATTTAAATCCAGTCAAATCTTTAATTACTTCACCTGAAATAATCAAACCTGCCACTGAAGGTACAAAAGCTGTACTTCCCGGTGTCTGGCGTCGGGCGGAACCTTCCGGGATCTCTAACTGTTTCAAGGGTTTTTGGGGAGTTTCTTTTGAATAGACTACCTTAAGCTTTTTTATTCCTCTACTTTTCAGTTCCTTACGCATTACTTTCGCTAAAGGACATACGGAAGTTTGATAAATATCAGTTACTTCAAACCTGGTGGGATCCAATTTATTTCCTGCTCCCATAGCGCTGATAATCGGTACATCTGCCTTCTCAGTCTCTAGTACAAGTTGGATCTTACCTGCCACAGTATCGATCGCATCTACTACATAAGAGTAAAGAGAAAAATCGAATTGATCAGCAGATTCCGGAAGGAAAAACATTTTATGCACATAAACTTTTGCTTCCGGGTTTATATCTAAAATTCTTTCTTTCATTACATCTACCTTATATCTTCCAACTGTACTTGTTACTGCAACAATCTGGCGGTTTATATTACTCAAAGCAACGATATCATTATCAATCAAGTCAAAAATACCAACTCCGCTTCTGGCCAAAGCTTCTACAACATGACCTCCTACGCCTCCAATTCCAAATACTGCAACTCTGGCGCGGCTTAGTTTTCGTATTCCTTCTTCCCCTAATAAAATTTCCGTCCGCTCGAACCGATTATTTTCCATCGTTCTCTATTCCTCTCTATCTCTTCTTAAAAGTATTCAAATGTACGGAATGTCTGTCAATCATTTCTGACTAACAGACATTCATTTTTAGAGTAGAACTACTCCTTTATCTTGTGCATAATCTAATACTTCTTGCGGCCATACAGAAGATTGTACTTCTCCGATATGCGCTTTTCTTAAATAAAACATACAAATTCTAGATTGTCCAATTCCTCCACCAATGGTAAGGGGAAGTTTCCCTTCCAACAATGCTTTTTGAAACGGGAGCTGTGCTCTATCCATACATCCGCTCATCTCCAACTGTTCCTTCAGCGTTTCCTCATCTACTCGAATTCCCATGGAAGACAGTTCTAATGCAATATCAAGAATTGGATAATAAACAATAATATCACCATTCAGATTCCAGTCATCATAATCCGGTGCTCTTCCATCATGTTTTTCTCCGGACTTTAACGGACCGCCAATCTGTGTGATAAAAACTGCTCCATATTCTCTCGCAGCTTTATTTTCTCTTTCTTTTGGTGTAAGTTCCGGATATTTATCTTCCAATTCCTGAGATGATATAAATGTAATTTCTTCCGGCAGATATGTTTCGATGTAATCGTACTTTTGAGAAATATATTTTTCCGTTACTCTTAATGCTTCATAAACACTTTTCACTGTTTCTTTTAATGTTTCAATATTTCTTTCTTGTTTTGAAATTATTTTCTCCCAATCCCATTGATCTACAAAAATTGAATGTAGATTATCGGTATCTTCATCACGTCGGATCGCATTCATATCCGTATACAGGCCTTCGCCTTGATTGAATCCATATCGTCCCAAAGCATGACGTTTCCACTTTGCAAGGGAATGTACAATTTCAAACCTGGTTTCGTTCTGCTCTTTCACCCCGAAACTTACTGGTCTTTCCGTTCCATTTAAATTATCATTCAAACCACTTTCCGGTGTTACAAAAAGCGGTGCCGAAACTCTAGTCAAATTTAATTGTACTGCTAATTCTCTTTCAAAAAAATCCTTTACCTGTTTAATCGCTACTTCTGTCTGTTTTATATCCAAAGCTGATTCGTAACCATCCGGAATCACTATATTTTCCACTTTTCGCTCTCCTTTGTTATACTATTACAATTCACAATTGCCAACTGTTCTTGGAAATGGAACTACGTCACGGATATTCGACATTCCGGTAAGATACATCACACATCTTTCAAATCCCAATCCAAAACCTGCATGTCTGGTAGAACCATATTTTCTAAGATCCAGATAGAATCCATAATCCTCAACATTTAAACCTAATTCATTCATACGGGAAATTAATTTATCATAGTCATCTTCTCTTTGACTTCCTCCTATGATCTCACCGATTCCAGGTACCAGACAATCCATAGCTGCTACGGTCTTATTATCTTCATTCATTTTCATATAAAAAGCTTTGATTTCTTTTGGATAATCCGTAACGAATACCGGCTTTTTAAACACTTCCTCGGTCAGGTATCTTTCATGTTCTGTCTGTAAATCACAGCCCCAAGATACTTTATAATCAAATTTATTGTTATTTTTCTCCAGAATATCAATCGCTTCTGTATAAGTGACATGTCCAAATTCTGAATTTACGACTCCATTCAATCGTTCCATTAACCCTTTATCCACAAATTGATTAAAGAATTTCATTTCTTCCGGTGCATGTTCCATAACATAAGTAATAATATATTTGATCATACTTTCTGCCAAAATCATATTATCCTGTAAATCTGCAAAAGCAATTTCCGGTTCTATCATCCAGAATTCTGCCGCATGCCTGGTCGTATTGGAATTTTCTGCTCTAAAAGTCGGGCCGAACGTATAAATATTACGGAAAGCCTGTGCGTAGGTTTCCCCATTAAGCTGACCACTTACGGTAAGGTTGGTTTCTTTTCCAAAAAAGTCCTCACTATAATCGATCGTTCCGTCGGGATTCTTTGGCAGTTGAGCCATGTCCAGCGTAGTGACCCGAAACATCTCTCCTGCCCCTTCGCAATCGCTTCCTGTAATGATCGGAGTATGAACATATACAAAATCACGCTCTTGGAAAAACTTGTGTATCGCATATGCGATTAAAGAACGTACACGAAATACGGCCTGAAATGTATTTGTTCTGGGTCTTAAATGTGCAATGCTTCTCAAATATTCAAAAGAATGTCTCTTTTTCTGCAGTGGATAATCCCCTGTAGACTGACCCTCTATGAAAATTTCATCTGCTTGAATTTCAAAGGGCTGTTTTGCCTGTGGCGTCTCTACCAAAGTACCTTTTACAATAATCGCCGCACCTACATTTAATTTCACAATCTCAGAAAAATTATCCATTGTATCATGATAAACTACTTGAAGCGGTTCGAAATAAGTTCCATCATTCAGAACTATGAATCCAAATGTTTTCGAATCCCTTATACTACGTAACCATCCTCCTACTTCAACCTTTTTGTCCATATATTTCTCACGATTTTTGTATAACTCTCTAATACTGATTAACTCCATTGTTCGACTCCTTTGTCAATTATTTATTTACTTTTCTACTGCTTTTTCTGATACGAAATTCCATGTCTTTTGCAATTGGAATTCTTCTTTTATAGAATCTTTTCCATATTGTTTCTCAAAAACATCTACTGTGCTCTGCATTTGATTCGCATATTTTTCTACTTGTTCTTTATATTCTTTATCCGTTAATTCCAAACCTTCTTTTTTCGTAATAGCTTCTGTTATTAATAATAAATTCAATCTATCTTCCACTGAAGTTTTAACCTGCTTATTAAAGTCTTCTAATGTCAGTCCTGCATAGTTTTGTGTAAGGAATTTTTCCAATTCCATTCCCTGACTTTTGGCCTGCTCTGTTACCTGCTTCTTAATATCACTGATTTTTGCTTCAAGCAATCCTTTTGGAAATTCTTTGACTTTAGAATTTTCAAGTACTTTTGTTTTCACCGCATCAATTCGATTGGTTTGTATTGTAGTCTTTTTTTGTTCTAAAAGTTCTGATTTCAATTGCTCCTTAAATTCATCAATTGTCATATCTTTATTTGTATAGGTTTTAATAAACTCTTTTGTCAGTTCTGGTATCTTCTCTTCACCTATATAATTTATTTTAACGTTAAAAACAACTTCTTTTCCTGCTAAATCTTTATTACCATATTCTTTCGGAAATGTTACTTTGATGCTTTTATCTTCTCCTACTTTCGCTCCGATTAATTGTTCTTCAAATCCCTCAATAAAGGTTCCGGAACCTATTTTTAAATTGGCACCTTTTTGTGTACCATTATCAAATGCCTTACCATCTAATAAGCCTTCATAATCAATATTTACAGTATCATCCTTTTCCACAACTTGTTTATCTGTCTTTACTGTTTCCGGATAAGATTGCAAGATATTTTTAATTGCCGTATTTAAATCCTCATCGGTTACTTTTGCTTCTTCCTTAGCTACTTCGATTCCTTTGTAGTCTCCTAATTTTACATAATCATCTACATTATATTTAATTTTCGAAGCTGCGCTTTCATCACTCGTCTGGTCTTCTGTTTGTGATTTCTCATCTTTGTTTTTTTTGGATCCACAGCCAAATGCTACAGCTGCCATAGTGATACATAATACACCCATTAATAATTTTTTCTTGAACATATATTGTTTTCCTTTCTTTCTGTGGCTTTGTTATCGTTCCCCTTATTTTACGGGCCAATTCATATATTTTGTTTACTATGAGCACCGTACATAATACCATATCACATTATTTGGAAAATTTAAAGCACTTTTACCAATATTTAAGTTTCTTTCGTTTGCAATTTGCCAACAACAATGATACAATGGACAGGTATGAATTAGTTAAGGAGGATTGTATTATTATGAATAGTACACTAATAACAGTATTGCTGATTATTTTGGCTATTTTACTTATTGCAATTGTTGTTTTATATTTCCTTGGAAGAAGAGCACAGAAAAAACAAGCGGAACAACAAGAACAAATAGCTGCGGCTGCACAAAATGTTACTATGCTGATTATTGATAAAAAGCGGATGAAGCTTAAGGAGGCGGGACTTCCGTCTGTTGTTTATGAAAATACGCCCAAATTGTTACGCCGTTCAAAATTACCTATTGTAAAAGCAAAAGTGGGACCAAAAGTCATGACTTTGATTTGTGAAGAATCAATATTTGAATCTATCCCAGTGAAAAAAGAAGTGAAAGCTGTTGTCAGCGGCCTTTATATCACAAGTGTTCGAGGTGTACGCGGACCTTTAGAAAAAGTAGACACCAAGAAAAAAGGCTGGTTGAAACGTACCCAGGAAAAGTTACAGAAAAAAGTGAATGCAAATAAATGATAAAATAGATAGAACCATCCATTCAATTTACTTAAAACTGAATGGATGGTTCTTTTCATTTATTCTTTAATCATATTTCAACATTTCTTCCATATTATCATGAAGACGATTCAAATATTCCAGCATATCATCTTTTACTTCATCATTTCTCAGGGCAAATTCAATATTAGCTTCAATAAAACCGGATTTCGTTCCAACATCATAACGATGACCTTTAAAATTATAAGCATACATTGCTTCATCTAATGCCATACGTCTCAAAGCATCGGTTAATTGAATTTCTCCTCCTGCTCCTGCGTCCTGCGTTTGTAAATATTCAAAAATGGTAGGTGTGATTATGTATCTTCCTAATATAGCAACATTAGATGGTGCATCTTCTTTCTTAGGCTTTTCTACCAAATCCTTCACTTTGAATACTCTTTCTTCAATATGTTTACAGTCAACGATTCCATATTTGTCTACTGCATCATCCGCAACTGTCTGTACCCCTAAGACAGTCGTTTTATATTCATCGAATACTTCCATCATTTGTTGTAAACATGGTTTTTTGGAAACTACGATATCATCTCCAAGTAAAACGGCAAATGGTTCATTACCAATAAACTGTTTTGCAGTCAAAATAGCATGTCCTAATCCTCTCGGTTCTTTTTGACGAATATAATGAATATTCGCTATATCGGAGATCTTTCTGACCATTTCTAATGTTTCCAGTTTGTTACTGCGTTCTAATTCTAACTCTAACTCGATGGAACGGTCAAAATGATCTTCAATCGAACGTTTATTACGCCCGGTCACAATAATAATATCTGTAATCCCAGATGCTACAGCTTCTTCAATAATATATTGAATCGTCGGTTTGTCAACAATCGCTAACATCTCCTTTGGCTGTGCCTTTGTTGCCGGTAAAAATCTTGTACCAAGTCCTGCTGCCGGAATAATCGCTTTTTTTACTCTCATTAATTATCTCCTCCTATGCTTTTAATGAAAAATCTTTTGCGTCTTTTGATTTTATGTTCATTGTTATCTTGCAATCCGCCAAATGCTCATAATTAACCTCTAAAGCATAATTTACTACTACATCAATATTTTCTTTGGTTTCCTTCACGTCAACATTTCTGGCGGCAATTCCAACTAAAAGGCTTCCGAATGGCGTATCATAATATGTAACGTTCTTTTTATTCTTTTCAAAAACCATATGCACGTTTGTGATGCCCTTTTTTGTAATATCTAAAGAATCTTCCCCAATTTTAATCATGTTTTTTGTAATGCCTTCGAAGCCTTCCAATACTTCTTCATAAAGAACATAATGCTTTCCATTCCTTTGATAGTAATCTCCTGCTGTAATCACTTCTATCTGCTCATCTTTATCATTGGATTCAAACTGTAAACCTGCAATGGCAATCAAAACTTCTTTTGTCATTTTAGTACTCCTCTATATTTATTTGTTTAATTGTCTCAATATCATACGGTAAAATTGAATTTGCAAAATTTTTAAACTTATCAGCAGTATCGCTTACATAAAATTGATATCTCTCTTCAGGCTGATTGTCATCCTCTTCATTCTTAATATTTTCTTTCTCTAACATCCTTTTGAGTTCTACTGCAGTCTCATAGGCTGGATTGACAAGTGTGACATCTTCTCCCATAATTTTTCTAATGGTAGAGCGAAGCAGTGGATAATGAGTACAACCCATAATCAAAGTATCTATTTCTGAACGTTTCAAATCCTTCAGATATCTGGCAGCAATTTCATCCGTCACCGGATCTTTTAAAAGCCCTTCTTCTACCAATGGGACAAATAATGGACATGCTTTTCCTATTACTTTAACTTTTGGATTGTGATTCTTAAGAAATTTAGAATATATCTGACTATTAATGGTAGCTTCTGTCCCTATTACGCCTACATTTCCATTTTTTGTTGTATCTGCTGCCACTTTAGCGCCTGGTTTCACCACTCCTATCATTGGAAGATCTATTTCCTGTCTGATTTCTTCTAACGCATAAGCACTGGCTGTATTACAAGCAACAACAATAGCCTTTACTTCTTTGGTCTGTAGAAATCGGATAATTTGTCTTGCGTATTTTATGATTGTATCTTTTGATTTACTTCCATATGGAACACGAGCTGTGTCACCAAAATACACTACACGCTCTTGTGGTATCTGACGCATGATCTCACGAGCTACCGTCAGCCCGCCTACACCTGAATCAAAAACTCCTATCGGTGCATTGCATCGATACCCATCCATATCCATTTCCTTTTTTGCCATGATTTCCTCCATCAAACGTACTATTCACATTTATTTTACACGAAGTAGTAACGAAACACAAGATAGAGATTAGCTTTTTTCTTTGGTCTTTTCTTTCCTTTCTTCCATTATTTCCTTAAAAAATGTAAGTGTTTTGAAAGTATACTTAATTTTTATCTCTTTATCTGTCTGATTTGTTATGACTGCATACTCTTCCTCTGTAAGGACATGCTTTAATTCTTCCTTAGTCTCTTCGGAAACAACGGCATATGTCCCATCAACAAAACACAAACTCGGATAAACAACACACCACCAATTCCTTCCTACTCCATTTCCAATAATAATTTCCAAAGCTTCGTAATCTCCTGCCGGAAAACTACAATCCCCATAAACTTTTTCAGGAAAATGACAGCCTCCCAATTTTGTCTGAATTTTATAAGTATATCCTTTCTTTTCAATAAAACCCTCTGCTTTTTTCTGAATCTGTGACATATTTTCTTTTATCAATTCTCTCGTCTGCTCAATACTGGAAGAATCCTTTAATAGCTCTTTCATATATCCTGCTATGTAATCTTTTAATTCTATTTTCAAACTCTGATCTTCATTGCTGTTACTATTTGCTATCACATGAAAACGTATGACTTGTTCTGCTATCCCATGCTGAATTTGTTGTGCCTTTGCATTGTTTAAGCAAATGGCAGCAATCGCTGCGCTCCCCAAAAGAATCGATTTAAAATATTGTTTCCATTTCATAAATATGTACCTCCTGATTACTTTCATATATCAGGAGTATTTCCTCGTTCTTTTATTTTATTCAGATACCGGACCATTCTATATCAAATTTTATTTTTCTGTCATTAACATACTGATCCTGCTTCTGATTATATTTTTTCCATAATTCTCTATCTTGTCTGCCCAGCATAACAAAAGTATTCCACAAATCCACCTTTTTACCCCATGTTTCCTCCAATATCTTTAGCCTTTCTTGAATTTGCTTTTCTATTAATTCCTTTATTTCTTTTGCTTCTCGTTCTTCCTGAAGCGTATTTTCCTGCGAATTACCTTTTAAATATATTTTAACAGTAACTTCTGGCAATAAAGAATACGGTTCAATCAAATATTTTACTCTTGCTTTTTTAAGCGTTATTTCAGGCTTTCCATTTAAATAGTATGTTTTATTAATTATTTTTCCTGTACTTAAAAGTAACATTTCAAGTTCTTCTTTATCTAACTGACCATAATTAGTAACATTTTTTAAAATTACAGCGTTATCCATAAGAACTTCCGATTTTTCAGCTGGTTCTAAAATAGGAATTAATAGCGTTTCATTTTGGTTTCTCCAATGAGTAATTAAATTTCCAAGAGTAACTTTTTGTTCACCTTTCAATGGTTTATTCATAAGCTTCTCTAAGTAGGTCCCTAGTGAACCTTCCTTCTTTGAACCTCTGTCGATCACTTCTTTTGAATCGTCACTCACAAATATCATAACACTTTGTGAAATTGCATTATGGCTTTCTAAATACTTCAACATACTTACTAATAAATCTTTTTTTTCTAACAAACGCCGACCTATTACAATTGCTTTCAATTGACTATAATCCAATTGCTTATCTGTATTTTTAAGATATTCTTCTTGTGCTGCGGCAAAGTTCACACCTTCCACTTCTAAAGTAGTTTCTAGTTCTGACTCTTTATTCTGTTCTGTCACTTTGGATAAATCAGGAAGGTTATAAATTATCTGTAGATTATTTCCGGCATTCTCAGCAACATCAAGCCCTAGAGTCAAGGGAAATTCTTTCCGTTCCAATTCTGTATTTGCGCATCCAGTTAAGATAAATACAGATAAAATAGGAATAAACCAAATAAACCACTTACGCATTTTTAGCCCTCCGTTTCCAAAATAGCAAAGGTAGTACTACCATGATCGGCGTTCCAATATACCATAGATAAAAAGTAAACATCCGATACAATTGAGAATATTCTTTTATCCATAATCCAGCGAAAAAAACCGCAATACTAAATAAGTATCCCCATCCGGTACTATTATTACCTATAATTTTCTGAAATAAATAACCTCCATATGAAATGCAAGATGACAAACCAATTAGAATACTAATAAGAAATACTGCAACCAAAAATGCATCATATCTTTGTAAAAATCCTCCTGGAGTATTTAATACCGAAATTAATGTAATTCCAGGCCATCTCTGAGTTTTCATAGCTGCCTCTTGGAAAAATCCTAAAGCGATCGCATAGAGGCAGAGATTTAAAATTGTGACGGTAACTACCCCTTTTATAATTGCCTTTTGGACTGTTTTTGTATCTTTTATAAAATTTCCCATTAAAAACAGTACTGATATAGAAGAAAAACCTGCAAAGACATAATATACGCTCAAAACAGTTCTATTAAATCCTACGGTCACCAGTGGAGCCAGATAATCCATATTTACATCTTTAACAGCAAGTACAATCATTAAAATAAGTGGCAGCATTACAAAATAAAATGAAATTTCGCAAATACGCCCTCTTGATTCTATTCCTTTTTTGACACCATAACTGCAAATCAACAGCGTAAGAACCATAATGGCTGTCCTTGAACTTTCCAACAAAAACATATCTTGAACTACTTCTGTTAATAAACAGGATAAAAAGACTGCAATAATAAAAAAATGTATAAGATAAAAAATGCTGCTTATTATTAATATCGCTTTATTTCCTGATGAAATCGATGACTCTTCCCCCGCTTCCTTCAGAACCCTCATACGATAACTCAAGAAAACTGCAAACAATGCTGCTAAACTTCCTCCCAAAATAAAGGCTATGATTCCATCTTTACCTGCAGTTCTTGATAATTCTGTTGGAAGCAGCAGACCTATTACTCCAAAAAAATCTAAAATAATTATCCTTGTTATCTGGCGGTTTGATACTTTTCTATTATTTGAAAACATAATCTACTCCTTATCTTCTTTCTTAAAGCGCAAACGCGTTCTTTGATCTTTCTTTGCAAAATAAGGTCTTCGTTTTAACCCAAATAACGGTCTTCGAATAATTGTATCTTTTTCATCCTCATAACCATTCATATCTGCAGCACTAAAAGGCATTAGATAAGGAATTCCGAAACTTTCCAACTGAGCAAGATGAAAAAATACAAAAAACATCCCTAACACAAATCCGTAAAGACCCATAAAAGCGCAGAAAAATATAAGGAAAAATTTGATCAGACGGGAGGCCGTTGCAAATTCTTCATTAGGAATTGCAAACGAGCATAAAGCCGTAAGCGCAACAATAATGACTACAATAGGGCTTACCAGATTTGCCTCTACCGCTGCCTGTCCTACAATAAGTCCTCCAACAATACCAATCGTACTTCCCATCGGTCCCGGTAATCTTACTCCGGCTTCCCGCAGCAGCTCAAATGCCAATTCCATAATCAATACTTCTATCACTGCCGGAAATGGAACCCCTTCTCTAGCAGCCTGAAATGATAATAGTAAATTAGTCGGTATAATCTGAGCATGAAAAGTCGTAACCGCCAGATATAACCCCGGCATTGCCAATGCAAGAAAAGAAGCAAAATACCTTAAGAGTCTCGTAAAAGATGCTATTTCCCATCGATTAAAATAATCATCTGTTGTCTGCAAAAAGCAATTATATGTTGTTGGAAGCAATAGACATACCGGTGAATTATCTGATAATAATGCAATTCTTCCATCTAGAATTGCCATTGCCGCCCTGTCCGGCCTTTCCGTTGTCTGATACTGCGGGAAAGGAGAACGCCAGGAATTTTCTGTAAGCTGTTCAATAACACCACTATCTAAAATTCCATCTATCTTAAAACTCTCCAGACCGGATTCTATCTGGCTTAGTATTCCAGGATCTACTAAATCATCAATATACACCAGATAAACGACCGTATCAGACCGTTCACCCATCCGCTTTTCTTTTACTTTTACTTTTGTATCTCTTACTCTTTTTCGAATAAGAGCAGCGTTGACTTTAACTGCATCAGAAAAGCCTTCATTCGATCCTCTGATTACCTTTTCAGACTCCGCCTGTTGTACCCCTAAACCGGGATAACCTTTACTAGAAATTTTAAGTGCTTTATCATAACCATCAATGAATAAAATAGCGTTCCCGGCAAGAAGAGCAGCTGTGGCTTCTTTCATCGTCTTTAATTCTTTAATATCTGCAATCCCTAATCCATTTTCTTTCGCCTGCTCAATAATCTTTTGGGGACTTTCATTCATCATCTGCATAAATGTCTGTCCGATTACGGAATCCTGAAGAATCATGTTGCTGACAGCTACTTCAATAAAAACTAAGAGACATTCTACCTTTGTTTCCCCTCCCAGCTTCATAGGCTGCCTAATTATGTCATCACAATCAAGAAGTAATTCTTCTATCCTTTGTTTGTTTTTTGAAAGACTGCTTTCAATTTTATCTTGTTCCTGCTGTGGTTGTTTCATTTTATTTTCATTTTTTACCTGATTTATTTTCTCCGACATTTTTTTCTCCCTAAGATAAATTAAAAAAAGAAAAGGCTCCTAATTCAGCCTTTTCCCTTAGTTTAATCAAAATATCATTTTTTATTCTTGTTCTCTAATTATGTTAATCACAGTTCTTTCTTGATTTTCTATATGACGATTCATTATATCTTTCACAAATTCTTTGTCTCTATTTTTTAATCCCTCGATCAAAGCCTGATGCTCTTGCAATAATGACGGATAAGTACTCGCATCTTTCAAATATTCAATCCGATAACGGTATATCTGCTCCCTAAGATTATTTAAAATTTGAACTAACCTTTTATTCCCTGTTGATTGGTAGATCAAATCATGAAATCTGACATCTGCCTCTGCAATCTTTTTCAAATCCTTACTATTCATAGATTGTTCAAAAGCCTTTGCCACTTCCTTTAATTCTACGATTTGTGGTTGTGTGATAACTTCACAGGCAATTTCAACTGCAAGGACCTCTAGCGCTTTCCTTACAACCAGAACTTCTCTCATATTTTTTTCAGTCATTTTGGCAACTTCTGCGCCGCGACGCGGAATTGTCAATACCAAACCTTCCAACTCCAATTTTCTAATTGCCTCTCGGATAGGAGTTCTGCTGACACCCAAACGCTCTGCTAATTGAATTTCCATCAGACGCTCGCCTGGTTTCAATTCACCTTTCAAAATAGCTTCCCTCAATGTATTAAAAACAACATCTCGCAAAGGTAAATATTCATTCATTTGAATCTTCAAATTGTCATTCACAGCTATTCCTCCCTTTTTCTCTAATTCCTCTTTTGTCAAAACTATTTATACATTAAAAATACTTGTCAAATAAACCTTATCTGCAATATTCTTTCTGCGGAAATACTCATAAGCTTCTTTCACCTTCGTCTGACTGTCAAATAAACCAAAAACAGTTGGACCACTTCCACTCATCATGGCATTTAAAGCACCTTTATCCTTCATCTCATTTTTAATTAACTCTATTTCCGGATGGACAGGAATTGTTACTGACTCTAATACATTACCCATCTTTTTGGCTATGCCTCTTAAATTCCCTTTTTCTATTTCCTTAATTAACCCATCGATATCCGGATGTACTGTCTTCTCATTCAACTTAAGATTATCATATACAAATTTGGTCGAAACACTAATTGCCGGTTTCGCAATTAAAACCGGACATTTCTTCATTGGATGTAATGGTGTCAGCTCTTCTCCAATTCCTTCTGCCAAAGCAGTTCCTCTCATTAAACAGTAGGGGACATCTGCTCCTATCTTTACACCTCTTTTTTTCAACTCTTCTAAAGACAATCCAAGATTGAACAACTTATTTATTCCAAATAATACTGCGGCGGCATCACTGCTTCCCCCTGCCATACCGGCAGCCACAGGAATAAATTTTTTCAAATTTATATAAACTCCTTTTGATATTTTAAATTCATCTATTAAAAGTTTTGCTGCTTTATAAACCAGATTGTTTTCATTCGATGGCAAATAATAAAGATTGGTATCCACTTTTATGACCGGATTTTCCAACACAATAATTTCTACACTATCAAATAAATGTATTGTCTGCATTACCATTCGTACTTCATGATAACCATCTTCTCTTTTCCCAACTACATCTAAACCTAAATTGATTTTTGCTAAAGCTTTTAAATTTAATTTTTTCATATTGCTCCCTCTTGTATTTTGTATACACACATTTAAATTATACCATTTAAGTTAAATAAATCAAGGGATTAGCCTAAACTTTTTTTTTATTTTTGTCGATATAAACATTGAAACCAATCTAATATTTCGGTTATCGAAGTAACAAGGATGCCAAGGAAGGCAAGGAGGACAAGATATGAATATAAATGGAATTAATAATGTTACTTCTGTTCCAAAACAATCAGACCCATCAATTGAATATGGAACAACAAGTACAGACAAGCCCCACTCCACGCAGACAGATGTCGCAACCGGGGTAATTTATGAAAAATCAAAAAACATTGAAAAAAACTCAGAAAAGAATACCCAAAGTACCGACATTATAAACCAACTGAAAGCAGACGTTGAGCAAAGAACTTCTCAGCTAAGAACTCTTGTAGAAAAGATGATGACACAGCAAGGCAAAACAATTGGAAAAGCAGACGATATCTGGAGTTTTTTAGCCAGCGGAGATTTTACAGTCGATGCTGAAACCAAGGCGCAGGCACAAGAAGACATTTCAGAAGACGGATATTGGGGAGTCGAACAAACTTCCGAGCGTATTGTCGAATTTGCAAAAGCCTTGTCCGGAGGCGATCCAAGCAAATCACAAGCTATGAAAGACGCTTTTATTGAAGGTTTCAATGCAGCTACGAAAGCTTGGGGAAAAGAACTTCCAAGTATCTCCAAAGACACTTACGATGCTGTGATGAATAAGTTTGATGAATGGAGCCAGGAAGAGAGTAATAAGTAACAGGAAAAGGGGAGCCTCTATTCATATTGCAGCTCCCCTTTTCCACTGAAAATCAGAAAATTACCCGGGCATTTGATTCACTGTTTTTATAATAAGAATCGGAATCCCTTTTGGAATATCATTTCCTTTTAAATTATTCGTTTCCCGTACTTGTGCAATGGTTGTGTAATTCTGCTTTGCAAGATTCCATAAATCATCTGAATCTCTTGGAATATAAGCCGTAATACTGGGTAGTTCCTGCAATTTTTCAAAATCTAATGGCTCTTCTTCCACCTGACTAATAATAGGAATTGTGTTTTTCTGCATCACTACTGTATTTAAATTTATCGTTGCTTTTACTTCGATCTGATCACTATCTATCATGGTAGTAGTCAACTGTTCCAAATCTGCAGTTAATCTATGTATACAATCTTTATTAATATTTGGAGCTTCAATCGTATGTTGGAAGAATACTGTGCCGCTATGTGAATTAAATGGACTTTGGTCATCATTTGAAACATACAAGATTTCCACTTGTACAATGCCTTCAACAGAAATCCCATCTTCCACCTGATTAATCTCATCTATCTTAACCGTTCCGGTACTATGACAGATTTGTAAAATCTTCGCCTCACTCTCTTCCATTTTCATTCGCTCTGCCGTTCTGCATTTAGATTGATTCTTAATTAATAAAGATTCAAACGTACTATCGGTTCTTATTGGGATTATTTCTCGATCCAACGCATACAGATCTGCAATCATATCAAATCCTTCTTCTTGGTATACTTTTATAATCATCTCTAACACAATTTCTAACTGAAGTACCCTTTCTTCCCCATCATAGTCGGGCTTGGCCTCAAGCTCTTGACTTAAGATCCAAGTCTGTATCATTGGAACCATCTCTTCGGTGCAGCCCATACACTCTATTTCTCCATGGAAAGGAACCGCAGTTTCTAACCATTGTAATGGACTATCTTCTTCTTCTGCACGATACAGAACAAAAGTCAATACTTCACCTTTGATAAATAATTGACCCTCACCCAAGCGGACTTCTAACCCTCTTAATTGAATGTTTTTCCATAAGATTTCTTGGATATTTGGTTTATTAGATGGTAAAACAATGTCTTCTTTAATTCGATATGTATCTTTTTGTGAAACTACCATCTGCAAGCATTCCAGTCTTTCCTTTTTCACTTCAACTTCATCTAAATCGCCTAAATCAACAGCTACTTCTTCATCATACAATTCTTCTATAATTGCTTGAAGACTTACAATTGCATTAACACTAAGCTTTCTGGAATTAATCATAGAGATTGATAAATCATCCAACTGATTTCTAACCGTTACATAATCTCCCTGTTCAGCTCCATCTACATTTATAGTCTCTTCAAAAGGTATTTCTCCCCGCAGACTATTAACGTTCTGACTTTCTTCATTAACTGAAAACAAAACATCAAACAGAAGTTTCCCTTTAATGGAAACATGATTATCCCACACTTGCGTTTCTTCCAATTTAATTTCGCCCTTACTCTGAATGATATGGATTACATCAGGTTTATTATCTTGTACATTATAATCATCGTCCACTGTAATTTGCGTGACTATGTTTCCTTTTATTCGATTCATATGAATATTTTTCTTAATCATAAAAAATCTCTCCTATCTTGAATTCTATTTCTAATTTATTCAAGGTAGCAGAGATTTATACTTGCTATTATAAAGTTTTGTTCTAATTGCTAATTCACTTAGCAAAGTTTCATTCTTACATCCTTTGTCAAAACGTCTGTGTAGCTGAATGACAACATTTTAGATGGCTCTTCTGTGGTATCTCCTTCGACTTCTATTACAAAAATGCTAGGATAAGCCTCTTTTATAATTCCTTCTGCAACATCAATCTTATGTCTTCCTTTATTTAACTTTATCAATACTTTACTTCCTAATTGTCTACCCACAGATGCACGTACCTTATCAATGTCTTCTTGTCTCATTATCATCTTCTCACCTCATTCTGCAAACTGCTTTAATATTATATCACAGTTATGAATTAATGTCAAATTCAGTAAATTTTACATTTGTATTTCTATACTTCACAGGAATATTACCTTTTTGTCTAAATATTCTGTCTTTAACACCAAGTATGGGTAAGTCAGGGTTTCATGAACGGTTTCATCCTTTTTAGGCCCTAGCAAAGTTGTATCCAGATAAATTGCATTACTTGTTGTATACAATTCATTAACTTGAATACTATAGCCACTGGTCTCTTGCTCACCATAACCAATAGCAATATATAGATATTCTCCTTCGGTATAAGTTAATTTAAATTCTGATTCTTGTTTTTCTTCAATAGAACGTTTTAGTTCTTTTGGAATAACCTCATCTTTTACTACAGTAAACTCCAAATCACTTTGCTTATTTTTATCTGCCTTTTCCACACTACATCCTGATATCGATATCAACAGAATACTTACACTTATTACAATAAATATTTTTTTGAACACGCTGTCCATCCCTTTTGCTTTTTATCTAGTCTATTACTTTTTTACTATTTTTATACACTCTTTCCATAGTTTTCAGTTGTATTTTATCGAATTCTTCAGTATAATTAAAACAGTTTAAATAGATAGGTGGATTTTTATGATACGGTTTTTACTAATTGCTGCTTTTTTAATACTTTATCTTGTCCTAACGATACCGATTCTGATAATTGAATGGATTCTAGGTAAATTTAACAAACCAGCTTCAGACATGCGCAGTCTTCGTTTAGTTCAATGGGCCTTTCGACTAATGCTGAAAATTGCGGGAACACAAATTACTGTTATTGGAGAGGAAAACGTCCCGGCCAACGAACCAGTTTTATATGTAGCTAATCATAGCAGTTACTTCGATATCTTACTTACTTATTCCAGATGTCCGGGTCTGACAGGCTACATAGCAAAAAAATCAATGGAAAAAACTCCTTTACTTTCAAATTGGATGAAACGTCTTCATTGTTTATTCCTTGACCGTGATAATATTAAAGAAGGTTTGAAAACAATTCTTATCGGTATTGAAAAAGTAAAGCAAGGAATTTCTATTTGTATTTTCCCCGAAGGTACCAGAAATTATGAAAAAGAACTTCTTCCCTTTAAAGAAGGAAGTCTTAAAATTGCTGAGAAATCAGGTTGTGCCATTATTCCAATCGCCATAACCAACTCTTCAGAAATATTTGAAAAACACTTTCCAAGAATCAAATCTTGTAAAGTTGTTTTGGAATATGGGAAACCAATTTATCCAAAGACCTTAGATAAACAGGAACAGAAGTTTCTGGGGGCTTATACCCAGAAAAAAATTCAAGAAATGCTGGATAAAAATAAAATTGATTAGAATAGCTCCCTCAAACTTGAGGGAGCTATTATCATTACTCCATTAATTCCTTAATCACATTCTCATAATGCATACCATGTGAAGCCTTTACCAAAACAGTATCTCCCGGTTGAAGGTTCTTCTTTAACTCTTCTATCAGATTATCCTGTTTTTCAAAATGTTTCAGAATACAAGTATTACCTGTGTCTTGAACTCCTCTTATTAATTCCTTCGAGAGTTCTCCTGATGCAAATACAAAATCAATAACTTTTTCTCCAATATATTCGCCTACCTGATAATGAAGTTCCTTCTCTTTCTCACCTAATTCAAACATATCACCTACAACAGCGATTTTTCTACCGAGTGCATGTGTCAAAACATCAATAGACGCTTTCATGGAAACCGGATTTGCATTATAACAATCATCAATAATTGTATAATCATTTACTTCGATCATATGATTCCTTCCACCCACACTGGCTAATGTTTCAATTCCTTTTTGAATCTGTTCTTTTGTCAAGCCCAGGATTTTACCTACCGATGCAGCTGCTAAACTGTTATATAACATATGATGCCCAGGGAGCGGTATATGAACTTTATAAGTATCCAATCCAATATGAAAAGTACCTTTACTTCCTTTCAACCCTAAACTTTCTATTTCATCAGCATAGTTACCTGTCGTATTCGCAACACCAAAAAATGTTGGTGTAATACCATTAACTTCTTTGACTGTTTCTAACATATCATCGTCACCATTTAAAACAATAGCACCATCCGAAGTAAGGAAATCGAATATTTCTGTTTTGGCTTTCAAAATTCCTTCTCTTGATTTTAAATTTTCGAGATGGCTGAACCCTATATTTGTAATTACACAAATATCAGGTCGTGCTACTTTTGCTAAGCGGTGCATCTCACCAAAATCACTGATTCCCATTTCTACCACAGCTACTTCATGCTCTTTTTGAATGTTAAAAATGGTTAATGGCAATCCAATTTCATTATTAAAATTTCCTTGTGTTTTCAATACATTAAATTCTTGTTCCAAAACAGAAGCTATTATTTCTTTTGTACTGGTTTTTCCAACGCTTCCTGTAATACCCACAACAAGAATATCCAAATTCTTACGATAAAATTCCGCAATGTCTTTTAACGCCTGTTCACAAGAATCTACAAATATATAAGGAAAATCTACATCTTCTAATACTTTTTCTGAAAGAGTGCATGCAGCTCCATTCTTCATGACCTCTGGTATAAAATCGTGACCGTCAACACGTTCTCCTTTTATTGGTATGAACAAAAAATTCTCTTTCACTTTCCTACTATCAATGACAACTCCATCTATACCTAATTTCTGCTGCTGTTCATTTCCAAAAAAAATTCCAGAGCAGGCTGCCGTTATAGAAGCTAATGTCATGTTCTTCATCATTACCTTCACCTCTAACTATACTTTTTTAATGAAACTTCTATCAGTTTCTCACATAATTCTTCAAACGAAATTCCTACCGCTGCTGCTTCTTGCGGCAATAAACTTGTTGGAGTCATCCCTGGGAGTGTATTTGCTTCCAAACAATATATATTATTATTTGCATCCAACAAGAAATCCATTCTAGAATAAGTGTCAAGTCCTAAAGTCTCACAGACCATTTCTGCACATCTCTGCATTTTTCCTGTGATCTCTTCACTAAGTTCTGCCGGACAAGTTTCAATCGCACTTCCCGCCTGATATTTATTCTTATAATCATAAAACCCTTGAATCGGTGCTATCTCAATCACAGGTAATGCTTTTCTTTCTATAACGCCTACTGAAAACTCTCTACCCTGAATATATTCTTCAATTACAACTTCATCCTCATACCGAAAAGCTGCTTCCAATGCCTTTTTATATTCCTCTTCATCCTTAACTATATAAACCCCTATGCTTGAGCCGCCACAACATGGTTTTACTACAAACGGTAAATTTAAATTCAGTTCTTTAAAAGAGACAGACCGTTGTCCTTTTTTTATAGTAATGCCTTGAGGAGTCGGTATTCCCTTACTGTTAAATAATTCT
Organism: Anaerosacchariphilus polymeriproducens; assembly: GCF_003363435.1. Lineage (GTDB taxonomy): Bacteria > Bacillota > Clostridia > Lachnospirales > Lachnospiraceae > Anaerosacchariphilus > Anaerosacchariphilus polymeriproducens. The sequence continues at coordinate 46,709 of NZ_QRCT01000026.1, forward strand.
TTAGATATCCCTTTATCCATAGCTAATGCACTGCTTAAGTATCCCGATCCGGTATATTTTATTCCAAGTAAATCAAATGCAGCCTGAATCTTTCCATTTTCTCCATTTTCCCCATGAAGTGCCATGAAAACAATATCTGCCTTTTGACACATTTTTAAAACATTAGGTCCAAAAAAACAAGTAGATTGATCCGTTCTCATAGCTTTCACTTGCTCAATATCCGGTTCCATGTCTTGTATTTCGGAAACTCTGGAACTTATTTCATTTCCTTTTTCAAAAATATCTTCTAAATCTTTTTCTTCTGTTTCATATCCTAAAAACACATCCAACAAGACTGCATTATGTCCATTTTTTTTAAGAGCATTACAAACCATGGTTCCTGTGATTAAGGAAACATCTCTCTCTGTGCTCAACCCACCTGCCAACACTACTATATTCATGATAAACTCCTTTTCAACGACTCATTTTTTCTTTTAAATAATATAATAAACACTATTTAAATGCATATAGTATTAATTGTTCTTTTATATGCAAAACCTGCTATATTATACGTCTTTTAGATTTTATCACGACCTATTTAAAATGGCAACTTTTATAGAAATTGTCAATATCTTTCTTCTTATTAAAAAAGAGGGAACAAATGTCCCTCTTTTTTACACCTATTATTCTACTGTAACTGTACAAGTAGTTTTTTTCCCGCTTTCTGTTTTTGCAGTAATTTTTGCTGTACCTTTTTTAAGTCCTTTTACAACTCCTTTTGCTGTAACAGAAACCACTTTTTTGTTTGAAGTTTTCCAAGTAATTTTTTCTTTTGAATTAGCTGGAGCTATTGTAGCTTTTAGCTTAGTTTTTTTGCCAACTTTTACTTTGACGGACTTTTCTGCTAATGTGATTGAATCTGCAGGTTTTTTTACTGTTACTTTACATTTCACTACAGTCTTACCTACTTTAGCTTTAATCACAGCGGTTCCCTTTGAGACTGCTGTTACAACTCCATCTTTTACAGTAGCTACTTTACTATTTGAAGAAGTCCAAGTAATTTTATCTGTTGTGTTTTTAGGCTTTACTTTGGCTTTTAATGTAACTTTTTTACCTACAAATGTTTTGATTTTTGATTTATTTAATTTAACAGATTTAGCCTTTACTTCTTTTACTACAACAGTACATTTTGCTTTTTTCTTCCCAACTTTAACTGTGATAACTGCTTTTCCGGCTTTGATTCCCTTTACTACACCATTTTTTACTGTTGCAACTTTTTTATTGGAAGATTTCCATGTCACTCTGTCTGTTGACTTTTTAGGAGTAACGATAGCTTTTAATTTAGCTTTTTTACCCTTTTTAATACTTATTTTCTCTTTATTTAATTTAACAGATTTTGTTGAAACTGCTTTTACTGTGATTTTACAACTTGCTGTCTTTCCACTTGTCGTTGTTGCTGTAATAGTTGCAGTTCCTTTCTTGATTCCTTTCACTACGCCATTAACTACTGTAGCTACTTTACTATTAGAACTTGTCCAAGTAATTTTATCAGTTGTATCTGCAGGTGCCATAACAGCTTTTAACTTAACTTTTTTACCTTTATAAACAGTTACTTTTGTTTTCTTTAGCGAAATACTTGTTGATGGTACATTTTGATCTTGAGTTTGATCCTGAGTCTGTGATGACAAAACTGCTGCTTCATTCGCATGAACCATTGGTATGTTACCAACAGGTGCTGCAGCTAAACAAAATGCCATAACAAATCCTGCCGTCTGTTTCAACCCTTTCAATTTTTTTCCTTGTTTAAATTCTTTCATACTTATCGCTCCTTTATTGAATTGTATTCTTCCATTTCAAAAACTAGTTCTGATTTAACACAGATACATTCTACATTAATTTTATACCAAATTCAACCACTTTTTTAATTGATTTTTGTACGAGTTGTACAACTCATTTCAATAAAAAAGTCATATTTTATAATAACTCGAAGCGTTATATTAATGACACTGAAAAAAAAATTATTCTATAATTCTTTTCGAACTTAAATAAAAGGATTTCACAAATTCAAAATATTAATACTATTCCATCACAGAACAGGAAAAAAAAATCTTATAAGTGTTGTTTATATTCAACACTTATAAGACTTTCTAATTTAACTATTATATTGTGAAATAATAATTATTTTACATACACTTTACATTTCACTGTTTTCTTTCCTGCTTTTACAGTAATGGTCGCTTTTCCTTTTCCTACTGCAGTTACAACTCCGTCTTTAACAGTTGCTACTTTCTTGTTAGATGTTGACCATTTTACTGAATCTGTTGTATTACTTGGTTTCACTTTTGCTTTTAAAGTTAACACTGCACTTTTTTTCATAGTTACTTTTTTCTTATTTAATTTAATAGATTTTGCTTTTACTTCTTTAACAGTAACTACACATTTTGCAGTTTTCTTTCCTACTTTTACAGTAATAGTTGCTTTTCCTGCTTTATTACCTACTATAACACCATTTTTAACAGTTGCTACTTTTTTATTTGATGTTTTCCATAAAATTGTATCCGTAGATGTCTTTGGTAAAACTTTAGCTTTTAAAGTAACTTTTTTCCCTTTTATAATTGTTACTTTTTTCTTATTTAATTTAACAGATTTTGATGAAACTTCTTTTACAGTAATTGTACATTTAGCCGTTTTTCCACTTGTAGTTGTCGCAGTAATAACTGCTTTACCTTTTTTAATTCCTTTTACAACACCATTTTTTACAGTTGCTATTTTTTTATTTGATGTTGTATATGTAACTTTATCCGTTGTATCTGCTGGTGCCATTGTAGCTTTTAAAGTAACTTTTTTCCCTTTATAAATAGTTGCTTTCGTTTTGTTTAAGGTCACGCTGGTTGATGGAACTTTAACTGTTACTATACATGTTGCTGTTTTCCCATTTACTGTTCTTGCTGTAATAACTGCTGTACCTCTTCCAACTGCTTTAACCAAACCATTTGTAACATTAACTACTGCAGAATTTGAAGTTGTCCATGTAACTGTTTTATCCGTTGCATTTGTTGGATTCACAGTAGCTACCAACGTAAACTGAGTACCTTTCACAACTTCCTTCACTGTATGGTTCAAACTTACTGATACCACATCTACTGTTTCCTCTTGTTCTTCTGTTTGCTCTTCTGTCTGTTCTTCTGTTTGTTCTTCTGTTTGTTCTTCTGTTTGTTCTAATGTTTGTTCTTCTGTCTGTTCACCTTCTGCATGAACCATTGGTATGTTTGTAAAAGGCAATGTCACTAAGCATAATGCCATTATGCATGCAATCAATTGCTTCATACCCCTAAATTTTTTTGCGACTTTTAATTCTGTCATTTTCATCTCTCCTTTTAAAATGTTTTTAATTTATAAAACTGCTTATTCTGAAATATTTGGGAGTAAGTTAATGTATTTCTACATTTCACTGATATTTCAAAAAACATTATACACTTTTGCATAAATTCAGCAGGTTTTATTTCTATTTTTCGAACGTAAAATTATTTTATACTATTTTCATAAAAACTTCAACTATTTTTTATATTTTTTATCATTTAGAAATTTTTTCTAAAATTAAACCGGAATTGTAGTTAAAATTTGTCATATAACAGTGTAATAACTGTAAAACATTTCTTACTAAATAAAAAATCCAAAGCGTTATGCCTCGGATTTCTTTACAAACTGAAATATATTTTTAATTTTTACATTACTGTTGTTTAATAGATGCATCACGCAATTGATTCTCCCCAACTGCAATTACCCAAAAAATAAGTGGAGTCGTATAAATATGTGGGTTATTTATCATTCCCTGCACCAAATAAGATATCAAACATATTATGACAGCTATTAGGAACTGATTATTTTTATAAATCTTAATTGATCTTTTAATACTTGATATATAAATTCCAAAGTATGAAATTACACCAAATACTCCTGTTGTTATTAAAAATTGAAAAAATTCATTATGAGCATCTATAATTTTTTTATCCAAACTATAAACATCACCATTAAAACAATTTCTTAATGCATACACAAAACTTGCCGGTCCTTCTCCAATAAATTTATGTTTCAAATCAAATTCACGAAAAACCTGAATACTATAGATCCAGTTAGTACCTCGACAGGATCCCCACCATTTATCAAAATAAAGATAATTCCCTATCGCTCCAAACTTATTTACTACTTCAACTTTTTCATAACGTAAATTCAAAAAGACTATACCAAGGAATCCAGTGACAGCAATAAGACCAACCACTAAAAAGAAAATAGTTTTTGTCTTTTTAAGAACTTGCTTTTCGATTCCTTTCTTTTCACAAATTGTAATTCCCAAATAAAGTAAAATAATAACTGGAAGAAAAATCAACATTTTTCTATTCAATGCAAAGATACGGGCAAGTCCAACCAGCAAATCATCTTTATTAATCAGAATATGATGCACAATTGTAATTCCCTGTAATGACAAAATAAAAGTCCCAGCTAAAATCAAGTATTTTTTCACTTCCCACACTTCATTTAAGAACCAAAATAAAATTAAAAAAGAAACAATTACTGAACAAAAAATACTGTCACTTGATGAAGCTACCATACCAAAAAAACCTAAGATACAAAATATTCCATAAATCCAGGCTGACAATTTCTTTTTTGACACACAAAATAGTGTCATACCAATTGGAAGAATAATACTGCTATAACAGGCCAATGAATTTACATTTCCTAAAGTAGATATAAAACTTCCATTCTGCCAACCGAACTTATACATTCCCAAAATATCAATTTGAAAAAAGTTAAATATTGCAATGATATAAACTAACATGCCACACAAAAGAAATGACCACAAAATTACTTGATCGAATTTTAAATATCTGGATATAATAAAATAACCTAGCACGCAGAACATTATGGCTAAATAGCCAAACATTCTTCCGCTGGTTCCCCAAAAACTCTCAGCCATCTCATCTGAAAACAGCCATGAAATAGTAAGCACCAATCCAAACCCGAGAACAAACCAGTCTGTTAATGAAACTGATTTCATATTATCTTTCAGATTTCCTATTGACTTATAATTCGAAGGAATCCACGTTAGAAATAAAAAAGACAAAAATAAAAACATTATTATATTAATATTCAAATAACTGCTGCTCTTAAAATCCAAAATATCGGTATAACCATTTTTAAATAGTAATGGGTATAATCCAATTAAAAAAAGTACATATATATATACAATATACTGAGTTAAACTTTTTTGAATCGATACATCATTTTTATTACTCTTTTTATTCATTTCTAATTCACCTTTACCTTATCCCGCTCTTATTCTTGCTAAAATCTATCATATGTATAAAACAAACTTTTAAAATCAATTTATTTAGAACACTAAATATAATAACAAGAATACTTTTAATTTGCAATAAAATAAAAGTATTCAAAAAATATATCCCAAATTTCACAAGATAAATATGTCAAATTTGGGAAGAAAAATATTTTTCAAGAAAAGAATAAAGTTTTAGCATGGTCGACAACTATTTGACTTTTTCCCTAAAATCCACAAATTTTGACTCCAATTGTCGAAATAATGCAATTATTTTTAATTGTCCTTTTCCAATGATAATGCTATAATTTTCTTATTATAAGTAATAGGAGGGGAATGCATGCTTCATAGGCGTTATAAAGATGAAATTTCTCATCTAAAAAACGAGAATAAACAACTTCAGCACGAACTAGAAACCTTATATTCAACGCTTGCCCAGTTGAATACTACAATGGAACGCATGATTGACTATCTGTTGCTTCCCGAAAACAATAAATCATAGGCGCGCATTATTGTTTTGTGAAGCCACAGGGAGTTATGCCCCTTGCCATAACACCCTGTCAAATTTATCTATCTTATTACTTTTTATTTTTTAATTGCATCCTTCATAGCACGAACATATTCATAAATTTGGTGGCCCGCTTCTTCTTTATATTCTTGAATTATCTTTACAATTGCACTACCTACAATAATACCATCTGCCATTTGCCCTATTTCCTTCGCCTGTTGCGGTGTACTAATCCCAAAACCTATTGCACATGGTATATTCGTAGTTTCTTTAATAACCTTAAGGATTGATTTTAAATCTGTATTGATTTCTTTTCTGACCCCGCTCACTCCCATGGATGAGACCACATATAAAAATCCCTCCGCATTTTCTGCAATGGTCCGAATTCGTTGTTCTGAAGTAGGTGCAATCAATGAAATTGTTTTCACTCCATATCTGGATGCTGTTTCTGCTAACTCATCTTTTTCTTCATAAGGCATATCTGGAATAATTATTCCGTCTATTCCTACCTCTTCACATTTTTTAAAAAACTTTTCATATCCATAATAAAAAACTGGATTAGCATATGTCATTAATGCAAGAGGAATTTGCGTTTTGGTCCTGACAGACTTAACCATATCAAATATTTTATCGACTGTTGTCCCCACAGACAATGCTCTAATATTTGCCTCTTGAATCACATCCCCTTCGGCTACCGGATCTGAGAACGGTATCCCGATTTCTATCAAATCAGCACCTGCTCTCTCCATTTTCAAAATAAATTCCTCTGTCTTCTCTAAATTAGGATCTCCAGCTGTCAAAAACCCAATAAAACTCTTACCATTTTCAAATGCCTTTTCTATTCTATTCAACAATATCAACTCCTTTATATCGTGCAATCGCAGCAACATCCTTATCTCCTCGACCTGAAACACACACAATTATTATTTGATTATTATTCATACTCGGTGCTATTTTCCTTACGTGAGCAATTGCATGAGCACTTTCAATCGCACAAATAATCCCTTCTGTTCTCGCAATATATTCAAATGCATCTACTGCTTCTTCATCTGTTACGGGTACATATTCCGCTCTTTTTGTATCATGCAGATATGCATGTTCCGGTCCGATGCCCGGATAGTCTAAACCTGCTGAAATAGAATAGACCGGTGAAATCTGTCCATAATCATCCTGGCAGAAATAAGACTTCATCCCATGAAAAATACCAACACTTCCTTTGCTTATCGTAGCTGCATGTTTCTGTGTATGGACTCCATGACCAGCTGCTTCACAACCAATTAAACGTACCTCTTGATCCGGTATGAAATTGTAAAATGCACCCATCGCATTACTTCCCCCGCCTACACATGCTACTACAGCATCAGGAAGTTTTCCTTCATATTCTAGTATCTGCTGCCTTGCTTCCTTGCTAATCACACTTTGAAAATCTCTTACAATCATAGGGAAAGGGTGAGGCCCCATAACAGAACCTAGAATATATAAAGTATCATCTACTCTGGAAGCCCATTCTCGCATCGTTTCATTCACTGCATCCTTGAGAGTCATGGTACCACTGGTGACCGGATGGACTTTAGCACCAAGCAGTTCCATTCGATATACATTTAAAGCCTGACGATCTGTATCCTCTTTTCCCATAAATATCTCACATTCAAGTCCTAAAAGTGCTGCAGCCGTAGCCGTAGCTACTCCGTGTTGACCGGCTCCTGTCTCTGCAATTACACGAGTTTTTCCCATTTTTTTAGCCAGTAGTACCTGCCCTAATACATTATTGATTTTGTGGGAACCTGTATGGTTCAAATCTTCTCTTTTTAAATATATCTTTGCTCCACCTAAATCTTTTGTCATTTTTTCTGCATAATATAATATAGATGGTCTTCCTGCATAATTTTTTAACAAATTATCCAATTCATTCATAAATGCAGGATCTTTTTTATAAGTTTCATAACATTCTTCTAAATACTGAATCTCATTCATTAAAGTTTCGGGTATATACTGTCCTCCGTAAATCCCATATCTTCCTTTAGACATTTTGAATCCTCCTTATGATTTGTTCTATCTTGTTTTTGTCTTTTACTCCGTTGGTCTCTACTCCACTGCTGATATCAACTGCAAAAGGTCCTAATTCATTTATTCCTCTTTCAACATTATCAATATTCATCCCGCCTGCCAGGAAAAATGGTTTCGCTATTTTTATTCCAGACGCCAAGGTCCAATCAAATACCTTTCCGGTTCCACCTTCTCCCTGGTCTAATAAAAGAAAATCTACAGGCAGTTTCTGTGCTTCGATAATATCAACTGCATTTGTAACTTTTACTGCTTTAATAATTGGAACACTAGTTTTACTTTTTAATGTTTGAATATAACATTCATCTTCCTGTCCATGAAGTTGGACAACAGAAATGATGTTTTCATTTATAAGGTCAACAATATTCTCTACCTTTTCATTCACAAATACACCTACAGATATGATCTTATGATCTAACAAAGCCCTTAATTTTCCTGCCTGTTCTTTTGTGACCTGACGTCTGCTTTTGGCAAATACAAATCCTATATAGTCGGGTTTTGCTTCATTTACAAACTCTATATCGCAGCTTTGAAAAAGTCCGCAAATTTTTATTTTTGTCATCCTTTGATTCCTTTCAACTGATCTAAGACTTCCTTTTTATTCTCACTACGCATAAGAGTTTCTCCTATCAATACAGCATCAACACGATTTTCTCTTAATACTTGGATATCTTCTGCCGTTTTAATCCCACTTTCTGAGACATAGATTACATTATTAGGTATATTTTTTCTAAGTTTTATACTGTTTTGAACATCTACTTTAAACGTTTTCAAATCCCGGTTGTTTACACCAATAATCCTTGCACCTGCTTCTAAAGCACTCTGAACCTCATGCTGGGTATGTGCTTCTACTAATGCTGATAATCCAAGGCAGTGAGCAATATTAATATATTCCTTTAACGTCCTTGTGTCTAAAAGAGCACATATTAACAGGATCGCTGACGCTCCTAAAACTTTTGCCTCATAAATCTGGTAAGAATCAATCGTAAAATCTTTGCGCAAAACTGGAACTCGAACCTCGTTTGCTATCTTTTGTAAAAACTCGTCTTTTCCTAAAAAATATTCCGGCTCTGTTAGTACAGAAATGGCTGCAGCCCCTGCTTTTTCATAATCTAACGCAATATTTAAATATGGGAAATCTTCTGCTATAATACCTTTTGATGGAGAGGCTCTTTTCACTTCACATATAAAAGCAATCTCTTTTCCTTTTAAGGCTTTTTCAAACGGAAATCCTGTATCTGCGCTAATTTGAATCGCATCATTCTTAACTGTCTGCAAAGGCTTTCTCTTTTTTGTATTTTCAACTGCTATTCTTCTTTTGTCTGCAATTTCTTTTAAAATCATAATTTTCTCACCTACTTTTCATTGGTGTACTGTATAAATTTTTCTAATTGTTCCATTGCTTTGCCACTATCAATTACTTCTTCTACTTTTTTTACCGCTTCTTTCATACTCAATGACTGATCTGCTATATAAAGAGCGGCTGCAGAATTAAGAACTACTGCATCTCTCTTAGGTCCTTTTTCACCTTTCAAAATTGCTCTGGCAATACTTGCATTTTCTTCAGGTGTTCCTCCGACCAAATCTTCTTTTTTGCATCTTGTTAATCCCAAGTCTTCCGGTGTCAAAACATAAGACTTAAACTCTCCATTTCTTATTTCACAAACAGACGTTGGTGCACTTAATGATATTTCATCTAAACCATCCTGCCCAAATACTACCATTGCATTTTTCACACCAAGGTTATATAAGACTTTAGCAAGAGGCTCAATCAATTCTTCTTCATAAACACCCATAAGCTGCATCTTCGCGCCTGCTGGATTTGCAAGCGGACCTAAAATATTAAATACGGTACGGATTCCTAATTCTTTGCGAACAGGAGCTACGTACTTCATTGCAATATGATAGTTCTGCGCAAATAAAAAGCAGATACCTATTTCATTTAACATCCTGGCACTTTTTTCGGGTGAAATTGTAATATTTATCCCTAAAGCTTCTAATACATCAGCCGCTCCACATTTACTGGAAGCTGCACGGTTCCCGTGTTTTGCCACAGGTACTCCGGCTGCTGAAACTAAAATGGATGATATGGTAGAAATGTTGAACGAATTTGATTTATCTCCGCCGGTTCCAACAATTTCTAATACGTCAAGGTCATGTAACAATTTGATACAGTGCTTCCTCATCCCTTCAGCCGAACCGGTAATCTCATCAATTGTTTCCCCTTTCATACTAAGGGCTGTCAAAAATGCACTCATTTGAATCTGGCTTGCATCACCACTCATGATTTCATCCATTACTTGTTCTGCCATTTGGTATGTTAAATTTTCTTTGTTCGTTAATTTGATGATTGCTTCTCTAATCATATTATCACCTCATAAAATTTCTAATTATTTCTTTCCCTTGTGGTGTCAAAATAGACTCTGGATGAAACTGTAGTCCATAGGTAGAATGTACTTTATGCTGAATCGCCATAATTTCACCAGAAGCAGTTTTAGCAGTTACGTTCAATTCATTGGGTAATGTACGTTCATCAGCTGCCAAAGAATGATATCGCGCTACACTAATTTGTTTTTTCATACCCTGGAATAATGGAGATTCTGATATAATCTCAACTTCAGATTGTTTTCCATGCATTAACTTCTGAGCATATGTTACAACTCCTGAAAACGCTTCATAAATTACTTGATGTCCAAGGCACACTCCCAAAATCGGAATTTTTCCACTGAAATGTTTCACCACATCGATACAAATCCCTGCATCTTTTGGCTTCCCGGGTCCAGGAGAAATAATGATAGAACTTGGATTTAAATGTTCAATTTCTTCTATTGTCAACTCATCATTTCTTATTACCTTTATATCAGGATCAAGCTCTCCAACGAGCTGATACAGATTATAGGAAAAGCTATCGTAATTATCAATCAATAATACCATTACACAATTCCCTCCCTTGCTATTTCTATAGCATTCAAAACTGCTTTTGCTTTATTTAAGCACTCTTCATATTCCCTTTCCGGAACACTGTCTGCTACGATTCCTGCACCTGAACGAATGAATACTTTGCCATTCTTCTTAAATGCTAACCGGATTGCGATACATGTATCTAAATTACCGGTGAAATCAATATATCCGATTGCCCCTCCATAAATGCCACGTTTGTTATTCTCCAACTTATTAATAATCTCACAAGCTTTTATTTTCGGTGCTCCCGATAAAGTACCTGCAGGAAGTACGGCTTCAACTGCATCTGCTGCATCTTTATCTTTACGAATCTTACCCGATACCGTGGAACCAATGTGCATTACATGGGAAAAAAACTCTACTGACATATATTTATCAACACCTACGGTATTGAATTCACTGATTTTCCCCAAATCATTTCTCCCCAAATCTACCAGCATATTATGTTCAGCTAATTCTTTTTCATCTGCTAATAACTCATTTTTCAGTTCTTGATCCTGCTTTTCATTACTACCTCTTGGCCTTGTTCCTGCAAGTGGAAATGAATGAACAATACCATCTTTTAACTTAACAAGTGTCTCAGGTGATGCTCCTGCAATCTCCAATTCATTACTGGAAAAATAAAACATATACGGAGATGGATTCGTTGTCCTTAAAACTCTATAAACATCTAATAGGCTTCCTTCGAAATCAGCATCAAACCGGTTTGATAAAACAACTTGAAAAATATCGCCTTCGTAAATATGCTTTTTCGCTTTTTCTACCATTCGGCAATACTCCTCTTTGCGAAATAAATGACGTAATTCTGATTTTAACTCAGGTATTTGATCTTCCTGCTTCTCACCATGTTGAATAAGTGTAATCATTTCTTTTAATGCATCAATTGCTTTTGAATATTCCGTATCAATTTGCTCTAATTTTACATTTACAATTAAAATTATCTTTTGTTTTAAATGATCAAATGCAATTACTTTATCAAATAACATCAAATCAACATCTTTAAAATTTTCTTCATCTTTTGCATCAAGATTTAATGAGGGTTCTGCGTATTTGATATAGTCATATGCAAAGTACCCGACCAAACCTCCTGTAAACGGGGGAAGTTCTTCCATTTTGGGGCTTTTATGTTCTTGAATAATTTCTCGAATATATTGACCGGGGTTATCGGTCTCAATTGTTGTACTCTTATCTCTTTTCATATTCAGCACTCCATTTAAACAGGTCAGTTCAAGAGATGGATTATAACCTAAAAAAGTATATCTTCCTCTGTTTTTATTGTCTTCAACACTTTCTAACATATAAGTATTTTGACTTACCTTTTTCAAAATTTTCAGGACCTCAATTGGTGTTTTTGTGTCTGCGAACATTTCACAACTGACTGGTACTACTTTATACTGTTTTTCTTTCGCTATTGCTTTTACTTTTTCCAATGATGGATAAAAATTCATGTTTTGACCTCCTTATAACATTTATTATTACCAATTACTTGTCATGAAGGCTTTTTAAATACAAAAAAACCCGCCCATGACAAACTAATATTTGTCAAGGACGAGTGATTAATCAATTTTAAATAAATAGATAAAATCTACCCGCGGTACCACCTTGCTTCATGGAAAACCACGCACTTATCAGAATACTATCATATTCCCGGCAACTAACGTATGCCCACACGTTACAGAATACTCAGCAAATACTGCCTTTGACTGTACCCTCAGCGGTCCATTTAACAAGCTGCGTTCTGCCTGTTCTCAGCAACCAGGCTCTCTGTAAGTGCACGATTCGTTTTTATCTCCGCTTCAACGGTTTTATTTTTTTATTAAATTAAAGATATCATAAACCTAATTTATTATATTGTCAAGAAAAAAATTGGTTCCTTATTTTTATATGTACCCCATTTTTGATAA
>NZ_QRCT01000027.1 GCF_003363435.1 Anaerosacchariphilus polymeriproducens
GAAACGAAGAAATGAATATAATAAATTCTTTCTATGAAGGATACGAGAAGGGCATAACTGATTTATCTAAAAGAATTGAATATGCTTTGCAAGAGGAGGGATAACGTAGAGACTAAACTATATACATAATATAAAATATATGATATAACTATAAAAAAGAACTTTGACAACTTAATATTGGTTAGTGGTATAATAAACAAAAGGAGCGTGATACTGTGAAAAACAACTTTGAAAGACTCAAACAAGCCAATGACGAATATGAAATGGCTGATTTAGTAATGGGTTATATAGGCAACCATCTGCATGAAATCAAAAATAATGATGGAAGTATAAATTCTATACTATTTTTACGCTGGCTTCAAAGCAAACAAAATATTTTCGGAGAAGATATTGTTACATATGGCGATGTTATGAAAGACTTCCGAGAGCGTTATAGCAACATAGGGTTATTAGTAGATGATTACAGACCATATTATGGAGATTATCGGATTCAACTTTGGTTAAAAACAGGGAAAAGTATCGGATACGATTACAAAACTAAAAAAACATTTGAAATTACCACTAACCAATAAACGGTTGGTGGTTTTTTATTACAGGAGGTAGAAGGATGAACGCAGTTAAAGCGGATGTAGAAAAGTTAGTTAAAAAAGAATTAGAGTCAGCAAACAAACAATTCCCGTTATTTGCTTCAAACCATGAAGGATATGCAGTGATAAAAGAAGAAGTAGAAGAATGTGAGAGTGAATATAAAAATATTGAATATGTATTGGATGACCTTTGGTACAGGATAAAAGCAAATGACAATTTTGAAACTATGGAATATTTGGTCAAACAAATAAAAAAGAGTGCAATTAACTTAGCAATCGAAGCGATTCAGGCGGCGGCTATGTGTGACAAGTTTATTATGAGTCAGAAGAAAAGAGAAAATTAGGAGGGATAAAGTGTATACGTTATTTTTAAATAAAGAAAAAAAATCATAGAAGTGAAAAAAGCGAAAAAAGTATTGCAATCTTTAAACTATACAGATGCAGTATCTCGATATAATAATTATTATTATATATGTCTCAAGAAAAAGCCACTTGTTGATAAAGCTATAGAAATAAAAAAAGTATGGGTTGAAGAAGCTAGAAAAAATTTGATCGAGTATGAGAATATAAAAATAAATTAGAATTCAGGAGGGATAAAGCATATGACAAGAGACTTACAAGGATATGAACATAATGTAAGCAAGTGGGAACCTGTAGTTGATGCTTATGGAGATTTAAAAGAGTTTATATGTAGTTGTGGAAGAGGAAGTAAAGAAGCATCAAATTATTGCCCTAATTGCGGAACAAAAATGGATAATTCTAATATTGAAAAAGAAATCAAAGAAGCTATTATCAATGCATTAAATTAGAATTCGGGAGGGATAAAGATGTACGATATTAAAATAGAATTTACGGATGGAACGGAAAAGATAGTGGAGAATGTGGAAGATTGTGAATTAAATTTTAAAACACGTTGTTTCTGCATTGAGACGGGTGATGACAGGTATTTCGTTCCATGTGAAACCGTTAAATATATAGGCAAGATTTAGAGAGTGCGGTGTAATAGTCTGGACACAAATACAATTTTT
>NZ_QRCT01000028.1 GCF_003363435.1 Anaerosacchariphilus polymeriproducens
TTTAATAGTTAGTCTTTCTTTATATATTATAATATTTAGACATTTTTACTAGAAAAAAATAACATTTTATATTATAACAAATAAAATTAAAATATACTAGAAAGATAATAGTAGATTTGATAGAATAGATTGTGTAGAAATAGGAAGGAGCAAAAAATGAAAAGAGTTAGCGTAATCTTAGCAGATGGATTTGAAGAAGTTGAGGGTCTTACCGTTGTAGATCTTTTGAGAAGAGCGGACATCCAAACGGATATGGTATCTATTACAAAAGAAAAGCAGATAGAAGGAGCTCATGGTATTCAGATTACAGCGGATACTTTATTTGAAAACGTAGATTTTAATGAAGTGGATATGCTGGTATTACCAGGGGGTATGCCGGGGACATTAAATCTGGAAGCGCATAAAGAATTAAATGAATTACTTATAAAATTTGCAGAAGAGAAAAAGAAACTTGCGGCTATTTGTGCAGCGCCCAGAGTATTAGGAGATTTGGGACTGCTGAATGGAAAACATGCGGTCTGCTATCCCGGGAATGAAGAGAGACTGGAAGGAGCCGCTGTATCACAAGAAAAAGTGGAGGTAGATGGCAATATTATTACTAGCCGCGGAGTTGGAACAGCGATTGAATTTGCACTTACAATCATTGAAGTTCTTAAGAATAAAGAGGAAGCGGCAAGAATCAAAGAAGCGATTCTTTACTAATACATTAAGATGAGGAGGGCTCGTTATGTGGACGAGAGTACAGTTGAAAGCAGAAGCGAAGACAAGGTTAGTAAATTTTTATTGGCCTGCAGTATTAATTAGTTTTATTGTTACACTATTTGCAGGTGGTGGCGGTGGTGGAAGTAATATTTTTAATTATAGAGAAAATCATAAAAAAATTACACAACCAGGTGAATGGAACGGTTATCTTTCAAGCATTGATTATACAATAATAATGTTGGGATTAGGAATTGCTGTAATGGTTTTTATTTTAGCAGGGCTATATATGACGTTTGTTGGAAATATATTGCAGATGAATGAAAACAGATTTTATTTATGCAGCCGTGATTACAAAGCTAGTCTTGGTGAAATTGTATATGGATTTACAAATGGTCATTACTTAAATTGTGTCAAAATTATGTTTTTAAGAGATTTAAAGATTTTTTTGTGGTCTTTATTGTTTATAATACCAGGAATTATAAAGTCTTATGAGTATTATATGATACCATCGCTGCTTGCAGAAAATCCCCAATTAAGTACTGAAAGGGCATTTGAATTGAGCAGGGAAATGATGCGGGGACAAAAGTGGAATACCTTTGTTTTAGGTTTATCATTTATTTTGTGGAATATATTAGGTTTCATTACATGTATTGGACATTATTTTATTAGACCATATATAAAAGCCACAGAAATGGAACTGTATACATTTCTAAAGAATGATATCAAGCAAAGAGGAATAACGAACGATTTTGAATTAAGTGGTTTCTATAAAGAATAAATGAGTAGAAAGACCGGCCTGCGATTTTACGGCTGGTTTTTTGCCTGTTAGGAGAATTATTTGTTAAAAGTCAGGATTTATAAGAGAATTCAAGTATTTTCAAGAAAAATACTAGCATTTTTAATTTGGTTGTGATATAATTCCTAAATGATTGCGTATAGTGCGAGATAAAACTTTTCACATATATATTTTAAGGAGGATTTTAGGTAATATGAGTTTACAGGTAGAAAATCTAGAAAAGAACATGGCTAAGCTTACAATCACAGTTTCGGCTGAAGAGTTAGAAAAGGCGATTCAAGGCGCATATATGAAACAAAAAGGCAAAATCAGTGTTCCAGGATTTAGAAAAGGCAAAGTACCACGTAATATGATCGAAAAAATGTATGGAGCAGGTATTTTCTATGAAGATGCTGCAAATGCTTTAATTCCAAATGCTTATGAAAAAGCAGTTGAAGAGAGTGGATTAGATATTGTATCACAACCCGATATCAATGTAACACAAATTGAAAAAGGAAAAGAATTTATTTTTACTGCAGAAGTAGCTGTGAAGCCGGAAGTCACATTGGGTGAATACAAAGGTATCAAAGTAGAAGCTGTTAATGTAGAAGTGACTGACGAAGAAGTAGAAGAATCCATTGGTCAGGAAAGAGAAAAAAATGCAAGAACAGTTACCGTAGAAGGAAGACCAATTCAAGATGGTGATACAGCTGTAATTGATTATGAAGGATTTGCAGATGGAAATGCATTTGAAGGAGGAAAAGGAGAAAATCATCCTTTAGTAATTGGCTCCCATTCCTTTATTGATACATTTGAAGAACAGCTGATTGGAAAAAGTGTTGGTGAAGATGTAGAAGTAAATGTTACCTTCCCGAAAGAATACCATTCAAAAGATCTAGCTGGTAAAGAAGCAACATTCAATGTTAAAATTAAAGAAATAAAAACAAAAGAATTACCGGAATTGGATGATGATTTTGCACAAGATGTATCAGAATTTGATACATTAGATGAATACAAAGCTGATATTAAGGCTAAAATCATTGCAAGAAAAGAAAGTGAAGCACAAGGCAAAAAAGAAGATGAAATAATTGAAAAGATTATTGAAGGATCCACAATGGACATACCGGATCCAATGATTGAAACACAGGTAAGCAGAATGGTTGATGACTTTGCTATGAGAATTCAACAGCAAGGAATTCCTATGGAACAGTATTTACAACTTACCGGTATGACTACGGATGCATTAAAAGAACAGATGAGACCGGATGCCTTAAAACGTATTCAAAGCAGATTAGTTCTTGAAGCAATTGTAAAGGCAGAAAATATTGAGGTTTCTGAAGATGCAGTAGAGGAAGAAATTGAAAATATGGCCAAAATGTATCAAATGGAGGCCGATAAATTAAAAGAGTACATGGGTGAAGCTGAAAAAGAGCAAATGAAGATGGATTTAGCAATCCGTGAAGCAGTAACTTTTGTTCGTGAAGCTGCAAAAGAAACAAAAGCAACCAAAAAAACAACAGCTAAGAAAACAACGAAAAAAGCAGCTGATAAGGAAGATACACCCAAAAAAACTACCGCTAAAAGAACAACCAAGAAAAAAGATGCAGAAGCAGAATAAATGTTTTGATAATAGAAATTAGCTTAAAAAGTTGGGAGGGTGTCATATGAGTTTAGTACCTTATGTCATAGAGCAAACGAGCAGAGGAGAGAGATCCTATGATATTTATTCTAGACTTTTAAAGGATAGAATTATATTTTTAGGGGAAGAAGTAAACGAGACAACAGCGAGTTTAATTGTGGCTCAATTGTTATTTCTAGAATCAGAAGATCCGGGAAAAGATATCAATTTATATATTAATAGTCCAGGTGGAGTAGTAACAGCAGGAATGGCTATTTATGATACCATGCAGTATATTAAATGTGATGTATCTACAATATGTATAGGCCTGGCAGCCAGTATGGGATCATTCTTATTGGCTGGAGGAACAAAAGGAAAGAGATATGCACTTCCGAATGCAGAAGTTATGATACACCAACCTTCCGGTGGTGCGAAAGGGCAAGCAACTGATATTAAAATTGTTGCAGAAAGTATTTTAAAGACAAAAGAAAAATTAAATAAAATTCTTGCAGCAAATACCGGACAGACAATAGAAGTAATTGAGCGTGACACAGAAAGAGATTATTATATGTCAGCTGATGAGGCTGTGGCTTATGGAATCGTTGATAGTGTTATAACAAGTAGATAATTGTTGAAAGTTGATAGGGGACAGAACAAATAAGGGCTGTCCCCAATTTTAAATAAGGAATAGAGGTGTGAAAATGCCAGGAAAAAATATAGATGACAGAATTAGTTGTTCATTTTGTGGTAAAACGCAGAGTCAGGTACGCAAATTGATTGCCGGACCTAATGGGGCATATATTTGTGATGAGTGTATCGATATTTGTGCTGAAATAATTGAAGAAGAATTTGAAGACGATTCCATGATAGCGGATGATATAAATTTATTAAAACCTGAAGAAATCAAAAAGTTTCTAGATGAATATGTAATTGGTCAAGATGAAGCGAAAAAGGTTTTATCCGTTGCGGTTTATAATCATTATAAAAAAATAATGGCAGAAAAATCTTTAGATGTTGAACTTCAAAAAAGTAATATATTAATGCTCGGACCAACTGGTTCAGGAAAAACATTACTTGCACAGACATTAGCAAGGTTACTAAATGTACCATTTGCGATTGCAGATGCAACAGCGTTGACAGAAGCTGGATATGTAGGAGAAGATGTTGAGAATATTTTACTAAAAATTATCCAGGCAGCAGATTATGACATAGAAAAAGCGCAATATGGAATTATATATATAGACGAAATAGATAAAATCACCAGAAAATCAGAAAATGCATCGATTACCAGAGACGTTTCCGGTGAAGGGGTACAACAGGCACTTTTGAAAATACTGGAAGGAACGGTAGCATCGGTACCGCCTCAAGGAGGAAGAAAACATCCTCACCAGGAATTAATTCAAATAGATACCACGAATATTTTATTTATTTGTGGAGGTGCATTTGATGGTTTAGATAAAATCATTGAAACCAGATTAGATCAAAAATCAATAGGTTTTAATGCAGAGATTTCTGATAAAAAGGATATAAATATAGGAGAAGTATTTGAACAGGCACTTCCTCAAGATTTTGTTAAATTTGGTTTGATTCCGGAATTTATTGGACGTGTTCCGGTAACAGTAGCTTTAAAAGCATTGGATGAAGCGGCTCTAGTTGAAATTTTAGAAAAGCCAAAAAATTCATTAATAAAACAATACAAAAAATTGTTTGAATTAGATAATGTAAAACTTTCATTTGAAAAAGAAGCAGTAGAAGCGATTGCCAAAAAGGCCTTAAAGCAAAAGACAGGTGCAAGAGGATTACGTTCAATCATGGAAAATACTGTAATGGACTTAATGTACTTTGTACCATCAAATGAAAAAATTGCAAAGTGCATCATTACAAAAGAAACAGTGGAGGGGATTTCTGAAGCCGAAATTGTTTATCGTGAAGAAAAACCGGAATCCCGTAAAAAGCCCATAACTCATAAAATTTTAAAGAAATCATCGAATGAAAGTGCGTAGATGTGGAGGAAGCTTCACATCTTCCTCTTTGCTATTTATGCGTACAGTCTAAGGAAAAGGAGATGATAAAATGAGGGATCTTATTCAGGTATTACCGACTGTTGCACTCAGAGGAATGACAATTCTTCCTAAAATGGTTGTTCATTTTGATGTCAGCAGAGAAAAATCAATAAAAGCCGTTGAAAATGCAATGATGAATGGTCAGGAGATTTTTTTGGTTACGCAAAAAAATTTTGAGGTGGAAGATCCATCATTAGAGGATGTCTATAAAATAGGTGTTTTGGCTAAAATTAAACAAGTGATAAAATTACCTAAAAATATTGCAAGGGTTTTAGTGGAAGGCATTGAAAGAGCTGAATTATCTCGTTTTGAGGACGATCAGGAGTTTTTAATGTCTGAGATAGTTCTTTTTGACCAAGATGCAAATGAAGAAATTCCAACTCCTAAAAAGGAAGCTATGTGCAGGTCATTAAAGGAAATTTTTACAAAATATTGTTTGGCTAATCAACGGGTGGGTAAAGATTTGTTGAGGCAGTTAGAGGATTTGGATGATTTTGTAGAAGTTCTGGATGAAATCAGTAATAGTACACCACTTCATTATGAAGAGAAGCAACAATTATTAGAAACTATAAACGTAGAAGAAAGATATGAATTATTATGTGTTCTTTTGAGTAATGAAATTGAGATACTAAAAATTAAAAATGAATTTCAAACCAAGGTGAAAGAACGTGTAGATAGAAATCAAAAAGAATATATTTTGCGTGAGCAAATCAAATTGATTCAAGAAGAATTAGGTGAGTCCAATCCTAGTTTAGAAGCCGAACAATATGTTGAGGCGCTTGAAAAATTAAAGGCAAATAAAGAAGTAAAAGATAAAATTAAAAAGGAAATTGAACGTTTTAAAAGCACTTCTGCAAATTCTTCTGAACATGCTGTAATTCGTGGATATATAGAGACACTTTTAGAGTTACCATGGGATAAGCTGTCTAAAGAGAATAAAGATATAAAAAACGCTCAAAAAATTCTGGACGAAGATCATTATGGATTAGAGAAAGTGAAAGAAAGAGTACTGGAATTTCTGGCTGTCAGGAATCTTACCAAAGGAGGAAATAGTCCTATTATATGTTTAGTTGGACCTCCGGGAACCGGTAAAACTTCAATCGCTCGTTCTGTAGCTAGGGCTTTAGAAAAGAAGTATGTAAGAATTAGTCTGGGTGGTGTCAGAGATGAGGCAGAAATTCGTGGACATCGCAAGACTTATGTAGGAGCAATGCCGGGAAGGCTTGCAAATGGATTACGCACTGCGGGTGTAAAGAATCCTTTGATACTATTAGATGAAATTGATAAAGTGAGCAGTGATTATAAAGGAGATACTTCTTCAGCTTTGTTGGAAGTATTAGATTCTGAGCAGAATTCTAAGTTCAGAGATCATTATATTGAACTGCCTTTGGATTTATCTGAAGTTTTATTTATAGCGACAGCAAATGAAGCACAGAAGATTCCAAGACCTTTATATGACCGTATGGAAATTATAGAGGTAACCAGTTATACAGAGAATGAGAAAGTTCATATTGCGAAAGAACACTTGCTTGTGAAACAGATTGAAAAACATGGTTTAACAGAGAAACAATTGACGATTAGTAAACATGCATTAGATTTAATAATCCGTGGTTATACAAAAGAAGCAGGAGTCCGTAATCTTGAACGAAAAATTGGGGAAATATGCAGAAAGGCTGCAAGAGAAATTATTGAAGATAATAAAAAAACTATTAAAATTACAGAAAGTAATTTGGTAAAATATTTGGGGAAATCCCGATACACTTATGATATGGCGAATGAAACAGATGAAGTAGGTATTGTTCGCGGACTTGCATGGACTAGTGTTGGTGGAGATACGTTACAGATAGAAGTGAATATTATGCCCGGAAAAGGCGAAGTTCAATTAACAGGTCAACTTGGAGATGTTATGAAAGAATCCGCTAGGACAGGCATTAGTTTTATTCGTTCAAAGAGTGAAGAATATAAAATTTCAAAAGAGTTTTTCAAGGAACATGATATCCATATACATATTCCGGAAGGGGCGGTTCCAAAAGATGGACCATCTGCCGGAATAACTATGGCTACCGCAATGATTTCAGCGATTACAAACAAAAAAGTAAGGGCTGATGTTGCAATGACAGGTGAAATTACTCTTAGAGGAAGAGTCCTTCCAATTGGAGGACTGAAAGAAAAAATTCTAGCTGCTAAGAATGCTGGTATCAAAACGGTTATCGTACCGGAAAAAAACAGAAGAGATGTTGTTGAAATTTCTAATGAGATTAAAAAAGGAGTCGATATCATCTATGCAGCCAGGATGCAGGAAGTGCTGGATACAGCTTTAGTAGAAGAATAGAAAAGAGGAGAGAAAAATGGTTATAAAAAATGTCAGTCTGGATATTGTTTGTGGAATTACAAGTGTTCTTCCCGAAAATGAAAGACCCGAGCTTGCATTTGCAGGAAAATCAAATGTAGGAAAATCCTCTTTAATTAATGCATTGATGAATCGAAAAGGATTGGCAAGAACATCATCACAGCCAGGGAAAACTCAAACCATTAATTTTTATAATATTAATGATGCTTTGTATTTAGTAGACTTGCCAGGATATGGGTATGCAAAAGTGGCAAAGTCAGAAAAAGAAAAATGGGGAAAACTTATAGAGCGTTATCTTCATGGTTCTAAACAGTTGAAAGCAGTATTCCTTTTGATAGACATTCGCCATAATCCCTCTGAAAATGATAAAATAATGTATAATTGGATTGTTCATAATGGATATAATCCTATTATTATAGCGACCAAGTTGGATAAGATAAAGCGTAGTCAAGTTCAAAAACATATTAAAATGATAAAAGAAGGATTACAAGTACTGGATGAAACTTTAGTTCTGCCTTTTTCAGCTCAAACGAAGCAGGGAAGGGAAGAAATATGGAATTTGATGGAGCGTTTAATGGAAGAATAAAGAATGAAATGGAAGTTGTTTTGTAACATCTTCCATTTTTCTTATTTTTTAATAAAAATTAACTAGGAAGAGATAGGAAAAAGCGTTATAATAAAATATGAATTAGATATCGTAGAAAGGAACATGTTAAAACAAAGAAAAAGCCTATGAAATATTTGAAAATTTTAATCAATATCTTATTGCCGATTCTAGTGATATTGGTATGTATTCTTATTATTCCAAAGTTAATTACATTATTTATGCCTTTTGTTATTGGGTGGATTATTTCACTTATCGCCAATCCACTGGTACGGTGGCTGGAGAGTAAGGTTAAAATAGTACGGAAACATAGTTCTGTCATTATAATTGTTCTGGTAATTGGATTTATTGTTTTCCTTGGTTATGCTACTGTCAGCAAAGTTATGTATGAAGGAGAAAAACTAATAGGGAACGCACCTCAAATTTATAGTGAGTTAGAAAAGCAGTTTTATGATACGGCAGACAACTTTGAGGGAGTATATCAAAAGCTTCCGAAAAATATGCAAAAACAAATTTCTGACTCGGGTAGAGAACTGAGTAATGAACTGGGTGATTTTGTAAAATCCTTAGGGGCTCCAACTGTTGAGGCTGCAGGTGATTTTGCCAGAAATATACCATCTACTTTGATTGCAATTATTGTAACATTTTTATCTTCTTATTTTTTTATTGCACAAAGAGAACAAATTTTGGGATTTTGGAGAAAGCATATGCCAAAATCATTTCAGGAAAAAATGTCAATTATTAATAACAGTTTGAAAGAAGTAGTTGGCGGCTATTTTAAGGCACAGTTGAAAATTATGGTGGTAGTTGCAATTATTTTGCTGGTTGGCCTATTAATTTTGAATGTGAATTATGTAGTTATTTTAGCCCTTTTAATTGCGTTTTTAGATATGCTTCCTTTTTTTGGGACAGGAACAGTTTTAGTGCCATGGGCAGTACTGGAGTTATTATCTTCTGATTATAAAATGGCAGTCGGATTACTAATTCTATATGGCGTTACTCAATTAGTCAGACAGCTGATACAGCCTAAAGTGTTGGGAGACTCTATTGGACTTAATCCAATGTTGGCTTTGATTTTTATATATGGCGGTTATAAATTTAGCGGTGTACTAGGGATGTTGCTGGCTGTACCCGCAGCTATGATTGTGATTCGGCTTTATGAAGCAGGGTTGTTTGATTTTACAATTCGAAATATTAAGGAACTGATTAGCGACTTAAATAAATTTAGAAAAATATAAATGGTAAAGGTTTCATATGAAGAACTATAAATTAATTATACAATATGAAGGGACGAAATATAGTGGGTGGCAGTCCCAGGGTAACACAACGAATACAATACAGGCCAAATTGGAAGGCGTTTTGTGTAAAATGCTGGGTCAGCCTGTGGAAATTCACGGATCCGGAAGGACGGACGCAGGGGTACATGCCAAAGGCCAGACAGCGAATTTTAAGGCAGATACAAAAAAGACCAAAGAAGAAATTCTTGAGTATCTGAATACTTATTTGCCACAGGATATTGGAGTAGTGCATATAGAAGAAGTGCCGCTGAATTTTCACAGCCGGTTACATGCAAAGAAGAAGACATACATGTATCGGATTTGGAATTCTGAAATCCCGAATGTCTTAGACCGCAGATTTTTATATCATTGTCCCCAAAAACTGGATATAGAAAAAATGAAGGAAGCATCTGCTTATTTGATTGGACAACATGATTTTAAAAGTTTTTGTGCGAATAAGAGGATGAAAAAATCTACAGATAGAATTATTTATAAAATCGATATTTTGAAAATAGGAGATGAGATACAATTTATTTTTTGCGGAAACGGTTTTTTATATAATATGATTCGGATTATGGTGGGGACTCTAGTAGAAGTTGGAGAGGGAAAACGAAAACCAAAAGAAATGCCAACGATTATGGAAGCGAAAAATCGTGAATTGGCAGCCGGAACCATGCCTGCGCAAGGTTTAACACTATTAAATGTACAATATTAGACAGAAAACGGAGGTACTAGAATGAAAAAAATGCTAGAATTAAGAAATCACATGCAGATTCCAACAATTGGATTCGGAACGTACAAATCAACACAAGCTCGTGATATTAAAGAATTTGAAGATGCAATTCGAGCGGGCAATCGTTATTTTGACACTGCTTCTTTTTATGGAAATGAAGAAAAATTAGGAAGTGTATTAAATGCTAGTAATCTGCCGAGAGAAAGCTTTCAGATCGCTTCAAAAGTCTGGAAGGAAGAAATGGGTTATGAGAACACTTTAAATGCATGTAAAGCGTCGTTAAAGCGTTTACAAATGAATTATATTGATGTATATTTGGTACATTGGCCTAAGGCGGATATACAGGATGAAAATTGGAAAGTAAAATTATTGGATACATGGAAAGCTATGGAAGAATGTTATGAAGCTGGTTTGGTTAAAGCAATTGGCGTTAGTAATTTCCTGCCGCATCATCTTGATGTGATTATGGAAAAAGCAAAAGTGCAGCCTATGATAAACCAATTAGAATTTCATCCTGGATACATACAAGCAGAAGCTGTATTATATAGCCAGAAAAATGATATTGTAGTTCAGGCTTGGAGCCCTTTGGGAAGAACAAAATTATTTGAAGACCCATTATTAGTAGAATTAGCAGAAAAATACCAAGTAAGTGTGGCACAAATCTGCCTGCGATTTGCGATACAGCAACAGGTAATGCCCCTTCCTAAGTCGTCCAATTATGAAAGAATGTTAAATAATTTAGATGTATTTCATTTTGAAATACAAGAAGAAGATATGGAACGGATACAAAAAATGCCTCAGACAGGCTGGTCAGGGGAGCATCCGGATCGAGAAAGGGTTAAATTTCTATAAAGGAGCACAAACATGTATAAAGAAATATCAAAGTTAGTGATTTACAGGAATTTAGAGCCACAAGGAATTTTAACGAATCTGGCTAAGATTTGTGAAAAGTTCGATCGTAAAGATTTTAATAGAGATACCTTAATCAACGATATTTATAAAGAGATTAATAAGCTTTTGGAGATTGCTACACAATATGGATTTGACTATAATCTGTGGCATTGCTATTTAGCCTATATTTTAGCTACGAATGAAAATCCATTTAGTATTACATCAGAGAAAGCAGGAGCAAAAGACGGGACGGTTAATAAATTTGCTTTGAATGATTTTGAAATTTTCAAACACCTTTTTGATTATGATTTTTCAAGGCTGGAGATGGATTTAGGAATCGATTGTTTTCGTACTATTTTAGACTATCATTCTATAGAAAAACATGAACAGCGTTATAATAAAAGTGTAAGTGATAAGGTAAAAGTTTTGAGCAGGGAAATAAACCAATCGAAGAATACCGAAGAGGTATTTAAAATTGTAACTGGGTTCTATCAAACCTATGGAGTAGGTAAATTTGGTTTAAATAAAGCGTTTCGTGTTCATCATTCTGATATGGGAGTTGAACTTTGTCCAATTAAAAATATTGATGATGTTAGATTAAATGATTTAATTGGATATGAAATTCAAAAGAAGAAGTTAATTGAAAATACAGAGGCGTTTGTCGCCGGTAGGAAGGCAAATAACTGCTTATTGTTCGGAGACAGTGGAACAGGTAAATCGACCAGTATCAAAGCGATTTTAAATGAGTATTATGAACAGGGCCTTAGAATGATTGAAATATACAAACATCAGTTCCAGGATTTGACCTCTGTCATTGCTCAAATTAAGAATCGCAATTACAAATTTATCATTTTCATGGATGATTTATCGTTTGAAGAGTTTGAAATTGAATATAAGTATTTAAAAGCTGTTATTGAAGGTGGATTAGAGACAAAACCGGACAATGTTCTGATATACGCGACTTCGAATAGAAGACATTTGATTCGAGAGACATGGTCTGACCGCTCTGATATATCGAAAGATGAACTACATCGTTCCGATACTGTGCAGGAAAAGCTTTCCTTAGTTTCCAGATTTGGTGTTACGATAAATTATTCCAAGCCTTCTCAAAAAGAATTTTTTGAAATTGTGAAAGGTTTGGCTCAGAAGAATCCGGAAATCACTCTATCGGATGAAAAGTTGTGTGAGGAAGCGAATAAATGGGAACTTAGTCATGGAGGTATCTCAGGAAGAACGGCACAGCAGTTTATACTAAATATAGCAGGAAAAAACTTATAAAGAGGAGGGCTTTATGACAAATGTAAATCAAGTACCAATGACATCTATTATTTTTATGGTTGTTTCAGCAATATTATGTTTTTTAACTCCAATTGTTTTGATGATTGTAGTGAGAATAAAGACGAAAGCTAAATTAATGCCAACTTTAGTTGGAGCCGGTATTTTTATTGTATTTGCTCTAATACTAGAGCAGATATGTCATTCTATATTCCTTGTTATTGATTCGCCATTAAGTCGATTTGTTAATAATAATGTCTGGATATATGCTCTTTATGCAGGTTTAGCAGCAGGTATATTTGAAGAGACAGGAAGATACGTTGCTTTTAAATTTTTATTAAAAAAGCACGATAAGAAAATAAATGCTATAACATATGGAATTGGACATGGTGGAATTGAGATGATTATACTCGGAGGGCTCTCTATGTTAAATGCACTAGCCACTTCCATTATGATTAATTCTCAAGGGATTGAAGGAATCTTAGCGCTTGTACCGGAAAGTGCAAAGGAAACAACAAAAACGGGTCTTGAGTCATTGATTACGTCTCAAAGTTATCTCTATCTAATCACTTTTGAAGAAAGAGTAGCTGCAGTTATTTTACATGTCTCTCTTTCTGTTTTAGTATTTGTAGCTGTAAAAAATTCGAGAAATAAATTTTTGTTCCCACTTGCAATTATTTTGCATGCATTGATAGACATTATTGCAGTTTTTGCACAAAAAGGGATTATTTCAAGTATATTAGTTATGGAAGTTATAATTGCTGTATTTGTTATTGCAGTCGCAATTTATGCTTCTAAGGTTTATAAAAAGGAATAGATGTTGTTATTATTCAAGCCCTAATAATGTAACTTGATTTACTGAAAGACTGTTACACTAGTTATCTAGTGTAATGGTTTTTTAAATATTGGGAGGATCATTTTCATGATAGAAGAGATACAGGCCAAAACATTAGTTCAGAAAGTGAAGTATGATAATAACAAATGGTTTGGGATAGATTATAATATAAATTTGTATAAAGGTTGTTCTCACGGATGTATTTATTGTGACAGTCGAAGTAACTGCTATCAGATTGAGGATTTTGACAGAGTACGAGTAAAAGAAAATACTTCTGAAATATTGAGGAGAGAATTAAAGTCTAAAAAGATGAAAGGTGTAATTGGAATCGGTGCCATGTCTGATACTTACAACCCATACGAAGCTAAGTTGAAAGTAACAAGAAGAGCACTTGAATTAATTGATGAGTTTGGTTTCGGGATATCTATTGATACCAAAAGTGCACTAGTAACCAGAGATATCGATATCATTCAGAGAATAGTAAATAGACATTCGGGTATTGTTAAACTTACAATTACTACAGCAGATGATTTATTATCAAAAATAATAGAGCCAAATGTAAATGCAAGTTCAAAAAGATTTGAGACAATTAAGGAATTAAGCCGAGAAGGGATCTTTTGCGGTGTTTTATTGGCACCGCTATTGCCCTTTATTACGGATACAGAAGAAAATATTAAAGAAATTGTAAGGTTAGCTTATGAAAATGGTGCAAAATTTGTTTATGGTATGTATGGGGTTACGCTTAGAGAAAATCAAAGAGAATATTTTTATGAACAGCTAAATAATAAATTTGAAGGACTTACTTCTAAATACAGGGAACAATACAAGGATGCGTATTTTTGTAATAGTTTAAAAAGTAGACATTTGCAGAAAATATTAGAAGATGAGTGTAAGCAATATGGTCTTTTCTATAAAATGGAAGACATAATAGAAAATTACAAGAAGAAAAGGGACTATCAGCAGATTAGTTTGTTTTAGATTTTGTTAATTAATTAAAAAAGTATAAAGTACTTGCATTACTGTGTATTATTTGTTATATATATTATAGAACAGTCATATGTCTATTAGGTTAGGAGGTAAGATTATGAATATTAACAAATTTACGCAAAAATCCATTGAAGCAGTGAATGGATGTGAAAAACTTGCTTATGAATATGGGAATCAAGAAATAGAACAAGAACACTTATTAGTCAGCTTATTGACACAGGAAGACAGTCTTATTATAAAACTAATTGAAAAAATGGAAATAGATAAAGACCATTTCAGAAATAAGGCCATAGAATATCTTAGTAAACGTACCAAAGTATCAGGAGGTCAGATCTTTGTTGGTCAGAATTTAAATAAGGTTCTAATCCATGCTGAGGATGAAGCAGAACAAATGGGTGATGAATATGTATCTGTGGAACACTTGTTTTTAGCATTATTAAAGTATTCAAATTCTGCAATGAAAGAAATCTGGAAAGAGTATGGTATAACGAGAGATCGTTTTTTGCAGGCTTTAGCTACAGTTCGTGGAAATCAGAGAGTAACCACCGATAATCCGGAGGCTACTTATGATACACTGTCGAAATATGGTTTTGATATGGTAGAACGGGCGAAAGAACAAAAATTAGATCCTGTCATCGGAAGGGATGCGGAGATTCGTAATGTTATACGCATTCTCTCAAGGAAGACAAAGAACAACCCTGTTCTAATCGGAGAACCAGGGGTAGGAAAAACAGCAGTAGTAGAGGGGCTGGCACAAAGAATTGTTCGTGGTGATGTCCCGGAAGGCTTGAAGGATAAGAAACTTTTTGCTCTAGATATGGGAGCATTGGTTGCAGGCGCAAAATATCGTGGTGAATTTGAAGAACGTTTAAAAGCTGTACTTGAAGAGGTCAAAAAGAGTGAAGGAAGGATTATTCTGTTTATTGATGAGCTTCATACGATAGTAGGTGCAGGTAAGACAGATGGTGCGATGGATGCAGGGAATATGTTGAAACCTATGCTTGCAAGAGGTGAACTACATTGTATTGGAGCGACTACACTAGATGAATATCGTCAGTACATTGAGAAAGATGCTGCTTTAGAACGACGTTTCCAACCTGTCATGGTAGATGAACCGACAGTAGAAGATACGATTTCAATCTTAAGGGGATTAAAGGAACGTTATGAAGTTTTCCATGGAGTGAAAATTATGGATGCTGCTTTGGTATCGGCAGCAGTACTTTCACATCGGTATATAGCAGATCGGTTTTTACCAGATAAGGCCATTGATTTAGTAGATGAGGCATGTGCTTTGATAAAAACGGAGTTAGATTCCATGCCTACAGAGTTAGATGAATTACAAAGACGAATTATGCAAATGGAAATTGAAGAAGCGGCGTTGAAAAAAGAGACGGATCGTCTGAGTAAAGAACGTTTGCAAAATCTGCAGAGAGAAATGGCTGAACTAAGAGACCAATTTATTGCTAGTAAGACACAATGGGATAATGAGAAGAAATCTGTTGAAAAACTCCAGAAATTAAGAGAGGAAATAGAATCTCTGAATAATGAAATCCAAAAGGCAAAGATGAATTATGATTTAGAGAAGGCAGCAGAATTACAATACGGTACGTTGCCAAAACTTGAAGAGGAGTTGCAAATTGAAGAAAGTAAAATTAAAAAACAGGATTTAAGTTTGGTTCATGAAAGTGTAACGGATGAAGAGATTGCAAAAATTATTTCCAGATGGACGGGAATTCCGGTTTCCAAACTTACTGAAAATGAAAGAACCAAGATTTTGCATTTGGATAAGGAACTTCATAATCGTGTCGTTGGACAGGAAGAAGGAGTATCCAAAGTTACAGAAGCGATCATTCGATCAAAAGCTGGGATTAAAGATCCATCAAAACCAATAG
This sequence comes from Anaerosacchariphilus polymeriproducens, assembly GCF_003363435.1. Taxonomy (GTDB): domain Bacteria; phylum Bacillota; class Clostridia; order Lachnospirales; family Lachnospiraceae; genus Anaerosacchariphilus; species Anaerosacchariphilus polymeriproducens. The sequence goes on from NZ_QRCT01000028.1 coordinate 16,003, forward strand.
GGTCTTTCCTATTCTTAGGTCCTACAGGTGTAGGAAAAACAGAATTAGCCAAAGCGTTAGCAGCTAGTCTGTTTGATGATGAGCAGAACATGGTTCGTATTGATATGAGTGAATATATGGAAAAATTTTCTGTATCCAGATTAATTGGAGCACCTCCAGGATATGTAGGATATGAGGAAGGTGGTCAGCTTTCGGAAGCGGTAAGAAGAAAACCATATTCTGTAGTATTATTTGATGAAATAGAAAAAGCTCATCCTGACGTTTTTAATGTGTTATTGCAAGTATTGGATGATGGTAGAATTACAGATTCACAAGGACGAACCGTAGATTTCAAGAATACAATTTTAATTATGACATCTAATATAGGTTCTGAGTATCTTTTGGATGGAATTGATCAAAATGGTGAAATCAAAGAAGAAAATGAAAAACTGGTCATGAATCAATTACGTGGAAGTTTCAGACCTGAATTTTTGAATCGTTTAGATGAAATTATTATGTTTAAACCGTTGACAAAATCTAATATTGGTATGATAATTAATTTGTTGGTTCAAGAATTGAATCAACGCTTGCAAGACAGAGAAATTTGTGTTGAATTAACAGACAGAGCAAAAGAATTTATTGTTGAACATGGATATGATCCTATTTATGGAGCAAGACCATTGAAACGATATTTACAAAAGCATGTAGAAACATTATCAGCTAAGTTGATTTTACAAGGTGATGTAAGTATAGGTGAAAAAATAATGATTGACGAAAATGAAGGACAATTAATTGCTCGTGTAGAAAAATAGAAGAGAGGAATTGAAAATGTTACCCAAAGATCCGGCCGTTTTGTTAAGTTATGTAAACACGCAGTTGCGAGATCATTATGAGAACTTTGATGAATTCTGTAATTGTTTATGCGTGGAACCCGAAAGGATTATTAATACTCTTGAAACCATTGATTACGAGTATAATCCCAAATGTAATCAATTTGTATAAATACAAAAGGAAAATAAGAGAGGACAAAAGAATGAATCAAGAACGTAATAAAATACAAAAAAAGATATGGGCAATTGAAATTGGGCTAGTGTTGAGTATTGCGGCATATATCGCATTTACTTTAATATTTAAGATTTTTAATATTTTAGCTTTTCAAATTATTGTAGTTGTTTTTTTAGTATTGATCCAATTAATTGAAGCTTTCATAGAACCATATTGGATGGGGCATCTTAAGGAGTTAAGTTCGGACTCTGCAAAAAAATCTGCCTATATAAAAATGGTTCTGTTAGGAGTTTCTAGTGTAATTTGTTTATCTGTCTTTATGTTTATGATCGGTGAAAATGATCAATCGGGATATTCTTCAGTAGGGTTTTATTTTGCAATTGGAGCAATCTTGATCAATCGATTAAAACATAAAGAGAAAAGAAAGTTCTTGGGAATTGAGGAAGAGACAGAAGAAAAGATTGAAAAAAATTATGAACCTCAAAATGTGAATGAGGAAGAAAATTCAAAAAATTAGTTAGTTGGGGTGTCGTATAAAATTGTGCGGCACCCTTTTTATAGGAAAATGAGTTCCAGTTCCTATAAAATAAGTAATCGTAAAGTATCCTAGGGGTATATATTTTTTCTAATAATTGCATATATTTTTCATAAGTAAGGAAATGGAGAATGTTCAATAATGAGAAAATTGTGCATGTATTTATTTCTGCTAAACATTGCTTTGCTATTTGTATTACAGTTTTGGAATAGCAAACAAAAGGAAACACTAGGGAATGAAGTAGTGAAACCTAAAGTTGCATTGACTTTTGATGATGGACCACATCCATACTATACCGCACAATTGTTGGATGCTTTAAAAGAAAGAAATGTGAAAGCAACTTTTTTTGTTATAGGTAAACAGATAGATGGAAATGAAGAAATTATAAAAAGAATGTATAAAGAAGGTCATCTCATTGGAAATCATACATATAATCATGTTAAGTTAAAAGGGTTAAGTGATAAACAAGCCTGTGAAGAATTGTTAAAGACGTGTAAAGTTTTACATAGAATAACAGGTGAATATACAGAATATATCAGACCTCCGTTTGGAGAGTGGAATCATAAGCTGGATTGCAAGATTAATATGATTCCTGTTATGTGGGACGTAGATCCAAAGGATTGGAGAAGTTCTAATGTTTCAAAAGTAGTAAAACAAGTAGTGACTGAGGTGGAAGAAAATGATATTATATTATTACACGATTATTATAAAACAAGTGTGCAGGCAGCAATAGAAATTGTAGATCAGTTACAAGAAGATGGATATCAATTTGTTACGGTAGATCAATTAATTCTAGATTAAAATGGAAAGTGGAGAAGATTATGAATACAGGAATTTTAGAAATTGATATTCATACTATGAATCAGTTTCAAGCAAAAGTAATGATAGACAGTAGTTTGAAAAAGGTGAGAGCAGATATCTATCGGATTCGAATTGTACATGGATATCATGGTGGAACTGTATTAAGAGATATGGTTAGAAAAGTTTATAAGGGGCATCCAAAAGTAAAAAGAATAGAGGTTGGAATCAATCAAGGAGAAACAGATTTAATATTAAGAGAGTTGTTTTAATTGGAGGAATTATGGATTTATTTGATTATATGAGAGAAAGTACAAGAGAGAAAGAATCTCCTTTAGCATCTCGAATCCGTCCTACAAAGTTAGAGGAAGTAGTAGGACAGCAGCACATTATTGGGAAAGATAAGCTGCTATTTAGAGCTATTAAAGCAGACAAGCTTAGTTCGCTTATATTTTATGGTCCACCGGGAACAGGGAAGACGACCTTAGCTAAGGTAATTGCCAATACGACCAGTGGAGTATTTATGCAGATTAATGCAACGGTTGCCGGAAAAAAAGATATGGAAGCGGTTGTAGAAAAAGCGAAAGATAATCGTGGGATGTATGGAAAGAAGACCATCTTATTTGTAGATGAGATTCATCGTTTTAATAAAGGGCAACAGGATTATTTATTACCTTTTGTAGAAGATGGGACTTTGATTTTGATTGGAGCGACTACTGAGAATCCTTTTTTTGAAGTAAATAGTGCATTATTGTCCAGATCAAGTGTTTTTGAACTGAAAGCATTAGAGAAGGATGAGATTAAACAGCTTTTAAAAAGGGCTGTTTATGATAAAGAAAAAGGTATGGGTGCATATGAAGCCTGTATAGAAGAAGATGCATTAGACTTTTTGGCAGAAGTAGCCAATGGAGATGCACGTTCAGCTTTAAATGCAATTGAACTTGGAATTCTTACCACTCCAAGAAACGACGATGGGAAGATTTATATTACCATTGACGTAGCGTCTGAATGTATTCAAAAGAGGGTTATTAAATATGATAAAAATGGGGATCAGCATTATGATACCATTTCTGCATTCATTAAAAGTATGCGGGGTTCAGATCCGGATGCCGCCGTTTATTATCTGGCGCGTCTGCTATATGTAGGAGAAGATATTAAATTCATTGCGAGAAGGATTATGATATGTGCAGCAGAGGATGTTGGGAATGCTGATCCTCAGGCATTGGTAGTAGCGACAACAGCAGCTCAGGCGGTCGAGCGTCTAGGAATGCCGGAAGCCAGAATTGTTTTGGCTCAGGCGGTTACTTATATAGCAACCGCGCCTAAAAGTAATGCTTGTATTTTAGCCATTGATAAAGCGATGGATATTGTTAAGAGTACTCAAACTGCAGGTATTCCCGCACATTTAAAGGATGCACATTATAAAGGGGCAGCCAAATTGGGACATGGATCCGGATATCAATATGCGCATAATTATCCGAACCATTATGTGAAACAGCAGTATTTACCAACTGGTTTAGAGGAAGTACATTTTTACGAACCGACAGATTTGGGTTATGAAAAAACAATCAAAGATTATTTAAAATTTATAAAAGCAATAGAATAGGGTGAATGGGTAATACTATTATAAAGATTAGAGCAAAAACAATAGATTAAGAAAGGAATTCATATGAAAAGACTAAGTAAAACATTAAAAGGGATTTTATTTATATTTGCAGTAATTATTTTATTTACCGGCTGCGGGAAGGCTGATAAATCAGATAATAATTCAGAAGCAAAAATACAAGATGAGGTACAAACAAGAGAAGGGACACAAACAAAAGAAGATATACAAACGAAAGATGAAAAGAGTTCTAAGATTGAAGAAACAAAAGAAGCTTTGAATATAAAAGAAGCAGCAGCTAAAAAAGAGAAAGCTAAAAAAGAGGAAAATAAAAAAACGAAAGTTCAAAAGAAAGAAGCAGAAAAAAAGGCTTTGAAAGAAGTGAACGAAACAGTTTATGTAACTGCTTCCAGTGTGAATATGAGAGAGAGCAGTTCGGTAGAAGCAAAAGTAGTTCAAACTCTTACGAAAAGAACTAAGTTGCAAAGAATTGGATTTAGTAGTGAATGGAGCAAAGTAGTTCTGGATGGAAAGGAAGGTTATATTTCGTCTGAATTTTTAACGACGGAAGAACCAAAAGCAGCCGGAAGAGTTGTTGCAATTGATGCGGGACATCAACTTCACGGAAACAGTGAACAAGAACCGATTGGACCAGGCGCCTCAGCAACTAAGGCTAAAGTTACTTCTGGTACAAGCGGATGTGTTACCGGATTACCTGAATATAAATTGAATTTAACAGTTTCTTTGAAGTTAAAAGAGGAATTAATCAAACGTGGTTACGAAGTTGTTATGATAAGGGAAACTCATGAAGTAAATATGAGCAATCAAGAACGGGCAGCGGTTGCAAATGACAGTGGAGCTGAGATTTTTGTTAGGATTCATGCAAATTCTTCAAATAACAGCGGCGTTAGTGGAGCGCTGACCATATGTCCTACAGCTAACAATCCATATATCAGTAATCTTTATACGGAAAGTAAAGATTTATCCTCTTCTGTTATTAATAATATTGTATCATCAACAGGAGCAAATAATAAAGGGGTTCTTGAACTTGATAATATGAGTGGAATTAACTGGTGCAAAATACCGGTCACCATTGTAGAAATGGGATTTATGAGCAATCCATCTGAGGATCAATTACTTGCAGATGATTCTTATCAAAATAAGATGGTTCAGGGTATTTCTAATGGAATAGATGAATATTTTGAAAGTCATTAGAGAATGAAAGGCTGATTCTATGTATTTACATGGAATCAGCCTTTATCTTTGAATGCATATTTGGATAATCGATATAATAATTGGAAATTCCTATAAAAGGAGTTCTTCAATCGGTAATTTTTTTATAGGGCATGGTTCTTCATCCGGATAACCTAACGTAAGGAGACTTACAAATCGAATCGTTTCATCCCAATTAAATAATTCTCTAATTTTATTTTCATCAGCCATTTTCACCCAGCAAGTACCTAACCCAAGCTCTGCAGCTCTCAAAACAATATGTTCAATTGCGATTGCAGCATTAAAAGATACTTCTCCAATAAGATTTTCTAATTGGATATCCTTAAGAGAATCAGCTCTGTTTTGGATCAAGTTGTAGAATTTATCACCAAGGATATTCAATTTATGTAATTCTTTAATGCTGGACTGTGTTTGAGTGATATATTTTTTAATATCAGCGCAGCATATTATTATCACAGGAGCTTGAGAAACATGCTTTTGATGGAAGGAATATTGAGCTATTTTCTGTCTTGTTTCAAAATCTTTTACTATTTTAAAACGCCAGGGTTGTGAATTGCAAGCGGATGGAGCAAGTCTGGCACATTCGATTAAATCCATTAGTATCTCATCGGAAATTTCGTCCGGTTTATATTTTCTTATGCTTCGTCTTTGGGTTATACATTCTTTAACAGTCATTTTTTTGTATCCTCCTTTGATGTCTTGTTAATTAATGATAATAGATCTTTTAGCATATAATCGAAACCACTTTCATCTTTGCTGATTCTGTAATAAATAATGTAACCTTCATAAATAGCAAATGCTTTTTTGGCAGTTATATCAGCCACATTTTTGGATAAACCTGAAACTTGCAGAGAACTTGAAAATACATTTATTAATTTTCTCATACCTATTGCATAGGCATTTGTTAAGTCATCTTGAACAAAAGCAAGTTCTAATCCCAGTATTGCTATTGGGCAGCCGAAATATTTGCCTTCAGATACAGCTTTTTTTATATCAGTTATCATTCGGTTGATAAATATATTCCATGGCTTGGATGATAATGGTATGAGCCAATTTCTGAGAATTACATTTCCGTAATAATCTGCTACTTCAAGACCTAAGTCTTTTTTACTGGAAAAATAAAAGTAAAAAGAGCCCTTTGTTGTATTTGTTTGTTTTAAAATATCATTAATACCGGTTTTAGAATATCCATTTTTTAAAAATAATTCAGCAGCTGTTTCAATTAATAATAGTTTTGTTTGTTCGCCTTTACTTGGTTTCATGCTAATACTCCATTTATTAAATAATAAAGTAATAATAAACCGAATGGTCTATTTTGTCAATAAGAAATAAAAAAATGAATAAAATATATTGACAACAAATGCTAAGATGATTATACTAACATATGAACAGACGTACATATGTAATAAGATCGGAGGAATTATTATGTTAAAAGAAAAAGAGAGAGAGAACGTGTTGAAAGATAACAATTCTAAATCTTGTGGATGCGAATATACGCATAAAGAACATAAAGAAATAGACGAATGTAAAGACAGTTGTATCTATACACTGGAGAATTTAGGATGTGCTCACTGTGCAGCAAAAATGGAGAAAAAAATTCAAGAGCTTCCAAATGTCACAGAGGCAACTATTACTTTTTCTACAAAGCAATTGCGTTTAAAAGCTAAGGATAAGGAAGTCCTTTTGCCTGAAATACAAAAAATTTGTGAGTCAATTGAATCTGAAGTCAAGGTGGTTCCTAAGGAGAAAAGAAATAATAAGACGAAGGAAAAACTGGATCATTCACTTGAGATGAAAAAAGAATTTATAGAATTAATAATAGGAATTGGATTTTTTGCATTAGGTAAATTTTTGGAAGAAACAAAACCTGAATGGTCTTTATTGATGTTTGTAATTTCTTATCTGCTATTAGGAAGAAGCATTTTATTATCGGCAGTCAAGAATCTGATAAAAGGTCAGGTTTTAGATGAAAATTTTTTAATGAGTGTTGCAACTCTAGGAGCTTTTATAATAAAAGATTATCCGGAAGCTGTAGGAGTTATGCTTTTCTTTAGAGTTGGAGAATTTTTTGAACATAAAGCGGTTGAAAAAAGTCGTGGTCAAATCATGGATGCCATTGATATGAGACCGGAAGTTGTAAACTTAGTTAAGGACAAAGAAATTGAAATAATAGATGCACAAGAAGCGGAAGCAGGCCAGATTTTATTAGTTCGTCCTGGAGACCGTATCCCATTAGATGGTAATGTAGTAGAAGGAGAGAGCAGGATTGACACATCACCAGTAACTGGAGAGCCGGTACCTGTTAAAGTGCAGCCGGGAAGTCAGGTGATTTCAGGTTGTATCAATACTTCAGGAGTATTAAAGATAAAAGTTGAAAAAGTATTAGAGGAATCTATGGTTACTCGTATTTTGGATGCAGTGGAAAATGCAGCAGCCAGTAAACCTAGAATCGAACGTTTTATAACTAGGTTCTCAAGAGTCTATACTCCGATTGTTGTAAGTATTGCTGCAATTACAGCTATCGTACCTTCTTTAATAACTGGTAACTGGAATCACTGGGTCTATACAGGTTTAACATTTTTGGTAATTAGTTGTCCGTGTGCATTAGTTTTAAGTGTTCCTTTATCCTTCTTCTCTGGGATAGGAGCAGGGTCCAAGAAGGGAATATTGTTTAAGGCAGGATCGGCATTGGAAGCATTATATGAAGTGAAAGCGATTGTTATGGATAAAACAGGTACTCTGACAAAAGGTAATTTTATGGTACAGAAAATACATGCGGTAAATTACATGGAGCCAGATCAAATATTATCCATGGCTGCCAGTTGTGAACAATCTTCGACACATCCGATTGGGAATAGTATTCTTTTGGCAGCAGAAGAAAAATCGCTTAAAATTGAAAGTCCAAGTGCGATAAAGGAAATTGCTGGTCAGGGAATTAAAGCAGATGTAGCAAACGGACAGATTTTGTGTGGAAATAGAAAATTAATGGAAAATCATCAAGTGGCGATTTCAGGTTTGGAACAGAGTGGATCTGGGACTGAAGTATTCGTTGCTTTGAATGGAAAATTGGCAGGACAAATTCAAATTTCAGATACGATAAAAGAAGACGCAGCGATGGCAGTTTCAGGTATGAAAAAATTAGGGATCCGTACAGCCATGTTGACCGGGGATCAAAAAGAAAGTGCTCAGGCTGTGGCTCAGGAAATTGGAATTGAAGAAGTCTATTCTAAATTATTACCAGAAGATAAATTGAATCGTCTAAAGGAAATTAGAAAAAAACATGGATCAGTCATGTTTGTTGGAGATGGTATTAATGATGCACCTGTATTGGCCGGAGCAGACGTTGGTGCAGCTATGGGAGCTGGTGCAGATGCCGCAATTGTAGCAGCAGATGTAGTGTTCATGACATCCAATATGAGTGCAGTTCTTCAGTCGATTCAGATTGCAAAAGAAACAAATAAGATAGCTAAGCAGAATGTTATTTTTGCATTAGCAGTAAAAGCAGTTGTAATGATTCTAGGTTTGACCGGGTATGCTTCCATGTGGATGGCTGTATTTGCAGATTCCGGAGTTGCAATGCTATGTATTTTAAATTCAATTCGGATTCTATATAAGAAGAATCGCCAAATTTAAATTTTATCTATTCATTTGTGGAAAAAAATGATAAAATGAGTCATAAAAGAATTTGGAAGGAAGAGAACGATGGGGTATAAACAAGAAAAATTAGAGTATTTATATGCAGATGAAGATTTAGTAGAAAAAGTAAATGATAATATGCCCGATGATGAAGAAATATATTTTCTTGCGGAATTGTATAAAGTATTTGCGGATCCAACCAGAATCAAGATTATGTATGTATTGACAAAGGGGGAGATGTGTGTTAGAGACATTGCCCAAATACTTAATATGACACAGAGTTCGATATCCCATCAGCTGCGTGTTTTAAAACAAAGCAGATTGGTGAAATTTAAGCGGGAGGGAAAGGTTATTTTTTATTCCCTTGCGGATGAACATGTTTATACAATATTAAATCAAGGATTTGAGCACATTGCCGAGTAAATGGTAATGTGCTTGATCTTTAATTATGCATTAACTGCTTCATAATATATGCATAGATATTTTGACTTTCCTCGTTCCAATTATTGCAGATTGCTTCTGCCTGTTCTTTGGTAGGAACGGTAAGGGTTAAGTCGATTAAATTAGAATCTTTTTCTTTTACCTGACATCTTACAGCAAAATCTTGATTTGTAGTTTTGTAATAATCCGCTAGGATTGAGCCCTCATTTCTAAGCTGAAACTTGTTGTTTTTAAAGTATTCATGAATATCTTCTATGATAGCGTCTGATATTTTATTGCCAAAGAAGTTGAGAGTATTTTCACCTTCTTGAGTTAAATGATAATAAGAGCTGTTTCGTATTGTCTCAGCACGAATTAAATCAGAGTCTATCATTTCTGAAATTGCCTGTTGTATTGTAAAATAGGTGGTATACTCTTTTTCTAGAATAAAATCAGAAATTTGTGCATTATTTAGAGGAAAATCCACTTTGTTCAACATATATAAAATAATTAATTTGTATAAAATTATTGATTCTGACATCAGCTACCTCCGTGACAGTTTTCCCTGCCATGTATCATTTTCTTTTAGTTTTTTCTGAATGGTATTTAAAACGTATCGTTTACTTTTACTCCACAAAGGAGCTACCAAAAGTTCTTTGGGACCATCACCGGTTAAGCGATGGATAACAATATCTTGTGGTAAATATTCTAAACATTCGATTACCAAATCACAATATTCCTCTAGTTGAAAAACAGGAAAAGGATTATTTTTGTAATATTGCGCTAAATCTGTATCTGACAGAATATGCAGTAGTTGTAATTTTATGCCCATTATTCCTAAAGTACCTATATAAGAGACAGTTTTTAGGATATCGGATTTTGTTTCGTTTGGGAGTCCCAAAATAATATGGACTACAATTTTAATATTGCGTATTTGTAATTCTTTTACGGCTGATTCAAAACAAGAAAGTGAATAGCCTCTTCGGATGAATATGGCGGTGGACTCGTGAATGGTTTGCAGTCCCAATTCAATCCAAACAGGTTTTATCTGATTTAGTTCAGATAAAAGATCCAGAATTTCTAATGAAAGACAATCCGGTCGTGTTCCAATGGATAAAATGGATATATCAGGATGGGAAATCGCTTGTTTAAAGATATCTCTTAAGTACTCAACAGGCGCATAAGTATTGGTAAAGGCTTGAAAGTATGCAATATACTTTTTTCCGGTTTGTTTATTAGAGAGTAGAGACTTTCCGGCTTCAATTTGCTCCCAAATGCTTAATCCAGGGGAAGAAGCGAAATCTCCAGAACCGCCGTGACTGCAAAAGATGCAGCCGCGCTCGTCTAATGTTCCGTCACGATTGGGGCAAGTCATACCACCATTTAATGCTAGTTTATATATTTTTTCACCGTAATATTCTTTTAAATAGTAATCTAAAGAATAGTAACGTTTTTCATTCCAATGTGTCCTCATAAGATTATTTAATATGTGTTTTTATTGCCGTACTTACTGCATCAGCCACACGTGAATCGAATGCTTCCGGTATAATATAATTTTCAGATAATTTATCCTCCGGTATTAATTCGGCTATTGCCAATGCCGCAGCTAATTTCATTTCCTCTGTAATCTGTGAAGCTCTGCCTTCTAAAGCACCTTTGAAGATTCCTGGAAAAGCAATTACATTATTTACCTGATTAGGAAAGTCTGAGCGTCCGGTTCCTACAACTTTTGCGCCTGCTGCTTTTGCAATGTCAGGCATGATTTCCGGTATTGGATTTGCCATTGCAAATATGATACTGTCTTTATTCATAGTAGATACCATTTCTGAAGTTACAATATTGGGAGCAGAGACTCCTACAAAAATATCAGCACCGACAAAAGCATCTGCCAGACTGCCGGTTTGGCCTTTTAAGTTCGTGACTTCCATCATTTCTTTCTGCATCCAGTTCAAGTCCGGAGTATCTTTGGATAGAATACCGGGTCTATCACACATGATAACATCTTTAAAACCGTAGGATAATAAAATTTTTGTAATAGCAATACCTGCTGAACCCGCACCATTGACTACGATCTTACAAGAATCTATTTTTTTACCGGTTACTTTTAAACCATTAATAATACCGGCGAGTACAACAATAGCTGTACCATGCTGGTCATCATGAAAAACCGGGATATCTAATAGTTCATTAAGACGAGCTTCGATTTCAAAGCATCTTGGTGCAGAGATATCTTCTAAGTTGATCCCTCCGAAAGCAGGTGCTATATTGATTACAGTTTTAATAATTTCTTCTGTATCTTGGGTATCCAGACAGATAGGAAAGGCATTGACATTAGCAAACTCTTTGAACAATACAGCTTTTCCTTCCATAACAGGCATTGCAGCAAGAGCGCCTATGTTCCCCAGTCCTAATACAGCACTTCCATCAGAAACGACTGCCACCGTATTAGCTTTCATAGTATAACGATATGCTTCTTCTTTATTTTCAGCAATTACTTTACAAGGTTCAGCAACTCCTGGTGTGTATGCAAGAGCCAGGTCTTCGCGTGACTTCACTGAAGTTTTGGAAATGGTTTCAAGTTTTCCATTCCATTCTGCATGCAAAAGTAATGCCTTTTCGTTGGTTGTCATATTATCACCTATATTCTTTTATTTTCTATTCATAACAATAGAAAGCTCCTGAAGGGCTTTCTATCATTACAACAAAACAATCATAACATTTTCAAAATGTCAAATCAATAGGTAGGGAAAATTATTTATTTCCTTTAATAAAGTATAAAAATTTTATTTTGCCCATGACAAACGTACCCAAATGCGTTATAATGGTTTAAATATACATCAATGTCGTGTCTGACAAGAACTCCCTTATTAAGATGTAGTGATCAGAAAAGATAGATAGAAATAAATGCAAGGAGAAAAGTATGCGGGAAAAATACGAAACCTTATCATTGACAGTATTAAAAGAAATTGCAAAATCAAGAGGTATCAAAAATATTTCAACTATGAAGAAAAGTCAGGTGATTGAAGCTATGCTTGCAGAAGATGCAAAATTAAATACCGAAAATAAATCTGAAGCAAGTGAAGGTAAAAAAACACCTGCAAAAAGCAGATTAAAAGAAGACAAAAAAAATGAGCCCAAGGCAGAAAAAATGGTGGATACAAAAGAGGAGAAGAGATCAGATAGAACAGATGGAAATGAAGTAGAGCAATTGGATAGTGGAAGTATTGCCAATGGTATATTAGAAGTTCTCCCTGATGGTTATGGATTCATTCGCTGTGCGAATTATTTGCCAGGAGAAAATGATGTATACGTAAGTCCTTCTCAAATCCGAAAATTTAATTTGAAGACGGGTGATATTGTATGTGGAAATACCAGAGTAAAAACGACTGCTGAAAAATTCAGTGCATTATTATATGTGAAGTCTATCAACGATTTTCATCCAAATGAAGCATCCAGAAGATATAATTTCGAAGATATGACTCCCATTTTTCCGGATAAAAGAATTCGTCTCGAGACTCAGACGAACTCAACGGCCATGAGAATAGTAGATATGGTATCTCCAATAGGAAAAGGGCAGAGAGGTATGATTGTATCCCCACCAAAAGCAGGAAAGACAACTCTTTTAAAACAAGTTGCCAAATCTATCACAAAAAATAATCCGGAAATGCATATGATTATTTTATTAATTGATGAACGTCCCGAAGAAGTAACAGATATCAGAGAAGCGATAGAAGGGAAGAATGTAGAAGTTATTTATTCTACATTTGATGAACTGCCTGAACATCATAAAAGGGTATCAGAAATGGTAATTGAACGTGCGAAACGGTTAGTAGAGCACAAAAAAGATGTTACAATTTTATTAGATAGCATTACAAGATTGGCAAGAGCTTACAATTTAACAGTCCCACCAAGTGGAAGGACTTTATCAGGTGGTCTGGATCCTGCCGCTCTTCATATGCCAAAACGTTTTTTTGGTGCCGCAAGAAATATGCGTGAAGGGGGAAGCCTTACCATTCTGGCAACCGCTCTTGTAGATACCGGAAGTAAGATGGATGATGTTGTTTATGAAGAGTTTAAAGGGACCGGTAATATGGAACTGGTGCTGGATCGTAAACTTTCAGAAAAACGGGTTTTCCCGGCCATTGACATTACCAAATCTGGAACAAGGAGAGAGGATCTACTTTTGGACCAGGAAGAGCAGGAAGCTGTGTATATCATGCGTAAAGCTATTAATGGTATGAAAACAGATGAAGCAGTAGAAAGCATTTTAAATTTATTTGTCCGAACGAAAAATAATAAAGAATTTTCACAAATGGTAAAGAAAACAAAAATTATATAAGATTTTTAAAATGTCTTGCAAATACAGATAGCATATGATACAATAATTAAGCTGTTCGTAAAGAACTTAATAGAAAACGACGAACGTTTCCTATTATATAAGCAGAAAAATGAAGCAATTAATAAGACTTATATAAAGAGGTGAAAGATATGAAAGAAGGAATACATCCAGATTACCACCAGGCAACAGTGACTTGTAACTGTGGGAATACATTTAAAACAGGTTCAACAAAAGAATCTATTCACGTTGAAATTTGTTCCAAATGTCATCCATTCTATACAGGACAACAAAAAGCTGCTTCAGCTCGTGGACGTATTGATAAATTCAATAAGAAATATGGCATATAATAGAAGACAATAATATGAAAAATAGGGTTGAGGTTATTTAAATCTCAACTCTTATTTTTGTATATTACATTTACGATAACTAATATTATAATAACTGAGATTAATACTTGTGGATTCTGTGAGAAATAGGATATAATGATGAGTGTTATTAACGGCAATTGGAAGCATAAGAAGAATAGATAAGTTTGAAACTTGGAGGAATCGTATGAAATCAACCGGAGTTGGAGGGCAGGCTGTAATGGAAGGCGTAATGATGAAGAACAAAGAACATTATGCTGTTGCAGTGAGAAAGCCGAATAATGAAATTGAAATAAAAGTAGATGTATATAAAAATGCAATTGGTCTGGAAGCATTCACCAAGCTTCCATTTATCAGAGGGGTATTTAATTTTTTGGATTCTATGATATTAGGGTTAAAAACACTGACTTATTCAGCGTCTTTTTTTGAAGAAGAAGAGGAGCAAAAGCCGAGTATTACAGAAAAGGTAGTCAACAAAATTGTTAAAAAGGAAGCGGCAGAAAAAATAGTAATGGGATTGACAATTACGTTTTCTTTGGTAATGGCTGTACTTATTTTTATGCTTTTGCCTTATGGTATCACACAATTATTTAGTAAACAGATAGATTCATACTTGGTGTTATCCATAATAGAAGGCGTTATTCGTGTAGCAATATTTGTAGGCTACGTAGCACTTATTTCTTTAATGAAAGATATACAGAGAGTATTTATGTATCATGGAGCTGAACATAAGTGTATTAATTGTATTGAACATGGAATGGAGTTAAATGTAGAAAATGTAAGGAAAAGTTCCAGACAGCATAAGAGATGCGGTACTAGTTTTATGCTGATTGTAATGTTGATTAGTATTCTGTTTTTTATGTTTATCAGAGTAGATGCCCCATTATTGCGTCTGGTTTATAGAATCTTGTTACTACCTGTAATAGCAGGTGTTTCTTATGAATTTATACGTTTGGCAGGTCAAAGCGAGAATTATTTCGTAAAAGCCTTTAGTATGCCTGGAATTTGGCTTCAGAACTTAACTACCAGAGAGCCAGATGACAATATGATAGAAGTAGGGATTGCATCAGTTAATGCAGTTTATGATTGGAAAGAATATTTAAGAGAGAACTTTGATTGGAAAGAAAAGAAAGAATGACGTTACAGGAATTGTTACAGTATGGAAAGAACCAGCTTCAGGAAGCTGATATTTTAGAAAGCGAAATCGATGCATGGTATTTGTTAGAGTATATTATAAACATTGACCGCGCTCATTATTTGTTAAATCCTAATAAAAAAGTGGAAGAAGAACAAAGAATTCATTATATGGATTGTATACGCAGGCGTAAAATTCATATACCTTTGCAATATATTACAGGAGTTCAAGAATTTATGGGACTGCCTTTTCATGTAAATGAGAGTGTTCTGATCCCAAGACAAGATACGGAAATATTAGTAGAAACAGTGATCCCATATGTAAAAGATGATATGAGCGTATTAGATATGTGTACTGGATCAGGATGTATTTTAATTAGTCTGTTACATCATTTAAAAGAGAAAACAGATATGAAAATACAAGGAACAGGTGTGGATATATCAAATGATGCATTAATGACTGCAAAAAGAAATGCTGAAAAGTTAAAGGCAGACTGTCAATTTATTCAATCGGATCTATTTGATAAGGTAGGAGAGAAATATGATATAATAGTTTCGAATCCGCCTTATATTCCGACTAAAGTTGTTGAGGAATTGATGCCTGAAGTAAAGAAATTTGAACCTATGATAGCATTAGACGGAGATGAAGATGGCCTTTTCTTTTATAAGAAAATAGTAAGTCAGAGTCAATACTATTTACGAGGACAAGGTAGTCTTTTTTTTGAAATCGGCCATGATCAAGGAGATGCTGTTTCTATGCTTATGGAACAGGCTGGTTATTTTCAAATAAGAGTGATAAAAGACCTGGCAGGTTTGGATAGAGTAGTGTGTGGTAAAATTGAGTAGTAAAGGAAGAGGAGAAATAAAATGTTTGATAAACTAGAAGATTTACTGATTCGCTTTGAGGAAATTATGAGTGAATTAAATGAGCCAAATGTTGCGAATGATCAAGCTCGTTTTCGTAAACTCATGAAAGAACAAAGTGATTTGACTCCGATTGTTGAGGCATATAAAGAATATAAAAAATGTAAGCAGGATATTGAGGACAGTTTATTGATTTTGGATGAAGAAAGCGATGAAGAAATGCGGGAACTTGCCAAGGAAGAATTAAATGATGCCAAAGCAAGGACAGAAGAGCTAGAAAGAGAACTGAAAATATTATTGCTTCCAAAAGATCCGAATGATGAAAAAAACGTTATTGTAGAAATTCGAGCAGGAGCCGGCGGTGATGAGGCAGCATTATTTGCGGCAGAGATATATCGTGTTTATGTACGTTATGCTGAAAGACAGCGTTGGAAAGTTGACATGATGAGCGTGAATGAAAGTGGAATAGGTGGATTTAAAGAAGTCATCTTTATGATTAATGGCCAAGGTGCTTATTCGAAATTGAAATACGAAAGTGGCGTACATCGTGTGCAACGTGTTCCGGAAACAGAATCAGGCGGGCGTATTCATACGTCAACTATTACAGTTGCCATTATGCCCGAAGCAGAAGAGGTAGATGTTGAATTAGATATGAATGACTGCAAATTTGATGTGTTCCGGGCATCCGGAAATGGTGGACAATGTGTAAATACAACAGATTCAGCTGTTCGTCTAACTCATATTCCAACCGGAATTGTTATTTCATGTCAGGATGAAAAGTCTCAATTAAAAAATAAAGATAAAGCATTAAAAGTATTACGTTCTAAGTTATATGAATTGGAAGTTGCCAAAAAACATGATGCAGAGGCAGAAGCAAGAAAGAGTCAGGTAGGTACCGGAGATCGTTCTGAGAAGATACGTACTTACAATTTCCCGCAAGGAAGGGTTACAGATCATAGAATTAAATTAACGCTTCATAAATTGGATGCAGTAATGGACGGAGATATAGAAGAATTGATTGATAGCTTAATTGCAGCAGACCAAAGTGCAAAATTGGCAAAGATGGGCGAGAATTAGAAAAGGTGTTTGAAGAAATGGGCAAGAATAATATATAGAGTTAATAGAAATTTGTAACAATATAAAATAAAGTCTTGAGATTTTTAAGTTATTTGCTATAATATAATTATAAAAGGCAATCGCCAAAGAGTGGTTGACCAGAAATATTGAACAGTAAGAAACCTTCTCGCACCGGTCAAAGTACAGGGAAGGTTTTTTACTATCTTATTGACATATCAAATAAATGAATGTCAGTAGTGCTATGAGAAACATTCCAAAGGACATAAGATCTTTGAAATCAATTTATTATTCATAAGCATCACCTCCATTCTATGTAGAATGAAGGTAGACCAACCTGTAACACGATTGTCAGTAGCTAAATAGCTACTTGTAGATTATATCATAATAAAAAACAGAACACAAGTTCGGACATTATTTAAAAGCGAATATTTACGATATGTGAGGATGTAAAGGCCTAGGCGGTTGCTTAGGTCTTTTTTATAAATAGGAAAGTGAGGTTATTATGAAAGAGGAATTTAATTTAGAAAATTATCTTAGCAGTGGAGTTGAGAAAATTGTAAAAAATGCTTTGAAGGCAACATTAAGCAATCCCAAAGAGAGTCTTTTTATGGCAAAATATGCAATAGCAAGTAAACAAGCAAGAAGAATACGAGCCAAGGCGGAGGAACAGGGAGAACATATACCACCGTTTTTAATTGCAAGCATCACCAGTGAATGTAATTTACACTGTGCAGGCTGTTACGCAAGAGCGAATCATAGCTGCCATGATCAAATGGCAGAAAAGCAACTGAATCAAAAAGATTGGCAGCAGATTTTTGAGGAGGCTAAGAGTCTTGGAGTAGGATTTATACTGTTAGCTGGAGGAGAACCTCTTATTCGCACTGATATTATTAAAAATGCAGGTAAGATTCAGGAAATTTTATTTCCCATATTTACAAATGGAACAATGGTGAATAAAGAGTACATAAAATTATTTGATAAGTATCGTAATTTGGTCCCCATTCTAAGTATTGAGGGGAATGAGAATAAAACAGATGAAAGACGTGGAAGCGGTGTATATCAACAATTAGTGAATACTATGGAAGAGCTGAAAGAAAATAATATTATCTATGGAACGTCGGTAACGATAACGACACAGAACTTAGAAGAAGTAACTTCTAAGGAATTTTTGGATCAGCTATATGAAAGGGACTGCAAAGTAGTTATCTATGTTGAGTATGTTCCTGTTGACAAAACGTCAATAGAATTAGCACCTTTAGATAAACATAGGGAATATTTAAAACTTAAGTTAGAGAGTTTGCGTGAAGAGTATGAAACTATGTTATTTATTTCCTTTCCTGGAGATGAAAAGACATCGGGTGGCTGCCTTGCGGCGGGCAGAGGATTTTTTCATATTAATTCCCAAGGAGGGGTAGAACCCTGTCCATTCTCACCTTATTCTGATACAAATTTAAAAGAAATTTCTTTAAGAGAGGCTATGAAATCACCATTATTTCAAAGGTTAAAAGAAAATGACGTTCTGATGGAAGAACATGCAGGTGGATGTGTACTTTTTGAAAAAGAGGAATTAGTCAGAGATTTCTTAACTAATAAATAGAGATCCATGCAGTAGGCGCACAGATCTCATTTGCTGTCAGCAAACTAAATCTGGCGCGCATGGCTGTACTTTTCTCAAAATAAAGAGGCCATAAAGCAGAAGAGGGAGTGCTAAAATTAAGGAGCTTAGAGCTTCTTCCGGCGTGTTATTGACAGTCATAACTTTACCAAAACTACTGTTCACAGTAATAGCACTTAAATCACTGCAAATATCAAATAGTGCATGTAAGAGAATGGCCGGCCAAATGGAATGATTACGCAGGATGCAAGAGGCAAAAAATACTCCAAACGCGATGGCATATAAAATCTGTGTTATGGTCGGTAAAAGCAAAGCACGTCCGGTCATGAAGTTTATTATATGGGAGGTTCCAAATAAAAGACTTGATAAAATGA
Organism: Anaerosacchariphilus polymeriproducens; assembly: GCF_003363435.1. Lineage (GTDB taxonomy): Bacteria > Bacillota > Clostridia > Lachnospirales > Lachnospiraceae > Anaerosacchariphilus > Anaerosacchariphilus polymeriproducens. The sequence continues at coordinate 34,980 of NZ_QRCT01000028.1, forward strand.
CAGATAAATAAATCCCTTTTTTGGTAGATCCCCACTTTTGAATCAATAGAGTCATTATCAGACCACGGAAAAGTATTTCCTCATAAAATCCGGTTGAAAGAAACACAAGTAAGTACAGTAGAATAATAAGTGGCTTTGAAGTATCAATTTTAGAAGAGCTTTTAAGAAACTCCCAAATAACATAGATGCATAGTAAAATCAAAGGCCAGCAAAGCCATAATTGCTTCCATTCCTTAGGTTTGGTAAAGCCGGAAATAGAAATCCAGCCTAAATACTTTAATAAAATAACAAATACGATACTGCTGAAACCTTGTAAAAAGATTCCTGATATATAAGAGGCACTTTGAGCATCAGTAAACCGGGTTAAAAATCTGTCCAATTGAATTTCTGTAAAAACAAAAAAAATAAAGATAATAATTAAGGAAAATAAAATAGGATGTTTTGATATCGTTGTTTTGATGTTATTGTTCATAATGTCACCTCTTTTTCTTTAGTAACGTTCAAATTTGTACTTAAATAAATGGGAACTGCACAGTAATCCTGCAATTATAAGAAAGATGGGAAGCAAAATACTGTATAGTGTTGTAAAAGCTGTAAAATTATCTTTCATTTCTATCAGAATTTGCCCATAGGGGGCTGTTGTTATGTTCCATGCACCCATAGTTGCAAGGAATATAAAAGTAAGTATTAAAATTAAAGCTGGTATCATGATACAAAGAAATACAGTAGTGATTTTTGAATTTTTTCTCGTATAGTGAAAACTCTTAGCCAAAATATATGAAAACATAATAATGACATAAAATACTAAGGAACAAATTAAATACATAAGAAAAGAATCTATATTTTGAAACAGCACAATTCTTTTCATACCGAAAGTCCCTAACAGATACCAGAGTGTTTTAGTTAAAATTAGGCTGAATAGATTTAAACTCATGACTAAAGCTAATTTACCAATAAATATTTTGATAGGTTTTATACAAAGAGAAAATTCAAGGAGTGCGGATTCACAGCGCATCCAATTTACTGTTTCAGTGACTGATAAAACAAGTGTATAAAAACAAAAGAATATACTATAAATAGCACCTATGCCATTAATAAAGAAACAAAGCAGATTATCTTTATTCGGTGTCACCAGTAAAATGATGAGAGTGATGATATAGCTGGTAATAAGAAATTGATATTTTTTGAATAAATTTATATAGTTCCATTTTAATAGATTAAGCATTCTCAAAAACCTCCATATAATATTCTTCTAAGGATTTTCCACATTCTTCTCTGATATGTTCAGCACTATCCAGTAAAATTAAATTTCCGTTATGTAGAAATAATACATCGTCTAGAAGTGTTTCCACATCATAAAGTTGATGAGTAGAAATAAGAATCGTACATTCACCATTTGCCGTTGAGAAAATGGTCTTAATTAATTTTTTTCTGGTCAAAGGATCTATACCACCAATCGGTTCATCTAATAAATACAAATTAGTATTTCTGGCAAAAGTCAACATGAGAAGCAGACGTTCTTTACCGCCTTTGGAAAGACTGCTTATGTTTTCTTCTTTATTTATATTAAGAATTACACATAATTCATCGGCACGTTTTATATCAAAATCAGAAAACATGTCGTTATAATATTGAATTGCGTCATTTATTTTCATCCAAGGAAACAAGTGATTGTTCTCGGGCATATAGGATATGTGTTGTTTGGTTTCGTATCCTAGTGGCAAACCACAGATTTCCACATGACCGGAATCTTTATGATATATATTCATCAGGATTTTAAGAAGTGTGGTTTTACCTGCACCATTTGGTCCTAATAATCCAACAATTCTTCCTTTTTCAATTTCAAAACTAAGATTGTTTAAAATTTGTTTCTTATTTATTTTTTTGTTTAAACCTTTTACAGAAACTATTTTGTTCATTTCTTCAACTCCTTTTTCAGTATTTCATACATCTCATTTTCACTGTATCCTAATTCTTTCATTTCAGAAACAAAAGTTTTAACCAATGAACCTGACATTTTTTCTTTTAAAGCATTGAGTACAGCTTCATCATTTGTCACAAAACTTCCAACTCCCCGTTGGGTAAAAATAACGCCCTCACGTTCCAATTCAGAACAGGCTCTCTGCATAGTGTTCAAATTTACTTCGAATTGTTCTGCAAGGACTCTTACTGAGCTAATTCTTTCGCCTTTGGGAAGCACCTCTGTCACGATATCCTTTTTGATTCTATCCATAATTTGTAAATAAATAGGTACAGTTGTATTATATTTCATTGCAATCACCTCACCAGTACTAGTGTTATATGTATATAATACACTAATACACGGGAAAGTCAATAGTAAATTTTGTATGTACTTTACATTGAATTGTATATATATTATAATACGATATATACATAATGGTCGAAAAATAAGGCCAGAGGAGGAAAGAGTCTATGAAAAGAAGGAAAATAATAGCAAAGTGGAACAATTCTATTAAAGTGAAAATATTTATTATTGTTTTCTTAGTGGTAATTACAAATGTTATCATTGGTTCCATTGGATTAATGAATCTGAAAAAAGTACAAAAATCATTAGAAGAGAGTCTGGAGATACGAGCAGCGAATCTTAATCTGCTTCGGACAGCAGATGTTGATTTGTACCAAATGTATGTGGCTGAAAAGGAGTTATGCATTTTTGAACCAGATTCAGAAGAGTTTCAGGAACAGTTAGAGGAGTTTAACAAACAAAGAGGGGACGTTCTGAAGAAATTTTCAGAATATAAGGGGAATATATTGAAACTTCCTGATGAAGAAAGTTTAGTCCAGAATTTCGAAAAATTAATGGAAGAGTATGTAAGTCTTTCTAGTCAAATTGTTGAAAATTTATCATCAACTAATACAGTGATCCGGGAGAAGGGGATATCACAATCTCAGGAAGAAGGTTTTGAAAAATTTGAAGCGGTAGAAGATTCCTTAGATGAGGTAGGTGATCTGTATTATGATGATAATGAAAAAATGCTTAGTCAAGTAAAGAAAGACTATAATAAATTAATCGTGTTTACAATGATTCTTATTATGGTATGTTTGATCATCAGTACCGTATGGGGATATATTGTGATTCGCTCAATAAGCCGTCAAATCAAGCATTTAAAAGGTAATGTACGCAAAATGAAAGACGGTGATTTAACCGTTAAAATTCCTAAATTGACGAACGATGAACTTGGAGAATTATCAGGTGATTTTAATGTAATGGTAGAACAAATAAAAGAATTGATTTCAATCGTACAAGATTCTGTAGAAGATATGAATCAATCATCAGTCGAATTAGCGACCGTTTCTGAGGAAACAACGGAATCATCAGAAGAAATTAGAAAGGCTATTTTGGAAATTTCCGAAGGGGCTGCTAAGCAGGCAGTGCTGGTTGAAGAAACGAATCAGAAAACACTACAACTTTCAAAAGTAATAGAAACGGTAAATGAAAAGAATAAACATATGGATTCTTTATCTTCACAAGCTGAAAGTGTACTCAGCGGTGGAGTAGAAAATGTAAGAACATTACAAAATCATACCGATAAATATGTTGTTGTAAATCAACAAATTGTGGATAAAGTCAATGTTCTTGTAGAAAGTATGAAAAGTATTACACATATTGTGGAAACATTAAATAACATATCAAGTCAGACAAACTTACTAGCGCTTAATGCTGGTATAGAAGCAGCAAGAGCGGGCGAGTATGGTCGCGGGTTCGTAGTAGTGGCTCTAGAAATAAGAAAATTAGCGTCTCAATCTACAGAAGCTTCCAATGAAATTAAAGATACTATTTTACATTTGGAGAATGAAGTGAGTCAGACGTTTGAATTGATGAACCAAACGGATCAGGTTGCAAAAGAACAATGCAACATTGTTGACGATACGCAGTCCTCATTTGCTATTATTAGTGAAACAATTCATGATATATTAAAGTCAATACAGGAAATTAATCAAGATATTATGCAAGCAAATGAGCTTAAGGTTGAAGTTGTAAATGCTATACAGGATATTTCACAAGTAGCAAATAATGCAGCTACCTCGACCCGCTATATTAATTCTTCTGTAGACGGACAATCGGCAGCATTATTGAATCTGCAAAAATCAACGGAACTTTTAAAACAATTAAGTGAAAAAGTAAATGTAATGATTCGTCGTTTTAATATTCAAGAAAATGAGTAATCATAACATTATGCTTTGACTATAATTTGAAAAATAACTACTAGATATCTTAGTATCTATGTAGTTATTTTTTATATTGCTAAAGTTGTATTTATTTCGTAGCTTATGTTCTCTTATGAAAGAAACTTATCCATGATTCTTTCTATTGCAAAAAGTATAAAAACGATAATTGCTGCAATATATAATGGAATTGTCAGTATTACATTTTTAAAAATAAATGGTAAAAATGATATTATAAATACCATAATCCAAATGAACAAAAATTCGAGAATACTTTTTGATATTTTTTTCGGAGCAAAGGCCTGTTTGCAAAGAAAATGTATATAAACTTCCGCAAATAGTATAGTAAGAATCCCGCTTATAATTTTTCCAACAGTAAGATTAAATTCATATGGTTCCCTAGTTATTAAACTAATAATTATAAAATCAGATACAACTGATATGATACCAATAACCCACATTATTAAAACAATTTCTGATATTAATTGAAATATCTTTTCACTGTATGTTTTTTGTGGAAAGCTATTGATTATTTCATCACATATTTCTTTATAATTTTCTCCGATTACCTTCTGAATATCATCGCCTCGTTTTTGTCCTTCAATAATCATATCTATTAGGTCGGCTCTAACCATTTCTTGATTATACCTAGACAAATCAGAACCGCGAAGATATAAAATAATATTAGTCAGTATATCCTCATTTTCTTTGTTGATTTCTTTTTCTCTGGTCTTATTCTCTTTAATTAGATATTTTGTTTTTTTATTCATAGTATTTGCCCTCCTTTATCGTTTTCAAAAAGTTGATTAATTGCATAAAATAGTTCTTTGCAATTATCTTTAAATGAGTTAAGTTCAATTTCTCCTTTTGCAGTAAGATTAAAATATTTCCGATTAGGACCATTTTCGGATGCTTTCATCACGGAGGAAATAAGTCCATTTTTTTGAAGTCTTAATAATAATGGATAAATAGTCCCTTCCGATATTTCACCAAAACCATATAAGTTTAATTTACGTGAAATTTCATATCCGTAGGTTTCTTCCATACTAATGACCTGAAGGATACATCCTTCCAGCATTCCTTTTAGCATTTGCGATGTTATCAATCTTTTCCCTCCTTAGATATTATGTATTGCAAGGTACCAGTATATTGTATTACAAGGTAAGGAAGATGTCAATAAATATTTAGGTAATGAAGATGTCAATAAATATTTTTGACTTCACTAAAATAGTGTGATAATATAAATATGTTTATTAAAAATAAGTAAAGCTATTTAGGAGGAGAAAAGAATGGCAGCTTATGAAGATGATTATATTAAAAAATTGATTGCTGCAATGGGCGACACATTAGCAGGTGCATTGATAGGAAAAAATGGTGATATGGATTCAGAGAATAAAGAGATTGATATTGTTTTATCTGAAGAAGATTTGGTTCATTTTAGAATCCAGAAATTTCTTAGGGATAGAGAAGTAAATATGGCAGAGAATATTTTATTAGAGGCGATAGAGAAAAAACAATCTCCAAAATATTTACAGATTGCGAAAGAGTTTTATGATCAAATTAATAAATATACGGAAAAACAATTAGAAGAGTGTAATTTTTCAAGACAAGAAATCATAGAAGATTTGGAACATATTCAAAAACTTTATAATTGTAATGCTTGATAGAAGCTGTGAGACGAAGGTCTTACGGCTTTTTTTTAATTCCGAACTAAATAAATAGCAGAATATTTCATTATATAAATTAAGTTGTAAAATTGTGACAAAACAGGAAACATATATTAAATGCATCATCATATAAAAATATTGCCTTAAGTTATCAGAAAACACTTTTAAAATACAAGTAATTATGTTAAAATATAAAAGCTGATAGTACAAGTTTTAATAGATTAAAGTGCAAAAGGGAGATGAGTTATGAAATCATTAAAAATTAGGCTTATTATTGTTTTCACAATAGTTATTTTAACGATTACAAGTGTTTTAGGTATTGTTTGTATCTATGTTGTTAATAAAAATTTGTTAGCAGGTACGAATAAGGATTTAGAACTGTTGGCACAAATGGAATCAAATTATGTAAAAGCTCGATTGGATGAGCAAATTAGCTATATGATGAGTCTGGCACAAAACTCAAACGTTTCAGATATGACAATTCCAGATAAGTCGAAACTTGATTTTTTTAAAGCAGAAGCTGAGAGAGCTGGTTATATTGAGTTTTCGATTCTAAATACAAACGGAAAGGGTAAAATCTTTAATGATACCAGAGATAATATTGATTTAAGTAATGAAGCATATGTTAAGGAAGCATTAAATGGAAAATCAGGCATATCAGATCTTGCAGTCGATAGTGAAACAGGAAAAGCAGTGTTGTCATTTGCGGTACCTGTTTATTCAGAAGGAAAATTGATAGGAGTACTTTGTGGAAGCAGGGATGGAAGTTTATTAAATGAAATTGCAAATGAATTTAAATATGGAGACAGTGGATATGGATACATTTTAGATAACGCCGGAACGATAATTGGACATAAAAAACAGGATCTGGTATTAAAAAAATTCAATTTAATTGAAGCTGGAAAAGATAATCCAGACTATAAAGCTTTGGCAAAGTTAACAGCTGAACATATGATTTTAGGAGAAGAAGGAATTGGAACCTATTTATTTGAAGGTACAAACCGTATCGTAGGATTTACACCGATTCCAAACAGTTCATGGATTATGGTAGTGGGAATAGAAGAGTCAGAAGTACTTGCAAGTATAAAAAGCATAAGAAACATTTTAGTCAATATGATTATTGGGGCACTGATATTAGGAGCTGTTATTACTTTTTTTGTAAGTGGCAATATTGTAAAACCCCTTATATATGTTACAAAAAGAATACACAAATTGTCTGATTTGGATTTTATAATGGAACAGGATAAACAAGCAAAAATATACAGTTCAAGAAAAGATGAGATAGGCAAAATGATATTGTCGTTGCAGACGATGCAGGAGAATGTAAGAGAATTCATTGTAAAAACAACGGATTCTGCACAACAGGTGGCTGCATCTGCACAAGAATTAACAGCAACGGCAGATCAGACAACAATGGAGACAGAGTTAGTCGCAAAAACGATTGGAGAAATAGCACTCGGAGCAGGTGAACAAGCGAAAGATACGGAAATTACAGCATATAATGTGAAAGAAATGGGAGAATTATTAGAGCAGGATTCATTCTATTTAAGAGATTTGAATCAAGCAGCAATGCAGATTGATAAAGAGAAAGAAGAGGGATTTAAAATTTTAAATATGCTTGTTGAGAAATCCAGACAAAATGATGCAGCATCTCAGTCGGTATATGAAGTAATTCTGAGTAACAATGCAAGTGCTGAAAAGATTGAGAATGCAAGTGCAATGATCAAAAGTATAGCGGAACAGACCAATCTGCTTGCTTTAAATGCTGCAATAGAAGCAGCAAGAGCAGGGGAGGCCGGTCGTGGATTTGCAGTTGTTGCGGATGAAATAAGGAAATTGGCAGAACAATCAAATGATTTTACAAATGATATTGAAATTGTTATTGATGAATTGAAATTAAAATCTTTAAGTGCGGTTGATACGATTAAAGAAGTTAATCAAATAGTAAAATCCCAAACAGAAAGTGTAAAAGAAACAGAAAGTAAATTCAATGGTATTGCACAAGCGATTGACTTAATGCAAGAGATCATCGAAAAGTTAAATAAATCGGCAGAACTAATGACGCAGAATAAAAATAAAATTATTGATTTAACACAAAATCTTTCAGCAATTTCTCAAGAAAATGCAGCGGGGACGGAAGAAGTTTCTGCGTCTATGGAAGAACAGACGGCAACTATGGATGAAATTGCAAATTTTGCAGAAGGTCTATCATCGATAGCACAAGAATTACAGATGATCATTTTACAATTTAAGATTTAGAACTGCAAAGTGTAAACTTTTTTGCATACAGGGTTGACAATTTATGGAAAGAGGGATATAGTAAATTCATAAAAAAAATAGTATAAGGAGAGTATAATTATGCAAGAAAGAAAAATTACACCTAAGGATTTAGCCCTGTGTGCGCTTTTTATTGCCCTAATTGTAATTGGGACTTTTCTTAAAATCCCAGTACCTGTAGTGCCGTTTACACTTCAATTTCTGTTTACGATGATGGCAGGACTTTTATTGGGGGGGAGATTGGGAGCATTCAGTGTATTTGGTTATATTGTACTAGGATTGATCGGTATGCCGGTATTTACGGAGGGAGGTGGAATTTGGTATATTTTCAAACCAAGTTTCGGCTATATTATCGGATTTTGCATTGCAGCCTATGTTACAGGAATGGTTGCCAATAAAGTGATGAATCCATCTATGAAACGTATCCTTTCTGCTAATTTTATTGGATTGGGGATTGTTTACGCTTGTGGATTGAGTTATTGTTATGTAATCAGTAATTTTGTGATTCACTCACCGATAGGATTATCGAAATTATTCTTATATTGTTTTTGGTTAGTGATTCCAGGAGATATTTTTTTATGTATATTAAGTGCTTTACTGGCATATAAGTTGATTCCTTTATTGAATAAAATGAAACATAATGAAAGATATCAGTCCTTCATATAATTATTGCTAAGTAGTAGTACATAGTAATACTATAACAATAATTAATATTAGCTATTGACATAAATCGGTTTTTTATATATATTTTTATTGTTGTGTTTCGATACTAAAATTTGAAATACAACGAATAAAAATGATGTGAACCGAGAAAGATAAAGATGAATTTAGGTTACAGAAAGAGGAGAATATGAAAAAACTAAAATTATTGTTATTGTTGACAGCTATGGGTGCTGCTCTGGCAAGCGGATGCTCAGCCAAAAAAAGTGTGAAAAACTCTGAGGAATTGTTGACAAAAATGCAAGAAACATCTAAAAATTATAAGTCAGCAGAGATGGACATTAAAATGTCTATTTCCAGTGAAGGAGGAGAAAAAGCTGCGGGCGCAACAGAATTCTCTATAGATATCGATGGAACTTCTTCTGTTATTTTAAAACCTCAGACAGTGAAAATGGAAGGAACCATGAAGATGAAAGCTGCCGGACAGGAGCATGAAACACCACTGAAGGTATATACCGAGAAAGAAGACAATGGGAAATATACGACTTATACCTATGATAAGAATGCAGGATGGTATAAGATGACTACTGATATGGCGGAATATGATTATAGTTCAATGATTGATTATAAAGCATTGAAAGATTTAAGTTCAGATTTTAAAATATCAAAAGATTCAGTAAAAAAAGATAATACGGAATGTTATGAATTAACAGGCAAGTTAACAGGTGATACATTGAAATCACTTTATTCTAATTATAAGAGTTTGGGAATTACAGATAATAATCTAGAAGATTACTCTATTGATTTAACTATTCTGATAGACAAAGATAATTTCAAAACTAAGTCTATGAATTTAAAATTGGGTACAACAGAGAAATCTGAAATAAAGTTATCATGTAATGTGGATATAAATTTCAAAAGCTACGATAGTGTGAAAAGTATCGAAGTTCCAGAAGAAGCTAAAAAAGCTCAAGACATGTCATCATTAATTAAATAGAAAAAAATCAGGGTATCTGTTAGTTAACAAAATACCCTGATTTTTTTTGTGGGAATTTATTCACATGGTAGAACTAGCTGTTTAGCATTTTGGTATTCATTGATCCATGTTGCACTTAACCCGCCTTCTTTGACAAGAGCAACACCATTTGTTAATACCCCAATTCTGTTACCGGATAATGCAAGCTGATTGACATCATGGTATTCATCGGTCCATGTTGCGCTTAACCCGCCTTCTTTAACAAGAGCAACACTATTTGTTAATACTCCAATTCTGTTGCCGGATAAGACAAGTTGATTGACATCATGGTATTCGTCTATCCAAGTTGCACTTAACCCGCCTTCTTTGACAAAAGCGATACCAGAGCTTGTAAGTACCCCAATTCTATTACTTGATAAGGAAAGTTGAGAGACACCATGGTATTCATCGGTCCATTCTGCACTCAATCCACCTTCTTTGACAAGAGCGATACCAGAGTCAGTGACAACTCCAATCCTATTTAAGGATAAATCAAGTTGTTTTACATTGTGATATTCATCTACCCAAGATGCATTTAAATCACCTTCCTTAACAAGAGCAACCCCTTCGTTAGTTAGTACTCCAATTCTGTTACCAGACAAGACAAGTTGTTTTACATTATGATACTCAGTTACCCATGTTGCACTCAACCCGCCTTCTTTGACAAGAGCGATACCAGAGTTTGTAAGAACTCCAATTCTGTTACCGGATAAGACAAGTTGTTTCACGTTATGGTACTCATCCGTCCAATTTGCGCTTAACCCGCCCTCTTTAACAAGAGCAATACCATTGCTAGTCAGTACACCGATTCTTTTATCAGTTGCAGCAAAAACAGATATCAATGACATACTGAATAGGGCAATCATAGTTGCAAGACTAATTAAAATTTTTTGTCCATTCTGTTTCATAACGAAACCTCCTTAATATTTTTTTGTGTATGGAATCTGAAAATTATAATAATGAAAAAGGATGGAATAATTTGTCAAATAGTGTAAACTTAAAAAAATTTAATAATAAAAAAGGGACATTTACGAATCAATGTATGGGATAAACTTGCCCCTTATCTTATGACAAGTTATAATAGAATATAGAATAACAAAAGGAGAAAAGATATGTCATTACAATTAATTTTAGGAAATTCAGGAGCAGGTAAATCTCATCTTTTATTTCAGGAAATAATAGAAAAAGCGATAGACAATCCTGATATTAATTATATCGTAATTGTACCTGAACAGTTTACAATGGCAACGCAGAAGGAATTGGTTTCTCTGCATCCAAATCATTCAATTATTAATATCGATGTTCTTAGTTTCCAACGCTTGGCATATCGGATTTTTGAAGAGGTCGGAAGGAAAGAAGGAATTGTTTTAGAGGATACAGGAAAAAATTTGGTACTTCGTAAAATTGCCTTTCATAAGCAAGAGCAGCTTCAAATTTTGAAAGGTAATATAAATAAACTTGGATATATTAGTGAAGTAAAATCTATGATTTCTGAATTGTCTCAATATGACATATCTCCGGGGAAATTAGAAGAATTGATAAAGGTGGAGAAAGTGAATTTACCTTTCTCTTTAAAGAGCAAACTTAATGATGTTTTAACTTTGTATGAAGGCTTTCAAGAATTTATCGAGGGTAAATATATTACAGCAGAAGAAATTTTAGAGGTATTAAGTCAGGTGATTGGAGAGTCGGACATTGTTAAGAATTCAGTAATTGCGTTAGATGGATTTACCGGTTTTACTCCGATTCAAAACAAACTTATTGAAAGGTTTCTTTCGTTAGCTAAGATGCTGTTGGTCACGATTACTATAGATGCCAGAGAGAATCCTTATTTTCAGGATGAAGATTTTAGGTTGTTTCATCTTAGTAAACGAACTATCTTTGAATTAAAAGAAATGGCGAAGTCAACTGGTGTAGAACAAAAGAAAGATATTATACTTGGAAAAGATACGATACATCGCTTTATAAAAGCACCTGCATTGGCATGGCTGGAACAAAATTTATTTCGATATGAAAAAAATACATATTTAAATGAACAAGATGAAATCAGTATCCATATTACACAGAATCCACAAGAAGAAGTTCGTTTTATTGGGAAAGAGATTAAGCGTTTGGTCCGAGAAGAGGGATATCGTTATAAAGATATTGCAGTTGTTACAGGAGATATTGGACTGTTCAGTAATTATGTAGAAACCATTTTTCAACAATACGAGATTCCTTGTTTCTTAGACTATAAAAAGAGTGTACTTTTTAATCCATTTATTGAATATATTCGTTCGGCGCTTCAAGTGTTGGAACAAAATTTTTCATATGAAAGTATCTTCCGTTATTTGAAGAGCGACTTGGCAGAAGTGAAAATGGAAGAAATTGATAGGTTGGAAAATTATATTTTGGCAACCGGAATAAGAGGGCAGAAAGCATGGAATCGTAAGTGGGTCCGGCTTATTAGGGGATATACAGAAACTGAACTAGCGAAACTGAATCAAATTAGAGAGATAATAAATAATCAATTTCAAGTATTAGTCGAAACATTTCAGAAAAAAAGTGTCACTGTTCAAGAGCAGACGGTTGCATTATATCATTTTATTCTTGAAAGAGAAATACAAAAGCAGTTAAAGGAAAAGGAAGAATTCTTCAAAATTCAAGGTGACAATGCAAGGGCGAAAGAATATGGACAGATTTACAAGGCTGTTATGGAACTTTTAGAAAAACTAGTGGAGCTTTTAGGAGAGGAGCAGGTATCACTAAAAGAATTTCAGGAAATATTAGATGCAGGTTTTGCAGAGGTTAAAATTGGAATTATTCCGCCGGGTTATGACAGGGTTATGATTGGGGATATCGAGAGGACGAGACTGAATCATATTCGGGTATTGTTTTTTATAGGTGTCAATGATGGGATTATTCCGGGCTCTAATCAGGGAGGAGGGATCATCTCTCAACTTGAGCGGGAGCATCTGGCTCAGAATAAGGTACGCTTGGCACCAACAGCCAGAGAAAGGGTCTATACCCAAAGGTTTTATCTTTATATGAATATGACAAAACCGGAAGAAAAATTATATCTGACTTGCAGTAAATTAAATGGAGAAGGCAAAAGTGTACGAAAGTCTTATTTAATTGGAACTTTATTAAAAATGTTCCCTAATATGATGGTTCAGGAAGAAGAAAAAAAGAAATCTGTTTTAGAAGAAATTGTAACACCCAGAAGTAGTATTGATTTCTTGATACAATCTCTTCGGGAATTTAAGGAATACAAAACAGGGGAAGAGAGTTTGACTCTATTTGCATGGTATCAACAGCAGCCGGAATGGAAAGATAAGATGCAGCAGCTCTTAGAAGCAGTTTTTTATCAAAGAAAAGAAGATAAAATTAGTCAATCTGTAGCTGCTGAATTATATGGAAGAGTACTGGAAAGCAGCGTAACAAGGCTAGAACAATATGCATCTTGTGCATTCTCACATTTTTTGACATATGGATTACGGCTTAAAGAACGATTGGAGTATCAATTTGCAGCAGTAGATATGGGGAATATTTTCCATGAATCTTTAGAAATTTATTCGAAAAAAATAGTGAAAGGTCCCTATACCTGGTTTGATATTCCTAAAGAGGAACAATTAAACTATATTAATGATAGTGTAGACGAAGCAGTATTGGCAAATGAATCCAATATTCTTTTTAGTAACGCCCGAAATGAGTATACGATTACAAGAATCAAACGTATTTTGGAACGTAGCGTTTGGGCTTTGGGAGAGCAGATAAAGCATGGCAGTTTTCAACCCAGTAATTATGAAATTTCATTTTCAAGTGTTGAGAATCTAAAATCATTAAATATCTCATTGACAGAACAGGAAAAAATAAGATTAAGAGGGCGGATTGATCGGATGGATACTTATGAGGATGAGGATCATGTCTATGTAAAAGTTATTGATTACAAATCCGGAAACACAAAGTTTGATTTATTAGCTTTATATTATGGACTGCAGCTGCAATTAGTACTATATCTGAATGCTGCCGTTGAACTAAAACAGAAAGAAAATCCCCAAAAAGAAGTATTGCCTGCAGGAATTTTTTATTATAATTTAAAGGATCCAATTTTAGAGAAAGAAGGAGTGCAGGAGGAAGAAAAAATTAATCAAAGGATTTTAGAAGAACTATGTGTGAATGGATTGGTCAATGATGACTCTGAAGTGATTGAGCATCTGGATCATCATTTTTTTGATAAATCATCGGTTATTCCGGTAAAAAAGAATAAAGATGGTAGTTTGAGCAAAATGTCAAAGATAGCTTCCAGACAACAATTTCAAATATTATCGGATTATGTGGATAAAAAAATTAAAGAGCTGGGGCAAGAAATATTACAGGGTAATGCGGCTTGTAATCCTTATCAGATAAAACAAAAAGATAGTTGTACCTATTGCAATTATAGCGCAATTTGTGGACAAGACACAAAGATGGTGAATGAGCATTTAAGAAGACTGAAAGAGTTAACGGTGGAAGAAATCTGGAAGAAAATGAAGGAGGGGGTGTAATCATGGCAGTATCGTGGACAAAAGAACAAGAAAAAGTTATAAGCTTAAGAGACCGGAATATTTTAGTATCGGCGGCAGCAGGATCAGGAAAAACAGCTGTTTTAGTTGAACGGATTATTTCCATGATTACTAGTGCCGAAAATCCAATTGATATTGATCGGCTGTTGATTGTAACTTTTACAAATGCAGCAGCAGCGGAAATGAAAGAACGTATAGGAAAAGCGATAGAAAAGAAGCTTGAAGCGGAACCGGATAATGCCCATTGCCAAAGGCAGTTGACCTTAATTCATAATGCACAGATTACGACAATACATAGTTTCTGCTTATTTGTGATTCGAAACCATTTTCATAAAATAGATTTGTCTCCTGATTTTCGAATGGGAGATGAAGGTGAATTAAAACTTATTAAATCGGATGTTTTAGATTCATTACTAGAGGATTCCTATTTAGAGAAAAGGGAAGAGTTCTTAAATTTTATTGAAGCTTATGGCGGTGAAAAAAGCGATGCGGGAATTAAGGACTTGATTCTTCAGCTTTTTGAATTTTCTGTTAGTTATCCTTGGCCACTTGAATGGTTGGAAAGCTGTAAGAAAGAATATCAAACTGAGACCTTTGAACAAATGGAAGAAAGTCCATGGATGAATCACATGCTGGATCATGTAAGAAGAGAATGCGAATCAATGAAGCAATTATTGATGGAAGCATTGGACATTATTACAGATGATGATGGGCCATACATGTATAAAGAGGCTCTAAGTGGGGATTTGGAGCAATTAGAAAGTGTATTAGAAAGTAATACTTATGAGGAATATGATAGAAGGATTAAAAATATTAGTTTTCTACGATTATCTACCAAAAAAGATGATTCAGTCGATGAACTGAAAAAACAAATGGTAAAAGATTTAAGAGATCAATTCAAAAATCTGCTAAAAAATTTAAGAAGCCAATATTTTTTCCAGAGTCCAGAAGAAATTTTGAAAGATATGCAGGGAAGCAGAGCGGCTGTGGAGGAACTCGTATATCTTACTATTACATTTTCTAAAAGGTTTGCAGTTGTTAAAGAAGAAAAAAATTTATTGGATTTTAATGATTTAGAGCACTTTGCATTAAATATACTGATTGATAAAAATACAAAAAAACCTACAGAAATTGCAACAGAATTTTCAGAATATTTTCATGAAATCCTGATTGACGAATATCAGGATAGTAATTATGTTCAAGAATTGTTGTTGTCGACTATAACAAAGGAATCGTTAGGGAAAAAGAATTTATTTATGGTTGGGGATGTGAAACAGAGCATCTATCGTTTTCGTCTGGCAAGACCGGAGTTGTTTTTGAGTAAGTTCAATCGTTATTCATTCGAGGAAAGTTTAGAACAAAGAATTGATTTAGATAAAAATTTTCGAAGTCGTTCTCAAGTGTTAGAAGGCATTAATTTTATTTTTTATCAGATCATGTCAAAGGCGGTTGGTAATATAGACTATAATGAAAGAACAGCTTTGTATCCGGGTTCAGAATTCCCACCAAATAGCGAAAAAGAAGCAAATGATACGCAGGTTATTCTTGTAGGTTTATCCAAAGAAGACGAAAAAGAAATAAAAGAGGAAGGCATTACGTTAAAAGAAATAGAAGCAAGAGCAATTGCGGCTAAGATTAGGGAATTGGTCCATCCAATTACCGGAATGGATATATTGGAGGAATCGGGAAATTCGTTTAGAAAAGCCAGGTACCATGATATCGTCATTTTACTTAGGACGATTTCCGGCTGGGCAGATACGTTTGTAGAGGTTCTTGCAAGAGAGGGTATTCCAGCTCATACTACTTCTGGGACAGGTTACTTTTCTGCATTGGAAATACAGGTTATTTTAAATCTATTAAAAATAATTGATAATCCAAGACAGGAAATTCCTATGACTGCGGTATTATCTTCACCTATTGTTGGATTAAATGCCCAAGAATTAGCACAAATAAAAATTGCTTATAGAGAAGAACCTATATATGAAGCATTTTTTCGCATATGCGAAGAAGATGGTGAGTTGAAAGAAAGACTTTATCCTTTCTATGAAATGTTAAAGGAGTTCCGCACGATGCTTTCCTATACTCCAATTCATGATCTTTTGTGCTATATATTAGAAAAGACCGGTTATAAAGATTTCGTCAGTGCAATGCCGGGTGGTCAGCAAAGAAAAGCCAATGTTGAGATGCTGATTGAGAAAGCAATTGCTTTTGAAAATACCAGTTATAAAGGGTTATTTCATTTCGTACGTTATATAGAACAGCTTCAAAAGTATGATGTTGACTTTGGAGAAGCAAGCATTTTAGACGAAAATGAAGATACTGTACGAATCATGAGCATTCATAAAAGTAAAGGTTTGGAATTTCCTATTGTTTTTGCAGCTGGGATGGGAAAAAGATTTAATGAACAAGATGCAAAAAAGAAGGTGATTTTACATCCTGACTTGGGTATTGGAATCGATTATATTGATACCGTGCTTAGGATAAAAAGTCCAACACTTTTAAAGAAAGTGCTGGCACGTCAGACCGTATTGGAGAATTTGGGAGAGGAATTGAGGATTCTTTATGTAGCATTAACCAGAGCAAAAGAGAAACTGATACTTACCGGAGGCGTTTCAGATTATGAGAATTTAATCAGAACAGCTTATTTCCATACGAAACAAAAAGAGATTTCGTTATCATTCTCTGTCATTTCAAAGGCAAAATGTTATTTTGATTGGATTGTTCCGGCGTTAATCCGTCACAGGGGATTCAAACAAATTTTAAGTGATTTGGAATATGAAATTCCAGTGGAACATCCATTGTTTCATTATCCCTGTGAATTTCAAGTTAAAATAGTAAATTTAGAGGAAGTTTTCCGTGAAGAGATCTCACTTCAATTGGAAACAAAGGCATCAAAAGAAATGTTTTTGGAAAAAATACAATTTCCTGACACAAATATATTAGAACAGGTAAAAAGCAGACTGCATTATTGTTATCCTTATGATAAAGAAACGGAAATTCAGTCTAAAATATCGGTTTCAGAATTAAAGAAAAGATATCAGGAAGATGAAGTAATGGATCAGGTACAAAAGTTAGAAACTTTATTGTTAGACGAACAGTGGGAAGAAGAATTTGTTGTAGGTTCTGAATTAGAACCGATTATTCCAAAGTTTATGAAGAGAGAAGAAACAATATCAGGAGCTGCAAGAGGTACCGCTTATCATAAAGTAATGGAAAGCCTAAATTTCTCTGATATATCTGATCTTAATAGTATAAAAAAACAAATGGAACAATTACTATCATTAGGCAAAATTGATCAAGAAACTATCGGGATGGTTAATCCATTTCGTGTATATGAATTTTTTCAATCTAATTTAGGGAAACGAATGCAGTCTGCAGATAAACGGGGGAAGCTGAGAAAAGAACAGCCTTTTGTTATGGGATTGAAAGCTTGTGAAATTTATCCGGGAATCGATAGTGATGAGTTGATTTTAGTTCAGGGAATTATTGATGCATATTTTGAAGAAGACGGTAAACTAATATTGATGGATTATAAAACCGATTATGTAACAAAAAAAGAGGAATTGATTCAAAAATATAAAATACAAATTGACCTATATAAAAAGGCGTTGAATCGAGCAGATAAAAAACAAGTGGAGGAGAGTATTATTTATTCTTTCGCTCTACAGGAGGAAATATCTTTATGAGAATAATTTTAGCTTCAGCTTCACCGAGAAGAAAAGAACTTTTAGAACAAATAAATATGAAATTCGAGATTATGGTAAGCAATGTAGATGAAGTGATTACACAGTCAGAGCCTTCTAAAGCAGTACAGGAACTTGCATGCCAAAAAGCAGAAGACGTGGCAAAGTCATTAGAAGAAAAAGTGCTTGTAATTGGTGCTGATACCATTGTAGTTCATCAAGGTGTGATCATGGGAAAACCAAGAGATAAAGAAGATGCTTTTGAAATGTTGAATCAATTGCAGGGCAAGTCGCATACTGTTTATACAGGAGTTTCAGTTTGGGAGAACAAGAAGGGTTCCTGGGAACATTTTGAATTTTTTGAAGGGACGGAAGTTTCGTTTTATCCCATGAAAAACCAAGAAATCGAATATTATATACAAACAAACGAACCAATGGACAAGGCTGGGGCCTATGGAATTCAAGGTGCGGGAGCCGCATATATCAAAAAAATAGAAGGTGATTATAATGCGGTTGTCGGGCTTCCAATAGGAAGGTTATATCAGGAATTCATAAATAGGGGGATTGCTATTTTTGAAGATTCATAATATGATATGTAAGATAAGGGAGAAAAAGGACGAAAGATGTATAAAGCATATATTTTTGATTTGGATGGAACTTTAGCAGATACAATTAAATCAATTGCGTATACGGCCAATAGAACGTTAGAATATTTCGGTTATCAACCACATAAGGAATCGGACTATAATTACTTTGTCGGAGATGGTGCACCAGTCTTGATAGAACGCGCCTTAAAGGCGGCAGGCGATACGGATTGTAAAGATTATGAAAAAGTACTGAAAAAATTCAGAGAATTTTTCCGTAAAGATTCGTTATACCAAGTGAAGGCGTATTCGGGAATTCCTGAGGCTTTAGAGGTAATTAAAAATCGGGGTTATAAAATTGCAGTATTATCTAATAAACCGCATGATAATACAATAGATGTAGTTAAATTTCTATTTGGGAATGATTACTTCGATTATGTAAAAGGACATACACAAGATGTTCCGAAAAAACCAAATCCTCAAGGAGCACTGCTTATTGCCGAGGAGCTTGGAATCAAACCAGAAGAATGTATCTATGTAGGAGATACGAATACAGATATGCAGACGGGAAATAGTGCTCAAATGTATACAGTTGGAGTATTATGGGGATTCCGTGACAGGAAGGAATTGGAAGATAATTTTGCGAAGTGTATCATTACTGAACCAGAGGAACTATTAACATTACAGATATTAGATAAAAATGAGTCAGAGGGAGAGAAATGATAAAATTAATTGCAAGTGACATAGATGGAACGTTGTTGGAGAAATCAGGAGATTCAATTAGTGAGAGCATGATAGAAATTGTTAAAGTACTAATTGATAAAGGAATCATATTTGTAGCTGCCAGTGGAAGGCAGTATGATAATCTAAGGCGCTTATTTTCTCCAATAAAGGATCAAATCGGATATATAGCAGAGAATGGTTCGCAGATTTATTATAAAGAACATTCCATTATGCAGGAGCCTATAGCTCCGGAGGTAGTGAGAGGGATTTTAGAGGATGTATATGAGAAAGATGAATGCGAAGTAGTGATGACAGGAAAAAAAGGGACTTATATACAGCCTAAGGGAGAATTTTTCAGACACTATATGGAAGAAGTACTGAAATACGATCTTCAGATAGTGGATGATATTTTAGCTGTTGAAGATGAAATTCTTAAAATATCGATTCAAGATAAAAATGGAATTGATGAAGCCGCTGTATATTTTAAAGAAAAATGGGGAAAAACATTGTCAGTTGTTACTTCGGGTATTATTTGGATGGATTTGCTCGCTTTTGGGGTTAATAAAGGGAGTGCAATGAGGGCTTTGCAAGAAAAACTTGATATTAAATCAGAAGAATGTATTGCATTTGGTGATAATTATAATGATGTTGAAATGTTTGAATCAGTTGGGACTAGTTATGCAATGAGTAATGCTGAAGAAGATATACGTAATATGTGTAACAAGACAACCAATAGTGTAGAGAATACATTATTAAGTATTTTAGAGGATTTATAATAGCAGGAGGGTATTTATATGTATGAGTATGATAATGAGTGTTTAGAAACTTTTTTAAGATTACAATCAAAGTTATTTGATGAAAATGTTGCGAATACATTAGAAGAGGCAGAAGCGTTTTTAGAAGACTGTCTGGCTGTTGTATGTGATTCTATTCAGGATGTAAAAGCATATTTTGAAGATAGTGGAATGGATGTAGAAGGAATGTCTTTAGAAGAATTGGAAGAGGCAGCAGAAGTATTTCCATTGCCAGGAGGAAGATATTTGGTTGTAGAAGCGTAGAGAAAGGAGCTGCAAAATATATGAAGAGAAAAAACTATGATGTTATTATTATTGGTGCAGGCCCATCAGGTATATTTTGTGCATATGAACTAATCAGAAAAAAATCGGATATTAAAATTCTAATGTTGGAAAAGGGCAGAAGAATTGAAGAACGTCAATGTCCGAAAAGAATTACACAAAAGTGTGTTGGATGTCAGCCATGTTCGATTACTACCGGATTTGCAGGAGCAGGGGCGTTTTCAGATGGAAAATTGTCACTGTCACCGGATGTGGGAGGGAACTTACCTGATATTTTGGGATATGAAGAGTCATTAGAGCTGATTAATGTATCGGACCAAATATATTTGGATTTTGGTGCAGACGAAAAAGTATATGGTGTTGATAAACAGGATGAAATTCGTGAGATAAGACGAAAAGCAATTAATGCAAATCTGAAATTAATCGAGTGTCCTATACGCCATCTTGGAACCGAAGAAGGCTATAAGATATATAGCAAACTTCAACAACATTTGTTAGATAAAGGTGTTGAGATTCAATTTAGGACTATGGTAAAGGAACTGTTATCTGAAGAGAATACAGTCAAAGGTGTTGTGACAGATAGTGACGAGACTTATTATGCAGACGAAATAGTAGCTGCAGTCGGTCGTGAAGGGGCGGATTGGTTCAGTCATATTTGTCAGGATAATAAAATTGAAACAAAAGTCGGAACGGTGGATATTGGAGTCCGTGTAGAAGTCAGAGATGAGATAATGGATTTTTTGAATAAAAATCTATATGAAGCCAAATTAGTATATCATACACCAACATTTGATGACAAAGTAAGGACTTTCTGCACCAATCCTTCCGGTGAAGTTGCAACAGAATATTATGAAAATGGTCTGGCGGTCGTAAATGGTCATGCATATAAGGCAGATGAATATAAAACAAATAACACGAACTTTGCATTATTAGTTTCAAAAAACTTCACCAAACCATTTCGAACACCAATTGAATATGGGAAACAAATTGCACAGTTAAGCAATATGTTATGTGACGGTAGGATTTTAGTTCAAACCTTTGGTGATTTCCGTAGGGGAAGAAGAACAACGGAAGAAAGGTTATGTAGAAATAATTTGATCCCAACTTTAAAAGATGCGGTTCCTGGAGATCTTTCGCTGGTATTTCCTCATAGAATTATGGTGGATATTGAAGAGATGATTATGGCTCTTGATAAAGTAACGCCCGGAATTGCAAGTGATGAAACACTTTTATATGGAGTAGAGGTGAAATTTTACTCTAATAAAGTTGTAATCAATAAAGATTTTGAAACAAGTATGAAAGGATTAAGAGCAATTGGGGATGGCGCATCTGTTACAAGAGGTCTACAACAAGCTTCGGCTAATGGAATAAGTGTAGCAAGAAGTATTTTGGGAGAGTAAAAAGGAGTTAACAAATGAGAAAAACAGGTAAGTATTTTTTGCGATTACTTATTCTGGTTATGTTAATTATTATAGTAAGTTTAATTGGCTGCAGTATAGGGAAAACAAAATTTGTATTTACAACTGGATTGGGAAAAGATGATGTTTTTAAAATCGGTAATAAAGTATGTACTTACTCGGAAGCAATGGTTTTATTAACAAATGCCAAGAATCATTATGATTCCATGTTTGAAACTGATTTATGGCATGAAGAGTTTAAAGGCCGTACATTAGAAGATTATGTAAAGGAAGAAACGATTAACAAATTATCTCGGATTAAATGTATGGACTTGCTGGCGGAAAAAAAGAAAATAAGTTTGGACCAGACAGAGCTTAAAAGAGCAGAAAAAGCAGCGGAATTTTATTATAAATCTTTACAGAAAGAAGAAATTGCTTACATGAATGTTAATGAGAAGACATTGGTCGATTTATATAAGCAATATGCATTAGCAGTAAAAGCGTATAATAAAATAACAGAAGACGTTCAACAAGAGGTCAGTGATGATGAAGCTCGTATTGTTACGGTTCAGCAGGTTTTTGTAAAAGCTACGGATAAGAATAAAGAAACAGCCAGATCGGAAGCAGAGAATATTTTAGAAAGAGCTAAAAGTGGAGAAGATTTCAATGTGCTGATGGATTTGAATCCAAAGGGGATACAGGGGAACCTTACTTTTGGCAGAGGTGACATGCCTGATACATATGTAAAAGAAGCTTTTGAATTGGAAGATGGACAGATTAGTGATGTAATCGAAACAGAAGATGGTTATTTTGTGATCAAATGCGTTTGTCATTTAGAGAGGACTCTTACAGATGCCAATAAGGCAAAGATTTCTAAGGAACGGAAAGAAACAGCTTTCCATGAAGAATATGATAATTTCATCAAAGAACTGTCTACAGAATTTAACAATAAATTATGGGATAAGGTGACATTAGTGAAAGATGCTAAAATTGTAACTACAAGTTTTTTTGATGTATATAATGAGTATTATAATAATAACTGAGGAGGATTAAAATGTTGAATGATTCAAGAAACCAAAGAAGAAAAAATAGAAACAAACAGTTAATAAAATCTATAGCTATGATATGTGTATTAGGAATTGTTATTATAGCAGGTCTGGTAGGAATTGGTTATGGACTTTATAAAGGCGTTAAAAAGAATGAATCTTATCAAACGCGAGAAAATGCTATGAAAGAAGATTCTAATAAAAAAGGTGCGAAAGAAAAAGAGATCACTCCTGAACAAAAGGAAGAACTAGAAAAACAGAAGCGTGAGGAGTTACTTGCTCAAGCGAATAAAACAGCAGCAGGTTACGATTATGATAAAGCGATTGAAATGATCAAAGGATATGCAGATTATAGTAAATATGCAGAATTAACTGCAGCAATATCAAGTTATGAAGAAACGAAGAAAACGATGGTGAAATATGATGCAGTAGATACCATAACACATATTTTCTTTCATTCTTTGATCGTAGATACGAAAAAAGCATTTGATGGTGATGATAAAGAAAAAGGTTATAATCAGGTCATGACTACAGTAGATGAATTTAATAAAATTTTGCAGCAAATGTATGATAAAGGATATGTTTTAGTAAGTATTCATGATATGGCTGTGAAAAAAGCGAATGGGGAAGGAAAAGAAGTATTTACTCCTGGTGAAATTTATCTGCCGGAAGGGAAAAAACCTTTTGTTTTGTCACAGGATGACGTATGTTATTATGAATATATGGAAGGAGATGGATTTGCCTCTAAAATTATTATTGATAAGAATGGCCGTCCAACCTGTGAATACATAAAAGATGATGGAACTGTAGTAACAGGTGATTATGATTTGGTACCGATAATTGAGAGTTTTATTGAGAAACACCCTGATTTTTCATATCGTGGTGCAAGAGGAATTCTTGCAGTAACAGGTTATAATGGTGTATTTGGTTATCGTACTGACCCGGATTATGCATCCAATCCTACGTATCAAAAAGACTGTGAAGATGCCAAAAAAGTAGCCCAAGGTTTGAAAGATGCCGGTTGGGAAATTGCTAGCCATAGCTATGGACATAGAAGTTATCAGGCGATAGATATGGATAAATTCAAAAAGGATGTTGATAAATGGGAAGATACGGTTCAACCTATAGTAGGAGACACAGATATTTTGATTTATCCTTTTGGAGCAGATGTCGGATCTTGGAAAGGTTATGAAGGAGAACGTTACGAATATTTGAAAAATGCCGGTTTTAATTACTTCTGTAACGTAGATTCTTCTAAATACTGGGTACAAATTAAAGATGATTATGTAAGACAAGGGCGTAGAAATATAGATGGTGTACGGATGTATTACGATATGATTGATGATTCTATTGATCAATTATCTGATATCATTGATGTGAAATCAGTCTTTGATCCAGCAAGACCAACACCTGTAGATAAAATGTAGATGCTTAATATAAGAATTCATATACAGTTAGAGATGAAAATTCTCTAACTGTTTTTTTGTGTAAATATTAAAGAAATAGATAAATATTTTCTTTAAAGAGTGGAATACTATGAAATGAAAGTGAGGGAATTATTATGAGTAAAACTAAGATAAGATTATATTTATTTACATTAGTTATTGCTGCGGTCATGATTGGAGCCGTCTATTATATGAATTATTTAAA
This sequence comes from Anaerosacchariphilus polymeriproducens, assembly GCF_003363435.1. Classification (GTDB taxonomy): domain Bacteria; phylum Bacillota; class Clostridia; order Lachnospirales; family Lachnospiraceae; genus Anaerosacchariphilus; species Anaerosacchariphilus polymeriproducens. Next base: position 59,490 of record NZ_QRCT01000028.1, read on the forward strand.
TAAAGATAAAAAAATAACAGAAGGAACTTTGGTAGAAAACTGTATGGAGGAGAAAAGTGGCTGGAGAAATATTATATATCAAGATCGAACGTAGAGTAAGAGTAGAATCTAAAGAAGTAAACCTAGGTGATATTGCATCATTAGAATGCAAAAATAAAAATATTTTAAATCGCTTAAAAACATTAAAAGTGCTGCAGCTGGATACGAATAAAACAAGACAAGAAGTAGTATCTATCATGAAAGTTATTTCTTTAATCCATAAAGTAGTTCCTGATCTTCAAGTAGAGAATCAGGGAGAGAAAGATTTTATTCTTTATTACGGAGAACAAAATCAAAAAAATGAGATTAAGAAGTGGTTAAAAACGATTTTTATTACTTTGATTGTTTTCTTTGGCGCTATGTTTACTATTATGACATTTCATAATGATGTTAATTTAACTGGTGTATTCAAAAACATTTATTTTTTGGTAATGAATAAAAAGCCAGATGGTTTTTCTGTTTTAGAAATTAGCTATTCGATTGGTTTAGCAGTTGGAATTATTGTATTTTTTAACCATTTGGGTGGTAAATTTCTGACAAGTGATCCGACTCCTATGCAAGTAGAAATGAAAACTTATGAAGAAGAAGTAGACAAAACAATTATAGAAGAAAAAAATAGAAAAGGAATTGATATCGATGTGGATTAAGCAGATATTTTTATGCTTTTTGGGATTGGCTTATGGTGGTGTTATTTCAGGAGCTGTATTTGCATTTGTTGTATCAATTGGTGTGATACAGCGTTTGGTCCAAAAAACAAAAACAGCTGGAAATGTTCTTCTTTATGAAGATGCCATTTTATTAGGAGGAGTTATCGGTACCATTATCTCTATATTCCAAGTTCCGTTACATCAATATTTATTTGGTGTAGGGTGGATATTACTATTGCTTTTCGGTTTATTTTCAGGAATTTATGTTGGGTGTTTAGCGATATCTCTTGTAGAGGTAATCAATACGATACCAATCATTACACGACGTATTAAAATGAAACATGGTATCAGATGGATGTTACTAGGTATTGCTTTAGGAAAAATGATAGGTTCTTTGATTTATTTTTATAAAGGATGGTAAAACAAAAAATTAAAAAGAAAGAAGGAATATCTATGGATGAAGCTACGAAAAATCAACAAAAAAAATACAACGAGTATGTCAAAGCGGTAACACCGACACATAGTTTATTTAGAAATATGTTACAAGCTTTTTTGGTAGGCGGACTAATTTGTGCAGCAGGTCAGGGGATTTTGAATTATTGTCAGAGCCTAGGACTTAATAAAGATATAGCAGGTGGTTGGACAAGTTTAATTCTGATTTTATGTAGTGTCTTACTTACAGGGTTTAATTTGTATCCGAGCATTGCCAAATTTGCAGGAGCTGGTGCTTTAGTTCCAATAACAGGTTTTGCCAACTCAATAGCAGCACCTGCGATTGAATTTAAAAAAGAAGGTCAGGTATTTGGTATTGGAAGTAAAATTTTTACGATTGCCGGACCGGTCATTCTATTTGGTATTTTTACTTCATGGATAGTGGGGCTTATTTATTTTTTATTAGGTATTGCAGGAGCCGTCAGTCTTTAAACTTGAATAAATCTAATGGTAAAATAGTAGAAAAGGAGATAAAAGTATGTCACAAACGAAAGGTCAAAGCAGTATTCAATTTGCAGAGGCTCCTTATATAATTGAATCATCATCGATTGTAGGGCAAAAGGAAGGAGAAGGGCCGCTTGGGAAATTGTTCGACTCTGTAGAGCAAGATCCTATGTTACAAAAGAAAACATGGGAAGAAGCTGAAAGTGAACTACAAAGAAAGGCAGTACAGAAAGCAATAGATAAATCAAATTTGACGCAGCAGGATCTAAGATATTTGTTTGCAGGAGACCTGTTGGGTCAGTCAATCGCATCATCGTTTGGTCTTATGCAATTTCAGATTCCTTTATTTGGTCTATATGGAGCGTGTTCGACGGCAGGAGAATCCCTATGTGTTGCAGCCATGACAGTAGCGGCAGGATATGCGGATAATGCAGTTGCAGTTACTTCCAGTCATTTTGCAAGTGCTGAAAAGCAATTCCGTTACCCGTTAGAATATGCAAATCAAAGACCGTTGTCAGCAAACTGGACAGTAACCGGAAGTGGTGCCTTTATTTTGGGAACGAAAAGGAGTAAAGCAAGAATTACAGGAATAACTCCCGGTAAAATCGTAGATTATGGTATAAAAGATTCTTTTAATATGGGCGCAGCAATGGCTCCGGCCGCTTGTGATACGATCTATCAGAATTTTATGGATTTTAATCGTTCAGACAAAGATTATGATAAAATAATTACAGGTGATTTAGGACTGATAGGAAGCAAGATATTAATTGATCTGTTGAAGGAAAAAGGCTTTGATATTAGTCAGATTCATATGGACTGCGGTGTGGAAATATATGATGGGGATAATCAAGATACTCATGCAGGTGGCAGTGGATGTGGCTGTTCGGCAGTTACATTATCAGCTTATATATTACCTAAAATTCATAAGGGTGAGTGGAAAAAAATTCTTTTCCTTCCTACCGGAGCTTTATTATCAACCGTTAGTTTCAACGAAGGGCAAAGTGTTCCGGGTATTGCACATGGAGTCGTAATTGAACATTGCTAAATATTTGGAAACAATTTTATAGTATTGGTTGATAGCCTACTTTTTGTATGGTAAAATAAGTAAGAACTATAAAATATCATAGCAGACAGGTTGAAAGGAATAAAAATGAAATTATTAATAAAAAATGGCAGAGTAATTGATCCGGCATCAGGAAAAGATGGTCAGTATGATGTTCTCGTTGTAGATGGAACTATAAAAAAGGTTGCAAAAACAATTGAGGAAGAGGCTGATAATGTTCTTGATGCTAAGGATTGTTTTGTCATGCCCGGACTTATTGATTTACATGTACATTTAAGAGAACCGGGATTCGAATATAAAGAAACGATTGAAACAGGATGTAGAGCAGCAGCAAGTGGTGGGTTCACTACAATTGTTGCTATGCCAAATACAAAACCTGTAGCAGATTCGAAAGAAATCATTCAATTGGTTCAGCAAAAAGCAGAATCCTGTTCAAAAGTCAATGTTTTACAGGCGGGAGCCATTACAAAGGGACAATTGGGACAAGAGTTGGCAGACATAGAAGGAATGGTATCAATAGGCTGCCCTGCAATCAGTGAAGATGGAAAAAGTGTAAGGAACGCCCATTTATATAAGCAGGCTATGGAAATTGCAGCAAAGAAAAACATTCCCGTTCTTGCTCATTGTGAAGATATAGATCTGGTGAACAGCGGCGTGGTAAATCAAGATGATAGAATGAAAGAACTGAATCTACCCGGGATTAGTAATTGTGTAGAAGATGTCATAATAGCCAGGGATATTTTATTAGCAAAAGAAACAGGCACAAAGCTGCATTTGTGTCACTGTTCTACAAAAGACAGCGTTCAATTGGTAAAAATGGCGAAAGAAGAAGGCCTGTCAGTTACTGCAGAAGTTTGTCCTCATCATTTTACATTAACTACAGATGATTTGGATCCTCAAAATTCCAATTTTAAAATGAACCCGCCTCTTCGTACCAAAGAGGATGTTGAGGCATTAAAGTTAGGATTGAAGAATAATATTATGGATGTGATTTCTACGGACCATGCACCTCATGGTGAAGAGGAAAAGAAAGCAGGTATGTTAAAAGCACCATTTGGAATAGTAGGGCTTGAGACAGCTGTACCATTAACGATAACAGAATTAGTGGAAACAGGCTATTTAACCCCTATGCAGATGGCAGAAAAATTGAGTTATAATCCTGCAAAAGTGTTAGGAATAGACAAAGGTACACTCTTAGAAGGGAAAACTGCTGATATTGTTATAATAAATCCAAACGAAGAATATTCCATTGATACAGCACAATTTGAATCCAAGGGAAAGAATACACCTTTCCATGGAAGAAGAGTAAAAGGAAAAGTATGTGCGACAATTGCAGATGGGACTATTATATACAAAAGATAGAGAAACAAGGAGAGGTCAGGACAATGATTAATAAATTGATTAATAAGATTAAAAAAACAAATGCACCAATTGTAGTAGGTTTAGATCCGATGTTAAGTTATGTACCGGAACATATTCAAAGAAAATCTTTTCAAGAGTATGGGGAAACATTGGAAGGCGCTGCAGATGCCATTTGGCAATTTAATAAAGAGATAATTGATAAAATATATGACTTGATTCCGGCGGTTAAACCTCAAATTGCAATGTATGAGCAATTTGGAATTGAGGGTCTGAAAGCTTATCAAAAGACTGTGAATTATTGTAAAGAGAAAGATTTAATTGTAATAGGTGATATCAAACGAGGTGATATAGGTTCGACTTCTGAAGCATATGCAATTGGACATTTAGGAAAAGTGCAGATTGGTTCGAAGAAAATTTCAGCTTTTAATGAAGATTTTGTAACAGTAAATCCTTATTTGGGAACAGATGGAATAAAACCGTTTGTAGATGTATGTAAAGAAGAGAAAAAAGGTCTATTTATTTTGGTTAAAACATCCAATCCATCCAGCGGAGAGTTTCAAGACAGATTAGTAGACGGACGACCTTTATATGAATATGTAGGTGAGAAAGTTGCCAAATGGGGAGAAGGGCATATGGGAGATTCTTACAGTTACATTGGAGCAGTCGTAGGGGCTACGTATCCTGAAATCGGAAAAGAATTAAGAAAAATTATGCCAAAAGCATTTATTCTTGTGCCGGGTTATGGTGCACAAGGAGGAAAAGGGGCTGATTTAGTTCATTATTTTGACGATAATGGATTGGGAGCAATCGTAAATTCCAGCAGGGGAATCATAGCAGCCTATAAACAGGAAACTTATAGTCATTTTGGTGCAGAAAATTTTGCTGACGCTTCTCGTCAGGCAGTTATTCATATGATAAAAGATATCAGTAATGCTTTGGATAGATGTTAATGGAATGAATTTTAAAATATTATTTCAGGAAATAGGAGAAAAGGTATGGAACAGAAGTTTAGAGAGAAGGCAGTTATTATTCGTCAGGAAGAAATTGCAACCGGTATATTTAGCATGTGGCTTAAAACAGAAAAGATTGCTAAGGCTGCAAGAGCAGGCCAATTTATTGCTGTATATTGTAATGATGGAAGCCGGTTATTACCCAGACCGATCAGTATTTGTGAAATAGATAAAGATGATGATGCAGTTCGCATTGTTTATCGTGTTGCCGGAAAGGGAACTGATGAAATTTCATTTATGAGAACAAGTATGCAGCTGGATGTAATGGGACCTTTAGGAAACGGATTTCCTATTAAAGAAAAAAAAGCATTACTGATTGGAGGAGGTATTGGGATTCCGCCGTTATTACAGCTGGCAAAAGATTTAAAATGTGAAACACAGATTGCAGCAGGTTATAAAGAACAACTTTTTTTAAATGAAGAATTTAAAAAGGTTGGTAATTTATACATAGCCACAGAAGATGGTGAGCATGGAACAGAAGGTAATGTAATGGATGCTGTTAAGAGAAATGATTTGGATGCTGAAATTATTTATGCATGTGGACCTACTCCTATGTTGAAAGCTGTGAAAGAATATGCGAAAGAAAAGAATATCGAAGCGTGGCTGTCTTTAGAAGAAAAAATGGCATGTGGAATCGGAGCTTGTTTATCATGTGTCTGCAAATCTAAACATAAAGATGCTCATACCAATGTAAATAATAAACGTGTTTGTAAAGAAGGACCTGTCTTCAGAGCGGAGGAGGTTGAGTTATCATGAATACAAAAGTCAATATTGCAGGCGTAATTTTGAATAATCCGGTAATGACAGCTTCCGGAACATTTGGATCGGGAGAAGAATACAGTCAATTTGTGAATTTAAGTCAATTGGGTGCAGTAGTAACGAAAGGTGTATCCATTGTTCCTTGGGAGGGGAATCCTACACCAAGAATAGCAGAAACTTATGGTGGCATGATTAATGCAATTGGATTGCAGAATCCCGGTATTGATTTATTTATTGAAAGAGATATACCATTTTTGACACAGTTTGATTCGAAAATTGTAGTAAATGTATGTGGAAAAACGATGGAAGATTATTGTGAAGTTGTAGAAAAACTTTCGGATATGCCGGTGGATTTATTAGAGATGAATGTATCTTGTCCCAATGTCAAAGAAGGAGGGATTGCATTTGGTCAAAATCCAAACGCATTAGAAAAAATAACGAAAGAAGTTAAAAAATTTGCACGTCAGCCAATCATTATGAAACTCAGTCCGAACGTAACTGATATTGCAGAGATGGCTAAAGCAGCTACAGCCGGAGGGGCAGATGCTTTATCACTTATTAATACTCTGACAGGGATGAAAATTGATATAAACCGCAAATCATTCGCAGTAGCGAATAAAACCGGAGGTCTTTCCGGTCCTGCAATTAAGCCGGTAGCAGTCAGAATGGTTTATGAAGCAGCAAATGCTGTAGACATTCCAATTATAGGAATGGGTGGAATCGTGAATGCAGAAGATGCATTGGAATTTATTATGGCTGGTGCTTCTGCCGTAGCTGTTGGGACAGGAAATTTCATAAATCCTTATGCAACATTGAATGTATTAAAAGGTATCGAAGAATATATGGAAAAGAATCATATTGAAGATATCAATGAAATAATTGGATGTGTCAGATAGTTATATGAATATGAAATAATATACAATAATAAAATTTGAGGAGAATAAGATGGAGCAATATAAAAAAGAGTTTATAGAATTTATGGTAGACTGTGGTGTTTTAAAATTTGGTGATTTTGTTACTAAAAGTGGAAGGAAAACTCCATTTTTTGTTAATACTGGTTTTTATAGAACCGGTTCACAACTTCACAAATTAGGTGAATACTATGCGAAAGCAATTGAAAGTACATTTGGAACAGATTTTGATGTTCTATTTGGACCGGCATATAAAGGGATTCCTTTAGCAGTTTCAACAACCATGGCTCTTAGCGAACAATATGGAAAAGATATTAGATATTGTTCCAATCGAAAAGAAATAAAGGACCATGGAGATACCGGTATCCTTCTTGGGAGTCCAATTGCAGATGGAGATAAAGTATTGATTATTGAAGATGTAACTACAGCCGGCACCTCTATTCAAGAAACATTACCTATCATCAAAGAACAAGGAGATGTAAAGGTAGTAGGGCTTGTTGTATCAGTGGATCGTTTAGAACGAGGTCAGGGTAAGAAAAGTGCTTTGGCAGAGATTAGTGAAACATATGGTTTGAAAACGACTTCTATCGTAACAATGAAGGAAGTAGTTGAACATTTGTATAACAAAGAATATAAAGGTAAAATAATCATCGATGATCATTTAAAATCAGCAATAGATGCATATTATAAGCAATATGGAGTGGAGTAGAGGAGGAATTTTAATGGGTGAAAAAATATATAAATCAATGGCAATTACAGGTGCAGGAAACATTGTAATCGGAATTATAATCATAGCCACGGGAGTCGCTTGTGGAGTAATATCCATAATTAACGGTGCCCGTTTGTTGAAAAATAAATCAGATTTGATATTTTAATAAGGGGAGCAAACCCCTTAATTTCTGTTGTTACAATAGTTTTTCTGCATAAAGAGAGGAACAGAAAATGAAAGTGAAACATGCGAAAATAATTCGAAGGTTAGGATGGATTGCATTTGTTATCTACTTAATCTTTCTAATCTATTTCATGTTCTTTGCAGAAGGATTTGGAAGAGTTAATTCTCAAAATCGAGAATATAGTTATAATATAGTTCCATTTCGAGAAATAAAAAGATTTATTCGTTATTCGAACCTTTTGGGGGGAAAGGCAGTTTTAATAAACCTAGTGGGTAATGTAGTAGGATTTATGCCGATTGGATTTATCCCGCCTATCATTACCAAAAGATGCAGGAGTATATGTTTTATGACATTGTTGGGATTAGAGTGCAGTCTGCTTATAGAGATTTCTCAATTGATTTTTAAAGTGGGCAGCTTTGATGTTGATGATTTAATATTAAATACTTTAGGAGCAGCCGCAGGGTATTTGGTTTTTGCAATCTGCAATTTATTAAGGAGAAAGTATTATGGCTAGGAAACAAAAGAGAAGACGTAAAGTGAAGTTTGGAAACCGTAAACATTCGATAAGAGGTATTTTGTCAACGATAATGGCAGTTTTTTCCTTGATAATATTTTGTATATTAATCATTGTTTCTTACAAAATGAAGGGAAATGGAGGCATATATCTTGGAACTATAGGTATTGCGGCACTATTTATCAATATTGTAGGGATTATGGCAGGTATAAATAGTTTCAAAGAGAGGGAGAGAAATTACTTATATTCTAAGATCGGTCTGGTGGTTAATGTTATTTTGTTAATAACCTGGGGTATCATTTATGCCTTAGGTATGTAAAAAAATAGAAGGGGTATAAAATGGAACGATTAAAACAACAAATGAAGTTTATTTTAGAAATTGACAATTTAAAGAAAGTACAAAGGCAATCATATCTGAGCGATGGTAGTCGCAAAGAAAATGACACAGAACATTCATGGCATCTGGCAATGATGTGTTTTCTTTTAAAAGAATATGCACCAAAGGAAATTGATGTTTTAAAAACCATGACAATGGTATTGATTCATGACATTGTAGAACTAGATGCCGGAGATACTTATGCGTATGATGATGCCGGAAACAGTACCAAGAGGGAGAGAGAAGTGAAGGCAGCAGAACGTATTTATGGTATACTTCCAAAGGAGCAGGATAAGGAATTAAGAAATCTTTGGGAAGAATTTGAAGAAGGTACTTCTGAGGAAGCTAAATTTGCAAACGCATTAGATAAAATACAACCGATTCTTTTAAACGATGCTTCAGAGGGAAAAGCATGGAGAGAACATGCGGTTGAAATAAATCAAATCTTAAAAAGAAATGAAAAGACTCCGAAAGGAGCACCAGAATTGTGGGAGTATTGTGAAAAACTTCTAGAAGATAATATTAAGAAAGGAAATATCAAGGCAGAAGGAGGAGTAGTATGAAGGCTCAAAAAGAAATAGATCTGGAAGAATTGGAAGAAAGACTAGCCCTTTCTATTGATAGGATCACACAAATTCAAAAAGAAGAAACTGTTTCAGAAATTGTAAGGGACTATTTTGTAAAAACAGCATCTTTTATTTTAGATATGAAACAGTTGTTTGATGATGTACAAAATAATTTTTTAGATGAATTGACGATGGAAGAATGCAGGATGAAGAATCAAAAGCTTTATCTGGACATCATGCCTGAGTCTTATGAAAAAAGTTATGCAAATCCCAGATATGCGCAAACAGCATTAACAGAAGATTATGGAAAGATTTTATGTTTTTTGTATACAGAAATTCGTGGAATGATTGTTTATGCTTATGAAAAGCGAATGGAAGAAATGGTAATATTGTGTGAATTATTTATAGAGATATATAACTGTTTTGAAGCAGAAGAATTACCAACTTATCAGAGTTTACGCGATATTATTTATTGGTTTGAGAGTGATTATTCGGATTTGACGGTAGCTTATCGAATTCGGGAACAGTTGGATCCTGATCTTTCTTTTGCAACAGATATTATCATGCAATCAGATTTATCAGATTTAAGATATTTATATAAATTTGGTGAATATATTTCTGAAAATGAAATTAAGATTGCAGAATTTATGAATAATCTTCCCGAACAGCAAGTTCGGGAAATGGCAGATACTTATACCGAAGGATATCGAATAGGATTTGTAAATGGAAATAAAGATTTATCAAAAAAAGAAGTCGTAAATATCCGCTATTGCATAGGTTTTGAACGGATGATCCGGTATGCAATACAAAATTTTGAAAAGATGGGATTAAGGCCAACTATATACCGGGCTGCTGTTATGAGTATTCATAAGAGAAGCCATCATAAAATCGGTTATTTTTCTATGTCTCCAAATAAACAATATGATTATGATCACAAAGCAGACCAAGGTTTGTATTTAGATAAAAAATTTGTAGAACGAAAATTAGGTGTTATGCGGAATACCTATGAAACCTATAAAGAGTTAGCTTATAAGCATGCAGGTCCGGCAGTAGTTGAAATTTTCGGAGAAATTCCTTTTGTTCCGGAAAGTAAACCAGAAGCAGTTGATTTTGATGATACACAGCAAAAACTTTTAGTATACTTTGATAGTGAGTCCGGGCAGTTGGTGAACCAATATATTAAAGGGGAAGAAAGAAGTTTTACTATTATTGCTTTTCCAGTTCCAACGATTGGAGACAAATTTGAAGAAATATTTAAAGAAACCGTAAAAATTAATACACTTGATTATACTTTATACCAAAATATCCAACAGACGATCATAGATGCTTTGGATGGAGCTTTGTATGTAGAGATTCTGGGAGAAGGAGAAAACAGGACTAATTTAAAAGTATCTCTGCATCAATTAAAGAATCCGGAAACAGAAACTGTTTTTGAGAATTGTGTGGCAGATGTTAATATACCGGTTGGAGAAGTGTTTACATCACCAGTATTGAAAGGAACTACAGGAACCCTTCATGTAAGTCGTGTTTATTTAAATGAGTTAGAGTATAATGATTTAGAGATTGAATTTAAAGATGGTATGGTCGCTTCTTATATTTGCAAAAATTTTGCAAAAGAAGAAGAAAATCAAAAATATATCAGAGAAAATGTACTATATCATCACGATACACTACCAATGGGTGAATTTGCGATCGGCACAAATACAACTGCATATATTATGGCTCAGAAATATAATATTGCAGAAAAACTTCCAATTCTGATAGCGGAAAAAATGGGACCTCACTTTGCGATAGGAGATACTTGTTATAGTCATTCTGAAGAGGTTAAAGTTTTGAATCCAAACGGAAAAGAAGTCGTAGCAAAAGATAATGAAATTTCCATTCAAAGAAAAGAAAATCCAAGTAAAGCGTACTTTCATTGTCATACAGATATTACGATTCCATATGATGAATTACAACAATTATCGGCAGTTATGGCTGATGGTACAAAGCATTTGATCATCCAAAATGGCAGATTTGTATTACTGGGTACAGAAGAATTAAATAAGCCATTTGAGTAAATTTCTAAGCTATTGGTTGAAAGAGTACTTGAAACGAATGGGAAAATAGGATAAAGTATAGAAGATATTAAGATAATGCCAATCGTAGGAGGAATTAAGAAATGGATTACAAAAAAGCAGGTGTAGACATTGAAGCTGGTTATAAATCAGTGGAACTAATGAAAAAACATGTACAGGGAACCATGAGACCGGAAGTTTTAACTAACATTGGTGGTTTTTCAGGTGCTTTTTCAGCAGAAGCTTTTAAAAATATGGAAAAACCAACTTTAGTATCAGGTACAGATGGAGTGGGTACAAAGTTAAAACTAGCTTTTCTCTTAGATAAACATGATACCATTGGAATCGATTGTGTAGCTATGTGTGTCAATGATATTGCATGTGCAGGAGGAGAACCTCTTTTCTTTCTAGATTATATTGCTTGCGGTAAAAATGATCCTGAGAAAATTGCTACCATTGTAAGTGGAGTGGCAGAAGGATGTAAGCAGTCCGGTGCGGCATTAATCGGGGGAGAAACAGCTGAGATGCCAGGGTTTTATCCTATCGATGAATACGATTTGGCGGGTTTTGCAGTAGGTGTAGTAGACGAAAAAGATTTAATTACCGGTAAAGAATTAAAAGAGAATGATGTATTAATAGGAATTGCATCCTCTGGAGTACACAGTAATGGATTTTCTTTAGTAAGAAAAGTATTCAGCATGACAGAAGAAGCACTGAATACATATTATGATTCTTTGGAGAAGACATTAGGAGAAGCTCTTATTGAACCAACTAAAATCTATGTGAAAGCATTACGCTCTATTAAGGAAACAGGTGTTACCATAAGAGCATGCAGCCATATAACCGGTGGTGGATTTTATGAAAATGTTCCAAGGATGTTATCGGAAGGAATGCATGCAGTAATTGAAAAGAATAGTTATAAAGTACCTGCTATTTTTGAAATGCTTGCAAAAGATGGTGATATCAAAGAAGATATTATGTACAATACATTTAATATGGGAATTGGTATGGTAGTTGCCGTGAGTCCTGAAGATGTTGATAAGACAATAGATGGAATAGAAGCTGCAGGAGAAAAAGCTTTCAAGATAGGCTATGTTAAGAATGGCGAAAAAGGAGTTACTTTATGTTAAAGATTGCAGTATTAGTATCTGGAGGTGGAACGAACCTACAGGCTATTATTGATGCAGTAGAACAGAGAACGATTACAAATACAAAAATTGAAGTTGTAATTAGTAATAATAAAAATGCGTATGCTTTAGAAAGAGCAAAAAAACACAACATAGACAGTAAATGTATTTCACCAAAGGATTTTGAAACAAGAGAAGAATTTCATGATGCTTTGTTAAAAACCTTGGAAGACCATCAAATTGATTTGATTGTTTTAGCTGGTTACCTGGTTGTGATTTCAGAAAAAATGATACAAAGATATGAAGATAAAATTATTAATATTCATCCATCGTTGATTCCGGCATTTTGCGGAACAGGTTATTATGGACTTAAAGTTCATGAAGCTGCATTAGAACGTGGTGTGAAGGTAGCAGGTGCTACCGTACATTTTGTGGATGAAGGTACAGATACAGGTCCAATTATTTTACAAAAACCAGTACAAGTGGAAGAAGGAGATACTCCGAAAATCTTGCAACAAAGAGTGATGGAGCAGGCGGAATGGATTATTTTACCTCAGGCCATTGATTTAATTGCAAATAAAAAAATACAAGTAGTAAATAAAAAGGTGAAAATACTTATTTAAGTATTTTCCCTTTTGATGTAATAAAAGGAGGAACCTATGAAAGTTTTAATCGTTGGAAGCGGAGGAAGAGAACATGCTATTGCATGGAAAGTGTCACAAAGCTCCAAAGTAGAAAAAATATACTGTGCACCTGGAAATGCAGGAATTGCGGAATATGCACAGTGTCTGCCTATTGGTGCAATGGAATTTGAGAAATTAGTGGCTTTTGCTGAAGAAGAAAAGATTGGTTTAACAATTATTGGAATGGATGATCCTTTAGTTGGAGGAATTGTTGATGTATTTGAAAAGAAAGGACTTAGAGTTTTTGGTCCAAGGGAAAATGCAGCTATATTAGAAGGGTCTAAAGCTTTTTCAAAAGATTTAATGAAAAAGTATAATATTCCAACTGCAGCTTATGAAAATTTTGATGATGCGCAAGAGGCTTACGAATATTTAGAAAAAGCAGAGTTTCCGATTGTTTTAAAAGCGGATGGGCTGGCACTTGGTAAAGGAGTACTCATTTGTAATACGATAGAGGAAGCGAAGGAAGGCGTAAAAACAATTATGCTTGATAAACAATTCGGGGCGGCAGGAAATCGTCTTGTAATTGAAGAATTTATGGTCGGAAGAGAAGTTTCCGTTTTGTCTTTTGTAGATGGAAAAACGATAAAGACAATGACATCAGCTCAGGATCATAAGCGGGCAAAAGATGGAGATGAAGGACTTAATACAGGCGGAATGGGAACTTTTTCGCCAAGTCCATTTTATACGGATGAAGTAGATGAATTTTGTAAAAAATACATTTATCAGGCAACCGTTGATGCTATGAAATCAGAAGGAAGAGAATTTAAAGGAATTATATTCTTTGGATTGATGCTTACCAAGAATGGTCCAAAAGTATTGGAGTATAATGCTAGATTTGGAGATCCGGAAGCACAGGTAGTATTGCCGAGAATGAAAAATGATATCATTGAAGTTATGGAAGCATGTATCGATGGAACGTTGGATCAATTAGAATTAGAATTTGAAAACAATGCTGCTGTATGTGTGGTTCTTGCTTCAGACGGTTATCCGTTAGCATATGATAAAGGTTTAGAAATTAAGGGATTAGAAAATTTTAAAGAAAAAGAAGGGTATTATGTTTTCCATGCAGGTACAAAATTTGATAATGAAAAAATTGTTACCAATGGAGGGCGTGTATTAGGTGTGGTTGCAAAAGGGGAAGATTTGAAGGCAGCCAGAACTAATGCGTATGAAGCAACCAAGTGGATTGATTTTGCCAATAAGTATATGCGTAGTGATATTGGTAAAGCAATTGATGAGGTATAAGGAGAAGGTAATTATGTTAAAAAAATGGTGGAAACAAACAGCTGCAATTGCTCTGGCATTTGCATTAATATTTCAAAGTCCAGCTGCCTTACTTAATGTAGCTGCAACAGCGACGAATGAAAATGAAGAGAATACAGTACCTTCTAATAACGAAGAAACGAATGGCTCTGACACGAATCAGAATCCAACTGAAACGGAGAAAAATGAGTCAGACAACAATGAAACAGATACAGAAAAAAGCAATGATGAATCCAATCAAGATTCACAAGAATCAGAAAATACAGAGAATACAGAAGAAAATGCTCCCCAAGAGACGAGTTCACAACCGGAAACAACGGTACAAGAGAATCCAGAAGAAAACACCACCCAGACTGAAACTAATACAAATACTACAAAAACGCAAGAAACAGTTTCTCAGCCAACTGGTGATAAAACGATTCAAATCGATGGAGTAAATTATAAGATTTCAGACGGTTTTTCTCAAGACGATGCTCCTGCTAATTTTTCAATTACTTCTTTAGATTATAACGGAAACACAGTTTCAGCATTAAAATTTAATAATGGTGAAATTTATCTTTTGTATTTGGTCAAGGACGGTAATTATAGCGGATCATTCTTTGTATATAATCAAACGGATAAAAGTGCTTATCCGTTCCATAAGATTGGAAATGATGAAAATTATATTTTTGTATTAAAAACTCCGGAGGGAGAGAATGTACCGGATGGATTTGCTGAAACTACATTATTAATAGAAGAAAATACTGTAAGTGCATATCGTTATAATGCAGCTACAACATCATCAGGAAATCAACCTAATGCTGATAGTTCGAAAACTGAAACTGCAACTGAGGAAACGGATTCTGATGATACTACAAATACATTATCACCTGCAGATTTTTATCTTATTTATGGAATGAGCAGTGATGGTTACCGAGGTTGGTTTCAATATGATGCAGGATTAAAAAATTATCTTCGTTACATATCTTTTGGGGAGAAAGATAAAGAAGAAAATTCAGATTCTGTAAAGCAACTGGAAAAAGTCCAGGGACAATTAGATAGTTTAAATAAGAAGTATGAGACAGTAATAAAAAATAGAGTACTGATTATAAGTGGTCTTATCATTTTCATATTTGTTCTAATTATTATTATTACCGGACTAATTTTTAAAGTCAGAGATTTAAAATACAGTAGTGACTGGGATGATGATGACGACGATGATGATAATGATGACATTGGGGACGGTAAGCGCAAATGGAATGATGATTACGATTATGATGTAGATGATGAAGATGATTATAGCCAGGAAGTAGATTTAACAGACGTAGACTATAAAAATAATAAATTAGAAAAAAAGGTAGAAGAAGGGATAAAAGATGAAAGTAATAATCAAAGTTTTATACAAGATAATAAAACGTCTCTGCCTACTATGGGTTCTGATTTTAGAGAAGAAAATAGGATATCTCCAAAAGATATTATGCCGAGTATGGAAATTAGCAGTGAAGAAACAATAATGGCTGAATCTGAGTTGGCTAAAGAAGTTGCTAAAGCAATGAGTGGACAGCAAGAAAGACCTAAACCTGAATTCGATGAATCTTCTGAAGACAATTTTAATTTCGAATTCGTTGACTTGGATTAGTTTTACAGGGAGGAAACGAAAGATGGCGTATATGTGGGGATACATCGGAGGTATGATAACTGTTTTATATATGGTTATTGCGCTTGTAAGAAAAGTAATTTTTAGAGATAAATATCTTATACTTAAAGATGGAGTATTGGGATGGATTCTTTCAATTTTTTGGCTTTATATTTATTTAATTGCTTGTTTAATTATTTTTATTATTACTAAGGTGCAGGGGAAACCATTTACAATAAAAAAGTCAAAAATTATAGTAAGTGCAGTACTTACAATTTTCTTTTTATTTCTAAGCATGTTATAAAAAAATAAGAATCTTCTGAATTTTATTTAAATTCAGAAGATTTTTTATAGTAGATATTGTTAGAGTTGTGAAAAATAATAGTAAATAGAAATGAAATATAATTCTTGAAAAATATTATACTTGTGATAACATATATATAACAGAGGTGATACTATGATTATAGAAATTGATTTTAATAGTGATGAGGCCATCTATATTCAACTTCGCAATCAGATTATAATAGGGATTGCAACTTCCAGATATCAAGAAGGTGATACGCTCCCTTCCGTTCGTCAATTGGCAGATCATATTGGAATAAACATGCATACCGTTAATAAAGCATATAGTGTGTTAAAACAGGAAGGTTTCATTAAGCTGGACCGCAGAAAAGGTGCAGTTATTGCGCTCGATGTGGATAAGTTAAGAGGGCTTGAAGAGATGAAACGAGATTTGCGTGTTTTGTTAGCTAAGGGAAGATGTAAGAATATAACGGCAGATGAAGTCCATCAAATTATTGATGAAATTTATTGCGAATATAAATATGAAGAACCATAAGAAAGTCAAACTTTAGGAGGATTATCATGCAGAATCATTATACAAATAAAGCAGAAAAAGCACTCGTATTAGCAGAGAAGGCTTCCAAAATGCTGCATCAAAGTTATATAGGAACAGAACATATTTTAGTGGGTCTACTAAAAGAAGGGAGTGGCGTGGCTGCTCAGACTTTAATGTCTGGAGGTCTGGAAGAAGGTGCATTGTTAGAAGCCATAGAAAATCTTATAGCTTTGGATGGACGCGTTCAAGTAATGGATCCACAAGGATATTCACCAAGTGTAAAAAGAGTTTTAGAGTCATCAGCAAAAGAGGCAGAAAGATTCAAATCAAACTTGGTTGGAACGGAACATATACTAATGGCAATTATTAAAGAGACGGATTGTGCAGCAGCTCGTTTATTAAATACCCTTGGAATCAATATCCAGAAACTTTATGTTGAAATATTAGTTTCAATGGGGCAGGATGGAAACTTGTATAAAGAAGATTTTCAAAACGGAAAACCTTTACGTAAATCTTCAGATAACCTAACACCAACGTTAGACCAATACTCCAGAGATTTAACAGAATTAGCTAAGGAAAGAAAACTTGATCCGGTAATAGGAAGAATGGAAGAAATCCATAGATTAATTCAAATCTTAAGCAGAAGGACAAAAAATAATCCATGTTTGATCGGAGAGCCTGGAGTGGGAAAATCTGCTATTATAGAGGGACTTGCACAACGTATTATAGCAGGTGATGTTCCTGAGACTGTATTTGGAAAGAGAGTTGTGATATTGGACTTGTCAAGTATGATAGCAGGTTCAAAATATCGTGGAGAATTTGAAGAACGTATCAAAAAAGTATTAAAGGAAGTTAAAAATGACGGAAATATTTTAATGTTTATAGATGAAATTCATACAATTATTGGAGCAGGAGGAGCAGAAGGAGCTCTTGATGCATCTAATATATTAAAACCATCTCTGGCAAGGGGTGAGATACAATTAATAGGTGCGACAACAATTGAGGAATATCGAAAATATATCGAAAAAGATGCAGCTTTAGAACGAAGGTTCCAACCAATAATGGTGGAAGAACCAACAGAAGAACAAACTTTAGAAATATTAAAAGGGTTAAGAGCGAATTATGAAAAGCATCATCAAGTTATAATTACAGAAGAGGCGATGATAGCAGCAGTAAAAATGTCGAAACGATATATTAATGATAGATTTTTGCCTGATAAAGCAATTGATTTAATAGATGAGGCATCTTCCAGAGTGCGTCTGGGTGGATTCAAAGAGCCGGAAGAACTGCAAGAATTAGATCAATTTATTGGAAAGCTGGAACAACAGATCGAAGAAGCTATTTCGAATGCACAATATGATGAAGTGAAACAGCTGAAAGAGTTACAGACAAAAAAAGTAAAAGAAAAAGAGACGCTTTTGAATAAAAAAGTAAGAAGCCGATCTAGAAAGAAATTAATTGTTGGAGAAAGTGAAGTAGCAGAAATTGTTTCCAATTGGACAAAAATACCTGTCAAAAAATTAGAAGAAGGCGAGACTGCAAGACTTCGTAAGTTAGAAAAAATTCTCCATAAACGAGTGATAGGACAGGAAGAAGCTGTTTTGGCAGTAGCGAAAGCTGTGAAAAGAGGAAGAGTTGGATTGAAAGACCCGAATCGTCCGATTGGTTCCTTTTTGATGCTTGGACCTACCGGAGTAGGAAAGACTGAATTATCTAAAGCACTTGCAGAGGCTATGTTTGGTAATGAATCAGCAATTATCAGAATGGATATGTCAGAATATATGGAAAAACACAGTGTATCGAAAATGATAGGATCTCCTCCTGGTTATGTGGGTTATGATGAAGGAGGACAGCTAAGTGAAAAAGTAAGAAGAAATCCTTATTCAGTTATCCTGTTTGATGAAATTGAAAAAGCCCATCCAGATGTATTTAATATATTACTGCAGGTTTTAGATGACGGACATATTACAGATGCTCAGGGAAGAAAAATTGATTTTAAGAATACGGTAATTATCATGACATCTAATGCCGGAGCCCAATCGATCATATCACCAAAGAAATTAGGATTTACTTCTACGAACGATGAAAAACAGAATTATGAAATGATGAAGCGAAATGTAATGGAAGAGGTAAAACGCATTTTTAAACCTGAATTTTTAAACCGGATTGACGAAACGATAGTATTTCATGCTTTGAATAAAGAACATATGAAGAAGATCGTATCCATTATGCTTGGTGTTTTAATAGAACGATGCAATAAGCAGATGAGTATTCAATTAACTGTCAGAGATTCTGTAAAAGCTTTTATTGTAGAGAGTTCTTTTGATGAAAAATATGGAGCCAGACCCTTACGCCGTAAAATTCAAACCGAAATAGAAGATAAACTTGCAGAGGAAATTTTAGCAGGAAAAGTCAAAGAAGGAGACCAAGTTGCTGTCGGAATGAGCAAGAAACAAATAACATTTGAAGTTAAATAAAAATTTCCAGTCGAAATTTTCATAAAATTGAAGATTATGCACTAGAAAAAATGCAAGTTCTATTATATAATAAAGTATGAAGAATAGGAGGGCGAAAGATGGCAGTAATATCAGAGTTAATCCGTAAAGAAGCTGATGGAAGCATTAGTTTTGGTGACTACTCATTAGAAAAAAAAACCAAGGTTGAAGACTATAAGCATAATGGTGATTTATACAAAGTAAAAACATTCAAAGAGATTACCAAACTAGAAAAAAATGGTATGTTTGTATATGAGTCAGTTCCGGGAACAACAGTCTTACAGTTAAAACAAACAGAGGACGGTATGCAATTTCAGGTAGAAGGAAAAGACGATGCCCAAATTACGGTTGAGTTGGAAGATAAGGCATGTTATGCAATTACCATTGATGGTGAAAGTGCAGGCAAAATGGAAACAAATGTTGGGGGCAAACTCAATCTCAGCGTGGAACTTGGTCAAGCACCGGTGGATGTTAAAATTACAAAATGTGATTAAAATATTAAGGCGGATACGAGTTATCCGCCTTCTTGTCTGAAGGGAGAACAAAAATGGCAAAAGCAAGTACCATTTATTTTTGTCAAGAATGTGGTTACGAATCTTCGAAATGGATGGGGCAATGTCCTGGATGCAAACAGTGGAACACTTTTGTTGAAGAAAAAGTAACACATACAAAAGGAAATTCTCATAAAAAAATAGAGAAAGCGGAAGTTTCCAAACTCTCCGCAATTGAACTACGGGAAGACCAAAGAATACATACACAAATAAAAGAACTTGACAGAGTTTTGGGAGGCGGGATTGTACAAGGTTCCCTTACTCTAATTGGGGGAGATCCGGGGATAGGAAAATCAACTTTATTATTACAGGTATGCAAAGAATTAACAGACCAGAAGAAACGTATCTTGTATATATCTGGGGAAGAATCGCTGCAGCAGATAAAAATCCGGGCAAAAAGAATAGGAACTTTTGAAAATGATTTAATGCTACTTTGTGAAACAAATCTGGATATAATTGAAACTGTAATCAAAAAGGAGAACCCTGAAGTAGTTATCATCGATTCCATACAGACGATGTATAATGAAGCGGTTTCTTCTGCACCTGGAAGTGTATCACAAGTACGTGAATCTACAGGGGTTTTAATGCAGATTGCAAAAAAATTAAACATTTCTATTTTTATAGTAGGGCATGTGACGAAAGAAGGTGTGGTAGCCGGTCCGAGAGTATTGGAGCATATGGTCGATACGGTATTATATTTTGAAGGAGACCGTCATGCAGCTTATCGAATTCTTAGAGGAGTGAAGAACCGATTTGGTTCTACCAATGAAATCGGGGTATTTGAAATGGTCTCTACTGGTTTAAGAGAGGTGGAGAATCCTTCAGAGTTTATGCTGAACGGAAAACCCAAGGAAGCTTCCGGGTCTATTGTTGCCTGTTCTATGGAGGGGACCCGTCCAATTTTAATAGAGATACAGGCTTTGGTCTGTCAAACCAACTTTGGAATACCGAGAAGAACAGCAGCCGGTACGGATTTTAACCGAGTCAATTTATTAATGGCAGTCTTAGAGAAGAGATTAGGACTTCAATTATCAAATTGTGATGCCTATGTTAATATTGCCGGAGGCATTAAGATGACAGAACCTGCAGTTGATTTGGGTATCGTAATGGCACTTGTATCCAGTTACAAAGATCGTCCAATAGATGAGAAAACGATATGTTTTGGTGAAGTGGGACTTAGCGGTGAAGTGAGAGCTGTCAACATGGCAGAGCAAAGAGTGTTAGAAGCCAAAAAATTAGGATTTGAAACCGTAATTCTGCCGGCAGTCTGTCTCTCGAGCGTCAAAGAAATTGCAGGAATAAAACTGTCAGGAGTACAAACAGTAAGGGATGCCATTCATTTGCTTTAGAAAAAAATATGCATTTTTCTTGACAAAAATTGTAGCTTATGATATAAATAATAGGCAGGTCAAAACAGCCTGTTATTTGTTAAAGGGATATAGTTCAGTTGGTAGAACGTTGGTCTCCAAAACCAAATGTCGAGGGTTCGAGTCCTTCTGTCCCTGTTGAAAGATGATGAGAAAAAGAGTTAAAACCTAGTGAAATCAAGGGTTTTAGCTCTTTTTTCTTCTGGAAAGAATATGAAAGTAAGCTTTGCAGAAATAAAATTATTAGAAGAGAAGAATAAAAAAAATTGAATACGAAGGGCAATATAATTAAAAGAACGTTAAAAGGTAGTCCACAAATGCTATCTTTTGTGTCTTTACAACATATCTTTGCTCTTCTGTTAATTTTTTGCTTTCTGCTCAAAACATCTCACTACTCAAACAAATCCGTTCTTCTTCGCAACCCGCAGCCATTGGCAGTATCTGCTTTTGCTTTCTTACCAATTCCAGCATATTTCCTTTATTCGATTTATAAATACGCAGCTTCGCCATCTGCTGCACCCCCTGTCTGCGTTAATCATCTCCTGCTGAATCCAATAAATGGGATGATGCTGCAATAATATATTTCTGCATATGAAACTTATCCAAGACAAAGGTCGATTCACCTATCCATTTACATCCACTTTTAATCCAGGATGCTCCATCTCCATTGATATAAATGTGTTTGACGCAATTAAGGTCATAAGTCGCACTGATATAATGATAAATTTCTCGCCAGAATTGTTCTACTCCTTTACTCCCTTCATACAGTCCTCCGAAATACTTGGGATTTACAAGTCTTATCTGCTCGCTTCTTGGTGCTTCTTGTTCTACCCCTTCATATACATATGCCAGTTTTTGCATCCTGGTATTCTTTCTGGTTCCTTTGATGTCTCCCTTTTCCTGTAAATATTGTAGTGCAACATGATCTTCATCTGCATCAATATAAAGGTAGGTATCTGCTTTTTGGTTTTAGGTTGCTGCGCTTCTAATGGAAAATTCAATTTATGAATCTTATTTTTTACGGTCTGTTTACTTACTTTATCCGTCATATGTTGTATACTTTTAATCATAGAGAACACCTTTCTTTTGTATCTGATTTTTGTTTGGTCACTAAATCTTAACATAAAATGGTGTTCTCTTTTTATTTTTCCGATTAATATCCTACAAAAATTTTACCCTAGCATATCAATAACAATATAACTGTAAATGGAGTCATTGCCAATAGATATATTGGTCATTTTATATGAGAGGGAAAATGTTTAAGGGGTATTCAAGAAAGGTGCTTTCGCATACAAGAAGATTATCTAAGGGATATCAGTTATTTTTAGTCACCAAAAGACTGAAATAGCATATGCTTATTTAAATATAACAGATAAAATTTAATAATATTATAATTGTAAATAAGCGTTGAAATAATATCTTGCTAATGTTAAAGTAGTATTAAAATGCTATTAGTGAGGTGTGATTTATATTATGGCAAGTTTGAAAGATGAAATAGTAAAGCAAGAAAAAAAGGTAACTCAACCTAAGAAATCTCCTGTAACTAAATTGACTTCTACCCGAAATAAGAAAAAGAATTTTGCTTCAGCAAGCATTCAAGTTGAACCAGTGATGTATCAAAGGTTTAAACAAATTAATCAAATGAATGGACAAAGTAATAATGCTGTTATACGAAATTTGATTGCTCAATATGTACGAGAAAATAAGGAATTACTCGACCAAGAGTTTTAAAATTAGACATGATAATGATATTATTATGATATTATTGAAACATTATATTAATATTACATTAGATAACCTGTGAAAATATTGTCAATGAACATGTGTTGATTATATGTACAGGTTATTTTATTATTTTCATGTATTAGTAAATAAAAATGTAAAGGAGGGTAGAGCTATATATTTTGTGGACAAACTTAATGTTGCATAATTATGGAAGGGGATATATAATGAAGAAAATGTGTTGTATAAAAAATAAAATAGTTGCAATTATGCTAATGATTTGTTTTGTTGGGGGAACTGTATTAACTTGTCCTCAAAAAGTGTATGCTAGTAAAGCTAAATCTATTTATTGTTATGATGATGAAATTATGAATCAGATATATTATGGATTCAAAATTGAAAAGAAAAATGGTGCTTACTATGCAAAATACACGTGGAGTGGAAAAAATAACACAGTATTATTGTCAAGAAATAAGAAGATGACTTTTGATGAGTTTGGTAAAAAATTAGGATTTAAAATAATAACTAATAAAAGGAAAAGAAAAATTACAACAACAGAGTATGAATTAAAAAAATATGGAACTAGTGCTCTTATCGCGTTTATTTGTCAGGATGTCAATTGGTTAACTGGATTTGCGGCGGCGGTAGCTACTGATAAAGCCTTAGAACAAATTTTAAGAAAACCTGGTACATATAAGTTTGTAAGAAAACAAGCTATACTTATAACTAATTTTCTAGGACTAGAAAAAACACATGTTGTTGTTATATTGACCAAGGTGAAAAAAAAGATTAATGGAAAGTGGAAAACTATTCAAAAAATGAACGACCCATTTTATCTGACATGGTATTAAAGTATTGATTTAAGGAGTATATTATGA
Source organism: Anaerosacchariphilus polymeriproducens (assembly GCF_003363435.1). GTDB lineage: Bacteria > Bacillota > Clostridia > Lachnospirales > Lachnospiraceae > Anaerosacchariphilus > Anaerosacchariphilus polymeriproducens. Next base: position 83,165 of record NZ_QRCT01000028.1, read on the forward strand.
AAACAATTTGTCCAGAATGTAAAAGTGAACAAGACATTACATTAAAATTACTGTTTTTTCAAAAATGCAAGGTATGTAATGCAAAAATTTATAAACAGCAAGATGTTGTCTATACAACATTAAAGGTATTTTTAAGGTTAGTTTGTATTATAATATTTGGTATTTTAATGCAGAATAAATTAGCTTTAAAAAACTATCTGAAAATAGATTCTGGAATAATTCTAGTTAGTATATATGTTTTTACATTATTACTCTTTGGAATAGTAGAGGTATTTTTGATGCATTTTGCATATATCAGAATTAAAAAAAGTCTCTAAGTCAATAGTTGGGGTATGAATCTGAATCCAAGTATTCATAAATAAAAGTTCTTTTGTTCATTGGTGATATCTTGAAATAAAAGAATAATTTTCAAAAATCATTTGCCGCATGAACATTGATAACGACGTTTATTCAGAATTAGATAACATTAGGATAGGTCTTGTATACAAGATAAGTCATAAAGACAAAAAATAAACCGCCCCTAGCCTGAGAAACTTGGACGGTTTATTTTAGTTCATATTCAATTGAAAGGGGTACAACTTAGTACCACTCTTTATAATGTTATTGTAGCATAGGTGTTAACAAATTTCAACTAAAGTTAAAGCCCCTATAATTGATTATAATTTAAAGATCTACATATTTCTTTAAAAAGTGGTTCACATTTAGATAAATTTGGAGGTAGAGTGGTTTCATCTGTGATAAGTAAATTTAACTCTTCTAATAATCCAAACAATGATTTAGGCGTATATAAAAACATTTTAGAGTAAGCTGTTTTATATCGATCAGATACACCAGTTGTATGCAATTCTTTTGAGGTAATTGTTATGTATTCTTCTACAATATCCAAGCCCCTGTTTGAAAATAATTCAATTTGTTTCATTTTTCTTTGTTGATAATTCACAATAATTATTGTGATAATTGGTGAAATAATTGCAACAGCTAATGCAATCCAAGCTGTTTTTGTATTCTTATGGGTATTAGCAGTTTGCGAAGTAAGAGTAATAAAGTTCATGTCTATTCATCCTTTACGTAACTTTGATATTAAAATTTTAACATAGCATTAGCTAAAAAACAAATCAAAAAAGGGACGGTCAAATTTTACATTTGTTTTTAATTCAAAAGGAATTGCAGAAGAAGTATTGGAGAGTATTGATGAAGAGATTGTTACGTAGCAATGAAAAGTTGATAAATGACTGTTAAGATATTAAATTAAATATTATTTGCAGGTTGTTTAGGTGCTATTATGAAAAGCATTTGAAATTATAATTGGTAAAAAAGAAAAAGGGGAGAATAAAGAATGAGAAAACAAAAGAGAAAATTAATTATCGTATTATTTATGTTTATTGTTTTATTTACTAACAAACAAGAAGTATTTGCAATTGAAGGAACTGAGAGTATCACTTATGATGAATTATGGTCCGGAGATTATAAAATTTTAAATTATGTTATTAAAATAGATGTTAATAAAGATGGATCTCTAAATGCAGAGCACTCCGTACGTGCAGTAGTACTAAATAATGAAGAAGATACTATTAAAATAAATATAAATAAAACAGATTGGGAAATTAGTGAAATAGTACCAATAAGTAATAATTTAAAAAAAGTATCTATGGTCCAAGAGGAAAGTGACAAGGATATAAAGTGTGAGTTTAATAAAGTGTTTGAAAAAAAAGATATAGTTGATTTTAAATTTAAAACACGTATAGTTAATTTATTTATGGTAAACTATGATAAAGGAGAAGCAGTTTATGACTTTAAACTTGGAAATTTAATAGATATGGGAATCGATAACATAAAAATACTTTGGAACAGTGAAAATATGCTGCGAGTCTTATCTGATAAGAAGGAAAATAATTATTATGCATGGGAGTATTCATTAGATTCAAGAAATGAATATAAAGTCGAAGTCATATATTCATCTCAAGCTTATGATTATACATTTGAAAATAATTGGAGTAATCGACTGGGAGAGTGGAAGAAATCTTTAAAAAAGTATGGAAATGTATATATTTATATGATAATTGGAGTTCCTATATCTATCTGGATTGCAATTAAAGAAGGACGTGCAAGGAGAGATGTAATAAGTATGTATAAACAAAAATATGGGAAAGATTGGTGGAAGGAATATTTCTGGTTGGATTAGATAATTATTTATAAATTAAAACTTTACAATAACACCATTTTATAATATAATTACTCAATGTACTGTATACATACAGTACATCCCCAAGTTAATTTCCCGGGTTCGATGAACTCGGGGATTCCCCAATAAATAATTACGTGCATAGCCGATAAAGTTATGCACTTTTTTTAATTTTAAATCCCATACAAAGGAGAAATCAAGATGGCTATTTGGAATCCATGGCGAGGTTGTCACAGATATAGTGAAGGATGTAAATTTTGCTATATCCATAAAGGAGATAAGAAAAAAGGAATAGACACTGATCAAATAATTCGCACAGACAAGTTTTATGCCCCTATTGAAAAGAAGAAATCAGGAGAATATAAAATGAAGCCGAGCCAAATGGTATATTTATGCTTTTCCACAGATTTTTTGATTGAGGATGCCGATTCTATGCGTAAGGAATGTTGGGATATGATAAAAGAACGGTCTGATTTAAATTTCTTATTTCTTACAAAAAGAATAGAACGATTTATGGAGTGTGTTCCTATAGATTGGAATGATGGATATGATAATGTAACGGTTGGGTGTACCATAGAGAATCAAAAAGCAGCTGATTATCGCTTATCTATATTTTCTTCTCTGCCAATAAAGCATAAGGATATTATTTGTCAGCCTTTAATTGAATATGTAGATATTGAGAAATATTTAAATGATATTGAGTTAGTTGTAGTTGGAGGCGAGTCTGATAAAAAGGCACGTCCTCTCAATTACGACTGGGTATTAGATATTAGAGAACAGTGTATGAGAAATAATACTCATTTTGAATTTCGACAATGTGGCACAAATTTTATCAAAGATGGGAAGATATATCACTTAGCTGTAAGGGACTTGTTCAGCCAGGCTCGGAAAGCAGATATTAATTTATGATATGATTTGATAATAACTAAATATTTTATAAAAAAAGCAGTAGTTAATTACTACTGTTTTTTATTGAATATTAGTGTGAAAATTATTCGCCAATATTCTACATATGTTGTGAAAAATGTATAAAAATGTAAAAAACATAGAAAATTAAAAATATTTGAGTTATAATTAATATGTTTTTTGATTTATTAAATTAGGGAGGATGCTTATGAAAAAAAGAGGGATATCAAAATGCGTAGTAGTAGCAATATTTATTAGTTTGAGCTTTACAATTCAAACGAAAGCTAAGACTTATGAATATGACAAGTTAAATAGGTTAATAAAGGTGATTTATGATGATGGAAGTTATATAAAGTATTCTTATGATAAAAATGGTAACATAGAAAAAATTAATAAATATATAATTAAATCAAAAGATGATACACCGAACGATAGCAAAAATAAAAAGCCAAATAATACATCAGATAATACAAAAAATGATAACTCAGAAGACAATACAAATCAAAGTTCAAATGATACATCAAGAGATAACATAAATCAAAATCCAAATGACACATCGAGTAATAATACAAATCAAAATTCAAATGGCACATCAAGTGATAGCACAAATAATCAAAATCCAAAAGACACATCAAGTAATAACACAAATCAAAATTCAAATGGCACATCAAATGATAATACAAATCAAAATTCAAAAGACACATCAAGTGATAACACAAATCAAAATCCAAATGACGCAATAAGTGATGACACAAATAAAAATCCTAATAATATCTCAAATGAAAAGGAAAGTTCAAATGACACTTCATCAGAAGATTCTAAAGAGGAGAAAAATTCATTTTTTGATAAGCTAGGAAAAGCAATAGAAAAAGTAGCGAGCGGAATCGTAAATGCTATAAGAGATTTTTTTATATTTATTTTTTCTTTATTTAAGTAAAATATCTAAAATAACTAATGATAAAAGGGTGAGTTAAGGAGAATGAAATTGTTTGCAAATTATAAAAATACAAAATTAAAAAGAATAGTAGCATTAATATTAGCGATTTGTTTATTACCATTGTCAGATTTTGTAGATGTCAGAGCAAAAGAAATAAATATACAAAATGAGGAAAAGCCAAGTGAAAAAAACGAAAAGCAGAAAGAATTAAATGCTACAGAAGACGGAGGCAATAAAGAAAATGAAAACGTTATAGTAAAAACTTTTCCTATACATAGTGAAATAAAAAAAGATGGAATTACTTTAACGTGGGAAGCAATAGCTGGTAATGAGGTTACTTATAAAATATATCGTAATGATACATTATTAAGCGACACCAAAGAATTAGAATTTTCAGATAAAGATATTTCAGCATCAACGGACTATTCCTATAAAGTAATTGCACTGGATAAAGAGGGAAAGACTCTTGCTGAAAGTGAAATTACTAAAACAGTAGTTCCTGATAAAATGGAGATTACAGGAGACACAACTTTAACAAAGAATGAAACCGTTTATAGCCTTGATGTTAAAGGTGGAACATTAAATCTTAATGGATATAAGTTGACAGTTATTAAAGACGCAAATTTATATAGAGGACTTCAATTTTCGGATGGATCATTGTTTTGTAATGGAAATGCAAATTTCGATAACTTAGTTGAAGTGAATATGACAAATGCAAATGATTATTTATACGTAGGCGGTAATTTTACATGGAATAGTGCATATACTTCTTATAATAAACTTACAAATGGAGTCATTGAAATAAAAGGAGATTTTAACAGTAATATATATGATTCTTTTATTGCATCCAATCATCATAAAATTTTATTAAGTGGTGAAAGTAAACAGACAATCTCGATGAAAGAGGGGAATTCTTGCTTTAATACACTTGAATTGCAAAACTATAGTGAAGAAGGGATTTATTCAGAATCTATTTTTCCCTATATAGAATTAATTCGTAATAATTGCCGTTTAGAAATTAATGGTCTAGATGGACAATATGGTTTTAAATTGGAAGAAGATGTTACCATAGAGGGTGATTTTGCCCTTGGTATGGATACGTTAGATTTAAATGGGCATATATTAACGATTAAAGGTAATTTGATTCAGTCTGGTGGAGAAGTCTTTATCAATGCTGGTAAATTATTTGTAGAAGGTGATTATAGAATACAAAGACCTATAAAAACTGGAAATGAGACAAGTGTTAGTTATGGAGTCAGTTCAGGTACTCTTAAGATGACAAATGAGAACGATTATATTTGCGTTTTAGGAAATTTTTGTACAGATTCTCAAATAAATCATACAGATAAGTTAACCAATGGTATTTTGGAAGTGAAAGGAGATTTTACTCAGTTAAAAACGAAATCATCCTATAATTTTATGGCTTCACAAAATCATAAAGTAGTGCTTAGTGGAGAAAAAAAACAAACAGTTTCATTTTCAGTATGTACAATTGATCAATCGCAAATATCTAATCTGGAGATAACGAATCAGAGTGATGAGGGAGTTGAATTTAAAAATAGGCCTTACGTAAAAGGAAATGTAACAGATCATAAAAATAAAGTGTTAGGATATATTTCGATTGGCAGTAATACAGTTTTGACAGATAACTCTTTTCAAGGAGGGATCTGTAACTTAGAGCGTTTGGAGATAAAAGAACCATGGTTTATTGGTGGAGATTTTGAATTAAGGGAGGATATTACTATCTCTAAATCTTTAAATGTTGAAGGTGACTATAAAGCTATATTAGGTAGAACTAAAATGGAAAACGGAACCTTGATAGTAAAGAAGAATTTGGAATGTATTTATGGTTCGTATAATGATACTAGTATAAGTATGACACATGAAACAGATAAAATTAGGATTTATGGAAGTTTTAAATATAATCCATATTATTCCTCAGATATAACAGCCGGTATCATTGAAATCAAGGGAAATGTTGAAATCAGCAGGCTTTTTTCACCTTCCGGTTCCCATAAAGTTTTATTAAATGGAGATAAAAAGCAAACGATTAATATTGCAGACAGCTGCTGTTTCAATATACTAGAAATTCAAAATCATAGTGAAGAAGGCATATATTCTGTAACATCTTTTCAGAAAGCATCATTAATCAGAAATGGATGTAGATTAATTTATGGAGATATGGAAGGTGTTTTTGGATGGACATTGACAGAAGATACGGTTATTAATGATAATTTAATCTTAATGGATGATACATTAGATCTTAATGGTTTTACTTTAACGGTAAAAGGGAATTTTATTCAGTCTGGCGGAACTGTAAATATAAATGGAGGAAAGTTACTTGTCGAGAAAGATTACCGCATGCAGATACCTACCGGTAAGGAGGGTAATTATACATATAGTGGTTGCTCGTCTGTTTTGAAGATGGTGAAGGATAAAGATTATGTATTAGTCAAAGGTAGTTTTTACTTTCATTCTTATATGGACCATAACAATTTATTAACGGATGGAATTTTAGAAATTCAAAAAGATTTTTACCAACCGCAAGAGGGATCTTCTACTTATTATAAATTTATAGCTACGAAAAATCATAAATTATTATTAAGTGGAGATGGAAAACAAATTATTTGTGCTGCAAAAACGCAGGTAAATAATCTGCAAATAGCTAATCTTGAAATTACCAATAACACTTTGGAAGGGGTAGAATTTCAGAATGAACCTTTTGTTATAGGAAAAATTACGGATCATAAAAATAGTGTAAGTGGAACTATTGCAGTAGGAGGAAACCTTAATTTAGACAATGGTTATTATGGAGGAAATATTAGTATTGTTAAAGATACCTATGTAAACAATGAGGCGCATATAGGAGGCAATGTATCAATAAATGCGAGTCATACTTATCTTTATGTAAATAATAAATTAATAATAGATGGGAATTATTTACAAAAAAGTGGTTGTTTATTTATGAATAATGGGTATTTGCATATTCAGGGTAATTGCACGGCTTTAAATGAATCATGGGGTTCGTATGGAATAAAAATGACACATGCAGCTGATTACATAAAGGTAGATGGTAATTTTAATTATTATTATGGGTATAAAGGTGAATTTAACGCAGGTACTTTGGAAGTAAAAAAAAGTTTAGAAATAAATAATAATTTTAAAGCATCTGGAACTCATCGAATTCTTTTGAGTGGTACAAGTTTACAAACATTGAATATCGATGAACGATCCAAACTAAATATACTGGAATTAAAAAATTACAGTAATGAAGGGATTTATTCACCTACTATTTTTAATAAAGAATCTTTAATTAGAAACGGATGTAAATTTAAGTGTGGAGATATTGAAGGAGAATTTGGCTGGCAATTAACAGATGATACAGTATTACAAAAAGATTTTGTGCTGGTTGATGATACGTTAGATTTAAATGGACATACATTAACCGTAAAGGGGAATTTAATTCAGGCTGGTGGAGTAATAAAAGTCAATGGTGGTAAACTGATTATTGAAGGTGATTATAGAATACAGGTAAGAAAAGGAGAAGAAGGTAATTATACTTATGATAAAAGTGCGGGTTATCTTTTGATGAATCATGCAAAAGATTATGTTTTAGTACAAGGAAGTTTTTATACAGCGTCTATTGCAAATCGAAATGATAATTTGACAGACGGTGTGTTGGAGATAAAAGGGGATATACAACAGATCGATGAAGTGACGCAATCTTATAATAACTTCTATTGTTCTAAGAATCATAAAATACTGTTAAGTGCGAAGACTGGACAAACTGTAAAATTTACAAGTCAGGGGTATTCCAGAATACAAAATCTAGAGATAAAAAATGATAGTAAAGAAGGTGTCAAGTTTATTAATCGTCCATTTGTAATGGGAACGGTTGTAACGAATAATAACGAAGTGAATGGAATGATATCCATTGGTCGAACTACCTTGTTTTCTGATAATAGATTTAGTGGTGGAATTGCCTTTGTTGAAAGTCTTGATATAAAAAATACATTTATTGTCGAAGAAGATGTAGAAGTTAATGATAAAATATACATTTCCGGTGAATTAACGGTTAATGGGAATTATAGAAGTTCTTCAAATGGATTAACTTGTATGGAGCATGGTAAGTTATTTATAAAAAAAGATTTGGATTTCACCTATTATTCAGGTGGAATTGAAATGGAAAATGAAGACGATTTTGTCAGAATAGATGGAAAATTTTTATATAGCTCGTATTATAATAAGAGTTTAATTGCAGGTACGATGGAATTAAATGGTGATGCTTTAATATCAAGAAATTTCTATCCAAAAGGAAATCACAAGGTTATATTAGGCAGTGATAAAAAGCAGACAATAAAGTCAGAAGGTGATTGTAACTTTAATATATTAGAATTAAAGAATTATAGTAATGATGGTATTTATTCAGAAGAACCACTTTTAATTAAAAAACTGATTCGGAATGGTTGTAAATTAGTATATGGAAGTGTAAAAGGTGAATTTGGTTATACATTAACAGAAGATACGGTAATAGAAGGGGATTACACTCTTATTGGAGATACATTAGATTTGAATGGTCATTCATTGACGATTAAAGGAAATTTTCTTCATGTGGCTGGAAATATAATATTTCATGGTGGAACTTTGGTTGTTGAGGAGGATTATAGATTCCAAAGTTATAAAGAAAATAGCGGAATAAAAACTTATATTCCTAGTGCTGGTAATATAACAATGAATCATACCAATGATAGATTTACGATAAAAGGAAATTGCATTTTACAGAACAAGGATAGTATGAGTGATTGGTTTTATAAAGGGACGTTAGAAATTAAAGGGAACTTTACACAAATTGGAAGTTATAGTTTTAGAAATAATTTAGAGCATCAATTTTTATTATCTGGTTCTGAGTTTCAAAATCTTACTTTTAATACGACACCATTAATAAGTAATTTTATCGTTACTAATACAAGTGAAAAAGGTGTGCATTTAAATAAAAATGTTTATATAAATAATGCTATTTCAGATTTAAATGAAAAAGTTACAGGTACAGGTGTAGCAATCATTAATTTCGCAAATCAATTAAAAGATGGGATTTGGGGTGGAAATCTAATAATTTCTAAAGATAGTAAATTAGATAAGAATATGATAATAGGTGGAAATCTTACAATAAATGCTCCCTTCAATGTTGATAAGTATACAGTTTCTGTAGGTGGAAATTTTTATTTAGATCAAAACTCCAGATTAATTATGCAGAATCCAGAAGCGTATGTAAAAGTAGGTAATGATTTTACAATTGATTCTTACAATTCTCATAATGGTTCATTATCAGATGGAGTATTAGAGATAAAAGGTGATTTCAGACAATTAAGAACTACCAATTTTATAGCAACAGGTAATCACAAAACAATTTTTACTCGAAAATTAGCTGTTTCTGGTAAAGCGTTTATTCAAACGATTCACTTTAATAATGTTGGAACAGCAAAATTTCATACATTAATATTGAAAAAAGATTTGGCTTCCGGATATCAATTAAATTGCGATATTAACAAAATAGCAGATGAAATCCTTTATGAGATTGAAGATATGAAACCACCATCAAATATTAAGACACTTACTAAAAGTCAAGTTACATCTTCATCGGTTACATTAAATTACTCAGGAGCATCTGATGATACTGCAATTGTTGGGTATGCAATTTATCGAGATGGAACACAAATTGCTATTACGAGCAGTACAAGTTTTAAAGATAGTAGTGTAAAGCCGGATCAAACTTATACCTATACTGTATTTGCTTTTGATGATGCCAAAAATATAGCGGAGGATTCTCCTAAATTATCAGTTTCAACTCCTGCAGATACACAACCTCCATCAAAGGTGGAAGGATTGCAGGTTAGCAAAAGAACAGGTTCTTCTATTACTTTGAAATGGGATAAGTCAACGGATAACGTTGGTACAACCGGATATAAACTGTATCGAAATGGACAGATATTAGCTAATAATTTAGAAAAGACTACATATAAAGATGAAACTGTAAAAGAAAATGTTATTTATTCTTATTCTATAGTGGCGAATGATGCGGCTGGCAATCAATCTGAAAAGAGTGAAGAAGTAGAAAGTGCCGCTGCTATGCCTCAAATTACTTACCTATCTCCAGAAGATAATAGCAGGATGAGTGGAAATGATATGAATCTTGTTTTACGGTTTAAAAACGTTGGAAGTAGTGAAGACAGTAAAGTTAATATTGAATATCAAGATGAAACAAGTAATGAGTGGGTTCCACTTACTCCTCAGAAGCTTAGTCCGAAAAAATATGATGAAAAAGAACTTTATGTAAGTTATAAGTGGGATATAAGCGGATTAAAGGTTAGTGGTGATTATAAAATTCGTTTTACACTGTATGATGCAGATGGGAATAAGGATCAAGAAATTTTAACTTATAATTTAGATAAAACAGCACCCAAAATACCTGCTGAATTTTCAGGTGAGGATGACAACCAAGTTGTAGTATTACATTGGAAACCTTCTATCAGTGCTGACTGCAACGGATACTATATTTATAAAAAAGCAGAGAGCCAAAGCGAATATCAAAAACTGGCTGCGATAGAAGGCAGAGAGACAATGACATTTCGCGATAAAGAGGTAGAGTTAGGCAAAAAATATTCTTATATTATTACTGCATATGATGAATGTAAAAATGAAAGCGAATCAAGTGAAACAGTAGTTGTACAGGCAGGAGAAGATAAAATAGCTCCGGAAATTGATGCAATGACCCCCGAAGGTGGAAAAATTACTGGAATTACCAATCTCTATGTACATGCTGTAGATAATCATAAAGTGAGTTCGATAAAGTTAGAATATAAAGAACTACAGGAAGAATCATGGAAATCCATGACGGAAAAAGAATGTAAGGATGGCCAGATTACATATCCATGGAGTACAGTAGGGCTAAAGGATGGAACATATCTTATTCGTGCATCGGTTAGAGATGATTCAGGGAATGTAAACATTAAATTAGTGACAAGAACTTATGAGATTGACAATACTGGTATCAGTAAGATTCAATTAGGAACATGTACTGCGGGCAGCTGTAATATCCAATTGACATGGCAGGATGTTAAAGAAGAAGATTTTGGTTATTTTCGAGTTGAACAATTAAAGGATGGGAAATTTGTTAAGGTTGCAGATGTAACGAATCAACTAGGATATGTTGTCTCCGGATTAAAACCGAATACGGAATATACTATGCGTGTAGTAGGTTATGATAAGTCAGATAATCGTGGGAATGAATCCGATGAAATAAAACTTAAAACGGTATCAGATACAACAGCACCATCTATACTTATGGTGAATCCGTCCTCATCCTATTTTAAAGATAAGATTCGCTTTTCCGTAAAAGTAAGAGATAATCATGGTGTAGATAAAGTAGTATTTAGTTATTCTACGGATAAGATAAATTATACAGAGGCAGCAAATGTTGCATCAAAAGAAAAAGCATCAGAAGAAACATTGACTTATGACTGGGATGTGAGCGGTCTAAAAGAAGGGGAAGTTTATGTAAAGGTTGAAGCCTATGATTTATCAGGCAATAAAAATGTCTTACTCAAAAATGGACAGGATATCATTGCTGAATATAGTATAGATAGGACAGCACCTGCAGCAGTTAAGGATTTAAATGCGGTCGGAGGAGAAGGATACATCAGTCTTTCGTGGAATGATAACGAAGAAAAAGATATTAAATCTTTTCAAATTTTTAGAGCAAAAGCGAAGGATGGAATCTATATAATTTTAGAATCCTCTTGTACAACGAAAAATTATTATGATACATCAGTAAAATCAGGAGAATCGTATTTATATAAGCTGGCTGTAGTTGATATAGCAGGAAATATTAGTGAGTTATCCAATGAGGCAGCAGGTACAGCAGTACCGGATACAGTTTCACCGGAAATTCTGGGATTATCACCAGGAGATGCTAGTATTGTCGGAGGGAAAGAAAAAATAACCATAGCGGCTACTGATAATGCTCAATTAAAGAAAGTGATTTTAGAGTATCAGAATACAAAAAGTTCAGACGGAATCTGGTATGAAATAGGTACTTGTGATACAAATGAAAGATATCAATATTATTCTACAGAATGGAATACAAAAGGTTTGACGGAAGGTTCTTACAAATTAAGAGCAAAAGCAATTGACTCCAGTGGTAATATAAGCAAAAGTTTTATTGTCACGTATACGTTAGATTTAACGGCACCAGAACCAGTATCTGTTACTACAAAACCATTAAGTTATATGGTTGGAATAACAATAGGAACCTGTGAAGCAGATGATTTCGAAAAATATAAGATTTATAGAAGAGAATTGTCAGAAACTTCTTTTACTTGTATTGCAGAAACAGCAGAAAATAGTTATCAAGATGAAACAGCAGAAGTAGGAAACAATTATTATTATAAAGTGGAAACCTACGATTCAAGAGGAAATTGTTCAGAATCGGCGGTTGTATCGGGATATGCCGGAAATTTTGATAATATTGCACCAAAAGCAGTTTTACCACAATCGATGATAGCAAAAGAAGGTTATGAAGTTGCCTTTGACGCAACGGCGTCGACAGATAATAACCGTATCATAAAATATTCATGGGATTTTGGAGATGGAAGTAAAAAGCAAGGTGCAAAACCGATACATACATTTAATAAATCCGGAAACTATACAGTAATTCTGACAGTAACGGATGCTGGTGGTAACGAAGATAAAACTTATACAACGGTGAAAGTTTTGGATAAAACCAATGTTGGTACAACAGAAGTTACGATACAGGACAAGCTGGGAAAAGCGATTCCGCGTGCTTATGTTTATGTAAAATTGAATGATGATGAGACGATAAATACAAGAGCAGATGATGCAGGTATCGTAAAAATTACTGCAGAAGCCGGTATCTATGATATCTCTGCATATGCACAAGGATATCAAGTAGCTGAGAGTTCCATTAAAATTAGTAGTTTTGAAGATTTAAAGAGTACTTTACAGCTCAATTCAGGAGAGGTTATAGAAGGTAAAGTTTCTGTCAAAAGAATGAACTTAGAAGAAATGGTTGAAGCTGGCGTAGATTTAACTGATCCAGAAAATATGTTGACCTACACGTTTGAACTGTCACTTGCTTTTGAAGAAGCGCCATTGCCCATTGAGTATACCTATACAGGTGGTTATGGTTCTAATAAAGAAATAAAATTATATGGCGGAAGAGGCGGAATGCTGATGTTCAGCGGCGACTATTCTGGCAAAAAAAATACATCGGATAATAACCATGAAGTTGTGGAACCGGACAAACCTGTATTGTTATTATTATCCACACAACAATCTGTAACATGGTTAAAAGAGATGTATGATGTACAACTTGATATCTTTAATACGGCACAGGAAGAATATAAATTAGAAAGTTCTACAGCAACGCTCAATCTACCAGATGGAGTTAGTCTTGCTGAAACGGCCAATGGACAAAATTTAATTCAAAGTATGGGAACCATTGGAGGTCAAGAACATAAATCAGCTTCCTGGGTGATAAAAGGTGATAAGAGTGGTAAATACAAAGTAGGTGCATCTTTTTATGGCACTATGATGCCTTTTGAAGCAGAAATAAAGGGTAATTTTGAAAGTGATACAGAGTTTGATGTAAAAACAGGAGAGGGAATTCATATTTATGTAATGCCAGAATCCTCTGCATTTGTAAATGAAAATTACTATGTTCAGTTTGCAATTGTAAATGAATCAAATAGAGATCTATATGGATTTAAAACGACCTTGGGCCCTTATATACAGCCAGCAGCCAAACAAGAAGTGGTTGTCAAAGATGAAGAAACAGGAGAAGAAATTGATAGAATTGTACGAACGAGTGGAGAACAGTATACAGTAACAGGCGCATCAGAAACAAGCCAGTTACCGGTGTGTTATAACGGAGATACAATAAAAGTAAATATATTATCACCAGGGGAAAGTGTTTATGGAACCTGGGTAACATCTATCCCAAATCGAATTGATGGAGATGAGTCTTATTTTAAGTTAATAGAAACAATAGTAACAGAATTAGAAGGAGCTAATACAGGAGTTGAAGTTACAGTCAAGCCAATACCGAGCCACATGACCAAAAGTCAGTTATTAGTCTCTATGCCGAAAGAAACTTATGGAGACCCGGTAGATACAACTACGGGTGCTTTCGCAGACGAAATTAATGCTCTAACTGTAAAAGGTGCAACAACTCTTTCTTTAGATTTATCATATGATTCTATGATGGCGCAACAAGCTGCAGATCAGGATATACAACAAGAAGAAGGAGAAGTAGGGTTTGGATGGAGTAGCAATTACGAAAATTGTATAAAGGCAGAAGGAGGAATTTTAAAGTTTTATGAAAATCCAAATTCATATGGAATTTTTGTCAGCGAAGAAAGTCTGAATGGAATCGTATATGGAAAACAAGTAGGTAAAGAAACCTTAGTTTCTAATTACAAACAGGGTTCCGGGAAATACATAGGTACGACAGCTGGAATGAAAGATTATTATATAATAAAAAATGAAGATGGTACCTATGAACTTCATTCGGATTCAGATTATACATTTTATTATACTCAAAATGGAAAACTGGCTAGAATAAAAGAGGTATCAGGTAAATCCGTATCATTTGAACATAAAGACAAACAAACGATTGTTAAAGAAGAGGTTTCGGGTAAAAAGCTATACATTCATTACAATGAAACAGGTAAGATTGTATCAGTAACAGATGATATTGGAAGAAAAGCTGGTTTTTCATACGATAATAATGGAAATTTAAAGACATTTACAAATGCAGCCGGGGAAAGTACGATATATAATTATGACCAAAATCATAGAATTATTTCCGCAGTGAATAATAATAATGTTACCTTTGTTAAAAATACTTATGATGAAAAAGGTAGAGTTTTGTCTCAGGAGGAAGCAGGATTAGCAGGGAAAGCTATGTTTTCTTATGAAGATAAAGATGAAAAAACGGTTATAAAGATTACCAATCATGTTGGTGATACAACGACAATCATGACGGATGAAAAGGGTAGAGTTGTAAAATCCATAGATCCGTTAGGTGCAGAATGTGTTTACACCTATGATAGAAATGGGAATCGTACTGGTGAAAGGCAGCCGGATGGAACAAAAGTAATAAAGCAGTATGATGAAGACGGCAATATGACAGTCATGTACGATACCGCATCCAATGCTACTTATATGACATATGATGAAAAGGGTAATTTAATTTCTACAAAGAATCAAGTAGGTGAAACTACATCCTACCAGTATGATGAAAATAATAATATGATAAGTTTGACCGCACCTAGTGGTACAACAACGACTTATGAATATAATTCTTATGGTCTCGTTGTTGCAGAAACTACAGCAGGACTGGGTACAAAACGATATTCCTATTCAGGTGGTTTACTAACATCTACGACAGATTATAATGGGAATATATCGATATGCAGTTATGATGGTGCCGGTAATCTAAAAAAAGTGGTAGATGCAGAAAATGGTGTGATAGAGTATTCATATGATGCAATAGGAAGAGTATTATCTATCAATTATCCGGAACAGGGATTTACAGGTTATGAATACGATGGTGTCGGAAATCAAAGATGTGTGATAGATGCAAAAGGAAATTTTACTCAGTATGAATACGATACTGGAGGAAGAAAAACGAAAGAAATAGCTCCAGATGGTTCCGAAATTTCATATACCTATGATGGAGAAGGAAGGGTTATAAAAGTAACGTATCCAGATAATACAACGACGACCTATTCTTATGATGGTGCTGGAAATGTACTTACCCAAAAAGAGCCGAATGGTTTAGAATATTCCTATCAATACGATTTGTGTGGGAACTTAATTCAAGAAACTAGTACAGGTGGAGCTGTTACAAAATATGAATATTATCCAAATGGTATTTTATATAAAAAGACCATGGAAGATGGACAGTCAATTCTCTATACTTATGATGGTAAATGGAATAAGATAAGTGAAACTGTGAATGGGAAGTATACGACTTCTTATCTCTATGATTGTATGGGAAAAGTAACTGCAATCATGGACCCATTAGGAAATAAAACGACCAATTCATATGACAATCATGGTAGGTTAATTTCAACTACAGATGCAAATAACAACACAACTACTTATACCTATGATGGAAATGGAAATTGTTTAAGTGTTACGAATGCTGAGAATGTTACAACAGAAATGAAATATGATGGTTTAAATCGACTAAAAGAAATTGTAACGCATACATCAAAAGGAGATATTAAAGTAAGTAGTTTCACATACGATAAGGAAGGAAGAATTAAGTCCTCAACGGATGCCGAGGGAAATTTAACAAGAGTGGAATACGATGCGCTTGGAAATGTAGTTCGAGTGTTCGATGCATATGGAAATATAATAAAAGAAAATACATATGATAATGTAAACCAATTATCAAAAAGTACAGATGCAAATGGAAGCGTTACACAATATAATCATAATAAAGCCGGTGAAGTGACAAAAATCATAGAATGTTTAAACTCAAATCTAAAAACTGAGACGGAATATAGTTATGATGTCCTTGGAAGAGTAAAAAAGGTAATAGATCCAGAAAAGGGAACAAGTGAATATACTTATGATCATGCAGGAAATATCACACAAGTGAAAGATCCAATGGGTGGAGTCACAAAGTATTCCTACGATTCTATGAAACGTATTACAGAAGTAGTGAATGCAATGGGAAGTAAAAGCACTTACAAATATAATGCGGATGGACTATTGGCAGAATCAAAGAATGCGAGACTTCAAAATACAACTTATACCTATGATAAATTAGGCAGAATCAGAACCAAAAAAGACCAAGCAGGAACGGTTACCTATACTTATGATAATGTTGGGAATATTGTTAAAGTAAAAGATAGCAAAGGTACGATTACAAGGGAATATGATAAGCTGAATCGAGTGAAAAAATATACGGATTGTAACGGAAAGACCGTAACATATAATTACGATGAGCTAGGCAACCGAATTGAACTGACGTACCCTGGTGGACAAGTAGTGCGTTATACCTACTATAAGAATGGCTGGTTACATACCGTAACAGATGCAGAGAAAAAGGTAACTACTTACACCTATGATAAAAATGGAAGACTGACAAATACAAAAAGAGCAAATGGTACCATAGAATCAAGGACTTATGATAAAGCCGGGAATTTAAAAACACAGCTAGACAAGAAAGGCAGTACTGTTTTAAATCGATATTCCTATCAGTATGACGCAAGAGGAAATATTACTTCTGTCTCACAAACAGAAAAGGAAAATATTGCAAGCCTTACTCAAACACAAATGAAATATGATAAGGCGAATCGTCTAATCTCTTATAATGGTAAACAGGTAAAATACGATGCTGACGGCAATATGACATATGGTCCACTAAACGGTACAATGACAACCTTCCAATACGATTGCAGAAACCGTTTGATACAAGCAGGCGACACCAAATATGAGTATGATGCAGAAGATACTAGAATTGCAGTACAGACCAAGAATATTCGTGAGGAATATGTAACCGATAAAGAAGCAGCCTATTCTCAGACTCTAAGTGTAACGACATATAAAAAGAATATACTAGGCATTTTTAATAAGAAAGAAGATACGACAACTTATATTTATGGAAATGGTCTTATAAGTGAAACGAGTAAAACGAATGTATATTTGA
>NZ_QRCT01000029.1 GCF_003363435.1 Anaerosacchariphilus polymeriproducens
TCCTTGTATGATATCTTTATAGGTTAAAGACGAGCATACTTTTTCCTTTCTTTTAATTTATATATTTTAATAATAGCTAATTCTTACTTCAATCGGTTTGTTGATACCCATGATATAATCAACTTAGTGTCGATCAGGTACATAGTTCTTTTTTTCCTTGTTGAACCAACATGGTTACTTCATCCGGAGTCTGTTCCCCTGGGCTGGAAGTTAACTTCAAACCAACTGGCTGTTTGTCTAAGTTCATGATCTGCCTTTTTAGCAGTGAGGTTCGCATCGGATCATCTTAGACCGAATTCTTATATGCAAGGGTGCTGATGCTCCAGTTTTCATGGGTGTTACCAAACCGATTGACCTACAAATTTATTACGAAAGAAGGTGATATTATGAACCCACTTTACGTCGGTATTGATGTCAGCAGCAAAAGTAACGTTATTTATTTTATGAAACCAGATGGTTCAAAGCACAGCAACTTTCCTGTTGCAAATTCTTTGGATGGTTCCAGACTACTTGTAAAAAGAATCATCTCTGCAATCACTTCTGAATCCCTTTCAGACGTTGTCATAGGACTAGAAGCAACTTCTGTCTATGGTGATAATCTGGTCTGCTTCTTAAGGGAAGATGGTTCTCTCATGCCATACAATAAAAAGATTTACGTTCTAAATCCTAAACAGGTCAAAAAATTTAAAGAAGCTTATAATAACCTGCCTAAAAATGATTACATAGATTCTTTTGTTATTGCAGACTGCCTGCGTTTTGGAAGAATCAACAATGAGGTCTACATGGACGATTACCGCTTCAAAGCTTTACAGAACCTTACCCGTGCCCGTTTTTTCGCTGTTCAAAACCTCACAAAGGAAAAACAGCGTTTCCTCAATCAATTATTCAAGAAGTATTCTTCTTTTACACAGGAGAAGGTATTTTCCGATACCTTCAGCACTACAGCACTGGCCATCTACGAAGAGTTTGACTCTGCTGATAAACTGGCATATATGGACTTACATGACCTTACCGAATATATTAAAAATAAAGGTAAGAACCGCTTCTCTGACCCAGATGCGGTAGCCAAAGCCATTCAGAAAGCTGCCAGAAGTTCCTATCGTTTACCTAAAACGGTAAATGATTCTGTGAACCAGGTGCTTTCTATTTCCATAAGCTCTATGAAAGCCTTACAAACTCAGATCAAAGCTTTTGATAAGGCAATAGCTGAACAGATGGAGTTAATCCCTAATACCTTGATTTCCATCAAAGGAATCGGTCCTGTTTATTCAGCCGGTATCATCGCTGAAATCGGTGACATTAATCGGTTCCACAATCATGCTGCACTTGCAAAATACGCAGGTCTGGCATGGACACAACATCAGTCCGGTGAATTTGAAGCAGAAATAACACGACAAATTCGTTCCGGCAACCGTTACTTAAAGTACTATCTCGGTGAAGCTGCATGGTCTCTTGTAAGATGCGATACAGAGTACAATGCTTTTTATCATCTCAAATTTAAAGAGGTGAACCGATTCCAACATAAACGTGCACTTGCATTAACTGCTCGTAAATTTGTGCGGTTAGTCTTTCGACTGCTGAAAGACAATTGCCTATATATCCCACCAGAGAATCGATAAGGCTCTGGTAATGCTACGCCCTGCTTCTCGAAAAAGCGGAATCGACAGGGCTTAGGTAGGTGTTTTGCGCCTTTCAGAAAATACTGAAAAAATATCATTATTTTTCTTATTTACTTCTTGACATAACACCGCTGGACTCCAATCTAATTCCTATCTATTTTGGTGCTACAATTTCACCAGTTATTGCACTTGCAGCTGCTACGGCAGGACTTGCCAAATATACTTCGGACTTCACATGCCCCATTCTTCCAACAAAATTTCTATTTGTAGTAGAAATACATCTTTCTCCTTCTGCAAGAATTCCCATATAACCACCAAGACATGGACCACAGGTTGGTGTACTTACTACAGCTCCTGCTTTTATAAATGTTTGAATCAAACCTTCTTCAATTGCCTGCATATAAATTTCCTGAGTTGCAGGTATAATAATACACCGAACATTATCTGCAACTTTATTTCCATCTAAAACTTCAGCTGCTATTCTTAAATCACTAATCCTTCCATTTGTACAAGAACCAATAACGGATTGATCGATCTTCACAACTCCTACTTCATCAATCGTTTTTGTATTCTCAGGTAAATGTGGAAATGCAACTGTTGGTTTTAATTCACTTAAATTAATCGTATATTCTTCCTCATACTCAGCATCTTCATCCGCTTCATAAATTATGAAATCTCTTTTTGAATGTTCCTTCATATAATCTATTGCTAATTCATCCACTGGAAAAATTCCATTCTTACCTCCAGCTTCAATAGCCATATTTGCAATCGTAAATCTATCATCCATGGATAGATTTTTTATGCCTTCTCCTACAAATTCCATGGAGCGATAAAGTGCACCATCTACTCCAATCATTCCAATAATATGAAGAATCACATCTTTTCCACTTACCCACTTGGAAGGTTTTCCAATCAAATTAAATTTTATCGCTGAAGGTACTTTGAACCAGGCCTTTCCAGTCGCCATCCCTGCCGCCATATCAGTACTTCCAACACCTGTTGAAAAAGCTCCTAACGCACCATAAGTACAAGTATGTGAATCTGCACCTATTATAACATCTCCGGCCACTGTAAGCCCTTGCTCCGGTAATAACGCATGTTCAATTCCCATTTTTCCGACATCAAAAAAATTACTAATTTCATGTTTACAAGCAAATTCTCTAACACATTTACAATGCTCAGCTGACTTAATATCTTTATTCGGCACAAAATGGTCTAATACAAGTGCTATTTTATCTTTATGGAAAACTCCATGTACATTCATTTTTTCCATTTCGTGAATTGCAACTGGTGATGTAATATCATTTCCTAAAACTAAATCTAAATCTGCTTCTATTAACTGACCCGCTTTCACAGTTTCTAAACCTGCATGTGCAGCTAAAATTTTCTGTGTCATTGTCATTCCCATAAGTAATCCTCCATTAACTTTTTTTATCTATTGCTATCTTATCATAGTTCTTGCTATAATTGAAATACATATTATGTATATTTATTATAACCTTATGTTATAGAAAGGAGATTGCTATGAATCAGCAATTATCATCTTATAAAGTTTTTTATACTGTTGCAAATACCGGAAATATCTCACATGCAGCCAAGCAATTATATATCAGCCAGCCTGCAATTAGCAGAACTATTCAAAGATTAGAACAATCTCTTGGTGTTATCTTATTTTCTCGTAACTCAAGAGGGGTGCAATTAACTTCAGAAGGCCTTCTCCTATACAATCATGTAAAATCTGCCTTTGATACTCTGGAACTTGGTGAAAAACAATTGCAACGTGTTTCTGATTTAGGTATTGGACAAATACATATTGGCGTAAGTACTACTTTATGTAAATACGTCTTACTTCCATACTTAAAAAAATTTATCGAGAAATTTCCTCATGTTAATATAACCATCGAATGTCAATCAACCAATCAAACATTAGAATTAATAGAACAACAAAAAATTGATGTCGCATTAATTGGGAAGCCTTCTTCTTTAAAGGGGCTCGACTTTATTCCTATTGGTGAAATTGAAGATATTTTTGTAGCTACAAAAAATTATCTTCATTTTTTAAACGAACGTGAAACTATCAATCAATCTACAAAAAAACAAAAAAACTTTTTTGAAACTGCCACTTTAATGCTTCTTGATAAAAATAATATGACTAGACAATATATCGACGATTATTTTATTAAAAACCAAATTAAAACAAATAATATACTTGAAGTTACATCTATGGATCTACTGATTGAATTTGCGAATATTGGTTTAGGTATCGCCTGTGTGATTAAAGAATTTGTAAAAAAAGATTTACAATCCGGTCATCTCATTGAAATTCCACTAAATATTCCCATACATAAAAGAGAAATCGGATTTGCATATCTTAACCAAAATAAACTTACTCATTCATTGGAACAATTTATTTCTTCTTTAACAAAAATATAGTAATCTTATTATATAATAACAAAAAACATATGGAACTTATTAACTAAGTCCATATGTTTTTCTTTTGTTTCATAATAATTAATTATCAATCAGTTTGTTGCTATCATTCCAACTATATAATTTACGAAGTTCTGTACCAACCTCTTCTAATTGATGAGTTGCTTCTCTTCTTCTCGTGGCTTTAAAATTGGGGCAACCCACTTGATTTTCTAATAACCAATTACGTGCGAACACACCTTGTTGAATATCTGATAAAACCTGTTTCATCGCTTTTTTTGTTTCATCGGTAATAATCTTTGGACCTGTAATATAATCTCCATACTCTGCAGTATTAGAAATTGAATATCTCATACCTTCAAATCCACTTTCAAATATTAAATCTACGATTAATTTCATTTCATGAATACATTCAAAGTAGGCACTTTCTGGTTCATAACCAGCTTCAACCAATGTTTCAAACCCACATTTCATAAGTGCAGTAACTCCTCCACAAAGAACAGCTTGTTCACCGAAAAGATCTGTTTCTGTTTCTTCTCTAAATGTTGTTTGAAGAACACCAGCTCTTGCTCCACCAATCGCTAAAGCATAAGCTAATCCCATATCATGAGCTTTCCCTGTAGCATCTTGAGATACAGCAATTAAACATGGAACGCCTTTACCTTCTTGATATTGACTTCTAACTGTATGTCCAGGTCCTTTTGGTGCAATCATTACAACATCAACATTTTTAGGTGCAATAATCTGATTGAAATGAATTGCAAAACCATGTGCGAACATAAGCATATTGCCTTCTTCTAAATTTGGTTCAATTGATTCTTTGTATAATGCTGCCTGTTTTTCATCATTGATCAAAATCATAATAATATCAGCTTTTTTTGCAGCTTCTGCTGCTGTATATACTTCAAACCCTTGAGCTTCAGCCTTTGCCCATGATTTACTACCTTCATAAAGTCCAATAATTACATTGCAACCTGATTCCTTTGCATTTAAAGCATGTGCATGTCCTTGGCTGCCATAACCAATGACAGCGATTGTTTTTCCCTCTAATAAAGATAGATTACAATCTTCTTGGTAAAATATTTTTGCCATTTGTTTTTCCTCCTAAAATAATTTTCTTTCAACTATATAGTTAAAGGTATTTGCCTCTAGCTTTTACTTTTGTAGATCAGCTGGAAATTGAACATCTTCTTTACCGCGAGATAATCCTGTAAGACCAGTCCTTGCCAATTCTAAAATTTCATATCCTTTCACAAGTTCCAAAAATGCATCTAACTTACTTTGATTTCCTGTAAGCTCCACAATCACAGAATCACAAGCCACATCAATAATCTTTGCTCTGAAAATATCTACCACAGTCATAATTGCTTGTCGATCTCTATCCGTAGCACTCACTTTTACTAAAATAAGCTCTCTACATACCGAGTCCTCTTCTTCTAATCTTTTTATATGTAAAACATCTTCTAACTTTCGTAATTGTTTTTCAATTTGTTCCAGTATTCTCTCATCACCACTTGCAACAATAGTTAATCTCGTGAAGCGGGGATCCGATGTAACCCCAGCGGAAAAACTATCAATGT
Organism: Anaerosacchariphilus polymeriproducens; assembly: GCF_003363435.1. Taxonomy (GTDB): domain Bacteria; phylum Bacillota; class Clostridia; order Lachnospirales; family Lachnospiraceae; genus Anaerosacchariphilus; species Anaerosacchariphilus polymeriproducens. Next base: position 5,630 of record NZ_QRCT01000029.1, read on the forward strand.
TATATCCTCGGCGACTGAATAATCCTGAAACATGGCTTAAAAGACCTGGTGTATTTTCAACTAATACTGATAATATTTGTTTTCTCATAACAAATCCTTCTTTCTTGCTCATGTATTCCTTGCATTAAAAATTATTCTAACAATTATTAATTTCTTTGTCAAGATAACACGTTAAAATCTTGAAGCTTTTTTAATTAACCTCTAGTTTGTCCAAACATATAATTATATATTACCGTAAGTTATAAATTATTTCACTGAATCTGCACTCTTACTATCTATTCTGCATGTTTTCCTATATTTTCTGGGTGACATCCCAACGTACTTTGAAAATAAAGCATAAAATTGATTGGGATCACCATAACCTACTCTAATTGCAATTTCTGTAATAGTTAAATCGGTTTCTTCTAAAAGTGTTTGTGCTTCACCTATTCTTCTGTTAACTAAATACTGCATTGGAGAACTTCCAATTTGTTCCTTAAATACATGAGATAAATAATACATATTCATATAATATTCTTCACTCAATTCTTTTAAAGATATATCTTCACTAAGGTGTTCATCTAAATACTGTTTTATACTCTTACATAGTTCCTTTTTATTTTTCCTTTTTGGCGTAGATTTTTCTTCTATAACATTTACATAAGGATAAATAATGACTAATAAAGAAATCATCAAATGAAAACATGCCTCTTTCGATGTAGAATTATTTTTCTTATAAAGTTGATGCATTACTTCAAAAATTCCATTTATTTCTTTATATTGTTCTTGACAATGATATATTGTAGCAGCTTTTTCTGATATCAAACAATTTTTTGGTAATCCAGGTAATTCTATATCAGTTAATTCAATCCAATACATAGATATATCTGTGAAAAATTCAGGACTTGCTTCATGAACCACATTGGCATTACAAATCATTACATCTCCTGTCCGTACCCAAAATCGTTCTTTATCAATCATATAATATGCTTCACCTGAAATAATAAAATGCATTTCAACGTGATTTTCATGCTTATGCTTCATTCTAGGTCTAGAGTTTTTTCCTCCAATACTTTTAACAACTCTAAGAAATTTTGGGGGCTTTTGGGTAGGAATCAAAAAATGATTATTATCTTTATTTAATATTGTCATTTACCTATACCACTTTCTAATTATAATAATAAATTATAACAGATTATAATAGTTAAAAGCAAAATTATTTTATCACACAATTTTCCTTTCTTTTACAAAAAATTTAGTTATATCTACCAACTGGGAAATGAATGGTAATAATATCAAGGTATTAACAATATTGAATACCGTATGAAATATGGAAATTTGAATACTATTAATTCTTGAATGAGCAAAATCTGGATTTAAAGTAAATATCAATATAAAAACCGGACCTATTATAATAGCCCCAAGCAAATTAAATAGTAAATGAAAAACAGCAGCTTGTTTTGCGGTTCTATCCGTATTGATACTCGATAATAAAGCTGTAACACAAGTGCCAATATTTTGTCCCAAAGTTATAAATATAGCTGTATTCCATCCAACGAAACCATTAATAGCCATCGTTTGCAAAATACCTACACTAGCTGATGAACTCTGTATAAGTGCTGTTACAATTGCACCAGCTAATATTCCTAATAATGGATAAGTACCAAGTAATTTAAATGTAGAATAAAAAATTGAAATATGTTGTACAGGTTCCATTGCATCCGACATAAAATTAAGTCCTATAAACAAAATTCCAAATCCAACACTAATTTCAGCAATAACTTTTTTTCTGTCACTTTTTGCAAACAAAAGAAAAAATGAACCTAAACCAACTATTAATGGTGCAATGATTTCAGGTCTAAAACAAACAGTCCACTCACTTAAAGAAATTAACCAGGCTGTTATTGTTGTTCCAATATTTGCTCCCATAATCACACCAGCTGCCTGAGTCAAATTCATAATTCCTGCATTCACCATTCCTACAACCATAATTGATGTAGCAGAACTGCTTTGAATTAGAGCCGTAACAATTGCGCCTACAGCAATCCCCTTATAATGATTTGTAGTAATACTACTTATCATAGTTTTTATTCGATTTCCTGATAAATTTTCTAAACCTCCTGCCATAATTTGCATTCCATACAGAAACATACCTAGGCCACCTAAGAAACTAAAAGTCATTATAATATATTCCAATTTGCTCCTCCATTTCTTTCATTTATTAATATTTTTAAAAAAAACAATATATTTTGTAACTAACTTTAATTTATTTTAAAACTGTTCTTAAGGAATTATTAAGATTGCTTTATACATACAGTTTCTTATTTGGATATTATTGACATCTTTTCTTTTTGATGTATAATGAAGTACATCAATTCAGTAAACATAATGTTTACTTATTGTTACTATGAACATGCATTTTTGCAGGTTCATAAATAAATAATTAATTAAGAAAGAGGTAGAAACATGAAAAAATTATTTTTAGTACTTGCATTTTCAACCGTATTATTATGTGCATGCGGAGACAAGGAAAAAACAACCGAAACTAATAGTACTTCAACAGTAGAAGATGCTAACAAATCTACAAACGATTCAACTACTAAAACTCAAACAAATGATATTTCTGACACTTCAAACAACAAAACTAAATCTAACAAAACGGAAGACGCAAGTGTAACTAAACCAGAAGATAGCAAAAAATCTGATGAGAAATCTAATGAATCAAAGGATTCCAATACCACTTTAGATTCTAAAGATAAAGATTCCAATGCAACAAAGAATTCAACAGATAAAGATTCTAAGGCCACTTTAGATTCTAAAGATTCTAATGCAACAAAGAATTCAACAGATACAAAATCTGCTGAATAATTAATTATTTTATATAGAAGGCATGATAAGCTCTCATTATCAGCCTTCTATATTTATATCCTAAAAAGCTTTTGATATGTCTATAGTTAATATAATTATTTTTAAGCAAAAAAAGAAGATACAAGATTTATTAAAAACTTTTGTATCTTCTTTTTTATTTATAAGGCGTATTTCTTGTTTAAATACTCTCTTTTCTCATTAGAATCCATGTGCTTTGTATAATCACATTTATCTTTGTTCTTTTCATAATATTCGTCAATTGTTTCAATTACTCTAGCCGGTACTCCAGCTACAATTGTATTTTCAGGAACATCTTTGGTTACAATAGCACCACAACCAACTACACTATTACTACCAATTGTAACTCCTGGCATAAGAATACTATTTAACCCAATATGAACATTATCCTTAACCACAATTCGACCGAATAAGTCTGCATTCTTTAGTCTTCCATCATTCCTTAAAACCCAAGCTCCTCCATCATGGGTTATAAACTTAACCCCTTCTGTAACTCTTACATTATCACCAAGTTCAATTAAATAAGGTTCTGATCCCCAGATAACATTTTTATGTAGCTCGCAATTTTTTCCAATTGTTATTCCTTTGCGTCGTAAAATATTATTTACCTTTTCTCCTTTGGCGAGATCAAACGCTATTTTCTGCATAATTTTTTTGACCATATTTATCCCTCCATTGGAAATATATTACTATGTTATTACGTTTTTATCAAGTATCCTTAATTAATCTTAAATAATCTTTAATAATCTTTAAAAATTAACAAGAAACAACTTAATCTATATTTAGTTAAATAAAATGATTTTAAATAAAAACGATATGTTTTACATTATTTCATCTATTTGTCTACTCTTTTTATACAACAGTACATATAACAAATCTATTTTATTATAAGTTAATAATTTCACCTACTAAATATCTGTTATGGAAAAAGTAAAGCACTTAACAATTTTTATTTACAATATTATTTATATTTTCTATTATTTATTTATAAATCGATAAAGACCACAAAATCTAATTACTTAAAAGTCGATTTATATAAATAATTTAATTATAAAACTAAGTTATGAATATTGACTATATACTTTTTCATTTGTATAATACATATAAAATTATAGAAAGGTTATTATATATGGTAAAATTAATTAAATCAATTGCACTAACTCTTATTATTATGTTCTATGCAACTACATTTACTACTTTTGCTTCATCTAATTGGCAATGTGTGGAAGATCATTCATTTGGAAACACGATATACAAAGAATTCATGTTCTCTCCTCCTCATATTATTGACTATGGCGGAAAAGATGGTCTTCCAAATAATGCTACTCAAGGAGGATTCCTAGTTCACGAAGGGCAAAAGATTGTTGTTTCTATACAATTTAGTGATATCGCTGATTGTAATGGTCATTTATATAATCAAACTACTGGAAAATTTGTTTACTCTGAATTTTTTGGAGGAAGTAATTGTCCTCAAATAGTTATGACCGCTTCACAGACTGGATATTATGTTCCTGTTATAGAATGCTTAGAACGTCCATCTTTAGCAGTTGAAAGTTATATCGTTACTGTATACTAATAAATTAATTAGAGGACACAAAAATTCAAACATACCTGAAAAGCTATACATATAGAAAAGATTTCAAATAAGAATGAAGATATATACTAAAAAACATTAGATGTGTACCACAATGATACACACCTAATGCTTTTTTTAACCGTTATATTATGAACCTTTTTAGAACTTACCTTCGTTAGCTGCTTCTTCAATCGATACAGCAACAGCAACTGTAGCACCAACCATAGGATTATTACCCATTCCAATAAGTCCCATCATCTCTACGTGCGCTGGTACTGAAGATGAACCTGCAAACTGAGCATCTGAGTGCATACGTCCCATTGTATCTGTCATACCATAGGAAGCTGGTCCTGCCGCCATATTATCTGGATGAAGTGTACGTCCAGTACCACCACCGGATGCTACTGAGAAGTACTTTTTACCTTGCTCAATACACTCTTTTTTGTATGTACCTGCAACCGGATGTTGAAAACGTGTTGGATTGGTTGAATTACCTGTGATAGATACATCAACACCCTCTTTATGCATAATAGCAACACCTTCTGTTACATCATTTGCACCGTAACAGTTAACTTTTGCTCTTAAACCTTTTGAATATGATTTTCTATAAACTTCTTTCACTTCACCTTTGTAAAAATCCATATCAGTTTCTACATATGTAAAACCATTAATTCTTGAAATTACTTGCGCAGCATCTTTTCCAAGACCATTTAAGATAACTCTTAAAGGTTTTTTACGAACTTTATTTGCTTTTTCAGCAATACCAATTGCTCCTTCTGCTGCTGCAAATGACTCATGTCCTGCTAGAAACGCAAAACATTCTGTTTCTTCTTCTAATAACATTTTTCCTAAATTACCATGTCCAATACCAACCTTACGTTGATCTGCAACAGATCCAGGAATACAAAATGCTTGTAATCCTTCCCCAATTGCTGCAGCTGCATCAGATGCTTTTTTTGCGCCTTTTTTAATTGCAATAGCTGCTCCTACTATGTATGCCCAACATGCATTTTCAAAACAAATTGGTTGAATACCTTTTACTTGGTCATAAACATTTAGACCTGCATCTTTCGTGATTTTTTCAGCTTCTTCAAGTGAAGCGATACCAAAACTATTTAAAACTGAATTAATTTTATCAATTCTTCTTTCATATGATTCAAATAATGCCATTTTCAATTTCCTCCTTACTCTGCTCTAGGATCAATGATTTTAACTGCATCATCAACTCTACCATATTGACCTTTAGCTTTTTCCCAAGCTGTGTTTGGATCATCACCCTTTTTAATGAAGTCTGTCATTTTTCCAAGACTTACAAATTGATATCCGATAATTTCATCATCTTCATCAAGAGCAATACCTGTAACATATCCTTCGGCCATTTCTAAGTAACGAGGTCCTTTTTTCAAAGTACCATACATCGTACCAACTTGAGATCTAAGACCTTTTCCTAAATCTTCCAGACCAGCACCAACTGGAAGTCCATCTTCTGAAAAAGCACTTTGTGATCTTCCATAAATAATTTGTAATGCTAATTCTCTCATAGCTGTATTGATTGCATCACAAACTAAGTCAGTATTCATTGCTTCAATCAAGGTTCTTCCCGGCAGGATTTCTGATGCCATTGCAGCGGAATGCGTCATTCCTGAACATCCAATCGTTTCCACTAACGCTTCTTGAATAATACCATCTTTTATATTTAAGGTAAGTTTACATGCTCCTTGTTGAGGTGCACACCATCCTACCCCGTGAGTTAAACCGGAAATATCTTTTACTTCTTTTACTTTTGTCCATTTTCCTTCTTGAGGAATTGGCGCACAACCGTGATTAACACCTTGTGCTACCGGACACATTGCTTCAACTTCGTGTGAATAAATCATGTTAAAACTCCTTTCAAAACCTTAAATTTATCATGAGGAAATTTCCTCGCCACTGTAATGGTATTCATATTTAAAATACACATTCAATACCACATCACAAAACATTTTCTCACAAAACGACAAAATAGTCTAGTGATTTTTAAATTTTCATCAATTCATTTATAATATAGGATTTAACAGAATATTATAATTTTTATTGATTGACTCTCTCTTTAAGAAAATTACACCATTCTGAAATACCTTCACCTGTTTTACAAGAAATTTCAAAAATCTTCACATCCGGATTTAATGCTTTTACTCTCTCATATAGTTTTTCTTTATTAAAATCAAATACTTCAACCGTATCAACTTTATTAATAAGTAATACATCACTGACAGAAAACATAAGAGGATATTTTAATACTTTATCATCCCCCTCCGGAATACTTAAAATCATAACTCTCAAATTTGCTCCAATATCAAATTCAGCAGGACAAACTAAGTTCCCAATATTTTCTACAAATATTAAATCTAATTCCTCTTTCATTAGTTCATCAAGAGCAGGAGTAATCATTGGAGCATCCAAATGACAAGCTCCACCTGTGCGAATTTGAACAACCGGAATATCTTGTGCTTTCATTTTCTCTGAATCTACCAATGATTCAATATCACCTTCTATTACACCGATTTTTATTTCATCTCTTAAATTTTTAACTGTCTGTAAAATAGTACTTGTTTTTCCGGAACCAGGCGATGCCATCAAATTTATCATATAGGTATTTTTCTTTTTCAGATCTTCCCTAACAATATCTGCTTGATTATCATTGTCTGATAAAATGTTTTGTTTGATGTCGATTAGTTTAATGTCACTCATAATCTAGTCTCCTTTTCTTTGAATTATTAATAAGTATTTAACTAATAAATAATATCACATATTTTAAACAGCTTCCATGCTTTCTATATAAAATTCTCTTCCAGTCAGCAATTTGCAATCCATATTCCCACAAGATGGACACAATATTTTATCATCTGTCTTAACATTGTATTCAAATTCTGTTCCACACTCTTTACAAGCAAAAGAAACCGGTAAATACCTTATTTGAATCTTCGCACCTTCTGCAGGTGTACCTTCACTAACATATTCAAAATATCTTTGTATCCATTCTTCTTCATAATTTTGCATTTTGCCAACTACTAATTGAATGGATAAGATTTTTTCTAAATTCATTTCTTCTTTTTTTTGTAATACAATATCTAATAAACTTTTTGTGACTGCTAATTCATGCATATCAACCCTCCACTTAGATAGATATTTTAATTAACGGTTTCCATTTTATCAAATAGTACAACTGCACCCATTGCAATAGCCAAAGTCAGGCCGAGCATTACTACAAGTAAAACAAAAAAAGCAATTTTCAATCCCATTGCAATACCAGTTAAAACTGCTGCTAAAACCGCAAGTCCAATCACAATACTTTGCATTAATAATTTTATCAAGCTCTTTCCAAACGCTCCTAATGTTTGTCCTACTAAAAATTCTGACAACATTTCAGTATACAATTTATTTGCCTTCAAACACATAATAATTATGATAATAAGAATTGTATTTATGAAACTAATTTTTAAATAAATTGCTGCTGGAATTGTAATTAACAATCCATCTACAAAGGCTCTAATATGCTCAATCATTGTAGCATACCATACTTTACGAAAAGGATTGTCCGGTATCAAAAACGTATACGGATTCTCTAACTCTTTTGACCATCTTGTGGCATAACCACTAAATATAATCATAATATATGCTGCAACGCCCAGGATTACAAATTCCTTAACTTTAATCATTTCAGGATTATAATGAGCAAATACTGCGATACCAATTCCGGCTGCTAACGCAACTAATGTATTACCTCCAAATATAAAAAATTTATTTTTCTTATATTCCAAAAGCTGTCGATAAAAAATAGCTTTCGCAAAATTTCCTTTATAATTTATTGTTGCATTATTAAATTTTTTCTTTTTACCTAATCTTCCAACTTCTCCTCGTTTCTTCTTATTCATTATATCTTGGTAATCGTCTGCAAACTTCATGGCATCTTCATAATATTCACCATTACATTTCATTTTATAAGCATATAACGTCAATAAAATAGTAGTTAAACAATACAAAACTGTACAAACTATATTCAATACAGTAGGGCCAATAATAATTAATCGGATAATTGCAATACACCACCCAATTAACGGAACGCATTGAATCCAAGGTATTGATAAAAATTTCTGAACACTGGAAATAGAAAAACCGTTCAATGAGACTACATAAAATCCTGCTAATACAAATATTATCATAATTCCATATAATAAAATAGGTAATTTCTTTATTATTTTTTCTGAAATAGTCTCATTCCCATATAAACTAATCATGATACTGGCTTCTAAAACATTTTCAATCATAACAGAAAATAGGAAATATAATAACATTCTCCATAAAGGAATATGACAATAGATACTTCCCAAAAAAACTAACCAAATTCCTAAAAGGATACCTAAGGCAATGCTTTTTACCTGTGCAAATAATAAAACCTGTTTTGGTGTAACAGGAGCTGTAAATACAAATTGTACCTCACTGGGGCGAAAAAGCAGTCCTTTCCTTTTTGTATAAGAAATCATATTTGCTGGTATTATAGCAAACATCAGAATTGTAAGTGCTGCTGCAAACCCCTCGGGTTCATCAAAATGAAGCGACTTAAGTAATGATCCCATTCCAAACACCATTGAAAATAAATACCAGCCTATAAATATAAGATATACATATGTAACCGGCTTCTTTAAAGCTTTTATCGTTCTATTTTTTAAAGTAGTCTTATATAAATACACAAATCCATTCATTATTTCTCACCGCCTGTAATATTAAAAAACAAAGTCTCTATATCTTGTGCTTGTGCATCTACTTCATCTTTATTATATTGTCCAATAACTTTCCCTTTTGACATAACAAACATAATATCCCATAAATCTTTCACCATTTCTAACATATGGGTGCTGATTAAAATAGTTGCATTGCTTTGCTTCAATTCGTCTACTACTATTTTTAGTTCTTTAATCGCTGCAGGATCTAATCCTACCATGGGCTCATCCAACATGATTACTTCCGGTTTGATTAATAAGGCACAGCATATACTAACTTTCTGCATCATTCCTTTTGATAATTCATTCCCTAATTTATCTTGTTTATCAATTAATTCAAATCGTTCCATCAAACGGTTCAATTCATCATCGGTTACATTAACGTTATATGCCCTTTTGATATATTCAAAATGCTCTCTAACTGTTAACGCTTCAAACATAGATGGAATTTCAGGAACATAAGCAAAAACTTTTTTCGCTTCTATAGAATTTGACGGTTTGTCTTGAATTTTAACTGACCCTTTAAAGCGAACTAATCCGGCAATACTTTTAATGATTGTAGATTTTCCAGCACCATTGGGACCAAGTAATATACCAACTTTTCCATCCGGAACCTTAAAACTCACTTGATCTACCGCTATAACTTTACCATACTTTTTTGTTAAATCTTGTACTTCTAACATATATATCCTCCTATTTTAAAATTTTACGCATATACTATTGTGTTATACAATTAATACAATAGTACATGCGTTTCTCTTCTTTGTCAATATTTGTTATCGCTTCTTTATCATTTCTCCTTGCTTTTTATAAATACTACCAGCCGGTATCACTCCTCTTACCATTGATACCGGATATATATTACTATTACTTCCTACTACTGTTCCCGGATTTAAAACGGAATTACAACCAACTTCAACACAATCACCCAACATCGCACCAAACTTTTTCAGTCCTGTTTCTATTTCTTCTTTTCCACCTTTTACAACTACAAGTGTTTTATCTGATTTTACATTTGAAGTAATGGACCCTGCCCCCATATGAGCTTTATAACCCAAAATTGAGTCTCCGACATAATTGTAATGAGGCACCTGTACTTTATTAAAAAGTACTACATTCTTTAACTCAGTAGAATTCCCTACGACAGCACCTTCACCAACAATAGCATTTCCTCGAATAAATGCGCAATGACGAACTTCCGCATTTTTCCCAATGATAGCCGGTCCATTGATATATGCGGTAGGTGCAACTTTTGCAGTTTTTGCGATCCATATGTTTTCTTCTATTTTTTCATATTCAGATTCTTTTAATTTGGGACCGAGTTCCAGAATGAACTGATTGATTTTAGATAATGCTTCCCATGGATACATAAGACCTTCGAATAATTCCTTTGCTATTGTTTCATTTAAATTGTACATATTCGTTATTTTACACTGTTGCATCTTAACTCTCCTCTACTAATCATAATTTATTTCTTTTTAGTTTTATAATTAACCGATATTTGGTCAAATAATCCTCTTAACATATATTGATTATTTATACGCAATACACCTGCAGTCCTTGATTCTATAAATTGTTTTAATTTTATCATATATTCTTCGGGTGTGATTTCTCCATTCGCCACATAATTAAGTCCTTTCTCCCAACTTGCAGTAAGCTCAGGATTCAATAATGATTTTATTGATGTATATACAACATCATAAATCATTTCTCCTATCTGGGTCGGAGTTATAATTTGAGTTTTTTTGTTCAAAGCAATATATTTGTTATTAATTAGCTTTTTTAATATTTCGGCTCTTGTGGCACTTGTTCCTATCCCACTACCTTTTATCTGTGCTCGGAGCTCTTCATCCTCAATTAACTGACCGGCATTCTCCATTGCAAGAATCATTGAACCTGAATTATATCTTTTGGGTGGTGAAGTTTCTCCTTCCTTTATATATAATTCATTTATTGGCAAAATTGCTCCTTTTTTTAAAGCTTTTAATGCATTCATAAAGTTCTCATCACATTTTGACTCTGCTTCTTCCTTTTCCTCAGTCTGCTTCTTGTTAAAAGATTTCTCTAACACTTTTAAATATCCTGGCGATACCAGGATACGAAAATTTGAGAAGAATTTCTCCGAATCTAACTTCAGAACCAAACTGACTTTTTGATAAACTGCAGCAGGATAAAAACAACTTAAAAACCTTCTTACAATTGTTTCATATATATTTAAACCCTGCAATGATAAACTTTTTAAAGCTCCTAATCCTTGCCCTGTTGGTATAATAGCATAATGATCTGTAATCTGTTTATCGTTTACATATCGTGTTTTTGCTATATTTTTATATGATCCGTTTTCTAATATCTCAGCAGCATATTCACTTCCATATTTATAGTTTAAAAGACCATTCAAATTTTTATGTATTTCTTTTGCAACTGCAGTAGATAAAACTCTTGCATCCGTTCTTGGATATGTTACTAATTTCTTTTCATATAGTTCCTGAACAACTCTGAGAGTCTCGTCAGGACTTATCTTAAAGAACTTGGAGCAATCATTTTGCAGCTCTGCCAAATTATATAATAAAGGGGGATTTTTATTCTCTTTTTTCTTTTCAATTGAATCAACAATTCCTTCCGGAGGCTGTACATTTGAAAGATTATCTATTAGTTCTTGTGCATTTTCTTTCTCTTTAAAACCGTTTTCTTTATATAAAAGCTTAGATTGAAAATATTTTGATCCTTCAACCGCTCTCCATTCACCCTCAAACTCTGTTCCTTCAAACATACTTTTTAATAGTACCCGATAAAAAGGTGTTTTCACAAACGCTCTAATTTCTCTTTCTCTTCTTACTACCATTCCTAAAACACATGTCATAACACGTCCAACAGATAGAACCGTTCGATCTGTTCTTAAATAATTTGATATCGTATTTCCATACTTCAATGTTAAAAGTCTGGAAAAATTTATTCCCATTAAATAATCTTCTTTCGCTCTTAAATAAGCAGCTTCTGATAAATTATCATATTCTGATAAATCTTTGGCAGTTTGTATTCCTCTTAGAATTTCTTCTTCGGTTTGAGAATCAATCCATACCCTCTTTCTTTCTTTACCTGATATATCAGCCATTTGTTCTACTAAACGATAGATGTATTCTCCTTCCCGCCCGGAGTCAGTACATACATAGATACAAGAAACATCTTCTCGATTAAGTAGACCTTTTACTATTTCAAATTGCTTCTTTACCGAAGGAATGACTTCATATCTAAAATTTTCAGGTATAAATGGTAATGTTTCTAAACTCCATCGTTTTAATGCTTTATCATAAGCATCCGGATAACTCATCGTAACCAAATGTCCAACACACCAGGTAATAATACTTTCTTCTGACTCTAAATAACCATCATAATTTTTTGTATTTAATTTTAAAGCCTTTGCAAATTCCTTCGCAACACTTGGTTTTTCCGCTATATATAAAGATTTTGACATTTTGTTCCTGCTTTCAATTTTTTTACATAAACATAAAAAGAAACAACAGTTTCCCAAATATGGTATACTGCTATTTACTTTTTACAATTGGTTCATATTAATCAATACTATTCTAGAATCAGCTTTTGCTACTTTTTTTAATTTTGTATCAAATTTAGCTGAAAATAAATAGTAATAATCTGCTGAGATCTTTGCCTTATCCATACAATAAAATAAATGTTCACACATATCATAAGTCATTTCTAATTCCAGCAAATTACATTGTCCAATCAAACTATGACCATCTTTATCTTGTGCAATTATGTGTATGGTGCCTTCTTTACCGACCCAGCTTCCCATTTTTTCTATTTTTATTGGTAACTTGCCTATTTGATTCACTAACTTTAGATATTCACTACATACTTGTACAAAATAACGTTCTGTATATTCCATCAGATAAGGTTCTATGAATCTTTCATAAAACTCTTCAGGCATTAATAATTCTCTTGCAGATAAATGTGGATAAATAAACCTATACCAGAAATTTATAAAAGGATTTTTAATCTGATATACACCTTTCATAGTGTGTTCTTTCCCCTTCGTCTGGTAAGAATATATTTTTTCAATAACTTCAAACTGCATTAAATTTTTCATATACACACTGATTTTTGCTCTTGAAAAACCAGTATATTTATAGATATCATTTAGTTTGATTTTTCCAGAAGCTATCGTATAAAGAATTGTATTGTATATCGATATTTCTCTCAATTCTTGTGCAATATATGACTCAGCTTCTCCATATAACGGTCCTCTATTATTTAATATTAGATTACATACATTTTCCTTTATACTGAACCCTGAATTCCAATGCTTCATATATCCAGGAACACCGCCTAAAATACCATAGGTAATAATACATTCTATTACGGAATACTCTTTAAAACTCTTTACCGTATCAATAAATCCAAATTCTTTTACTTTAAGCAGATTAATTCTAGATGCACAATTTCTTAAACATGATACCATCTCCTGTTCAATCCAGCTAATAGAAGAGCTAATTAGTATCACCATAACAGGTCCCGGATATAACTGTTTATTTAAAAGTTTCACTAAACTATCTACGAAAGATTTATCTTTTTTTACAATAAAATGAAATTCATCAACAATTAAAACTAATCTGGACGCATCCCCACTTCGAATTCTAGAAAAAATCAAATCAAAAGTCTTTTCTTTTAATGATATTTTAAATTGTTGCTCAATCTCTTCAGCAAACATCTTTTTCTGTTGTAATTCTGATGCTTGTCTGGACTGATAATATACAAATTTTTTATCTTCACAAAATTCTTTTATCAATGTAGTTTTTCCAACTTCTTTTCTTCCATAAACTACTACTAATTGATTTCCATCTTTTTTAAAACATTCCTCTAAAAACTTTCGTTCTGTATTTCTTCCTACCATGTTACACACTCCATAGCTATACTTCCCTACTTCATTAGTATATCAAAAAAAAAATGATTTTACAATTTTTTTAATTTAAAACAACTAGTAATGCACAAAGATCAATAATTCTCTCGTTTTGAATTATTGATCTTCATAATTTAACTATATCGTTTGAAACTTATTTATTAGTACTTGTAAATTCTGAGCTAGTTTAGCCAGATCTTCACTGGATTTAGCAATACTTTCTGCCGATTCCGTTTGTTCTTCCATCGTACTGGTTACTTGTTGGGTAGCCGCAGAATATTCTTCTGCTATAGCAGATAAGTTTTGTAATGTATCTTGTATTTCATTTTTCATGGTAGACATTTCCTGTCCTGAATCATTTAATTGACCAACTATTTTACTTGATTCTAATATTGCTTCTCTAATTAAAAGAAAGTTATTTTTACTATTGATAACACTATCAGTCTGCTCTTTTATAACCTTTGACATTTTAATAATTGTCGCTACCGCTTCTTGTGAATTCTCTTGTAATTCCTGTACCATTTGATCTATATTTTTTGTTGACGCTTCAGACTGTTCAGCAAGTTTTCTTATTTCTTCTGCTACAATAGCAAAACCTCTACCGGCTTCACCAGCTCTTGCTGCTTCAATGGCTGCATTTAAGGATAACAAATTCGTTTGCTCTGCTATAGAAGATATCACACTACTTGCTTCTCCAATTTTAGTAGAACTTTCATTGGTCTTTACAATAACTTCATGAATTTCCTTAGAAGCTTTATTATTTTCTTCTGTTTTTTTAGACAAGTGTTCTATTTCTATCAATCCTTGTTTTAATACTACTTCAACTTTTTCTGTCGCTGCATTTAATTCTGATAAATGTTTTTGATCTTTCTCAATGACTTCTCCTAATAAATCTGCTTTGGAAGAACCTTCTTCCGTATTTTGTGCCTGATCAGAAGCTCCTTTTGACAATTCGGTTATTGTATAAGATATTTCTTCTGAAGTACTTGCTGATTGCTGAGATGTTGCTGTTAATTCTTCTGATGCAGCTGCTAATGATTCTGAAGAATTGCTGATATCACCTACAATTTCTCGAATACTATCAGTAATACTTTGAAGTGCTTTTGATAAAGCACCAATTTCATCTTTTCTATCAACATATTTTTGTTCCAAATTAACCGAGATATCTAAATCTGCTATTTTTTTTGAATGATGAACTGTTTTGATAATTGGCTTTGCAATGGTTGTTCCAATTAAATAGGCAAGCCCTATACTTAATGCCATAATAATTACTGCCGACAAAAATATTTTATTCTGTAAAACAGGTAAGGAAGCTAAAACCTCAGTTTTGCTTGCAGTAATAATGAAATACCATTCTGTTCCTTCAATTGGTTCATAACCTGCATATAAACTTTCTCCATTATAATTATATGTACTAATACCATTCTTTTCTTTTAATATTTTTTCAAATAATTTTGACACAGATAATAAACTATTGTCTTTTTTCACTTCTTCTATTGGATTAAATTGATTCAATACTTTTTCTCTATCAGGATGAGCGATTATGGTTCCCTTACTATTAATAATGTATCCATATCCTTCTTTTCCAAAACCCGAACTATCTACAATCTCACATAGAGCGTTACCATCTCTGCGCCCAACTAGGGCTCCTACCACTTTGTTATTTTTATAGATAGGTACTGCTATCATAATTACAGGTTCATTTGTAACCTTACTAATTAAAACATCCGATATATTTGCTTCGCCATTTAATGCTTTTTGGAGATATTCCCGATCACCTAATTCACTTTTAGAACCATCAGAATAAGTTGCTTTTCCATCCGTTTGAACGATTGCAATATCCAAAAATTCCATTTTATCTAATTGTGATTTTATAACCTTTTGTTGAACATTCCAATCCATACTCTGAATCGTATCATTCATTGCCAGCATTTCTAAAGTACGTTTTTGAATTTCCATTCTGCTGACTATTAATTTAGCTTCCTCATATACTAACTCCAAAAGTGAATTTTCGGCTTGTTTCCTTATAACCTGAATAGAGCTGGTTAACGCTATGTATCCTAATACCATAGATACTAATAAACTTACTCCAATAAAACTAATAATTAACTTTGTTCTAATACTCTTCATGTAAATTTTTTTCATTTAAACCTCCATTAATACTAATTAATTTGTAATAAAACATCACTAGCTGGCAGAAAATCCCAAACAATTAATTCCAATTATCGCCATTGTATTTACACATTTTGCATTTTTCACTATATATTACATCATTTGCTAATTATTTGCAAGCTATATTTGAAATTCGAAATTCTTCAAAAAAATAAAAAAACATCACAGTTTTCACACTGTGATGATTTTTTATTTTTATTTTGACTGAATATATCCTTGTGATTTTAATAATTCTGCACACAATACAGCCCCACCGGCTGCTCCACGTAAAGTATTATGTGATAATCCTACAAATTTAAAATCATAAATCGAATCTTCTCTAATACGCCCTACTGAAATACCCATGCCTTTTTCATATTTAACATCTGCTTGAACTTGCGGACGATTATCTTCCTCTAAATATTGAATAAATTGTTTTGGAGCACTCGGTAATTGTAGTTCTTGAGGTACACCTTTAAAATGTACTAATTTCTCTATAAGTTGTTCTTTCGTAGGCTTCTTTTTAAATTTAACAAAAACTGCCGCTGTATGTCCATTTAAAACGGGAACCCGAATGCATTGACATGTAATTACAGGTGAAGAGGCCGGCTCAATTACACCATTCTCAATTTTCCCCCAAATTCTTAAAGGTTCTTTTTCTGATTTTTCTTCTTCTCCACCAATATAAGGGATAATATTCTCTTTCATTTCTGGCCAATCCTGAAATGTCTTTCCTGCTCCTGATATAGCCTGATATGTTGTAGCAACCACTTCATAGGGTTCAAATTCTTCCCATGCTGTTAATACTGGTGCATAGCTTTGAATAGAACAGTTGGGCTTTACAGCAACGAAACCTTTTGTAGTTCCTAAACGCTTTTTTTGAAAATCAATCACCTTCATGTGTTCCGGATTAATTTCCGGTATAACCATAGGTACATCCGGTGTCCATCTGTGCGCACTATTATTTGAAACAACTGGCGTTTCTGTCTTTGCATAAGCCTCTTCAATTGCTTTTATTTCATCTTTAGACATATCAACTGCACTAAAAACAAAATCCACTTTAGCAGCAACTTCTTCTACTTCATTTACGTTCATGACAACAATCTTCTTTATACTTTCGGGAATAGGAGTTGTCATTTTCCAACGATCCCCGACTGCTTCTTCGTATGTTTTTCCAGCACTTCTTGGACTTGCAGCTATCGTTGTAACCTGAAACCAAGGATGGTTCTCTAATAAAGAGATAAAACGTTGCCCTACCATACCTGTACCACCAAGGATTCCTACTTTTAATTTCTGATTCATTTTTTATTCTCCTTGTCTAACCTAAATCATTCTGCAACAAAAAACATTTATAAAATTTTGTTTTTCTGCCGCGCACATTTGTCTTTCTATAAGGTATAGTATAACATATATACAAAAAATGCAAGTATTTTTTAATGATTTTGCCAATCCTTATTTAAATACTCTTTATGTTTTAGTATTACTTGGTTCATTGCTTTCTTGCTTGGCGCACCAATCGTTAGTCTTTTATTTACACATGATTCTAAACTAATAGCTTCATATATAGTTTCATCAAACACAGGATTTATTGTCTTATATTCTTCTAATGTCATATCTTCTAATGTAATATTTTTTTCCAAACAATATAAGACCAATTGTCCTACAATACTATGTGCGTCTCGAAATGCAACTCCATGATTTACAAGATAGTCTGCCGCATCTGTAGCATTGGTAAATCCATTCATAGCACTTTTTGCCATAATAGCTTTATTGAATTTCATGGTACGAAGCATTCCCGTAAATAATAATAAACATCCTTTTACCGTATCGATTGCATCAAAAGTCAATTCTTTATCTTCCTGCATATCTTTATTGTAAGCAAGTGGAAGCCCCTTCATAATAGTCAAAACTGACATTAATGCTCCATAAACTCTTCCTGTTTTTCCTCGTACTAATTCTGCAATATCCGGATTTTTCTTTTGTGGCATAATACTGCTTCCTGTGCTATATGCATCATCTAGCTCTACAAATTGATATTCGTTAGAGTTCCAAATTATTATCTCCTCAGAAAATCTACTTAAATGCATCATAATGGTTGACATTGCCGACAAAAATTCGATGATATAATCTCGATCTGAAACGGAATCCATGCTATTTAAAGTAGGACCTGTAAATCCCAGTAATTGCGCAGAGTAATCTCTATCTAACGGATAAGTAGTACCTGCTAATGCACCTGAACCTAAGGGACAATAATTCATTCTTTGATAAATGTCCTTCAATCTCAAACGATCCCTTTTAAACATTTCAAAATATGCCCCCATATGATGAGCCAGTGTTATCGGCTGCGCCTTTTGCAAATGTGTAAAACCAGGCATAAATGTATCCGTATTATCTTCCATAATTTTTAATAATATCTCTAATAATTCTTTTACTAATTCGTCCATATATAATACTTCTAGTCTTGTATATAGTTTCATATCTAATGCCACCTGATCATTACGACTCCTGCCTGTATGAAGTTTTTTTCCAGGTTCCCCAATACGTTCGATCAGCGTCGCCTCAACAAAACTATGAATATCTTCATATTTAGAAGAAATTTGTATTATCCCTGTTTCCACATCTCTTAGAATTCCCTCTAAACCATCTATAATTATATTCTTTTCCTCTTCAGTTAAAATCCCCTGTTTCGCAAGCATAATTACATGTGCTTTACTTCCTTCAATATCTTGCTTATAAAATTTTTGATCGAAAGAAATAGATGCATTAAAGTTATAAACTAATTGATCTGTCTCTTTGGTGAAGCGCCCGCCCCATAATTGTGCCATATTATTACCTCTTTTCTATTTTCACTCTTTTCATTTCTAAACTATCGTTTAGAATAGCATATTATTTATATTCTTACAATAACGACATTATATATACTTTTTCATGAAATCCTATTATACGAAAAAACACAACCACAATAATTCTGTCGATATAACCCATATATATTAGAAAGTTCAACAGAACGTTTATAACCATTTTTCTTTTTAAAATCAGAACATAAATAAGGAATATTAAATTCATTTCCTAATTTTTCTCCAATCTCATTTAACTTCTCAGCATTTTTTAAAGGGCTTACCGAAAGTGTGGTCGTAAAATAATCAAATTGTTTTTCCTTAGCAATTTTTGCGGTCTCTCTTAATCTCAAATCATAACAGGAAAAACATCGAGAACTGCCTTCCGGTTCGCTTTCTAATCCTTTTACTACTTCATAAAAGTCACGTGGCTGAAATACCCCTTCTATAAAAGAAATTGGATTATGAACAGGAAGTTCATGAATAAATATTTGTTGTTCCTTAACTCTTTTTGTATATTCTTCTTCCGGATAAATATTAGGATTATAATAAAAAACGGTAATCTTAAAATAATTAGATAAATACTCTAAGATATAAGAACTACAGGGAGCACAGCAACTATGTAACAAAAGTGTCGGTGTTTCTTTTTTAGACTTTAGTTGTTCTAAAAAAATATCCAATTCCTTTTGATAATTTCTTTTATTCATAAGTTCCTCCTGCATTCCAATGTTCAATTGATAGTTCTGATTTACGAAATGTACATACAGATAAAACAAATTTTCCATCTTCTAAAAAAATTTGGTCAAAATAACTATTGGATTGATTACTCTTTATTTCATTATCGTCTAATATTTCAAAATTAACTTTGTCAATAGGATACGTAAGTCCTTTTCCAATTGCTTTTATATAAGACTCTTTTAATGTCCACAATTGAAAGAATTTCAAATTTTTTGAGTTTGCACTCTCTACAAATTCTATCTCCTTATCTGAAAATACCCTTTTTAATACTTTAGTTGGATATTCACGAACATTTTCTACGTCAATTCCTATCGGTCCATTTGAAATACCGCAAGCAATGTAACCATCACAATGACTAATATTATAATGAATATATGGAAAGTCTTTTAAAAAAGGCTTTCCATACAAATCTTTCTCAATCATAGATTTATGAAACGATATCTCAAATTCTTTTTTCATTACATATTTCAAAATTTCATTAACAGAATCTCTTTGATATTTCAAATAATTTTTTGAATCGTGTCCTTTCTTATTACAAGAATATAAATAAATTTTACAATTACTATGCATAAATTCTCCTAATTAATATATGTTTACATTTCTTTCCTTTTTTGTAATTTGCGTAACATAGCAGTAGCAATTAATAAAATTGCTCCTAAAGTTGTCAATTTTACGTCTTTCATTACTAGTCCTGCCACAACTTCTAAAATCACTAAAATAATTGGAATAAAAACACTAGCTTCCGACAATAAATAACCAATTCCCAAATTTAATAATAATACTATCGCTAATAGTGGAAAATCAATTTCCAACATAGATTTTCCAACAACTAGTTCACCCAAAAATAATACTACAATTGCTGAATAAGTAATAATCAAAAATGTGGTTCTATCAAACTGTGCTCTTTCTTCTTTGCTGCGCTTTTTAGCCTTGTGCTCTGGAACAACATCATTCATATCTAATATCTCAATCTCTAAATCTTCTTGTTCCTCATGAACTGAAATCCCCTCATTTAACTTCATTTGTTCTTGATCTTGATTTTTCGTTTCCATTTTCTCACCTCAATATTATTATTGTCCATTAAATAAAAATCTTCTTTCGTAAACATATACATGAATTATATCAATATCTCAAAAAAAGAACAACTTTTTTTTAAAAATAACTTGCATTATCTTACAAAAATATATATAATTACAAATGTTCCATTTGAATCGTTTTTTATGAATTCAATAATACTTGTATGCTTCCCTAGCTCAGTTGGTAGAGCAACGCATTCGTAATGCGTAGGTCGTGGGTTCGAGTCCCATGGGGAGCTGTCAAAAAAGACTATGATATATTTATTCATAGTCTTTTTTCGTTCTAAGCTTCTATTGATGGTATTCATGGTAATTTAATAGACCATGGGAACCTTTTTCATTAATAATTTTTGCAGGTGCTCCTGCAATAGTAACATTATCAGGAAAATCTTTTGTTACTACTGCATTTGCTCCGATTGCAACATGATTTCCAATACTAATCTTTCCAAAAATTTTCACTCCCGGACCTATGTAACAATAGTCTCCAATTGTAGGACAAGCATCTCTTTTTCCCGCTTGAGAACCAATATTTGTTCCAACATGGATTCTACAATTTCTCCCGATTTTACAAGAACCATTAATAATTATTGGCCCTATATGACCAATTGATAAGCCGGGATCGCATGAATTTATAGGTATATTAAATCCTAATCTTATTGAACTATAATGAAATCTTGCTTGTAAATATTTACAAAATATTTTAGAAATCAATCCCTTCTTACAATTACTATAATATTCATACTTTCTTAACAGCCTTTGAAACTTCCAAACTTCGTCACCAAATAATTTGGGTTTTTTCCCTTTTTCCCCTAAAGCAATTCTATCTTCTTCTAAATACTCTAAATAATCTTGCTTTGATTGAATCATTTATACTCCTCCTTACTTATTAAAAATTTTTACATTACTGTTTTTTTGAGTATAGGAATACGTTTCATTATAGTTACTATAACAAAACTTCCAACAGCATCAATAATAACAAATAATGGGACTGCTAACCATGCTGAAAACCTTAGATTATTCCATATACCTAATTTATAATACAACATATTAAAACAATCATGACATAAATACATCCCAAATGTATGTTGTGAAATACTCGAAATAAGTGCACACTTCTTTTCGCTTATTTGTATATTTTTAAATCTTTCTTTTACAAACATAAATACTGCTATACTATAGAATATAATAAATACAGTTAAATTATCTTGAAAAAATGCACCATTTTGATTTATCTTTACATCAAAATACCAAGATCCATATATAGTAGCAAAAACACCTAATAGACCTAAAATGTAACTTCCTCTTCTTAACCTTTTTGTAATTTCATAGGTTCCGATATAATGACCTAATACAAAGTAGAAGACATACCCCGAAACAAATGTTAGTTGAAACTTGTTCATAATTAAGGATGTTTCCTGAAGAAAACCATTATGAAAATAACCTAAATATGGTACAATCCCTGAAAAAACAAAAGATAATAGTAAAAAATACTCTAATTCCTTTTTCGAAATTAATGCTAACATTCTCTTTAAAAATGGAGTAATTATGTATAATCCCACCAACATATATAGATACCAATATTGTGCATGTCCCTCAATTGTTCTCTTGGCTACAATAAGAATCGATTCTGGTCGACCAGACAATATAGCAGAATTTGTTGTTGCAACTGCATAAATAAATGACCAAAATAAAAAGGCAATAACCAAGCGTCCTATGTACTTTCTAAACAATGTAGATATTTTTATTTCTTTTTTAGGATTCAAAAAGAAATATCCACTTATCATTACAAAAATCGGTACAGAAAATCTTGACAAACTAACATAGATATTGTAAACATTCCATTCAGGAACACCTTTATCAAATAGATTTTGAAGTTGTGATCCTACATGTATTGTAATTACAGCAAAAATCGAAATAATTCTTAGTACATCCATATAAATTACTCTATTGTTTTTTCCCATTCGCTTTACCTCTTATCACTAATTTGGACTTGTATCTCTAAAAGATACAAGTCCTATGTTAACCTATTACAAATCAAAATTATACCATTATCCGTGTAATATGTAAAGCCATTATGGTAATTCAAATCTACTGAATCTACCTTATTTTGAAAATTAGTTTCCGTTACATTTAAGTAATATTTATTCAAACTCAACAATTACAAAATAACCTTTCTCTGTCTGTTTAATATCTATAATTTTTCCTTCTAACTTATCTAACCTCTCATTAAATGTATAATTACCGGACATGGCAACTGCCGGCACTATTGTATAATAATAGCTATTTGGGAGTTTGGATTCTTGTACAGTAACTGTTTGTCCAATTTTTACAAGCCCCTGTCTTTCCATTTTAAATTCCATACTCCTCATAGTCCATCTCCTTTATTTATTTACTTTTATATCTAATAAGTTATGTGGTATTTTAATATCTTCCTTATCAAAAGCTAATTTCATCTCTTCTGTAATCCTCCATTTTGCAGGCCAGTAATCATCAGTCAATACCCACATTCTTCCTGTTATAATTACTGCACTCTGCGTCAATTGGTCAACAAAAACTTCTATTGGTTCTTCCAAAAGAACTTTTTCATCCTGAACTAAAAGTTTTTCAATAATATTTTTTGCTTTTTTTAGATCTGAATCATAAGAAATACCAACAGATACTGAAACCCGCCTTTTATCTTGATTTGTTGCATTCGTTAAACTTGAATTTGATAATACCCCATTAGGTATTACAATAATCTTATTATCAGGAGTAAGTAATTTTGTATAAAAAATTTGTATTTCCTTTACAGTTCCCTCGTTTTTATTCGTGTCTTCCATAATATAATCACCTACTTTAAATGGTTTTAATATTAATATCAAGACTCCTCCTGCAAAATTAGACAAACTTCCCTGAAGTGACAAACCAATTGCCAAACCTACAGAACCTAATAGTGCAATAACCGAAGATTTGGTAACTCCAAATCTTCCTCCGATGATAAGGATTAATAAGATATATAGTAATATTTTAAGGAGCGAATCTAAAAATTGTATTACTCCTTGTTCTACATTTGTTCTCAGTAATGACTTTCTTAAAATATTTCGAGTAAATTTAATTAATTTAATTCCTATAATATAAATTATTATTGCTATTACGATCTGCAACGCAAAGTCTGTTACAGCTTGTAAAAACCTTTTATTATTTATAAAATCCAATACTTTTTGTACGGTTTCTAAAAACATTGTACTTTCCTACCTTTATCTTTCTAATATCTAGTTTAGTTTGTTCTTTTTAAGATCAACATTGCAATTGGCGGTAATTTTATACAAATTGAATTTTCTCTTCCATCACATTCTTCAGGTGCTGATTTTATAATTCCTCTGTTTACAATATCAATCCCATCAAAAGTTTCCGCATCACTATTAAATATTTCTTTATAATTACCTTCTATCGGAATACCAATTTTATACTTTGAATAAACAGAAGATGAAAAATTACAGATTACTATTAAATTATCTTTCTCATCCTTTGATTTTCTTAGAAAAACAATTATATTGGTTTTTGATGATATGTTATTTATCCATTCAAAGCCATCTGTTAAATCTTCTAGTTGTGAAAGAGCCGGTTCGCTATGATATAACTTCATAATTTCTTTCAAATATTTCTTAATTTGTAATGTTTCCTCACCTTTTTTGAGCATTTTTCTTCCAGGATGCATCATCATATAACCTATGGATACTTTAAAATTAGCCAATTTTCTTTCGCTATCACCGGGCATAGAATCTAGTAACGACTTATTGCCTGGTAAGCATAGTAAATATTTCTCACAATAAGCATAAAGCATACTTAATGTTAGTTTTTCATACATATTGGAACGATAAAAAGGATCACAAAACATATATTCTAAAAAATCATTTGTCCAGCCCATATTTTGTTTGAAATCAAAACCTAAACCATCATTTTCTAAACTTTCTGTTACTCCTGGCCATAAACTATCATCTTCGGCTAACATAACGACTCCATCCGTCCTCTTTTTTATAGTCTTATTAAGCAGCTTTATAAATGCTACTGCTTCAAGATCTTCATTACCTCCATATATGTTCGGAACCCATTGTCCCGCTCTTTTATAGTAATCTAAATATAACATTGATGCTAAAGAACACAAACGCAATCCATCAATATGAAATTCTTCAATCCAATATAAAGCATTAGCCATTAAAAAATTTTGCACCTGACTTCGAGCATAATGAAACATAGGTTTTCCATTTTCTCCATGTTTTCTCTTTCTTAAATCGTTATCTTCATACAAACAAGATCCATCAAATTCTCCAAGTCCATAATATTCATCCGAAAAATAGGAAGGTATCCAATCTAAAATCACACCAATTTCATTTTGATGTAATATATTTACAAACTCTTTTAAATTATTTGATGTACCTAATTTACTTTTTGGAGCATAATAACTGATAACATTATTTCCTTGATCAGTTTCCATTATTGTACTGCACAAAATATGAGTATATCCCATTTCTTTCGCATAATCAGCAATTTCTAAAGCTAAATTCTTATAGTTAATAACATCCGATCGATTTGAAGAAATCCAATCCTCTAATTGTATTTCTAATATAGACATTGGTTTTTCATATACACTATTTTTTATTCTGGAACAAATCCATTTATCATCTTCCCAAACAAAATTATCCGATGATACGATCACAGAAACAATATCATAACAAATATTCTTTAATTTAAAACCATAGGGATCAATTTTATTGATAATATAATTACCCGTTTTTTTTATTTCAAACTTATAGCATGATTTCTCGTTAACATCCGGTAAAAACAGCTCAAAAACACCTGTATTACCAATTCTATGCATTTGATGAATTCTTCCATCCCATTGATTAAATTCCCCAATAACGCTAACCCTTATCGCATTTGGTGCCCATACAGTAAATACTGTACCTTTTATTCCTTCTATTTCTAATAAATGTGCTCCAAGTTTTTGATAAACATTATAATCAGTCCCCGCTCCAAATTCCTCAAAATCTTCTTCTGAAAATGGAAGTTGAAAACTATAGGGATCTCTTTGTTCAATTATTTCTCCATTATCAGTTTCAATTACAAATACATAGTCCGGTATTTTTCTCTTTCTAGGAAGCAATACACTATAAAACCCCGCATCGTCAACCAATTCCATGGAATATTTTTTCTTATCCTTTAGATCTTTTAATGCTACTTTTGTTGCATAAGGAATAAATGTTTGAATTATTATTCCTTGCTTTATCACATGTGGTCCTAAAACATCGTATGGCATACACTCCTCTGAATATACTATAGCTTCAATTCTAGGCCAATCCATTTGTTCGTACAGTTTTTTGTTCATATGCACTCCTCCTAATGATAAAGATATAAAATATCCGAACTCGGATTTTATCCTTATGTATTTATAAGAAAAATGTACTTAAGTTAAATCTGATGTATAAATAAACCACTTCTTAACTTCGGCTCAAACCAAGTGGATTTTGGAGGCATTAATAATCCTGCATCGGAAATTGCAAATAATTCTTCTATAGAAGTGGGATACATTGCAAATGCTACAACACAATCATTCGCTACTCGCTTTTCCAATTCTGTAAGTCCCCTAATTCCACCAACAAAATCAATACGATTATCTGTTTTTGGGTCTTGTATATTTAAAATAGGCGCTAATACTTCTCTTTGCAATATAGAGACATCCAAACCATCTATTGGATGATCGGACATAAACTCTTTTCGCAATTTCAGCTTGTACCATTCATCTCCTAAATACATAGATATTTCACCTTTGTTTTCCGGTTTATATTGTACGTTCCCTTTTCTTTCTATTTCAAATTTATTGATAATTTGATTCATAAATTCTTCTTGGTTTAAACCATTTAAGTCTTTCACAACACGATTATAATCCATTATCATCAACTGATCATCAGGGAAAAGTACAGACAAGAAATAATTAAATTCTTCCAATCCTGTATATTCTTTATTTTCTTCTCTTCGATTTAACCCGACTTTTACTGCTGAAGCGGCTCTATGGTGACCATCAGCAATATAAATACTATCGACTTCTTCAAAAGCCTTCGCAATACTCTGTACTTGATCTTGCTTACTGATTACCCAAACGGTATGACGTACACCATCCGGTGCAACAAAATCATATAAAGCTTGTTCTTTCTTTACAGTATCTACAATTTGATTAATCACTTCATGAGAACGATAAGCCAAAAAAATCGGTCCCGTTTGAGCATTACATGTACCTACATGATTAATACGGTCTATTTCTTTTTCTGCTCTTGTATTTTCGTGCTTTTTAATTACATTGTTTAAATAATCATCGATTGATGCGCAAGCAGTGATACCTGTTTGAGACCTCCCATTCATTGTTAACTCATATATATAATAACAAGGCTGTTCTTCTTTTATAAATTCTCCATCTTCCACCATTTCCCACAATAAATCATGCGCTTTTTGGTATACCTTCGGATCATAAGTATCAACACTATCATCAAATTGTGTTTCCGCACGATCAATGCGAAGAAAAGACATTGGTTCTTTCTTTACTTCTTCTATTGCTTCATTTCGGTTATAAACATCATATGGTAAAGCTGCAATACGTTGCTCTAATCCTTTTTTGGGTCTTATACTTTTAAATGCTTTTATTTTTGCCATTCTAAAATGTCTCCTTTAACTATACTATTTTTCTTTCATTCTATTTTACTATAATATGTTATTTTTTACAATCTTCCCCATAGCTCAATCATTATGTAAAAACAGAGCATATAAAGAATTCTCAAGATTCTTTCTATACCCTGTTTCTATCATAAATAATTTTCTGAACAATTATTTTACTACACGAATTCGTAACACTTCTTCAATATTTTTAATCTCATTTAAAACATTGTCATTAACAACTTTATCTAAGTCTAATATAGAATATGCTGAATCGCCTCTACTTTTATTCGTCATATTACAAATATTAATATCAGCTTTTCCTAAAATGGTTGTAAATTGGCTAATCATATTTTTAATATTCTTATGGAAAATAAGAATTCTTGACACATCTGTACAAATACCCATATTACAGCTTGGATAATTTACAGAATTCTTAATATTTCCGTTTTCAAGATAGTCTTTTAACTGTTTTACCGCCATCTTAGCACAATTTATTTCTGACTCTTCTGTTGAAGCTCCTAAATGTGGTGTTGCTATGATACCTTCTACTCCTGCAACTGTTGGATTCGGGAAATCAGTAACATACTTTTTAACTTTACCATTCTTTAATGCTTCTACCATATCTTCTTCATTTACCAATAAATCACGAGCAAAATTTAATATAACCACGTCATTTTTCATCAAAGAAATTGCTGACTTATCAATCATTTTTTTAGTAGAGTCTAATAATGGTACATGAATAGTAATAAAATCACATTCTTTATAGATTTCTTCTACATTTTTAATATGTTTAATAGATCTTGATAAACTCCATGCAGCATCTATAGAAATATAAGGATCATATCCATAAACTTCCATTCCAAGATTTGTGGCCGCATTAGCTACACGTACACCAATAGCTCCCAAACCAATAATACCAAGTTTTTTACCACTAATCTCTCCACCGGCAAAAGATTTTTTCGCTTTTTCCACTACTTTCTGGATATTAGGATCTTCTTTATTTTCATTTACCCAGCTGATACCGCCAATAAGATCTCTGGAAGCCAGCAACATCCCTGCAATAACAAGCTCTTTAACTCCATTTGCATTTGCACCTGGTGTATTAAATACAACGATTCCTTTTTCTGCACATAAATCAGATGGGATATTATTAACGCCTGCACCTGCTCTGGCTACTGCTAAAAGATTGTCTTTTATTTCCAATTCATGCATATTGGCACTTCTTACCAAAACAGCCTCTGCATCTTTATAATCATCTACTTTTTCATACTTTTCATCAAAATAATCTAACCCAACTTGTGAAATTGGATTTAAGCAATTATACTTAAACATATCTACTCTCCTCAACTTTTATGCATTTTCCTCTTCGAATTTTTTCATAAAATCAACTAGTTTTTCAACACCTTCCATTGGCATAGCATTATAAATACTTGCTCTCATTCCACCAACACTTCTGTGTCCTTTTAAATTAACAAATCCTGCTTTTTCTGATTCTTTAATAAATTTTGCATCTAACTCATCATTACCCGTAACAAATGGTACATTCATAATAGATCGATCTTCTTTTACAACAGTTCCTTTAAACATATTACTTTGATCTAAGAAATCATATAACAATGCAGCTTTCTTATCATTTATTTCTTTCATTTTTTCAAGTCCGCCTTGTGCTTTTAACCATTTAAATACTTTACCACAAATATAAATTCCATATGCAGGTGGTGTATTATATAAAGATTTTGCATCTACATGAGTTTTATATTTCATCATAGTTGGTGTTCCCGGCAATGTATCGTCTGTTACTAAATCCTCACGAATAATAGCTACAACAACACCTGCTGGTCCAATATTCTTTTGTACACCGCCATAAATTAAACCATATTTAGAAACATCTACCGGTTCAGATAAAAAGCAAGAAGACACATCGGAAAC
This sequence comes from Anaerosacchariphilus polymeriproducens, assembly GCF_003363435.1. Taxonomy (GTDB): domain Bacteria; phylum Bacillota; class Clostridia; order Lachnospirales; family Lachnospiraceae; genus Anaerosacchariphilus; species Anaerosacchariphilus polymeriproducens. The sequence goes on from NZ_QRCT01000029.1 coordinate 35,164, forward strand.
TAGTGTTTTCCCTTTGGTATTTGGTAACTCTTTAAATTTTGTTCCATATATTGTATTATTTTCACAAATATACACATAATCTGCATTTTCTGAAATATTCAAATCTGAACAATCCGGTATATAAGAAAATGTCTTATCCTCGGAAGATGCTATTTTATTAACCGTTCCATATAATTTCGCTTCATTATAAGCTTTCTTTGCCCATTGACCTGTTACAATATAATCGGCAACTTTATTTTTCATTAAATTCATAGGAATCATTGCAAACTGCAAATTTGCTCCGCCTTGTAAAAATAAGACTTTATAGTTGTCGGGGATATTCATCAATTCACGTAAATCTGCCTCTGCTTCTTTGATAATAGTATCATAAGCTTTCGAGCGATGACTCATTTCCATAACCGACATTCCGGTTCCCTTATAATCTAACATTTCTTCTGCTGCTTCTCTTAGTACAGATTCCGGTAATACTGCCGGACCTGCTGAAAAATTGTACACTCTACTCACTTTCATTCCTCCTAATTATTTTTTCATTTTTATTGCTTTATTTTTAAATCTTCATCAGTGAAAACTTCGCTAATAGCTGCGCCAGGCGCTACCATTGGCCATACCTTTTCATCTGAATCGATCATGCAATCAATAACAACGGGTTCATTCAATTTCAAAGCATTCGCAAAAACTTCTTTAAATTCTTCTATAGAATTCACACGAAAACCTTTTGCTCCCATAGCCTCAGCAAACTTCACAAAATCTACTTTATCATCTAATATTGTTGACGAGTATCTCTTTTCATAAAATATAGACTGCCATTGTCTTACCATGCCTAATACATGGTTATTCAGAACTACCTGTATGATTGGTATATTTAATCTTGTTGCAGTAGCAAGCTCATTCATATTCATACGAAAACATCCATCGCCTGCTATATTAATAACTGTTTTTTCAGGAGCTCCTATTTTGGCTCCAATACATGCACCAAGACCATATCCCATGGTACCTAAACCACCGGAAGTAATAAAAGTTCTCGGCTTTGTGAATTTATAATATTGAGATGCCCATATCTGATGTTGGCCTACTTCTGTCGTAATTACTGTTTCTTCATCTGTCATTTTATAAATTTCTTCAATAACAGACTGTCCCGACAATTCACCTTTCGGATATTTTAACGGATACGTTTCTTTATATTTTTTTATATATGCAATCCATTCTTTATGATCTTGCTGTTCTAATTTTTTATTTAATCGAATTAAGATTTCTTTTATATCACCGATAATACTGGAATGACTAATTATATTTTTATTAATTTCTGCCGGATCTATATCTATATGAAGTATTTTTGCACCTTTTGCAAATTTTTTTTCATTTCCTATGACTCTATCACTAAAACGTACACCAATTCCAATTAATAAATCACATTCACTCACACCATAATTTGAAGTTTTGGTCCCATGCATTCCTAACATTCCAGTATAAAACTCATCTGTACCAGGATAAGCACCTTTTCCCATTAACGTATCGGTAACAGGAGCATCCACTTTATGAACAAATTCAAATAATTCTTCTGCTGCATCTGAAATAACGGTTCCACCACCAACAAATATAAATGGTTTTTTTGATTTAAGAATTAATTTAATAGCTGTTTCCAAATCGTCTTCTTTTATTGTCTCAGTAATACGATTCACTTTTTCTATTTCTATTCTCTTATATTCTGTCTTATTAGCGGTAACATCTTTCGTAATATCTACCAAAACCGGACCCGGTCTTCCTCTTTTCGCAATTTTAAAAGCTCTTCGAATCGTATCAGCCAAAACAGAAATATCCTTTACAATAAAATTATGTTTTGTAATTGGTGTTGTCACACCTGCGATATCTATTTCCTGAAAACTATCTCTTCCTAATAATGATGTTCCTACATTTGCAGTAATTGCTACTAAAGGTACTGAATCCATATAGGCAGTTGCAATTCCTGTAACAAGATTAGTTGCGCCCGGTCCCGAAGTTGCTAAACATACACCAACTTTTCCGGTCACTCTTGCATAACCGTCTGCCGCATGAGAAGCACCTTGTTCATGTGATGTCAAAATATGATTAATTTCATGACTATGTTGATACAAAGCATCATATATATTTAAAATTGATCCACCAGGATAACCAAATACTGTATCAACGCCTTGTTCCTTCAGGCATTCAATTAAAATTTCCGAACCATTCAATAACATACAGTAATCCTCTCTTTCTATCTGAAGTAAGTACTACCTTTATACTATTATTTCTTATTTAAAATAGCTCCTTTATTTCCTGATGTAACCATAGATGCATAACGTGCCATATATCCAGTAGTAACTTTTGGTTCTCTCGGATGCCATTTTGCTCTTCTTGCTTCAAGTTCTTCATCTGAAACGACAAAATCTAATTTATTTTCCGGAATATTTATTTTAATAATATCCCCTTCTTCTACCAATGCGATATTTCCTCCAACTGCCGCTTCCGGCGATACGTGACCAATTGATGCGCCTCTTGATGCTCCTGAAAAACGTCCATCTGTAATTAAAGCAACACTGGAACCTAATCCCATCCCGGCAATTGCAGAAGTAGGATTTAGCATTTCACGCATTCCTGGACCTCCTTTCGGCCCTTCGTAACGAATAACAACAACATCTCCAGCCACAATTTTGCCACCCTTTATAGCTTCAATTGCATCTTCTTCACAATCGAACACTCTTGCCGGACCTTCATGTACCATCATTTCAGGCGCTACTGCTGAACGTTTAACAACACCGGAATCTGGGGCCAAATTACCTTTTAGTACTGCAATTCCTCCCGTTTTACTATAAGGGTTCTCTGCCGGACGGATTACTTCTGTATTTATATTGTTACACCCTTTAATATTTTCTCCTACTGTTTTCCCGGTAACTGTAATCAAATCGGTATATAACAAATCTTTCTTCATCAATTCGTTCATAACAGCATAAACCCCGCCAGCTTCATTTAAATCTTCAATATATGTGTGACCGGCTGGTGCCAAATGACATAAATTTGGCGTCTTTGCACTTATTTCGTTGGCAATGTCTAAATTTAAATCTATCCCAACTTCATTCGCTATAGCGGGTAAATGTAGCATACTGTTTGTAGAACATCCTAATGCCATATCAACTGTCAGCGCATTCATAAAGGCTTTTTCTGTCATGATATCCCTTGGACAAATATTTTTTTCAAATAATTCCATAACTTTCATTCCTGCCTGCTTTGCTAAGCGTATTCTTTCGGAATAAACAGCCGGAATCGTTCCATTTCCTTTTAATCCCATTCCTAAAGCTTCTGTTAAACAATTCATACTATTGGCTGTATACATACCAGAACAAGAACCACAAGTAGGACAGGCTTTATTTTCATATTCTTCTACTTCTTCTAAATCCATGTTACCGGCAGCATATGCTCCAACTGCCTCAAACATACTAGATAAACTTGTTTTTTCTCCATGTACACGACCGGCTAACATTGGACCTCCAGACACAAATACTGTCGGTACATTAACACGTGCAGCTGCCATTAACAGACCAGGTACATTTTTGTCACAGTTAGGTACCATAACAAGTGCATCAAAAGCATGTGCAATTGCCATACACTCTGTAGAATCTGCAATTAAATCACGCGTTGCAAGAGAATATTTCATACCGATATGTCCCATTGCAATACCATCACAAACTGCAATTGCCGGAAATACAATAGGAGTTCCTCCTGCCATTGCTACTCCCTGTTTCACTGCATTAACTATTTTGTCTAAATTTATATGTCCTGGAACGATTTCATTATAAGAACTAACAATACCTACTAATGGACGTTCCATTTCTTCTTTTGTCAAACCTAAGGCATTAAATAAAGATCTATGAGGTGCCTGCTGCATCCCTTTGGTAACTGAATCACTTTTCATTTTTATCTTCTCCTTATACCTAAATTTATTTATAATCAAATTTTATCTCTTTATCGAATTCGTTCTGTAATCAGATCTCCCATCTTTATGGTTCCGACTAACGTTTTCCCTTTAGACATAATATCAACGGTACGATAACTATCTATTAGAACTTGTTTAACTGCCGTTTCTATTGCATCCGCTTCTTTTTCTAAATCAAAAGAATAACGTAACATCATGGCAGCAGACAGAATAGTCGCAATAGGGTTTGCAATGTCTTTTCCCGCAATATCCGGTGCAGAACCATGACTCGGTTCATATAAGCCTAGTTTACCTTCATTTAAGCTGGCAGAAGAAAGCATCCCGATAGACCCTGTAACCATACTTGCTTCATCAGACAGAATATCTCCGAACATGTTCTCTGTCAGGATAACATCAAATTGCTTGGGGTCTTTTACTAATTGCATTGCACAATTATCAATCAACATATGTTCCAACATTACTTCCGGATAATCTTTTGCAACTTCTTCTACAACTTTTCTCCATAACCTAGAAGAATCCAATACATTTGCCTTATCAACACTGCATACCTTCTTCCTTCTTTTTATAGCAATTTCGAAGGCACGTTTCGCAATTCTTCTAATTTCTTTCTCATCATATGCTAACGTATCAATCGCTTTCTCTATACCATTTTCTATAAATGTCTTCCTTTCACCAAAATAGAGCCCGCCAGTCAATTCTCTCATGATAACCATATCAAAGCCATTCCCAATAATTTCATCACGAAGTGGACACGCTTCCTTGAGTTCTTTATATAAATAAGCAGGTCTTACATTCGCAAATAAATTTAATTCTTTACGTATCTTCAATAGTCCGGCTTCCGGTCTTTTCTCTGGTTCCAGCTGATACCATGGAGATGATTTCGCATCTCCACCGATAGAGCCCATAAGAATTGAATCACTATTTCTTGCTTCCTTTATAGCTTCTTCTGTCAACGGGATCCCATGAACATCAATAGAAGCTCCACCTAATAAAATCTCTTTATATTCAAATGAATGCCCATATATGGCACATACTCTATCTAATACTTTCCTAGCTTCTCTTGTGATTTCCGGTCCTATCCCATCACCTGGAATAATTGCTACTCGATAGTTCATGAAATCCTCCCTTTCCATTTATCTTAAATTTGTCTTTATCTCATCATCACATTAAACAACTAAATTATAGCACTTCATTCTCTTAAAGTCCATTGTTAATATAATATATTATTTGTTTATAGATTTCAACTGTAATAAATATTTTCTGTCATTTTTTTGTCAAACTGTCTTTTTTCGTTCAAGATTTTGTTAAAATTGACTTTTGAGTAAAGTAAAACAGCATTCCCTTAAGAATGCTGTTTAAAAAAATTTATTCTACTTCTGGTTTTTCAACTTGCGCAATCGCTTCTTTTTGCATTGGTATACGACAATTTTTATTATTTCCAAATTCAACAATAATAGTATCTTCTGAAATATCAATGACAATACCATAGAAGCCGCTGGTTGTAAGAATCGTATCTCCATTGGCTATCTCAGAAAGCATCTGAGCTTTTCTTCTCTGTTCTTTCTTTTGAGGACGAATCATCATAAAATATATCAGAGCAAACATTGCTACAATCCAAAACAACATGCCATAAGTTCCCCATGCTGACGTATTTGAATTTGCTAAAACAAACATCGGTTTCCCTCCTAATTTCCTTTTCCTATTCTTTGACATAATGTCACTACAGCCATTTTACACAAAATAGTCGGAATCAGCAAGTACTTTTTGGAAATTTCTACTTTTTTATATTTGTGTCATTCGTCTGATTTTCTCAGTTTTATATTTTTTATAATTTCCTTGTTCGATAGCTTCTCTAATTTCTTCCATCATCGTATTATAAAAATATAAATTATGCATAACGCATAGTCTCATACCAAGCATTTCTTTTGCCTTTAATAAATGACGGATATATGCTCTGCTGTAAGCCTGACAGGCCGGACACTGACAGCCTTCTTCAATGGGCCTGTCATCTAATTCAAATTTCTGATTAAATAAGTTGATTTTCCCATTATTTGTATATAGATGTCCATGACGACCATTACGGGTCGGATACACACAATCAAAAAAATCAACACCTCTATCAACTGCTTCTAATATATTGAACGGAGTACCGACTCCCATCAAATAGGTCGGTTTATTAATTGGTAAATGCTCTACTGTTGCATCTAGAATATGATACATTTCTTCGTGTGTCTCTCCTACTGCCAGACCACCTACCGCATAACCGTCCAAATCCATTTCTGCTATCCGTTTCGCATGTTCAATTCTAATTTCATCAAATATAGCTCCTTGGTTAATTCCAAATAGTAACTGTTTTTTGTTGATCGTATCTTCTAATTGATTTAACCGGTTCAATTCATTCTTACAACGCTCCAGCCATCGAGTGGTCCGTTCTACAGAACTTTCTACATATTCTTTCGGTGCTTTACTTGATGGACATTCATCAAATGCCATAGCTATCGTAGAAGCTAGATTTGATTGAATTCTCATGCTCTCTTCAGGTCCCATGAAAATTTTTCTACCATCTACATGTGATTGAAAATAAACACCTTCCTCTTTTATTTTTCTAAGACTTGCTAAAGAAAAAACCTGAAATCCACCTGAATCTGTCAAAATAGGTTTGTCCCAAACCATAAATTTATGGAGTCCTCCCAATTGTCTCACTACCTGGTCACCAGGACGTACATGTAAATGATAAGTATTTGATAACTGCACTTGTGTCTTTAAAGTTTGCAAATCTTGCGTAGATACTGCACCTTTTATTGCCGCTGCTGTTCCTACATTCATGAACACCGGTGTCTGAATCGTTCCATGTACAGTTTTCAGCTCTCCTCGTTTCGCCTTACCATCTTGCTTTATTATTCGATACATCTTCTGCTCCTTTTTTTCTAGCTGATGTTCATTCGTATCTTCTTCCACAACAACGCTTTGAACAAAAACTATTTCTATACTTCCCTCCTATTTTATCGAAAACTAAAGATGCATGCAAGTAGTTTTCTAAATGACAAAAGACCACGTAATTTACGTGGCCTTTGCTGGAATGACTAATCAATCTATATAGATTTAACTAGCTGGTGAAATTAAATTGCATTCCATGCTTTGAAAGAATGAGTATGATAAAACAAAAAAAGCGACTGAGTTTCAATCTCAGACGCCTTTGTCTTATAATGTTATTATATACAATGATATGATAAAGTCAACCCCTAATCTATTTTTAATTAAAGTATTTTTTACATGCGATCAGGAGCTGAAAATCCTAATAAATCGATATTGGTTTCCAAAACTTTTTGTGTTAATTCAAGTAATTTAATCCAACTAGCTTGTTGGATATGATTTTCTTCACTGATTATTTTGGTCTCATGATAAAAACGATTAAATGCATTCGCTATGTCATAAATATAAGAACAAATCTTATGTGGTGCAATTTCTTCAAAACTATTTTCAATAATACTATTAAATTTTGCAAGTTCTAGCATAAGACTCTTTTCACTATCACTTGCGGCAGGTAAAACGGAAGCTTTTGAAGCATCTCTTCCCCCTTGCATATATTTACTAAGTATAGATTTAATACGTACAATCGTATACAAAATATAAGGCCCTGTATTTCCTTCAAAAGATGTAAATCGGTCTATATCAAATATATAATCTTTGCTAGCCTGATTCGATAAATCTCCATACTTTACAGCGGATAGAGCAACAATTTTCGCAGTTTTTCTTGCTTCCTCTTCTTCTACTGCATGATTTTGTACAATCTTTTGATACATTTCATCATTAATACTTTCAATTAATAATTCCAAACGCATAACTCCGCCTTCTCTGGTCTTAAAAGGCTTTCCGTCTTTTCCATTCATCGTACCAAATCCAAGAAATTGCAGCTTCGTATCTTCTTCTACTAATTTTGTTTTTTTGGCACATCGGAATACTTGTTCAAAATACAATTCCTGACGCTTGTCCACCACATAGATTATTTCATCCGGATTAAATAATTTCATCCGTTCAACAATTGTAGCCAAATCTGTTGTATTATATAGAGAAGCTCCATCTGATTTTAATATCATGCAAGGTGGTATTTCTTTCGTATCAGTCTCTTCTTTCACATCAACTACCAATGCACCATCGCTAATGTGTGCATAACCGTTTTCCTTCATATACTTCACCATATCAGGAATATACGGCTGGGCATCTGATTCCCCTTTCCACAATTCAAAAGATACATTCAAATTTTCATAGTTTTTCTTCAAATCGTTTACAGAAACTGTAAGAATATGCTGAAGAAGTGCCTGATAACCACGTTTTCCATTCTGAAGCTGGAACGTTGCATCCATAGCTTCTGCTTTATATTCCGGATGTTCTTTCGAATACGCACTTGCAGTCGGATAAATCTCCTCTAATTCAGCAATCGTAAAAGGAGCTTCTTTGGGGTAATCGCCGTCAAACTCATCCTGAAAATATACTAAATCTGGTTTACGTTTCTTCAACTCTGTTATGATCAATCCCATCTGAAGACCCCAATCACCAAGATGTACATCACCGATCATATTGTGTCCTACAAATTTGCCAATCCGCTTAACACTCTCACCTATGATTGCAGAACGAAGATGTCCTACATGAAGCGGTTTTGCAACATTGGGACCTCCATAATCTATGATAATTGTTTTTGGATTTTCAACTTTTTCACATCCCAATCGCTCATCCATCTGCATCTTTTCTAAATAATGAGATAAGAATTTAGTATCTAATTTCATATTTAAAAAACCTGGTTGTACTGCTGATACTTCAGAAAATATCATGCTTCCATTTATATTTTCAGCTACTTCATTTGCAATGATAATCGGCGCCTTCTTATATTCTTTGGCGGCAGATAATGCTCCGTTACACTGATATTCACATAAATCCGGTCTATTTGATAAAGTCACCTTGGCATATTTCTCATCATACCCACTTGCTCGAAATGCAGCAACGACTTCATTGGTTATAAAATCAAGTATTTTTCTCATTAGAGCCTCCTATGTTTTTATAATTAAAAATACCTTTACATCAAAGTATAAAGGTATTTTCAAAATTTGTAAATATTCATTTATGCAAAAAAGTCTTCCGCTAATGTAAATGTTCCTACTGTACCGACTGTTCCTGTCATGAAAATTTCCATATCCTCCATTATCTCAACACAAAGACTTCCTCCCTGCATATGAACCATGACCTTAGAATTAATCAAACCCATACGATATGCTGCTGCAGCTGCCGCACATGCACTGGTTCCGGAAGCTAAAGTATATCCTGAACCTCGTTCATAAATTTCAATTTTTATATTATCTCTATCTTGAACTTCTAATAATTGCATATTTATTCGGTTAAGAAAACAAGATGCACCTTCTACATAAGGTCCAAGTTCTTTCGCTTTTTGACTCGTAACCTCTTCCGCCATAATAATACAATGAGGATTACCTAAAGAAAGACATGTGGTATTATAATAAGCATCTTTAAATTTCATGCGTTGATTCACAATTTCCCCTAATTCACTTATTAATGGGATTTTTTTTGTAGAAAAATCAGCTTTTCCCATGGAAACTTTCATTGTAGTACCTTCTTCGTCCATAAATTCAATTTCCACATCTCCACTACGAGTAGTCAATGTAAATTTTTTCTCATTAACATAACCTTCATCTAATAAATACTTAGCAAAAATACGAACACCATTTCCACTGATCTCTGCTTCACTTCCATCTGAATTGTATATTTTTACTTCAATTTTATCCTCATCTGTTAATGGACCATACAAAAGCCCATCCGCACCTACTCCAAAATTCCTCCGGCAGATCATTTCAATTTTTCTGTCTTGTAGGTGGATTTTATTTTTATTAGGATCTAAAACTAAATAATCATTTCCTAAACCATGATATTTTTTTAATTGTATTGTATTCATCTTAATTCCTCCTATCCATCTCACACAATTTATTATCTAATTATATTATATCAATCATTTTCACATATAATAGTGAATAAATTGCTTGAAACATTGCAAAAAATGCTCTATATTATAGATTAAGTAAAAAACTAAATTGTTTTTGATACCTGCGTTAAAAGAATGGGAGAATATTATATGAGTACTTTAATTGACAATCAAAAAAAAGGTTATTTATATGAAAATTTTCGGCTTTTTCATCTCAAAGACAAATCGAACCAAGAATTTGAATATCACTTTCATGATTTTGATAAGATAATAATTTTTTTATCCGGAACGGTTACTTACCTTATTGAAGGAAAAGCTTATTATTTAAAGCCATGGGACATTTTACTTGTGAATCATCATGATATACACAGACCCATAATCGATGCTGCTAATACCTATGAAAGAATAATCATCTGGATCAAACCGGATTACATAGAACAGCAAAAAAATAATTCTACTGATATTACTGCCTGTTTTACGAAAGCAATAGAAAAAAGTTTCAATCTAATTCGATTAGAATCTGATCTTCTACAAAAAATACAATACCTTATTAGTGAGCTTGAAACAGCGCTGCTTTCTGAAGAGTTTGGTTCTGATCTTTTAAGTAATTCTCTCTTTATACAATTTATGGTTTACTTAAATCGTATATTCTTAAGGGAACAATATACCAATGATACTTCTTTTTTAAAATATGATAAACAAACAGAAGAAGTCATTCGCTATATTAATCAACATCTATCTGAACCATTATCGAACCAAAAATTAGCTCATGAATTTTACTTGAGTAAATATTATTTAATGCATAAATTTAAAGAAGAAACCGGTTACTCTATCCACAATTATATTTTACATAAAAGGCTTCTTCTTTCTGTAGAATATTTAAAAGATGGGATTCCCGTAATGAAAGCCGCCCAATTAAGTGGTTTTGGAGATTATTCCAGCTTTTTGCGCTCGTTTCGAAAACTTTTTCATAAGTCTCCAAGAGATTTCATGAATTCTAATGAAATGAATGTTTCCAATAATAACAAAAAACTATTATGATTTAAGCAAAAGATGTTATAATTTAATAATCATGTTATAATACTTTAAAAACAGGAGGACATTATTATGAAACTAATTTCGTGGAATGTAAATGGTATAAGAGCCTGTATGCAAAAAGGATTCTTGGATTTTTTCAAAGATATAGATGCAGATATTTTCTGTATACAAGAAACCAAACTACAGGAAGGACAAATAGATTTAGAGCTGGAAGGCTATTATCAATACTGGAATTATGCTATAAAAAAAGGATATTCCGGTACTGCTATTTTCACTAAGACAAAACCAATTGATGTGTCTTATGGTATTGGTATTGATGAACACGATCAGGAAGGAAGAGTAATTACTTTAGAATATAAAGAATTTTATATGATTACGGTTTATACACCAAATTCACAATCAGAATTAGCTCGACTTGAATATCGCATGAAATGGGAAGATGATTTCTTACATTATCTTAAATCATTAGAAGAAAAAAAACCTGTCATTTTCTGTGGTGATTTAAATGTAGCTCATAAAGAAATTGATTTGAAAAATCCAAAAAACAATCGAAAAAATGCTGGATTTACAGAGGAAGAACGTAGCAAATTCACATCTATAGTAGAGGCTGGGTTTATTGATACATTTCGATATTTCCATCCTAAGAAAGAGGGGATCTATTCTTGGTGGTCATACCGTTTTAAAGCAAGAAGTAAAAATGCAGGATGGAGAATTGATTATTTTTGTACTTCTTCTTCGTTAAAATCAAAACTCAAGGATGCTAAAATCCATACTGAAATTTTAGGTTCTGATCATTGCCCGGTTGAGTTAGTAATAGAATAAGCCGCAGTGTCATTTATGACTTTCTGCGGCTATACAATCTAATAGTCCGAACTATTCTTTTACTTTTATAATTTTAATACAATTTGGTGTCTCTATAGAAATAGGTTTCCATTTCCAACTAAAATATTTATTTTCATAATCAACAGCAAAAGTCATAATTTGATTGGATTCATGATTCAAAGAGACAATGTATTTATTATTAGGTAATATTCCTACATCTTTTGGATAATCTCCACTAATCGGAAGACTGCAAACCGTTTGTAATGTTCCATCTGATTGATTGATTTCAAAAATTGTAACGCTATTATTACCAGCATTAGTGCAATATAAATACCTACCATCCTCTGAAATTTTCATAGCAATTGAAATAGAATTGCTTCCCGCATTTTGAGATATTGTTGATATTGTTTGAATTAATTCAAATTTTGGAATTTCCCCATCTCCTTCATAACTATAAACATGAACACATTTTTTGGCTTCGCAATTCAAATAAGCATATTTACCATTATTACTGAAAATAATAAATCTTGGCTGTGAATCTAATTCACATCTTAAAATATCTACTAGTTTTAATTTCCCATTTGCTCTATTTAATCCATATATTTTAACATGTCCTACTCCCATATCAACGACCAATAAATATTTTTGATCCGGTGTCATAGTAACACTACTGATATGTGTACTTAAATTTCTTTCTGTGACCGTACCAAGTCCTTTATGGAATATTCCGTCAGTGATTTGATCTAAACCACCATCTTCCCGCAAACGTAAAACTGTAACTTTCCCATCATGATAACCTGCAACAAATAAAAATTCATCTTTTGCATCTGTAGAAATATGACAACCTCTCATTCCTTCAATAGATCTCTCGTTAATTTTTTCCAAATCACCATCAGGTAATATTTTATATGCTTCAACTCCCATGTCACAAATAGAATATAAATATTCTTTATTATTTGATATCGCAATATAGGATGCATTATTGATAGGAATCGTCTTTCGTTCAATTAGTCTTCCATTTTCAATATCCATATCATAAATATAGATTCCTTTACTATCTCCATGAGTATAAGTCCCAACATACGCTACATATTTATCTCCCATTGGATTTCCTCCTATCGTTTTTCTATTCTCTTTTATTCACTTATCTTAGAATAGCATAATCTTTTTGTTTTGTTAAGATATTTTAGAATATATCTTGCAATCTATTTCCATATCTACTAAACTATTTTTATTCTTATGAAATTAGGAGACTCTAAAATGACAGATCAAAACACGAAACAAGATAATAAAATGGGAATTTTCCCAATACCAAAATTACTTTTGAGTGTTTCTATGCCTATTGTTCTATCCATGTTAATTCAAGCACTTTATAATATATTCGATAGTGCCTTTGTTGCTCGTATCGGCCCCAAGGCTTTAGCAGCTGTTTCATTAACTTTTCCAATTCAAATGCTTATGATATCTGTTTCAGTTGGAACCGGAATTGGAATCAATGCATTATTATCCAGAAGTCTTGGTGCAGGCAATACAAAAGCTGTTAATTTGGCAGCAGGTAACGGAATTTTTTTGAATATGATCAATTATTTGTTATTTTTAATTATAGGTATTACTTGTTCAACTATCTATTTCAAAATGCAGGTTAATGATCCTGCCATTATTTCTTATGGAAAACAATACATGTTAATATGCACTACTTTTTCTTTCAGTATTTTTTTACAAGTAACTTTTGAACGTTTATTGCAAGCCACCGGAAAAACAATATACTCTATGATTTCACAGGGTACAGGAGCAATTGTTAATATAATATTGGATCCGATTCTTATTTTTGGTTTATTTGGATTCCCTAGACTTGAAGTGACTGGAGCAGCAATTGCGACATTGATTGGACAAACTTTTGGAATGTTGATGAGTTTCCTTTTTAACATTACTAAAAATAAAGAAATTAATCTCTCTTATAAAATATTTAAAATAGATATTTCTACTATATTTACAATTTATTCGGTAGGATTTCCTGCTATCATTATGCAGTCTCTTACTTCGCTTATGACTTTGGGACTAAATTATATTTTACTTATGTTTTCAACTACTGCAGTCTCTGTTTTTGGTATTTATTATAAACTACAGAATTTTATTTTTATGCCTATCTACGGATTAACAACCGGAATGATTCCAATCATTGCATATAATTATGGTGCTCAAAATAAAAAACGAATATTAGATACTCTAAAATTAAGTACTTATATTTCTGTTGGGATCATGTCTTTCGGTCTTATATTTTTTCAATTAATTCCGTCAAAATTATTATCAATTTTTAATGCATCCTCTAAAATGCTTAATATAGGAATTCCAGCTCTTCGTATCATTAGCTTAAGTTTTATTTTTGCAGGTATATGTTTGACCATATCAGCTTCTTTTCAGGCATTAGGCAATGGTCTTTACAGTCTTCTCGTATCAATTGTACGACAAATCCTGTTCCTTCTACCGGCTTCATTTTTATTTGCCAGTTTTTTGGGGCTAGAATCTCTATGGTTTGCATTTCCAATCTCCGAAATAGCTGCACTAATTTTTGCAATGTATCTTTTTAAAAGAATTTTTAGGAAACGATTAAAAAATTTATAAAAGATTTTAAGCAAAAAAGCTGATTAATTCATAAAATATTTAGGAAGAACTTAAAAATATCTGCTAAAGTTGTATATCTTGTATTTTATTTTAAATACTATTATAATGATTTTAATTTAAATATTTTATATAGGAGGTTATTATGTCAAATTTTAAGGAAATAAAACCAGAAGAACTTCAATCTAATCCATTTGAGATTATTGGAAAAGAATGGATGCTTGTGACTGCACAAAGTGGAGATAAAATAAATACAATGACTGCCTCATGGGGCGGTGTCGGTGTAATGTGGGGGAAAAATGTAGTTTTTGTTGTAATCCGTCCTCAGCGTTTTACGAAAGAAATTGTAGACTCTGCAGAAACCTTATCGCTTTCCTTTTTTGGTAATGCATATCGAGAAAAACTAAATTATCTTGGTACTGTATCCGGTCGCGATGAAAATAAAATAAAGAATTCTGATTTAACTGTAGCTACTATGGATTCTACTCCTTACTTTGAAGAAGCTCATACAGTTATAATTGGAAAAAAATTATTTGCTCAGCAATATGATTCTCAAGCTTTTCTTGATAAATCATTAGAAAAACAATGGTATCCGGATAACGATTATCATATCATGTATATTTGCGAAATTGAAAAACTTTTAGTAACTGCATAATAATAAAACAGGATGGAGCATTATGGAACGTATTCTTCAATATGAAATTACAAATGAATATGATGGTATCAGCATCAATGATTTTTTACTACAACATGGTTATTCTAGAAAATTGATAACTACTTTAAAGAAAACAGAATTTTCTATTATAGTTAATGGCAAATGGACCTATACAAAAGAACGTCTTCACCAAGGTGAACTTTTAAGAGTATCGATTATTGAAGAGCATAATTCTCAAAATATCATTCCCATCTCTATGCCTTTGGATATTTTTTATGAAGATGAAGATATTTTAGTTGTGAATAAACCATCTAACACTCCAATTCATCCTTCTCAAAATAATTACGAAAATACATTAGCAAATGGGATAATGTATCATTTTAAAGAACAAGGATTGTCTTGTCTTTTTCGATGTATAAATCGTTTGGATCGTGATACGACCGGATTAACAATTATAGCAAAAAATATGCTTAGCAGTTGCATTTTATCCAATATGATGAAAAAACGTGAAATCCATCGTGAATATTTAGCGGTCGTAAATGGACTAATTCCCGCATATGGAACAATAACAGCACCTATTGCACGAACATTCGGTTCAACAATCGAAAGGTGTATCAACTTTGAAAGAGGTGAACCTGCTATCACCCATTTTCGCCGGCTATCTTATAAAAATGGATACGCCCTTGTTTCTATTAAATTAGAAACAGGGCGCACCCATCAAATACGTGTACATATGAAACATATTGGTCATCCATTACCAGGCGATTTTATTTATAATCCTGACGACACTACGATAGGCAGACAAGCTCTTCATTCTCATAAACTTTCTTTCAAGCATCCAATTACCAAAGAATCTTTGAATTTTTTTGCACCACTGCCTTCAGATATGAAAACTATAGCATTCCAGCTTTAATTCTGGCTACTTCATCAACATGCAGGTATTTACTAATACACTTAATCAGTAAATCATGATCTGAAACATGATCTAATCCGGAAACTGTAATCGTTCCAATAACACCTACTTCTTCTATACGTAGCGGGAATCCACCACCACAGGCAGCATATTCTTTTGGATCTAAGCCCATATCTTCTAATACTTCACCATTCTTCTGAAGATTACTATAAACTAAAAGACTGCTTTGTTCTGTCATTTTGACTGTGTTATGTTTTTTTTGTACCCAATTATCATTATTCAGACATCTTCCTGTTGCAAAATACTGAAATGGAATTAATCCATTGTTTAAACGAATGCTGACAGCAACGGAAAGTCCTCTCTTTTTGGATTCAGTAACAATAAGACTACCCAGTTCCCAAGCATCATCATTCGTAAAATGGGTAAATTGTAAAATTTCTTCTTGCATTTCCAACACTTTGATAACTTCTTCAATTGTCATAATAATAACCTCCTTTATCTGGCTCTATCTGGAAATCCAACTTTTCTTTGCACTTTACGTAATGTTTTTATTGCATAATGATTTGCTTTCTCTGCATTTGATTTTATAATTCCATCTATATAACTTTTTTCACTACATAATTCATTAAAACGTTCTTGAACCGGTTTTAATCTAGATACCACAGTCTCTCCTACTGCTGCTTTCAAATCCCCATATCCTTTTCCCTCAAAATCTTTTACAGCTTCTTCAGGTGTTTTTTTTGTACATCCACAATAGATATCAATTAGATTTTTTATTCCTGGTTGTTCATCACGATAAGCGATATTTGCTTCGGAATCTGTCACTGCACGTTTAAATTTTCTAATGATAGTATCAACATCATCCATTAAATATACACTTGCATTGACATTTTCATCGGATTTGGACATTTTCTTAGTTGGTTCCTGTAAACTCATTACTTTGGCACCACTTTTTCCTATATAAGCTTCCGGTATTGTAAAAACATCACCATAGATTCCATTAAACCTCTGAGCTATATCTCTTGTAATCTCTAAATGCTGTATCTGATCAATTCCTACCGGAACTACATCTGTCTGAAATAATAAGATATCCGCAGCCATAAGTACCGGATATGTAAATAATCCAGCATTGATATTATCTGCATGCTTTTTGGATTTATCTTTATATTGAGTCATACGGCTTAATTCGCCCATATACGTATAACAATTTAAGATCCACGCTAATTCTGAATGCCCTGATACATGCGATTGATAATAAATGCAGTTTTTTTCAGGATCTAATCCTGCAGCAATATATAAAGTCAATAAATTTCTTGCTCTTTTTCTAAGTTCTGACGGCTCCTGTCTTACCGTAATAGAATGTAAATCTACTACACTATAAAAACATTCATATTCATCACTTAAAGTGACCCAGTTTTGCAAAGCACCTAGATAATTCCCTAATGTCAAAGTTCCTGTTGCCTGCATGCCACTAAATAAAATTTTCTTATCATTTATCATTCCAATATTTCCTCCCAATTTGCAATTACAAACTGTTTTCAGTTTATCACTATAAATCAGGTAAGTCAACGTGAGTCGTTTTCTTGCCTAATAGTTCTTTTCTTATAAAACTGTAAAGTGCGTCTTCTCCTTCGTTTGCTAATTTATTTAGTAAAAACTCAAGAATGGTTCTTGTTTCATCATGAATCATCGTCTTATCTTTTCCACCTTTATAATATTCCAGTGGAGATGCATCTGTATACTCTTCTTTTTTATACACTTTAGATGCCGCTATACGATCCATTAACATTTCAATTACATATTTGTTTGGCATCTTCATGCCAGTCATCCCTGTTTTAGGAGTCATACCATAATCAATCCAATATTCAAAATGATGTTTGTTACGCCCTTTATGATGTAGCCAAGAAGAGGAATATCCCTTTTCTTCACGTTCGGCATTGTTTGGACTTCTTGTCCCTTGATAATATTTACATCCTACCAAAAATTCGGTTGGAGAAAATTTAGACAAATCGTGAGTTATTCCTTGCCAATATAATCCAACTTTAAAACAGCCCTTCATTACTAACCATTTGTGATACATTACTGTATTTAAATGCTTCCATGCTTTCATTCTATCACTCTCTATACTTTCTATTTTCTTATATTCTATTTAAATTTATATCAATAATATAATTCCATATATTAATAGTAAATGAATTGGATAAAACAAATAAAAACTCCATTTCATTCTAAACCCTCGTTCACCATTATACAGCTCAATAGGTAATAATGACAAGATTGCATAATCCTGAATAAAAAATTCAAAAATCAAATTTGTCTCCCAAAGGTAAGAAAACTGAAACAAACGAATTAGTATTATAGAATTTACAACAAAAAATGCAATGATCCTTTTAATACTATTATCTTTAAATAAATAAAATATAATAATTAAAAGTACGCCTGCCCCTCCATAATCTGTACCAAAAGCTCCGGCTGCAAAAATTAAACTAACAACTCCTAATACTTTAACAACCAACTGTATATTTTCTTTTATAATAATTAAACATAATAAACCCAAAAGTAATGTAAAAAATACGTTTTGCTGTTCCCAATAAAATACTTTTCTATGAAAAGCTAAATCATAAGGAATCTCTGAAATAAGAGCAAACATTAATAATCGCAAGCTATATTTTTTTACATTCTTAGTATGAACAAAACCTTCTGTTATTAAATAGCAAAATATAGGAAAAGCGATTCGACCAACATAACGCATCCAAACTTGCTGTGGAAATACTGTATATCCCAGATGATCAATCAGCATTGTAACAATGGCAATTATTTTAAGCCAAAATCCTGATAAACATCCCTCTTTCGTTTCTATTTTTTGAATCATATTATTTACCTATTAATACAACGATAGTCCTTGCAGAAACTCTCAAAAACTTTTGCTGTTCTAATAATGGCTCCTCTCCTTCATGATAGATTCCATCCTCTTGTGTCTGGCTTGAATCAATAGCAATATACCATTTCATATTACTTGGGAGATTCGGTAGATCAAATTTCATTTCGGTCCAATACAAATTATATGCTACATAGAAGAAATTATCTTCACTTCCATCTTCCTTTTTCACATATTGACCACAATACATAATTCCAAAATGCCGCTTATAATAAGTCATATCCGGATACCACGCTTTAGAACCATGATATGAAATATCGGGATAACCACAAGATTTGTAATCTCTTATTTTCAGCTCTTTGGCCTGATGGAAAATTGGGTGCCTCTTACGAAAAGATATCAATTTCTTTATGAATTCAAGCATTTGTGCATCAGTTTCCTGACCTTTCCAATTAATCCAACCTATTTCATTATCTTGACAATACGCATTATTATTCCCCTTTTGTGTATTACCAATTTCATCACCAGCTAACAAAAATGGTACGCCCTGACTTAAAAATAACATCAACATAGCATTTTTTCTCTGACTTAATCTTAAATTTTTAACTGCTTTTTTTCTACTCGGGCCCTCTACGCCACAATTCCAACTATAATTATAATCATTCCCATCTTTATTACTTTCACCATTTTCCTCATTGTGCTTGACATCATAAGACACTAAATCCATAAGAGTGAAACCATTATGACTTGTAATATAGTTTATAATTGCCTTATCGCTTGGATTTCTTCTAATCTTCGATGAAAAATTCTCTAATTGCTCTTCATCACTTTTTAATAACTTACGTGAAACATAGGCAAAATCTTCATTACATTCACTGATATTTCTAAATTTCTCATCACACTTTTCTATCATGATCCAATCATTTACATATGGCACAATAAGTTTTGCTTTTGTCAATAATGGATCTGATAATATGACTTGATCCGGAACAGAACCACCATAAATATGAAATCCATCTACATGATATTCTAAATGCCAAAATCGTAAACAGTCAATTATTATATTAGGATTTAATTTTTCGTCAAAGTACATTTCCATAAGTACTTCAATTCCATTTTTATGCACTTCTTTTATTAAAGTTTTAAAATCATCAATAGGATTATTTGAATTACAATAGGATGTTTTTGGTGCAAAATAATAACCAGAACCATATCCCCAAAAATTAATTTTAGATTTATCTTCTTCAAATATTTCGCTTTTAGTATATATAGGAATTTCTTCTTTTATGATTTCACAAAACTCATAAGAAGGCATTAATTCTATGACATTTATACCAAGTTCTTTGATATATGGAAGTTTTTCTAGAATTCCTTTCCATGTCCCCCGTTTTTTCACTTTTGAACTATTATGTTTCGTAAATCCCCTTGGATGCAAGCTATAGATAATACATTTATCATAAGGAATTTCAAGAGGCTTATCTCCTTCCCAATCGAATGTACTTTTATTTAATCTACATTTAATATCTTTATTTTCTTTATAAATCCCCCATTTTTCTTTTCCTATAATTTGTACCGCATAAGGATCTTGAACTACTTTTCCATTTACTTCATAATTATAATCGTACTTTTTAAATGATTTATCTAATAATAGTGTATATACATTACCCACACGAAATTGTTCAGGAATCTGAACCTTTCCAAAAGGAACTGTTTCTTGTTTATTATAAAAAAGTATGGAACAGTTCGCGTTCTTGGGCACAGATACCGCAAAATTTATTCCCTTTTCAGTCCATGTAACACCCATAGGATAAGGCTTACCTTTATTTAATTCAGTCTCTATTTCTTGTAATGGGATTGCGTTCATATACTCTATTTCCTTTCATTTATTTATTTTTCATTATAATGGATTTTTTTAGCTATGGCAACCTTGGTTTCCACAAAACAGGAACCATGTTATATAAGCCTAAATTTCTCAATTAAGTGAATCCTGCTTAAATCTGGTTCCTGCATCTTTGTCTTATTCAATTTTGAGTCAGTTCTCGAAAAATATCAGATACATGTTCTAATCTTTCTGCTCTGTATGCATTTGATCCACAAAATAATAATGCATCTTCAACATTTCCTCTTGCAGCATTGAGTAAAGCATCTGTAATACAATAAGGTATTTTGGATGGATTACATTTTTCCAGACACTGGTGACATTTACCTATCTTTCCCGGCTCTTTCTCCTTTTTTTCTAAAAAAGAATTTCTAATTGCCCGTCCTGGCATTCCAACCGGACTTTTTACTATTTGAATATCTTCTTTTTTTGATTTTATATAAGTCTCTTTGTATTTCTCATCAGCATCGCACTCATAGGTTGTAACAAATCTCGTACCCATCTGTACACCGTCCACACCTAAGTCCAAATAATGCAGCATATCTTTTCTGTCATAAATGCCTCCAGCGGCAACAACAGGTATATTTTTGTTATATTTCTGTGCATAGGATGAAGTTAATTCTACAATTTTTTTAATTTCTTCTTCATAAATTTCCTGATTCGAAAAATATTCCAGCTGGTCTACTGAAAAACCTAAATGTCCTCCTGCTTGAGGTCCTTCTATTACTACTAAATCTGGTGCATAATTATATTTTCTATCCCATAATTTCATAATAACATTTGCAGATTTAAAAGTAGATACTATTGGTGCAATTTTGGTTTTAAAGCCCTCAATATATTTGGGTAATTCTGTCGGAAGACCTGCTCCCGATATGATCAAATCTACCCCAGCTTTAGCTGCCGCTTTTACATAATCTTCGTATCTTTTGGTTGCAACCATAATATTAACGCCTACAATTCCACCGTGAGCAATTTCTTTTGCTTTATGGATATGTTTCTTAATTGCTTTTAAATTGGTCTCAATTGGATTTTCATCAAATTCAGGCTCCTGATACCCAATTTGTGCTGTAGAGATAATTCCTATTCCACCTTCAGCTGCTACTGCCCCGGCAAGTTTTGACAAGCTGATCCCTACTCCCATTCCGCCTTGTATTACTGGCACTTTTGCTACCAAATCTCCTATTATTAATGGTTTCAATTCCATTTTATATTCTCCTAAATCTATCATATCGATGGTTTACAATTTGCTCTGGTGTCATCGTGGTCAATTTTTGTAAAAAGCATCTCATTTCAAACCGGATATAATCGGAAATTACTGCTAAGTTCGCTTCGCATACCGGTTCTTTTTCTGGAATTATTTTTTCAATGATTCCAAGTCTTTTTAAATCAGCTGCTGTTATTTTCATTACATCTGCTGCTTCATCTGCTCTTTTTCCATCTTTCCACAAAATAGACGCAAACCCTTCTGGTGAAAGTACTGCATAAATAGTATTTTCCAGCATCCAGACTTCGTTTCCAACACCTAAAGCTAAGGCTCCACCACTACCGCCTTCACCTATAACTATACTTAATATAGGCACTTTAATTCCTGCCATTTCCATTAGATTTCTTGCTATTGCTTCCCCTTGACCACGTTCTTCTGCTTCTACTCCACAAAAAGCTCCCGGAGTATCAATAAAGTTAATAATTGGCCGATTAAATTTTTCTGCCTGCTTCATGAAACGTAAAGCTTTTCGATACCCTTCCGGATATGGCATTCCAAAATTTCTTAGAATATTTTCTTTTGTATTACGCCCTTTTTGCTGACCAATTACTGTTACCGGGTTGCCATCGAGCATTGCGATTCCGGCAATAATAGCTGAATCATCACGGAAAGCTCTATCACCATGTAATTCAATAAAATCTGTGAATATCTCGTTGGCATAATCTAAAGCTGTTGGTCTTGAAGCCATTCTTGCTGTCTGCACTCTTTCCCAAGCCGTAATATCGTTATCAGAATTATCTTCTTGAAATGCTCGAAACAAGCTTTTTTCAGTATTTGATATATTCCAGCTCACATTTTCATCAATCTTATGCATAACAATCAATTTATGCAGCGTATCTTTTAAATCTTCTCTCTCTACTATTTTATCAATCAGACCGTGTTCTAAAAGAAACTCAGCTCTTTGGAATCCCTCTGGTAATTTTTGACCAATTGTCTGTTCAATTACCCTTGCTCCGGCGAATCCGACAAGTGCGCCCGGCTCAGCCAAAATGATATCTCCAAGCATAGCAAAACTTGCTGTTACTCCTCCTGTAGTAGGATCTGTCAATACAGATATATATAGTAAGCCAGCATCTGAATGACGTTTCAATGCTGCAGACGTTTTTGCCATCTGCATCAAGGATACCATTCCTTCCTGCATTCTCGCTCCTCCTGAACATGTAAAAATGACAACGGGCAACCTTTCTTTCGTTGCTCTTTCTACTGCTCTGGCTATCTTTTCGCCTACCACTTGGCCCATGCTTCCCATCAAAAATCTGGCATCGCAAATTCCTATAACCACATCTTCACCATGAATCTTGGCTTTTCCTGTTGTAACAGCTTCGTCTAATTTAGTTTTTTCTTTCACGGCTTTGATTTGTTCTTCATAATTAGGAAAATCTAATGGATTCTTATTCTCTAAATCAATATCCCAGATTTCAAAAGAATTCGCATCTGCTACCATACGAATTCTACGTCTGGTATTTAATCTAAAATATTTTCCACATTTATAACAAGAGTAGTTATTGTTCTTTACGTCTTCTTTGTATAAGAGCTCTCCACATTTATCACACTTAATCCAAAGTCCCTCTGGTACTTGTGGCTGCTCTTCTTTCCCTTTACCACGTTTAAGTACTTTACCGACTTTGGAAGAATCATTTTGTGCCATCGAAATATACGTTTTCTTAAACTTTAACATTTTGTGCACTCCTATTTTCCTTAAACTAAATTAGCTATTCGAAATAATCTTGTATAAAATGAGTATTTATTTTTCCATTCCGAAAAGCTTGATGATTTAATATTTCATATTGAAAATCTAAATTGGTTTCGATTCCTTCAAATACTACTTCTCCTAATGTGCTTCTCATCTTATTTATCGCTGATGCTCTATCTTTATCATGTACAATCACTTTTGCAATCATAGAATCATAATATGGAGGGATTGTATATCCTTGAAACATAGCAGTATCAATTCTGACTCCATTTCCACCTGGTAGATGCATTTCATATATCGTTCCTGGACATGGCATAAAATTCTTATTTGGATTTTCTGCATTAATTCTACATTCAATTGAATGTCCTCTGATTATAATATCTTCCTGATTGATTTCTAATGGTTGACCTTGGGCTATATTAATTTGTTCTTTAATTAAATCCAGACCGGTAACCATTTCTGTAACAGGATGCTCTACTTGAATTCTAGTATTCATTTCCATGAAATAAAACTCACCATTTTTATCTAACAGAAATTCAATTGTTCCAGCATTTTCATATTTCACAGCCTGTGCTGCTTTTACTGCTGTTTCACCAAGTTTTTTTCTGAGTTCCGGTGTCATAACACTGGATGGAGACTCTTCGATTAATTTTTGATGTCTTCTTTGTATGGAACAATCTCTTTCGCCTAACTGAATCACCTTTCCATACTGATCTGCTAAAATTTGTACTTCTATATGCCTGGGACTTTCAATATATTTTTCAATATACATAGTATTATCTGCAAACGCATTAATTGATTCTTTCTGCGCCGTTTTGAAAGCGTTTGAAAAAACATCTTCAGAATCAGCAATTCTCATCCCTTTTCCACCGCCGCCTGATGATGCCTTTATCATAACGGGATATCCCATTTCATCTGCAATTCTCTTCCCATCTTCCACTGTATACACAGCTTCTTTGGTTCCAGGTACTACAGGTACTCCAGCTTCCATCATGGTTTTTCTGGCCTCTGATTTGTTTCCCATTTTATTAATGATTTCTGCAGATGGTCCAATGAATTTTATATTACATTTTTGACAAATCTCCACAAACTTAGCATTTTCTGATAAAAATCCAAATCCCGGATGAATCGCATCCGCTTCTGCTGCAATCGTTGCACTTACAATTCTCTCTATACTTAAATAGCTTTCATCTGCAGCTGCCGGACCAATACAAATCGCTTCATCTGCCAGCTGTGTATGAAGTGCATTTCTATCTGCTTCCGAATACACAGCAACTGTTTTGATACCAAGTTCTCTACAAGCCCGAATAATTCTTACGGCAATTTCACCGCGATTAGCAATTAGAATTTTTTGAAACATATTCTCCTCTTTTCTGCCCATCTATTGTCCTATCGCAAAAGTTAATTCTGCTTGTGTTACTAATTTTCCATCTACAAAAGCCTTTGCATTTCCTACTCCGATATGGCCTTTTGTTTTTATAATTTCACATTCCAACTGTAATACATCTCCGGGTAATACTTTGTCTCTAAATTTTGCTGAATTAATTGACCCGAAATATGCTATTTTACCTTTAAATTCTGGTTTGCTCAACATAGCTACTGCTCCGACTTGTGATAAAGCTTCTATGATTAAGACACCTGGCATTACAGGTTCTTCGGGAAAATGACCTGCAAAAAAAGGTTCATTATAAGTAACACACTTTTTTCCAACAGCGCGTTTCCCAGGTTCTAACTCCTCAATCGTATCAACTAACAAAAACGGTTGTCTATGTGGTATAATTTCCATAATTTCTTTTGTTGACATTAAAGCCATCTAATCGCCTCCTATTCAATGATGAATAAGGGTTGATTAAACTCTACCTTATCCTCATTCTGAACTAATATCTCTTTTACGACTCCATCAAATTCACATTCAATATCATTCATCAATTTCATTGCTTCAACAATTCCTAAAGTCTGACCTTTTTTAACAGTATCACCTACTTTTACATAGGGGCCGTCTTCAGGTGAAGGAGAACTATAAAACGTACCAACCAATGGACATTTTACAACATTTCCGGTAAGCTTATTTTCGTTATTATCTTGTTGTACCTGAACCGGTGCTTCCATTTGTGCTTCTACATTATGCATTTGTGCCTGTGTTACATGAACTGGCATTTGCGTTGTGGTAATCACTTTTTGCCCTTTGTCAGTTTTCATTTTTATTTTAAAATCATTTTGCTCCAATTGAAAATCTGTCAAATTGGACTTTGATACGCTTTCTATTAATCGAATAATGTTTTCAAATTCCATTTTTTGTTTTCTCCTACTCTATTCTGTATATTTCTTCAAAATAATACTTGCATTATGTCCACCAAATCCTAATGAATTAGATAAGGCGTAATTAAAAGTTTCATTTATTGGCTCACCCGGTACATAGTTTAAATCTAATTCATCATCCTTTACTTTATATCCTACTGTTGGATGTATATAACTTTCTTCCATTTCTTTTACACACGCAATAAATTCCACTGTACCAGCAGCACCTAATAAATGGCCGATCATTGATTTTGTTGAATTGATTTTAATTTGATAAGCATGTTCACCAAAAGCTTTTTTTATTGCTCTGGTTTCAAATAAATCATTATGATGTGTACCTGTACCATGTGCATTAATATAAGTAATATCTTCTTTAGAAATGCCCGCGTCATCGACTGCATTCAGCATAGCTCTGGCTGCTCCTCCTCCATCTTCTGCCGGAGAAGTAATATGATATGCATCACTTGTTGCACCATAACCAACAACTTCTGCGTAAATCTTTGCTCCACGTTTTTTGGCATGTTCCAATTCTTCTAATACAACTACACCTGCTCCTTCTCCCATTACAAATCCGTCTCTTTCCTTATCAAAAGGAATCGAACATCTCTCCAGATCTGATGATGACGATAGCGCTGTCAATGCAGTGAAGCCGCTGACGCCAATAGGTGTCACTGCCCCTTCAGTACCTCCCGCTACCATAATATCAGCATCTCCAAACTGAATCGTCCGATATGATTCACCTATAGAATGCGTACCTGTAGCACATGCAGTCACTACATTAATACTTTTTCCCTTTAACCCAAATTGAATCGATACGTTTCCGGCTGCCATATTTGAAATCATTAATGGTACAAGCAAAGGATTGACCTTACCAGGACCTCTTTCTAATAGTTTTTTATATTCACGTTCCATTGCCTGCAAACTTCCTATTCCTGAGCTTACTGCACATCCTACACGGAACGGATCTTCTTTTTCCATATCAACTTTCGCATCTGCTAATGCTTCTTTAGCTGCTGCAACTGCATACTGGCAAAATAATTCCATTCTCTTTGCAGCTTTAAAATCCATATATTCTTTTGCTTCGAAACCTTCTATTTCTGCAGCAATTTTTACTTTATAATCCGTTGTATCAAATTTTGTGATATTCTTAAAACCTAACTTCTGCTCTTTTATGCCATTCCAAAAATCTTCTACATTCAGACCAATAGGTGTAATTGCACCCATCCCTGTTACTACGACTCTTTTCATATCTTCTCTCCTGTTCTATATTGCCATTCCACCATCTATGTGAATGATTTGTCCTGTAATATAAGATGCTTGCTCTGAAGCCAAAAAGCTGACCACTTGTGCAACTTCATCCGGCTTTCCAAGTCTCTTAAATGGAATCTGTTCAACAAACATCGCAATCTGTGATTCATCATATACTGCTGTCATTTCTGTTTCAATAAATCCCGGTGCAACTGCATTCACATTAATACCTCTGGAAGCCAATTCTCTTGCCATTGTTTTCGTCAGCCCAATGACTCCTGCTTTTGATGCTGAATAATTTGCCTGCCCAATATTTCCAAGAACCCCTGATACAGAAGTAATATTAATGATTTTACCAGCCCTTTGTTTTAGCATTTGTCTTGAAACATGTTTAATGGTATTAAAAGTTCCTTTTAAATTTATGTCAATAACTTGGTCAAAGTCTTCTTCTTTCATCTTTACAATTAAGTTATCTTTTGTTATTCCAGCACTATTTACCAGAATATCAACTCTTCCAAACTTAGCAATTACCTCTTTCACCATGATTTCTACTGCCTGAAAGTCACTTACATTACATTGGTAGCTAATTGCTTCTCCCCCATTATTTGTGATTTTTTCCACTACTTCTTCTGCTTTATCTTTTGAACCATTATAATTTACTACAACTTTAGCGCCTTGTTGTGCCAATGTAAGCGCAATTTCTCTTCCTAATCCTCTACTTGCTCCTGTTATAAGAGCTACTTTTCCCTGAAACATTTTTCTCTCCTTTCTGATTTTCTCTATTCTGCTTTTAGTAATTCAACGACATGATCTAAATCCTCATATTTGTCTATATTATATACCTTTACATTTCGATTGATCTTGCGGAGGAATCCCGTTAAAGTTTTTCCCGGCCCTATTTCAATAAAGGTATCAATGCCTTCCTTAATCATTTTTTCTATGCTTTGCTGCCAACAAACTGATGAAGAAACCTGCTTTTTCAATAATTCTTTTACCTCTTCTTTTTGTGTAACATATTCTGCTGTTACATTAGATACATAAGGTGTTTTAAAATCTAATATATGAATATCTTTTAAAACTTCACCCAGCTGTTCTCCTGCTTCTTTTAACATTGCAGAATGAAATGGTCCGCTTACATTTAAAAGAATGGTCCTTTTCGCTCCGGCTTCTTTCAATTTATCATTGGCATCTTTTACTGCATTTTCTTCTCCGGTAATTACAATTTGACCGGGACAATTATAATTTGCAATGGATACAATTCCATTCACTTGCTTACAAATCTCTTCTATTTTTTCTGCTTCTAGACCTAAAACTGCAGACATGGCACCTCCAACAGGAACTGCTTCCTGCATAAAGATTCCTCTTTTTCTGACTACTCTAAATACATCTTCATAGGAAAGCACTTGAGATGCTGCTAAGGCGGCGTATTCACCTAGACTTAATCCTGCATTTACATCTGAATGGATTCCTTTTGATTCTAGTGCTTTTAAAATTGCAACTTCGGTTGTAAGCATTGCAATTTGCGTATATTCAGTAATATCTAAATGCTTATTTTCTTCAAAGCAAAGCTTTGCTATATCAATTCCTACTGTTTTCCCAGCCAGATCATATACTTCTTTACTTACTTTCTCATTCTCATAAAAATCTTTACCCATACCAATATATTGGGCTCCCTGACCAGGAAAAATAAATGCAATTTTACTCATAGTGCTCTCCTTATTTCATAATTCTAATTCATTTACTTCGTAACTGTTCTGCTTCTTTCATTATTTGTTCTATTATCTCTTTGCATGACTGCCTT
Source organism: Anaerosacchariphilus polymeriproducens (assembly GCF_003363435.1). Taxonomy (GTDB): domain Bacteria; phylum Bacillota; class Clostridia; order Lachnospirales; family Lachnospiraceae; genus Anaerosacchariphilus; species Anaerosacchariphilus polymeriproducens. The sequence goes on from NZ_QRCT01000029.1 coordinate 64,210, forward strand.
TTGGATATCAAGCCCGCAATCTGTCCTGCCATAATTGATCCTTCTTTCATATCTCCATCCATTACAGCCTTTCTCAAAGATCCTAAAGTTAGATACTCAAGTTCTTCAAGTGATGCACCTTGCTTTTCTAGCTTAAGATATTCTCGGGTCATTTGATTTCGAATTGACCTTACCGGATGGCCTGTAGATAAACCGGTGACTTCCGAATCAATATCTCGTGCTTTCATGATTTTATCTTTATAATTATCATGAACAATAGATTCATTTGCAACTACAAAACCGGTTCCCATTTGAACTGCTTGAGCTCCTAGCATCATAGCCGCCATAAAACCTCTTCCATCAGCGATTCCACCAGCTGCAATCACAGGTATCTCTACTGCATCTGCTACTTGAGGTACTAAAGTCATCGTTGTCTGTTGACCAATATGACCGCCTGCTTCTGTTCCTTCTGCTATAATTGCATCTGCACCATGACGTTCCATACGTTTTGCCATAGCCACAGAAGCTACTACAGGTATTACTTTAATTCCTGCATTCTTCCACATTTCCAGAAATTTTTCCGGATTCCCTGCCCCTGTTGTAACAGCAGATACTTTTTCTTCTGTTACTACCTGAGCAACTTCCTTTGCAAACGGACTCATTAGCATAATATTAACACCAAAAGGTTTATCCGTAAGTTCTCTTACTTTATAGATTTCTTGACGAATCACATCTGCTGGTGCACTGGCAGCTCCCAACACTCCAAAACCACCTGCATTAGAAACTGCTGCAGCTAAATTATGTTCAGCTACCCATGCCATTCCACCTTGAATTATTGGATACTTAATTTTTAAAAGTTGCGTGATTCTCGTTTCCATTCAATCCACCGTTTTACTCTTCTACACCTTTAGATTTTAAATATTCAACAACTGCTTCTACTGTCGTAAGTTCCTGTAACTCTTCTGAAGGAATCTCTACAGAATATTCATCTTCTAACGCCATAACTAATTCAAACAAGTCTAAAGAATCTGCTCCTAAATCTTCTTTGAAATTTGTAGTTAATTTGATTTCAGATGTCTCCACATTTAATTGTTCTGCGATAATTTCTTTCATTCTTTCTAACATAATTGTTTCTCCCTTTTCTAAAAAATTTGTCATTTAATTTGAATTGCAAATAGTTTGATACTCAAAGTATATTATTATATCCTTATTTTGTCAACCTGATTTTGAAATAAGAGTTCGACAAAAAATAAAGGGGCTGTGAAAAAAC
>NZ_QRCT01000030.1 GCF_003363435.1 Anaerosacchariphilus polymeriproducens
AAAGGGGCTGTGAAAAAACGAGTGATCATTTTTTCATGGCTTCTTTTTTCTGACCATAAGATATTGTGTTCTTAAAAAAGGGTATAAAATCCCCTTACTATTAAGTAATAGCAAATTTTTTACTATGCGATTTTTTTGCATCGCATCTGTTTATTATGATATTTATATAGGTTTTGCCCAATGGAAACCAGATATATCTCTAGCTTTACAGAATCAATTCCTTTTCTTACAATTCTTTTATACCAGCGGTTATTCTTCATAATACCAAAGGTTCCTTCTGCCTGTATGGATCTGTTCATTCTTAAAAGAGCCCCATGAATACTTTCAAGATTTTCAATTACTTCTTCATGCATTTTGGTTAATTCTCTGTTGATTCTTATCGTACGGTTTTTATCAGTCTTTTTACACTGTTTTGCATAAGGGCAACCGCTGCAGTCTTCACAGGCATACACTTCTTCCTGACGTCCATATTGATTTCCACGTACATACTGCCGATATTCCAGATAAAAAGTTTTTTCATTCGGACATTTCAGATTTCCCTCTTCATCGACTTTGAAATTAACAGCACGAAATGGATTGTCATGATATTTTTTATCTTTGGTTTCTTTTTTGAACATAGGAAATTTCATGTACTTTTCCATTCCATGCTGTTCACAGTATATGTAGTTATTATAAGAACCGTATCCGGCATCCGCAGTCGGATATTTGGGATAAAATCCATATGTATGATAGAACTGTTCCATTAGGGGAATAAAGCAATCCATGTCTGAACGGTACTGATTCACGTCTACAACTGCAATGTATTCATCAGCTACTCCAATCTGCACATTGTATGCAGGGAGAAGCTGGTCATTTCCCATGTAATCCGTTTTAATTCTCATAAAAGTGGCAGAATGGTCTGTTTTCGAATAACTGTTGCGATCCGGACCACAGATTGATACTTTCTCCACGTATTCCTCCAGTTTCGTTGTGTACTCCAGGAGTTTTTCATACTGGCGTTGCTGTAAAGTCTTGTGATGTCCTTTCCCATAAATAAAGTTGTCTTTATTGATTTCCCATACTGTCGCATATCTGGAAAGAATCTCTTTTAATTCATCTGGGATGTACTCGGTATTCGTCTGTATTTTTAATCCACTCCATGCAAGAGCATCGTTGATTTCAGTCAGGAGAACCGTAATCTTTTCATAAAGCCGGTACCTGGATTTTTCGGTTGCCTTTTTCCATACCCAACTATATTTGTTGGCATTGGCTTCAAATTTTGAGCCATCTATATACAGGTGATCAAGGTCAACTTTTTCTTCATTAAATATTTTTTGATTGATATCATTAAAAATTTCTTCAATGGAATCAGAAAGAACCTCATTAATAAAATATCCAAAAGTCCGGTAAGAAGGTTTATCGTTATCCATAA
>NZ_QRCT01000031.1 GCF_003363435.1 Anaerosacchariphilus polymeriproducens
GATACAAGGCTTTTGTCTTTGTATTTCCCTTTCTTTTTCGCTTCTTCATAATCTTTTTCACTTTTCCAGAAACTTGCTCCATAGGTTTCTAAATCCACATGAAGAATAATTCGGTGGGAAGGATCGAAATTTCGATCAAACAGGTCTCCTGTTCCTTTTATATTGGGAGCGTATTCTCCCAGGCCACTAAACAAACTGTATCGTTTGATCTCTTCAATGAAATCTATGGTTGCCTCATTATATTCATTATGGGGATCCATCAGGTTCATACCTGATTGCGCAGCTTTCAAATCCAGTTTGGCTTTCATAATCCCTTCTACTACATAATAAGTTTCGGTAAGCTTATAATTGTTCTGTCCTTTTTGTTCATCATATTCGTAACAGCATTTTAAGATTTCTTCTACCTGCTTGGCATCGCCGTTTTTTACAGCTGTTTCATAAGCAGTTATAATCTCATTTAATTCTGCCTCACTTAATGCGGAAGGCGGGGTATGAAGCAAATAGTAAAGCCTTTCCAGATTGATCTTATCCTTCACCACCACCGGTTCATAGACCCTGGCAGTCAGCTTTTTCTGAGTCTTATCGGTATAGCCTTTGAAATCGGTTGCTGCATCACCATCCAATTCTTTCACTTCCTGAACATAGGTATTTAAAGTATGGTAGAAGTCCATCATGGAGTCTTCTTGGTCTTGCAGTGCTTTTTCTAACAGAAAAGATTCTATATTTAAACGGAAGCTGGAATATCTTAAACTGCTGCAATAACCCAAAGAAATTTCATGCATTACCTGTTGCCATTTTCTTCTCTCTTCCTGTGTTTCCTCTCCGCCGATTGACAAGACTTGATTCATAAGAGAATTCATAATATCCTCGTCGAAAGAAAGAGTCCCGCCTCCTTTTCTATCATCCGTATAAAAGTTAGGACCATTTAAGTTTACGACATCCGCAAATGCATCACAACGATTTAAACAGGTATTCGCCTTTGGTATATTCTTTTTTAAAATATCTTTGATGGCCTCCATACTAATTAACGTATTTTCATAAAAAACATTAAGATAATCTCTGATTTTTGCCAAACAGATTTCTTTTCCTGCTCCCTCCCAGCAAGTATCTAACGTACCCGTGATCATAAATAAATCTGCCTTTACCTCTTGTAAGGTCTTTACCGCAGATTTATATTCTTCGTAGGTATCGGACAGGGTATCCAATTTAAGCTTCATTCTTTTTTTCCTCCTGATGCGTCTGTTTATCTTCTCGTTCTAATTCTACTAAGGATTGTGTTTCAAGCGTTGTGATCTCTGTCTCTATTCTTGTAAGAATGTTACTTAATGTACTGGTGACTTGATCGTTTACTTTTTTCTCATTCCCTTCTAACAGATCCAGATTTTTGGTTGTAAATGCACTTTGGCTGTAACCCACTATTGCTGTTAGTCCTTGTTCCACTTGTGTATCTAAAGTGATTAATTCTGTTAGATACCCTTTTGCCGTTTTCAAATCTTCTATATCTGCCTTACAACCTGCTATATCATTACATCTACATGCCACTACTTTTTCACCTTAGTTTCCTTCCCTACCTCTTCTAATAATAAACTCATTTTGTCATCCACTTCTTTCAGATCATATAGAGTTCCACTGATGCCTGCCATCAGATTTTCAATCGCCTTGATATGATTGCTGATCTCATTTTCTTGGGATGCAGAGGCATTCAAAAAACCGATGCCTCCTTCCCCATCCCACGCTTTTACCAGTTCTGCATTCTGCGTATGTAAAATTTTACTTAAATCATTTAGTTTGATTCGAACTGCTTCCAGCTCCTGTAATTGCTTTTCTACCTGAGTTGGTTCGATCGATGTCCCTTTCGATGCTCCTTTACTACTATTTCCCATTTCTCTCTCCTCATGTTATCACATTCATGTGTTTTTTCTTCTTTAACAAGGATGAACTAGCGAAAAAACCACTAGTTCACACCAAAATCTTAATTTATTCTATTTCACGTTAACAGCTTTCCTCTTACGAAGTACAAACACAACACCTGCTCCGATTCCTCCAAGCAATAAAACGCCTCCTGCGATCGGTAGGGCCTTCTTTCCCTGTGTTTTTACGCCGATGATCCAGCTCTTGGTCACATAGAAGTCTTTCACTTCCACTTCTTTTTCCGTTCCCGCCGCATCGACCGCTACGATCTTGACCTTATGTTTCTGCGTCGTATTCCCATCGATCGGGAAGGTAAAGTCCTCTTTTCCTGCCACCATCTGTTGGATCTTCTCGTTGTCCCAAGTCTCTGCTGCTTCCCCATAGGTGGATTCGCTTCCGGTTCAGTTATAAGTAGTATGATAAACTTTAACTTCCTGCAGTTTCATGTTATCATCGATGACCATGGTCACGTCCTTCTTTTCTTCCTGATACGCTTCCCGGTCAGAAAGGTTCGTCACGATGACCTTCGGTGCCGTCTTGTCTACCGCGAACCGTAGTTCCACATCCTTGGTATCCATGTTGTTCTCCGACTTGTTGTCTGCCGCATCCACGGAATACAGCACCAGGCTGTAATACCCATCATTCGCAAAGTTCTTTTTGAAAATCTGATAGGTATACTGATTCCATTGTCCGTTCCCTTCTGTCTTTTGGATCTGATAATCCTCTCCTTCTTTCAGGCTCTTCGTCTGGTTGTCCTGAAATAAGGTCAGCGTCCTCTCCTTCAGGGCATTCACGTTGGTCTCCTGAATCACGATGTCCTGCTCTTTGGTCAGGTAGGAGCCATTGATCTTTTGGGTCGCTTCATCCAGCGTATACACCGAACCATTGCGGTTCACCGAAAATACGATCTGCTCTGCTTCTTGTACCCTGCCATCTGCCTCGGTCACCTTTGCTGCTTTGTTCTCATTTCCGGCTTGATCCGTTACGGTCGCCGTCAGGAGGTAGATCCCGTCCTTCTTTAAGTTGCTCACGGCATAACGCTGGCCGTTTTCAACTGCCTGTGCACTGCCAAGTAAGTCATCACAGTTTTGGATTCCCTCTAACGTCACAAGGTTTAAGTGCGGGGTCAGGCCGGCAAAATTCTCATCCGATGCCTCTAGGACAAAGCCTACGTTCGTCTCTTTTTTATCTGCATCCCTTCCGCTGTTGGCCGAATGGTTCTTGATTCCCGTTACGGTCAAAGCGGGCTTGGTTTTGTCCACACAGAACGTGATCTCCTGCAGGTCTGCCGCCTGGTTCCCAGCTTTGTCGGTATAATCGATGTCAAAGGTATAGACCTGGTCGTCCTCAAA
>NZ_QRCT01000032.1 GCF_003363435.1 Anaerosacchariphilus polymeriproducens
ATTATCAAAAATGGGGTACATTTGAAAATATTGAGTAATAAATTTCTTGACATTTTTCTGGTTCAATGTAACTTTAGGTTTTTTTCATTACTATCATCATTAATAACTTGTCCTGCACATTGTAATTGACGTGATTGGGCAAATACAGATTTGTTACTTTGTAGAACAAGGCAAACTAATAGTAACCCAATTATAACTTTTTTAAATAAATTATTATTTTTCATTAATATTTTTCCTTTCTCTTCTTAATACAAGCATTATACGAAAAGAAAATATTTCATTTTTAACTTATTTCTAACGATTCTTAATTTTTTTAAATCGGGAAACCATTATTAACCATCAGTTAAAAATTTTGACAGATATTTAATAATGAATCAATGGTCTCATTTTAAAATACCTGCTATAATTACTTTTAGATGAAGGATCCTCATCAATAATCAAAAGGAGGAGACTATATGAAGATTAATCATATTATTAGAGAAAAAAGAAAAGAAGCAGGTTTGACTCAAGAGCAGATGGCTGCATATATAGGTGTAAGTACACCGGCAGTAAATAAATGGGAAAAAGGGGTTTCATTTCCAGATATCACTTTATTAGCCCCATTAGCCAGAATTTTAAAAACAGATTTGAATACGCTTTTATGTTTTCACGAGGATTTGACTGAACAGGAAATTGGTCTTTTTCAAAATGAAGTTTATGAATGCATTATAAATAGTGGTTTTGAAAGTGGATTTTGCCTAGCGAAATCAAAGATTGAAGAATATCCAAATAGCGATAAGCTGATATATCAACTTGTGATGTTACTTGAAGGTGCTATGACAATATGCGGAATGCCAGCTGCTGAAAGGAAACAATACGAAGAACCCCTCTACAGTTTATATGAACGAGTTGCAGAAGGTGAAAATTCTGAGCTGCGTGACAATGCCCTTTATATGCTTGCGTCAAAATATATAGGAAATGGTAAGCATGATAAAGCTCAGGAAATCATCGACCATCTACCAAATTATAATGCCCTTGATAAACGAATTTTACAGGCAAGGCTATGGACGGAAAAAGGGCAATCCAAAAAAGCACTAGAAATTTATGAAAAAATGTTATTATTGTCTGTTACAAATGTATGGAATTATATGATCAGCCTTATTGAAATTGAAATTGAAAAGCAAAATACAGCACATGTTACTGAGATTACAGTGCTTTGTAGTGAATATGCAAATGTTATTGGACTTCCTGCGTATTACAATTTAATTCCTTTACTTTTAGATGCAGCATCAAGGCAAAATGTAGAAGACACTTTGAACATGTTAGAAAAAGTTATAACATGTTGTAATATTAAATTCAATTATACTAATACCATTTTATTTAGGGATATTCCTTTTAAAGGAGAAGGTGATGAAATATTTTCGATACTTCCAGGTATTTTATCTGAATTGAAAACTAGTCCATTATTTTCATTTATAAGAGATAATGATAAATTTAATGAATTAATACAGAACAATTAGAATTGAAGATAAATATTAAATAAACTTTAAAATAAGGAGATAAACACGTATATGAATAAAATAGATATACTATTTGCAGATTGGGATGAAGCGCTAATATGGTCCGCTTTGCAAGGATATATGGGAAATATAATTTCTAATAATGATAAAAACCCAGATTCAGCAATGATTGACATAGGAGATTTCTGCTTCTTCGCCGGTAAACCAGACCCAAATTTATTCAACTCAATTAATGGTTCAAAATTACTAATTCCTAGAGATAAGTATTGGGAGACATTAATAGAAAATTATTATGGAGAACGAGTAAGCAAAACATTACGCTATGCAATTAAAAAAGAACCAAATGTTTTTAACAAGGAAAAGTTGGCTACCTATATAAAAACAATTGATAATAGTTTTGAAATCAGATTATTTGAGCAAGAAATTTTTGAAATGGCGCGAAGTGAAGCTTGGTCAACCGATTTATGTTCACAATTTAAGAATTATTTAGATTATAAAGAAAAAGCTGTCGGAGCAGTAATTTTGCATCAAGGAAAACTAGTGTCAGGAGCTTCAACTTACGCAGTTTATAATAGTGGTATAGAAATTGAAATAGATACCAAGCCCGAATACAGGAGAAAAGGACTTGCAACTGTATGCGGAGCCAAATTAATATTAGAATGTTTAGAAAGAAAAATATATCCAAGTTGGGATGCACACGATTTGCGTTCAGTTGCTCTAGCCGAAAAGTTGGGGTATCATCTAGATAGTGCTTATGTTACATATGAACTATTTGCAATCTAATATTATTGCTATATGGTTCTTCGTTCAGATTGTACTTCCTTTTCTGCGTAACAGATATGTTCCAATTCCTCGAGATCCAATTACAAATATAACAGACCGGAATAAATACGACCTAATATTTATTCCTTCTTTTAGATAAACATACTCCATTAGAAGAAAAAATGCAAAAATTAATATAATTTCTAATATAAATTTTCCAACACATCGAATCCCCTGTTCTTTCCATTCAATTCTCATTTCTAGTACAAACATAATTAAGCAACAAATTATAGAAAGAACAGCAGAAACAACTAACAAAATTCCCACTACAAAAAAAATGAAAAATGGTGGGGATTTTTCTTCCTGAAACACTATTATTAACATCGACAACAAACTTACCATAAAAACAATGTAAATAATTTTTGATATTAATAAAAACGCTTGTTTCATATTTTCCTATCCTCTTTTATCATTATAAATACCACATCTTTTTGCATTATACATCTTATAACCAACGCATATAAAAAAATATGACTTCTACAGAGCTTTCCCAAATCATTGTGTTTTGCATAGTCGTCCTATTATATATTCAGGGACTTCCTGTTCTTTTATTGACAATACGTAAGAGAATTCCTGATGGATTCTTTTTTCTGCATCATTCAATAATTGTTCATCCATAATCGAAAATTTCTTCCCGTTGTCATTTACAGCTTTTTTTCTTTCATGTAAGCAAACGATCATTGCAATAATTTTACTAGTGTTATCACTGTGTAAAATATCTGAATAAGTCACTTTTCTAATGTTATTACTATCTATCCATTCAATATTTTCTTTTAATGATTCAGCTATTACCTGATGTATTTCCACCTTTTTAAGTAGCTTTCGGAATGGACATTTCTGTGTATCCACAGGAACATATATAGTCGATTTGTTACCGTCAATAATCGGATGCAACACATAATAATTTCTCTTTTGCTCTGTAAAATTTTCTTCTCTGATATCCTCAATTTTACATACTCCTGATGTCGAATGCAAAACAAAATCTCCTACTATATACATACATATCCTCCTAAAAAAAAGGAGCTCTCACAATCAGCAAATTAAAGCCCTAAAACCTCAGGGTTTATGTGAAGAGTCCTCTTACATAACAAAGAAATGAAAAGCATTTCCTTTGTTTAATTACCAGTTTTCTATTTTATTTTAACACATTTTTTTGTTTTATGTAAGCAGAATTATATTATTTTGAAATGTATGTTTTATAAATCACTTTCTCTTATTACTTTTTTCTCTCTCTCAAGAACAAGATTTTCTGTTACACTTAAATTATCTACAACTCGTTGAGTTAGATTATCATAGATAATAATGTTAATTCCTTTATTTCCAAGTAATAAATTATTTATACTTTCAGCAGTTATATTTTTTCCCGAAATATCCTCTGTAAGATTTATTCCCTTTTGAATAAGTAATTGATAAAATTTATTATTATATTTATTAATATCCACTTGATTCACATTATAATATACACTGTAGTTCTCATTACTATTAACTATTTCTAATATTTGCTTTACATCTTTCAATTGTGACAATTTATAGCTTTCAATATCTTGATAATATATTTCTAAATCATCTTTCATCTGAGAAAATTCTTCTTCATTTCTATAATCCTTTAATTGATAATTACTTTTTAAATATGTTCCAATTGCATCCGTATATATTTTTACACCTTTACAATTCATATGTCTGCCAGTATCACGGAAACAATCTTTCACATCAATTCCTATTTCCTTATAATTTTTTGCATAATCCAGAAATTTAATGTTATATGGTTTAATTATTTTATTTACTTCATCACTATTAACTTTTTTCCAATTCACATTGGGCGATTTAATTAATACCAGTGATGTATTCGTTTTATTACATAATTCTATAATTTTAATAAAATATTCTTTCGAAAGATTTGTGAATCCTTTAAATTCAACTTCCTCATTATACTTTAAATCATCACAGGAAACGGTATTAAAATGCGGTTGATGCCCTCTATAAGAATAATGTTTATCTCTAAGTGGATAAGTATAATCATCTTTCGAAAGTTCTGTCCACCTTGAGTGATATCTTTTAATGGAAAATATATAATCAGAGATAGCTTTGATATCCATACCTGTAACTATATTCTTTATGAACTCCAACTTATTTATTGATAAAGGAATATTATCAATACTTCTTCTAGCCCTGTCCTCTCTTGGATTTCCGTTATACATCAATCCATATACATCCAGGACAATTACTTTTGGTTTTTTTAACCTTATTGCTTCCTTTGTAAAGCTATATGTTTGAGACATTGTCTGAGATGCTGTTGCAAAATCATAACTACTGATACCATAATCTTCAAACAAAACTAAAGGATTTATATTTTCATACACATTACTGCTTCCAACAAACACAACATCTAGCTCATCTTTATTTTCATAAAATCCGTCAACAATTAAAGTGGCCGGTTCAATATTATTTGAATAGCAATTGATCCATTTTGCTTTAAAAATTTCTGTTATCACTAAAAATAATACCAAAAAAATTCCAAAAAAAGTTACACTTCTTATTACTACATTTTTCATGTCATCACCTCAAAATTGAAAGTATATAAATTGGCTTGCATCGTAACCCAAACCGTATACTCCAAAAATAATAATACTAAATATCGTCAGATAATAAACACTCCATCTGAATACAATATGACAAGATCCAAGTCTTTCTCTAATATCTTGTTTCGCATTAAAATAATCAAAAACAAGCAAGATAATAATTCCAATAATTGCTAAACGGAAATTTTTTTCATCTAATCCTAATTGATACAAAGTACCATCAGTCAAAATCCAAGGATTAAATTCCATGACCATCTCCTTTATTACTTGAATTGCCATAGAGAAATTGTCTGCTCGGAAAAAAATCCACGAAAAACAAATCAATAAGTACGTAGTAATTATTTTTAGTAATATATGTAACTTAGATTCACGATTCACTTTAAATATTGTAGCAGCTTTGTCAAATAAAAACTTTAACTCTTTACCAATGATTTGATACGCTCCATTCATGGCTCCCCACATAACAAAGCTCCAGTCTGCCCCATGCCAAAGACCGCTTACTGCAAAAACAACCATAATATTGAAGTAGCCTTTTAACTTGCTTACACGATTTCCACCTAGTGGAATATACAAATAATCCCGAAACCATGTGGATAGCGAAATATGCCACCTTCTCCAAAACTCTGCTACACTTTTTGAGAAATATGGTTGTTTGAAATTATCCATCAACTTAAATCCCATTACCTGAGCAGCACCGCTTGCAATATCCGAATAGCTTGAAAAATCACAATAAATTTGAAAAGAGAAGAAAATAGTTGCCAGAATTAACACAAGTCCCTTATAATCGTGATAATTGTTATATACTTGATTTACTAAAATCGCAAGGCGGTCTGCTATTATCAGCTTTTTAACAAATCCCCACAGCATTAATAACAAACCATTTTTCACTCTATTATACTCAAAGTAATGTCTTTCGCTTATTTGATGAATCAAATTCTTCGATCTTTCTATCGGACCTGCTACCAGTTGTGGAAAAAAGGATACAAATAAAGCATATTTTAAAAAGTTTTTTTCTGGTTTTAATTCTTCTCTATAAATATCCATTGTATAGCTTAATGCTTGAAATGTATAAAAAGATATTCCCACAGGTAATATAATATCAAATTGAGGATTTAATAATTCAAAATTGAACTTTCTTAGAACTAAATTTATATTTGAAATAAAAAAATCAAAATATTTAAAAAAGAATAAGATGATTAAATTGGAGCTAAAGCAGAACCCAACAAACAATTTCTTTAACTTGACAGCCTTCAATTTATTCGGTACCAAATTAGCTCTACTAATTAATATCCCACTAAGATATGTAATTACTGTTGAAAGTAACATCAAAATCGCATACTTGGGATTCCAACACATGTAATAAAAATAACTTGCAGCTAAAAGCCATATATAACGAATTTTATGCGGTATAACAAAATATATTAAGACCACGATTGGAAAAAATATCAAAAACTCCATTGAATTAAATAACATAACTATCTCCTGAATTTACAAAATATGTATAATACTACCATAATCGACTTTTTTCAGCAAGAAAAAAAGTTCAGTATTATATAATTTCTCGGAGTGTTACATTTTGCAGGCAAATATTTATATTTTTTTATTTTTTTTTACCTTAAATAAATTCATTTCAGATATTATTACACCCAGCAATATACCAAAACAACCTATCACTTTATTAATTGTCAAAGCCTCAACCTTTCCTAAATTATTTGGAACGATTAATGCAAATAATAGTCCAAACACTGGTTCTAAAGCAAATATTAGAGCAGTATGTGTAGGTGATGTAAACTTTTGTACATAAGTTTGTCCGGTAAATGCTAATGCAGTACCCAAAATTCCAACCACAATTATCATAACTATTATATTTGAATTAAATTTTACAAAATCTCCTCCTACAAATACCCAACCCAAACTGCAACATAATGCTGAAAATCCAATTTGAACAATTCCCAATAAAATTGCATCATAGTTTTGAGTAAATTTATCTATAAAAAGTATTTGTAAAGCAATACAAAGTGCACATAAGAAGGTCAGAAATTCTCCAATTCCAAACTTAAAATTTAAGCCTCCTGTCAAAAAAAACATACCGGCTAATGCAAATACTATTCCTACAACTGAAGATCGATTCACTTTCTTCTTAAAAAAGATTGCTGAAAGTATAGGAACTAAAAGTACATTTAAACTAGTTATAAAAGATGAATTTGAAGCTTCTGTATAATAAAGTCCATATACCTGAAAAACTAAAGAAGCACAAAGCATCAGACCAATTAACGATCCATACTTTAGAATATTAAAATTTATGTATTTTAGTTTTTTATGAAATATTATTAGTAAAACTATCAATGCACTTGTAAATCTAAGTGATAATAATTCAAACGTAGACAATGTATCTAGAATATTTTTCATCAAAACAAACGTAGATCCCCAAGTTAAGGTTATAAATATTAGTAATAAATCTGCCATCCTTCTTTTTTGCATAAATAATTATCTCCATTCCGAACCGCTTCGATTACGGCAAAAAATTAATAATAAGTTGTATCCTGCTATGGATGAAATATAGGATAGCTCCCTTTATTGACGCCTAATTCTTTTGCCAAATATCTAATCGCCTCACAATTCTGTGTTTTAATTTTAAAAATTGAACCTTTCTCATATAGCGCCTCTCCTATACAGCCACCAGCACAATTATATTTTACTTCACAATCACTGCATTCCGGATATTTATTACAACCCTGCTTCTACTAATTTGTTGTCGCAATTTGGCTGCATATATTAATGTTAACATACTATTTTGTAGAATCGCAGAAAAGTAATCGCATTTTATTATCTTATTTCACCCAATTCGACTTTTTTGACTTTATTTAAAACTTAAGCTTTGTTAAATTAAAAGTTAGGTAAATATAGAAAACAAGTTTTCTCATTACGTTAACTACGAATAAGAAAACTTGTTTTTGACATTCTTCCATTATACTTATCTTTTAAAATGGTGTTAATGTTTCATTAATTCATCAGGTAATGCGTTGTTTTTTTCATAGGGCCAACCAATTCAATTTCTTCTAAAAGTACTTTAACATATGTCTCATACTATTATATATAAAACAACTCATATCACAAAATATGATTAATAACATCTGCTATCGCACTTTCATCGTTACTCACAGTTGTAACATCTGCGATTTCCTTTAAATCGGGATGTGCATTATGTACCGCAATTCCGACATCAGCATGACTTAACATTTCTATATCATTGTTATAATCGCCCACTGCATATATTGTGTAGTCCTTATCCATAAGCTCCCTTAATCTCATTAACATACTTCCTTTATTTGTCTGGCATGGTAAAAGTTCCATATAAATTCCAGAAGAAAAAACACAGTGTACATCATTCTCCAAATCAAACTTTAGCATTTCGCGTTCCAAGGACTTGAGCATTTTATTTTCACCACAAAACAATATCTTAATCCATGGTTTTTCTATAATATCCTCCATTTTGCAAAATTCACATGGCTGATGTTCCGCAATAAAATCAGGATCTGTATTTTCTTTCACTGATATTACAGAACACTGATCCGGACTAAAAATAAGAATTACGATATCCGGAAACTCTTTCAAACAAAACCGTAAAAACTCAATCAATTTTGTTTTTTCTAATTCGCACAACAACAAAAATTGTTTCGTCTTAAAGTCATATAAAGCACCTCCATTGTAGAGTATACAAGGTATATTCAACTCAATCCCATCCAGAAACATCACGGAATTCATTTGATTTCTACCCGTTGCAATTCCGAATTTTCCCCCTTTTGCTACAAATTCTTTTATTGCATATTTATTTTGTTCAGAAACAATACCATTTGTATTCAATAAAGTTCCATCCATATCGCTTAATAATATTATGTTGTTATAATTCATAACCATTCCCTTTACTTTCTCTTTTTTACAAACCCTGTAGGAGACATTGAAGTATATTTTTTAAATACATTACAAAAATGCTTATAGTCTCCAAATCCTGTCATATCTGATATCTCATAGATCCTATATTTACCAGAATTTAATAATTTAATTGCCTGTTGCACACGATACCCATTTAACAAATATAAAAATGAATGTTTTGTTACTTCTTTAAACTTACGGCTTAAAAAACTGCTGCTTACACCAAGCTCGTCCGAGATCGACTCAACACTAATTCGATCGGCATAGCTTTCTTGGATTTTTTGAATGGCTTTTGCTACATAACCACTCTCAGACTTATCCAGCTGCATATAATAATTAAAGTCGAGACGGCGAGATGCTGAACTCATGTTTTCAGATACAAATTCCTCTTTCCTATGCTTGTTTAGGTCCGATTGGATTGCCTGTATCGTCTCAATTATCTTTTCTTCATTCACTGGTTTTAATAAATATTCGTATGCTTTTAACTGAATGGCTCTTTTGGCGTACTCAAATTCCGCATAACTCGTTAAAAACAGGCTTTTAAATTCTACCTGTTCCATTGCCTGACGAATCATTTCAATCCCATCCATTTTGAGCATCTTAATATCAGTAATTACAATATCCGGTTCTAATTCAATGATCTTTTGCAACCCTTCTTCACCATCTGCTGCCTCTCCAACAACAACGCACCCCATACTCAGCCAGTCTATCGTATACACTAATCCTTTACGTATAATATCTTCATCTTCTACTATGATAATTTTCAACATTGATTTCACCTTGACTTTCTTGAAATTTCACTGGCAATAACACTTTTAAACAAGTTCCACATCCCAATTCACTCTCGATTTGTATACCATATCCTTCCCCATATCGAAGTTGCACTCTGCGATGAATATTGTATAATCCTGAATGATTACTTCTGTTAATGCTTTCGCCAATTATTTTTTGCATTTCTTCTAGGGTTTCGGGTTTCATACCTGCACCATCATCAAAACATTGCAGAATCAATTTATTATCTTCAATGTATCCATTAACTTCAACAAGAAGATGTTCTTTTCCTTCGAACCCATATTTTATCGCATTTTCAATCATTGGTTGAATAATTAGTTTTGGTATTACACATAGCTGTACTTCGGTCGGAATATTTATTATATAATGAAAACGTTGATTAAATCGATATTTTAAGATGCTCATATAGTTTTCCGTATAAATCAAGTCTTCCTTAATGGTTACCTCTTCCTGTGTATTGCTAATGCTGTAACGTAACAAAGTAGATAAATTTAGTACCATTTTGCTAGCAGACTCTGCATCTAATTTACACATAAAGCGAATGTTTTCTAAGGTATTAAACAAAAAATGTGGATTAAACTGTGATTCCAACTGTTTGTTCTGAGAAAAAGAAACCAATCTGCTCATTTCGTTATTTCTTTCAATCTGTTCCTTTAGACTATCTATCATCAGATTATAAGATTCTCCAATAATCTCAAATTCATCATTGCTGGTGATATCAATGTGTGTTTCCAGATTTCCTTCCTTTACTTTCTCCAAGCCTCTAATTATAGTATCTAAGTCCTTTGTCTTCTTAATCGCATGACCTTTCGTACTAATTAAAATCGCAAATACCATCATAGCAAAAACAGCTATCAAGCAATATAAGATGCATTTAAATATTGTAATTTGATTTTTAAGTGGTAAGATTGAATAGATATAAAGCCGGTCACCCAGTATTGAGTTCGAAGTGACATAGAAAATACCCAGGTCATTAACGATAGTACCATGTGATTTCTCCTTGCTGATATCTACACGCTCCATTTCATCATTAAAACTATGGTTATTTGAAATAAAAACCCAGCCATATTCATCTGAAACCACAGTTTCCGAGTCCATTTTGCCAATTGCACTTTCAAATTGCCTGCTGTCAATAACAAAAACTGCATAACCTTTAATCACTCCCTCTCGGACAATTGCCTTTCCAATTAGCAGTTGCATATCTTTCGATATTTCTTCTTCCACCATCTTCAAAGCGATTTGGTCCGGAGTCCGGTTCATAATGAGAAAGATACCCCAATTTTTGTTATATTCTCCATTTAGATATTCCGGTACCTGCTTGGTAGCTGTTATGATAGGATTTAACTCCTGGTCAAATATGTAAAGACTCCCTTTTCGGTCTAGTTCATTCGAAATACTATATATTTTTTGAAATATCTTGACCCGTTCTTGTTTTTCTAAATCTCCCCCCAGTAATTTATTATTGGCCTCTAACTGGTTTAGTATATTACTGTAAGCAGTTACAGTCGTTACCAGGTCTTCTGAAATCGTAGAATTATCATTTTTACTTATCTTTTGGATAGAATAGCGCCAAACTCCCCAAAAAGCGCATAATCCCACCAGCGTAATAAGTACAACAGGAATAATGGCATAAACTAAAAGCATTTTCCTAATATCATCCTTAAAATAACTATGCTTTTCTCTTTTCATACCATTATTCCTCCATCTTAACGCGATTCATTCTGTTTTAAATGCTTATTTCCTTTTTACCACTAATCTTAAAAAATATCAATAACGATATTATTGTGGTCAACGTCAGAATGCTGGCTAAAGCCGCTGCTGTACCATAACTTGCCCGGATAACTTCGGTATAGATTGCAACAGACATGGTCTTGGTATTTCCTGTATATAAGATGACGGAAGCACTTAATTCATTGATTATGGTAATCCAGCTCAGGATAGCACCTGACATTACACCTGGAAGCATCATGACCGCTGTAACTTTAAAGAAAGTTTTAAGTGGTGAATCTCCGAGACTAATTCCTGCCTCTTCCATACTCGGGCTGATCTGATATAAAATAGCCGCACTAGATCGCAATGTATAAGGAAGACGTCTAACTACAAAAGCAATAATCATTATCACAGCTGTTCCGCTCAATAACATTGGTTTTTTATTAAATGCAAGAAGCAGGGTGATACCCAATACAGAACCCGGTATAATATATGGGAACATGGTAATAGAGTCAATTATGTTTGTAAGCCAGCTTTTCTTTCTTGTCGTTATATATGCAATAAACATGGCCAATAAAATAATACTAATAATTGCAATTAATCCAAATTTATAGGTATTAAGAATCGGTTTCCCCAAGTCCCCAAAAATAGACTGATAGCTCTTCAAAGAGAAACCTTTCGCAAACATAGATCCTTTTGTTACTTTAAAGGAAGTGTAAATCACTGTAACTTGTGGAATGATAGATAAAAACACTACTATAAATATACCTATATGTAATAATATATTTTTACCTCCTCGTAAGCGCTTTGCCTGTATTGGCCGAAGAGAACTCATCGTAAAGGATTTCTTATTGACCACATATTTTTGTGCCAGGAACATGATTCCTGTGATAATAACTAAAATTACTGCTAAAGCTGCTGCAAAATTAGCCTTTCCGCCTAGCTCACTGATGAATTCATTATAAATAAGTACAGGCATTACCGTGTAGCCCTCTCCAATTAACATTGGTGTACCAAAGTCTGCAAGAGCATTCATGAACACCAATAAAGATCCAGCCAAAATAGTCGGTGTAATCAGCGGTAAAATAATCGTAGCTACTTTTCGAACTGAACTGCAGCCGAGACTTTCTGCTGCTTCACCCAGTGATGCATCTACTTTTTTCAATGCACCTTTGGTATACAAATAGATGTAAGGATATAACTTCAAGGTCAGGACTAATAAGATACCTCCAAATCCATATACGGAAGGAGTCTCAATTCCAAAAGTACTGGCAAAAAATTTAGTAATCACTCCACTTCTTCCACCTAATACAATCCAAGAATACGCTCCAATAAAAGGAGGTGACAGCATGGAAAGAATAATTAATATATCAATAAGGCCTTTGCATTTCACCTTATAAACTGTGGTAAAATATGCAAGTGGGGCACCGATCCCAACAGCCAGTATCGTGGTACACGTCGTTACTAAAAAACTGTGCCATAAAGTTCTATAATAATATTTCTTCTGAAAAAATTTCAAAAAGTTATTCATTGTAAACGTTTGTGTATCTGCATCTTTAAATCCATTCGCAAATAAAGAAAATAATGGATATACTAGAAACAGTGCAAATACAATTACAATTACTAGCGTAATGACAAACCAAAAATCAACCTTAAAGTGTTTCTTTTTTTCCATAATTAATCACATCCTTTAATCAAACTTTTTTGCCCATCTTCCGTAAAAACATTTATTTTGTACGCATTTGGTTTTAATGATAACATTTCACCTGCTTCATATGTTTTCGTTGACTGGCCCAAATCCTGAGAGTATTCAATGGATGGCTGATTTGGAATTATCATAGAATCGGAAAAATCCAATTCATAATTGGTATGTTTCCCAAGAAAGGTGCGATTTTTAATCTTTACTTTCAGACCATCATTAGCAATCGAGAATTCTTCCGGACGAACGGAAATGATTACTTTCATACCCGCCTTACAATCCTGACTCAAATTGTCTAGTAAAATTTTATATCCGTTTGTAAATTCTACATAAGTACTATTACTGTCTCTTCCAACTTTTCCATAGAATAAGTTAGAATGGCCAATGAAGGTTGATACAAAGACATTATTTGGCCTTGCATAGATTTCTTCAGGGGTACCCACTTGCTGAATCACCCCTTGATTCATAACAGCAATTCGATCGGAGATTGCAAGTGCTTCTTCCTGATCATGCGTTACATAGACTGTTGTGATACCAACTTTTTTTTGTGCATCACGAATCGCACTTCTCATTTCCACTCGTAACTTTGCATCTAAATTGGAAAGTGGTTCATCCATTAAAAGTACACTTGGATGAATTACAATCGCTCTGGCCAAAGCAACTCTTTGCTGCTGACCACCTGATAATTTTTCGGGTAGACGATCCTGGTAATCACTAATTTTTACGGTTTCTAATATTTCATCAACTTTTTTCTTCATCTCAGCTTTGGGAATTTTTCTTATCTTCAGTCCATATTCAACATTCTGGCGTACTGTTAAGTGTGGGAATATAGCATAATTCTGAAAAACCATTCCAATATTTCTCTTATGTGCAGAGATATTGTTAATTATCATATCATCAAATTTTATTTCTCCACCTTCAATACTGTTAAAACCAGCAATCATACGTAGCAGTGTTGTTTTACCGCAACCAGAAGGTCCTAAAAGGGTAAAGAATTCTCCGTTTTTGATCTGCACAGATAAATTTGGAATAATGGTCAATTCTCCATACTTTTTAACTACATTTCCAATATTTATAGAATTACTCATAGTCAATTTCTCCTTTTTTGTGTCATTGCATCGGGGGATTTTTTTAAGAGTTCAGGCCCACAACAGAGTTGTGGGCCTGCCCCTAATTCTGTTTACTCTAAGTATCTAAGAGAATGAATTAATAGCTGGTAAAAATATCATTAAATTTCCCTAACCATTCTTCTTTCTTTTCATTCACAACTGTTTCTTCATCTGTAATGATGTTCATTTTTTCTTTTGGTAATAAATAGCTTGGGGTTGCTACGTCAGTTCTTACAGAACGGCGATTTAATTGTTCTACAATAATAGTCTGTGCTTCTTTTCCAGTAACAAAATCAATGAATTTTTTTGCATTTTCCATATTTTTTGCACCTTTAATAATATAAACACCATCTGGTTTGGAGATAACACCTTCTTTCATGTAGATCAATTTAACCGGAGCACCATCTGCAACATATTTAGCCCCACCTTCTTCAAAGGTCAAACCTACTGTATATTCTCCATCTGCTACACCCTTGTAAACTGCTGAAGATCCACTAAGTAATTTTCCACCTAAATTCTCACAAAACTTATTAACAAAATCCCATCCTGCTTCCGGATCACCTTTCCCCATTGCATAGAGCATATTGATTAGATGTTCATACGAAGATGAAGATTTGGAAGGATCACAGTGTGCAATTTTTCCCTTTAATTCAGGATTCAATAAATCTTCATACCCATTGATCTCAATATCTCCGATCAGATCTGTATTCACCATAATAACACTTGGTATATCTGTAAATCTGGTAAGACTGCCTTCTACATTCTTCATGTTTTCCTGTACAAATTTTTCATTCACTGACTGATATGCTTCAAATAAATCTGCCTGAGGTTTCATTGTAGAAATGGAACCTCCCCAGAAGATATCCCCCAAAGGATTGCTTTGTTCTGATTCTACTCTTTTCAAAAGTTCACCGGTGCCTGCTGCAATAACTTCAACTTTGATACCTGTCTGTGATTCAAATTCACTTACCAACGGATTAATGAATTCCAATGGATGTGGACAATATATGACAAGATCATCTGTAGCTTTTTTCGTTTTTTCCGCCCCTTCTGTTTCTTTTGTTGTTTCAGATGTTTTTGCTTCTTTCGTTTCTTCTTTTTTGCTGCCACAGGCTGCAAGCGACATCGCCATACATAGTACCAAACAGATTGATATAAGTTTTTTCATTTAAAATCCTCCCTTTTGCTTTTTGTTTTTTGTTTGTATGGTAATTTTATCTTGTATTCTTGGTTTTATAAACCTATATTTAGACATTTTTATCGCAAAAAATGAACTAATGCAATATATTTTATGCATTAGTTACATATAATTCACTTTTTATGCATCATAATTTGCAAAAATATAGAATTAGTAAAAACATTATGCGTAGTTAAAATGTTGGAAAGATTACAATTAAAATAAAGTAGAGCCAATAGGCTTTGTGTCGAAATTTATAAGTATTATATAATGTCAAAGCCCAAACACCTACATTTTCTTCAAATTATAAGCGTTTTAAATATAATAAAAAAAGTTTTCTCATTCCGTAAATTACAGGATAAGAAAACTTTGTTTCTGTCACATTCTTCTAATACCCTCTGAAAAGGATAAATAATCTCAGAAAGTGAGATACATAACTTTTATAATTGTCTTAATGTATTATTAATTCATCTGGGAATGCATTATTCTTCATAAGTGACCACATTTGATCAATATATAACAACGTATAAAAATGCTCAAAATAATGATAATAATAAGACCCTTTTGTAGTCATAGAATACCTTTCATTCTCTTTTTTTATGAAACCAAACATTCTTGCAATTAACAATTCCAATCCATAATATTTAAGAAGCTTCTTGTTAAAAAATTTATTAAAATCTCCCTCATATAATTTCATGGTATAAAAAGTCCAAAATAAATAATATACCATGCGCTGTCTAAGAGTAAATTTTATAGCCAAAGAAGTTGGTAAAGTTTTTCCGCTGATCCTTTCTATATATTCATTTACATCAAAAGTATTAATTTTAAACTGCTCTTTTAAAAGAGTCGTTGCAGAACATCCAAAACCCAAAAAGTTTTCTCGTGTCATCGAAGAATATCGTGCTTTCCCATTTTTTGAAAAAGTCCAGATCGAATCCCTCTCATAACCCTTTTCATTACAGTATGAAACAATTTTAAAAAGAAGTCTTTTTTTATCCTGATTACTCATTAAAGAAAATGTATGACTAGTAAATGAAAAATCTATGAATGGATAAATGGCAACATGATTTGCTTGATTGTTAAATGCTATTTCAATATCCTTCTTTATATGTTCAAACGTCTGTCCTGGCAATGCAAAAATAAAGTCCATTGAAACCGTTTCAAATGCAACTTCTTTTAATGCCTGAAACATACTTTCATATTCTACACTGCTTCTTCCAAGTAATTCTAAAAATTCTGATTGAAAAGATTGAATTCCAATACTTATTTTAGTAATTCCTGATGCTTTTAACGTCTTTAAGTTTTCCACTGTAACGTCATTTGGATGAAGTTCTAAGCCAATACCTTCTGTTATAATGAAATTTTCTTTTATTTTAGTAACTATCAGTCTTATGTCTTCTATGAGAAGCGCTGGTGTTCCCCCACCAAAATATAAGCTTGTAACCTCTTTTTTCTCCTTTTTTCTCATATGTCCAACCATTTCAATTTCTTTTAATAGTGCCTTAACATATAATTTTGCATCATCCTTATTATATACTACTTTACAATAGGGACAAAACGTACATATTTTCCTACAGAAAGGAATATGTACATACAACCCTAGATTATCTGTATCTTCATATTCAAGTACGCTGTCATATGTATTAGAAAAGTAAAACGGTTTAAATGAACGAGTAAGCCATATTCTAGCAAATGAAGTAAGTTTACTCATTTGTTAATCCTTTCAGTATTTATATTTTCTTTTATAAAGATTACTTTTTTGTATTATATTATTTTACATAATTTCTCTTCTTTCTGGAATAATCACTGCTGCTATGATATACGCTAAAACTCCACTACCACCTGCAAAACAAAAAATTACCCATGCCAATCGTACTAACGTAGGATCGATAGCAAAATATTCTCCTATTCCTCCACATACTCCTAAAATTTTTTTATTTGTATCTGATTTGTATAATCTTTTATCCATTTTTTAATTCCTTTCCATACTACAATTTTATAATAATTATAGTCAAATGAGAGGTATCCTTTAGTCCCAACTTTTTTCATTTGTTGGTTACATTTTCCACCATCTTTAGTTATTTTGTTTTATACTCAAATTATAACCTAAAAGAAAAGATAATAGAAGGCGAAATTGTCGAATTTTATCGACAATTTCTTTTTAGATTATTATAAAAAATTTTAGTATCTTCAGTACAAAAGACATCAACTTATTCTTTCATTAAAGTAAAATTATTATCCGAACCAGATGAAATATCTAATTCTTTTCCTTGGTTTTTCAACTCATAAGAAAATGTAGTAGAGCCACTTGTTCCTGTTAGTTTTATTGTTTTGTCATTAATGCTATAACTCTGAATGGAAATTAATTCAAGTGTTCCATCTTTCGAAAATACATATTTTACATTATTTTTATCGTCAACATATATTCCATCAAATGTATCTTTTCCTAATATACCATCGTTCCCACTTTTATAAATTACATAATTGTTACTATTTTTTACCTCACTGCCCTCATAGATGTCTAATTTATATTTATTATCAGATTGTTCAACTATATATTGAGTTTTCATATTATGATCTTTTTCATTTTCTAAATTCAAAAATTTAATTTGACCATCTGACATTAGATTATATTTGTAATAAGTGCACATTTGTAAAGTATCATCTTCAAAAATCAATTTATCAATACCTGTCATAGAAGAGTCCTTGAATACATATGTTCCTTCAAGTTCATCTCTCGTTTTGTTTACATCCCCACACCCCCCTATAAAAAGTAATGTAAACGTAATTAACAAACTTATAATTCTTCTTTTCATAATTATCCCCCTTGTTATCAATTATATTTTCCACAGACAGATTTCTATTTGCCAAATCTTGACTATAGTATAACCTAATTTTTCCAGGCTAACAACCGATACTAACTACCAAATATCTGATTTTTTCTTAGATTCTTTGCTACTTTCCATCCTTTTTCATCAATCATTACATCTTTCCTTTTAAAAATGGAATAACAATTTCTGATACCGATGTAATTACATGGACTCCTTCATCTATTTTTAAGGTCACCTGAGGTAATAACTCACCTAATCTCTCTGATGCTTTTACAGAATCCATTGTCACATCATTTGTTCCCGCTATATATAATACAGGCATTGTTAGTGCTTTCATTTGTGCGTCAGAAAGAATAGAAAGTGATGCCGTTATTGGATTGAAATTTTTCATTACAAGCATCATAAATTCCATAACTTCCTTCGGTAATGCTACATCTCCCAAAACTTCAGCAGAAACAATATCTGCAGCTTCAGTACTTTTTTCTATTAGCTCGACCTGATCAATAAAATTTTCTTTTGGTGGTACGATACCTGATGGTGCCATTAATACCAGTACCTTCATTCGTTCTGGATACTCTGCTGCAAAGTTTAGGGCTATCCATCCCCCCATTGAGTTCCCAACCAATATTACTTTATCCAATCCAAGAAGTTCGATAACTTCTTTTAGCCATTCTGTATATTCGTTTGAATCTACATTCAAACGAATATCTTCACTATTTCCCGGTTCACCTGGAATGTCAACTGCAAATACATGATAATGTTCTGAAAGAGCCATTATATCGCCTAACCAAGCAGAACTATTACTGCAAGATCCATGAATCAGAAGCATATTTTCTTTCCCTTCGTTTCCTGATTCTAGAATAAATGTTTTTCCATATGAAGTCTCAATATTTCTTTGTAACAAAGGAAAATTATTTAAAATATTGTTATAATATTCTCTGATCTTCTCTTTGCCTTTTTCAGATTTAAAAACACTTGACCTTTTCATAATAAATCCTCCTTTGTCTGATTTACAAATACTTCAATAAAGCTAAAAATAGCTGACATAAAATTTGCATTTCCCCATAATGTTATTCGAAGCACCTTGTCCATTTCTAAAAATTGTGCATGTAACGACGCCTGACCGTATTCAACTGGTTTTACATTCATCGCTGCCGTAAGAGAATTACTTATTCTATTTGCTTCTTCTTTATTTATGACAGTGATATCAATTACCGAAGATGCCCTTACACGATTTTCTATTAAATCTTCTGAATTCATGCTGTATACTGAAACATTATTTTCTGTAAAACAACTTAAATCGTGACCAGAAACTCTCCAACTTTTTCCTATTTTTGTTGCACGCAGCTTCCCTTCTCTAATATATCTTTGTATCGTTTTTGGATGTATGTTCAACATTTTTGCTATTTGGTCAACTGTATAAAATTCTCTTTCCATTATTAACTCCTTTTTATATTTCTTATTATTTCTTATTATCACTTACGAATACATATTAAGTCATATTAGGTAATATGTCAAGTATTAAAATAAAATTATTCAACAAATTCCCTATGTAAAGTGAAATTTTAATTCCACATTTACAACCCTATATTTACCATAATTGATTTCTACTCATGCACTAGTTTTTATCATTGTTATATATCTGTCAGGAAGGATCCCGTGAATAAAAGCAAATATATTATTCCAAATTTAGACATATTTATCGCAAAAATGGTTCTTCTGTGTCTGCAAAGTATTTTTCATTACTTTTTATATGTGTCCCCATGTGATAGAATACAAATGTAAACAAAATACATGTAGAATAATGATATAACAACTGGCAGAAAATCAAATATTCTAAAAATATGCGAGGAATATCCAAGAAATACTAAGACAATTTTGCAGTCACAATACTTTTCCAGTCACAATACTATAATTATTAAAAATAGGAATAGGAAATCCCGCAAATAGTACATTTTCGTGATGTAAAACACTTTTTACATGCTGCTTTTCAATAATGTAAAAGCCATTTGATAGCATCTTTCTCTTGAATACACTATGATGAACACAGGTCAAGAGAAACAAAACAGAAAGGAGGTCTCCCTTGGAACTTCATACCCAAATAAAGAAGTACCGAACCAACATGAACTTATCACAAGAAGAACTTGCCGAAAAAATTTATGTCACTCGACAAACTATTTCCAATTGGGAGAACAATAAAAATTACCCAGACATTCATAGTCTTCTTTTACTAAGTTCATTATTCAACACATCTCTTGATCAATTGATAAAAGGAGATATAAAAGTTATGAAAGAAGAAATAAATAAAGGTGAACTTCAAAAATTTAATCGTAACGGTACTATATTCACCTTACTATTAGTGTTATTAATGATGTCGACTGTTCCACTGGCTGTATTTTTAGGTTATTTCGGCTTATTTATTACAGCTATAATTTTTGTAATAACAATGTATTATGCGAACGAAATTGAGAAGTATAAAAAGAATAATGATATTCAGACATTTAAGGAAATTTTATCTTTTACTGAAGGTAAAAGGTTAGATGAAATTTAAAAAGCTCAAGAATACGGAAAACGTCCATACCAAAAGGTATTGTCTGTTTTTGTATGTGGGCTCATTACATTTATAGTTTGCATGATATTCGTTTGGTTATTGAAATCATTTATCTTTTAAACAAAATTAGCCCTTTGATTCTACAATGCTTCTTACAATTAGATCAAAGTAGAGTCAAACGGCACATTTTACAGCATATCTTAATAAGCATATCACACCACCCACTGCTGCAACTAGCAGGGAAGGTGAATACCATATTGCCAAAGTCAGATAATTATAATGCAAAGCATAAGGAAATACTGCAATCAGGATGGCTAATAACAAAGAAATAGAAGCTTTAACAATAGCATATGTTCTTATCCTATTCTTTTTTTCCCATAAGATAATTCCTACATAAAGTTCAACGAAACATAATATTGTACAAAATAAGTCAACTAGTGAAGTTTCATCCACAAAAAATCCAATCTTTATATTTTCACCATGTAGAATCCGGTATATTCCATCAGCTGTCACTGCAGCTGCCGAACCAGAAATGTTTGTCAATGCAAATACTGCTTTTGTTTCATCTCTATCAATAATTACATGGGAGGAAAAATTTGGATTGTTTCCTGTGTGAAAGAAATAAGAATGATATAAATTCCAACCTGCCCAGTAATGTTTTCCACTCTTTATTGGATATAAATGAGATTCCATAATAGCATTTTTTATTTTTTCTAATGATTCAGTCATATTTATTTCAAATAATCCTGACTGAGCTTTCATCCATATCATTAAATCTTTAGTGTTTGAAACTAAATAACCAGCTGCCGTGTTCCCATAAAAAGTAGGTGCCTCATATTTTTCTGCTACTTGGAACGCATAATGATATCCTTGTGCTAACTGACTTTTTTTTGAATTATCGACTCTAAAATAACTATTATACATACCTAACGGTTCTAATATACTCTTTTCTATGTATTCTTCGTATGTAGTATTTGTTACTCTTTCAATAATAAGTGCTAGTACATCATAGTTAATTGTCGCATAATTATAAACCTTTCCTGGATGATTATCCAGTTTCATATCCTTAATCATGCTAATAGTCTCTTCTAATAATCCATCATCATTTATTGTCCCTATAGGAAGATTGGCTATAGTCCATGCAGGAATCCCACTTGTATGGCAAAGTAATTGTTCTATCGTCATTTCCACAGTTCCACCATTAAAACTAGGTGCAAACCATGGTATATATTTGCTAACACTATCGTTTCGGTCTAACATTCCATCTTGCTCAAGTAAGAGAATCCCCAACGCTGTAAATGCTTTTGTAGTGGAGCCTAATTCGTACTTTGTTTCACTTGTTGCTTTTGTTTTTGTATCTTTATTCTCATAACCGGCATTAATATAATATTCCTGTTCATCATTCAAAACAGCTACAGACATTCCAGGTGTATCTGCTACTTTACACATTTTTGTGACATAGTCATTTATTTGATTGAAGCCATACTCTTTTCCATCATAATGTTTTATCACATAACCCATAAAATACAAACAAATAATTACAATAATTGTACTTTTCACTATTATCACGAATCTCTTCATCTACATGTTTCTCTTCCTATTTAATCCTTTTTAATCTGAACTTGTATAATTTAATCTTGCCTTCTTGATACTCTTCTATTATCTCAAACCCACACTTGTGAGTATAAAATCCTACATTTTCTATTTTATCAACAGGTGTATCCAAAACTAACTCTTTCCAATCTGGCAATGTTTCTTTTAAAAACTGTATGGCTTTAAAACCTATTCCTAATCCTTGATATTCTGGTATAATGCACAGACAACCTATATGATATACTTCTTCACTTTCTTTAACAGCAGATATTGCTCCAACTGGCTGTTTATCTGCAAATATTGTATACTTCAAGTTGCGTGATATTGACTGACGCATATTTTCTACTGTATGCCCATATCCCGGACATACACCAAACCGAACATAATCTGCATAAAATGCTTCATTGTATATTCTTACAAGTTCTTCTGCTTCTTCAACAATTGATTTTTTAAACTTAATACTCATAATTTTTTAGCTAAAACCTTTCTTGAACATGATAATTATTTTCTCATAAGTGATCTTGTAATTTTGGTTAAAAAATTAACTTATTTATACTTTAATACACTAATTAAATCACCATAAGTATTAAATAAAACTATTGTTTCAGAATTATTAGAGTCATACCTTACGGCATAAAGAGTATTGATTCTCTATCAAAACCACCCTGATAGAAAACAATATTTAAATATGAGCCTAAAATAGACTTTATATTCCACTCCTCATTTAATAATACTTCAAAATTATCCAAATTACCATTATTATATACATATAAATTTTGTAAGCTATTCGTATCTTTAATATTGCTAACCATAATTAACATAGTTATTTTATTTCACTTAAATAAAAATTTTTACTTCTAAGAGTAACCGTCAATATAACATTAATAAAAGTTTTGATCACAATGAATTTTGCTTCAAAACATTTAACATTTTATAAATTCAAACGATATACATAATAATTAAATAAAATATACCTGGAAATAAAGTTGCCGGAAAACCTTTGTACCATATTTTATTTTTGATAATCGATATTAATAGAATATTTATTAATTGACCTACAAGAATCAAACAAAATATATTTCCAAAAACATTCACACCAAAAATATGTAAAGAAAATACTGACATAGCGCTGTAAAAGTACAAATCTCCCACTCCAATAATTGGTTGAAGTCCCGGTTTACCTGGTACTGGCAAGCAGATACTTAGACGTGCCAAAGTATTATTGTTATTAATTAACTTTGCATTTGGTGTTTTTTTCCCTGCTTTTGTAAAACTAAACAAATCCATTACTACGATTATTATAACCACTGTAATAAAGCTGTCGACAGATTTTATAAATACGGTAACAAGAAGATATGCGAAAGAAACGGATGCCAAACTATTTAAAATATTATGTAGATATAATAATTTTCTACTGATCGGTTTAGTCCAAAGTACAACAATTCCAACTAAAACCGCTAAAAGTATTATGAAAATAGCAGGCAAAATCAATTTGTTTAGCAAATACGCTAGAATACAGCTTATAGCAGTCATTGCTAGCATATATCCATACTCCCATGCTAATTCTTTTTTGACTTTTTTATCTATTTTGCTCATTTCCCTATCCCTCAGTTTCTTTTTACTCCATCTCAATATCCGATTCTTCAAGTGAAAGATTCATAGGCTTTTCTGGAAGTTCACTGCTTAAATCTACATCTGTTGTCTCAACACTCTTATCGACAATCTCAATATCTACGTGATCCATCCAAATTGTTCCTTTCCCATTAAGTAGAATACCAATATTAATAATATTACTACATTCTGGTATATCTAAAACGACAGAATAATAATTCCAATCATTTGTTCCTTTTACAGGACGATTCTGCATATTGTCTAATTTCAGTATATTTGCTGTGGCATCATTTATTCTCATCCAAAGGCCACACCACGTGTCCACTTCCTGGGTCTTAATGAATGCTGAAAAACGAATTCTTTTTCCTATATAAGTACATGCTTTAAACTGTTGCATTACAGTCATATAGTCCTCATTATTAATATTTATACTTTCTCCCTTTATACGTACAGAACGAGTTCCTTTATGAAAAATAATATAATCAAATTCCACATTGTATTCACTCGGTACTGTACCCGTTACAATCCATCCAGGAATTATATTTTTTTCCATGGTATATACCTCCTCTTCAAAATGTATTAAATTACTCATTACATTACGATATCTTCCCGGTGAAAGACTATACTCTTTCTTAAACGCCCTGGTAAATGCTTCCTGTGAATCAAACTGATACATTAGTGCAATATCAAATATATTTTGGTTTGTAAACAATAATTGTTTTGCTGCCCTAGCCATCCTGCGACTTTGAATATACTCAAATAATCTACTTCCAGTCTCATGTTTAAAGATTCTAATAAAATGATATTTAGAAAATCCCGCTATTCCCGCCAATTCATCTACAGAGAGTTTCTTTCCAAGGTTAGTTTCAATATATAAAATAGTTTTTTGTATACGATACGAATAATTCAAATTTTCTACTCCTTTATTAGATAAATTCATTATAGCATAACTTAAAAATTTTTTTTGATTGATATTGCTGTTCTTAAAAAAACTTGCATCTTCCTTAAACTTATCAACGAATATTATAAGTGAAATTTTTAATGGTTATGGAAGCCATGCAGGAGAAGTTTGGTGACAAAGAAATTTAGAAAGAAAATAAAGTACAATAACAGAATTAAGTATAATTGTATGTTTTATGTTTAAATCCAAATATGGAGTAATATAATGGCAAATACTAGATTACCATAAAATAATGTTATGTTAATTATAGTTAATAATTACGAAATACATTTAACATATATGTAATATTTTACCAATGTAAGAAAAATAGATGTTACATTGTAACATTTTCCAACGTTATTAAGAGTAAAATTTTGCTATTATTACGGTGACATTTATTGAAAGTTTGCACTATAATGAGTTTGTTACTTGATAATAAAAATTTTAAAGAAAGGAATATGTTAATGAAAAATTTTAAGAAATTATTAACAACATTTTTAGCACTTGCTTTAGTACTGACCGTTATGGATGTAACAAGCATTGTGTCTAGTGCAAAAACTTCGACATCATGGAATTCAAATGATAGTTCCTTTAAAAATCTCGAAATCATGTCATCCAGCAGTGAAAACTTATCATCTGTTGGGGCTTCTTATAGTGGAATGTCGAATTACGGAAAAAGTGAAACAATCACCAGCACCATCGTAGTAGATTCTGGTAAAACTTATGATGGCAAAGGTATTACCATCATAGCCAGTGGAATGGGTGACGGCAGCCAGGCTGAGAATCAAGAGCCAATTTTTAAATTAAAAGAGGGAGCTACTTTGAAAAATGTTATTATCGCTTCCCCTGGATGTGACGGTGTGCATGTTTACGGTAATAATACCGTTGATAATGTAACTTGGGAAGATGTTGGAGAAGACGCATTAACAGTAAAAGGTAGTTCTTCTGCGGATGCTGGAACAATTAATATTTCCAATTGTACAGCAAGTGCAGCAACCGATAAACTATTCCAATGCAACGCTCCATGTAAAGTATACTTCAGTAATATTAAAGCAAATGATATTGGAAAATTTGTAAGGCAAAACGGCGGAACGTCTTATAAATGTGAGTGGTACATAAATAATTGCACAATTGATAAAGTAAAAGATTCTATCGCAAGAACTGATAGTAAATCTACAAAATGCTATTATAAAAACCTTACCGTAACGAACTGTACTACTTGGTGGAAATTCCCTTCCAGTTCTCAGGTAAGTACTTACTAAAAATGAATTAGAAATAAGAAAATGATGATTGGATACACAACCCAAGCAGTACATTATAACTGCTGGGTTGTGTATCTTTTTAGTTCCTTTAGGGATCTAAATATGTGAAAAGCCCTCTTTCGAAGGCTTCCTCAACATGCAAAAAACTTAATTGAATTATTCATGTAATACGATTGCTTGGAAAATCTTTTTATAATTTTAAAGAAATATGACAATCCTTCTTGGGATAATTATAGCGTAGGCAAAAAAAGAAGAAATAGTGAGATATAAAAAATAACCTTACCGATTTTCACACCCATGTTCACACATGAGTGTTGAGGCATTCATCAAATGGAAAAATAACTATTTCCGTTTAACTATCTGCTCACGCAAATCGGTAAGGTTTATTTGTTTTTCTTATTCTTGTTCAAGAGCAAGTGTTCTTGTTGTGATATCACAAACTTCTGCTGGTCCGTAGTATTGGATAGCACCTGGATACACATAACTTGTTTCAACTGCCCATTCTTCTCTGTTTGCTTCAAAGAATTTAAATGGTTTTCCATCAAGTTCTACAAGAGCTTTTCTAATAACAGGCTTATCTTCGCCATGTCTTCTTTCCATGTTCATCATCTTAGTGATAGGCAATCCACCAGCAACCCATTCGCTTGCAGGCTTAGAAAGGTTAGATATTTTAGATAAATAACCAGTGTAACCATATTGAATCAACATAAATGCGTTGTATCCTAATGAGTAGCAATAATCTGAATCGAAGTTTGATGGGAAAGCACATCTTCCTTCATATCCAAAGAAATGATGAAGGGCATTGAATTTACCATTGTATGTGCCGTTTTTCTTACGTTCAGCTAATTTGTCTGCAACAAGTGCGGAGAATAATTTTTCTGACTCGATAAGAGAAACTTGTACATTACCATGTGGATCTCTTTCAAGGAATAACTGTTGTTGAATTCCTTGTGGAAGAATTGCAAATACAGTCATAGATTCTTTTGAAAGTCCTTGTTCAATAAATGTATATTTTTCTGCCCATGTATTAAGTGCATTGAAATCATCTGCTTTACTTCCTGCGAGTAATTCATTGATTTCACCGATTAAAGTCGAGAATTCTGGAACGAATTCAACAACACCTTCTGGAATGATTGCAACTCCAAAGTTCATGCCTTTCGCTGATCTCTTTTCAACAGAATCAGCAATATAATCCGCAAGTTGAGAAAGAGACATTTTTTTAGCTGCTACTTCTTCAGAGATCAAACAGATATTTGGTTGTGTTTCAAGAGCACATTCTAAAGCAACATGAGAAGCTGAACGCCCCATAACTTTGATAAAATGCCAATATTTCTTAGCTGAATTTGCATCTCTTTCAATGTTTCCGATTAATTCACTATAAGTTTTAGCTGCTGTATCAAAACCGAAAGAACATTCAATTTCTTCATTCTTAAGGTCACCGTCAATTGTCTTAGGGCAACCGATAACTTGAACACCTGTGTTATGAGCTGCAAAATACTCAGCTAAAATAGCTGCATTTGTATTAGAATCATCTCCACCAATGATAACAATTGCTGTAATGCCATGTTTTTTGCAAACTTCAGCCGCAATTGCGAATTGTTCATTTGATTCAAGTTTTGTTCTACCAGAACCGATGATATCAAATCCACCAGTATTTCTGAACTCATTAATATATTCATCATCGAATACTAATACATCATCTTCAATAAGACCACTTGGGCCGTTTTTAAAACCATAAAGAACATTCTCTTTGTTTGTAGCCTTTAATGCATCATATAAACCACAAATAACATTGTGTCCACCTGGTGCTTGACCTCCTGAAAGGATAACTCCTACAACTTGTTTTTTTGACTCAGATGTGTTCTGACCTTTTTCAAATGTAATTTCATTCTTACCATAGGTGTTAGGAAAGAGAGCCTTAATCTTGTCCTGATCAGCTACACTCTGTGTTTCTTGTCCTTCTTTAACGCCGATTTCTGCGATACCATTTCTAAGCATTCCTGGAAGTTTAGGAGTATACGCATATCTAGCTTGTTGTAACGGTGAATATTTCATCATTTATCTCCTTTTTACTTTTAATTTTTATCTACTATAAAGATTTTAAGGCATTTTATACTAATTGTAAACTATAAAAAGCAATAATTGTCTTTTTTTTCTATCCTAAACTTAAAATAAATCAATTAATCCATATCAGTCATTAACGGTTTTGAAACTGTAAACGTTGATACCTAATCCAACTGGAACACTGCCGATGCAATGCCTCCTTTCTTATTATTACTTGCTTTGTGTTCCAGATATATCTTGCTGTTACCATTTCAGGTTTAATGGTAAATCAATAATTGTACAATTAAATTTTAGAAATTTTTTATTCTAATGTTTTTAATAAAATGATTTTTCCTATTGACGCGACATATTATTTATGCCAATATGAAGTCAGCTTCATGCGAAGTTTGTTTCACATCCAAAGGAGGGGGTAAATTGAAAAACAATGTCAGAAAATTACGGACAGAAGCAAATATGACACAGGTAGAATTGGCTAAATTAGTTAATGTTTCATCAAGAACAATTATATCCATTGAAAATGAGAAATATAATCCATCTCTTATACTTGCATATCGTATAGCAGAGATATTTAAAGTATCAATGGAAGATTTATACTGTTTAAAAGAAAATATAACATCGGAGAATTAACAAAATGAATGAACAAATTATACTACTTATCTTAATAGTAATAGCAGCATTATCTACAGTGAGCTTCTATTTATGGAGCGCTATATTACAAGTACAAAATAAAAATGATGAACGTTGGACTCTTGTTCTGCTAAAATCCAAAAGTTTTGCAGAGGTTGCCAATGGGTTATTAACTATCTTAGTAGCAATTCTACTATGTATACCATCAATACAAGAAGTACTCGTCCCACTTAAAAGAATATTATTTGCGGGGATACTATTTTTCGGTCTTCGAAATTTATTAGAACTTATTGGACTTATCTATTATGATCGAAAGCTATAAATATAAACTCCATCACAGTGGAACAAAAAATCTAAACCGCTAGTTTTAATATGCTCCTTTATAAATAGACACCGTCACCTCCTCATAATAGCGATTAGGCTACAAATTTATAGTTAAACCTTCATGTGTAAGAGTTCTTTTTTATTATTCTGTGATTATATGAATGGGATTCGCATTCGTTACAAATATCATACTATCGTAAAGTACTGCAGGTGGTTGAAACATTCGGTAACTTGGAGGAATAAGACGCATCAACCAAGAATATCTTTCTCCCAGAGTACCCATGTAGGTATATTGCAAAATCAGTTCCGCTAATTCGGAATCATGCGGAATATCCCTAAAATTCAACCAACAAATTTCTAACCCAGCCATTTTTGCTGTTTTTGCCAGTGGACTATGGGAATAAAATATTTGATTTGTACGTTTACCTAATGAGCTGGAAGGTAGATTACAGTTTGTTTTATAAAAATCAGTACCGATTACATAATAACCATTGTCTGTTTTATTGGAAAGTAGCTTGCCCATGGAATCAAAGCTACCCCATTTAGCCACATGACTGTTATGACCTGAAACAAAGATACGCTCATAGCCAAGCTGTTGCTCTTGCTGTAATATCCACTCCACATTCTCAGCCATAAGTTTATCTCTTAATGTACTGCTATTTGTGCCCACTTGAAGCTCACAGTATTGCAGAAGCATATCTGCGAAGTGTACTGCTTGTGCAGCATTTTTCTTGCCCTCAAGCTCGGTTTTAACCTGTGTTATAATTTCCATTCGGGCAGAGTTGTCATACTCACTGCTCCATTCCTCACCGTCCATGAGTTTTTTCAAGTTCTTGGTATCCACGCCAAGCTCCTTGCAGAATTTCAACAAGAAATGAAAACTGTGAGCATATCTTTGCATATCAAAACCGTAGAAACGCAGATCATCACCTTCCGCAGCATTGTCATTATACTGTCGCATATACGAAATAAGCTTAGCCATTTCATCTGTGCGATATATAGCAAAACCGATAGCTGCTGCAGCCGCTTGAGCTGTTCCTTTGCCACCGTGTATGTAGCGATTTACCTGCTCACAACCGCCGAAGTCTCCTTCCAATGCAAAGGCTCGCATGTTGTATTTGTTTACCATTTGTTTGAATACGTCCAACTTAAGCTGTTGAAATTCTACATTTCCGTGTGTAGCTTCTCCTAAGGCTATTATTCTGGTATTTTCCGGTATTGTAATATCTTCCACCGACTGTGCATATTTGGCAAATTCCTCTGGATTTGCATTTTTTCCTGTACTAAAGCCACCGAAGTGCATAAAAATGAATGCTGCCAAAAGGATTGCTCCTAATAAACTCAAAACGATGTACCGTATTTTAAAGTGTTTTGTTTTCATAACTGATATACCCTCTCGTTTTTGATGTGAATATTCTCTACGCCGAGTTTATTTCACTTCGTGTAATAGTTCTTCAGTAGAGATTTTAAATAATTTTGCAAGTGCAATTAAATTAGAGGTACTGGGGTCAGACATTCCATTCTCCCATTTAGATACTGCTTGTCTGCTTACACCAATTGCCTCTGCAACAAATTCTTGCGTCATATTACATTCTTCTCGATGCTGTTTTAAAACCTTGCCAAGAGATTTTCTGATGCCTGACTTTTCTTTCCTAACATCTTCTGATTTGATATATTTAATGAGTGCTTTTATTACAAATATACCCAAGAGAATAAATATTACTACCACTGCCAGCCCAATAAGAAGAACTATACCAAAGATGACTGTTCCTAAAAAATCAAGTTTCATGCTATCAACTCCTTTCTTGTATTTACTATATCAGTATTTTGCGGTTGCCACCACCAACTATCACGCTATTTTCAGTTGCACTTGGGTTGCAAACATAAAATAGCGTTATTTTTGCCTTAAAAAAACATTTCAATCATTTCTGAGCCCGCATTTTACTTAATACACACTAATTATCTAAAAGCAATAGACTGGTCTGGCACATAAAGGTCCTCTTTGCATGCCCAAAACGCAATCATGGAGCGGCATCCATAAGGATACCACCCCAACTATTGACAAAAAGCCTTTTTTACAACCCATTCTTTTTATCATATACCACTATTTATCACTCTACATAATATGTTATTTGAAAACTATAATTTTTTCATCATCCAGTCTGCATCTGCATATTTTCCATTTGCATATTTCACATTATGAGGAAAACTTCCATATTTCTCAAATCCTAACTGTTTATATAGAGTAATTGCCGCTTTATTATCTGTAATTACTTCAAGTTCGACTTGTTCATACCCAATTTCTTTTGCCAATTCAAGAACCTTCAACATCATTTTTTTTCCAATTCCAATTCCGCAAAATTCCTTATATAAAGCAATTGATATATCACCACGATGAGCATACCTCTTATACGACCCAATTCCCATAAGAGAGCAGTTTCCTATATGCTTTCCGTCAATTGTAGCAACGAGAATTAATTCACGTTCTGCATTTATACTTCTTTTTATAAAATGCTCTTCTTGTTCATGTGTTAAAACAACTTCATCTGATTCTCTAGTCAAAAAAGGTGTTTCACTTGTAGTAATTTTTAAGTATTTAATTAGATCATCGGCATCTGATACCTCTGCATTTCGTAAAATAACATTTCTTCCTAGTTTATCTATAATTGATATAGACTTAAATTTCATAAATATATCTCCTAGATTTTTATTTTTACATTAAATTATGTTTTAAAATGAGTTAATTATATCCGCTTCTGACATGTGGCTCCTAATTTTAAATTTTTTATTTATAATTACTGTAAATAACTTATCTGTACATTCAAATGCCAAATGGCAATAGCAATATATAGTATATATAAAGTATACTATATATTTAAATATACCACTTTTAATTATTATATCAACTAATCGGGGTGTAATTGTTACAGTGCGGAATTTAAGACTAAGTGTGTTGAACTTTATATTTCTGGAAAAATGTATGTTAGTGAAATTGTAACAAAATACAATATTCCAGATTCATCTATTCTTAAAAGATGGATTAAGGGTTATAATGCCAATAGAGTACTTAAGGATTACAATCCTAAGCGGGAGGTCTATATGGCAGAAGCAAGAAGAAAAAAATCGTAGAATACTTTATAAATCATAACCGTAACTATAAGGAAACCGCATCTTTATATGATGTCTCTTATAGCCAAGTTTATAGTTGGGTAAAAAAATATGATGCTAAAGGAGAAGATAGTTTAAAAGATCGTAGAGGTTATCATAAACCTAATGACCAAGTAGATGAATTAGAGCGTTTGAGAAGAGAAAAAGAAACTGTATTTAAGTACTATATTAGACTTTGATATGGCAGGGGTTGTTTATATACCAGGGGCAAAATACCTTTTGACCCAACATCATACTAGGAATTTTCTCCGAAATTCCCTAGTATATAATAGGCACTTCTTACCAAAAAGATTGTTTTACAAAGTTCTACCATATAAGTATCACCCTATTCATTTTAGAATACATGTTAATTCAGTATCAATTATTTCTAAATGTTACACAGAATCAGCTTATTTATAATTTCTGATTACTCCCAAATCCCAGATAAGCTGCTGATATGTAGGGCCGTTTAAGTTGGTGGTACCCTGAATAAGGAAATCTACCCTGTTAATATCATTGATCTCCAACTTTTGGTTATATCCGAAGCGTATAATTTCTCCGTGAGAAACATTAGTTGTCCACTTGGCTGCATTATAGGAAAGGTTTCCGCGATATGCCCATTTTTCAGCAACTTGTGTCCAAGGACCGCCTGCACCTGATGAGGTCCAAAGTTCATAATAACGGCCATCCTTTTGATCTTCCACAATCAAATAATATTTTCCGTCTGCTTTTGACTTATATACATGTGCACCTTCAAAGGTATTGGATATTGCGACTGTAGGTGAGCCCCAGCCTTTCGGGAAATTGGCCAGTTTTGTCTTGCGTACATACAGTTTACCGGATCCGTCACTTGGTGTGTTATACATATAGGCATAGGTATCGTCGCAGATAATATAATAATCCCATCCCATATTTCCTGATATGCCAAAGGATTTTGGTCCGGACCAGGAATTAGGATCTGCTATATTTCTTGTGGTTGCGTAGGCTGCTCCATGTGTTCCGTCCTGGTAAACCAGATACCATAAACCCTGTGGCTCATAATAGAACACTTCAGGTGCGCAAAAATAGCTTTCGCCGATTTTACTTAAATAGGTACGCGAAGCACTTTTTAATCCTGAAATGGTACTGGCAGATGTATAAAGCATCTGCCAGCCGCCGCCTTTATTGGCGCCGGTATAGAATACGTGATATTTACCGCCGTAGTATACGATGCTTGGATCCTTTGCGGCATAATAATCATATGGATATGCTTGTCCATGGTTAATGACAGGTGAATCGACATACCATGTTGGATATGCATTAGCTGCAGCTTTTACTTGAGAACCTGCAACTGGAAATATTAAAACTAGTCCAATTATAAATGCAGAACTTAACCTTATTAATTGTTTCATATATATACTCCTTCCTTTTAGGCAAATATGTACTACATAAAATAAATAGGATGATGCTTATATTGTAGATATTTGATATTTTTTGTCTTAAAACTAAGTATTACAACCAGTTAATTACAAAAAAATTGTTGTCAAAGTCCGATAGTTATATAAGTCAATGAAATAGCCACTAATAACAAGCTTTTGATAATATAAAGCTGCAATTCAACCTTCCATACTGCGAGTTGCTTTCAGTAAAATTTTTATAAAAGCTTACAGTTATCAATTATGTAAATGGTTTATCTTATCATTTTTTATAACTAGATTGGGCTGCTCAACTTAAAATCAACCCTCTCTATGCCATTCTTAGCTGCTTTGCATTCGGTGACACTCCGGGGGGTGATACATTCTATGACTTTCTTTCATGACTATGGGATTCTGATGAGAGCCATCTTTCTTCCCATATTCATTCTTTAAAAGCCAAAGTTTTGTGTAAACTCTAAAAACTGATATAAGATATATTATTAGTTATGCAAGGACAGGACCGCTATTTCTGAGTTCTGTCCTTGTCTGTATTATAACGCTGATTTTTTGTATGTCAATAAAACTGGCTGAGTTTGGCCAGTTTTATTAATAGCCAGTTAGGCATTCTTCAAAATAAATCTCTAGTTGGGAATGGATTACACCCCAGTCTTACCGCTGGCCAGTCCACTTTTTCGTGATGTCCATTGTGGCTAGAAACAGAATTTTCAGCAGGCTGTCATCAATGGGGAATAGAAAACTTCGAAGAAATCAAAAACCTTATTTCTGGGAATGGAATGAACCTTGGATTCTCAGGTGTTGATACGCATACACAATTATATACAGGATCATCAAAATTCGAATTAACAGAAAAATAGAAAAGTCCGCCTTTAGTCCACTGAACCAAAAGTTAATCTGCTCTATATGTTGACAGCATGAACCCACAGCCGTGCTGAAAGGCAAAAAGAAAGGCCCCGATTCCTACCTAAATAGAAACCAGAGCCTTCCGCTCTTGGGATAGCCTAGCACGACTGCCCCCTACTGTAAACATATTGAATTAATTTCACACTAATCATTAACTCTGGTCCAGTGGACTAAAACTTTCTTAATGCTCATAATCATATGGACTCGATACTCTTTTTCTTTTACTGCACTGTTTCCTGGAATTGCAGCTTGCGCCTCCTCTTGTGATGAATACAAACGATGTTCTTTCACTTGAATTCCGCCACCTGTATTAAAACGAATTAGATAGATTCCACCAGAGCATTTCACAATCGTTACTTACCTTACAATTCTATTTGATTCAACAATATATGCCGTATCTCCAACTCTAAAACGAGACATTAAATCATCTCCCTATTAAACAGCTATTTTACTATTATATATCATCCTTGATAAATCACATCATTATGATACTCAATAAATTTTTTATCTGGAATAAACTTATCTGGCAGAATGATTTTTTCATGTTCATATGAATAAAACCAAGACTTTGTATTTTCATCCATTTCTACATCCTTAATCTTAGAAGACATTATCAGTCTATATTCTGAATCTAATGTAATCAATCCCTTGTCAAAAGCTTTATCATGCAATGCATTAAGACTCAAACCATTCCTTGGATTTGTTCTTTCTGCTTTTGAATCGCTAACTGACCAAGGCTTAATATGACTTGCAATTAGCAGTTCTGGTTTTCGAATTCCTGTAATACAACATTGATTGCCATATGCCATAAGCACCGATGTTCTAAAAAAATATTGACCAATCCTTGCCTTTGTTTCTATTTCTCTATATTCACCTGCCGGAATCATTTCAATTCCAAGTTGCGGATTTAAGCTTTCAATTGATACTTTGTTATATTTAGCAAGAATTATCTGTGCCTGATAAGATAATTCTTCCCAGTCATTTGAAAATTCGTCAAATATCTCTTTATCTAACTTACTTCCATTTGCCATTCCTTTAACGTCTCTAGCAATTAATGTCGGATCAAAATGAGCTAAATTCGCCATCTTCAATCCAACAGAACTAGGCGTTCTACCTATCAAATTTGCTAACTCTATTATGTCCTTATTAGTTTTAGCAATTTTTGAAAAGGGCGTTTTACAATATAAATCAAATGCCAAAATAGTTTCTTCTCTCGTCCATTTCTCACGATATTTGATAGCCATAAAACCTCCTTCTCAAAAGCTACGCTAACATGAAATGTTCATTTTGATATATAATTTTATCTGACAAAAACAGATCTTTTGGAATCATTTTATATGTCAAGTTATTCATAACCAACAATGTTAGCATGTTATTTTCTGACAAATCACTATAGCCCATTTTTCTCATAAAATAAGCTACTAAATCTGCATAATCTGAGAGCTCCATTTCTCTTTTGACAACAATTCCTCTTTCATAGCGCCTGTCTTTTGCTCTGATTTCTATAATACGAAGTTCCGAAATAAATTTATCTATAATGGATCTCAATAGATATATATTCCATTCATATTTTATATCTGGTAACATTTCCCACAAATCAAAATTAATTAACGAGATATAATCGTTACTCATATTATTTATTAAAACATTTTCTATTTCTTTTACCGATGTGTTATCAATCTTAAATTCTTCTGTTTTAAGATAAGAATCATCCGTAATTCGAATATACTCTTTTTCTATCTCTCCAAACACCATTCCCGTAGTAACTGGCGACCATTTAAGATGTTCCGCCATATCTTGGTATGTCTTAAACGATAGCAAGATTGGACTTCCAAGCAAATGCAATGCAACATTTCTTACAGATATTTCTTCCATAAGACCTTTTCTCGTTATATGTGGTCTTCTAAAATCATATCTATCAGACAGGAGTTTTTGACACAAATAATACAAATTATTCGAAGACTCAATTCGATTTTTTATCAAAAAGTTTCTTCTAAATCTTTTTACTTCATCAAGTAACATATTGTCACTGCAGTAGCCTTCATTCTTATCCATAATTGTATCAGTTTGTTGCATCAAGTACTCAATATCACTTTCATCAATTTGCATAAGTGCTGTTGAATAATAATAATTGTAATCCCACTGAAATAATTCTTGTTCTGATGCGATAGCAGAGAACAGAACAATGTCAGTCAATCCTAATACCTTTTTCTTAATTTCATTTCTATGTAGAGGAACACCAGCAGCTTCGATACAATTCTTTACCTTAATACTGAGTTTTCCTGATACATATCCGTCTCCGTGTTTTTTCAAATAATCTCTATTGGAAAAATCATAATCATTTGAAAAATAAAGTTTCAATACACCATGTAAAAAGTTGTAATTGTCTATGTTACTCATCATTCTGAGCATACCTTCAAATCTGGTATATAGTTCTGCGTAATAGACTTCTCCTTCTTGTGTTCCATCGATATAATCCTTGATATCATCAAGAACATTTATAGCTATATGTATATTAGCCTCTGCTGTCACCGTGCCTCTTCCAGATAGCACCAAATAGTCTGTCAATCTTGTACTGAATGCTCTATCATTATCTGGAATACCTAAATCACCATATTCCTCCAATGCTAATTTTCTCAAAATTTTCAAATCTGCACTACCATACAACTTTATTCCATCTGGAAATTTATTAGCAACAATTTTTGCACATAAATATCCATATGATTGTCTTCCCTTTACAATAAAATCACCATAAACTCTATATCCTTTTTCCTGAGCTAAATTCAAAAAAGCTCCACCGTCAACATATGTAAAATTTGAAGTTTGCATTAGTGTTTCAAGTTCTTCTAAATTATCATATAGATTGATGCCATCACCTATAAAATCTATTGCTAAATCTAATATTTTATCGTAAGTTGATTTTTCTTCATCTAACTTCCAAACAAAAACATCTGCAAAACTTAAATATTCTAATGACTTACAATTTTTACACCAATGAATTAGTACTTTATCAAAATTATCATTATCATATATGTCGAGTAATTCCTGTGTACTAACGTAATTCTTTGGATTCATAAAGAACTCCACAATTGGATTCATAAATGGGTCTATCTTTAAATTAAATTTACTAATTTTCTGACGAATACGTTCTCTTGTAACACCATATTCATCTCCAAGTTCTTGGAGTGTAAATCCTTCTTCTTTCTTTACATCAATAATCAGATCATCTTCCTTTTCATACTCGCAAAGTATTCCTTCAAAAATCTCTATCAAAGATTTTTTCAGTAAATCTTCTATTCCTCTAAACTTTTCAATGTTTCGAATTCCGACAATCTGTTGCAACGTGTTTACAGAAATGTTCTGTAAATCACTAATTCTC
The DNA here is from genome assembly GCF_003363435.1 of Anaerosacchariphilus polymeriproducens. GTDB lineage: Bacteria > Bacillota > Clostridia > Lachnospirales > Lachnospiraceae > Anaerosacchariphilus > Anaerosacchariphilus polymeriproducens. The sequence continues at coordinate 37,965 of NZ_QRCT01000032.1, forward strand.
ATAAATCCACGACTAGATAATTCCTTTATCTGTTTACTTTTTATTCCAAGTCCCACTAAGAAATCTAAATTCAAGTCTAAAAGTTGCTCATTTATATACCCATACAATGTTGTAGATTGGACGTTTTCATAATCACTGATATTTTCTTCCACCAATTCTCCTGCACAGTATGAATCAAATACTTTAATAATATCTTCTATTTTGCCGGTTCCAATTCTTTGAACATGCATCAAGGACATAAAATCAAATCCAGCAAAATCGCTCATATAAGTGATTCCATTTTTTTTGCAATATTCAACAAACAATTTATACTTATTTGCTGAGTATACACTACTTACCCTGGTTTCCTCTTGAATCCTCTCCTTATCCTCATCCGCAACAACTTCTGTTAACAGGTGTACATCTGTTATCTCTTTTTCAACAAATACACTAAGACCATGAATATCCTTAACCTCTTTCTTGTTCAAAAAAGACTTAAGTTCTGATAGTTTGAAAATTCCGTTTCTACGCAATACATTTTTTGTTCTCATACTAAAAGAAGGTATATTAATTACTTCTAAATCTTTTTCTGTTGCACTCGTTATTTCCGATTTCGATTCTTCAACCAATTCTTCTTCGTTGTCTTTGGAATCACTAACTAATATTTCATCATTATCTACGTCTGTTATATCATTCTCGCAAACTTCTGTCTCAGATTTATCGGATTCCATTTGGGTATAAAGTTCATTCTTATTACTTGGAGTTAGACAATATGGACATACCGGAAACATTTCCTCAGCATAATTCTCTCCACATTCTTTACACTGCAAAATGATACCCTCCTTCCTCTACTGTGCTAGTTTTTTACTTACTTTGTTATATATTTCCTCGCGACTCAATGAGTCCAGTAAATATGTACCTGCCAACACATTTACATATTTACCCATATTTCGCACAACATCTCTATTTACTGTTTTTCCATTCTTTTCGGCGTCAAATAACGCAGAAACTGTCGCCACTCCAACATCTGGATTATTAAATATGTTTCTTCCACATATACTTTCAATATAATCTTGATCTTTACACAAAAACTTCGTTAATTCATAAGGATCTAGTCTATTCAGATCATAAGTAAATCTCCCAATCCACCATAATCTTGCTATTCCATTTCTAAATAAAGATCTTTGTACTGAATATCCAAATAAATACCTATTCTCTAAGTCAGATACAGAATTTGCAGTCCACCTATATCGCATATAGTCTATAAATTCCGAAAAAGTATAAGCCAACCATATTCTTTCATCTGAAGCCTGTGAATCTGATAAAAACTTCATATGATTATACACTCTTTGTATGTTTTCCACATCAGTCAGACTTTCCTTACCTTTTGGCTGACTCATATCAAGTGTAAATTCATCAATCTCATATGGTGTATTTTTTATCATATCCTCTCTGGAAAACATTTTATTTATACTTATTCCGCCTGGAGCAACAACTTCTTTGAAAACTCCTGGGAGGTTACTTTTTAAGGTATTTAAGTCATCTTCTATCATATATTTAATTTTCATATGTTCCACCTCCCATTGAACAAAACTTTATAGCTTTTTCTATTGGACCATCTAAAAGCTGTTGCGCCACTTTAAAAGTATCCATCTGCCTTAGTCCATCTGTGTCTAAAGTAACGTCCATTCCTTCACAAGCCTTTTTTAGCGCACGGAACCATCTATAATATTCCATTTCATACAAATTACTTGTCGCTCTTAACTCTGAAAATACATAAACTAATGCTGGAACAATAATCATCGAATGCATTACTGGTTGAATATCAATATAACTTTGCACATTATAGTACTGTTGATATGTTTTTTCAGGTAATGAAATAATTATTTTTTGCTGACCCAAATCAACTAATACATTACTCTCTGTTGGATCTGTATTTGGTACTATTGAGAAAATTGATGTAGTATTGGCTAAATCATCTCTGATTTTATTTATTCTCAAGTTATATTGATGTCCTATTGCAAGGATACATCCTTTTTCTATGTTGAATTTCCAACCTCTATAATCTGCTGAAAAAGACTCATTCGTATATTTTTCAATATTTTTTTCAGCAACTACAAAAGAACATACCTGTACAATTCCATTAACATCAGTATCATTCAATAATACATTTACTTCTTTATCTTTTGTCTTTATAACTTTTCTATAACAAGTTTGTGGGCATTCAATATGATGAGCATATATCACAGATCCATCGTCTATCATCTGGTTCAGCAACTGGTCTTCCAATTGCGCTTTTAATGTCAATTTAACATTGTAACCTTCCATAGCCTGCTCTACAAATGATGAAAAAGAACTACTTTCATAATAATCTCCATCTTCAACAATAACTGGGTATGGATAATATTTATTTCGAAGTTGCATGCATCATCACCTCCATTGAGCAATAATCAAAGTAATCCAACTCTAGACTAATCCTAATTGGTTGTCCCTTAGAAAAGGTTAATCCAGATATGACATTTTTACTAAACTGTGCTGTTCCTCCGATAACATTTGCATTCTTTATCGGAGCCTCATATCTTTGTGTTTCTGCTGATAAGTACAATTCTAATTCTCCATTAGTACCATCTTGGTTTGGAACAACCATCAGCATATACTTTCCTGCGTCTTTATCTATTCCCATACATACAAATTTTTCAATTCCTACATTTATCTTTGTAAGCATCGGCGTATCTCCACCAAATTCGACATGTGCCTCCTGTCCAGGTTTATGTTCAGGATTTTCAGTTTTTCCGCCATCATGGAACCATTCAGTATCATTACCACCCTTTTCCTTATGCCCCAATTCTTCATTTTCGCTATCTGATTCTGACGAACCTGGAGCTTGCTTGGAAACACTTTTTTTCTTTATTTGTTTTATCTCAACATCTAGAATTTTCTCACTTACTACTTCTTCAGTTGCTTGGTTTTCTGTGTTCGTTATTTCATCCGGAATAAAATTACCAACACCTACTGCATCTATTGATTCACCTGCACCTGAGCTAATTAATTCTTCAATCTTTGATTTAATATAGTCATTCAATGCTTTAAGTAATTGTCGCTCTTGAATAGGATTTTTTGATCTTTCTGGTTCCCATTTTGTATGCTCGGGATTCTCGATCAAACGCAGTCTTTCATTAATTTTTTGCCCCTCAATAAACATAACCCCTGTAAATGGAACATGTCCTGGCAAACGGTCTTTATCCATAATTTTCATACCAGTTTGACGAATCATTGATATTCTATTTGGAGAATCTTGATTTCCCAATAAAAGCCCTAAACGTAGTTCACCCAAATTCAAAAAATCTTCCGCATACCATACTGTTTCATTTGAAATAAGCACTTCATAATATTTATCTGTATAGCTTGTAAGATCATCATGATACGCTTCCATGATATTACCTAATTCTGATTTACATATATAAATTTCTCCAACTTTTACTTCTAATTTTTCATTCCAAATTGCTCCTAAAAATCCATCCAGAATTGAAACAATGATATCCTTTTGCCAATTCTCTCCACCATATTTATATCCTGCAATGTAAATATCTGTCCCATATTGTCCATTTTTTCTCGAAAAACTTTGTTCAAACTTAAGTTCCTCATATACCGGGGTATTTCTATCATTTCCATAGTACCCCGTTCCTTGAGTATTCTGCCCATCTTCTCTTGTAAATGTTACTAATCTCGAAACTCCTTGCATAGCCTTCTCATCATTAATATCATATGTACTATAAAATACTGTTGAAAATGCTGAGCATGCGAAAGGAGCAAACTTTCCAATACCATATGATCCGCCTGCAGTGCCTTTTTTATCTGATGCACCTGATGATTTTGTCAAGTTTGTCCAATCTGTATTGATTTCTTCTCTTGATCCAGTCAATCCAGTTGTATTAAAATCACTTATTCTTAAAATGTTACAACTATCACCACTAATCATGTTAATAGCGATAGTAAAAAACTCTTTCGTTGCCAAAGCTTTCTGTCCACCCCAGAAATTAAGACATCTCTTGAACGTATCCAACAAATAGTCTCTTCCAGGAATCTGAGAAGATGGAATACTAAACATACTGAATTCAACAACTGTTTTCTTATCTGTTGCAGCGTCAAGAGAGTTTTGACAAATCTCTCTAGCCAATGACTTCAAAGGAGTTCCCCTAAACATAGCAACTCCAGAATCGTTTATTCCTTTATTTTCTCCATAATCGTTCGACGGAAATCTCCATTCTGCCATTTTTATCCTCCTGATCTACACCAGATTCAAATCTGAAAGTAAAATCTGTCTATCTACAGAAAATATTTCTCTTATCATTTGATGTGTTAATGGTTTTTCGTTTTGTTTTTCTACCAGCTTAATCATATTAGAAACGCTCATACCTGATCCATGTATTCCTGACTCCTCAGCAATGGATTGTATTTGTCTATCAATTTGGTTTCCAAAACCACCAGATATATATGTAAAAAATCCTATTGGTTGCTGGTATTCGCTATAATTTGATATGTTATTCAGGTAATTGTGAACCATTCTATTATGGTGATCCCCTGAAATAGAATATCTACTATATGCCTTATTATCAATTATAGCCTGATATCCTGCATCATCAGATAACAGTAAAACATCGGGAGCAGATTTACTTCCTGTCTGTCCTAAATGCTTTGCCTTAAATCCAAATACCTCACTAAATAGTTCCGTAGTTGCTTCTTCAAATTGAATAGCTTCTTCAGTTCCTTTAAATGCCATTTCAAAGTACTCTGTCATAAATCCACTAATTGCGCCATTTGGATATGCCTCTATCAATGTATTTTCTACTAATCTTCCATCAGTTCCAGTAACACTAATAACATAATCTATGACATCTGAGGTAATTGCTCTTACCGGCTTGTGTATTGAATATGTAATAAACGCCTGACGAATTTTTTGGATATCAATCATACGAGAGGTAATTGTTCTAGTATTTGCTAAATTTCTTGTATCTTTCTGATGCCATGGATCAAGACCATATTTACGCTGAAAATATTCTTGCTCCTCAGGTCTATCAATAAATGCTGTCCTATTTTCAAGGATATACTTTACTTCTTCCCTTTTTTCGTCAAGTAGTTTTACTATTCCACCTTCTTCTCGATAAACTAACTGTGTAAAATCAAGCCAGTTTACCAATGTATTTGCGGTGTCTGTAAGATGACTAAAAGGATGATCTGGATTAACCTTCCCTGAACTAGGTGCATACTTCTCAAAATAATCGTCATCCAAAATTCCATCCGCAAAATCTCTATACATTTGAAGTCTCTTCACAATGTGTTCATAGCATTGTTCTGTTTCGTTCTCCGCTTCAACTATAATGATTTTACCAATCTCATCATTCGTTAAATATTGAACTCTTTCATCTGAAAGAAGTCTTAGCAAAAATCTAAATGGACGAATCTTGAATCGTTCATTAACACGAGTTTTCGAAGATTGTGGTGAAATAGAAAATGGTGAAGGAAATTGATATTTTAATACCTGATTTTTTAGCACTTCAACAGGAGAGCGACCTTGCATTATAGCCTCTCCTGCCAGTGTTAAATACGATTTATTAGTACTTTCTTGTGTAAATACAAGACCCAAGGAAGCAAGCCATGCATAATATGTTCTTCCCCCACTTCCTCTAGCATCTCTTCTTTCACCAATTCTTTTTAACCCTGCTTCTTCCAATCCATCTTCAAACATTCTATGCAAGCTTATACTACCCTGCCATTGAACATCTAACGAAACGGTTGAAAAAACTGCTAATATTTCAGGTATTGAATTTAATTTTCTTTTAGGTCTAGTTACCCACCAATAGTTTATCATTACTTCACCTTCTTAATCTCTTTCTGATGCTTCAACCGAAGGATATTCCTCATTTGCGAATGTTTTTAATATCGCTTCAAATATCACGCGAGCTCCCTTCGGTGGAACTGCCATTCCTATTTGTTTTCTTACAGCTTCCTTGTTTCCTTCAAAAACATAATCATCTGGAAATGTCTGCAATCTAGCTCGTTCTCTATTAGTTAGTGCTCTTGGTTCAGTATAATGATAAATATGAGTCCCTCCACCACCAGATCCAGTAACGGTGTATGCTGGTTTATTTGAATCAAGACGTTTATATATCTGACTTAACTTTGCACCACCAACTTTTAGTTGTAACTCTTCTGGAAGATTTGCTGTCCAAGCATTCTCTCCTTCTTTAATATGCTTAAGGCGCTCTACTACATGTGCTGATTGCTTTGTCTGCTCATTGTTTTGCGCATTTTCAGGAATAGGTGGTACTTCAAGTGCTGTCTTACATGTAACATTAATTCCCTTATATGGTTCTGTGCTTGGTATTTTAAACTCATACGGAAGATCATGTCTTATTCCAACTATAATCATTCTATGACGAGCCTGTGGCACCCCATACTCTTCAAATTTATATAAATTTGGATATATTATATATCCTGCAGCTTTCATATCCTCTTGGATTTTCAAGAAAGCTTTTCCTTCATTGGCGCTCTTTAATCCACCAACATTTTCTGCCAAAAACCACTTAGGTTGATATTTTTTTAACACCTTAATTCCATATGTGTAAAGAGGACCAAATTCACCTTCAAATCCTTTTTGTTCTCCTACAATGGAAAAATCGTTACAAGGAAATCCAAAGGCAAGTGCATCTATGTCACCTAATGCGTCTATATCTAATTTCCTGACGTCTCCACAAATTACGCTTTCAGGTTTATCCGGACAAATATTTCTTATATATGTGTCACATGTGCTTTTATCGTAATCATTCGCCCATTCATGAACAATTTTATATTTGGGATTGCTAATATGGGCTGTTGTTGCTCCCAAGGCTAAACCTCCAGGTCCACAAAATAATTCTCCCAATCTAAACACCGTTGTATTGTTGTCCATTTCAATTCTCCATTCAATTTTTATTATTCTTTCCCATGTTCAAATGCTCTTTTATTTGAGAGAAAATTTCTTTTCCTCGGTGTCAGCAATATCATACTTAGCTTTTGCTGCTTTTAACTCTTCTTCAATCGCAGCAAATATTTTTCTGACATCTTCCTTGTTATATTCATAAATTCTGGTATTGGCACAATTACCAAGCAAACGTATCATTCCAATTATTTTGTTTGTTCTTGCTTCCGCTAATCTTATGAATTTATCACGTTTTGTCTCTTTTTTCATATGCTATGCTCCTTTAAGAGAAATACATTATTTCAAAAATAAGCATAGCATAGATGTCATTATTTTTCAAATATTTATTTTATTTTTAAATTAGAAATAGAACATTGTAATTTTTTGACATATCTATGTACTTAGATTTCATTATTTTACATATACACAAAAAAGAATCAAAACGAAATAATGTCCATTATCTCAATCTTGATTCTAATTTTATACTATTTTCTGTCCCAATAAACGGACTCGCAACAATATAATTCTATTGTTCTATTGTTAATTCTATTTAATCACCCTTATATTCGGTCTATTGGGTAACTTCCTTTCCAACCAAGGCAGTGTCGCATTAATCCACACGCATAATTCCAACACAATGAAGAATGCAAGGATCACTGTCTTAACAATTATCTAACCACATTATTTCCAATCATGTCTGCAGGTGCCCAGGCTAATGCTGTGAATATAATCACTCCTGCTACACAAGGAGCAACTGTTATGATAGGTAGAAAACTCAGTACCATATATGCGATTACAAACAATCCACATAATGCAAATGTCGTCCACCAGCCAGCATCAGGAAACAGCTTCTGATGAAGTGGAATACTCCACACAAATGCAGCACCTCACCTTCTCCTACATCATAACTGTTATTTGCACAATTCTTTTTTGATAAAGTTTCCATGCTTTCGTTCTAGTATTCCACACTTTAAAATGTACATATGGATGCTCTTGCTCATACAGATATAACCACTTCTCCATCAGCCCTCTGTATCTGGTTGTTTTTCCACCCAAGTACTTGCTTAACTCTATACACAGTTCCTCAATAGTACCCTCGTACTCACATGTTGCAATGCTATCATCCGTTGGATATGTCTTAATGACTCTGAATCTTGTTGTCCTCTTCGCTTGTACATCCATTACCGTTTACCTCTCTTGTAATTTTTCCGCTGGTTCAATTTACACCATACATATCGTGATTAACCTCCGCAGTATAGTAATGACTGATTGTATTTGGTGCGTTATACAGGGCTGTTATCAAATATGCCTTAATATTTGACACCTTGGTTGTGTTGTTTTTCATACATCCCATAACATATTGTAGATGACTTGAATTGAGTTTTAAGAATTTGCTTTTAACCAAGCTATAGGGATAATCCTCTCCTGCAATTCGAATTGTCATTCTTGGAACGCATACAACATCACAGATTAATTCATAAAGTTCATCATACATATCTCGCTCAAGCCACTTTCTGTCGCTCATCATAACATCGTATTCAATGTTCTCACGAATCAGCTCCATATATGTAGCTGTCTCATCTATCTGATCTACTTGTGCAGGCTTCATATTTTCCACTTTTTCCTCAGATTGAATGATAGGATTGTTATCACTAAAAAAGTTATTATTAAAATCAGTATTATTCGGGTCTAAAATCTGTACCGCTCCCTGTCCAATTTCTGTACTCGTACCGGTCTGACTATTTGACTCGTCCATGTTCTGTACCGATCTATTTTTTAGACTAGTCTCCTTTTTAGACTGGTCTGATTTAGCCTGTACAGTTTTCTTACCGGTACAATTATTAGACCGGTCTACTGCTTCACTTTTATCCTCAGATACGAAATTCTTAACGTATATGATATTTGCCAATCCATTTTTCTGTTCTATATCTATTAAGTCAATCCCTTGAAGTTCTTTAAGAAGCCCAACTGCAGTCATCTTACTGCAGTTGAGATCTTCCATAATACTTTTGACAGCATACTTGATAAACACGCGATTATCTTCATCAAACCATCCGCTTCTCGCTGATAAAGACATACGGTCAAGCATAAGTCCGTATAATAACTTGGCGTTATTTGAAATATCCTTAAATCTAAGGTCAGTGATTAAAGCCTTAGGAAGGCGATAGAATGTGAACTGTTCAAATTCTTTTCCATAATAATATTCCAGTTCTAATCGCTCCATCAGCCTTCTCCTTTCTGCTTCCATTCATCTAATAATCTTACAATAAGTTCTTCGAATTCTTCACTGCTCATATTGGGTTCAAAATAGTCATCTAACTTCTTTTGGTTAAATACCACTTTTCTTACCTTTGGTTTATCATGTGTCAGAATATCTCTCATATAATCCTCATTCAGATATCCCTTTTTCCCTGCCTCCTTTATACGTGTGCTATCTTCCCACGATAAAGAAACTCCTAAATCAATAATTATTTTATATACAACTTCCTGCTTTTCTTTCTCCAAGAAAGATAAATCTACTCCTTGGCGAATTCCAAGCTTCTTAGCATCCAAGAGTTTCAAAAGATTTTCATCCAAATCAGCAACGCAGATCAATCTCTGAATTGTCTTCATACTATCTCCTGCCTGCTCACTAATCTCTTTTAATGAATTTCCACCAGCTGCTCCCTGATGCTTCATGGCATCATACTTCATGCGATATGCTTTTGCCTTTTCACTGATTAGAATATCTTCTCTTTGGATATTGGCATCCACCATAATCACAGTTGCTTCATCATTATCACAATCTCTAATAATAACAGGCATTGTATCTTTTCCAGCAATCTTAGATGCATGATGTCTACGATGACCAGAAATCAGTTCATATCCACCCTCTGCACGAGGACGAGCAATCGCAGGAACAAGAACTCCATACTCCTTTATGCTATCCACCATTTCTTCCATAGACTCATCATCAACTACTCGAAACGGATGATTTTCAAAAGTATGCAACTCCTCTAATGGTACGTCTACAATCTGACCCTCTAACTTTAGGTCCACTGGACTAGAAGTTGCTTCATCTGCACCAAACATATCATCATACGAAGTCAGCTTGATTTTTTCTCCAAGATTTCTTTTACTCATAATCAGCCACCTCCTGCGTAATTGTTCCATATGCTAGTGCGACTTTTCCTTTTACATCATGTGTATAGATACTAATACCCTCTGTGGAAGCTTCTGCTGCTTTCACTGACATTGGTATTGCTTGTTCGAAGATATGTAATTTATCTCCATATTGCTGATATAATACCTCTGTTATTTCATTTGCATTTACCGTTCGATAATCTACCATGGTGATCAAAACACCCATAATATGTAGATTTGGATTCATCTTTCTCTTTGCACGGCTAATTGTTATTAACAACTGTTCTAATCCCTTAAGTGGCAAATACGCTGCCTGTACAGGAATAATAACTTCATCAGCTGCTATTTATATTTACCACCTGGATAACGTAGGGGAGATGGATTCATAATACGTATCCTCCTTTTTTTAATTTATTTTTAAATTTAATATACCAAAACACTTATTCTTTTTTTATTTATTACACTTTCCATTAAACTCTATTATGAATTATTCATGGTCCATGGCACTTTTTCCACTTTTTATCCATGAATCTAATTCCGACTTTTTAAATTTCCATAATTTACCGACTCTATGTGCTGGAATATTAGTTTCTTTCTTTATCCAGTTACGAACTGTATCTTTATTTACTCCCATATAGTCCGCTACTTCTTCAATTCCAATCCATCTATCTTCATATTTATTTGTAGTCATTTTTACACCTCATTAAACAAATATAATTTCGTTATATATTATAACATTTTTTTATGATTTTTCAATTGTTTTGATGGTTTTCATATGACTTCATATGAATTGATCATTATATACTGTTCCGTTAATTTCCATACCCCATAACCTCCCTCGCTATCATCTTCGCTGTTGCTAAATTATACCCTTTCTTCAAATATCCTTTTAAAATCCGTCCGTACAAATCCTTAATTCATCATCTTGTAAATCACAATATTTTTGTAATCCTCCATCTAATGCCATCTGCACATATTCCAATGGAATTTCTCTAATAATTCGATTAACTTTGCCTTTGAACGTGGAGTCATCCGAAGATGAAACTCCACTTCCTCACAGACGGTCTCATGCATACTTTATTTGCTTTAGAAGATATGTATGGATTAAAGATTACTAAGGTAGATGGGAAAACCTGTCTTCAATTTTATCCATCCATTACACCTGACCATTCAACACTTGGAAATAATATTGAATTATGGCAAATACAAGCTGCAAAGCTAGAGCAAGGTGAAATTACAAAAGAAGCATATGATACTTGGAGATATAATTATCCTGCTAGCACTTACGTAACTGAAAAATTAAAAGGGTTTGGTCTTTCTAAAATCCAAAAAATGGACAAATAAAAAATGCACAAAAAAACTTACCGACTTTCATTTTTGAAAATCAGAAGTTTTTTTATGCTTATAGATAAAATTTATTCTTTGAGTTAGAGCCAAACGTTGCCATTTTGTTGCCACATACTAAACAAATTTGTTTGTAACACGCTTAAATACTACGTTTATTTTCTCTATTTTTTATTCAAACTCGATATTTAGGAATATATTTTAATACATATAAGGCGTTTTTTCATCTATATATTCTCCAAAATATCCTCAGATTTTAATATAATATAAGTTTTCTAAAATTTTTGCAAGCATATTACAAGCACTACTACCGTTCAGTTATGTTATGTTTAGGAATTTTCTTGCCACTATATTAACCCCAAAATATCTATTCTATTGTTCTTAATTCCTCAATTGTACTTTTCTTTTTGAGAACCTATAAGTCATAGGTATCATACAAATAAACAATATTCCTACATAAAGGATAATATCGTCAAAATGAAACAGAAAATAGTATGTTATAATTTTATTTATGCTTTATAAATATAATAGCTAATAGATCCACCTATAATAGTCTGTGAATGTAAATTTTTCAATGTGTTGCCACCCCGCATTTCTCATTGTACTCTAATAATAAATTTGTTTTTATTATACTACCCTTTCACTTACAAATCCTATTCTGAATCGTTCATTAACCTTTTTAAAAGTATTTCTCGATTTTCAATAAAAAGTTTAGTTATATTATAACTTTCTGTTTCTTCATATGGTATTTGATTTATGTCGTCATTATCAAAAGAATAAATAGCTGCATCATCAATCCCTAATAAAATTGGAGAATGGGTTGCTATAATAAATTGCGAATTATTATTAACTAATTTATTTATCATTACAAGTAATGATAATTGTCTTTGTGGAGAAAGTGCCGCTTCTGGTTCGTCTAGTAAATATAATCCATTTCCTCTAAATCTATTATTTATTAATGTTAGAAAACTTTCTCCATGAGACTGTTCATGTAATGACCTTCCTCCATATCCTTCAAAATCAATGCCTATGTCATCCACATAACTAGCCATATTATAAAAACTTTCTGCTCTAAGAAAAAAACCATCTTTTGAACGAATGCCTTTTGAAAGAGTTAACAATTCTGATAAAGATGAATGTGTAGGTTTTGTACTAAAATTATAATTAATACTACCACCTTCCGGATTAAAACCATATTTTACTGCAATAGCTTCAAGTAATGTTGATTTCCCCGAGCCATTTTCACCTACAAAAAAAGTAATTCTTTTTTTAAAATCTAAGGTTTCTAAATTATTTATACTAAGTATCTCATTATAATACTCTTTACACTCTTGCTGATTCCAATTTATTCTTAAATTCTTTATATACATTACTTCTCCTGTCTCAAATTAAAATTTTATCTAAATTCAAAATATTGTCTGCTATTTCATCATATAAATCTGTATGGTCAATCATAATTATAATTTTATCTTCCTTCCAAAATTGAAGAGTGTCATTTAATATATTTGAAGATATTTAATCCATATTTGAAGATATTTCATCAAGAAGAATTATTTTATAGTTACCATACAATGCTCTTGCAAATGATATTAATTTTATCTGCCCACTAGATAATGACTCTCCATCTTCACTTATTTCTGTAAGTGCTTCAAAAGATGACGTCCTATACAGAACGGCATTTCTATGCTAATCTAATAACATCATTTTTTGAGGCACTTTTTATGCCTTGTTTTTAATCGACACTGATCTGGCAGTTCTTTCGACCATGGAAGATATCTGTCCAGGACTTCCGGCTGCTGAAGGTGGTCATTGTTTGGCATCACCTCAAGGAGATACTTCAAATATTCATATACATCCAATTCATTGGATTTGGCTGTTTCGACAATGGTATATAAAATTGCATTAGCTTTTGCACCTTTCGGTGTATCTGCAAACAACCAGGCACGTCTTGCCGTGGCAAATGGTTTGATGTTTGCCTCACAGAGATTATTAGAGAGCGGAATTCTTCCATCCTCCATAAAAGTCTCCAGATACATTCTCTGGTTTGCAGCATAAGCCAGTGCTTCTGTCAATTTCTCATTGGTCGTTTGCATGGCAGAAGTCTGTTCAATCCACGACCAAAATGTATCAAGGATAGGCCGCGATGCCTCCTGACGCTTCTGTTTCTTTTCTTCAAAAGATAAATTCTCTATTTCTTTCTCAACTTTGAACAGCAGGTTGATATATTCCCGACCTTCTGCACCTTTAGAACCCGGAATCTCTTTTCCGTTATTGTCTAAAGGGATACTTTCTATAAAATAACGGTGGCAGTGAGCCCAGCACATACATCTTGTATAATCACCTGCTTTATTATACCCGGAGTATGCAGCTGTAATCAGATACCCGCTATAATTACCAAACAGACTTTTGGCCACCTCCGTACTTCTGGAGGTGGAGTAGTAAAAGTATGCCACCTGGATGAATTCACTTGCCGCACTTCTCATTACCCACATAAAAGAATTGCTGCTGGCTTTCCGGTCTTTTTCCTTGTTTCACTGAATTCGTGTCTCATCCATATGAAGCACTTCGCAGGTGATGAACTGTTCATGGATCTTTTGATAGATTGGAACCAGCCATTCTTCACTGCAACGGATAATCCAGAAGGCCATGTCTGCTCTTGTAAGGACCAGTCCCATGCGGAACCAGTCCTTCTCCTGACGGTTAAAAGGAAGACCCATCACAAATTTTTGATACATGACCTGTGCAACAAGCGATGGCGTTGAGATGGAATGAGGAAGAACCGGTGCAGGTATTTCAGCCTTAACAAATACAGGAGATTTATTCTCACTGTCTTTTTTTTCACATTTTTCACATTTTGCTACCTGACGCACAATCTGCTTCAATTTAAGCTTTTCAAGTGTAGAAGATACTGGTATCTAGGCAAATATATTTTATTCTTCTTCATGTTGCACATTCTGAATTTTACGATACCAGTAATAATAAGCATGTCTGGAAACATCGTTTTTCTTACACCAATCATCTACCTTCAAACAACTGAGCTTTCTAGCTTCAAATCTGTTTTTCCTTAATGAAATATTTTCTTTTGTACTCATGATAATTTTCTTCCTAATATACTTTAAGGTAGAATATCATTTTTTGTTACTATATAAAATGGCGTCATGTTTTGAAGCGGTTACATGTTATCACATAACAAACCTCTATTTTGGTTAATTATTGTATTTAAGTCCTACATAAATTTTGCAAAAAAGGCTGGCATAGCTTCTGCTGATACTGGCTGTGCATCATTATTTGCACAAATTCTCGTATAATAATTATTATCATACATTACTGCACCATTATCATTTACTATTTTAATAATAATTACTGTTTTTCCAAAATAGTCTACTAGACGAATTTTGCTTCCTATCTGTCTTCGATAATGCTCTGTTAATGGTTGTTTTTCCAACACTGATTTAATCATGGAGAAGTACTTATCTGTGTTTCCTTTATAATACGCGTCAATTTCCCCCTCCAAACCACTTACAAAGAAATTACCAACTTTAACACTTTTCGTATCATATTGAGTACTTATTTTCATTTCATCATTCTCATTATCGGCAACACCGAGAATAACATAACCAACAGCACCCTTTTCAGAATTCCCCATAGCAGTTAATGTTTTAAATATTTTATTTATTAAGCCTTCATTCAATTCTCCAGTTTTTAAGTCATGAATACCTTGTTTAAAATCATATTGACTGTTTTCTGTTTTTGATTGCCTTAATAGCGTTTCTAATTCTGTTGTATATGAATAATACATAGGATCAGTTTCAGTTCTTTCTTTCGTATATCCTTTTAATACTGCCGCTGTCGCCGTGATCAGTTCATTTTTTTCTTTTCCTGACCAAGCACCACCACCACCAGAAATATTTATTGTTCTTGAACTTATCTTATCTAATTGATTATAAATAGTATCATAATCAATAATTACTCTTTCTTCAACAATAAGCAATCTATATAAAGCTAAGAAAAGCACCTGAAAATACCTTGGTCCTTTATATACTCTTTTATTTACGATATGCTCTATAAGCGTATCTTTTCTATTGTGAAATATTTTTTTTATTTCATCATAAATGTATATAAATTGTTGTTGTATCTTTTCTGGTGGATTACTTGCCAATGCCTGTTCAATTCTCCTATCAGATGGACTAATATCTTCAGAATTGAATCCATAATAACTATCCAATGTACTTAAACGTGATGGTGGAATAGGAGAAATGATCATTCCTGCTATTAGATCAGCTATTACTTCTTCGTCCATTGATTGTCTTAAATCTTCTTTTTTAATTATGTTTTCTTTAACCCAAAAAACATCAGCCGGTTCAATTCCCTTTCCGTTTATATCTTTTCCTATACTGATTTCACTAATTTTTGGCAAAAGAAGTATATCCTCATGAGACACATCTCCTCTTATTATTGTCGCCATTCGTCTTACTAATTGAGCAAATTCTCCTGTTGCTCCAGCTTGCCTAATTTCCTGTCTTGACAAATGTTGTCCATTAGAATTAATTCTTCTAAATACTTCATCTATTGTTTTCGAATCGTTTTCTTCATATATTGAAAATGGCAGCTCATAACTTACAAGTTTTACACATATATCTCTATCCATTATTGGGGTACGTTGTACTAAAATATCTGATTCTGCTAAACTTTTTGTTAATGCAGTCGTTTGCAAATCAAAATATTCTCCTTCTTCATTAGAAAAAGCATTTTCAATATATGAAAATAGTGCATTTAATCTTTGCATACCATCTATAATCTCATATTTTTGAATTTCTTTGTATGTTGCTTTTGAAAATAAAAAAAGTGGAATAGGATATCCTTTTACTAATGAATCAATAAAAGCTTTTTTTTCTTCCTGTCCCCACACTAACTTACGTTGATATCTACGATTGACTAAGAACGTATCACCTCTATACTCTTCATAAGCTCTCTCAACTACTTTACCACTTATTACTGGTTGTTTTTTCATCCTATACCTCCATAACATGATTCCTTCATTGTTAGACATTGTTCTACATTGAAAACAGTTAATTATTCTAATTTAATTATAACAATTCCATAATCAAAAGGCAATCTGAACCTTTCCATTTTTAGTTCAGTCTCAAAACTTAAAATTTTTTGGAATATATTGTATCATTAAATGGACAAATAAATAATATAACATTGACACAAAAACATTCCATATGGCAAAATAAGGTAAGACTAAAATAAGAGGATGTAAAAATGAAGGACAGAGTAAAAATTAATTTACCGAAATTCAAGTACCTTAGGTCAAATTTATCTAAGGCTGTTTCAGATGTTATGGATACAGATAAAGGAATAACCTTTGGTACTTATACAAATTTAAGTATAAGAAGTCAATTGGAAACTATTTATAATAATCAGTTTACACAGATGGATAAATCTATTTCCTTATTAAAAACTGATATAAAAGTAATGCGGCAAATTCAGGGAATGTTTGAAAAGGTAGATAGATTAGGGGCTTTACATATCCGTCTTAAGGTGAAGAAGAATGGATAAGGAAAAAACATCTCAACGAAGGAAATATGAGGCAGCGGAAGAAGAAGTTTACGATTTTTTTAGGAGGAATGAAAGAATCCAGGAAAATATGTGGAAGAGCTTTCGTGGTAATAAAGCCCAAATGTGTTTTAAAGATATGGACGAACGAATTAGTGATTACAAATACAAAATTTCAACCAATTTTGAAGATAAATATGATGAATTAGCTGAATATAAAGCAACACAAGAAGAAGATGATTCTGGCAAGGAGGAAGAAGATCAAAACTGATAAGTATTACAAAAGAAGGGAGTATAGTGTTTGAAAGTATTTATAGGGGAAATGAAGGCAATGATAGAAGAAATGAACTCGATTCTTACTAGTAAAGAGGCAGAGTCTTATAATCTATTAAGCGAAATAAATAAACTTATAGGTGAGGATGACTTACAGGGTAAAGCATTTTCAGCAATGAAAAGATATTTTGAAGAATTTCACAGACCAATAATGAAAGGTCTGATTATGGCATATGACGAAATAAAGACAGCAAATAATAACTTGCTTAATGATTTACATACACAAATTAGTACAGATGATAATTACCAGATTGATACGGATGAATTGAGTGAAGATATAAGAGAGTGTAATGCAAATATAAACGGGCTAGAACAAATTATGAACGGATTAAAAGACGACATGAAAAATGCTGCTAAAAATACTGCAGATCTTATTCAAGGACAGAGAAATCAGCTTGCTCAGTTACAAAATGAAATTCAGAAAATAAGAACTTTTGAAGACACCCACACCAGTCATTATACACAGGCAGAATTATATTTACAAAATGTAGCGACAGGATTAGATAAAGCAAGTAATAGGAAATTTGATTCTAAAACTAAAATAGTGAAATATGACACTTTAGATATGAATTGGTCTAAAGCATTAAATAATGGATGGAAGTTAAAAGAAAGTAAAAAATCGGATATTGATTATACTAAAATGAATGGTAACTTCTGGAATCGGACAGATGATTATTTCTGTAAGGGATGGTGGTATGATGAAGCTAAACTTGATGAAGCAGCAGTTATCATAGCAAAAGAGATTTTAGAAACCGGGGAACTTGATATTACAAAACTTGTTCAACAATGTGGATATGATGAAAAAAACAAACGATTGGTAGTCATTAAAGAATTGGCGAAACGCAGAAAACTTTTCAGTGAAGAACAGTTAGTACAAGCAACCTTTAAGGACAAAAAGAATGTAATACAAGCTATAAAAGATGCGTTTGAACAGGCAATGGCAGGGAAATTATCTGAAAAGGTTACGCCACTTGGAACTTTTTTAGAGGTTTTGATAGGCTTTAGCGGAGTTGATATTTTTGCAGACCTACGAGACTTATCAGCTGATGTTATAAAATTTGATCCCAACGATCCTGATATTCCGGGAATTTTATTGGATTCCGTTGGTCTTATACCTATATTCGGAGTTGCAAAGAATTTAGATGGAGTAGGGGAAGTAGTCCAACAAGGAATAAAACATAGTGATGAAGCTTCCAACGTTGCTAAAAGAGTGGATGATGTTTTAAAAAACGCTGATAAATCAGACAATATTGTTAAAAATATTGATTATGATTTAATAAAGAAATATATTCGAGATATTGAAACTAGAACAGGAATTAAGCTATCAGATAATCAAATAGATGAATTAAAAAATGCATTAAAAAATAAAGAATATAAAAAATTGACTACTAATGAAATAGCCAGACATAGAATTGAATTTAATAAAGTTAAAAACTCATTAATTTCAGAATGGGAAGCAAAAACAGGTCAAAAATGGCCAACATATACAGAAGACGTTATTTCAGCAAAAACAGGTAAAGTAGTTAGAAAAGCGGGAAGTAAATATGATGCACATCATATAATTGAAAATTCATATGGTGGTGAAAATAAATGGTGGAATATACATCCTGCAAAATTTCCAAATGAACATCAAGCAGGTATTCATGCATCAGAATCACCCGCGGGCAAATTATTTAATTAAATTAGGAGTGATAATAGTGAATAAAGAATTTATTATAATGGATGAAGATAATTTTTATGAAGTAAATGAAAATGAAATCAATGATGTTGAAAATGAATTGAATATCCAATTTCCAAAAGAATTAAGAAGCTTTTATTTAAAATGTGGTTATGGTTTTTTAGGAAATTCGGAATCGAATATTAATCGTATTATGGATCCTTTATCGGTAAGAGATTTTAGATTAAGACAAAACGATTTTGAATTTTATCCGGATATTGAACTTTATGATCAATTTGAAAATGGAAAATTAATATTTTTTGAAGCAAATGAAACAGCTTTAATTTCAATAGAGCTTACTGATTCCGAGAAAAGCAAGATATACTATTATGATACTCCAATAGCCGAATCATTATCTGACTTTCTAGAAAAACTAAGAGATAATGAAGAATATTATTTAGATTTAATCTAATACCCCCTCCTGCAAGAAATTAAAACATATAGTTTCAAATAGATTCTATAACTTTTTACTATTGTCTTAATCACTAATATCAGCTATAATGTAAATGTTGATAGTAATATCTTCCGTGTGAAGACACGTTAAAGTTGTACTGGATATGGAACAGGATAAACTTCCATAACACATGCGTAATGCATGAGCTGTCGTAGATGGGCAGTGAGCCCCAAAGCAGGGAGTAATGCTTGACCCATATGGCGGGTATAAAAATGTTCATAACGCATGCGTTTGCATGAGCTGTCGTAGATGGGCAGTGAGCCTGACAACCAGGATAAAACACTTGATAAAATACAAATAGTATCCTATCAAATTTAGGATACTATTTTTTTAACTTCACTCAACTATCGTACATAAAAAACTCTCTTGCCATCATTTCTGCGGTTGACTTATTATACCCCTTTACCAGATAACTTTTCACAATATCATTAAACATGCTATCTTTCAGATCATCTTCTAAATCACAGTAACTTTGCATCTCTCCAGATAATATAAGAGTAACATATTCCAACGGATTATTATCTAACATTTTCTAAATCTTTGCTTTTGAATGTTCAGTCATTTTCAGCCGCGCTTCAATATCATCACAATAAATCATCAGACAATTTCCATTGTTAAAGGTTACCTCTACATAGCCATTATCCATGTTATACTCACACATTAAAATATTATTCTCCTCCATAATAATTCTCCTTGTATGATATCTTTATA
>NZ_QRCT01000033.1 GCF_003363435.1 Anaerosacchariphilus polymeriproducens
GATTTGTGCGATTCTAGAATCTCCATCATATTTTTGCGCTAGAGCCTTAATAAAATCGTGAGCCATTTCCCATACAAGTGGGTTATTATAGTCAGGTGAGTAGCACGTTATTTTTTCATTTGTGGTTAGTAATCCGTCAATTATGTATTCCTTTATTTCAACACCTTTATCAATTAAATATTTAGGTATATCATTTTTTTCTATGCTCTTGTTGGGGAAGTCCATATAAAACGACACGATACTTTGTCTCCTGTAAGATACAATTTCATCTAAATATGCTTCTAGTAAACTCCAATCATATTGCCTTTCTCCTACAATTAAGCTACCTAATGGCATTGGTGCATATTCAAGTGAGAGTGGAAAGTCAGAATGTGAGCCTGTCCCCCTATTACCCACGAATCCTTTTAATGGATTGTCTGCTGGTGAGTCTGCATATTTAAGTGTTCTTGTTCTATTTAATTCAGCATTATAATTTACCATTTTTTTATACTCCTTTTTGTTCTGTCTTTACATTTATAGTTGTCTGTGTTAATATTTTCAGTAAGGGCATAATTGAGTTCGAAGTCATATGTCCTTACTTCTTTTTGTTTGTAACCATATAACTACGTGTTGTATGGTTACATCTGTGCGGATATTATAGGGCGCTGGTACCGCCTCCGCACAACCTGATTCTTTTATCAATAAACTTATATACTGGGATTTTAATAACTCTTATTTCTAGTAACATTCTTTCTCTCGATTCCTCCAATCTCCAATACTGTCTCATGACTCTTTTATATTGCTTCATGACTTTTTTGTACTGCTTCATGATGCTTTTGTAAGACCTTCCATGTTTTACGACGTTTTTATATCTCTTTACATTTCTCTTGTATTTCCCTACCTCCTTCTTATATTTTTTTGATTCTTTTTCATACCTAAGACAATATCTTGTATTCGCCTTAACTGTTAACGGTTGTATTAAAAACATAGCTGCTAATATTAAAAATGTGGTTGCAATTATCTTTTTCATTGACTCTACCTCCTGTCTTTTATCACCCTCCAATCTTTCTTTTGAGACAATCTTTTCTGTGTTTCTTTATGTAATCTTTTGGGGTGTCGTGATTTTTTTCGTATTCCTGGATAGTTGCCTTGTATCCGCATATCAATCCTGAATAGTATGAAATGCACCCCATAAAAGCCATTACAATCAAATATAGATTAGATCCTTTTATTCTTAAAATTTCAAAGACTGTTACAAACAAGAGTATTACTCCGATAGTCATTAAAATTTTGCTAAGTTTTTTCATTTTTCCACTTCCTTTCGTTATAGTAAAATAACTTTAATGCTCAAGCAGATTATTGCAATCGAATTTAATAATGTGCTTATCAATATAACCTTTGTTCTAAAATCTGTTTGTTTCATGGTTTTCACTTCTTTTCTATTATGGTATAATCTCTCTAAAACACTTTAAAAGGAGATGTATATGATCAATCTAATTACAATTGCTTTTACTACAGCAAATGCCTTATTCGCACTTGCAAGTGTTGTGTGCGCTATAATATCTGTTAAGCAAACAAGAAAACAAACAGATATTATGTTCAAGCAATTAGAGGAATCTAAAAAGCCTAATTTCCCTGTAACACAAAGGCTTGAAAGCATATCTAATGGCTTGTACAATATAAGCAACAGCATTAATGGACTAAACAATAAATGAAAAGTATCATTGCTGATATAAATGAGCCTATGGCGCATATTAGCATTATCGTGGAGCATATTCTTTGGATTTTTATGCTCCTTTCTAGTTCTTCTATTTCACGTTTTGATAACATGGTTTTCACTTCCTTTCTGTTGTTGTGTTTATTTTTTTATGTGTTTTATAGAAGTAATAAATTATTTTTCCAATGAAAACACCAATGATGATAAAAAATAAATTATTCATATCCACGTCCCTCCTTAAGCTACTCCGTATTTAATAGCCATTTCTTTAATAATTGCCGTGTAACCTTCTACAAGTTTCTTATCTTCCGCTATGACATCTAAATTACTAAGCTTGTCCCTTTTGGATTTACAAATGCCTTCTTCTGCCATCCGTCTTTTTTTATTTGTGAGCCTTATGCTAAGTGCTACCCCATATCTTTGTTCTAGCAGCTTATAACTTTCTTCCCTGATCGCTCTTATGTGTTCATATCCTCCTAAGTTGTGAGCCATTCTGTTTATTAAGTCCGTTGTCTCTTTTCTCCAATCGGTTGGGTTTAATGCTACTATGTCTTTGATTCCGTCTACCTTTGTACCGATACATTTAAGTTTCTGGTCTTGCTCGTTCATTTTCTCTTTTACCGCTTTCATTTCTTGGAGATTGAAAATAAGTATGTCTTCCATGCAAGTTGGCTTTGTGATGATTTCCTCCATTTCGTGGAATCTCTTTACATATTTTGCTGTGAATAAAATCCCTTTCTCTCCTGTGAATTTATTGGCTAAGAAGTCACAACCTAATTTTGTTACTTTGTAGCATTTGTTTGTTTTTCCAGATGTGTCCTTGTAAGTGGATTCTTGAAAATAATCACTCACCATAATTTTGTGGTTAGTCATTGTTGGAATAATCCCTTTTGCGTTTTTAGTTCCTTCTAATTTTTCCAATACTTGATAATGTTTAATTTCCATCATTTCAGCCACTTCTAAACTTGTTATTGTTTGTTCTAATTGTTTCATTTATTCATCCTTTCTGCTTGTCCACTGGTTACCGCCTAGGCGGTTTTATCTTTGTGTTTTAGTAATCCTCTTATGATGATTTTTGAGCACTCCTCGATTATCTTTTCATTTTCTTCTTTCGACACCATGTAATCATCACGAATAGTAACGTGGCACCCAGTATCGGTAGTTATTTCATATTTAATCAAATACATCAACTCCTCTTATGTATAATATGGATTTATGCTTGTAATTGTTATTTGAAATTAAGATATTACTTTTCCGTTTTTAATAAGTGATAAATAACACATGACAAGTCCTTTTTGTGTCGAATTCAACTCTTCAAATTCATTTACGAATTCAATACTTTCTCTTGATGGGATGCGATAATTATCTTTTGTGAAATACTCTATCCCTACATTAAAGTAGTTAGCGACCTGGTTTACTTTTTCTAATGACGGTTGTGTATTATTCCATCTTCTAATAGTTCCGTTTCCGAATTTCAACTGCCTTTCCAGTTCCGCGACCGATATATTTTCTTCATTGCAAAGCTGTTTAACTTTTTTTAAAAGCATAACTTACCTCCTTTCTTAAAATTAGCATATTTTCTATTGACATTTGTTAGCAAATATTCTATTATTAATTTGTTAAGGAAAAAAATAATAGCAATTAATCAAATAACAAGCGCAATATTGTGTCTGCGTATAAGCTATTTTTTAATGTTTTGGCGAGCATTTATTAGCTTATACACAGTATATTAGAATATTTGCAGTTTGTCAATACCTGATATTAGATTTTTTGCAGTTTTTGTGAATTGGAGGTTTTAATATGACACTGCTAGAAAAAGTAAAAAATTTGTGTGCGGAAAACTCAATAACTTTGGCAAAACTAGAGAAAACGCTAAATTTTGGCAATGGTACTCTGAGCAGGTGGGATGATAGCTCTCCATCTGGCGAAAAGTTATCAAAGGTTGCTGAATACTTTAATGTATCTGTTGATTTTTTATTAAACACGGAAAAGAATGTTGATTTAGATAATATTTATTTTAGTCTCGCAAAGGAGGCGCAGAAAAACGGAATTGATCCAGAGGATATAATACTAGCTATTGAAACAATAAAAAAAATCAGAGGTGAAAAATAGTAAATGCGAATACATTATACAAAAGATAGTCTCTATAAAGAGGTTGTAAGAATAAAAAGTTTTTTCAATTTATCAGAAGCCGAATACTCATTTGATTTAATAGATTTATGTGTGCAAAAAGGACTTTTAATAAAATCAATTCCATTTAAAACAAAAGGATTGAGGGGAATGGCTTGTATCGGCGAATCAAAAAGTACTGACGTTGTTTTGCTAAACAACACTAGAAATAGAGAAGAGCGAAACTTTGATTGTGGTCACGAAATCATGCACCTCTCTTTACACAGGGAAATTGGAAGTAAGAGTTTTAATTGTTTTGACAATGTTGCACCAACGCAAGACTCGTTTCTAGAGTGGCATGCTAACGAAGGTTCTGCGGAAATGTTTGTGCCTTACAAGGCTTTGCTTCCAATAATAGAAAGCAAATTAGACGAAATTAACACTGTTAATGAATTTGAACACTTTAAAGAATTTTTAAGCTTCCATTTCAAAGTTCCAGAGATTGTAATAACGTACCGATTGGAAAATTTAAGATACGAAATACACCAGTATAATAACGGAGTCAGTTTGGAAGAAATAGAATTATTATCAAACAACCAATTAAAAGAAAGGAATATAGATATAAAATCTTTAAATCAATTATTTCAAGAAAAGAGGTGATTTTATGGAAAATACTTGTATATACTTAAGAAAATCAAGGGCGGATATAGAAGCAGAAAGTCACGGAGAAGGAGAAACACTAGAAAGGCACCAGCACGCTCTATTAAGGTTGGCTAAACAAAAAGGGTTGATTGTAAGCGAAATCTATAAAGAAGTTGTATCGGGAGAAACAATAGCGTCCAGACCTAAAATGCAACAATTATTATCCGATATAGAATCTGGCACCTGGGATAATGTTCTTGTTATGGAGGTTGAGCGTCTAGCTAGAGGGGACACTATTGACCAAGGGATTGTTGCTCAAGCATTCAAGTATTCAAATACGAATATAATAACACCTGTTAAAACATTTGATCCGAACAATGAATTTGACGAGGAGTACTTTGAATTTGGGCTGTTTATGTCTCGCAGGGAATACAAAACCACAAAGCGCAGGTTGATAGCCGGGAAAATAGCTGCGGTAAATGAGGGGAAATATCCATTCAGCACTCCGCCTTACGGTTATGATATATCAAGATGCGAAGGAAAGGGATTTACTCTCTCGCCAAATAAAGACGAGTCAGAAATTGTTAAAATAATATTCGATTTATATATATCTGGAAAAGGTCCCGCATTAGTAGCAAGGCACTTAAATAATTTATCAGTTCCGACAAGAACAGGTAAGCCCTGGACTTATGCGACACTAAAGGGTATATTATCAAACCCAGTATACACTGGTAAAGTGCGCTATGGTCGGAGAAGTCGCGTTAAAAGTTTAAAAAATAGTAATATGGAAGTTTCAAGACCTATTAGTAATGAGTATACAATAGTAGATGGAATACACATTCCACTAGTCGACAACGAAACTTTTGACAAAGCACAAGATATTTTCAAACAAAAGAGTACACCTCCTGTTCAAAACAGATACATTTTAAAGAACCCGCTTGCAGGAATTCTTAAATGTTCAGAATGCGGTAGAAATATGATAAGAAGACCTCATAAAGATAGGGTTGACGGAATTATGTGTCAAGAACCTCAGTGCAAAACTGTATCATCTGATTTGTACATGGTAGAGGACGCTATCTTGGTAGCGTTAAAAAAATATTTAAAAAATGTTAAAATTAAAGATGTAGCAATAAAAAATAAATCTAATGAAGATATTGCAAAACATTCTTTAGAATTATTAAGAAAAGAACATAAAGAAGTAAAAAAGCAGTTAAATAATATATATGATTTACTAGAAAAAGGCGTATATGACACAGACACTTTTTTAAACCGGTCAGAAATCTTAAAAAGTAAAATAGCTACGACAGAAATGAAAATAAAAAACTTAGAAGAAATATCTCAAAAGGAAGAAAACAAGAAAAAAATAAATGGTAATTTCGTACCAGTATGTGAATACTTGCTCGATAATTACAATAATTTAACTACACTTGAAAAAAATGATTTACTAAAAAAAATATTCGTAAAAATAACATACAGAAAATTAAAGAAAAACAGACGCGGGCATGGTAATCAAGCAACATTCGAAATTGAGTTATTCCCTCGTTTATATTTTTAGATATATCCACTATGTACAAAGGAATTAGCTCATTTAGAAATAGTCGGAACAATGGTTCGTCAATTATTGAAAAATGCCACACCGGAACAAATTATGGAAGCAGGAGCCGCTGGATATTATACTGACCATGATAACGGCGTTTATCCTGCAAGTGCATCTGGTACACCATTCACTGCTGCTGCTTTACAAGTAAAAGGAGATCCTATCGTAGATTTAACTGAAAACTTAGCGGCAGAACAAAAAGCCAGAGGAACTTACGAACATTTATTAAATATGACTGACGATCCAGATATCATAGAACCACTTAAATTCTTAAGAGAACGTGAAGTCGTTCATTTCCAAAGATTCGGTGAAGCATTACGAATCGTTCAGGATTATCTTCAGGAACCTCATCTTTATGTTATGCCCAAACCCGAATTTATGAATCAGTAATTAATATTAGCTTGTGCATCACTGCACAAGCTATTTTCTATACTTTTTGTACACTATATTGTGAACCGACAACATTCCATAAACCAGGAAAGAAAAATCTGATCTGCCAAACACCAGCCCCTACTAAGTTGTATTCTGGTATTAGAAGCATCTTTGCATTCATACTTCTTACATCATCGAACCAAACCACATGTCTGACCCCATTATTATCTGTATAATAATAATACGGAGACTGTGCTGCTTCATCAAATAAAATGGTTACATTGTGTAATGCAGCTCTATTAATTGCCTCCTGATTACTAATTGTTTCTGCTTCTGTCTGTCCTTTAATGAATGGTAATGGCCAATCATACGCATAATTAGGAATTCCCAAAAATATTTTGCTCGGATCTATCACGGAAACACCATATTCAACTACTTTCGTTACATTATTCAAAGGTGCTGTTGCCATAGGTGGACCAAATTTATAGCCCCATTCATAAGTCATGAGAAGAACATAATCGGCAACAGCTCCAATGGCAGGATAATCATGAGACTCGTATAATAAACCAGTCATTTCACCTGAAGTCTTCGGTGCTAATGCTACAAATGTAAGGAGCCCTTCCTGTGATAATCGGTTTTGCATCTTTGTAATAAAACTTAAAAATTCTTCCCTATCTTCAGGATCTACAAACTCGAAATCAATATCTATGCCTCGATACCCTTTCTCATTTATAGTAGTCACAATATTTTCAATCAATTGATCTTCTGCAGCATCATTGATAAAAAGATTATGTGCAAGTTCACTACTAAAGTTCCCTTCTGCAGTCATTGGCGCCAAAACCATAATGGGCGCTACTGAAAACTGTTTTGCCAAGTTAAGGAATTCTTCATCCTCAGCAGGAACCAACTCACCTTCTGGTGTAAAACCATAATTAAAGATAAACAAATAGGTTAAAAATGGAAGCGTTTTTCTTAAAATAGTCCGATCCATAAAGGTATATGCATATCCATTAACTAAAATCGTATCAATCGACTCTTCTCCTTGATAAGATATAATCAGATTAATACCAGGTGTCAAGTTATTTGTAATAGCTACCATTGGATTATTTTGTAATATCTGAGTTTCTGTCACATCATATGTTTGGGCAATACTGCTCAATGTATCTCCTTCATTAATCTTGTGAACAATTTCCGGAATTCTTATAGCAAGGCTTTGTCCGACTACCAGTTTTTCGGGATTGGGCAATTCATTAACAGCAATTATCCGTTCTGGAGTTACTTGATATTGCTCAGCTATTGATAAAAGTGTTTCACCAGCTTTTACGACATGTATCTGCAATTATAGTTCTCCTTTATCACTACTTTAATCCAATATATGCAATTGCATCAAATTATAGAAACTAAGATATTATTTCTTCAAAAACAACCGCTTCATATGGTTTTAACAATTTATTCCCACTGTTATCATAATTGCTGACTAGTACTTTTGCACCTTCCGGCACAGCATCACAATTAACATGGTGCTCTGTGAAATTGCAGACTACCGTCAATTTTTGTTTATTCAAAACCCTTTCATAGGCAAATATAGAAGGATCCTCTTTGAGCAGCATATGGAATGAACCATATACGATTACATCTTTTTCATGCCTTAAACGAATTAACTCTCTATAGTAATTATATACAGATTTCTTATTATTTAATTGAATCTTTGCATTAATCTCCGTGTAATTACTATTTAAATCAATCCAAGGAGTACCTGATGTAAAACCTGCGTTGGTATTGTCATCCCATTGCATTGGTGTACGAGCATTATCTCTTCCTCTATACTTTAAAAAGTCCATCATCTTTTCAGGTGCAAGACCTCCCTGCACGACTAATTCATGATAGGAATTGATAGCTTCCAAATCCCGATATTGTTCGAGTTGATTAAAATTGGCATTCGTCATTCCCAACTCTTCTCCTTGATAAATATAAGGGGTTCCTTTCATAAAATGCAGGCATGTTCCTAACATCTTAGAGGATATTTCCCGAAATTCAGGTGAATCATTTCCAAAACGTGATACTGCCCTTGGTTGATCATGATTGCTCCAAAACAAAGAATTCCATGCAATCCCTTCTAATCCACTTTCCCATTTATCAAAGATTTCTTTCAATTCAACAAGCGGAGTAGGTTTATCATCCCATTTACCATAATCACCACCTCTTGTTTCAACATGTTCAAATTGAAATACCATATCTAATTCATTACGGTCGAATCCGGCATATTTTTTGGCTTCTTCTAATGTTACACAAGCCGCCTCACCTACTGTCATAATATCAAATTTTGATAGAACCTTCTGATTCATTTCTTTTAAATATTCATGCACTTTAGGACCGTGGGCACAAAATGGTACCAAATCACCGAAACGTCCCATAACTTCTCCATCCGGCAGCTCTGGCTCCTTAGAAATCAAACTGATCACATCCATACGGAACCCATCAACACCTCTGTCCAGCCACCAAGTCATCATATCAAAGACTTCTTCTCTTACCTTTTCATTATCCCAATTTAAATCCGGCTGTTTCTTTGAAAATATATGTAAATAATACATATTCGTTTCTTGATCATATTCCCAGGCCGGTCCCCCGAACCAAGAGCCCCAATTGTTAGGTTCTTTTCCATCTTTCGGGTCTTTCCATATATAATAATCACGATATGGATTATCTTTTGATTTTTTACTTTCCACAAACCATTTATGTTCATCTGATGTATGATTTACAACCAAATCCATAACAATTCGAATATTTCTTTTATGAGCTTCCTCCAATAACTCATCAAAATCATTCATCGTACCAAATTCCTTCATAATATCCTGATAATCGCTAATATCATAACCATTATCATCATTTGGTGATTGATAGATGGGAGATAACCAGATAATATCGATTCCCAGACGTTTTAAATAATCTAGTTTACTAATAATTCCCTGAATATCTCCAATTCCATCCCCATTGCTGTCACAAAAACTTCTTGGATAGATTTGATATACTACCGCTTCTTTCCACCATGTCTTATTCATATCTAATCTCCTTAAATTTTATTGTTTTACTGATCCTGCTACTACTCCTGACATAATCCATTTCTGACAAATGATGTAGAAAATCAATACAGGTAATAATACTAACAAGTAGGATGCAAATGCCAAATTATATTGCGTGTTAAATTGTCCTTGGAAAACATATTGCGCCAACTGCAATGTCTGATGTTTCTTATCGCTTAATAAAACCAAAGGCATTAGAAAATCATTCCACGTCCACATCGAAGAAAGAATCGCTACTGTCGCGGTCATTGGTTTTAACGTCGGAAATATAATATATCGAAATACTTGTATCGGTGATGCTCCATCAATCTTTGCTGCTTCATCCAAGGCTACTGGAATTGATTTAATGAACCCGGTATAAAGAAATGTATTCATTGGCAATCCAAACACAATATATAAAAATGTAATACCAAGAATATTGTCTAAATTAAAAACATCTGCCTGTTTTACAAGAGGTAACATCAATACATTAAAAGGAATAAACATTGCACTGATAAAATAATAATAAAGTGCATTGAAAATTTTCCGTTTCTTTCGATTCCTTTCAATCGCATAGGCTGCTGCAGAATTCGTGAATATAGTAAAAACCAGATTAACTACTGTTATAAATAATGTATTACCGAATTTTCTTGGATAATCTGTCATTTCCCATGCTTTTACAAAATTATCAAAATTCAAAGAGTTCGGAAGTGCTAATATATTGGACATTTGATCCGGAGTCTTAAGTGCAATGATTATTGCCAAATAAAGTGGACCTACAATAACTAATGCCGCAAAGAAAAATAATATTATCGTAACTATATTATTTTTCTTTTGCCTTGAAGCGTTTTTTACACCCATCATTCACCTACACGCTCCTCTCTCTTTTCCAGTACCTTTAACTGCAATACTGAAATAAATATAATAATCAAAAATAATAGAACCGCATTGGCAGACTGGTACGCAAACTGTCCTCCTGTAAATCCTTTTTTGTAAATCAATACAGAAATTGTCGTTGTTGCTGTACCAGGTCCCCCATTGGTCATTGCCATCATCTGATCAAAAGCCATTAAATAATTCTTGCCGCTTAAAACCATATTGATGGTAAAGAAAGGAGCAATCAGAGGAAATGTAATTTTAAGAAATCTTTTTAGACCTGTCGCTCCATCTAAAGAGGCCGCTTCATACAAACTAGTATCTACGGTCTGCAGACCTGCCAGATATATTAATGTATTAAAAGCAAGGCCCTGCCAAATTGTAACGATTAATACTGGAATCCATGCTGAATCTGTTCCTAACAGATTGTTACTTAATGCTTCTATACCTAAACTTGAACCAACCATCGGAATAATATTTGAAAATATATATTTGAAGATATACCCAATAATCAGTACGCCTAACATATAAGGAAGGAAATAAACTGCCTTCAGAAAATTCTTACATCTAATCTTCGCATTCAATGCACATGCCAAAATCATACTCAAGATATTAACACCAATGGTAGCTGCAAGTGCAAATTTGAAGGTAAACAGATAAGAGGATATTACGTTCTTATCTTTAAAAATATGTAAGTAATTTCTCAAATTCACAAAATTCCAATCTCCATATCCCTTCCAATCCGTAAAGCTGTAGAAAACTCCTTTTATAAAAGGATAGGTATGAAATATAAAAAAGAGTATTGCCATAGGTATCGTCATCAAATAAAAAGCTTTACTAACCTTTTCTTTCTTCATAAAGAACACTCCTACTTTCTAAACGGGGAAACTACAATGGATAGTTTCCCCGTTGATTTCTATCAAAAACATCTACTACTCTACATTTGCTGCATCATATTGTTCATCACACAATTTCAATGTTGCTGCAATATTTTCCTGCTCACTCATTCCATTCGTAAAATTCAATGCACATTCTTGTAAAATAGCTGCCAAGTCATATCCTGATGGATAGTAGTGATCCGGGAAATTTGATACTCTTCCTTCTGCAATATCCTTTTTCAAGCCTGCAACAGTCTCATTGTCCTGTTCCACACCTTTAACAGCTGAGAATGCAAATTGTTCTTCAATATACTGTTTTGCATTTTCTTGTGCCAACATAAATTCTATGAATTTCTTACCTGCTTCTTGTTGTTCCTCACTCGCTTGATTGGAAACAGCCATTAGTACATCGACACCGGATGTTACTGTATTGGAATCAGCTTTGTCCGTTGATGGGAATGCAAACATATCGATATTAATATCCTTATTTGTCTTTATGTATTCAGAAATTGCCCAGTTACCTTGAATACTCATAGCTGCATTTCCTTTTGCAAAAGCTGCGTTTCCATCATTATAAGTCGTTCCCAGGAAGCCCTCTTGAGCATAATTTAGTATTTTAAGATATTTTTCCATTACTTCTTTATGTGTATCAGCAAAAGTTGTTTCTCCTTTTTTCCTTGCATCCGTAAATCCCTTTTCAGGTATTACTGTTGCCATACTGTTCCACGCCGGCAAACCGCACCACGCATCAGCATAGGTCAACTCAAATGGTGTATATCCGGCAGCTTTCAGTTTCTCACATACCTCCATGAACTCCGTCCATGTCTTCGGAACTTTTACACCAGCTTCTTCGAAAATATCTTTGTTATAAATAACGCCTGAAGCATTCGTTGCATAAGGTATGCCATATGCTTTCTTTTCTTCATCTTTATTCACATCATATACCATTTGCAAATATGACTCTTGTACTTTTTCTGTGAAACCGCTATCACTTAAATCTAATAATACACCAGCACTTTGAAGTTCTGTATAAGTTGCATCTCCGCCCATTGCAATAATGTCCGGAATATCATTTTTTGTCAGTCTTGTCTTTAAAATAGTTCCTGCATCTGCCTGACTGGTTAAGCTAATTGAAATATCTTGATGTTCTTTCATAAATTTGTCAATTAACCCCTGTAAAGTCTTTGCACTTTCTGGCTTAGTAGAGAATATCTCTAATTGAACTTTACCATCTTTTGTTGATTTAGATTTACTTGATTGACCGCATCCTGTTACGAATCCTGCTGTCATAACGCCTGCCATTATAACTGCTATTACCTTTTTCATATTCATAACTCGTTCCTCCATTTCTATTGTTGGTGTTACGTGACACTACTTGATTCCCTTGTATCCTATCATAATTCACTGCACTATGCAATAGGTTTTGCGCAACACTAATATTTTATACAATAAAAATAGCTGGATTATGTGCACTTTACACAAAACCCAGCTGTTCTATTTTTCAATTCTACGTACACTTTCACGTACAACCAATTTTACAGGTAAGCGAATATCCTTTTCTTCACAATTTTCATTCCGAATCGCTTTCACCAGAAGTTCTACAGCTTTATAACCTTTCTCTGATACAGACTGTTGTACTGTCGTCAATTTAGGTCTGCATAATTCAGAAAAAATATTATTATCAAATCCTACGACCGATATATCTCTTGGCACTTTAACCCCCATCAGGGCAAAAGAATTAATTGCATCATTTGCCAAAAAGTCGGAAGCAAAAAATAATGCCGTATATTGACTTAACCGCTCCTGACAAAATTCCCATAACTGTGTATGTCGATTTGATTTATTATAATATAACTCAACATAATCATTTGGTGAAAACGTAATATGATTTTCTCTTAATGCCTCTCGATAACCTTTTTGGCGTTCTGCATCTACACCAACTTCATTTGTAGCAAAAAAAGCGATTTTTTTATGGCCCAGTCGTATCAGATGTTTTGTCATGATATAACCACCTTCAAAATCATCTAAACCAACATTATAGTATTTCAATTCAGATTTGTTACTATAGGAATCAATAAAGACGATGGGAACATTCAGCTCTTCTCTTATTCCTTCCCAGGCTTCCGGTGTACTTCCATTAATGATCAACCCTTCTACATTCCAGGATCTGGCAAGCTGTAGACTTTCTTTCACACTGCCCGATGTATAAAACATCATATAATATCCCATTTCACGAATCCTTCTCTCTAATGAACCCATTAATTCTGCATAAAAAGGATCCTGAATGATGTTGATATCCGTTCTATAATCAAAATGCATGATAACTCCAATAATCTTGGAACCATAATTCGCAAGCATTCTGGCTCCCATGTTTGATACATAATTTGAGTTATCAATAACCTCCTGCACTTTTTCTAATGTTTCTTTCGACATCTTATTCGTTCTGCCATGCAGCACATTTGTTACTGTTGTAGGGCTAACACCGGCTAACTGAGCCATATCTTTTATCGTTATCATAAAAATCTCCCTGATTATAATTAGCTTTCAATAATTTCTTCTATTTTAATTGAAATTTTTACAAATTACAATCCTCTTTTGATTATAAAAAGCTTTATTTTACATCAAGAATAAGTATTTGGTAGCCTTTTAACATAACCTTACCATCATTATAATTAATTACAGGATAATTATTCATTAATAAACTTTGTATTTCCTCTGATAAAACAATTTCACGTTCTTCTTTTTGATAATTTGCCAATACCAATAAAGTTTTCTCTTCTCCCTTACGATAAAATCCAATAAAGTTTTCTTCCTCCCTAAGGAAAGGAACTTGTTTTCCATAAACTACTGCTTCCTTATATTTGGGATCTTTCCTTAATTGAATTAGTTTTTTGTAAAACTCTAAGACTGATTCTTCCTCATGTAATTGGGATTCTACATTAATTTCTAAGTAATTAGGATTGATCGGAAGCCACGGTGTTCCCGTTGTGAAACCACCATTTTCACTACGATTCCAATGCATAGGCGTTCTGGCATTATCACGACTGAATTTCCCAACTGCCTTCGCCGCATCACGTTCACTTAATCCTGCTTCTAATGCAACTTTATATTCACTAAGAGTACTAATATCATTCACCCATGTAATATCTTCAAATACAGTATTTGTCATACCGATTTCCTGGCCTTGATATAGGAATGGCAGACCATAAGTCATAAGTGTGATACCAGCCAGCATCTTTTTACTATAATCATTACAATCTTCTTCTTTAAGATAACGGCTGACCCCTCTCGGTTCATCATGGTTTTCTATAATATTGGCCATAAAACCTATTCCATCAGCTATTTCTTTACTTTCAAATATCGCCTCTCTATATTGATTCGGCGTAATTTGATTATGTGCAAACATTCCTTTTTGATTTTCACCTATTTGCGCTGTAGCAAAATCAAAAATAGATTCGAAACATCCTTCTTCTCCGATAAAATCTGCCAAATCCTCTTTTTTGTAATTAAATAACTCACCAATGGTAAACGCTCCATGTGGTTCAAAAGTCTCTCTTTTAAGTTCTTGCAGATAGTCATGCACCCCTACTGCATACTCCAAAGATGCGGCACAGCAGCACATTCCATCTTCTCTATCTGCCGGAAGATCTCTAAATTCAAGATCCTTCTTAATATTAATAATTGCATCGATTCTAAATCCTGCTAATCCTTTTTCTAACCACCAGTTGATCATCTTATAAATTTCATTTCTTACTACAGGATTCTCCCAGTTCAAATCCGGCTGTTCTTTTGCAAACATATGTAAATAGTACAGATCATCATGGCCCGGTATCTTATCCCATACACTTCCGCCGAAATAGGAACGCCAGTTGTTTGGTTCCTTTCCATCCTTCCCTTTTTGAATATAAAAGTATTTTCCATATTCTCCATAAGGATCTTCCATCGCTTTTTTAAACCACTCATGTTCGTTCGAACAATGATTCACTACCAGATCCATCACAATATACATATCTCGCTTTTTGGCTTCAGCAAGTAATTCATCCATCTCATCCATGGTTCCAAAAATAGGATCTATCTCATAATAATCTGAAATATCATAACCTTGATCTACAAAAGGTGATTTATAAATCGGAGACAACCAAATAATATCAATTCCCAGCTCTTTTAAATAATCTAACCTGTTAATAATACCTCTTAAATCACCGATACCATCTCCATTACTATCCTGAAAACTTTTAGGATAAATTTGATACGCTACCTTTTCATGCCACCATTTTTTCTTCATAAGAAATTCCTCCAAACTCTTCTCTTTGTTGTATTATTATGTTATTATAATTCTCAAACTACATTATTTCTTGCACATAAACAGTATTTTATTGCACAATACTGCGATTAGGAGGTTGTTATGAATACACTGGGTTCGAAGTTTGATTTATTGGAAAAAGCGAAACATGGAGATGTCTTATTCCCGCTGGTACAATATATCGGCTCGTTTCATTCGATCAATCCGTCCTTGCCTTTACATTGGCATCCTGAAATTGAATTCACCAAAGTTTTATCCGGAAAAGCTATTTACTCCATTGATTTAAATGAGCTTGATGTAGAAGAAGGAGATATTATTTTTATACAGCCTAACCTTCTTCATTCTGCAAAGATAAAAAGAAAGGAAACAATGACTTCTGAATCTTTTGTATTCCACCTTAATTTACTTGGGATTTCTTCTGCCGATGTTTGTTCCATTCGTTATTTCCTTCCCATTATGGAAGGAACAGTACGAATTCCCAATATAATAAAAAAGAGTCATCCCAGTTATACGAAACTAGAGCAACTCTTTACTAAACTTTCAAATTGTTATACCTTACACGAAAATGGTTATGAGTTAGAAATAAAAGCGATTTTATTTCAATTAATCCACCTTCTTTTTCGACAGCAGCTAACACATGACACAGTTTCAACGATTACTCATAGCGAACGCATGAAAATTATATTCCAATTCATTCACACACATTATTCGGAAGAAATCAGTATTGAAACCTTATCGGAACACTGCAATATCTCACCTTCTCATTTTATGCATTATTTTAAGGAAAAAGTAGGTCTTACCTTCAATCAGTATTTGAATAATTATCGTCTTCAACAAGCCGGATTATTGCTTCATCACAATTCGGATATTGCAGATGTTGCATATTCTTGTGGTTTTAACAATCTATCTTATTTTTATAAACGTTTTAAAAATTATTATAGTATAACACCAAGAGAGTATCTTTTATCTTTCCATAAAGCTGATAGATAAATTTCCTATATCAATTTCGGAGTCTAAGAATCAGTTTCTTTTTATTTAACTTTTTATACAATACTACGGAAAGAAAATAACCGAATATACACCAGAGTATTGTAATGATTAATATAATAATAGCTAAAAAAGAAAAATTTTTACAATAAACTATTCAATTGACTTTTCAGTTAAACTTGATATAAAATATTTTTTAGAAATAATACGAAAGGATAAACGAATGAAAAAATTTGTCGGATTTATTTTAATTACAATGTTATTATTATCAGGGTGTTCTTCTAATTATATAGCATCTATCTATGATAACAACAAAGAAATTGCAAGTTTGAATAACAGTTTTAATATTTATTCAAAAAAACAATCAATCAATGATCAACACTTTATAGGAAATGTAAAAATTGAAGGTATGGATACCATATGGTCTTATGCTGCAAAAGAAAACAGCGATATCGATATGACTTATAACCTCAGATTGGTTAGTGGGAAAGTTAAATTAGTTTTAATTTCCCCTGACAATACAATTACAACCCTTATAGAATGTACGGATCAATCTACATTAGCTGACTATGCAACAAATACTCTTCACATAAAAAAGGGAAAGAACCGTATTAAATTGGTTGCCGGGAAAAATACAGAACTAAAATTTGATATTTCAATACCGGAAGGAAAATTTTCTGAATTAGGAATAAATTAAATATAACAGGCTCATATCTCAGAGCCTGTTACTAATTTATATTTTTTTCTGTATAAAGACTTTTAATATAAACTGCCAACCCAATGCCAGGTCATACCAGTATAGTTAAAGGTTACATCTGCTGTATCCCCCCCGAATGTTGAAGTTTGAACTTGTTGATTTCCAGAATTCCATAATGTTATATATTTTTGATTTTGCTGTGAATATCCGATTAGTGTAACGGCATGTCCACTATACCTTCCATTGTAATATGAATTGGAAGCCATACCAATTGGCTTTTTATTTGATATATTGCTATTGATTTCTTCCCAGGTCGAATGATTGTTTTTTATTTTATAATTGTTTACTCCATAACTAGAAAGAGCATTCCGCATATCATTAAGAGTACCACCGATATCATAATTTATTTTCATATAATCACATACATCCTGCGCTGTTAATGTGCTATTTCCTTTAGAATAACGAACTATACTTGCTACACTAGCAGCCCAACACATACCTCTTTCTCTTCCTGTAGAATCTTGTTGATTCACTAAGCATTTATCCGTATTTAATAATTTCGAATTGCTATTATTTATCTTAAAAGGATTTGATGCATAAGCCCCTACAGCTGCATGTGGCAGATCAATCGTATTATTTTCATTATTTTGAACCACTAAACCACCGTAAACTTTTGAATTTTTTATTGCATTTTCACCAATTGCATCATCTTG
This sequence comes from Anaerosacchariphilus polymeriproducens, assembly GCF_003363435.1. Lineage (GTDB taxonomy): Bacteria > Bacillota > Clostridia > Lachnospirales > Lachnospiraceae > Anaerosacchariphilus > Anaerosacchariphilus polymeriproducens. Next base: position 17,930 of record NZ_QRCT01000033.1, read on the forward strand.
AACTTTTTCTTCTGCCAGATCTGAAACCTGTAATTCTTTTCCATTTTTGTTTTTGTATTTTTGTACTTCTTCTTCATATGACATTTTATTTGTAAATGCTTTATCTTTACTTTTTAAATCAGAATCTGTAAAAAGTGCATCTTTTCCATCTTTTGTTTCAGCATATGTAGTACCATCATCGTAATATAAGATATACTCTTTATTACTATTCAAGTCATTCAATTCTTCCGATATGTCTTCTCCAATCGTTGCATTCCATTTTCCTGAAGATTTCGTAATACTTAGTATTAATTTCACCTGATCATTTTCAAGCACCGGAAAATAGAACGTATTCTTATCATCATTCGTATTTCCATAATTTGCTACTGTATAGGGCTCTCCTAGCGTTAAATCTTCAAATTTATTTATTGAAACACCATATAATTTCTCATTATCTACTACAGTCGACAATAAAGAAGGAGCAATCTCATATGCATATTTCTTTGCTTCCTCCGGAATACTATAAGACAATATTTTTAATCCTTCAGCTGTACTTTGCTCTGACGCAAAAATTGTATGGCCGGGAAAAACCATACATCCACTAACCAATAAAATCCCTAATAAAATTTTAAATCTTTTTATCATAGAATAACCTCCATAAATAAATAATTACTTAAACTAGTTACAAAATTACAAAGCATTATTAATTCAGATAAATAATATTAATACGTTCTGTTATATTACCTCCTTCCTGTTTAAATTTGCCTTTTTAAATTCTCTACTATTCTACATACCAAAACGCATTATTTTATAATCTACAACTTATATGTTTTGCGTAAAACAAATGTAACATTTATGTAATATTATGTCAACACAAACCCACTAAAACTATAAATTATTTAATATTTTTTTATCAAAAATGAGTATACAACTATAAAAGGAATTAGATTTAAGCATTGCAAATAGCTGCCTTATGATACTTTTTTTCAATTTATTCTAAACATTTTACTTATTCAATTCGAATACAATATATTACGTTTTATTTACATATTTATTTCATATTAATTAAGATAATTTTTTGTAAATATCCTTTTTACAAAACAACAAAATGTAAACTACTAATATCAGACAAATTATTTCTTAACTGCACAATAAAAAGAGTACTTGCAAATCCAACAAGTACTCTTTTTTTAATATTATTATAAAAAAATTATATCTTTTAATTTTTATATAAAGCAATCTACACCATTACGTACCGTGATAGTCAAGAAGAATTTTAAAAATTTTCGTAAAAGTTTTTGATTATTATAAAATTATTTTATAGATATCCGCTTCTTCGCCTTCATAATGAAAGCTTCTTTCATAAACTCCGCCATTTCGATTAATTGTTTTAATGGATGGTATATTAGACTTTTCAACTGCTAAATTCAGCTCTTTCATTTTACAATCTTTTGCTCGAATGATTATCTGACGAAGCATTTCTGTCGCATAGCCTTTTTTTCTTTCAGAAGGACGTACACTATATCCACAATTTCCAAAGTCCTTCAAAAAGTCATTTAAAAAATGTCTCAAATCTATAATACCAACTATTTTTTCATCTTTCTCACGTACTGCAAAATAAGTATCTGTTAAAACCCAGTTGGGATCTACGGTCAGCGGGCTTGCATTTTTTGTGACAGACTCAAGCCATTCCTCATAATTATTTATTTTGTCAAACAATTCACTGCCATATATAATCATTTCACCATATTCAAAATGTTCCTTTCGATAATTGATCGCTTTATCTTTCCATTCAATAGTTGGAGAAACTAATTTAATTGCATCCATTTTCATTAACCCCCAAATCCTGCTTAATCTGTAAAATAATATTATTTATGGTGCGTTCCTTTATTGGAATTATCCTGCTGAAAATCCTTACTCCTTGATAAACATATAATAGAAGGTCTGCAATCTGTTCCGGATTGATTTTAGGAAATTCCTTTTGCTGTATCCCATAATTTATCAGTGATACCCACTTATCCTTTGCTTTTTGGTTTATCTCCATGATAAAGTCAGTTTTGCAATAGACTGAATATTCATAGATTGCGTAACTTAGAGAAGTATTTGAATCCAGCATTTCCTTTTGCATTTTTTCTAATGCTGCATTTAAAATGTCCCTTGCCAAACATTTCTGTCTGATACCTTCTTTGATAATATCTTCATCACTTTCAGTTAAACGAATCAAAATCTCTTCAAATATTTGTTGGGTACTACTGTAATATCGATATAAACCACCTCTGCTTAGTTCACAGATTTTGCAGATATCTTGCATTGTAACAGCTGAAAAACCTTTTTCCGAAAATATTTGGTATGATTTTTTTATAATAAGTTCTTTTGTTTTCCGGCCTTTATCTCCCATACTCACACTCCTTTTTGCGACACGTGTGTCTTTTTTTAATTTTAAGACATGCATGTCGCTTTGTCAAGTGTGATTTCTTATTTATTCTTCAAACGTGTACCCCATTTTTGATAAT
>NZ_QRCT01000034.1 GCF_003363435.1 Anaerosacchariphilus polymeriproducens
AGGCCAGCAGCCAATGATGCCGTGGCAGCAACCACCAATGCAAGAACAACCATCAATGATGCCTGAACCAACACCGACAATGCCGTGGCAGACACCAATGATGCCGGGCCAGCAGCCTGCAATGCCAAGAACAATGATGCCAGGTCAAACGCCGAGACAGACGATGCCAGGTCAGCCAACTATGATGCCGAGAACAACAATGCCAAGGCAATCACAAACAATGCCGAGACGTACGCAAGCGCCGTCCCCTATGTATTGTAATGGACATATTCATGTAATTGAAAGAGGAGATACACTCTATAATATTGGTAAAAAATATGGAGTAACGGTTGCAGATTTAATGTATTATAATCCTTATGTTGATATTTATAATTTACAAATTGGTGATGAACTCTGTATACCAACAAAAACGTATCAGTAATTTCATAAAATTTATAGAAATTTAAGTACGGTTTCATTGACAAAGATTATTGAAAAAACTATAATGAAGAAAGCATTTGAAAGGATACGGTTAATATGAATTTAAACAAATTAGAACGTAAATTTGGGAAATATGCAATTCCAAATTTGTCTTTATGGATTATAGTATGCTATTTGATTGGTTATTTATTGCAAATTACATTGCCAGAAATTTTTAATTATATGTTGCTTGAACCATATGAGATATTTCATCATGGTCAGATTTGGAGAGTTATAACTTGGTTGTTCATGCCCCCAGAGTCTTTGGGTTTATTTACTATAATTATGCTGTTTTTTTATTATTCTATAGGAAACAGTTTAGAGCGGACGTGGGGAACATTTCGTTACAATTTATTTATTTTCTCTGGAATCGTTGCGACTATTATTGCTGTTATTATTTTATATTTCGTAACCGGACAGATTAGAGGATTTGGTTTTTTAGTTTCAACGGTTTTTATTAATCAATCTATTCTGCTGGCTTATGCGGCAACTTTTCCCAATATGCAGATTTTATTATATTTTGTAATTCCAATTAAGATCAAATGGCTGGGTTATGCATATGTTGCAATAGTAGTATATCAGTTTCTTGGTGCAGGCTATATTCAAAAAGTTATTATTGTTGCATCTTTGCTTAATGTTATTGTATTCTTTCTGCTTACCAGAAATTACAGACGGATTTCTCCGAAAGAAATTCATCGAAAACAAAAATTTAAAAAACAGTCTTTAGATTCACAAAAAACTACAAAGCATAAATGTGCAGTATGTGGGCGTACAGAAAAAGATGGCGATGATTTAGTATTTCGTTATTGTTCAAAATGTGATGGTAATTACGAATATTGTCAAGATCATTTATTTACACATGAACATGTAAAAAAGAAATAAAATTAAATAGATGTAAAAAATTAATATGCTCCCCTTGTGGTAAATAATTTGTAGAAAAATGTTTGCTGCAATGAGGAGTATATTTTTTCGAAAAAAAAGCAAAATTATTATTTATACCTACTTAAACAAAATATAATTGTATAATTTGTTTAAAGTGTCAAAAGTGCCTTAATAGAAAATAAATTATAGTATATAGTTGAAAAATATTGAATTTTCAGTTATACTTAGTTAAAATATTTAATAATAAGACTATATGACCAATGTAGTGAAAAATATTATTAATGGGAGAGAAGGATATGGCAAAAAAAATATTAATATGTGATGATGCAGCTTTTATGCGAATGATGATCAAAGATATCTTAGCCAAGAATGGATATGAAGTTGCTGGTGAAGCTGAAAATGGAGCTATTGCAGTTAATAAGTATGCAGAATTAAAACCAGATTTGGTATTAATGGATATTACTATGCCTGAAATGGATGGAATTCAAGCTTTGAAAAAAATCAAAGAAGCAGATTCCGCAGCTACTGTAATTATGTGTTCTGCAATGGGACAGCAGGCAATGGTAATTGAAGCAATACAATCAGGTGCAAAAGATTTCATAGTAAAACCATTTCAGGCAGATCGTGTAGTTGAAGCAGTAAAGAAAGTATTGGGATAACCAGTAGATTCTAAAACAAAAAACTACGATTGGAGGTCCCCTTATTATATGGACAAAAACAAATATGATAAATTAGATATATATAAATTAGACGTATTGCAGGAAGTTGGTAATATTGGAGCAGGAAATGCTGCAACTGCTCTATCGAAAATGTTAAACGCCAAGATAAATGTAACAATACCGAATGTTAGAGTTCTGGATTTTGAAGAGATTTCAGATGCTCTTGGAGGAAGTAACATTATTGCGATAGGTGTGAGTATAGACTTAATCGATGAGATGCATGGAAGATTATTACAAATTTTTCAAAAATCTTTTGTAGAAAAGATATTAAATAATTTTTATCATAAACAAGTAGAAGATTTGAAAAATTTAGATGAAATGGACCAGTCAGTTATATCTGAAGTTGGAAATATTACGACAGCAGCATATGCAAATGCGCTATCAGTTCTATCTGGAATGAGAATTAATATTACACCACCTAAGCAGTATACCGATGAAGTAGGTAAATTGTTGCATATTCCTTCTGCAGAAATTGATGAATATGGTGGAAGTGTTTTATTTATTGATGTAAATTTTTCTATAGAAGAGCAAGAATTTAAAAGTAATATGATTTTAGAATTAGATCTAAAATCATTGACGTACTTGTTTAACAATTTAGGCGTCCCTCATTAGAAGCAATTAATTGGACGTGCCTGATTTGTGTTTACGGAGGATGAAATTTATGTATGAGATGAAAGAAGAATATTTGATTGGAATTGAACAAATTGATAAAGAACATGAGAAACTTTTTGAAATTGCAGAAAAGGTTTATCAATTGCTCCAAGATAAATTTATTCCAGATAAATATGATAATATCAGACAGGTATTAATTGAATTAAGAGAATATACAATCATGCATTTTGAGCATGAAGAAGAATATATGAAAAGTATTCAATATAAAAGAATGTTTACACAAAAAGTAGAACATGATGCGTTTCGAAAAAAAATTGAAGATCTAGAATTTGAAAAGCTGGATGAAAAGCAGGAAGAAATGATAAAAGAAATTTTAGAATTTTTAACGAATTGGTTGGTACATCATATACTTGAAACAGATAAACTCATTGGACAATAACAATGAGTTTTTCTTTTTTGCTTTTCTTTCTTTCAGGAGTAGTATATAATGGAAAAAGTAAAATAAATTGATAGAAAGAATTAAATAAGAGAGGTTACTTATGAGCATATTAGAAATTTTTAAAGCTGTATTATTTGGAATTGTAGAGGGAATAACTGAATGGCTTCCAATCAGCAGTACGGGACATATGATACTTTTAGATGAATTTATTAAGCTAAAAGAATCAAAAGAGTTTATAGAAATGTTTTTGGTTGTGATTCAATTGGGGGCGATCATGGCAGTTGTTATTTTATTTTGGAACAAACTTTTTCCTTTTTCGTTCAAAGAGAAAGTCAAAGTAAAGACGGATATTTTCGTGATGTGGTTCAAGGTTTTGGTTGCAGTAATACCGGGTGCTATTGTTGGAATTTTGTTTGATGACGAATTGAATGATTTATTTTATAATTATAAAGTAGTATCTACTGCATTAATTGTATTTGGTATACTATTTTTAATTATTGAAAATAAAAATAAGAATCAGAAGCCTCAAATTAGTACTATTGCAGAAATTACATATAAAACAGCCGCAATAATAGGTGTCTTTCAGTTAATTGCAGCAATTTTCCCCGGCACTTCAAGATCGGGAGCTACGATATTAGGTGCTCTTTTGATAGGTGTATCCAGAACTGTAGCTGCTGAATTTACTTTCTTCTTAGCAGTACCTACTATGTTTGGCGCCAGTTTGCTTAAGATATATAAATATGGAAGTGCATTTACAGGTTCACAGATTGTTATCCTACTGATAGGTATGCTGGTAGCGTTCGTTGTATCATTAGGAGTGATTAAATTTTTAATGAGTTATATAAAGTCCCATGATTTTAAAGTTTTTGGTTGGTATCGTATAATTCTAGGAAGTTTAGTTTTATTGTTTTTTATGTTGAGATAAAAGTTGATAGAATTTTTAATTGAAGGTGCCAAGGTGTGGTGCCTTCAATTTTTATTGAATTGTAAGATTAGGATGGAGAGTTTTTTATGGAAAAATCAATATATGAACAACTTATATTACATGCGGAGCCTGAATACAAGGAATTTTCAAAAAGATTACTTCCTGGTGTTGATAATATTATAGGAGTACGTTTACCTGTATTGCGTAAAATTGCAAAAAAAATTGCAAAAAATAATCCGGAAGAATATTTAAAAAATGCCAGTGATCATACATTTGAAGAAATCATGATTCAAGGAATGGTAATTGGCTATTTAGATCGAGATATTGAAGAGGTTTTAAAACATATCAGTGTGTTTTTACCTAAAATTAATAACTGGTCAGTATGTGACAGTTTTTGTACAGGCTTAAAAATTACTGAGAAATATCCTCAGCATATGTGGGTATTTTTACAGAAATTGTACCGGGACGAATCGGAGTATATTGTCAGATTCGCAGTCGTAATACTTTTACGATTTTTTATTACGGAAGAATATATTTTAAATTCCTTTAGTTTGTTTGACAGAGTAAAGCATCAAGGATATTATGTCAAAATGGCTGTTGCATGGGCAGTCTCTACATCGTTTGTAAAATTCCCTGATCTTACAAAACTTTATTTACAAAATAATAATTTAGATGATTTTACATATAATAAATCACTTCAAAAGATATTAGAATCTCTATCGGTCAGTAAGGAAACTAAGGAGTGGATTCGCAAGATGAAGAGGTGAAAATATAGGAAAGAGAAATTGTTTCTCATTGACAATTCGCAAAAAAAGGTGTATAGTGTTCCTGAATAGTACTACTAAATGGAGAGCGATTATGGATTATCAGATATTATCAGATAAACTGATGAATTTTGGGATGACAAGACAAGAAACTACGGTTTATTTTTGTCTGTTGAACAATACTCAGATGACAGGATATGAGGTGGCGAAACAAACCGGTATTTCAAGATCTAATGCATATAATACTTTGGCCGGACTTGTAGAAAAAGGTGCTGCCTATATCATAGAAAGCAATTCTACTACAAAATATATTGCGGTTGAAATTGAAGAGTATTGTAATAATAAGATTAGAAGTTTAAATGAGATGAAACAATACTTAGTAAAAAATATACCTAGAAGAAAAGAAGAAAATGAAGGTTATATTACAATTACCGGAAAGCAGAATATATATGATAAAATTAGAAATATGTTAGAAGGTGCGAAGAAAAGAGTTTATATTTCCATGCCTGGATTTCAGTTGGATTTATTTCATGAGCAGCTTAAATCATTAATACAAACCGGTATTAAAGTAGTTGTAATATCTGAAGAAAAATGGGACATGCAAGGAGCTTTCATTTATTTAAATGAAAATCTGGATAATCAGATACGTGTCATTACAGATTCCAAATATGTTCTTATCGGAGAAGTCGAAGATAACGACGGTACCTGTTTATATTCCGGACAGAAAAATTTTGTTCGAGTATTCAAAGATTATTTAAGGAATGAAATTACATTAATACAATATAAGGAGGAAAATTTAAGGAAATGAAGAAAGAACCATTTGTAACTTATGAGCAGCTAAAAGAAATTACCAAAAAATATCCGACACCATTTCATCTTTATGATGAGAAAGGAATTCGTGATAATGTAAAGGCTTTAAAGGATGCATTTTCCTGGAATAAAGGATTCAAAGAATATTTTGCAGTAAAAGCTACCCCTAATCCATTTTTGATCAATATTTTAAAAGAATATGGATGTGGCTGTGATTGTTCTTCATTAACAGAACTTATGCTGGCTAATGCTTTAGATTTTGCAGGAAATGATATTATGTTTTCATCAAATGCAACGCCGGCAAATGAATTTAAATATGCTGATGAAATTGGAGCAATTATTAACTTAGATGATTTTACTCATATAGATTTTTTGGAAAAAACGATTGGTAGAATTCCAGAAACTATCAGTTGTCGTTATAATCCGGGTGGATTGTTTAAAATCAGTAACAGTATTATGGATAATCCGGGAGATGCTAAGTATGGATTTACAACCGAACAGCTCTTTGAAGGATTTAGAGTTTTGAAAGAAAAAGGTGCAAAGAATTTTGGAATTCATGCCTTTTTAGCAAGTAATACTGTGACCAATGAATACTATCCGACCTTAGCTAAAACTTTATTTGAAACAGCAGTAAAATTAAAAGAAGAAACAGGTGCGGACATTAAATTTATAAATCTTTCCGGAGGTATTGGCATTCCTTATAAACCAGATGAAGAGCCAAATGATATTAAGGTAATTGGAGAAGGCGTTAGAAAAGTATATGAAGAAGTTCTCGTTCCTGCCGGAATGGGAGATGTAGCATTATATACTGAGTTGGGCCGTTTTATGATGGGGCCTTATGGATGTTTAGTTACAACTGCAATTCATCAGAAGCATACACATAAAGAATACATAGGTTGTGATGCTTGTGCAGTGAATCTGATGAGACCGGCAATGTATGGTGCATATCATCATATTACGGTAATGGGAAAAGATAATGAAATTTTGACGAATACTTATGATATTACAGGTTCTCTTTGTGAAAACAATGATAAGTTTGCAGTTGACAGAAGATTACCTAAAATAGATATTGGCGATTTATTGGTCATACATGATACCGGCGCACATGGGTTTGCTATGGGTTATAATTATAATGGCAAATTGAAATCAGCTGAAATTTTATTAAAAGAAGATGGTTCTACCCAATTGATCCGCCGACCTGAAACTCCAGAAGATTATTTTGCGACATTCGATTGTTTTGATATTTTAGATAAGATGAAATTTTAATTTTCAAAAGACGTAATTATTTTCTTGAAAATATTGCGTCTTTTTTCTTAATAAATATTGTTATTCATGTAAAAAGTTTTCTTAATAAATCGGGAAGAGACTTCAAAAATGGGTAGAAAAATAGTCATAATACAAAAATTAGGGATTGACAAGTTTGATAAGAGATGGTAATATATTTTTTGTCGTTAAGAAAAAATGCATAAAAGCGGATGTGGCGGAATGGCAGACGCATCAGACTCAAAATCTGACGGGGGTGACCTCGTGAGGGTTCAAGTCCCTCCATCCGCATTAGTGAGCTTCAAATTCTTATTTTTATAAGGGTTTGAAGCCTTTTTCTTTTTGTAAATTTGATGTGCTTGATGCAAATTTTTAACCAATTTTGTTTTGTAAGATTATCGAATATGTACCGAGTTATCTTGAAGTTTCAAATATAGAGTAGTAGTAAAGTCGATAATAAAATAAAAAAATATCAAAAAAAGGTTTACAAATAATGAAATTATTGTAAACTATAATTACGCTTAAAATATTCTAAAAGGAGGAAATAAGATGCGTTTTATGAAACAAAAGAGGTTCTTGTCAGTTTTAATGTGTTTTACTATTTTGATTACGTTATTTCAGGGAAATGCACAAGCAGCAACTACAATCACGTCAAATCAAAGCGGAATCCAAGACGGCTACAACTATGAGCTGTGGAAGGATTCCGGAAACACAAGTATGACTCTCAATAGTGGAGGCACATTCAGTTGTCAATGGAGTAACATCAATAATGCATTATTCCGTAAAGGTAAAAAATTTAATGAGACTCAAACACATCAGCAAATTGGAAATTTATCAGTAAACTATAGTGCAGATTACTCTCCTAATGGTAATTCTTATTTATGTATTTATGGGTGGACAAGTAATCCGCTCGTAGAATATTACATCGTAGATAGCTGGGGTACTTGGCGTCCACCAGGGGCTTTATCAAAGGGAACCATTAACGTTGATGGTGGTACATATGATATATATGAGACTACTAGAACCAATCAACCTTCCATTAAAGGAATTGCTACTTTCAAACAATACTGGAGTGTAAGAACTTCAAAACGTACCAGCGGTACGATCTCGGTTAGCGAGCACTTTAAAGCGTGGGAGCGCTTAGGCATGAGTATGGGAAAAATGTATGAAGTTTCTTTGACGGTAGAAGGATATCAAAGTAGTGGAAGTGCTTCTGTGACTAGTAATAACATAAGTATCGGCGGTAGCGGTGGCTAATGCAAAAAATGAGGCTGAATTGCAATTACTTTGTTTCCAATGTCAAAGGCTTATGTTCCACTGCTCGTAAAAAATTTCTGTATACGAAAAATATATAGGGTAATGTTAATAATATGATTGATACTATCTAAATTTTGAATATATGGTATAATGTTTATAGTGGGAAAGGTTAGTCCCCTCTGTGGTTACTCGATAACGGTTTCGTTATGTGTTAATCGAGGAAGGGGGTGTTGCTAATGACATATGTGACGTATGGAGATTTATTCACCTTTGTTCTTATGTTAGTTGCTTTTGCAACAATTATTATAAAGTGTTGTAAAAGAAAATAACCGCCCCTCTGCGAAAAGTCGGCGGTTATTTTTTAACTAAAGTCTTATACAGGGGGGTACTAACTAAGTACCACTCTTTTTATATAAGTATTATAGCATATGTTTTTTTGTGATACAATATACTTTAGATTTTTTCTTGAAAAATAAAAGTGAAAACAGCCTAAAGCACCAGACATGTTGCTAATAAAGAAATCAGGGAGGAGCCTAGTTATGATTAGATTTTGTGATATGGAAGTTTATACGATAGACGAAAATCAGATTGACAGAAATCAGTTGCTTCGATTTTTTTGCGAGGATAGACATAATAATGATATTGTTGTAGTTTATAATAATTTAGAAGAATTTGTTGGGATCATAACCTATGATACCCTTTTGTTTGGTAATGATGAAATATTACAAAAAGAAAAATTAATTACAAGTGAAGATATTTGGGAAAATGCAAAAAAAATATTTGATATACAAAAAAATGTTATGTATGTGCCAGTTTTTAATGATAAATCGGAATTAATTTATTTTTGTTATAATGATAATTCAAATGAAGATTATTATAATCAAATCAATATTGCATTTGAGCAATTAGAACAAAATGAAGATTCTATATTTATTAAAGAACTGTATCGAAATGTTGAAGTAGTGTGCATATATGATATGAATGAATTTGCGTTCAGATTATATAAACTTTTAAATAAAAGAAAAATCGATGTTCTACTAATTGGGGATAAGTGGAGAGATATTTGTGGAATCGAAGAAAGTAGTAATAATGTATATTATCCAGATTATTCAAAGATGAATATTTTAGCTGAGCCATTAACAGTCTCACATATTAAAAAGGACAGAACATGCAAAAAAAGAATTGAGACAGTTAATAGTTTTGAATTTTTATTGGATATCATAAGGGTAAATTGCATAAATAGTCGTAATCAAATGAAAGAAGAATTACAAGCTTTGGGGGCAAATATAATCTTATGCAGAATTCCAGAATTCAATGATTTAAATCATTATACATTAGACGAATATTATAGATGTATGCAAGAAATAAGTCCCAATAACCTAAATATTAATGATAAAAATAAGTTAAATTCTATACAATTAAAAAAAGCTTTCGGAGATACTGTTATAGAATCCGACAGTAAAAGTATATATTCTGAAATAGACAATATGAAAAGTTTAAAGTTAAGCAGTAGAAAGTATTCTGAAGGAGAAAATACAATCTATATAATAGGTCCTTGTATTGTTAATGGACAAGGTGTCAATCAAAATGAATCATTTTCTTTTTACATGAGTCAATTTGTGACACAAAAATTCAATCAAAAATTTGCTGTTATCACAATTTCAGTTCCAAGTTATATGGCTTTTTTATATCATAAGGTAATTGAAAATCTAGACATTAAAGAAAATGATATTATTTTATGTATGTACGAAAAGTTTTCGAAATATGAAGATTTTATTCAAGATAAAGTAGATATTTGCTTAAGTGATTATTTTGATTCTCGTAAAGAAAATGAAGAATGGTTTTTTGATAAACCAATTCATACAACCAAATTGGGAAATATGAAAATTGCTGAAGAACTTGTTTATAATTGCTTGAGTAAATTGGTAGATAATATGGATTTGCAAAAAGAACAGCAATTTCTACAGAAACGCCCCCCTATTTTAACCGAAGATGAAATAGTAGAATTAAAGAAATATGTAAACTCGATTCAACAATTTGAAGCAGAGCCTAATCAAAGAATAGGTTCCATTGTTATGAACTGCAATCCGTTTACATTAGGACATAAGTATTTAATAGACTGTGCAATGCAACAAGTAGATTATCTCTATTTGTTTGTAGTAGAGGAGAATCGTTCTGAGTTTTTATTTGAAGATAGATTTAAACTCGTGAAAGCAGGTACAGCTTCATATCCTAATATTAGAGTTGTTCCGTCCGGAAGGTTTATATTATCTTACGAAACGATGCCGATTTATTTTGAGAAAGCTAAGAAGCAGGATGCTATCGTAGATGCTTCCATGGATATAGAAATTTTTGCTCGATATATAGCAGCAGAATTGGGAATCACAGTTAGATTTGCTGGAGAAGAACCGATAGATAAAGTTACTAGGCAATATAATCAAGAAATGAAAAAAACATTATCTAAGTATAATATTGAATTTATAGAAATAGCACGGGAAACAGTTAATGAAGACGTTATCAGTGCGTCAAAAGTAAGAAAGCTTTTAAAGGAAGAAGCATGGGAAGAATTAAAAAAATTTGTTCCTCTTGAAACTTATTTATACTTAAAGAATGGAACTTTTTCTTGATATAAAATTTGGAAGTGAATGAAATGAAAACAGTTACAAGGAGAATGAAAAAAAGACAGGTATCAGATACACTTGGTATTGGTATGCTTTTGGCTCTGGCAGGCGGATTTTTGGATATCTATTCTTATTTGGCAAGAGGAAAGGTTTTTGCCAATGCGCAGACCGGAAATATGGTTCTGTTAGGTGTTAATATAGCAGAAAGAAATATGAAAGGTGCTTTTTATTATCTGATACCTATTTGTGCTTTTGTTATAGGGATAATATTGTCACAAATAATTAAAGACAGATTTAAAGAAAACCAGCAGATTCATTGGAGGCAGATAACTGTTGCGATTGAAGCAGTCGTATTATTCGTTGTAATGTTTATCCCTCAGGGTTATTTTAATATGATTGCGAATGTTTGCATTTCGTTTGTATGTTCCATGCAGGTACAAAGTTTTCGAAAAGTACATGGAAATGTTTATGCAACAACGATGTGTACCGGAAATTTGAGAAGTGCTACCGAACAATTATGTAGTTATCGAATAACGAAAGATCGGAAAAATTTGAAGAAGAGTTTACAATATTATTTAATTATATTAATATTTATAGTAGGTGCTATAGTAGGTGCTTTTTTTACAGAGATATTAGATGAAAAAGCGGTTGGATTAGTTAGTTTAATTTTAATTGTGGTTTTTTTGCTTATGTTTTATAAACAGGAAAATTAATTTTAATATTATTGAGAAATTTAATATGTTCATAATATTTTCGAGCTAATACAAAATATAGGAACATATTGGTGCAGCATGTTGCATTCAATATGTTCTTTTTTGTTGCAATATACTAATTAATATATTGAGAGTAGAAAAAATATCGTTAAATATGTAAATGTAGTGAAAATTATGTCGACTAAAATTACTTGAATAATAAAAAAAATGATGTAATATATTGGTTAATAAAATAGAAAAGCGGACTCAAATGAGTCCGCGATTCATATTTATAAGTAAAAATCGTATTATTTTACTTTGTACATACCATGGCTGTGCATATAATTAAAAAGTTGTTCCCCATGTCCTTGTTCTTCTTTTTGAATTTGCTGCAAAGTTTGTCTGACTACTGAATTAGCAGATTCGAAAATACCAGTATCATAAGTACTTGAAATGTATTTTTCAGTTGAAAGTAAATCAGTGCAAAGCACTTTATCACTAACATTACTTACGGATTTCATTTGACTTACCTGGTCTAGAGAACTTTTGGATTGAGTACTTGTTTCTTGACTTGAAGAGTTTGGATGACGACCTTTAAGTAAATCGTCTATCATATTATAATGTTGTTGCTCTTCGTCAGAAATTTTATTTAGAATTTGCTTTAATTCCGGATCATTTGCCTGTTTGGCATAATTTTCATATTTAGTCACACAAAGTTCTTCTTGTTGTTTATTATCTTCTAATAGCATTTTTTCTTTCTGGCTCAGTTTAATATCCATAATATTCACCTCCTTATTCTAGTTTGAACAAGGAGACTAATAATATACTCTGTATCGAAATAAAAATTAGGTTTCTATTAGCAATAAAAATATTATAAATAAATTTCATATCCTAGTTCTTGAATCATAAATATAAAGAATATCATTTAATAATATTCTTTAATTTAAAAAAGTAAGGGATTTCATTATGAAAAAAGATAATTATAAAAGGGTCAAGCAGGTTCTATATATTATTTTAGTGGCTAATATAATAGTTGCATTACTTAAGATTGCAATTGGATTGATTACGAAAAGTGCAAGTTTGTTATCAGATGGGATTCATTCATTATCCGATGCATCTTCCAATATAGTTGGGTTGGTTGGTATTTGTTTAGCGTCTAAACCTAAGGATAAAGAACATCCATATGGTCATAATAAGTTCGAAACACTTTCAGGATTATTTATATCCGGAATGCTATTTATCGTAGGCGGAAAGATTGTTCTTAGTGCTATAAACAGGTTGAAAAATCCAGTTATACCGAAAATTACAATATTAAGTCTTATTATCTTAATCGTTACTTTATTGATTAATATATTGGTATCAATTTTTGAATATAAAAAAGGAAAAGAGTTAAATAGTTTGATTCTTATTTCTGATTCTATGCATACGAGAAGCGATATTTATGTTTCAATTGGTGTTTTAATAACTCTTATAGGAATAAAGTTTGGGGTTCCTGTATATATAGATTCAATATCGTCGTTGATTGTAGCAGGTTTTATTATTCATGCAGCTTATGAAATATATAAGGAAAATAGTGGTGTTTTAGTAGATAGAGTTGTAGTTGATACAGAGGAAATAAAAGCGATTGTACTGGATTTTGAGCAAGTGAAAGATATTCATAAGATTAGGAGTAGAGGAAGTCAGAATAATTTGTATATTGACATGCATATAATGGTAGACCCTGATTTGACTATTAAGGATTCTCACGATATGGTTCATGATATTGAAGATGCGATAAAAGTAAATTTAAACCAAAGTGCTCAAGTAATTGCTCATTTAGAACCATATATACCGAATGAATCCGTAACATTAAAATGATAATATTGACATAAGAAAGTTTTTAAAATAAAATCAAATTGGAAAATACAAATATATTTATTATTAGGAGAAACAACCTTATGATATTTAAGGATTTACTTAAGAAGGAAGAATATGATTTTTTAAAAAGTAATAAACATTTAGACAGCAAAATCATCCTACTTGGAGTGGCAGGCAGCTATTCCTATGGTACCAATATTGAAACTAGTGATATTGATTTAAGAGGAATCGCATTGAATAGTAAATCGGACTTGATAGGAATGTCATCATTTGAACAATATGAAGATACTAAAACAGATACTACTATTTATAGCTTTCATAAGATAATTAAATTATTACAGAACTGCAATCCAAATACAATTGAATTGTTAGGATTAAATCCTGAACATTATTTATATAGGAATAAAATAGGAGAAGAATTATTAGAGAATAAAAAAATGTTTTTATCCAAAAAAGCAGTTTATTCTTTTGGAGGATATGCCAGTCAACAACTACGCAGACTGCAAAATGCATTAGCTAAAGATTCATATCCGCAGAAAGAAAAAGAACAACATATTTTAAACTCGGTAAATAATGCAATTTATGATTTCAAAAGAAGATATAATAGTTTTGATAATGGCTCAATTCATTTGTATATAGAAGAGTCAACACAAAATCCGGAAATTTATATGGATATAAATTTAATGCATTATCCTTTACGTGATTATAAAAATATATGGGCAGAAATGAATAATATTGTCAAAAGTTATGAAAAATTAGGAAAACGAAACAAGAAAAAGGATGATATTCATTTAAATAAACATGCGATGCATTTGATTCGATTATATATGATGGCAATTGATATTCTCGAAAAAGAAGAAATTGTAACTTATCGCAAAAAAGAACAAGAACTACTTTTAAGAATACGGAATGGTGAATTTCAAAATAGTAGTGGAAATTTCAGGGATGATTTTTTTGAATTGTTAAGAGATTATGAGAAAAGATTAGAATATGCAAAGCAAAACACCAATTTACCGGACGAACCGGATTATAAGCGGATAGAAGAGTTTGCCATGAGTGTAAATGAACGAATTATAAAAGAGAAGTAATATAAAATATGTAGCGTATATCAATGCAAATGGTTGATATGCGCTGTTATTTTGTTAAAAATATGAAAAACTTAGTTATCTATACAAAAATTAAAACAAAAAAGGTTTGCAGATACGCGGTTTTAGTGTATCATATAAATAGTATGTATATTTAATTATTTAAAATGTATTGGTGGTGAGTTCATTGAAATGTCAATTAGCGGAACATATGATTATGCCTTTTATAAACGGAACCCTGGAAGACGATAAGAAAGCGGAGTTTTTGAAGCATATATTAAATTGCTCCAGCTGTTATGACGAATTTCAAATTTACTATACATTACAGAAAATGGATGAAGAGCCGGATGGTTCTTATGATATGAAAAGAATACTAGAAAGAGCGATACAAGATGAGTTGAAATTAATTTATCGTAAGAGACTTTGTTTTATTCTTCAAAAAGTAGTTTTTTTCCTGGCAGAAATATGTATTGTGTTAGTAGTAATATTTGGTTTGGATAGCTGCTCAAAATAATAGTCGGGTGAAAAGCTTTTAAGAATATGAAAGGAAAGAGTAGAACAGTATGGACCCTAAAAAATTAGTATTAATTGATGGACATAGTATATTAAATAGAGCATTTTATGGAATACCCGAATTGACAAATTCAGAGGGAATTCATACAAACGCTGTATATGGATTTTTAAATATCTTATTTAAAATATTAGATGAAGAAAAAGCAGATTATCTTGCAGTTGCATTTGATTTGAGTGCACCTACTTTCCGTCACGAAATGTTTCCGGAATACAAAGGGACCAGAAAAGGAATGCCTGATGAATTAAGGGAACAGGTTCCTGTTATGAAGGAAGTTTTGAATGCAATGGGAGTTAAGATTGTGGAAAAAGCAGGGTATGAAGCTGATGATATATTAGGAACGCTTGCCCAAAAATCAGAAAAAGAAGGGCTGGAGGTTTCTGTTGTTTCGGGCGATAGAGATTTATTACAGCTAGCAACTGAACATATCAAAATCCGAATTCCTAAGACCAAAAGAACCGGAACAGAAATTGAAGATTATTATGAAAAAGATGTTGTCGAAAAATATCAGATAAATCCTAAACAGATTATTGAATTAAAAGCATTAATGGGCGATTCATCAGATAATATTCCTGGTTTGCCGGGGGTGGGCGAAAAAACGGCAACGAAAATTATTGTAGAATATGGAAATATTGAAAATGCCTTTGATCATGTTGAATTGATTAAGCCAAATCGTGCAAAAGAAGCTTTCAAAGAACATTTCGCACAAGCTGAAATGAGTAAGAAGCTAGCAACTATTTGTACTGAATGTGATATTGATTTCCAGATTGAAGAATTAAAAATCGGACTATTATATACAGAAGATGCTTATTTACTTTTTAAACGTCTCGATTTTAAAAATCTGTTAACACGATTTAATTGTGATGTTCCAGTTTATTCAGTAGAAGAGAATTTCAAGTATGTAAGTGATTTAAATCAGGTAGAAGAAATTTTTGAAAAAGGACAGAATTCTAAAAATGCTTCGATTGTTCTGATTGGTGGGAATCATTTGCTTGGTGCAGCCCTGGAATATTCTGATGAAGAGACTTTTTTTATAGGTGTAGAGGGGTTTGTGACAGAGGAATATTTATTAGAGAAAGTAGAGAAACTTTTGGAACAAATCGATCAAGTCGGTGTTTTAGATTTAAAACATGAATTGAAATTTTTAAATGATAAAGAAAGAAATAATATATATGATTTAGGGATTGCAGCATATTTATTGAATCCATTAAGGAATTCTTATCTTTATGATGAGATAGCAAAAGATTATTTGGGAATGTTAATCCCTTCCAAAGAAGATTTATTAGGAAAGGCTTCATTAGAAGAAGCGTTTAATCAAAAAGAAGAATTTACGAAGTTTGCTTGTTATTGTGCTTATGTCGCATTTAAAGCAATGCCGGTTTTAATAGATAAATTAAAAGAGACTGAAATGTTTTCCTTGTATCAGACGATTGAAATGCCTTTGATTTATACTTTGTATCATATGGAAACGTATGGAGTGAAAGTTGAAAAAGAAGCGCTTGAACAATATGGACAACAGCTTAAGATAAGGATTGATGAATTAGAAAAAATTATATATGAACAAGCAGAAGAGCAATTCAATATAAATTCTCCGAAGCAGCTTGGAGTGGTATTATTTGAGAAACTGAAAATGCCACATGCAAAAAAAACGAAAACAGGATATTCTACAGCAGCAGATGTATTAGAGAAATTGGCTGCAGACTATCCAATTGTATCCAATATATTGGAGTACAGACAGTTAAGTAAATTAAAATCAACTTACGCAGATGGACTGGCGAATTATATACAAGATGATTTGAGGATTCACAGTACTTTTAATCAAACGATAACAGCAACAGGGCGGATAAGCAGTACGGAACCTAATTTGCAGAATATTCCTATTCGAATGGATTTGGGAAGATTGATTCGAAAAGTATTTATTCCTGAAAAAGATTATGTTTTTTTAGACGCCGATTATTCACAAATAGAATTGAGAGTCCTGGCACATATGTCAGGAGACGAAATGTTGATCAAAGCGTATAATGAAGCGCAGGATATCCACAGAATTACTGCTTCACAAGTATTCCATATTCCGTTTGAAGAAGTGACATCTCTTCAAAGAAGTAATGCAAAAGCCGTTAATTTTGGAATTGTTTATGGAATTAGCTCCTTTGGATTAAGTCAGGGTTTAAGTATTTCTAGAAAAGAAGCAGCGGATTACATCCAGAAATATTTCGAAACTTATCCCAAAATAAAAGGATTTTTAGATAAATTAGTAGAAGAAGGGAAAGCGAATGGATATATCTGCTCTGTGTTTGGAAGACGCAGACCGATTCCAGAATTGTCATCAAGCAATTTTATGCAGCGTTCTTTTGGAGAGCGTGTTGCGATGAACTCACCAATTCAGGGAACAGCAGCGGATATCATAAAGATAGCAATGATTCGGGTAGATCAAGAACTTAGACGACAAGGTTTAAAGTCAAGATTGGTATTGCAGGTACATGATGAATTGTTGGTTGAGGCTTATAAAGACGAGCTATCGATGGTAAAAGAGATTCTATCTGAAGAAATGAAAAATGCAGCAAAATTAGATGTAACTTTGGAAATTGAAATGAACCAAGGACAAAATTGGTACGAGACAAAGTAGGGATAGTAATGAAAGTAATAGGAATTACAGGTGGAGTTGGAGCAGGAAAAAGTTTTATATTGGATTATCTGAAAAATAATTATGGTGCCAAATTATTAATTGCGGATGAAATAGGCCATCAAGTCATGAAAAAGGGTACAACAGGTTATGAGATGATTCTAAAAGCATTTACAAGTAAGATACTTGATAATCAGGGAGAAATATCACGCCCAATTTTGGCTGAAATTATTTTTTCTGATCTTGAGAAAAGAGAAATTCTTAATAAGATTATTCATCCATTGGTAAAATCCTATATACAAGCAGAAATTGAGAATTTCCGTAAAATAGAAGAAATTAAACTGGTAGTTGTAGAGGCTGCGTTACTGATTGAAGATCATTATGAAACAATATGTGATGAGTTTTGGTATATCTATACCAAAAATGAAATACGAAAGCAGCGATTAAAGTTAAGCAGAGGATATTCAGAGGAAAAAATCGAAGCTATATTTGCAAGTCAGGCATCAGAAGAAATGTTTCGAAAGAATTGCAGTGTCGTTATAGATAACAATCTTATGCCAAATGAAGTTTATCATCAAATTGATCTGATTATGAAAAACAGGGAGGAATCATGAGTCATGGAAGAGGCAAATAAAACAGAACAATTTGTTTTCGGTTTAGATATAGGAACACGAAATGTTGTTGGTACAGTAGGCTATATGGAGGACGATCTGTTCCATGTAGCAGCTCAATATACGAAAGAACATGATACCAGAGCTATGTTAGATGGTCAGATTCATGACATTACCAGAGTTGGAAAGACAATAAAATTAGTGAAAGAACAACTAGAATTACAAATTGAGCATCCATTGACTGAAGTCTGTATTGCTGCAGCGGGCCGTGTTTTGAAAACGATAACAACCAGAGTCGATATGGAATTTTCAGAAGAGACAGTGGTTACAGGTGAACATATTCACTCTTTAGATTTGTTAGGTGTAGAAAAGGCACAAAAAGAGCTCAATGCAATTAACGATACCAAGTTTAAGTTTTATTGTGTCGGATATACCGTTGTTAAATATTTTTTAAATGATGATATTATTTCAAATTTAGAAAGTCATAAAGCTGAGAAAATTTCAGAAGAGATTATTGTTACTTTTTTGCCGGAAGATGTTGTAGATGGATTATATGCAGCAGTTGGAATGGCAGGTTTAGAAGTAGCGAATTTAACATTAGAGCCTATTGCTGCAATTAATGTAGCGATTCCAGAAGCTTTCCGAATGTTAAATATAGCGTTAGTAGATGTTGGAGCAGGGACTTCGGATATTTGTATCACCAGGGATGGCAGTATTATAGCATATGGAATGATACCGCATGCAGGCGATGAAATTACCGAATTAATTGTTCAACATTACTTGGTAGACTTTAAAATGGCAGAACATATTAAATTATCTTCTGAAACTGAAAAAACAATTAAATTTACAGATATTATGGCACTAGAGCATGAGATCAGTGCGGAGGAAGTTTGGGATCTTACCAGAAAAATGGTAGAGAGTATTGGAGTAGAAGTATCCAATAAAATAAAAGAATTAAATGGTAATAAATCAGTAAGTGCAGTTTTTGTTGTTGGAGGTGGGGGAAAGATTCATGGATTTACCCAATGTATTGCAAAAGAGATGGGGATTGCAGATGAAAGGGTCGCGCTTCGAGGAGAACAAGTATTACAAAAGGTGCATTTTGTTCAGGAAGAAATTAAAAAAGATCCATTAATTGTTACACCAATAGGAATTTGTTTGAACTCTTATGAAAATAGAAATAATTTTATATTTGTTTATTTTAACGAAGAAAGAATTAAACTTTATAATAATAATAAACTGACCATATTTGATGCAGCAATGCAGGCTGAGTTTCCGAATGAATATTTATTCCCAAGAAGGGGAAGAGAACTGAATTTTACAGTAAATGGACAAGCAAGAATGATTCGAGGAGAGCAGGGTGAATCTGCAATTGTTAAGATGAATGATAGAACGGTAAGTATGAGTACTCCAATTGAATCAAATTGTAAAATCCAGATTCAACCATCTACGATCGGAAAAGAGGCACAATTGAGTATTGAACAGCTGCCTGAATATAACAATACCATTTCCTTTATCGTTAACGGTAAATTAGTAAGATGTCCATTATTTGCAAGCGTAAATGGAGAATTAGTATCACCATATTATTATATTCAAGAGAACGATGAAGTTGAATTGTTGAAATACTATACAGTAAAACAATTAATGGAATTTATGGATGTTATGATTGACGAAAGTTATAGTATCTATGTTAATAATAAAGTTGCAGATTTAGATGAAAAGATTTATGAAAACTTTACAGTTGATTGGACAATGCAGAAGGAATTTACCTTTTCTTCCACTTTTGAAAGAGAAGAACCATTAGCTGCTCAAGAGGAAAACGTGGATGAAATAGAAATGAAGCAGGAGAAGCAAGAATCCGGAAATATGGAATTGCTGCATGAAGAGCAAACAGAAGGAATCTCCTTGACAGTAATGGTAAATGATCAGCCAATTACAATGACAGGCAAAAATAATTATATTTATGTAGATGTTTTTGAATATATAGATTTTGATTTAAATAATTCAAATGGTAGAACAATCGTAACATTGTTAAATGGTCAAGACACCTCATATACAGAGGAATTAAAGGTGGGAGATAAGATTGATATTTACTGGAAGGAACGATAGAATGGATTCGAAAAGAATATTACAATTACAAAAAGACTTTTCATATATACACCTTATTACAGGTTTGGTCTTTGTTTTGTACTTTATGATTCGGGGTGTAAAAGGATACGACAACATTATTTACACAATAAGCTCTATTGGAATAATTCTAGTTTTAGCTCTGGTTGATTATTTATTTTCCAAATATGATTATTGGTCAAATATGTATTTTATTTTAGGGATACGTATTTTACAGATAATGGCATGTTCGGTGTTTGCAGTTTTTGGAACTACAAAGGGTATGGTTTCACAGTTGGCTTGTGTCTGTTATGGGATTTTTGTTATGGAAATATCGTATATTTATCAGAATGAAATTCCAAAGTTAAACCGAAATGCAGTTATTTATATGCAGATACCTTTAATTATAGTGACTTTGATCGGTATTTTTAATAATAAGATAACGAGTGAAGAAAAATTAGGTTTGATTTTCTGGGCAGTAATAAGTATTGTTGTTTCAACTCATATCTCATATCGGATTTATAAAGAGGTATTAGGTAGTGCTGTTGCATTAAGGTATCAAAGAAGGTTGACCAGGGAGGCACAAAATAATAATTTACTTATGCTGACAAATCAGAGAGAAATGCGGCTGGCTAATGAAGAATTATTGGCTAAGAAAGAAGAACTTGAAGAAGCTTATAAAAGAATTAATCAATCAAATTCAGAGATGATGGTTCAAAATATGATTCAGCGCTATATTTCTACATCATTAGAATTAGATAGTTTATTACCTATGATAACAGAAAGTATTTCCGAAGCGATGGCAATAACATGCTGTGGTATTTTAGTAAGAAATGAAGATAGTGAACAGCCATGGAAGATATGTGTTTATTCCATTTTAGGTAAAAAAGCCACAGCAGAATATCAAGCTCAGATTTTGGATAAAAGTTTTTTGAGCCGTTTTGAATATATTAAGGAGCATTATATTGACAATAATATGGATTTTGAACAATATCCGTTTTTGGGTAAAGAAAATGTAGGTTCATTATTAGTATTCCCTTTAAATAATGATGATAAGATGAAAGGACTTCTTATTGTAGAAAAAAATGAGAAAAATTTTTTTGGAAAGAATATTGCGTTTTTTGATAGTGTTGCAACACAGCTGATTATAGCTATTAATAATGCGAAATTATATCAAAAAATGGAAGATATGGCTATGAAAGATGGGCTGACTGGAATTTATAACCGTGCTTATTTAAATAAAATGATTATGGCACATAGAACTGAAAAAGATGAACTAGAAAATTTAGTGGTAATATTATTTGACATTGATAATTTTAAATGTATAAATGATAGGTTCGGACATTTATTCGGGGATACGGTTATTCAACTTTGTGCAATTACTGCCAAAAAATTGGCCAAAGAGTACGGTGGAATGGCTGCACGATATGGTGGAGAAGAATTTGTAATTCTTTTAAAGAATAAATCGAATCAAGAACTATATGAAATTGTTGAAAAATTACATAGAAGAATTTCTAGTAATGAGTTAGAATATGAAGGAGAGAAAATAACAATACATATTAGTGGTGGAGTCGCAACTTATCCAGAGAGCTGTAAGGAACAAAAGGATCTATTGAATCATGCTGACTGGGCAATGTATTATTCCAAAGAAAACGGAAAAGGTTATACTACATTCGATAGTCAGGAATTAAGAAGAAAAATGAAGCGCAGCAGGATGTAAAATAGGAGGCAGCATGAGATTATGCAGTGTAGCAAGCGGAAGCAGTGGAAACTGCATTTACGCAGGAGTAAATGACACCCATGTAATGATTGATGCAGGAATTAGTGGGAAAAAAATTGAACAGGGATTAAATGAAATAGGATTACAAACAAAAGATATACAAGGAATTGTAATCACACATGAGCATATAGATCATGTAAAAGGGTTAGGAGTTTTAGCCAGAAAGTTTGAGATTCCCATTTATGGGACACGAGGGACAATACAGGCAGTCCGGAATATTTCATCTCTGGGTAGATTTCCTGATGGACTTTTTCATGAAATCAAAGAAGATGAGTCATTTCAGATTCATGAAATACATATTAAGCCGTTTGCAGTATCGCATGATGCAGTACAGCCGGTATCTTATGTTATGGAACATGAAGGAAGTTCGTTTGGTGTAGTTACTGATTTAGGTATGTACGATGATTATACGATTGAAAAATTAAAAGGGCTGGATGCATTATTATTAGAGGCAAATCATGATGTCAGAATGTTGCAGACCGGAAAATACCCTTATTATTTAAAACAAAGAATACTTGGAGCAAGAGGTCATCTTTCAAATGAAGTATCGGGACAGTTGCTTTGTGAGATATTACATGATAAATTAAAGTATGTCTTATTAGGACATCTTAGTAAAGAAAATAATTATGAAGAATTGGCATATGAAACAGTTTGTTCTGAAATTACTTTAGGTGATAATCAGTATCGTGCCAATGATTTTTCCATTCAGATAGCAAAAAGAGATGGAATATCAGAATTAGTTGAATTTTAATGCGAGGAGAGAAAAAAATGAAAAAAACAATAATAACTGTAGTAGGTAGAGATACCGTAGGAATCATAGCAAAGGTATGTACTTATTTAGCTGATAATAGTATAAATATTTTAGATATTTCGCAGACGATAGTACAAGATTATTTTAACATGATGATGATTGTAGATATGAATCAATCAACAAAACCATTTCAAGAATGTAAAAGTGAATTAGCCAAGATTGGAGAAGAAATTGGAGTGATTGTAAAATGCCAAAATGAGGATATTTTCAATCAAATGCATAGAATTTGAGCAAAACATTAGAAAGGTAAAACAAGAGATATGATAAATGTATTAGAAGTTTTAGAAACAAATAAAATGATAGAGCAGGAAAATCTGGATGTAAGAACGATTACACTTGGAATTAGTCTCATTGATTGTATTGATTCGGATATAAAAGAATTAAATCGTAAAATTTATGAAAAAATTACTAAAACAGCGAAAAACCTAGTTTCGGTCGGAAATGAAATAGAGCAGATGTATGGAATACCTGTTGTAAATAAAAGAATTTCCGTAACACCTATATCATTAATAGGAGCATCTGCCTGTAAAACATCTGAGGACTTTGTTCGTATTGCTGAGACATTAGAAAAAGCAGCGTTAGAAGTTGGTGTGAATTTTATTGGTGGTTATTCTGCACTTGTTTCAAAAGGTATGACTTTTGCAGATGAAAAATTAATTCGTTCCATTCCGAAGGCACTTTCTACAACAAGCAGAGTATGCAGCTCAGTTAATGTAGGAACAACAAAGACAGGAATTAATATGGATGCAGTCAAACTACTTGGAGAGATCATATTAGAAACGGCTGAGTTAACAAAAGAGGTGGATTCTTTAGGCTGTGCAAAGTTTGTTGTGTTTTGTAATGCACCCGATGACAATCCGTTTATGGCAGGTGCATTTCATGGTGTAACAGAAGCTGACGCTATTATTAATGTTGGTGTAAGCGGACCTGGAGTTGTTAAGAAAGCATTAGAAGAAGTTAGAGGAGAAAATTTTGAAATTCTATGTGAAACAATCAAGAAGACTGCATTTAAAGTAACACGTGTAGGTCAGCTGGTTGCACAGGAAGCTTCCAAACGTCTCGGGATCCCTTTTGGAATCATTGATTTATCACTAGCGCCGACTCCGGCTATTGGAGATAGTGTTGCTGAAATCTTAGAGGAAATTGGTTTAGAATATGCAGGTGCACCGGGTACCACTGCAGCATTAGCATTACTTAATGACCAAGTGAAAAAGGGTGGGGTAATGGCTTCTTCTTTTGTTGGCGGACTGAGTGGTGCATTTATACCGGTTAGTGAAGACCAAAGGATGATTGATGCTGCAAAAGTCAATGCAATATCTTTGGAGAAATTAGAAGCAATGACCTGCGTATGTTCTGTTGGATTAGATATGATTGCAATTCCCGGAAGTACCAAAGCAACTACTATTTCCGGAATTATAGCAGATGAAATGGCAATAGGAATGATCAATCAAAAAACAACTGCAGTAAGACTTATTCCTGTGATTGGAAAAGAAGTTGGCGAGGTAGCAGAATTTGGTGGTTTATTAGGTTATGCACCGATTATGCCTGTTAATCAATATTCCTGTGATGCATTTGTTAATCGGGGAGGAAGGATTCCTGCGCCAATTCATAGTTTTAAAAATTAATATCAGTTATAAAATTCAAGCTCGGTCTTATATTCATTATAAGGCTGAGTTTTAAATTTGCTACTGACAATTCCCTGATAAATTTGAGAGGCAAAAATATCTTGTTGAATCATTTTTTTGCCTAATTCAGAAAGAGCATCAGTTTGAGAGGAAAGCTTTGTTATCATTGGAGTACTGCTATTTTCCTTAATTTTAGTAAGTAGTTTAGAAGCAGATTTATTAATTCCCAAAATTCTTGCATATGGGACTTCCACAGAATTAACAAAAGAATTATGAGAAGCAGCAGTCTTTAAATTTAATAGAACATGGATCAGGCAACGGCATATTCTTGTGTATGTCATTTCTTTCGATTTTAGTAAATTGCAAAACTGATCAAAATTCTCGTATTTTGATAATGATCCAAGTATTCTGTTTGATAAAGCAGGGGATACATCTAAAAATTGTTCTAAACCTAAATCTTTATCCATATGAAGTTTATAATATAATAAATCAGAAAGGTCATTGGAAACAATCGGATAAGTTTTGTTCCTATTTTCTTTTAATAAACGAAAGCTGGTGTTTGGTACCTGAGAATCTAAAAAATCTAAATTTTTAGATTCTAATATATGTTTCCGAATAGAAGAAGCAGAACTAAAATGAGTTCCCAATTCTGTAGAATGATATCCGGAATCTAACCGAGATATTGTAATTGGCTTGATATAGCTTGAAAGTTTCAGCAGAGCTTTACAATATTCAATCCCTAAGATGTTATTTGGATTAGATAATATCTCGTTTAGCTCTTCTTTTGATGTATTAAATGAGATATTATTATTTGAAAATAAGTAATCTTCAATTGCTTTTTGACGGGCAAGCGGATAAGAAAGACCATTTTTTAGAAAAGTTTTTAGTTTTATTAAATAATCAGTTGGTTCCTTAACTAAAATCTCAGCAATTTCTTGAAGCGATTTTATTTGACCGCATTCACTCCCAAAACAAAGATAATCTACGCAATTCAATGCATCTAATATCGATACTGATCCATATGCGAATGATTCGGCACTTCCCGAAGCATAAATAACGGGAAGCTCTATTACGATATCCGCCCCATTTTCCAATGCCATTCTGGTTCTGGAAAACTTGTCAATTATGGCAGGGGCCCCTCGTTGAACAAAGTTTCCACTCATAATAATAATTGCATATTGTGATTGGGTTAACTCTTTCGCTTTTTGGATATGATATAAATGACCATTATGAAATGGATTGTATTCTGCAATAATTCCTACTGTATTCAATGGTTCCCTCCTGATTTTCAAGATATTTGAAGATATTTTATCAGTTTTATTATGAAAATACAAATTTTATTTTTTCTTAAGAAATAAAAAAGTAAAAGTGTTAAAGAATTAACAAAAAAATGAGTACATCTTGGCTACTTTGTACTTGATTTAGTACCAAAAGTGGAGAATTACATCTTGTATACAATAAGCAAAAGGTTTATAATATATTCATATAGAACTTAGAGAATAGGGCTGATAAATAACGGAAGGAGAGATTAAATTGGCGTTTATTGATGTCATTAAAGAAAAAGCAAAGAAAGATAAGAAAACAATTGTTTTACCTGAAACAAGAGACAAAAGAACTTTAATTGCGGCAGCACAAGTATTAGAGGAAGGTACTGCTAATATTGTAATGATTGGGAAAGAAGAAAAAATCTTCGATGGTGCCGGATGGTTAGAAGTGGATCTTACAGGAGTGAAAGTAATTGATCCTGATGAGACTGATAAATTAGAACATTATGTCAAGACGTTAACTGAGTTGAGAAAAAACAAAGGAATGACAGAAGAAAAAGCGAGAGAGATACTTTTAAATGATTACCTTACTTTTGGTGTTATGATGGTGAAGTGTAAAGATGCGGATGGTATGGTTGCAGGTGCATGCCATGCAACGGCCGATGTTTTAAGACCTTCTCTTCAGATTCTTAAAACTGCACCAGGTACAGATCTTGTATCTGCTTTCTTTATCATGGACGTTCCGAATTGTGAATATGGATCACATGGAACTTTTGTATTTGCTGACTGTGGACTGAATCAAGATCCGACTGCATCAGAATTAGCTTGTATTGCAGACAGCAGTGCCAAAAGTTTTAGAAGTCTGGTAGGAGAAAAGCCGGTGATCGCTATGCTGTCACATTCAACAAAAGGCAGCGCAAAACATGCATTGGTTGATAAAGTTGTAGAAGCTACTGAAATTGCAAAAGAGAGATATCCACAATTGACTTTGGATGGTGAGTTACAATTAGATGCATCAATTGTACCAAGTATTGGGGCATCAAAAGCAAAAGGAAGTCCTGTTGCAGGTCATGCAAATGTTCTGGTATTTCCTAATTTGGATGCCGGAAACATTGGTTACAAATTAGTACAAAGATTAGCAAAAGCAGATGCTTACGGTCCGATGTTACAAGGGATTGCAAGTCCAGTTAACGATTTGTCAAGAGGATGTTCTGCAGAAGACATCGTAGGTGTTATCGCATTGACTGCTGTACAGGCTCAATTAAATGTGTAAAAAGAGGCATAAAGGATTTTAGTATAGAAAAGAGGGTTAAACGTGAATATATTAGTTGTAAATTGTGGAAGTTCTTCGCTAAAATTTCAGTTAATTGATTCCAATACGGAAGAGGTTTTAGCAAAAGGTATTTGTGAAAGAATTGGAATTGACGGTAGAATCGTATATCAAAAAGGAGAGGGAGAAAAAGAAGTCACAGATTCTCCTATGCCGACTCATAAACAGGCAATTCAATTAGTCTTAAATGCACTTATGAACGAGAAATCAGGTGTTATTAAAAGTCTTGATGAGGTAGGGGCAGTTGGACATCGTGTAGTACATGGCGGCGAAAAATTTGCATCATCTATTATTTTAAATAATGAAGTAATAAAAGGAATTGAAGAATGTAATGATTTGGCTCCTCTTCATAATCCGGCAAATTTAATTGGTATTCATGCATGTAAAGAGTTAATGCCTGGCACTCCTATGGTTGCTGTTTTTGATACAGCGTTTCACCAAACAATGCCGGAAAAATCATATATGTATGGACTTCCATACAAATATTATGATGAATATAAAATAAGAAGATATGGTTTCCATGGAACAAGTCATAGTTATGTTTCAAAAAAAGCAGCAGAGCTTTTAAATCAACCATATGAAAGTATGAAAATGATAGTATGTCATCTGGGAAATGGTGCAAGTATTTGTGCTGTTGAAAATGGAAAATCAGTTGATACATCTATGGGATTAACTCCATTAGAAGGTTTGGTCATGGGAACACGTTCCGGCGATATTGATCCAGCGATTATTGAGTTTATTGCTCAAAAAGAAGGATTAGATATTACATCAATCATGAATATTTTGAATAAAGAGTCAGGTGTTTATGGAATTTCGGGAGTATCCAGTGATTTTAGAGATTTAGAAAGTGCAGCAGCAAATGGTGATGAACGTGCTGCAAGAGCATTGGAGATATTTCGATATAGAGTGTTAAAATATATTGGTTCCTATATTGCAGCATTGAATGGTGTAGATGCTATTTGCTTTACTGCCGGTTTAGGTGAAAATGATCCGGTTCTGCGTTCAACAGTTTGTAATAACTTAGCATACTTAGGTATTGAAATTGATAAAGAAGCAAATAGCGTTCGTGGAAAAGATATTGTTATTTCAACACCGGATTCCAAAGTCAAAGTTCTAGTGATTCCAACGAATGAAGAACTTGCCATTGCAAGGGAGACTTTAGCTTTAGTTAAATAATAAGATATTGTTCAATTGCACCTCTTAAACTAAAAAACGTGTGATTATAAAAAATGATTGACAAATCAAAAGTGTATGGGTATAATTGATTGGTGTGGAAATAGCATAGAAATCGATGCATTCCAACTATAATTATGTCTTATAATAGACGAATTGAGGAATATATGCTAATAAACATATCAGATATTTTATCTCATGAAAATCAGGTCGTGCAAAAAGAAGTCGTGTTAGAGATGGAGGAATTTACTTTTAAAATGGGAACTTTTCCTATTATAGAGAAAACTCCGGTACATTTGATACTGACAAATATGGGCAATAAAAAATTGCTGGTAGAGGGAATGGTAGATTTATCTCTAGTAATTCCATGTGCAAGATGTTTGGAAGATGTTAAAACCGACATGCACCTGAATATTTCAAAAGAAGTCGATATGAAGATTTCTGATGAAGAACGAATGAAAGAAATGGATGAAACACATTTTATGCTTGGATATGATCTGGATGTAGAGAAGCTGATTTATGGAGAAATTTTATTGAATTGGCCGATTAAGGTTCTATGTAAAGAAGACTGTTTGGGAATCTGTAGTATCTGTGGCAAGAATCTTAATTTAGGTAAATGCGAGTGTGATACAGAAACATTAGATCCAAGAATGGCAGCAATCCAAGATGTTTTTAAGAAATTTAAGGAGGTGTAATTATGTCTATCTGTCCAAAAAATAAATCTTCTAAAGGAAGAAGAGATAAGAGAAGAGCTAACTGGAAAATGAGTGTTCCAAATTTAGTAAAATGCAGTAAATGTGGAGCTTTAATGATGCCTCACAGAGTATGTAAGGCTTGTGGCTCATACAACAAAAAAGAAATTATCTCAGTTGATAAATAATAAAAGATAACATGCTTTGAAGAATGAGAAGGTGTCGCGCTAAATGTGCGGTGCCTTTTTTGTGGCTCTGTGTCAATAGTTAGCTGTGATTCTCTGAATCACGTCCATTTACTGATATTATGGCAACTTTTATTATGGATTTAAAATAATAAATGAAAGGAATAATATTTCATGAATTTAAAAAAAAATATTTTTATTCAATTAATAATTTATATCTTAATATTATTAGGGTTTATAATTTTTCTTGATTACAATATTAGAATAGCAATCTATATTTTAATTGCTCAAGCAATAGGTATGATTATTAGTCTTTTATTTATAAAATTATTTTCAAAATAAACAATAAGATAATCTTTTTTATTTTAATAATAAATATACAGTAAAAAATAAAACAGTATCCTTTAAAATTAATAAGAACTGGGAAGCTTATCAGCAGAATAAGATTGAGGAATACTAACTAGAAGATGGCAGAGTTGATTATAAAAAGTTAAATGCTGATTTCTGGAATCGAGAGGATGGGTTCTTTCAAGGGAATTGGTGGCAAGATCAAGAGAAATTAGCTATGGCAGCTTATGTTTAAAAATTAGAGGCTGGGACTTTTGGTGAAATAAATATCGTGGACATGATAAGCCAATATAGAGATGGGGAACATAATCCAAGACTAAATGCATTACAGGCGTTAGCGAATGCTCCAAGGCAATCCTCGTATAATATTTCGTTAATTGATGCATTTATAACCAATCTCTATGCTTGTGGAAGAAAATTTGATGAAAGCAAAAGATCTGAATTTATGAAAAGTTAATATAAAATCCAATAAGTACTTAAAGTAATATTTATTATGGTTATACAATTATTTAAAACTTTTTTCAATCTCAAAACTCCTCAATTTATCTAATAAATTTATAAAGAGTATAAAAAAAGATAGCCAATCAAGGCTATTTTTAAAATTAAAACCAGGCTTCACGAAAAGCAAATCATAAGAATAAATTATAAGAATACAATAAAGAAAATAGAAAAAAATTATTGATTTATATTTCGATATATAGTATATTTGCATATAGGTATGCAAGGAGGATAAAAATGCAGGATATAGTAAAAATAGCTGTGGATGCTATGGGTGGAGATAACGCACCAACAGAGATTGTAAAAGGTACTATTCAAGCTATTAAAAAACGTCAAGACATTAAAGTATTTCTCGTAGGCAAAGAAGAAGTCATAAAAAAAGAATTAGCTCAGTATGAATATCCAGAAGGACAGCTTGAAATTGTAAATGCTAAGGAAGTGATAGAAACAGCAGAACCTCCAGTTATGGCAATACGCAGGAAAAAAGATTCTTCCATTGTAAAAGCAATGAATCTTGTAAAAAGCGGGGAAGCAGATGCGTTAGTTTCAGCCGGAAGTTCCGGAGCTATATTGGTCGGAGGACAAGTTATTGTTGGAAGGATAAAAGGCGTGGAGAGGCCTCCTTTAGCTCCTTTGATTCCAACCAAAAAAGGAGTTTCACTTTTAATCGATTGTGGAGCAAATGTTGATGCAAGGGCGTCACATTTACTACAATTTGCAAAAATGGGTTCTGTTTATATGGAAAATGTAATAGGAATTAAAAATCCCAAAGTGGCAATAGTAAATATAGGCGCTGAAGAAGAAAAAGGAAATGCATTGGTTAAAGAAACATTCCCATTATTAAAAAATTCTCCCGAGATTAATTTTATTGGAAGTATTGAAGCAAGAGATATTCCGAGCGGAGATGCAGATGTAATCGTATGTGAAGCCTTTGTAGGAAATGTAATTTTAAAATTGTATGAAGGAGTAGGGGCTACCTTAATCGGTAAGATAAAAGAAGGAATGATGAGTTCCCTGCGTTCAAAAATCGGAGCTTTGTTGGTAAAACCGGCATTGAAAGAGACATTAAAATCATTTGATGCAAGTCAGTATGGTGGGGCACCGCTACTTGGGTTGAATGGATTGGTAGTGAAGACACATGGTAGTTCTAAAGCAACAGAAGTAATGAATTCGATTATACAATGCGTTACTTTTAAAGAACAAAATATAAATGAAAAAATAAAGCAGAATATATCTTTAAACGAAGAATAAGGAAAGGGTGTTTAAGATGGAATTTGAAAAATTAAAAAAAATAATTGCAGAAGTATTGAATGTGGATGTAGCAGAAATTACTATGGAGACAACATTTGTAGATGATCTGGGAGCAGATTCATTAGATATTTTTCAAATAATTATGGGTATTGAAGAAGAATTTGATATTGAAATTGCAAATGAAGAAGCTGAAAAAATTGCCACAGTAGGAGATGCAGTTGAACAAATAAAAAATGCAATAAACTAATGTGAACGCAGAAAAAGCCCTTTATTGAAGGGCTTTTTCGCTTTACGACAGGTAGAAAATTGTTTGTAAAATATGATACGGGAATAAAAGATGGGAAGTGATGAAAATTAGATTAGAAGATCTTCAAAAGAGAATAGGCTATCAATTTAGTGATATTTCATTATTAAAACAGGCAATGACCCATAGTTCTTACGCGAACGAACGTAAACTGGGTAAATTAATGAATAATGAAAGATTGGAATTTTTGGGTGATGCGGTTTTAGAACTAGTATCCAGTGAGTTTTTGTATACTAATAATCCACAGCTTCATGAAGGTGACTTGACGAAAACAAGAGCAAGTATTGTATGCGAATCTACTTTAGCTTTTTGTACAAGACAGATAGAATTAGGGAAATATCTTCTTTTGGGAAAAGGAGAAGAACACACTGGAGGAAGAGACAGGAATTCTATTGTAT
Source organism: Anaerosacchariphilus polymeriproducens (assembly GCF_003363435.1). Lineage (GTDB taxonomy): Bacteria > Bacillota > Clostridia > Lachnospirales > Lachnospiraceae > Anaerosacchariphilus > Anaerosacchariphilus polymeriproducens. Next base: position 31,957 of record NZ_QRCT01000034.1, read on the forward strand.
CAGATGCAATGGAGGCTTTAATTGGTGCAATTTATTTAGATGGTGGTTTTGCTAATGCAAAAGAGTTCATCAATCAATTTATTTTGAAGGATATAGAAAAGAAAAAGCTCTTTTTTGATAGCAAGACTATCTTACAAGAGGTGATACAGAAAATGAATCGTGGTGAGCTTTCCTATGAATTAATCTCAGAGGAAGGTCCGGATCATGCGAAACAATTTGTGGTCAATGCAAAAATAGATGAGGAAGTTATTGGAAATGGAAGGGGTAAAACAAAAAAAGCAGCGGAACAGGAAGCCGCTTATAGTGCGCTGATGAAATTAAACGCTAAGGAGTAAACTATGTATTTAAAAAGTATAGAAGTACACGGATTTAAATCGTTTGCTAACAAAATTGTATTTGATTTTCATAATGGAATCACAGGAATTGTAGGACCTAATGGAAGTGGAAAAAGTAATGTTGCAGATGCCGTGCGCTGGGTGTTAGGTGAGCAGAGAGTAAAGCAGCTTAGAAGTTCCAGTATGCAGGATGTTATTTTTTCAGGTACAGAAAATAGAAAGCCATTAGGGTATGCTTATGTTGCAATTACTCTTGATAATTCAGATCATCAGTTGCCTATTGATTACGAAGAAGTTACCATTGCAAGACGTGTGTATCGTTCAGGAGAAAGTGAATATTTATTAAACGGTACCAGTTGTAGGTTAAAAGATGTGAATGAACTTTTTTATGATACAGGAATCGGTAAGGAAGGTTATTCTATAATCGGTCAGGGACAAATTGAGCGGATATTAAGCGGAAAACCGGAAGAAAGAAGAGAATTATTTGATGAAGCTGCCGGTATCGTAAAATATAAGAGAAGAAAGGCCACTGCTCAGAAAAAGCTTGAAAGTGAAAGGCAGAATCTTGTACGAATAAAAGATATTCTTTCAGAATTAGAAAAACAGATTGGTCCTTTAGAGAAACAAGCAGAAACCGCAAAAATTTATTTGAAAAAGAAAGAAGAATTAAAAACCTATGATGTTAATATGTTTTTAATGGAAATTGAACAATTAAAAGAGCAGTCTCTTGAAATAGAGAAGAAACTAGTTATTGTAGAAAATGATTTAGAAGAAACAACGAATAATTATGAAAATACAAAAACGGAATATGAAAAAATTGAATTAAATATTTCGAATACAGATGAAGTTTTAAAAAATACCAGAGATGAATTGAATCAAACAATTGTATTAAGTGGAAAATTAGAAGGACAGATCAATGTATTAAAAGAACAGATTAATACGGCCAAAATGAATGATGAGCATTTGAGAAGTCGTTTGGAGAATATTCAAAATGCCTGGGACGAAAAAAAGAGTCAGCATGATATTTTAAAAGAGGAAAAAGCGGATTTTAATATTACATTAGAGAATCAAATTAAGATACAAGAAGATGCTCAAAGTCAATTACAAAAGATACAAAATAAAATTTCAAATTTGACGAAACAGATAGAATCAGGGAAAAGTGAAATCATACAAATTTTAAATGACAAAGGTTCAACGAAAGGAAAACTGCAAAGATATGATACTATGCTTGAGCAGGTGAATATTCGAAAAGCGCAGTTAAGTCAAAGACTTTTAAGATTAAAAAGCGAAGAGGCCGAACAGGATATTTTGCTGGCTGATTATCGGAAGAAACTTGAAGATGCTACAAGTATTATTGTAGAGTTGGAAAATCGTTTTGAAGTCGTTAAAAAGCAAATTGTTGAACTTAAAAGTGAAAGAGAAGCCGCAAATAAAGAATTAGAACAAAAAAATATATTATATCATAGTACAAAATCAAAGTTAGAATCCTTAAAAAACCTAACAGAGCGATATGATGGTTATGGTAACAGTATTCGTAAAGTAATGGAAAATAAGGACAAAGAACTTGGTCTGTTAGGAGTAGTTGCAGATATCATTAAAGTGGATAAGGAATATGAGATTGCAATCGAAACAGCCTTAGGTGGTAGTATACAAAATATTGTTACAGATAATGAGAATACTGCCAAGAAAATGATTGAGTATTTGAAGAAAAATAAATTTGGAAGGGCAACATTTTTGCCATTAACAAGTATTGGTAATCGAAATTCTCATCAAAATGATAAAGTACTTTCTGAAAATGGAGTAATTGGATTTGCTCATACTCTGGTTAAAGTTGAGAAGAAGTTTGAAGAATTAGCAAATTATTTATTGGGAAGAATTTTGGTTGTAGATCATATTGACCATGCGATTGCTCTTGCCAAAAAATATAATCATTCTGTACGTATCGTTACATTGGAAGGGGAATCTTTAAACACCGGTGGTTCTATGACTGGAGGTGCTTTTAAAAATTCTAGTAATCTTCTAGGGCGTCGTAGAGAAATAGAAGAGATAGAAAATAAATTACAGGAAATTAAAAATTCAGTACAAAAAACGCAAGAAAAAATTGAGTATATAAGAAAAGAATATCAAATACTTACAGAGGAAAGTGAAGATATTAAAAAAGAAGTGCAAGAGCAGTATATTGTACAAAATACCGCTCAGTTAAACGTATCGCAGGCAGAAACCAAAAGAGAAGAAGCAGAATTAGGATTTGATAGTTTAAAGATAGAAAATGCTGAGATTGAAAAGCAGTTGTTAGAAATTAAAGATAGCAAAGAACTTATTTTATTAGAAATATCTATGTCTGAAAAGCGTGAGAAAGAAATTGAAAAAGAGATTGAGGAGTATCAGTATCAACTGGAATCAGATTCAAAGGACGAGGCTGAACAGAGTCAACAGTTAGCCAAGATTCAGATGGAGGTTTCTAATTTAAAACAAAAAGAAGAGTTCATGAAGGAAAATGAGAATCGTATTTTCCAGGAAATGAATAAATTAGAAGAAGAAAAAGAAATATTACAAAACAATGCTACAGCTGCGGTAGAAGAAGTTGAGAATAAGAATCATCAGATTCATGAAATCAATGAAACGATAGAAAAATCAAAAGAAACGCAGATAGAGTTAGAATCTAAAATGAAAGACTTAGAAATAGAAAAAGAAAAGTGGTCATCCAGTTATAAGGGATTTTTTGAAAAAAGGGAAGATTTATCTAAAAGAATGAATCAATTGGATAAAGAGGTTTTCCGTCTAAACTCACAAATAGAGAAAATGAGAGAACAAATTGAGAACCAGACGAATTATATGTGGGATGAGTACGAACTGACTTTTCATGCAGCAAAAGAATTGCGTGACGAAGCTATGGACAATCTTGCTCTTATGAAAAAAGAAATTGCAACCTTAAAAGATGCGATCCGTAAGTTAGGGGATGTTAACGTTAATGCGATTGAGGACTATAAGAACTTATCAGAACGGTATGAGTTTTTAAAAACCCAACATGATGATTTGATCATTGCAGAAGAAACTTTAATACATATTATTGAAGAGTTAGACACTGGAATGCGCAAACAATTCCAAGAAAAATTTCTTGAAATTAAAAGAGAGTATGATAAAGCCTTCAAGGAATTATTCGGTGGAGGAAAAGGTACTTTGGAATTGGTCGAAGGAGAAGATATCCTAGAGACAGGAATTCGAATTATAGCTCAGCCGCCAGGGAAAAAACTTCAAAATATGATGCAATTATCAGGAGGAGAAAAAGCATTGACAGCCATTGCCTTATTATTTGCAATTCAGAATTTAAAACCTTCTCCATTTTGTTTATTAGATGAGATCGAGGCGGCATTGGATGACTCTAATGTAGGAAGATTTGCCAATTATCTCAATAAATTGACCAAGCATACTCAGTTTATTATTATAACTCATAGAAGAGGTACTATGGCGGCGGCAGATCGATTATATGGTATTACAATGCAGGAAAAAGGAGTATCTACTCTAGTTTCTGTTAATTTAATAGAAGAGGATTTAGACAAATAAATAGTTTGTGTACGAGGTACAAATAAAGTTAGGAGGGACAACATGAGCGAAGAAAAAAAAGGTTTTTTTGGGAGACTTGTAGCCGGCTTATCAAAAACCCGTGATAATATTGTAGCTGGAATTGATAGTATTTTTAGTGGATTTTCCAGTATAGATGAAGAATTTTATGAAGAAATTGAAGAAATCTTAGTAATGGGAGATTTAGGGATAAATGCTACAACAGCAATTATTGAGGATTTAAAAGCAAAAGTGAAAGAAAATAAAATAAAAGAGCCATTTGAATGTAAAGAACTTTTAATTAAGAGTATGAAAGAACAGATGGATGTAGGAGAGACAGCATATGAATTTGAAAACAAACAGTCTGTTGTTTTGGTAATCGGTGTGAATGGGGTTGGAAAAACAACATCTGTAGGAAAACTTGCTGGAAAATTAAAAGATCAAGGTAAAAAAGTTGTATTAGCAGCTGCAGATACATTCCGAGCAGCTGCAAGCGAACAACTGACGGAATGGGCCAATCGTGCAGGTGTCGATATCATCGGCGGACAAGAAGGAGCAGACCCTGCCGCTGTAGTATTTGATGCAGTTGCCGCTGCAAAAGCAAGAAAAGCAGATGTTTTATTATGTGATACAGCGGGCCGTCTTCACAATAAAAAGAATTTAATGGAAGAACTCCGTAAAATTAATAGAATTTTAGAAAAAGAATATCCGGAAGCTTATCGAGAAACTTTAGTCGTATTAGACGGGACTACTGGACAGAATGCTTTGTCTCAGGCTCGTGAATTTAAAGAAGTTGCAGATATAACCGGTATCATTCTTACAAAGTTGGATGGAACTGCGAAAGGTGGTATTGCAGTTGCAATACAATCCGAATTAAAAATTCCTGTAAAATATATTGGTGTTGGAGAAACAATTGATGATCTCCAAAAATTTGATTCAGAACAATTCATTAATGCACTATTTACCCAAAATTAAGGAAGGAAGACAATATGTTAACTTTAGAGAAGTTTGAAGAAGCAGCAGATGTAGTTAAGCAAGTAACGTTAGAAACGAAATTAGTATTTAGTGATTATTTAAGTCAGCAAACAGGAAATAAGGTTTATTTAAAACCTGAAAATATGCAGTTTACAGGAGCTTACAAAGTCCGTGGATCATATTATAAAATCAGTACTTTGTCGGATGAAGAAAGAGAGAAAGGACTGATTACAGCATCAGCAGGAAATCATGCCCAAGGAGTGGCCTATGCAGCTAAATGTTTTGGTGCAAAAGCAGTTATTGTTATGCCAATGACGACTCCGCTTATGAAAGTGAACCGAACGAAAAGTTATGGAGCAGAAGTGATATTATATGGGGATGTGTACGATGAAGCATGTCAGAAAGCTTATGATTTGGCACAAGAGTATGGTTATACTTTTATTCATCCTTTTGATGATTTGGCTGTAGCTACGGGACAAGGGACTATCGCTATGGAAATTTTCAAAGAACTTCCATTAGTAGAATATATTCTGGTACCAATCGGTGGAGGCGGACTTGCGGCCGGTGTTTCTACATTAGCGAAACTACTTAATCCAAAAATAAAAGTAATTGGAGTAGAACCTGCAGGGGCTAATTGCATGCAAGAGTCAATAAAAAAGGGGAATGTAATTACATTGCCTAAAGTAAATACGATTGCAGACGGTACTGCTGTTAAAACACCTGGTAGTAATATATTTCCATATGTACAAAAAAATATAGATGAGATCATTACAATTGAAGATGATGAGTTGATTGTTACATTTTTGGATATGGTTGAAAATCATAAGATGATAGCAGAAAACTCTGGTTTGTTAACGATTGCTGCATTGAAAAAACTAAATGTTAAAAATAAAAAAATTGTTTCAATCATAAGCGGAGGTAATATGGATGTAATTACAATGTCATCCATTGTCCAGCATGGTCTGATTTTGCGTGACCGCATTTTTACTGTTTCTGTTCTATTGCCGGATAAACCGGGAGAACTATCTCGTGTAGCAGACGTAATCGCAAAAGAACAAGGGAATGTAATTCGTTTGGAGCATAATCAGTTTGTAAGTACCAATAGAAATGCAGCAGTAGAACTTAGAATTACATTGGAGGCTTTTGGAACGGAGCACAAGAAACAAATAATGAATGCTCTGGAGAAAAAGGAATATCTTCCCAAATTGGTAAGAACTTCATTATAAGTAAAAGATTTCAGGAAAAAAATGCTATTTTAGTTTACTTAAAGCGATTCAGATGATAAAATAAATATGTGTTAAAAAAGCACTTTGCGTTGAGTTTTAGCATAAGGTGCTTTTTTTGCGCGATGATTAGGGGAAAGGAGTGGAAAAATAAGAACGGTCAGGGTAATATAAAAATTTACAATTTACAAGAAGAGGAATGAAGAATGAAGGATAAGTACCAAAGGGGAGGAATTAGAAATGAGGGAAAGATTAAGATTTAAAACAGAAATGAAAGGGAAAAGAGTTTCATTTAGTGTCATAGTAATGCTGATAATTTTTTTGGTGATACCTGTTTTTAAGATGCAAGTAGAAGCTGCTACAGATAATAGAGAGATAAAGGGTATTAGATATACCTTTGATTCATCTACAGATTCTTATATTGTAACAAGTGCTTCCAGTAGTATAGAAACAGCTCAAATATTAGAAGAAATTGGTGGAAAAAAGGTTAGCAGTATCTATCAAGGTGCATTTCAATATAGGGAATATTTAACCAGTGTTGAAATACCAGGAAGTATAATAAACATTGGAAAAAATGCATTTTTGTCTTGTCAAAATTTAAGAAATGTTGAATTATCTGAGGGTATTGGAATCATTGAAAGTTCAGCATTTTTAAATTGTAAGAATCTAACAAATATTCATATACCAAGTAGTGTCAGAGTGGTTGGAGAAAGCGCGTTTCAATATTGTGACAATTTAAAAAGTGTTACGATTTCAAATGGTGTAACAACGATTCAAGATAGTGCTTTTGGATGGTGTGATAGTTTAGAATATTTAAGTTTACCGGAAAGTGTTAGCAAAATTGGAGATGGTATTGTTTATGATTGTACTGCTTTGAAAAAAATCAATGTAGAAGCATCTAATCCTAAATTCTGTTCAATAAACGGAGTAGTATATAATAAAGACAAAACTATTTTAGTATTATATCCATGTGGTAACACTGCTAAAGAATATACCATTTTAAATGGAGTTAAGACTATTGGCAATTGTGGTTTTATATCTGCTCAACATTTAGTTAAGGTTAATTTACCAAAGGGGTTGACTACAATAGGAGAAGGTGCCTTTTTTGGATGTGAGAATTTAGATAATGTTAATGTACCTTCGAGTGTGGCGACTATTGGGGAATCAGCTTATGGTATGTGTTATAATCTTACGAATATCACTATTCCTGAGAGTGTCAAAAATTTTGGAATTACAGTATTTTATGATGATAAGAAAGTAATTATTTATTGTGTCAAAAATTCAAATGCTCATAAATACGCAGTTGATAACAAATTATTTTATAAATTTCTAGAAACATCTCAAAAACCCGGTTCCACAACGATCAAAATAAAAGGAATCCGTTTGAAAGAAAAATCAAAAACATTAGATTTAAAATCTTGTTATCAAATTAAAACTACGATTATTCCTTCTAATGCAAGTGATAAACAGGTAATATACAAATCAAATAATTCAAGAGTGGCATCGGTAAACAGCCGTGGAAAAGTAACTGCTAAGAAAATTGGAAAGGCAGTTATTACGATTACTGCAAAAGATGGAAGTAGAGTGACTTCAAAAATCGCTATTACAGTCAGACCCAAATCGACAAAACTCAAAGTGAAGAAATTATCCAAAAGAATGGTAAAGCTTACTTGGAAAAGAGTGTCAGATTCTTCAGGATATGAAATATATCGTTCAACAAAAAGAAAAATAGGATATAAAAAAATAGCAACGATAAAAAAAGCAAAAATTATAAGTCGCAAAAATAAAAAATTGAAGAGAAAAAAGACCTACTATTATAAGATCAGAGTTTACAAAATAGTCAAAGGGAAAAAGATTTACAGTAAATATTCGACGATAAAAAAGGTCAAAATGTAATACAATTTGGTGTCAGTCTTGACAGACACAACGAAAAAAGTTAGTATTTAAGCATCAAAGATAAAAACACAGTTCTGGTTGGTAGTCCAGACGCAGCTAAGCTGTCAGTAACCTGCCTCCTTGGTTGTCCGTTCTTTGTTCATTTATTTTAAGGAGGAAAAAATAATGGATAAAGTAACGGTTAAATTTAAAGTGTATTTTGAAGAACCATTTTGGATTGGTGTTATTGAAAGAATTGAAAATCAAAAGTTATCAGTTTGTAAAATTACTTTTGGTCCGGAACCTAAGGAGTATGATATTCAAAAATACATTTTAAACAATTGGCACACATTAAAATTCAGTCCTGCTATTGAAACTTTTAATATGAGTAGTGATAAAATTAATCCAAAAAGGTTACAAAGAAAGGTCAAAAAAGAAATTTTAGATCTTGGAATAGGGACCAAATCACAGCAGGCTTTGAAATTACAGCAAGAAGAAAAGAAGCTGCATAGAAAAGCAAAAACTCGGAAAGAGAAAGAAGCAGAATCCAAAAGAATTTTTGCAATGAAGCAGGAAAAAAGAAAAGCGAAGCATAAGGGCAGATGACTGTCCTTTTGCTTTGCTTTTCTTTTCGTAATGTAATAAATTCTAATGTTCTACAGGCGTCACTACATGGTTTTCAAAAGCAGCTTTTGCAGCAAAAGCCATTTGGGTAGCTTTTGTACCGTCGTATACAGTAACGCTAGGTTTAGTCTTATGAATTACACAGTTAATAAATTCTTCTAATTCTAACACATAAGACTCAGAGAAACGTTCTGGGAAGTTTCTGACACATTCTTGTACAACACCATTCGTATCATAAAGTATGGCTAGATTTTTTGCTGGAACCGGACTAATACGGATAGAGCCTTCTGTCCCAACGATTTCAGTTTCAATGTGATATCCATGAGGCGCAGTTCTTCCGACATGAATTTGTCCCATTGCTCCATTTTCGAACTCAAACATGGCGCATCCTGTTTCACAATCACCGTCTCTTTTAAATTCAGGATGTTTGAAAGAACAGCCTAATGCATAAACTTCTTTGGCATCTGCTTCTAAGAACCAACGCATCAAATCGATATCGTGTACGGCCATATCAATAAAGATACCCCCACTTTTTGGAATAAAGCCACTATCAATTAAACTTTGGCAGTCCGCTTCCGGATCAATACCGGTAGCTTTTACTAAATATGGCTGACCGATTGCTCCGGCTTTTATTTTTTCTTTTGCATAGGCATAAGAAGGATCGAATCGACGCATAAAGCCTAACATAACGATTTGGTCAGGATATTGCTCTACAATTTTTTCAGTTGCTTTACATTCTTCAATTGTTACGGCTAATGGTTTTTCACAGAAAACCTGTTTTCCGGCTTTTAAAGCTGCTTCGATCTGCCAAGGATGTTCTGTGCTTGGTGTAACGATGACTACAGCATCGATATCAGCTTTGTTTACCATTTCAGAAAAGTCTTTATATAATTCAGTAATTCCTAATTCATTTTTTGCATAATCTAATTCTGCATCAACAATTGAGCAAGCAGCTGTTAATTCAGCTTGTGGAATTTTGAATGCTAAATTTTGTGCGTGTGTACGTCCCAAACGTCCCAATCCTGCGATACCAATTTTTACTCGTTTCATTCTAAATACCTCCTAATTTTTAATATATAATTATAGTTTGCTCTCAGCTGAGTTTTTCAATCTTAGATTTAAATATATTATAGCAAGGCTGTATAAAAAAACAATAAAGTATATTGCACAAAAAATATGCAAAAATTGCACTTTGTAAATAAAAAAATTAAGAGATGTGATATAATATAATTACTACAATCATAATATATTGAGATTATAGAATATACAGAAATTGCAGGAGGGCTTCTATGCGCAATTATGATGTCGGTGTATTGCCTACTTCAGAAGAGTATTTTTATATAGCATCAAAATTTGCAAAAGATACGTTGTTTTTTTTAGAGTCAGGTGGAGATTATCAGTGTGATGAAAAATATATTGTTAGGAGAATGGAAGAGCAGATTGATACATTTTTATTAGAAATTATACAGGATGGAACTTTGTATTTAAATATCGAAGATAAAACGCATTCAGTTCCGAAAGGCAGTATGTTTTTATTAGATTGTAAAAGGCCACATTTATATTATGCAAAAGAAAAAGTAAGCTTTAAATATTTTCATTTTTCTGGTAAAATGGTACAAAATTACTTAGATACTTTGTATGAGTCCAATGGTCCCGTTTTTTTTCCGGAAGATTTCGTAGAAATGAGCAAAAAGTTTTCTTTTATTATTAATATGATGGCAAGTGGTAATGTAAATGAACATCTCGCATCATTGACCATACATGATATTTTTGCACATCTTGCAATTAATAATTCATTAGCGAAGGTAGATACCTCACAGATTATTGTTGAAGCTGCAAGATATATTGATAAATTTTATCCAGAGAATCTTTCAATAAAAGGATTAGCAGATTCTTCCAACCTTAGCATTTTCTATTTCATTCGTACATTTAAAAAGATACATGGGTGTACTCCTTACGAATATTTAACGAATGTACGTTTGAAAAATGCAAAGAACTTATTATTAACAACTAAGCTTTCGGTAGAAGCGATTAGTGGAATGGTAGGTTTTAGTTGTGTATCTAATTTTGTCAGAACTTTTAGAAGAGAATTAAAATATACGCCTGCTCAGTTTCGTAATCATTTTACTACGAACAAGTCTTAATTTACCCATTCCTTTTTATGAATTTAAGACTTGGATATCCAAAAATAAGAAGAATGTAATCATTTATTAGAAAATAAAATTATACTTTGAGATAGGGGGAAAATAATGAACATCAGTGAGATCGCAGATTTAGCCGGAGTTTCAAAAGCAGCAGTATCCAGATATTTTAACAACGGCTATATTAGTGAAGAAAAGAAAGAGAAAATAAGAAAAGTTATCGAACAGACTGGATACCAGCCGTCAAGAGAAGCCAGGACTCTGAGGACACGAAAGACAAATTTGATTGGAGTCATTATACCAAAGATCAATTCCCATGCGGTAAGCCGTATGGTTGCTGGAATTAGTTCTATTATTTCAAAGTCAGACTATCAGATGATATTAGCTAATACAGAAAATAATGCGAAGAAAGAATTGGATTATTTAAAAATTTTTAATCAGAAACAAGTGGATGGAATCGTTTTGATAGCAACCATGTTCTCAACAGAACATAAAAAAGTTTTAAAAAATTTAACAGTACCCATTGTTATTGTAGGACAGAAGTTAGAAGGATATCAATGTGTTTATCACGACGATTATCATGCAGCATATAGACTTACAGAGAAAATGATAGAAAATGGACGAAAACAGATAGGTTATATTGGTGTAACAACGGAAGATATTGCAGTAGGTTTTGAAAGGAAAAGAGGATATCAAAAAGCATTGAAAAAATATGGCATTCCGGAAGATAAATCTCGAATGATGCAAGTATCGTTCAGTATGGAAGAAGGTTATATAAAAGCGAAAGAGTTATTAGATAACGTTCCGGATCTGGATGGATTATTCTGCTCTACCGATAATATTGCCATAGGTGCTATGAAAGCAATCAAAGAATCAGGTAAGAAAATTCCGGATGATATAGAGATTGGTGGGATGGGAGATAGTATGATGGCGAAAGTTACGACCCCATCTTTGACTTCCATTCATTTTTATTACAAAACAAGTGGAGAAGAGGCTGCAAAAATGCTTTTAACAGAAATCGAAGGAGAGTCTGTTATTGCAAAAGAAATAAAAATGGGTTACAAATTAATGGAACGTGATTCCATGAAAAACAGTAAGAAGGTATAAGATACAAGTAATAGAGAATAATTAAATTGATTTATAATAAAGTTTACAGTAACAGCTATAATTTGTCTGTCTGTAAACTTTTTTGTCGATTTTTCACAAAAAGCAAGTTGATTATTTTGAAGATTTATACTATATACAAATAGTTTATAATAGAATATAATTATATTAAAGTGAAATCGATTACACACAATAAAGATTGCAAAATCAATGTAACAAGTAGTTAAAATAAAATTGTATATGATATAGATATCATATCAGGGGTAGAAGGAGGAGAATTATGAATTATAAAGATACTGCAAAGCAGATATATGACTCAATTGGTAAAAAGGAAAATATTATTTCTGCGGCACATTGTGCAACCAGGCTACGTTTGGTGATAGCTAACAATAAAGAGATCAAGAAAGAAGCTCTCGAAAATATTGAGGGTGTAAAAGGTGTTTTTGAAGCTTCGGGCCAATTACAAATTATATTGGGTACTGGTACTGTCAATAAAGTATTTGATGAATTTATTGTAATGGCTGGTATTGAAGCTCAGACAAAAGATGAAGTAAAGAAAATAGCGGTAGAAAAACAGAATATATTTAAAAGGGCTGTTAAAACATTAGGAGATATTTTTGTCCCGATTATTCCGGCTATTGTTGCAAGTGGATTACTTATGGGATTATTAGAGGGATTATGTAAAGTATATCCTCAAATGGCAGAATCAGGTACTTATTCTATTGTACATTTGTTTAGTAATGCTGCGTTTGTATTCTTACCGATTTTGATTGCAATGAGTGCGGCAAAGACATTTGGCGGAAATATTTATTTAGGTGCTGTAATCGGAATGATTATGATCCATCCTGATCTTTTGAATGCTTGGGGAGTTGCTACTGCAGAATCGATACCGAAAGCATCTACTTGGTTCGGTCTATTTGAAACGCCGATGGTGGGTTATCAGGGGCACGTGATTCCTGTAGTCATAGCAGTATGGATCATGTCTATGATAGAAAAGAAATTGCACAAAATTGTTCCGGAAATCATTGATTTATTTGTTACTCCATTTTTAAGTGTACTTATAACAGGATATCTGACATTGACAATCATTGGACCTGTATTTTCAGTATTAGAAAATTATGTTTTAAAAGGTGCTGGTCTGTTGATTACGCTACCTTTTGGTGTAGGAGCCTTTTTGGCAGGAGCAGTATATGCACCAACTGTAGTTGCAGGGGTCCATCATATGTATAATGCATTGGAAGCTGGACTTTTAAGCAGCACGAATTTGAATACCTGGATGCCAATTGCCACAGCAGCAAATGTAGGTCAAGCAGGAGCAGCACTTGCGGTTGCATTAAAAACAAAAAATAAAAAGTTGAAATCTATGGCATTACCAGCGTCTCTTTCTGCCTTTTTAGGAATTACAGAACCTGCAATTTTCGGTGTGAATATAAGATTTATGAAAGCATTTGCAGCCGGTTGTATCGGAGGGGCATGTGGTGCACTGATTGGAGCAGTTTTAAAGGTTGGAGCCAGTGCCTATGGTGTGACAGGTCTGTTTGGATTTTTGATTACCACAGATTATACGATTCAATATTTAATTTTAATGAGTGTTTCCATTGGGGTTTCATTTATTCTATCTTGGATCATGTTTAAGGATGAAAATAAAAATACAAATTCCACATTAAAAAAAAGTGAAAATAATCAACCGGAAGCAATAGAGGAGTTGTTTGGGAGTCCAATTGAGGGAAGAACTATTTCATTAGCTGATGTTCCGGATGAAACGTTCCGTTCTGAAATGCTTGGTAAAGGGATGGCCATAATTCCGTCTTCTGGTAAAGTAGCATCACCATGTGATGGAAAAGTAACGACAGTATTTGATACAAAACATGCCATAGGAATTATCTCTTCGAAAGGAGCAGAATTATTAATTCATATAGGTCTTGATACGGTAAAGTTAAATGGGAAATATTTTACAATTCATGTAAAAGAAGGCGCTGAAGTTAAAAAAGGTGATGTGATAGCATCCTTTGATGTCGGAAAAATTAAGGAAGCCGGATATGATACAGTAACACCGTTCATCATTACCAATTCCGATGACTATAAACAGATAGAAGCAGAAACAGGAAAAGAAGTAAAAATTTCAGAAACCATACTTTCTGCAAAATAAATTTTAAGGAGTTAGAAATGAAATTACAGACGAGAGAATTATTAGACAAAGTAAAAGCAGCGGAAGAGGAACTAGAAAAAATCAATAAGGATCCGTGGAGACTGAAATTTCATTTGATGCCGCCGGTAGGCTGGATCAATGATCCGAATGGGTTGTGTCAAATGAATGGGATCTATCATGTGTTTTTTCAGTATTCACCTTTAGAAGCTGCTGGTGGGATTAAGTTCTGGGGACATTATACAAGTTCTGATTTACTTGAATGGAATTATGAAGGAGTAACGCTGGTTCCGGATCAAGAATTTGACCGGGATGGCATTTATTCCGGATCAAGTTTTATTGAAAATGATCAGATGCATATCTTCTATACCGGGAATGTAAAAGAAGAAGGTGATCATGACTATGTCCGCAAAGGCAGAGGGGCTGCTACTATCTATGTGAAATATCAAGAGAATACGGTATTAATCAGTAAAGCGCCTGTTCTCAGAAACGAAGATTATCCCGAACATTATTCTTGTCATATAAGAGATCCGAAAGTCTGGAAAGAAGATAATCAATACTTTATGGTATTGGGTGGTAGAACACTTGATGATGAAGGCAGGGTATTAGTTTATACATCAAAAGATTTAAAACAATGGAAATTGTGTAATGAATTAAAAACTAAAGAAACTTTTGGTTATATGTGGGAATGTCCCGACTTGTTTGAAATTGATGGACAAAATTTGTTATCCATCTCACCGCAAGGATTAATTCGTGAAAATTTCAGATTTCAAAATATTTATCAGTCAGGATACTTTTATTTAGATGGAGATTTTCGTTCTGATTATCAATTAAGGGATTTTGAAGAGTGGGATTATGGGTTCGATTTTTATGCACCACAGACATTTTTGGATGAAAAAGGAAGAAGAATCATAATAGGATGGATGGGTATGTCCGATTCCGATCTGGAATATCAAAATCCTACGATAGAAAATGGATGGCAACATGCGTTAACTATGCTTCGTGAAATCAGTATGAAAGATGGACAGATATTTCAAACACCAGTCAAAGAATATCTGGAATTGAGAGATGAATTAATTGAAGTTGAAAATAAAACAAAAATCAGGAATTTGGAAACGTTTGAATTAGAAGTAAAACAAGGAGGAATAGAAGATTTAGAATTTATTTTCTCAGAAGGTCTGGTATTGAAATATAATGTTCAGGAAGAATTATTTTCTATGGAGTTTATCAATGAATTAGGAGCCGGTAGAACAATAAGAAAAGTAAAGATAAAAAGTTTGAAATCTTTACATATGTTTGTGGATACTTCATCAATTGAACTATTTTTGAATGATGGCGAGAAAGTATTAACAACCAGATATTATAACAGCTCAACAGAAAATACAATTCAGTTTGTTGCTGGAACGGCCGAAATTAATATTTGGAAAATGAAAAATATGACAGTAAATTATTGATTTATTGGAACTATTTATTAAAATTATCTTAGAAAATGAGTGTCAAGAAAAAATACTTGACACTCATTGCTTTTTGTTATATGATGGCATAGGTGATGAAATGGAAAAGATTGTAGAGCAAGCATATTTATATGATTTTTATGGTGAATTGCTGACACATCATCAGCGAAAAGTTTATGAAGACTTTGTTTTAAATGATTTTTCTTTAAGTGAAATAGCAGAAAAGCAAGGAATCAGCCGACAAGGTGTTCATGATTTAATCAAAAGATGTAATAAGATTTTAGAAGAATATGAAGATAAATTGAAATTAGTTGAGAAATTCATAATCACAAAAGAACGTGTCTGCAAAATTTTGCAAATTGCAGAAGAATTTCAACAGCAAAATGGGAAACTTGAACAAATTAAGGAAATAGAAAACCTGTCAACTGAGATTTTAAAGGAGTTATAATTCATGGCATTTGAAAACTTATCTGATAAATTACAGAATGTTTTTAAAAATTTAAGAAGTAAAGGACGTCTTACAGAAGCTGATGTAAAGGCTGCATTGAAGGAAGTTAAGATGGCATTGCTGGAAGCTGATGTAAACTTCAAAGTTGTGAAGCAATTTATTAAAGCAGTTCAGGAGCGGGCTATTGGGCAGGATGTAATGAATGGCTTGAATCCGGGACAAATGGTAATTAAAATTGTGAATGAAGAAATGGTTGCTTTAATGGGCAACGAGACAACAGAGATTGCTTTAAAACCCGGAAATGAAATCACCATTATTATGATGGTGGGACTTCAAGGTGCAGGTAAGACAACGACGACTGCTAAACTTGCGGGACTATTTAAGAAAAAAGGAAGAAAACCTTTATTGGCAGCCTGCGATATCTATCGACCGGCAGCCATTCAGCAGTTACACATTAATGGTGAGAAGCAGGGCGTTGAAGTTTTTTCAATGGGAGACAAAAATAAACCGGTAGATATAGCGAAAGCAGCAGTGGAACATGCATCAAAAAATGGCTATAATACACTGATTATTGATACGGCAGGACGCCTTCATGTAGATGAATCCATGATGGAAGAATTGCAAGAGTTGAAAAAGAATATACAAATCGATCAATGCATTTTGGTAGTAGATGCTATGACTGGTCAGGATGCGGTGAATGTTTCGGAAACATTTAACGAAAAAATTGGGATTGATGGCGTAATTCTGACAAAATTAGATGGTGATACCAGAGGTGGTGCAGCACTTTCCATTCGTTCTGTGACCGGAAGACCTATATTATATGTAGGTATGGGTGAGAAACTTACTGATTTAGAACAGTTTTATCCGGATCGTATGGCTTCCAGAATTCTTGGAATGGGAGATGTACTGACTCTTATCGATAAAGTATCTGCAGAGGTGGATGAAGAAAAAGCCAAGGCACTTGAGCAGAAAATGAAGAAGGCAGAATTTGGATTTGATGATTATCTGGAATCCATGGCTCAAATGAAAAAAATGGGTGGTCTTTCCAGCATTTTAAGCATGCTGCCGGGAGTAGGCAGCCAGATGAAACAGATTGAAGAAGCCATGGATGAGAAGAAAATGGCTCAAACGGAAGGTATTATTCTTTCGATGACTCCAAAGGAAAGAAGCAATCCATCTATTTTAAACCCTAGCAGAAAAAGAAGAATCGCACAGGGAGCAGGCGTCGACATCAGTGAGGTGAACCGTTTGGTCAAGCAATTTGAACAAATGAGGAAAGTGATGAAGAGTATGCCCAAAAATATGGGTGGTTTCCCAGGACTTGGTGGTTCAAAAGGTAAGTTCAAACTTCCTTTTTAACATAAAAGTAGAAAATACACATTGTGATATTTCTATTTAATAATATTCTAAATGCACATTGCAAGGAGGTGAAAGTAATGGCAGTAAAAATCAGATTAAGAAGAATGGGACAAAAGAAAGCTCCTTTCTATAGAATAGTAGTAGCAGATTCCAGATCTCCAAGAGATGGTAAATGTATCGAAGAAATTGGTACTTACGATCCAACAAAGAATCCAAGTGAGTTCAAAGTAAATGAAGAATTAGCAAAAAAATGGTTAGCTAATGGCGCACAAACTACAGAAGTTGTTGGAAAAATTTTCAAAGCAGCTGGTATTGAAAAATAAATCCCAGGATTGGCTACCCTTAGTGAGGTGACGTAATGAAAGAATTAGTAGAAGTAATAGCAAAAGCTTTAGTGGATTTTCCGGAAGAAGTGGTTGTTACAGAAACAGAAGATGAAAAAGCAATTCTTGTAGAACTACGTGTTGCTCAGTCTGATATGGGTAAAGTCATAGGCAAACAGGGACGCATTGCGAAAGCCATTCGTTCCGTTGTGAAAGCGGCAGCATCCAAAGAGGATAAAAAAGTAAATGTAGAAATTCTACAGTAAAGTAAAGGAGGCTATTCCAAATAGATTTTAATTTGGGACAGCCTCATTTTACTTTTTGAGAATCCTTATAAATTTAATATGATAGCCTTAGGAGGACAGAATGGAACAGTTATTACAAGTAGGAGTTATCACTTCCACTCATGGTATTCGTGGCGAAGTCAAAGTATTTCCAACGACAGATGATGTGAAGCGGTTTAAAGAATTGAAAGAAATAATTTTAGAAACAGGAAAAGAACAATTATTACTTGAAATTGAGAATGTGAAATTCTTCAAACAATTTGCTATTCTCAAGTTCAAAGGAATTGATAATATAAATGACATTGAAAAATATAAAGGAAAATCTCTATATGTAACAAGGGAACATGCAGTGACATTGGAAGAGGGGGAGTACTTTATAGCGGACATGATAGGATTGGAAGTCTGGAATGAAGAGGAAGAAAAAATAGGGATTTTGGAAGATGTACTTTTGACCGGTGCAAATGACGTATATATCATTAAGAAGAATGATGGGAAAGAGTTACTGCTTCCGGCTATCAAAGAGTGTGTATTAGATATTGACATGAAAGAAAAAAAGATGAAAGTTCATGTTTTAAGTGGACTGGAATAAAAGGTTTGGTGGTAAAATGAATTTTCATATAATGACATTATTCAAAGAAATGGTATTGGACGGGTTAAATACCAGCATTATTGGGAAAGCAGTAGAAAAAGGTGTTATAACAATAGATGCTGTTGATATAAGAGAATACTCAACGAACAAACATAAGAAGGTAGATGATTACCCATATGGAGGCGGTGCAGGTATGGTCATGCAGGCAGAACCTGTATATGCAGCATATCAATCAATAGCAGATAAAATAGGACAAAAAGCGAGAGTCATATATCTTACTCCACAAGGACAAACTTTCAATCAAAAAATGGCAGAAGAGTTTGCAAAAGAGGAAGATTTGATTTTTTTATGTGGGCATTATGAAGGAATTGATGAGAGAGTATTAGATAAAATTGTAACGGATTATGTATCAATTGGTGATTATGTACTAACGGGCGGTGAACTACCGGCTATGGTTATGATTGATGCAATAGCAAGGTTGGTACCAGGTGTTTTGAATAATGATGTATCTGCTGAATTTGAATCCTTTCATGACAATTTGTTAGAATATCCTCAATATAGCAGGCCTGAAACTTGGAGAGATGAAAAAGTACCAGATGTTTTATTGTCAGGTCATCATGGAAATGTTGCCAAATGGAGAAGGGAACAGTCCGTTCTGAGAACTGCGGAGAGAAGACCAGATTTATTGGAAAAAGCGGAACTTTCCGTGGAAGAAAGAAAACGATTTAATTTGTAGTTTTAGGTCTGGATCTCATGAAAAATTATCTTTTATTTTGTAAAATAATTGCATATCTGCTTGAAAAGAGTAAATACTATTTCTAAAAATGGATAAGGAGAAATCATGGAAGAGCAGATTAAAAAAAATAATCCAGGATGGAATTTTGATAATAGTTATTTACGATTACCTGATACTTTCTATAGCTTTAACGATTTGAACCCGGTAAATTCACCAAAAATGATTAAATTAAATGAATCCTTAGCGAAAGATTTAGGATTAGATCCTAATTTATTAAAAAATAAAGAGTCGGTATCTATATTTGCAGGAAATCAAGTACCAGAGGGAGCGACGCCTATAGCACAAGCTTATGCAGGTCATCAGTTTGGATATTTCACTATGCTGGGAGATGGCAGGGCTTTATTATTAGGAGAGCATATTACACCGTCAGGAGAGAGGTTTGATGTTCAATTAAAGGGTTCCGGTATCACGAAATATTCAAGACGTGGAGATGGGCGGGCAGTATTGGGTCCAATGCTCCGAGAATATATAATTAGCGAAGCAATGTATGCATTGGGCATTCCGACTACTCGCAGTCTGGCTGTAGTAACAACTGGAGAAAAAGTGATGCGTGAAACTATTTTGCCGGGGGCAGTTTTAACACGTATTGCTTCTAGTCATATTCGTGTTGGTACATTTGAATTTGCTGCTCAATGGGAAATTTATGAGAATCTTAAAGCTTTGGCCGATTATACGATAAAACGTCATTATCCCGAACTTTTGTCTGAAGAAAACAGATATATATCATTTCTTCGAGAAGTGGTTAAGAGACAAGCTGAATTAATTGCAAAATGGCAGTTGATTGGTTTTATTCATGGAGTCATGAATACAGATAATGTATCGATAAGCGGAGAAACGATTGATTATGGACCCTGTGCTTTTATGGATATTTATGATCCGGCAACAGTCTTTAGCTCTATTGATACACAAGGAAGGTATGCATATGGAAATCAACCCATTATTGCTGTTTGGAATCTTTCAAGATTTGCTGAGACTCTAATACCATTGATTGACGAAGAGCAGAAGAAAGCAATTGAAATGGCAGAAAATACGGTTTCCGATTTTACAAAAATATTTAGGCAGAATTGGATGGATGGAATGAGGGCAAAACTAGGATTATTCAGTGAAGAAGGAGAAGATGAAGCACTGATAGAAGAATTGTTAAATATAATGTTAAAAAACAAAGCAGATTATACCAATACATTCCGTTCATTAACTTTGGGTATTTTAGATGAATTTGAACTAAATGGAGTAGAAGAGTTTATGCAATGGAAGGATAGATGGTCAAAAAGGTTAGAAAGTCAATCGGAAACAAAAGAGGACGTATTGGCACTTATGAAGAAAAGTAATCCATCTGTTATTCCACGTAATCACCATGTGGAAGCAGCTTTGGATGCCGCCCAAAATAACGATTTTAGCCTGATGGAGAAACTATTGCATGTTTTAGAATCACCGTTTGCCTATACAGAGGAGCAAAATGAGTATGTAAAAGTTCCTGAACGTAAAACTTGTTATCTGACATATTGTGGAACATAAATGGTTTATGAATTAAGGGAACCTAAGCTCTGGCTCTGGATAAATATCCATTTCCAGAACTTAGATTCCCTAATTTCACTTTATTGGTCTTGCAATCATTACAATATTTCGTTTGTTATATGTATAAGTCCGCAATGGCTTTTCTACGCAAAGCTTATTACCATAATACATAGCGACATGATATATCCCTTTATATCTACCATTGTTTTTGTTTCCGTAGAAAATAAGATCTCCCGGAAGAAGATGAGTATTATTGATCCATTTATAAGAGAGAACTTTACCGTGGTTTTCTAGATATTTTGCTTGTTTTGCAGCATTTGGTGCCCATTCAAATGACTCACCAAGTAAGACTGTATTTTTATTATAGGCTCTGAATACAAGTGAACTACAGTCATAATATCCCTGTTTCATACGGTAAGTTTGACTATATATAGATGAATCAATTATTGATTTTGCTTTTTTTGTTGCATTTAATGCTGTTTTGGATACAACACTGACAAAAT
This sequence comes from Anaerosacchariphilus polymeriproducens, assembly GCF_003363435.1. Lineage (GTDB taxonomy): Bacteria > Bacillota > Clostridia > Lachnospirales > Lachnospiraceae > Anaerosacchariphilus > Anaerosacchariphilus polymeriproducens. The sequence continues at coordinate 53,212 of NZ_QRCT01000034.1, forward strand.
ATTTAAGTTCTTTTCCGTCTACGGTTATAATAATATTGGCATTTCCATAATTTTTTGCTTTAACGACTCCTGATTTACTTACTGTAGCTACTGATTTGTTATCAGAGGAAAATTTGACTTTACTTAATTTATTCTTTCCATTTAATTTTATTGTAAAAGTCTTTCCCTTAGTAAGCGCTTTATAATTCGTTTTTAAGTAAGGATTGCTGACCGTTAAAAGAAAATCCAGTTTTTTTTCATCAACAATTGCTGTAATCGTAGTAGTTCCTGCTTTATAAGTGGTAATCATACCATCTGACGAAATCGTGGCAACGTCAGGAGAACTGGAACTTAATTTTATATCACTAAAATTGTTAGTGCCCGTCAATTTCAATTTATAACTGCTGTGAAGGGCAAGGGTATACTTATAGGAACTTAATGAAGGAGAAGAAACTTTTATTACTCCTGTAAATTGGGTGCTTGTATTATTTGCATAAGTTACAACCGCTGTAATATTTGCTGTACCTGTTTTCTTAGCAGTTGCAATACCTGATGTAGAATCAATTGTAACAACATCTGAATTAGAAGATGTCCATTTTATATCCTCAATAGCGGTTCCTAATTTTTCACCATTAATTAAGGTGAATTGTTTTGATGAACCAACAGCACAGCTGCTTTGTTGAGGGGATATACCGGAAGCTAATATTTTTAAAGTACAACTTGAAGTACATGTTACTTTTTTTCCATTACGAATCGGATAGGTAGTTGCTGTAATAGTAGCTGTTCCTGCATTTAATGCTGTAACAGAACAAGAATTATTTTTCTGATCAAGTATTACAACATGACCTTCAGAAGATTGTGATATTTTGTAATCTACATCCAAAGATGTACCTGGCATATTTAAAGTGAATGTATCACCTGCTAATAAAGTTTTAGAAGTTTTATTTAATTTAAAAATATTTTTCTCAACGTTTACTTTGCATGTTTTTTTAATACCACAAAATTTAGCGGTTATGGTAGCTGTACCCGGTTTATTTCCAGTTATAATGCCCTTAGAAGAAATTGAGGCTATTTTTTTATTCGAAGTTGACCAGATTATTTTGGATGAGGTTTTTGCTGGTTTTGTTTTTGCATTGAATTGATAATTATAACCGTCAATAACATTAATACTATTTGAATTAATACTTAATGTTGGTTTTTTTATTTTAACTTTACAGGTTTTTTTTAAACCATTAGCAGATGCTGTAATAGTCACAGTACCGGTTTTTTTACCTGTTATTTTACCATTAGTTGAAACGACAGCGATTTTTTTGTTTGAAGATTTCCATTTTATTTTTGAAGTTGGTTTGGTTGTTGCTTTTAGAGTAATAGGATTTTTTAAATAAACGGTCAAAGCTTTTCTATTTAATGTAAGAGCAGGTTTAATAAAAGTATTTTTGTTTGAACGAGAATCTTGACTTTGAATAACGATTGAAGATTCTTTCATAGAGTCCTTAACAGATGAGTTAGATGCGAATACATAACTTGCGGGTTCCAAACCTATGATCAGACCTAGTATAATAGCAATTAGTTTTTTGTGTTTCATAAATCAGCCTCCTAATATTTTTAATCTTTTAATTAATTATAGAGCATTGTTAAAAGTTTGCAATAAAATGGAAGCAAAAAGGATAAAAAAGATAAAAATAAGGAAAAACACTTGATATATAAGTAAAAGTATGATAAAGTGAATCGTTGTGAGATGAAGAGATGGTCCTCTGTTACGAAATGTATTAAGAACATCCAAATTAGAAGGAGGTCACACAAATGAATCAAATTATTAAAAATATTGAAGCAGCCCAATTAAAAGAAAGTGCTCCAGAGTTCAATGTAGGCGATACAGTTAGAGTACATGCTAAGATTAAAGAAGGAAACCGTGAAAGAATTCAGGTTTTTGAAGGAACAGTCCTTAAAAGACAGGGCGGAAGTTCAAGAGAAACTTTTACAGTAAGAAAGAGCTCAAATGGAATTGGTGTAGAAAAAACATGGCCATTACATTCTCCGATTGTTGAGAAAGTAGAGGTAGTAAGAAAAGGTAAAGTAAGAAGAGCTAAATTAAACTACTTAAGAGATCGCGTTGGTAAGAAAGCAAAAGTAAAAGAATTAGTAAGATAATTTAGTGACGTAATAGGGACAAGTACAAATTGTATATTGTCCCTTTTTTTACTTTACAGGATACTGGAGATAAATACAGGTAGAGCAGGGTAAGGATATGAGTGAATTAAAATTTTATACAAAGAGAAAAGATGAAAATGTCAGCCAATTAAGATCTATTATAATTTGGATATTTCAGATTGTATTTGTTATCTTGGCCGCCTGGGCATTGGTCTATTTTATGGGTGGCAAAACGAGTGTCATAGGACAATCTATGAATCCGACATTAAAAAATGGAGATAGTATCTTAATCAATAAATTTACATATTTGATATCAGCTCCGAAAAGGAATGATATTATTGTATTTAAACCAAATGGGAATGAAAATTCTCATTATTATGTAAAACGTGTAATTGGTCTTCCGGGTGAGACGGTCCAAATTAAAAGTGGAACCGTTTATATTGATGGAGAAAAATTAAATGATAAGATTACTTCTTCTATTATTAATGAGGGAATTGCAGAAGAAGAGATAAAAATTAAAAAAGATGAATATTTTGTACTTGGTGACAATCGTAACAGCAGCGAAGATAGTCGATATGCAAATATAGGTAACATCAACAAATCAGATATAGAAGGAAAAGCCTGGTTTATAAAATCACCAAGAGAAAATATGGGATTATTAAAATAATAAATACAAAGATAGAAAGCAAAGAGGTGAAATATGCATTTTCAATGGTATCCGGGACATATGACAAAAGCAAAAAGGATGATGCAGGAGAATATTAAGTTGATTGATCTAGTCATTGAACTTGTAGATGCAAGAGTTCCTTTGAGTAGTCGAAATCCTGATATAGATGAACTTGGAAAAAACAAAGCCAGAATTATACTGCTTAATAAGTCGGATTTGGCAAATGAAAAGCAAAATGATATATGGGCGGACTATTTTAAGAAAAAAGGATTTTATGCTGTTAAAATCAATTCTAGAAGCGGAGCAGGAATAAAAGCGATTAATCATGTTGTACAAGAGGCGTGTAAAGAGAAGATTGAAAGAGATAGAAAAAGAGGGATTATAAACAGGCCGATCAGAGCTATGGTGGTGGGGATTCCGAATGTGGGTAAATCAACATTTATTAATTCATTTGCAGGAAAAGCTTGTACAAAAACCGGAAATAAGCCTGGTGTAACGAAAGGAAAACAGTGGATTCGTTTGAATAAGAATGTTGAGTTGCTTGATACGCCGGGAATTCTGTGGCCCAAATTTGAAGATCAGATGGTTGGTTTGAGATTAGCATTGATTGGGTCAATCAAAGATGAATTGCTTAACATTGAAGAGCTTGCATTATCCTTTATTGAATTTGTGATTGAAAATTATTCTGGAACATTAAATAAAAGGTATGATATCAATGAGGAGCAAGAAAGTGTTAAAGTATTAATGGAGATAGCAGATAAACGTTTGTGCAGGAAAAGAGAAAATGAATTGGATTTAGAAAAGGCATCCGGAATTATAATTGACGATTTTCGGAATGGAAAATTAGGGAAAATAACATTAGAATTTCCTGAAAATGAATAATTTAAGAGGTATAGAAATGCAAAAGAAAGAAAATAAGGGGATAGCAAGAGATGTGATTGAAACTATAATATATATGATTATAGGAGTGATTGTAAGTCTGTTGATTATTAATTATATTGGTCAGCTGACGAGAGTGGATGGTTCTTCAATGGAAAATACACTTCATCATGGTGAAACTATAATTTTGGATAAAATATCATATCGATTTCATGAGCCAAATAGATTTGATGTTATAGTCTTTCCGGTAAAGAAAGATAATAATAAAAATTATATTAAAAGAATTATAGGTATGCCTGGAGAAAAAGTACAGATCATTGAAGGTAAAATTTATATTAATGATGAGTTATTAGAAGAAAACTATGGAAAAGAAAAGATAGAAACAGCTGGAGAAGCTGCAATACCAATAGTTTTAGAGAAAGATGAATACTTTGTATTAGGAGATAACAGAAATCATAGTTCCGACAGCAGAACCGTTGAAGTAGGAAATATTAAACGAAGTCAAATATTGGGAAGAGCTTGGTTAAGAGTTTGGCCATTAGCCAAAACCGGAATGATAAAGCATCAATAATTGGTGATAACTTTTTCTTGTATTTACATAAAATGAGGTATAAGATATTAAAAAAGGAGGCGTAGAATGAAGGAAGAGAACAAGAAAGGATTACTTAGGGAAATAATTGAATTAATTGTTTATATTGCAGTAGTTCTAGGAATAACTTTTTTAATTGTTACTTTCGTTGGTCAAAGAACACAGGTAAGTGGTCCTTCTATGATGAATACATTAAATGATGGAGATAATTTAATAGTAGATAAGATTTCCTACCGATTTAGTAGTCCAAAGAGATTTGATATTATTGTATTTCCATATAAATATCAGAAAAAAACATATTATATTAAGAGAATCATAGGTCTTCCGGGAGAAACAGTACAGATTGTCAATGGATCCATATATATTAATGGAGAAGTATTAAAAGAAATATACGGAAAAGAAGTGATGACAAGTGCCGGTCAGGCAGCTAATCCAATAAAATTGTCCAATGATGAGTATTTTGTTTTAGGAGATAATCGTAATAATAGTTCAGACAGCAGGGCAGAGGATGTTGGTATGATTAAACGGAGCGATATTGTTGGAAGGGCATGGATGCGTATCTGGCCTCTCAGTGATATCGGAATTTTAAAACACCAATAAAGAGGAATGGGATAAGACGTGGAATTAAAAATCAAAGATATAAAAAGTGAATTTCAGGCAGCAGAGGAAGCAATGCTGCCTCTATTATTAAGTAAATATAAGGATGACACAAGACAAGGGGTTCAAAATATTATTAAAAAGTATGAAAATCATCTTGAGAAAATTTATTTAGAAAAGAAAAGAATTGAAAAGATGAAAGAATATGAATATAAATATCAAAATTTTCAATACATATGTGGAATTGATGAAGTGGGAAGAGGACCTTTAGCAGGACCGGTCGTAGCGGGGGCAGTTATTTTGCCATCCGACTGTGAAATCTTGTATTTAAATGACTCAAAAAAATTAAGTGAAAAGAAACGGGAAGAATTGTATGATATTATTATGAAAGATGCGGTTTCCGTTGGTATTGGATATGTAAGCCCTCAAAGAATTGATGAAATTAATATTTTACAAGCTACTTATGAAGCTATGAGAGAAGCTATTCAGAAATTAGAAAAAAGACCCGATATATTATTAAATGATGCAGTTACGATTCCAAAAGTAAATATCAAACAGGTGCCAATTATTAAAGGAGATGCAAAAAGCGTATCCATAGCTGCTGCCAGTATTGTAGCCAAAGTTACAAGAGACCGATTAATGGAAGAATATCATAAAATTTTACCAGAATACGGATTTGATAGTAATAAAGGTTATGGATCAAGTCAACATATTGAAGCACTAAAGAAGTTTGGGCCATCTCCAATACATAGAGAGACCTTTATTAAAAATTTTGTAACTCAGGTCTCAAATGGATGAAACGGGTGATTTCATGATTATTTCAACCTCCAATGGAATAGTTCTAAGTAATACGAATTTAGAACAAAACACAACCACTTCTGATATTACTTCATTGCTTTTAAAGCAAGTAAGTAGTGTCAATTTTGATGTGTCTAAATTATTGGTCGGTGATGTATTCCAAGGTTTGATTACAGATGTTAGAAAAAATGAGGTGACGATTCAGATCAATGGACAGAATCTGAATGCCCATTTAGAAGAATCTATTAATTTGAATATAGGACAAAACATTTCATTTAAAGTGCAGAATAATGATGGTAAACAAATATCCATTAAACCGATGCCATCTATAAATAATGGAAATGAAGTATTTGCTAAAGTATTGTCTCAGGCTGGCGTACCCATTACGGAACGAAATATTGAAATGGTTAAAACAATGATGAGTGAACAAATGGCGGTTGATAAAAAAAGTATAATGGAAATGGTAAAACAGATAAGTAAATATCCTGATCAAGAACCCGCTACAATCATACAAATGTCTAAGTTAACAATACCTATAACACAAGAGAACATCTGCCAATTTGAAAATTATAAAAATTTCGAGCATAAAATTGATCAGACAATGAATCAAGTAGTTGATGAATTTATACCAGTATTGAGTGAAGCCTGGAAGGATGGAAGCAGACAGCCTGATGAATTACTAAGAATGCAATTTGAAATAATAGAAGTCTTTCAAGAGCAGGAAGGAAATAAAGGAGAAACACAATTATTAAAAGAGATCTTTACGGCTAAAGAGATAAAGAGTTTTACGGAACAATTAAGGGGATTGGGCTTTTTGCCGGAAGTTTTGGAAGAAGTGAAAAGCGGAAATATATCTTCGAACGATACATTGGATTTGATAAAACAAACATTAGGAAAGTTGGAAACTTACAATTTTCCGGAAGGTGCTTTAAAAAAACTATTTTCTGGTAAGGAATTCAAAGTTCTATTAAAAAATCATATTGAAAATAATTGGTTCATAAGACCTGAGGAATTGCTAAAGGAAAAGAAAATAGAAGATATGTATAAGCAGTTGTATCGGCAAATAGATAAAATGGAAGAGATTGTTGATAATTTAACCAAAGGAGAGCAATCACTTTCAAAAAATTTAACTTCTATTAAGACGAATATGGATTTTATGAATCAAGTAAATCAATTCATGAATTATGTTCAAATACCTTTAAAAATGTTAAATCAAAAGGCACATAGTGATTTATATGTCTTTACGAATAAAAAGAAGCTATCACAAAAAGAAGGGAAACTTAGTGCACTTCTACACTTGGATATGGAAGCAATGGGGCCGCTTGATATTTATATTCAATTAGAAAATAATAAGGTGGATACCCAGTTCTTTGTAGAAGATACCATTTCTTTTGATTTAATTATAAAGAATACTTATTTGCTTACAAGTAGGCTGGAAGCCAAGGGATATGAATGTACGGTTGAGATGAAAGAAAGGAAGAAAACGGTTGATTTTGTGGAAGATTTTCTAAAGCATGAACAACAGGGAAACAAAATACAAAGATATTCATTTGATGTAAGGGCGTGAAAAAATGAAGAAAGAAAAAAATGAAAGACAAGAAAAGACAGCGGTCGCATTGTCATATTTACCAGATGAAAAAGCTCCGAGAATTTTGGCAGCAGGAAAAGGATATGTGGCTGAAAAAATAATAGAAACGGCAAAAGAAGCGGATGTTCCGTTTTATAAAGATGATAAATTGGCAAAGACACTTTCTAAATTAAATATCGGTGATATGATACCGCCTGAGCTTTATGGTGTTGTTGCTGAAATATTAGTTTTTGTAAATGATATTGAGACTCTTAGAGGTAAATTTGATGAAGAATAAACGTAGGGTCGGTACGATATATGAAGAGCTTGCGGCAGATTATTTAAGTAAATCAGGATATGAAATTATAGAAAAAAATTTTCGCTGTCGTTATGGAGAGATTGATTTGATTGCAAAGCAGGATGAGTATTTAGTATTTGTTGAGGTAAAATATCGTTCTACATTAAAAAGTGGATATCCAGAAGAAGCAGTTAATTTTAAGAAGCAGAAAATAATCTGCAGAGTAGCAGATTATTATATGATGAAGAATAGAAGTGAACTAGACAATATTACTGTGAGATTTGATGTAGTCACATTTTTGGGAAATGAGGTTGCGTTATATCAAAATGCATTTGAATATTGCAGGTAACGGTGAAATGCTATATTATATTAATTAATAAAAGTTTGAGGTAAGATCATGAATATAAATATAAAACGAAAAGAAGGGAAGAATCCTATATTATTACAGGAAAAAGGAGGTCTTCCATATTTTCAGTTTCAAAAAATAGTAAATACCAATAAAGTGAAACATATGTTTACAACACGCTTAGGAGGAGTGAGCCAAGGGGCATGCAGCACTCTTAACTTGAGTTTTACCCGAGGTGATGATGCGGCAGCTGTAGAAGAGAATTTTAAAAGAGTTGCGAAAGTTATGGGGACGGAATATGAAGATTTTGTTTTTTCTGACCAGACGCATACTACGAATTTATATGTAGTTACGGACAAAGACAGAGGAAAAGGTCTTACAAAAAAGAGAGATTATTCCGATATCGATGGACTATTGACGAATGTAAAGGGAATTGTATTATCTACTTTTTATGCAGACTGTGTTCCCTTATATTTTGTAGATCCCGTTAAGGAAGCAATTGCTTTAGTGCATTCAGGATGGAGAGGAACCGTCGGCAAAATAGGTAAACTAGCGGTAGAGAAAATGTATGAAGAATATGGTTCCAATCCAAAAGATATCATAGGTGCCATTGGCCCGTCAATTTGTCAAGAGTGTTATGAAGTCGATAAAGATGTTATTATCCAATTTCAATCAAATTTCCCCAAAGAACAGTGGTCTGATTTTTTTTGTCAAAAAGAGAATGGAAAATATCAGTTAAATTTATGGAAGGCAAATGAATTTATCATGGAAGAAGCCGGTCTTAAAAAGGAGAATATTGAAGTAACAGACGTCTGTACTTGCTGTAACCCGGAACTTTTATTTTCACATCGTGCCAGTCAAGGCAGAAGAGGAAATCTTGCGGCTTTTTTAGCTTTAAAATAAATTAGAATTCAAAATTAAAAAATTCTAAATTGCATTTTAGATAAAGATAGCTTATGATAAAGACGAATGAATAGGAGTAGTTCCATGGAAACAAAAAAACACTATATTAAATGGGTAGAAGAAAATAGCATTGCACAGGAATTGGGAATAGAACCCGGAGATTTCCTGCTTTCTATAAATCAACAACCGATTGAAGATATTTTTGATTATCATTTTTTAGTGAATGACGAATATATAGAAGTATTGATAGAAAAACCGGATCAAGAGCAATGGGAGTTTGAAATTGAGAAGGAATATGAAGAAGATTTGGGGATTACTTTTGATAATGGACTTATGGATGAATATAAATCCTGCCATAACAAATGTATTTTTTGTTTTATAGACCAAATGCCTGAGGGAATGCGTGAAACTTTGTATTTTAAAGATGATGATTCCAGGTTATCTTTTTTGCAAGGGAATTATATAACCCTCACAAATATGAAAGATAGAGATATTGAACGTATTATAGAATATCATCTTGAGCCAATAAATATTTCTTTTCATACTACAAACCCGGAACTAAGATGTAAGATGTTGAATAACCGCTTTGCAGGAGAAGCTCTAAAGAAAGTACAGAAGTTTTATGAAGCGGGTATTACGATGAATGGACAGATTGTATTATGTAAAGGAGTTAACGATGGAGCTGAATTAGAACGAAGCATTGAAGATTTAATGAAATATCTTCCGTATTTACAAAGCGTATCCGTTGTACCGGTTGGGATTACAAAATATCGAAAAGGACTCTATCCATTAGAAAGTTTTCAGAAAGAAGATGCGAATCAGGTTCTGGAAATAATTCATAAATGGCAGGAAAAAATTTATGTTGAGCATCAGACCCATTTTATCCATGCAGGAGATGAATGGTACATTTTGGCGGAGAAAGAAATGCCAGGTGAAGAGACATATGATGGATATCTTCAATTAGAAAATGGAGTAGGAATGGTTCGTTTATTGGAAGATGAGTTTTTACAAGCACTTTATAAAGAAAAAGGTTCACTAATAAAAAAAGAATTTTCACTTGCCACCGGAAAATTGGCGTATACTTATTTAAAAAAGTTTCTGATTGCATTTCAGAATAAATATCCCAATATAAAAGTCCATTTATATGCAATATCGAATGACTTTTTTGGGGAACAAATTACAGTATCCGGTTTAATTACGGGACAAGATCTGAAAAAGCAGTTGCTCGGGAAAAAACTTGGAACAAGATTACTCCTGCCTTGCAATATGTTTCGAAGTGGAGAAAAAGTTTTTCTGGATGATATGACCAAAGAGGAATTGGAAAATGCTTTACAAGTATCAATAGATATTGTAAAATCAAGCGGAAAAGACTTGTTGATGAGTCTGCTTGAAGAAGAAAAGGAGTTTTGAAATGAGTAAACCAATCGTAGCGATCGTAGGACGTCCAAATGTAGGGAAATCAACATTGTTTAATGCTCTGGCCGGAGAGATGATTTCCATTGTTAAAGATACACCCGGAGTTACCCGCGATCGAATTTATGCAGATATTAATTGGCTGGATATGACATTTACATTAATTGATACCGGTGGAATAGAACCGGATTCTAATGATGTTATATTGGCACAAATGAGAGAACAGGCAGAAATTGCTATAGAAACTGCTGATGTTATTATATTTATTACGGATGTACGACAAGGACTGGTAGATTCTGATGCTAAAGTAGCTGATATGCTTAGACGTTCACACAAACCGGTCGTATTAATCGTAAATAAAGTGGATAATTTTGATAAATTCATGCCTGATGTATATGAATTTTACAATTTAGGAATTGGAGAACCTATTCCTGTTTCAGCAGCTTCCAAACTTGGAATTGGTGATATGCTGGATGAAATTGCAAAACATTTTCCAAAGGAAGAAATGGAAGAAGTAGAAGATGAAAGACCGCGCGTAGCGATTGTTGGAAAGCCTAATGTTGGAAAATCTTCTATGATAAACAAATTATTAGGTGAAAATCGTGTAATCGTATCAGATATAGCAGGAACGACCAGGGATGCCATTGATACGGAAATCATTTGGCAGGATCGGAAATATGTATTTATTGATACGGCTGGGCTTAGAAGAAAGAATAAAATAAAGGAAGAGTTAGAGCGGTATAGTATTATACGGGCTGTTACAGCAGTAGAAAGGGCAGACGTTGTTATCATTACGATAGATGCAACGGAAGGAGTAACAGAACAAGATGCTAAAATTGCAGGAATTGCTCATGAACGTGGAAAAGGTATTATAATTGCCGTTAATAAATGGGATGCAATTGAAAAAGATAACAAAACAGTAAAACAGTATACTCAGAAAGTCCGGGAAATTTTAAGTTTTATGTCATATGCAGAAATTCAGTTTATTTCAGCGAAGACAGGTCAAAGAATTACCAAATTGTTTGATATGATTGATATGGTAATTGAAAATAGTACGTTAAGAATTGCAACAGGAGTCTTAAACGAAATTGTTTCAGAAGCTGTGGCTATGCAGCAACCACCTTCGGACAAAGGAAAGAGATTAAAAATTTATTATATAACACAGGTTTCTGTAAAACCGCCGACTTTTGTTATATTTGTAAATGACAAGCAATTAATGCATTTTTCATATACGAGATATTTGGAAAATAGGATTAGAGATTCCTTTGGATTTAAAGGAACTTCATTGAAATTTTTTGTTAGGGAAAGAAAGGAAAAGTAATTATGATAGAACGTACACTTTGTATCCTAATTGGATATGTTTGTGGACTATTTCAAACAGGTTATTTTTATGGAAAAATGAAAAAAATTGATGTCCGTGAACATGGAAGTGGAAACGCAGGAGCTACGAATACATTGCGGACGCTTGGATTAAAGGCAGGTTTATGTACCTTTCTTGGTGACAGCTTGAAAACCGTAGCAGCAGTCGCAATTGTAAAATTATTATTTAAAAATAATGATGTTGTGGATATTATAGTTTTAGGTGCTTATGCAGGAATGGGAGCTGTTTTAGGGCATAATTTTCCATTTTATTTAAATTTTAAAGGTGGCAAAGGGATTGCATCAACAGCAGGTCTGATTGTATCAATGTCCTGGTTAACGAACAATTGGATATTAACATTACTTGGATTTTTGACATTTGTAATACCGGTTGCTATTACAAGATATGTATCATTGGGCTCGTTATTATTAATAGCTGGATTTCTATTAGAAGTGATAATTTTTGGACAAGGTGGAAAATTCGGAATGTCTCAATTGAGTTTGATTGAATTGTGGCTTATTATAGGTACTTTAACAGTTTTAGCATTTATGAAACATCGAGCTAATATTATTCGGCTTTGTAATGGAACAGAGAATAAATTGGGCAAAAAATGAAAACGGAGGAAAATATAAATGGCTAATATTAGTATATTAGGTGCAGGAAGCTGGGGTACAGCTTTAGCCGTCCTGCTTCATAAGAATGGGCATAATGTTACAATTTGGTCGATTGTAAACGAAGAAGTAGAAATGTTAAAAACGGAAAGAGAACATAAAGATAAACTTCCAGGTACAAAAATTCCTGAAGAAATTTATATTACAAACAATTTAGAAGAATCTATATTAGGAAAAGAAATTATGGTATTAGCTGTCCCATCGCCTTTTACTAGGTCAACCGCGCAGATAATGAAACCATTTGTTGCAGAAGGACAAGTGATTGTCAATGTGGCAAAGGGAATCGAAGAAAGTTCTTTAAAAACTCTGAGTGAAATTATCGAAGAAGAGATTCCGCAAGCAGAAGTTGCCGTTTTATCCGGACCGAGCCATGCAGAAGAAGTAGGAAAAGAACTGCCTACTACTTGCGTGGTCGGAACGAAGAAAAAGGAAACAGCTCAGATGCTGCAACAGGTTTTTACAAGTGATGTATTCCGCGTTTATACAAGTCCGGATGTATTAGGAATTGAATTGGGCGGAGCGTTGAAAAATGTAATAGCTTTAGCAGCTGGAATAGCGGATGGATTGGGATATGGAGATAATACAAAAGCGGCTTTGATCACCAGAGGAATTGCAGAAATCTCAAGATTGGGTATTGCAATGGGAGGAAAGAAAGAGACATTGAATGGTCTGACCGGAATTGGTGATTTAATCGTAACCTGTGCCAGTATTCATAGTCGGAACCGTAAGGCTGGTTATCTTATAGGACAGGGAAAATCTATGGATGAAGCCATGAAAGAAGTTAAAATGATTGTAGAAGGGGTATATTCTGCAAAAGCTGCAATTGCATTAGCAAAAAAATATAATGTAGATTTACCGATTATTGAACAGGTGAATTTGGTACTTTTTGAAAATAAATCAGCAGAGGCAGCGGTAAAAGAGCTGATGCTGAGAGATATGAAGATGGAGCATAATAATTTACCTTGGGAAGAATAAGGTGATCGGAGGTGTAAAATGGGTATTTTAATAAAAAATATTAAAGCAGTTTTATTACAAGAAGAGAAATTTGTAATAGAGACGAAAGATATATATATTGAAAAAGATAAAATAGTTGGAATCAGCAATGAGCCAAAAAATTTTATTCAAGAAAAAATAATTGATGGAACGAATAAACTTCTTTTACCGGGTCTTATCAACTGTCATACCCATTCTTATATGTCAGTATTTCGCAATTGTGCCGATGATCTTGCTTTTGACGACTGGCTGTTCAAGAACATTTTACCTTTGGAAGATAAATTAATACCTGAAGATGCTTATTGGGGCGCTTTGCTCTCAATTATGGAAATGCTTCGTACCGGAACCACTTGTTTTTTAGATATGCATATGTTTCCGAATGAAATAGCAAAAGCAGTTGAAGATTCAGGTATTCGTGGTGTTTTATCAAGAGGACTTGTAGGCTTTGGTGATGATGAAGGTGGCCGCTTGAGATTATCGCAAGCGAAGGAGGAAATGAATAATTATAAAGATTCTTCAAGATTATCATTTTTATATGGACCTCATGCCCCATATACCTGTGATCAGGATTATTTAAAAATTGTATTAGAAGAAGCGAAAAAAGATAATAAGGGTATTCACATTCACTTATCAGAAAGTAAAAATGAAATCGAAAATATGAAAAAGCAAAATAATTGTACACCGATAGAATATGTGAATCAAATAAATTTATTTGACAAGAATACATTAGCAGCACATTGTGTACAGTTAACAGAAAAAGATATTGAGATATTACGAGAGAAAAAAGTAAATGTAATTACAAATCCAGCAAGTAATATGAAATTGGGGAATGGATTTGCGCCAATTACAAAGTTAATGGAACAAGGTATTAATATCTGCTTAGGTACAGATGGGGCGGCAAGTAATAATTCTTTAAATTTATTTCATGAAATGAGTCTTTTAGCTTTGATCCATAAAGGAGTGGAGGAGAATGCACAGGCTGTCAGCGCACAAGACGCATTAAAATTTGCTACAATGAATGGAGCAAGGGCCTTACAAATGGAAGATTCAATAGGACAAATCAAAGAAGGTATGAAAGCTGATTTAATTATTCTTAATCTAAATAACCCGCAATTTTCTCCACGGAACAATTTAATTGCCGGATTATGTTATTCCGGAACGGGTTCTGAGGTAGAAACTGTATTGGTAGATGGTAATATAGTCATGGAAGACAAGAAATTTACATTTATTGATGAAAAAGAGGTTTATGTTCATATTGAACAAATTTCAAAGCGTTTAGGATTAGACAGGAGGTATTAAAATGAGCAATGCAATTAGAGACATTAACTTAGCTCCATCAGGAGAACAAAAAATTGAATGGGTGAAGAGAAATTGTCCATTACTTAGAAATTTGGAAATTGAATTTGCCAAGACCAAACCTTTTCAGGGAAAAAGAGTGGCATTGTCCATTCATTTAGAGGCTAAAACAGCTTACCTTTGTAAAGTATTAGCGGCTGGTGGTGCTGAGATGTTCATTACAGGCAGCAATCCACTTTCCACACAGGATGATGTTGCAGCAGCGTTAGTAAAAGCAGGTTTAAATGTTTTTGCATGGCATGATTGTACGGCTGAAGAATATGAAGGACATATTGAGAAAGTATTAGAAAATGATTGTAATATTATTATTGATGACGGCGGGGATTTAGTAAATATGTTACATACTAAATTTCAAGATAAAATCAGTCATGTAATCGGTGGATGTGAAGAGACCACAACAGGTATTATCCGTCTGATGGCAATGGAAAAACAGGGTGAATTGAAATTTCCAATGGTATTAGTAAATGATGCAGATTGTAAGCATTTATTTGATAATAGATATGGAACAGGACAATCTGTCTGGGATGGAATTAACCGTACTACAAATTTAATTGTTGCCGGAAAACAGGTAGTTGTCGCAGGATATGGCTGGTGTGGTAAAGGCGTGGCTATGAGAGCGAAAGGCCTGGGTGCGCAGGTGATTGTTACAGAGATTGATCCTGTAAAAGCAATTGAAGCGGTGATGGATGGATTTGAAGTAATGGAAATGAAAGAAGCTGCAAAAGTAGGAGATTTCTTTGTAACGGTAACAGGATGTAACCACGTTATAGATGAAGAAGATTTTGCAGTAATGAAAGATGGTGCAATTCTTTGTAATGCAGGACATTTTGATATTGAAATTGATATGAAACGTTTAGATGAAATCGCTATGAAAAAAGAAGAGGCCAGAAAAAATATTATGGGTTATCAATTAGATGAGAACCGTTGGATTTATGTTCTTGCAGAAGGCAGATTAGTGAACTTAGCAGCTGGAGATGGACATCCGGCAGAAATCATGGATATGAGTTTTGCAATTCAAGCTTTAAGTGCAAAGTATTTGGTAGAACATGCGGATTCTTTAAAAGAAAAATTGATATCTGTGCCAAAAGAAGTAGATATGGATGTAGCAGCCAGAAAATTAGCTTATCTGGGTAAATCTATTGATAGTCTTACAGAAGAACAAGAAGAATATTTAAATAGTTCTAATATATCATAAAACTTAGAAATTGAATGAGATGAGATTAGCATAGGATTATATATGTTAACCTCATCTTATTTTGTAGGTTCTATAATAAATATTCATAGAACCGATATTTGTTATTCTACGGTATGTAGATTGTAAATTTACATTATAAATTATAAAATATTCATGAGGTGATAAAAACATGGATAATATGAAAATAGGAAATTTAATAATTCAGTGTAGAAAAGAAAAAAATCTGACACAAAAAGAATTAGCAGATCTGCTACATGTCAGTGATAAGACGATATCGAAATGGGAGAGAGGTTTAGGATGTCCTGATATTGACAGCATAAAAAATTTGGCTGATGTTTTCAGTGTGAATGTAACGGAAATTTTATCCGGGGATATTATTTTGAATGGTAATGACAGTGGAAATATTAAAAAAACTAAATTTTATGTTTGCCCTCAATGTGGGAATGTCGTTACAAGTACGAATCCTTTAATCATTAATTGTTGTGGAAAGAAACTATTAGAACTACCAATAGAAAATACGATTGAATCAGTTTTTAAGCTTAAACTTGAATATATTGAAGATGAGATTTATGTTTCGATCGATCATGAAATGAAGAAACAGAACTATATTTCATTCATTGCATATTTAACATCAGATAAAATGATGATGAAAAAATTATATCCGGAACAGAATGCAGAAGCAAGATTTAAAATAAGCGGTCATGGAATTCTATATATATACTGTAAACAATATGGATTATTGCAAAAAAACATTTAATGTTTGAAAAAAATATATTATATAATAAGGATAATACATATAATAGGATAATGAAACATTAGAGGATTATTATGGAAATATATGTGGTAAAACAGGGAGATACTGTATTTTCGATAGCAGCAAAGTTTGGTATAACTGTTGAAAAACTAATAATCGAAAATGAAATAAAAGAACCATATTATCTTGTGGTTGGTCAAACTTTGGTCATTACATATCCAGTACAGGTATATATAGTTAAAGAAGGAGATACCTTAATTGGTATTGCAGAAGCTTTTTCAGTAACATTATTACAGTTATTGCAAAACAACCCTACTATTTCCAATCGACAGTATCTATATCCTGGGGAGATATTAGTTATTCATTATAACAATAATTTAGGAAATGTATGGGTAGCTGGTTATACTTACCCTTTTATAAATAATATAACTCTTAAAAAGACATTACCTTATATGACATACATTCTTATTTTCAACTATCGAATAACAGGCAATGGTGAGATTGTAGGAAGTGATAAAGATGTTGAGGTTATTAATACAGCAAAAGTGTATGAAACAGCCACTACTTTGGTTTTAACAACATTTTCGCAAATTGGAGAAATTAATTTAGAAATTGAATATGATGTTCTCTTAAATCAAAGAAATCAGGATAAAATTATTGAAAACCTACTGAATATAATAAAATCAAAAGGGTATAATGGAGTTAATATGTCGATTCAATTCATTACGGAATCAAACCAGCATTTATACCTAAATTTTTTAACAAACCTGTCAAACTATTTACATACTGTTGGTTATAAGGTGTTTTTAACAATAAATCCAGGTTTAGAATATAATGTGGATGAAATTATTTTTAAAAAAATAAATTATGCAGATTTCAGCAAAGTATCAGACGGTATCTTATTTTTACAATATGATTGGGCTCTTATAAATAAACCACCCGTCCCAATTTCAATTATAACAACAAGTTCATTATTAGATTATATTGTATCGCAGGTTCCGCTCGATAAGATTAGAATCGGATTACCAACATTAGGTTATGATTGGCAATTACCCTATGTCGAAGGCAAATCAGAAGCGAATGTTCTATATTTTGATTCTGTTTTAGCTTTAGCAATAGAAACAAATTCCGTCATCAAATATGATGAAACTTATTTGGCTGCCTATTTTGAATATATAGATAATAATAATAATCAGCATATCGTATGGTTCAATGATGCAAGAAGTATAAATTCATCATTAAAAATTTTACAAAGTTATGGAATCGATGGTATTGGTGTTTGGAATATCATGAAATACTTTGCGCAGATGTGGCTGGTGATTAATACCCAATATCATATAGTAAAAACTGATATCTAAAATTATGGAATTACTAATTGACTTACTTCGTTTCTTCTGGGATAAATGTTTTGATTGCATTTGTCATTATCTTTCCGGTTAATTCAGACATATATTCTGGGGGTTCTTTCGTCCCGCCTTTTAACCAGTTTTCTATGATACCAATGCATCCGGTAATGCAGAATGAAGATATCAGTTCCAAATCATTCACAGAAGCAGGTACCATAGATATAAGTGTTTTTAAATTCATATCAGAAATCATTTGTTTCATTTTATTTACAAAAGTGATATCTCCATATGGCCCCATTAAAGCATAACAAATATCTGCATTGTTATAGATAAAAGAAAAGATATTGGTCATTAATGGAAAATGTAATTCTTTCAAGTTTTTAGCTGGATAATGATTTATCATATAAATAAATTCTTCCATCAATTCATTTTCAATTTTTTCAAGCATATCAAAAATATCTGCGTAATGTAAATAAAAAGTGGAACGATTAATGTCTACTTCATCGACGAGTTCTTTTACTGAAATTTCTTTAATACTTTTCGTTCGCATTAATTTTGTAAGTCCGGCTCTTAGCTGGGCTTTTGTTTTTCTCACTCTGCGATCTGTTTTTTTTTGCATACAAAAACCTCCTTTTAATCGACAATAGAGTTTTAATTTTCTATTATCTATCAAATATTCACTATATTGTTTAATACTAGATAGATTGTTCTAAATTGTTTATTGCAAATCTTAATTCATATCATTATAATACGAAATGATTAGAAAAACAACACGGTATCTATTAATAGAAAGAATTATACTAACGATTATATTTGAATTTGGAGGTAAGGTAAGAGATGTTATTTGAAGAATGGAAAAGTTTATTCAAAAATAAGTTTTTAATTATTGTTATAATTGCAATTATTACAATTCCGTCATTATATACAATTATATTTCTAGGTTCTATGTGGGATCCATATGGAAGTGTTGAAAATCTTCCTGTAGCTATTGTTAATAAAGATAAGAAGGTTACCTATAATGGAACAAACTTAAATGTAGGAAAAGACTTAATTAATAATCTAAAAGAGAATTATTTTATGGATTTCAACTTTGTGGATGAGAAAACTGCCAATGAAGGTCTTACAAATGGAACATACTATATGGTCATCACGATTCCTGATAACTTCTCCGCTAATGCAACAACGGTAACGAAAGAAAAACCTTCGAAGATGGAGTTAGAATACGAGACGAATCCAGGAAGAAATTATATTGCATCAAAAATGAGTGAAACTGCACTAAATAAAATTGAAAAAAGTATATCTGAAAAAGTCACGGAAGTTTACACAAAAACTGTATATGAAAAAATAAGTGAACTTGGTAATGGAATGGAAAAGGCAGCGGATGGTGCTGGAAAGATAAACAACGGAATGTCAGAACTCTCAGATGGTAATCATAAAATAACAAATAATTTAAATAAAATGACGTTTGGAACTTTGTCTTTTAAAGAAGGTACTAAGAAATTAGAGTCCGGAATGTTGCAATATACCAATGGAGTCAGTGCGGTAAAGACTGGCAGTAAAGAATTATCAGACGGAATAAGTTCTCTTGCCTTAGGTGCAAACACTTTATCAACAGGTGTTGAAAAACTTTCGAATGGTTCGTCAAGTCTTGTTACAGGTGTAAAAGATTATACATCAGGTGTTGATACTGTTTATGCCGGTACAGCAGAATTGGTAAAGAATAACACTTCATTAAATAGTGGAATCAATACTTTATCTACAGGAGTGACCCAGTTAAAGTCAGGAAGCAGCAATGTACTTAACGGAATGCAAACGATGTCAGACAGCATAGGAAGTGTTATGACTGAGGAGCAGATACAAAAAATCAGTCAATTAGAACAAGGCATGAAAACTTTAAATCAAAGTATACAAGATTTAAATACTACATTGCAGAGTGTGGACTTAAGTAATCCTGATACAGCAGCTATCATTAAATCAGGAGTGAATCAAATTGCGGTAAATTCGAATATACTTATTCCTGGAGCCTCAGAATCAGTAAAACAGTTATCTACCGGTCTTGTGGGTGTGAAAACCGTTCTCGATCAGACTGGAACGACTGCTAAAGATATGGGATTAATTCAAGGAATGAAAGCAATAGATAGCGGAATATCAAATATTGAGGAAGGAATAAATGGAACTGTTGAGAGTGAGACAGATGGATTAGCTGGAGGAATACATGCATATACGCAAGGAGTAGAAAAAGTAAATAATGGAGTAGAAAAATTAAGTAATAATTCTGTAAAATTGAAGAATGGTGCTACTCAATTGAATACTGGTATTGCACAATTAAAAGAGAAGATTCCATCACTGAATCATGGCGTATCAAAACTAAATACGGGTGCATCATCATTATATCAAGGTACAAGTGAACTTGTATCTAAGAATGAAACATTACTTTCCGGAATCTGCCAGTTATCCAATGCTTCTGAAACTATTAATAAAGGTACATCAGCTTTAGCGCTTGGGTCTAAAAGTCTGGGCGATGGCATAACAAAGTTGTCTGATGGTTCCAATCAATTAAATAGTAGTTTGGTGAAAGGCGCAGATGAAATAAAAAAAGTCAATACATCTGATGACACAGTGGAAATGTTCGCTGCTCCGGTAGAAACACAGAAAATGGAGGCTTCAAGGGTTGATAATAATGGAACAGCGATGTCGGCTTATATGATGACGGTAGCTTTGTGGATTGCTTGCCTGGCTATATGTATGTTTTATCCGATTGCACAATATAGTGGTAACTTAAAATCTGGATTTTCATGGTGGTTATCAAAATTCTCAATATTAGGTTTGGTCGCAATTATTCAGGCAGCTGCAATGGTATTTGCAATCAAGGGAGTACATGGATTTGCACCTATAGAATTAGGGAAGACGGTTGTTGTGGCTTGTATGACTTCGCTGGCCTTTATGAGCATTGTTTTATTTTTTGACATTTCTTTTGGAAAAGTGGGAAGTTATCTATTGCTTATTATGATGCTATTACAGTTAAGTGCATGTGCAGGAACTTATCCAATTGAATTGAGTGGGGAATTCTATCATGTAATAAGCAAATTTATGCCATTTACTTACGCAGTAGATGCATTTAGAAATACGACAGCTATAGGAGGAAGCATCAGAGTACAAGTTTTAGTCTTATTAGGAATCATAATTATTTTTTCATTATTTACTGTGAGCGTATATCAAAGGAAAATGAAAAAACTTGTTATAAAAATTTGATTATATCCAATGATATCTCTGCATATACATATAACAGTATAACAAGGAGGTAATTCCTATGGACAAAGATATTACATATAACCTTTATAAGGACATAAAAAATCGAACCAATGGTGAAATCTATATGGGAGTAGTAGGCCCTGTAAGAACAGGAAAGTCAACATTTATTCGACGCTTTGTGGAACAAATGATATTACCTAATTTGGAAGAACAAGAAAAAATGCAGGCAAAAGATGAAATGCCATTAAGTGGTAATGGAAAATTGATTACAACAGTAGAACCTAAATTTATACCAAAAGAAGCTATTTCATTAAAATTGGGAGACGATGTAGAACTGTCTGTTCGAGTTATTGACTGTGTCGGTTTTATGGTAGAAGGGGCTTCAGGTCACATGGAGGAAGGGGCAGAAAGAATGGTAAAGACGCCTTGGTATGATCAAGAGATACCATTTACCAGGGCTGCCGAAATAGGTACGGAGAAAGTAATTAGAGATCATTCGACAATTGGGATAGTAATAACAAGTGATGGTTCCTTTGGAGAAATTGAGAGAAAAGGATTCTTAGAGCCGGAAGAAAAGACAATCTTAGAGTTGAAAAAGATAGGAAAACCGTTTGTAGTTCTTGTAAATTCAACAAAACCTTATAGTGAAGAAACAATAAATATAGCTAAAGAAATTGAAAATAAATATCAGGTTTCAGCACTTCCTATCAATTGTGAACAATTAAAAATGGAAGAAATCAATCAGATTATGGAGACAGTACTGAAAGAATTCCCATTAGAAAAAATTGCGTTTTATTTTCCGAAATGGGTGGAAATGTTAAGTAATGAACATAAGATAAAGCAAAATTTAATTAGTAATATTCAAGGGTTTGTAAAAGGGATTTTGACAATTAATGATTTTCAAAATAAACCATTGAAATTTGAAGGAGATTATGTTAGTAATATAAAGAGCAGTAGAATTGATTTAGGAACCGGAGCCGTTAATATTGACATTGATATTGATGATAAGTATTATTATGAAAATATGAGTGAATTAATTGGCACTGAAATTAAAGGAGAATATCAGTTGATCTCAATGATGAAGGAACTTTGTGCAATGAAACAGGAATATCAAAAAGTTTCAAACGCAATGAGATGTGTCCGTCAAAAAGGGTATGGTGTTATCACTCCAGAGTTAGAAGAAATCATTTTAGAAGAACCGGTTATTATGAAGCATGGAAATAAATACGGTGTAAAAATGAAAGCAGAAAGTCCCTCGATACATTTGATTAAAGCTAATATTACTACTGAAATTGCACCTATCGTCGGAGATGAATCACAGGCAAAAGATTTGATTAATTATATTGAACAGAATAAAGAAAGCGAAGATGGAATTTGGAGTACTAGTATTTTCGGAAAATCAATTGAAGATTTAGTTGGAGACGGTATACGTAATAAAATTTCTTTAATTGGAGAAGAAAGTCAGATCAAACTTCAAGAAACTATGCAGAAAATTGTGAATGACAGTAATGGTGGAATGGTCTGCATTATAATATAAGACTATTATCCCCGAAAATACTTAGAGGAAATAACTATGATATATACAGAACTTACTATGAAAGCTATGAAAATTGCATATTCAGCGCATAAGGATCAAAAGGACAAAGCAGGTGTACCTTATATTTTTCATCCAATCCATTTGGCAGAGCAGATGAATGATGAAGAGACAACAGTAATTGCATTGCTTCATGATGTTATAGAAGACACTACAATTACCCAGGATGATTTGCTAAAAGAAGGAATACCTCTATTTTTAGTAGATGCAATTGTTTTGTTAACAAAAGATAAAAAGGAAGATTATTTTGAATATATCCAAAGAGTAAAAAGCAATGAACTAGCTAAAATAGTGAAAATAGAAGATTTAAAACATAATTTAGATGAAACAAGACTGCTTACTTGTACGATAAAAGACAAAGAAAGAAGAAATAAGTATAAAAAATCTTTAAAAATGTTAACTACATAATAAAAATAGTCTGTTTAAATTAAATTTTAACACGACAAAAATTCAAGTTTGAGTCACTTGTGACACGAACGCAGAACTAACCGCTTATTAGTTCATGAATCTCTAAGTTAAACTTCGATACCGAACAGATAATAGATTGTATATAACGTAGTTATATACAAAAATAAAATAGTAACTTAAGAGAGCGATTTTTAAAGCTGTCAGCAGACCACACGGCATCATTCTTTTTAGAGTAGTGTATAAGTGAGCCCTAAATAGTTATTTTTTTGGGGATTTTATATTGATAGTTTTAACGATTTGAGTTATGATGGATGAAAGATTTATCTTTATTTTCTATTGCAGGAAAACGGAAAGGTGTTGTCTTAAAATGTTTTTTAATTATACGGAACTAGCAATAACATCTTCATTGAAAGAAAAAGTTAAAATTTGTGAGACACTAGAGGCTAATGGTATAGATTATAAGATTGACACATTGGGAACAGCCATTCGAAACATCGGAATGAGGGGAATTGCAGTAGACCCTGTCGGCGAAAATCAGGCTGTATCTTGTGAATACAAAATCCTAGTCCATAAAAAAAGATTGCAACTCGCTAAGCACTTGATAGGCAATTAAATAATAAAAAAAATCCACCTAAGTTTGTCCACCTACTCAATGAGTAAAATACAGAAACCCCACAAAATTGGAATTTGTGGGGTTTTCATATGATAAATACTATACTTTTATAATAAAACGAGATATGAACGATACAATTTATGTTATGAGTATGTATTATTTTACTAGAAATCAAGCCTATTTGCAATTAACATTGCTTTGTGTCAATGGTACCGAAGACCGCTTTTTGGTCGAGGATAAGGAATTGACACAATCACAGACCAAAGACACTTTTGTTGTATTTATTCCCCCATAACCTGAAAAATAATCTCTCTATGTCGGTTTCTGGTATCACATTCAATTAATGTAAGATTTTGCCACGGTCCTATGGTAATCTCGCCATTTACAAATGGAATGGTAATAAAAGGAGATAGAAGTGCGGCTTTTATATGACTGGAGCCATTATCATCATGCCAAGTGTCATGATGTTTATAGTGAATTATTTTACCTGTTTCATCGGTATACGGTGAAAAAATATCCATAGCTTCTTTTAAATCCTTGGTAACGATTCCTGGTTCGAATTCTAAAGTAGTTAATCCTGCCACACCTCCGGTAGTAAATCCTGTGATAATTCCGGATGAAATACTATGTTTTTTACAAGCTTTTGTAACTGCTTCTTGGAAATCTTTTGTAACATCGATCATACCCATGTGCGCTATTGTGTTATATTCTTTTTTATCTGTGTATACAGCCATAAGAAAACCTCCTTAAATTTTAGTACCATTATATCACGAACAATTTAAAATGACTATTTTCAAAATGGAAATTTTAGGGTAGAATAAGTTTAAAATAAAAATTAATAGGAGGAAAATTATGTTACCAGTATATGAGAAATTACAAAAATGCTATAAAAGTTTTCAAGAGAAAATAAATTTCCAGCCAAAAGTTGGTTTAATATTAGGTTCTGGGTTAGGGGATTATGCCGATGAGATCAAGGTAGAATCCACATTAGATTATCATGAGATTGAAGGTTTTCCGATTTCAACGGTCGCAGGACACAAAGGCCGCTATATTTTTGGCTATATAAAAGATATTCCGGTTGTTATTATGCAGGGAAGAGTTCATTATTATGAAGGGTATGATATTTCAGATGTAGTTCTACCGACTCGATTAATGAAATTAATGGGAGCAGAAGTGTTATTCTTGACAAATGCATCTGGAAGTGTGAATTATGATTTTCAAGCAGGCGATTTTATGCTTATAAGCGATCATATAGCGAACTTTGTACCATCTCCGTTACTAGGCCCGAATATGGATGAATTAGGTGTCCGTTTTCCTGATATGAGTGATATATACAATAAAGAACTTAGAACAATTATTAAACAGACAGCGAAAGAACTTGAAATTCCGTTAAAAGAAGGTGTTTATATACAATTAACAGGACCAAATTATGAAAGTCCGAGTGAGGTTAAAATGTGCCGTATCCTGGGAGCAGATGCAGTTGGTATGAGTACGGCTTGTGAAGCAATTGCAGCGAATCATATGGGAATGAAAATATGCGGTATTTCTTGTGTTTCCAATTTGGGATGTGGATTATCGGACCAGCCGTTAACACATGCTGAAGTACAGGAAACAGCTATTAGAGTTGCGCCTTTATTTAAGGAACTAATTACTGCATCAATTATCAATATAGCAAAAAATTTATAATGCGATTGAAAAGAATCATGTAAGAAATTATATGATTCTTTTCTGCAATAAATTAATAATTGGGGGTTAGAAGATGAACATTCGGTTTTATAATGCTAGAATTTTGACGATGGAAGATTATCTTTCTATTATAGAAGGAGAAGTCTGGATAAAGGGAAATACGATTGTACATGTTGGAAAAATTGATTTTGAGAAGACGAAAAATATTGGAATGACCGACTGGCATAGAGAAATAGATGTAAAAGGAAACTTGCTGATGCCCGGATTCAAAAATGCCCATACGCATTCAGGGATGACATTTTTAAGATCCTATGCAGACGATCTGCCTTTGGCAGAATGGCTTACCAAACAAATATTCCCGGCAGAAGCGAAATTAAGTAAAAATGATATTTATGAATTTACCATACTTGCAATTACGGAATACTTAACCAGCGGAATTACTGCTAATTTTGATATGTATCTGGAACCCAATGCCATAACACAGGCGGCAGTTGATGTTGGATTTCGAACAGTTCAATGTGGGAGTTTAAATGATTTCAGCCAATCGATCGAGCAAATGGAAGAATATTATTTGAAATTAAATGAATGCCATGAATTATCCAGTTATATTCTCGGTTTTCATGCGGAATATACAACTTCCAGAAAACGTTTGGAGCAAGTTGCATCACTAGCAGAAAAATACAGAGCTCCCGTTTTTACCCATAATTCAGAAACCAAGGAAGAAGTCGAAGGATGTATGGAACGTTACCAAAAGACACCTACAAAGCTTTTTGAAGAACTTGGAATTTATGAGTATGGGGGAGGAGGATTTCATTGTGTATATTTAAATGATGAAGATATTGAAATTTTTAAAAAGAGAAAATTATCAGTTGTTACAAATTCAGGATCAAACACAAAGTTAGCAAGTGGAATTGCTCCGATACAGAAACTTATAAATCACCATATCAATGTTGCAATCGGTACCGATGGTCCGGCTAGTAATAATTGTCTGGATATGTTCCGTGAAATGTTTTTGACAACTGGATTAGCAAAAATAAAAGAAAAGGATGCTTCTGTGGTTGATGCGAATCAAGTTTTATATATGGCCACAGTTGGTGGTGCAAAGGCGATGGGATTAAAAGATTGTGATGTGCTTAAAGCGGGTAAAAAGGCAGATATTATCATGATTGATTTAAAGCAGCCCAATATGCAGCCGCTCAATAATATTACAAAGAATATTGTATACAGTGGTAGTAAGATAAATGTTAAAATGACTATGGTCAATGGAAAAATACTTTACGAAGATTTTAAATTCAATATAGGAAGAAATCTCGATGAGATATATGAAAAAGTAGAATTGTTAAAGAGCAGAATAATATAACGAAAAAAAGTCAATATTTGTGGAAAATATTGACTTTTTTGTAATTAAAATTTAAGAATTGTTAATTGTTTTGTACTTGATAAACAATATAGTATTCGATATTATAGAAGAGATGATTTAACATAAGATGACTGGAGGAATAGTTTATGCGGCGCACGAGAAGTCGGAATAAATATAAAAAGTACAATATAGTTAAAATTCTAATTATTATTTTGGGTCTCATTCTTATAAGTTATATAGGTCTTTCCATATATTACATAAAACATTTTTATCATGGAACGACGATTAATGGGGTTAATTGTACCAGAATGACAGTTAAAAAAGCAGAAGATAAAATTACAAAAGCAGTGAGAAAATATAATTTGACTTTCGAAGAAAAAGGCGGTACGAAAGAACAGATTATAGGAAAGGATATAGAGCTGGTAACACTTTTTGATAGTGACTTGGGCGAGATTAAGAAAAAGCAGAATCCTTTTCTATGGCCCTTTGGATTTATACAAAAAAAAGATTTTACCATTAAAACTATGCTTTCATATAATGAAGAATTATTAAAACGTTATTATGATAATTTAAAATGTTTTGATGAAAATAATGTGGTGAAGCCGGTAGATGCATATATATCAGAATATAAGAAATCCGGGTACGAAATAATCGAGGCTGAATTTGGAAATCTTGTCCAAAAAGATAAACTCTACGAATTAGTTGTAAAGTCTATCAATGATTTGAATACGAAGATCAATTTAGAGAAAGAAGAGTGTTATGTTCAACCTGTATATACATCGAAATCAGAGGCATTAATTAATGCAGTCAATACAATGAACACTTATGTAAGCTCAGAAATCAAATATGAATTTGGTGATGCCGTTGAAGTTCTAGATGGTTCCAAAATCAGTGAATGGCTTAGTGTTAATGATGAGAAACAAGTAGTGTTGAATGAAGAAAAATTGAAAGAATATGTAGATTATCTTGGAAGAACGTATAATACGTTCGGTAAAACAAGAACATTAAAAACATCTTATAATCAGACCATACAAGTGAAGGGTGGCGATTATGGCTGGTGGATGAATCGTGAAGCAGAACGTGAAGAATTAAAAGCTGTGATTAAAGAAGGAAAAAAGACTACGAAAAAGCCGGTGTATTTTCAGGAGGCAGCGCATTATGGGGATGATGATGTAGGGGACACCTATGTTGAAATTAATCTGACTGCCCAGCATTTATTTTTTTATAAAGATGGTAAATTAGTGGTTGATTCAGATTTGGTTTCCGGAAATGTTGCAAAGAAAAATCAGTCGCCGACAGGGACGTTTCCGATTTTGTATAAAAAGGAACATGCTACTTTAGTTGGTGAGGATTATGAAACACCGGTAGATTTTTGGATGCCATTTTATGAAAATGTAGGAATGCATGACGCAACATGGAGAAGTGAATTCGGAAAAAATATCTATTTGACCCAAGGTTCTCATGGTTGTATCAATTTACCACATGATAAGGCAAAGATTATTTTTGAGAATATTTCAAAGGGAGTAGCTGTTTTTTGCTATGAGCTTCCGGGTACAGAAAATTATAATAAGTAAGCTAATTGATTATTCAAAATGAAAAGGAGTTGTGGAATCATGATTAAAATTACATTTATTCAACATAGTAGTTTTGCAGTAGAATTTGAGAATGTTGTATTGTTGTTTGATTATTATGATGGAAGATTCCCTGAATTTTTGAATAAGAAAATTTATTCTTTTACAAGTCATAAACACGGAGACCATTTTAGTCTGAAGCTATTCGATTTAGAAGAAAAGTATTCAGATATTGTATATATTTTCTCTAGTGATGTTAAAGTGAATGAAAGATATTTAGAAAGAAAAGGAATTGATACTTCAATTAAAAATAAAATAATTACAGCAAAAAAGGATGATGAATTTAAAGTAGATGATTTAGAGATCAAAACATTGAAATCGACAGATGAAGGTGTCGCTTATTTAATTAATTACAAGGGGAAAGTCATCTATCATGGAGGAGATTTGAACTGGTGGCATTGGGAGGAAGAATCTGAGGAAGACAAACTTCAGATGAAGATTGACTATACAACAGAAATTGATAAATTGAAAAATCAGAAGATTGATATTGCTTTTGTTCCGGTTGATGGAAGACTGGGGAAAAAATATTATTATGGAATAGATTATTTCATGAGAAATACAAAAACAAAAGCAGTATTTCCAATGCATTTATGGGAAGATTATGATTTGATATATCGTTTAAAAAAGTTAGATCAAACAAAAGATTATCGAGATAGGATTATCGAGATATATGATAAGGGACAAATATTTGAACTAGAATAAATACAGGAGAGTGAAAATGGATAAGATTGAAATATTGGGGATTGTGGTAATAATTATTGGAGGATATTTATTGATTACCATTAAATTATTTTGGGATTTAAAGAAAAAAGAAAAAAAGTTTTTACAAACATCAGATGTAGAATGGGGAAAAATTCCTTCTAGAAATTATGATATTAAAGAATTTCAGGTAATAAAGCATTATTTTTTAAATTCAAAGAAAGATGGTTTTTTCATTGATGATATAACTTGGAACGATTTAGATATGGATCGTATTTTCGAAATAATTAATCTTACTTATTCATCGGCAGGTCAAGAGTATTTATATGATTTGTTGAGACGACCTGTATTTGATAAGCAAATTTTAGAAGAACGTCATTTTTTAATTGAATACTTTTCAAAACAAAAGGATGTTAGGAAAAGTATTCAATTAAATTGTGCAAAATTAGGGAGAACAAAAAAATTATCAATTACAGATTATTTAGATAATCTTTTAGATTTTAAGAAAAAGAGTAATTTTAAATATTATATCACGAATTTAGGGATAATTTTAGGATTCGCAGGGCTTTTTTTTAGACCGGATATGGGAATTATGTTTTTAGTAGGAGCTATGGTCTTCAGCGGTTATACGCATTATATTGAAACTTCTAAAATAGAGCCATATATTCAGTCGTTCCAATATATTATAAACCTAATGAATGCTTCCAAAGCTTTGACAAAAGATTCAAATCTTCAAACCGTTGAACTGAGAAAGTATATGGATAGATTAAAAGAAGCACAAAGTCATACAAAAAAGTTTGAAAGAAATTCATTTCTAATCATGACAAACAATAATTTGACAGGCCCTGGACCGGAAACAATTATTTTAGGTTATTTGAAGATTCTTACCCAGGCCGATTTGATTAAATTTAACAGCATGATTAATGAGGTCAAAAAGAATATTGAATGGATATATCAACTATTAGATACGATCGGTCTGCTTGAAAGTATGATTGCAGTTGCATCTTTTAGGAAAAGTTTAAAATATTATAGTATTCCGGAACTATCACAAGAGGAATTACATATAAATGCAGTTCAGTTGTATCATCCTTTAATAAAAGAACCTGTGGCCAATGATATTTCTGTTCGGAAGGGGATGCTAATCACAGGGTCCAATGCATCTGGAAAATCTACTTTTTTAAAGACCGTTGCTTTGAATCAAATATTGGTACAAACAATAATGACTTCTATGGCTGAAAGATATGAATCGAATTTTTTTAAAATTTATTCTTCTATGTCTTTAAAAGACAATTTGGAAAATAAAGAAAGTTATTTTATGGTAGAAATAAAATCATTAAAACGAATTTTAGATGCTAAAAAAGAAATTCCGATTTTATGTTTTGTTGATGAAGTTCTAAGAGGAACCAATACGATAGAAAGAATTGCAGCATCAGCACAAATACTAAAGAGTTTAGCTGCAGATCCCAAAATTCTTTGTTTTGCTGCCACACATGATATTGAACTAACGCAATTATTAGAAGAGTATTTTGAAAATTATCATTTTGAAGAGAAAATTGTAGAGAATGATATTTTATTTGATTATCAATTACTTAAAAATAAAGCAACAACAAGAAATGCTATTCAATTATTAAAAATTATGGGATATGATGATACAATTGTATCGGATGCTGAAGAAACAGCAGAATTGTTTTTGAAAAGTGGAAAGTGGAAATTAAATGCTAATGGAATGGAGGCACAGGAATGCTCGTAAATATATATACAGACGGTGCTGCTAGAGGCAATCCGGATGGGCCGGGAGGATATGGAACGATCCTTACATTTTTAGATGCGAAAGGTCAATTGCATACAAGGGAATTATCAGGCGGTTATAAAAAAACCACGAATAATCGTATGGAATTAATGGCGGTCATAGTTGGATTAGAGGCTTTAACAAAGCCTTGTCAGGTGAAATTGTATTCAGATTCGAAATATGTAGTAGATGCTTTTAATCAAAAATGGATTGACAGCTGGGTGAAAAAAGGTTGGAAGAGAGGCCGTAATGAACCTGTCAAGAATATAGATTTGTGGAAACGATTATTAAAGGCGAAAGAGCCGCATGATGTCACATTTATTTGGGTAAAAGGTCATGCCGGGCATGAATATAATGAACGGTGTGATGTTTTAGCTACTACTGCAGCAGACGGAAATCAGCTGCAGGATGATATCATTTTAGAATAAAGTGAGAATAAATCACAAGCTTTATTTTAATGATTTAAAATAATTGTAAAAGAGGCAAAAATGAAAAATGGAAAAATAAAAAAATTAGTAATGGTTATTTTGGTAATTGGAATAAGTTTATCTGGATATGGATGTAAGATCATCAACCAGAATATTGAAGATGTAAATAATAGTATGAAATCTAATGGAAAAGATTCAGATGCTGGCATTCATTCTGATTTAGAATATACCATAGTAGATGAAAGTTATGAAACGGAAAAGGAAGAAAATTATCAGGCAGTAAATATTCATATTCCCGTTATAAAGGAAATTGAGACTCTAAGTATAGTAGATTATTATAATGAACAGTTAGGAAAAGAATTGTCAGATTATAAAAATAAGAGAATAAAATTAGGAGATGGCGATTATTATCATCTTGATTATGAGATTTCTACAATGACAAATGATTTGATTTCTGTAATTTTCAGAGGTGAGAGTTATGTTAAGAATAAAACTCATCCAATTAAATTTGTTTATACGTATAATATTGATTTAAAAACGGGAAGCACAGTTTGTCTTTCTCAAAATAATGATATTGAAAAGATTGCGGAATTAATTATGAGTGGTGAGAAATTAAAACTTGTTAAACCTGCAGAATTAGATGATGAAAAAGAAATGAAATTAGAAGATTATATGCAGGAATTTCAAAAATATTCGAAAGAAGAATGGATTAAAAAACTTAAGAATGCGGATATCAATATAATTGAAAATTCAGACGGTTCTTTTACAAAAGAAGAAAAAAGTCCAATGATTTATTCTTATATTAAAGATGAAAAAACGATATTGGCGATTAAAGTAAGTCATAAATTAGGTGATTATGTAGAAATTATGCTACCTTAGTTTTTTAGTTATGCTACTTGAAATCCAATATTTCCTATGTTATGATAAATCTTAGTTTGAATTAAGGGAGGACAAGAAAATGTCTGCAAATGTCTATGATATATTGCTAGAAAGAGGCTTTATCGAGCAGACCACTCATGAAGCAGAAATTAGAGAATTATTAGGGAAAGAAAAAGTTACTTTTTATATAGGGTTTGATGCAACAGCAGATAGTTTGACGGCAGGTCATTTTTTGACGATAATGGCTATGATGCATATGCAGAAAGCTGGTCATAAGCCCATTGCATTACTTGGCGGGGGAACGACTATGATAGGGGATCCTTCCGGTAAGTCTGATATGCGTTCTATGATGACCAAAGAAATAATTCAACATAATGCAGATTGTTTTTATAAACAATTTTCCAGATTTATTGATTTTGATAATGATAATGCAATTATTGCAAATAATGCAGACTGGTTATTAGATTTAAATTATGTTGAATTTTTAAGAGAAGTAGGAATTCATTTTTCAGTTAACAAAATGTTGACAGCAGATTGTTACAAAAATAGAATGGAAAAAGGATTAACATTTTTCGAATTTAATTACATGTTGATGCAGTCTTACGATTTCTGGAAATTAAATCAATTGTATGGTTGTACTATGCAGCTTGGCGGTAATGACCAATGGTCCAATATTATTGGTGGAGTTGAATTGATTCGAAAGAAAGAACAGAAGCCGGCATTTGGTCTGACCTTCAAATTACTTACAACAAGTGAAGGAATTAAGATGGGTAAAACCATGAAAGGTGCTGTCTGGCTAGATCCTGAGAAAACATCACCATATGAGTTTTATCAATACTGGAGAAATATTGAAGATGTGAAAGTCGAAGAGTGTCTGGGACTATTAACTTTCTTGCCAATGGATGAAGTTAGAAGACTTGGAGCATTAGAAGGTGCAGAAATCAATCAGGCTAAGGAAGTTTTAGCATATGAAATCACAAAAATTGTACATGGTGAAGAAGAAGCCGCAAAAGCACAAGAAGCTGCGAGAACTCTTTTTGCAAAAGGTGGACATAGTGATGATATACCTACAACTTTTTACGAAAAAGTTGATTTAGAAGAAGGAAAAGATATATTGACTTTATTAGTAGATACAAAATTAGCACCGTCACGTTCTGAGGCAAGAAGACTTGTTCAACAAGGCGGGGTATCTGTTAATGAAGAGAAGATAACAGATATCACCAAAGTATTTTATCTTAATAATATGAATTCAGATGGAGTATTATTGATAAAAAAAGGGAAAAAAGGTTATCATCAAATAAAGTCTTCTTAAAATTACAAGATGATTATCAAATGAAATAGTTACAATCGCCACCAATGGTGGCGATAGTTTTAAATATAGAAATATGTAGCGATTTAGGAGGAAGCATCGTGAAAAAATATGGTGAAAACGAACTTCGAAAAATGTTTTTAAACTTTTTTGAAAGTAAAGATCATTTAGTAATGAAAAGTTTTTCATTAGTACCACATAATGATAATAGTCTATTATTGATTAATTCAGGCATGGCTCCATTAAAACCTTATTTTACAGGGCAAGAGATACCGCCAAGTAAGCGAGTTGCAACATGTCAAAAATGTATTCGAACCGGAGATATTGAAAATGTAGGAAAAACAGCACGTCATGCTACATTTTTTGAGATGCTTGGAAACTTTTCTTTTGGGGATTATTTTAAAAAGGAAGCAATTAGCTGGACTTGGGAATTTTTAACCGAAGTAGTTGGATTAGATCCTGATAGATTGTATCCTTCTGTATATGTAGAAGATGAAGAAGCTTTCCAAATTTGGAATGAACATATTGGAATAGAAGAAAGCAGAATTTTTAAGCTTGGAAAAGAAGATAATTACTGGGAACATGGAGCTGGTCCTTGTGGTCCATGTTCAGAAGTTTATTACGATCGAGGAGAAAAGTATGGATGTGGTTCTCTAGATTGTACTGTTGGCTGCGAATGTGACAGATATATTGAAGTATGGAATAACGTTTTTACACAGTTTGAAAATGATGGAAATGGAAATTATCAAGAATTAGAACAAAAAAACATTGATACAGGTATGGGGCTTGAAAGATTAGCTGCTGTTGTGCAAGATGTAGAGTCTATTTTTGATATTGATACAATTGAAGCAATACGTAATAACGTTTGTAAAATTGCAAATGTTACTTACAAAAAAGACGATTTGAAGGATATTTCGATTCGTTTAATCACTGACCATATACGATCTGCAACGTTTATGATTTCTGATGGCATCATGCCTTCAAATGAAGGTAGAGGTTATGTATTAAGACGTTTGATTCGTAGAGCTGCAAGACATGGAAAGCTTCTAGGAATCGATGGAAAATTTTTAGCTGGTCTAAGTGAAACGGTAATAATAGAATCGAAAGATGGATATCCGGAATTAGATGAAAAAAAGAATTTTATCTTTAAAGTTTTAACGCAGGAAGAAGATAAATTCAATAAAACAATTGATCAAGGCCTAACAATATTGGAAGAAATGCAGGACGAAATGAAAAAGTCTGGTAACAAACAATTATCAGGAGAAAATGCATTTAAATTGTATGATACTTATGGTTTTCCACTTGATTTAACATTGGAGATATTGGAAGAAAAAGGATTTACCATTGATGAAGCAGGATTTAATAAAGCAATGGAAGAACAAAGAGAAAAAGCTCGTAATGCTAGAAAAGTGACGAACTATATGGGGGCAGATGCGACCATTTATGAAGAAATCGATCCAAGTATTACATCAACATTTGTTGGGTATGATAGTTTAAAACATGAATCTGAAATTTTGGTATTAACTTCTGAATCTGAAATTGTAGAAGCATTAACAGAAGGTGATGTAGGAACAATTTTTGTGGCTGAAACACCTTTTTATGCGACTAGTGGAGGTCAGACTGCAGATGTTGGAATTATTAAGTCTCTTGAAGGAGAATTTATTGTACATGATACTGTTAAAATGTTGGGTGGAAAAATTGGACATATTGGAAGAATGAAAAAAGGTATGTTAAAGGTATCAGATAAAGTTCAATTAATAGTTGATGAAAATAAACGTAAAGCAATCGGTAAAAATCATAGTGCAACACACCTTCTTCAAAAGGCTTTAAGAATAGTACTTGGAAATCATGTTGAACAAGCTGGATCAGATGTAAATGCGGATAGATTAAGATTTGATTTTTCTCATTTTTCTTCATTGACGAAGGAAGAAATCGAAAATGTTGAAAGAATCGTAAATGAGAAAATTGCAGAAGCACTACCGGTTGAGACACAGATTATGAAAATAGAGGATGCGAAAAAGACAGGTGCTATGGCGTTGTTTGGAGAGAAGTATGGAGAGGAAGTCCGTGTTGTAAAAATGGGAGATTTCTCGACAGAGTTGTGTGGAGGAACACATGTTGAAAACACAGGCGCGATCTCTGCTTTTAAAATAATTTCAGAAACAGGAGTTGCAGCTGGTGTACGAAGAATTGAAGCGCTATCTTCTAATGCTGTATTTGAATATTATGATAATCTGGAAAATATAATCCAAAAAGCAGCTAAGATTGTCAAAGCTGCACCAAATAATTTAATTGAAAAATTAGAAACTTTTATGTCAGAATACAAAGCGTTACAGAGTGAAAATGAATCTTTAAAAGCAAAAGCAGCGCAAGATGCAATGGGCGATGTAATGGATCAGGTAGTAGAGATAGAAGGTATAAAATTATTAGCTGTTAGAGTAGATGACGTAGATATGAATGGTTTAAGAGATCTAGGTGACCAATTAAAAGGTAAGATTGGTGAAGGTGTTATAGTAATTGCTTCCGCTGTCGGCGAAAAAGTTAATTTAATTGCTATGGCTACAGAAGAGGCAATGAAAAAAGGTGCTCATGCAGGAAATTTAATAAAAGAAATTGCAGGTCTTGTCGGTGGCGGCGGTGGAGGCCGGCCTAATATGGCACAAGCAGGAGGCAAAAATCCAGCTGGTATAGATGCAGCCATTCAAGAATCAATTAAGGTATTAAGAGGACAAATTTAATGAAAATTTTACAGTTTGAAAGGTATAAATTTTTAATTTGTATTATTGCTATTTTAACAATATTTCAAACATCATTAAATGTAAAAGCAGCAGCCATAAAATCCAAAAAGGATTCTATGGCTGCTTTTTCTGCAATTATTACTCAATATGGAAATCCTGCTGGGAGACAAAGTACATTTTATACAATTGAAACAAAATCCAGAGGTTTGATTGTAGTAGATGGAGGTTGGGGATATGATGCTGCGAAAGTACGAAAGATAATAATCAAGAAAGGTAAAGTTGTGGATGCATGGATAATAACGCATCCGCACCCGGATCATGTAGGGGCATTTAATGAAATTTATAGTAATAAAAACGGAATTAAAATAAAAAAAATCTTTACAGTAAAGATGAATGAATTAAAATATAAGAAATATGCAAAACCTTGGGATGAATATGAAGTATTTCAAAAATTTAATAATTTAATAGCAGGATCTTCAAAAGTAAGATACTTAAAAGCAGGAGATAGTTTTAGAATCAAGGGTTTGGATTTCAAAGTATTCAATGCATATGCATCATATGTTTCCAAATATACAAAAGATTTATGTAATGGTGGCTCTTTAATGTTCAAAGTAATAGGAAGAAAGCAAAGTATGCTTTTTTGTGCTGATGTAGGTTCTACATTTAGTGATTATTTATTAAAAAAGTATGGGAATGAACTAAAATCAGACTATTTACAAGTAGGACATCATGGAAATGGAGGGTTAAGAAAATCTTTTTACAAAAAAGTAAGACCGAGAAAAGCTTATTTTGATTCACCGAATTGGTTGATGGAAAATAAAGACCAATATTCTGGTGAAAAAGCTAACTATAAAACGAAAAAGACAATTCGATGTTTAAAAAGGTTAGGTGCTAAAATTTATAGTTTTAAAACGTCACCAAATAAGATTATATTAAAATGAATAATTCAATATAATTAGCAAAAACCGGTTGACGAATTGCAAAATTATGCTATAATTATCATTAGTGCAATAAAAATACCCAAACAGTTGTATTGTGCACAATACGCAACTGGAGGGAGGTTAGGTGTGAGACTATGTCAAATGTAATCGTAAAAGATAACGAGACTTTAGATAGCGCTTTACGTAGATTTAAAAGGAATTGTGCGAAAGCAGGTATCCAACAAGAAATTCGTAAAAGAGAGCATTACGAAAAGCCAAGTGTAAAGCGTAAGAAAAAATCTGAAGCTGCTAGAAAACGCAAATATAATTAATTTTCAAACGATGAAAGTTACAGTATGGGAAAATACTGTAACTTTTTTGTTTCACTTTACTTTAGCCGGTGGTTATGAAAAACCAAGATATACATATTTGAAAATTGAAGATATACTAGTAAACCATGTAGAAATAAAGTATAATTTAATTTGATAATAAGGAATTATAATTTACTATTGGAGGAATTAAGTTGTTAAAGAAATTATCAAAAGTGTTGTTCAGTCGATTAGTTATTGTCTGTATGCTGATCTTAATTCAATTTGTATGGATTGTTTTATTAGCGTATCGTATTAGTGCAACCTTTACTTATGCAAGTGCGATAATACGGACACTTGCTATTATAGTATCCTTAAGAATTGCTAATAAACGTTCTAACCCTACGATGAAACTAGCATGGACATTCATCATACTTGCAGTACCTGTATTAGGTCTGACACTATATTGGATTTTTGGACGTTCTGATTTAAATAAGAAAATGAGGATTCGTTTCGAGCGTACTAATCGAGAGTTTGAAGAATATTTGAAAGGAGATAAAAATCTAAGAACACAGTTACAAGAATTAGATTCTAATATCAGTAATCAATCTGAATATATAAATAAATGGGCAGGATTTCCATTATGTCAAAATACTTCAACCGATTATTTTTCCAGTGGAGAAGAAATGTTTGAACAAATGAAAACTGATTTAGAAAATGCTAAACATTATATATTTTTAGAATACTTTATTATAGAACAGGGCCATATGTGGAATAGCATACTGGAAATATTAGAACGGAAAATTAAAGAGGGAGTAGAAGTGAGATTAATATATGATGATGTTGGATGTATTTCTACATTACCACATCATTATTATAAAATATTGCAAAGTAAAGGAATAAAATGTGCCGCTTTTAATCCCTTTCGACCTATGCTGTCTATTATAATGAATAATAGAGATCATAGAAAGATCTTAGTAATAGATGGATTTATTGCATATACTGGTGGCATTAACTTGGCTGATGAATATATTAATAAGATAGAGAGATTTGGATACTGGAAAGATACCGGTATAAGATTGGAAGGGGAAGCTGTATGGAATTTTACAGCTATGTTTTTAGAAATGTGGAATTCTATCACTCATACAGATATGCCACAGGACTATTTAAAATACAAACCTTATGTATATCATGAAGAAGGATTTTGTTCCGATGGGTTCGTACAGCCATATTGTGATTCACCTTTAGATGGAGAAACTGTTGGTGAGAATGTGTATTTAAATATGATTAGTAAAGCTAAGAAATATGTATATATATTTACGCCTTATTTAGTTACAGATAATGAGTTGGTTACAACACTTTGTATTGCAGCCAAAAGCGGGGTAGATGTAAGAATAGTAATACCTGGTATACCTGATAAAAAAATTGTTTATTGGGTTGGAGAGTCGTATTTTCCAAGATTTATTGAAGCGGGAATTAAGATATATCGCTTTAAACCGGGATTTATTCATGCCAAGTGTTATGTTTGTGATGATGAAGTTGCTACTGTAGGTACTTTTAATATGGATTACAGAAGCTTATATTTGCATTTTGAGTGTGGCGTATGGATGTATAAAAGTAAAGCAGTAAAACAAATGAAGGAAGATATGTTAAAAACCTTTGAACAATCAGAATTAATAACCAGTGAGGACTGTAAAAACAGATTCTGGCTTGTAAAAAGTATTCAAGAATTGTTTATTTTGTTTGCACCTTTACTTTAGAAATATTAAGAAAGTATTAACTGCTTAAGAAAAATATAAAACATTTCTAAATAAATCAAGTAGATTATTATATAATGTTATGATATAATGTTATTTGGTGAGAAAATTTGTAGAAAAGATGAGGTTGGTGAAAGGTTTTATGTGGGATAAGATAATATTAGGTACAGATGTGTATCATATTATCCAATGGTTTTTAATTTATAGTATAATAGGATGGATTGTTGAATCGATTTTCATGTCAATATGTAATCGAAAATTAACAAATAGAGGATTTGTCAAAGGACCTATTTGTCCTATATATGGCATTGGAGCATTAACTGTATATTTTGTTTTAAGTCCATTTCAGGGACGTTACGTTATGTTATACATATTAGGACTTATTTTAGCTACCACAATTGAATATGTAACTGCTCGTATCATGATTTTTCTTTTTGGGCAGGTATGGTGGGACTACAATGAAAAGCCATTCAATTATAAAGGAATCTTATGTTTGGAAAGTTCTGTTGCGTGGGGATTCTATACAATATTCTTCTTTATGTTCGGCCATCAAGCGGTTATAAAATTTGTGGATAGTTATCAGGTCAATGTAGGAAAAACCTTAGCTATTATATTGCTGTTTTATTATCTTGTAGATTTTACCATTTGTGTATTTAGAGAAAAAGAAGATTATGTACCAGAACGGATAATTAAAATTAAAGATAGTATAAATATGAGAATAAGAAGAAGTTGAGATTAAAAAGTTTTTTTGTAATGATATTCATTACTTAAAAACTTTTTTTGATTGGAACACTTATTTTGGAGTCTGTAGATAAAAACATTTTGACGTTATAAGTAGAATGTCAAAAAATGTATTTAGGTATATTTCACAAAAATAATGACGAATTTACTCGAATTATAAAAAGTAATTATAGAAATGTTACTATAGAGTGCGGATTGACAGTTGTAGAATGTGCACAATCTTTTCTTTTTGTCGAAAAAATTAAGACAATTTCCTTGTAGTAAAAATAAAAAAGTTGTAAAATACAAATAGTCACGTCTTTTATAATTATAAATATTTTGAAAAAAATGTAAAAAAAGTATAAAGATACCACTACTAATTTTAAAAAAACCTGTATTGTATGATAGTGTCAATTTGCTTCTATCATACAGTATTTTATCGGATAGATATTAACACATTATGAAGGAGGAAGAGCAAATTGAGTTTTATCGCATTTTTAATTTGTTTTCCATTTATCGTAGCAGCATTATTATTCCTGACTAAAAATGATACCATAAGAAGAGTTATTGTTATTCTTAGTGCTATTGCTATCACTGCAGTTGCTTTGATTTTTTCCATTTCAGGAATTGTAAATAATGCCTGTCTGGAATATTTGGAAGATACACATACAATTGATCAAATTATGATAATAGGAGAGTTGGCAATACTACTATTGATTATAATAACTAGCTTAAAATATAAAAAGTACTTTGTAATTCTATTGGCAATTACTCAGACTTCATTAATAATCTGGTTTGAAGAGTTTGGATATAAAAGTCATGAAAAAATAGTACATATTTTTTCTGATCGTTTCACAAATATTATGTGTTTAGTTATAGCAGTGGTTGGATGCATGATATGTGTTTATGCTTTGGGTTATATGAAAGATTATCATAAACATCATAAAGAATATGTTGATAGAAGACCTATGTTTTTTACTTTACTTTTTGTATTTTTAGGAGCAATGTTTGGGCTTGTATTTTCGAATAATTTAATTTGGATGTATTTTTTCTGGGAAATTACAAGTGTTTGTTCTTATCTGTTGATTGGATATACAAAAACGAATATAGCAATTAACAATTCTTTCAAAGCGTTATGGATGAATTTATTAGGAGGTTTAGGATTTGCAATTGCAATCGTATACTTGGGATTTAATCATGATATTGTATCTTTACAACAATTAGTTGCTTCACATGGGACTTTGATTGCTGTTAGTTTGTTAGCTTTTGCAGGATTGACCAAATCTGCTCAAATGCCATTTTCTGGCTGGCTATTAGGGGCAATGGTTGCACCGACACCTACTTCGGCACTATTACATAGTGCTACAATGGTAAATGCAGGTGTATATTTGTTATTACGGTTATCACCTCTTATGGAAGGAAATTTGGCAGGTATCATGGTATCGTTAATCGGTGGCTTTACATTCTTTGCAACTTCAATGATTGCGATATCACAAAGTGATGCAAAAAAAGTGTTGGCATATTCCACAATTTCCAATTTAGGATTAATTACTGCTTGCGCAGGTGGTGGAAATGCAGAAACTACATGGGCTGGAATATTGTTATTGATTTTCCATGCGGTATCAAAATCCCTTTTATTCCAATCAGTTGGTGCTGTTGAAAATGAAACAGGTTCAAGAGATATTGAAGATATGCATGGTCTCATAGTAAGATATCCACATTTGGCATATATTATGTTAATAGGTATATGTGGAATGTTTTTAGCTCCGTTTGGAATGTTGATTTCAAAATGGGCTGCCTTAAAAGCATTTATTGACACAGGAAATATGATACTTGTACTTTTAATAGCGTTTGGTAGTGCAACAACAATGTTTTATTGGACAAAGTGGTTAGCTAAGTTAATATCAGTATCACATCGTAGTAAGATTCATCCGGATAGAACAGAATCTACAGAGTGGTTCTCATTGATTTCACATGCTGTTTTAGTCGTAGTGCTTTGTCTGGTATTTCCATTTGTATCAATGGGATTAGTTGAACCATTGGTCACAGAGATGTTTGAGTTAGATATACCTGTAATTATAAGTAAAGGAAATATGATAATTATGATTATCATGCTTTGTATGATTATAATTTTACCGGTAGCTGTTCGTATTTTAACAAGTAAAACACGTTATAAGAAAGAAATATCTTATATGGGTGGAATTAATACTGGTGATGATAGAGGTTTTGTAGATTCATTTGGAGATCATAAAGATATGTATTTGTCCAATTGGTATATGAATGATTATTTTGGTGAACATAAGATATTTAATATTTCCTTATGGTTATCCTCAGGGATTATTATTATTTTGATGGTACTTACGATAGGAGGCGCATTTTAATGTTAGAAGTTATTTTACGAGGACTTGTATTCATAATAGCTGCACCATTTGTAGGCGGTCTATTATCTGGAATTGATCGTAAAATTACAGCAAGAATGCAAGGCAGAAGAGGGCCATCAATCTTTCAATCATTTTATGATGTGAGAAAATTGTTGTCCAAACAGGTATTGATTGTGAATTCACTGCAGCATATGTTAGTATGGGGATTTTTAATCTTTGTTGTATTTACAGGTGTATTGTTTTTTGCAGGTGAAGATATTTTATTAGTCATATTTTCACTTACAACAGCAGTTATGTTTATGGTAATGGCATCTTACTCTGTTAATTCCCCATTTAGTGCAATGGGTTCTCAAAGAGAATTGATACAGATGATGTCGTATGAGCCAATGTTGTTAATTAGTGCTGTTGGCTTTTATATGGCTACCGGAACTTTTAATATCAAAGGTATTATGCAGGCGAATATTCCGGCTATCGTATATTTACCGGGTGTATTTGCTGGATTCTTATATATTTTAACAGTCAAACTTGGAAAATCACCATTTGATTTAAGTAATTCACATCATGCACACCAAGAAATGGTAAAAGGAATTACAACAGAAATGTCTGGAAGTGTTTTTGCATTAATTGAGATTGCGCACTGGTATGAAAATGTGTTCCTTCTCGGTATTGTAGGCTTGTTTATTGTATCAAATCAATGGTGGAGCTGGATCATTGCTGGTATAGTAATATTAATAACATTCTTTTTAGAAATTTTAATTGATAATACATCAGCAAGAGTAAAATGGGATG
Organism: Anaerosacchariphilus polymeriproducens; assembly: GCF_003363435.1. Taxonomy (GTDB): domain Bacteria; phylum Bacillota; class Clostridia; order Lachnospirales; family Lachnospiraceae; genus Anaerosacchariphilus; species Anaerosacchariphilus polymeriproducens. Next base: position 96,335 of record NZ_QRCT01000034.1, read on the forward strand.
TTATGTTAAAAACAGTATGGGCAATTACATTGGTTGTCGGCGGTATTAATATATTTATCTTGGACATTATACGATAGGAGGGAACAAGAATGGCTAAATTAAAAAAATCTCCATGGATTATACATTATGATGGATCTAGTTGTAATGGGTGTGATATTGAAGTTCTTGCTTGTTTAACTCCCCTTTATGATGTAGAACGTTTTGGAGTTATTAATACTGGAAATCCAAAACATGCAGACATTTTGTTAATAACCGGAGGAATTAATGCACAGAACAAAAAGGTTGTAGAACAGATATATCAGCAGATGCCAGAACCTAAAGTAGTAGTAGCAGTTGGAATTTGTGCATATAACGGTGGAATATTCAAAGAGTGTTATAATATTTTGGGTGGTGTAGATAAAGTGATTCCGGTCGATATTTATGTACCGGGTTGTGCAGCAAGACCTGAATCAATCATTGATGGAGTGGTACAAGCTGTAGACTTATTAGAAATGAAACAAGATTATTTTGAAAAAAATGGTATATCGTATAATAAAGCAATGAAAAACAAAAATGAATCAAATAAAGAGAATGAGAGTTAATGAGAGTTAATGCATAAGTAAAGGATGATATCATGAGAGAAGAATATAAAATCATTGAGTTGCAACCGGAACGATTAGTAGATACGGCTATGAGATTAAAACGTGATTTATATAGATTGGTACAAATATGTGCTGTTCGTATCGAGTCAGGTTATGAATTGACATATTCATTTGCAAAAGAGTATGAATTTTTAAACTATCGGCTTGTAATTAACGAAGATGTTGTAGTTACCAGTATTAGTGGTGTATTTGAAACTGCATTTTTATATGAAAATGAAATGAAAGATTTATTTGGGGTTAATATTGATTTAATTAATCTTGATTATAAAGGAAATCTTTATCGTATTGAAAAACCTACACCATATAAAGAATAAAGGAGAATGAACAATGGGAAACAGAAGCATTGTGCCCTTTGGTCCTCAGCATCCTGTTTTGCCAGAGCCTATACACTTGGATTTGGTAGTAGAGGATGAAAAAGTGGTTGAAGCAATTCCGTCAATTGGATTTATCCATAGAGGATTAGAGCATATAGTAAAGAAAAAAGATTTTAATGATTATGTATATGTAGCAGAACGCGTTTGCGGTATTTGCAGTTTTATGCATGGAATGAGTTATTGTGAAGCTGTTGAACGAGTTATGGATGTTGATATTCCGGAAAGAGCAAAATATTTAAGAACGATTTGGTGTGAAATGTCAAGAATACACAGCCATATGTTATGGCTGGGACTTCTTGCGGATGCATTTGGATTTGAAAGTCTGTTTTATCAATGCTGGAGAATGAGAGAAAAAATCTTAGATATGTTCGAGATGTCCACAGGAGGACGAGTTATTTTTTCAGTAAATAAAGTAGGCGGTGTTTTAAGAGACATGGATCATGAAATGCTGTCAAATTTTATAAAGCAGTTTGATGATATGGAAAAAGACATTATTGAACTTACAAATGTATTTTTAGAGGATTATACTGTAAATACCAGATTACGAGATGTAGGAATTCTTACAAAAGAACAAGGGTTAGAGTTAGGCGTCGTAGGTCCAATGATGAGAGCTTCTGGAATTGCCTTCGATACCAGAAAATTAAAATATGCTGCTTATGAATGGATCGATGTAGAACCTGTAGTAGCGACTGAAGGAGATTGTTATGCTCGTACTTATGTAAGAATAAAAGAAATTTTTCAAGCTTTTGATATCATACGTCAAGCAGTAAAACAAATTCCTGATGGAGAAATTGCAATCAAAGCAAAAGGTATGCCAAATGGTGAAGCATTTGTGCGTGTTGAACAGCCTAGAGGAGAAGCGATTTATTATGTAAAAGGAAATGGGACAAAATTCTTAGATAGATTCCGTGTAAGAACGCCAACATTCGCAAATATTCCTTCTTTATTGGAAACAACAAAAGGAGCACAGTTGGCAGATGTACCAATTTTAATTTTAACTATAGATCCGTGTATTAGTTGTACAGAACGATGAAAGGAGATTTAACATGGCAACTTTAATGAGATTTACCAAAACTGTAATGAAGAATCTTTTTTCTAAACCAGTTACAACAGCTTATCCGGCAGGACCTGCTAAGGTACAGGAACGTACCAGAGGGCAGGTAAGTATTGATATAGATAAGTGTGTTTATTGTACATTATGCGCTATGAGATGTCCTGCAAATGCAATAAAAGTTGATAGAAACAATAAAATATGGGAGATTGATCGTTTTGGATGCATTCAATGCGCGAATTGTGTCAATGTATGTGCAAAAAATGCATTATCAATGGATCAACATTATACAAGTCCCGCAGCTAAAAGTGTAATTGTTACTTATGGAGCGCCAAAACAAGAATCTGAAAAGGAACAAGCTGAGAATAAAAGTGAAAAATAAAAGAAGCTATGATATGAAAAAAGATCAAATTTCTTATAAAATTAATGTTTTAGGTATTGTACAGGGAGTGGGTTATCGCCCCTTTGTAGTACGCTTAGCAAAAGAATGTAATATAAAAGGTTATGTAAAAAATATTGGCGGAATTGTTGAAATCTCCGCAGTTGGCAACAAAGAGGCGATGGATAATTTTATCCACCGCCTTGAGTTGCAAAAACCCCCGGGAGCAAATGTATTATCAGTTGATAAGAAGGAAATAGAATATAAAGAATATTCAGATTTTACTATTTATAAAAGCGGTGATGAAAAACAGTTACCGATTATTTCGCCGGATTTACCTACTTGTAAGATATGTGAGCAAGAATTACATGATAAAAATGATAGAAGATATTTGTATCCGTTCATTAGTTGTGTATCCTGTGGACCAAGATATAGTATTATACGTAAATTACCATATGATCGTTGTAATGTAACAATGGATATTTATCCTATGTGTAAAGAGTGTGAGAATGAATATTCGGATTTAGCTACAAGAAGGTGTCATGCACAAACAATTGCATGTCAGGAATGTGGACCATATTTGATTTGGAACGGTCCTAATGGCGAAGAAGAAGTAAAAGAGAAAGCATACAAAAAAGCAGTTAGTGTACTTAAAAACAGTGGAATTGTTGCTATAAAAGATATTGGAGGATATCATTTTGCCTGTTTGGCTGATTGTGTAAAAGCAGTGAAACATTTACGCCAATTGAAAGGTAGAGAGAAAAAACCATTTGCTGTTATGTTTTCTGACGTAAAACAAATTAAAGAATATTGTTTTGTATCCTCAAAAGAAGAACAATTATTAAATTCTGATCCCAGACCAATTGTTCTGTTAAGAAAGAAAAAAGATTTTTCCAAAGAAGTTTGTGGAGAAAGTTTAGATATAGGAGCTTTTTTACCATGTAATCCATTGCAAATATTATTATTAGAAGATTGTGGTCCTCTTGTTATGACAAGTGCAAATCGTTCTGGAGAACCTATTATAATAGAGGATGAAAAAGTTAAGGCATTAAAAGAGAAAGATTCATTATTGGAAGGTATTTTGTATCATACAAGACAGATATTGACGCCGCTTGATGATTCTGTATTGCGGATGATTGGCAATAAGCAGATTTTTATCAGAAGAGCCAGAGGTTATGTTCCGTTACCTATCATACTAAAGCAAAAATCAAAAGAAGTCATATTTGCAGCTGGGGGAGATTTAAAAGCAAGTTTTTGTCTTTACCATGAGGATAGGGCTTATTTAAGTCAATATTTTGGGGATATGGAAGATATCGATGTTTGTTCAGCATATGAAAAAAATAAAATACGAATGGAAAAATTATTTCATCTAACTCCGAAAAAAAATGTATGTGATATGCATCCGGAATATTTTACTGTTAAAAAAATATATAATTCTAATAATCAAATTATTCGGATACAGCATCATCATGCACATATAGCTTCTGTTATAGCAGAACATGGATTAGAGGGCAGAGTATTGGGGATTGCGTTTGACGGTACTGGTTATGGTACAGACGGAGCAATCTGGGGTGGAGAATTTTTGCTTTGTGAAAAGGAAAAGGTAAAAAGGCTTGGTCATTTATCTTATATTACTTTATGTGGTGGTGACGAAGCCGCAAAAAATGCAGATTTAGTAAAAAATTGTTTTTTGATTAACGAAGGAATAGAAAGTAAAGATGATAATAGTTCATTAATAAAAGCAGCTTTAGATTTTAAATTAAATACATTTCAAACTTCAAGTATGGGTAGATTATTTGATGCTGTCTGTGCTATGCTTAAAATAAAAGACTATAATGATTTTGAAGGAGAATGTGCGGGGCTACTTGAAAATTTAGCAATCATGGCATTAGAAAAAAGGAAAAAACCGTATCCTATGAGACTGACAATTTCAAGAGAAAATGGTATGATTATTGTTAGTACGAAAGGTTTATTTTCTCAAATTAAAAAAGCAATGGAAGAAGGTCATGAAAGGCAGGAAATTGCACTAGGATTTCATTATGCTTTAGTTGATATAATGAAACAAGTATGTGAAATTGTTAAAAAAGAAATTGGTATTACACAAATAGCATTAAGTGGTGGTGTGTTTTTAAATCGTGTTTTAACGGAAGAAATAATGAAATGTCTTAATGACAAAGGTTTTAAAGTATATATAAATGAAAAAGTACCTATAGGTGATGGTGGAATTTGTCTCGGTCAGGCATATTTAGCCGGCCTTATGAAAAAATAATAAAAAGAGGTTGAGAAAAATGTGTGTAGCATTACCAGGAAAAGTAATTAAAACAAATGGAAATCTTGCAACGGTAGATTTTAATGGAAATATCATTCAAGCTCAAGCAGGTTTAGTGGAGGTAAATGAAGGAGACTTCTGTCTAGTACATGCAGGATGTATTTTGCAGAAATTAAATCAAGAAGAAGCAGTAGATATGTTAGAACTGTTTCAGGAGCTCGAAGACTTACAACGTTAAGGAGAAAAGAATGATAACATTAGAAACCATTAAAGATTATTTAAAAAAATATGATGGAGAAGAGCTTACATTCATGGAAGTCTGTGGAACACACACAGCAGCTATTTCTCAATCAGGAATAACCGAAATTTTGTCAGATAAAATTCGCTTGGTTTCTGGACCGGGGTGTCCTGTATGTGTAACAGTAGCTTCTTATATTGATAAATTAGTTTCTTTATCTATGGAAGAAAATACTTGCGTCGCTACATTCGGAGATATGTTACGTGTTCGAGGGAGTGAAAAAAGTCTGAATGATGCAAAAGCATCAGGCGGAAAGGTCATATTAGTTTATTCGCCTATGGATGTTATTGATATAGCGAAAAAAAATACTCAATTGAATTATGTTTTTGCTGCAGTTGGATTTGAAACAACAACTCCGATCTATAGTTTGATGCTTAAACAAATAATCGAAGAAAAAATTGAAAATCTTAAATTATTAACAGCCTTAAAAACAATGCCAAAAGTGATTGATTGGGTATGTTCAGTTGATAGTCCCATAAATGGGTTTATTGCACCGGGACATGTAAGTGTAATAACTGGTAGTGACTATTTTAAAGAGCTTGCTTTAAAATGGAATATGCCATTTGTAGTTTCAGGTTTTGAAGCAATCGATTTATTAAACGCAATATATGCTTTAATAAATTATAAAGATAAAGGAGAAGTTCTAAATCTATATCCTGCTTATGTGACCGATAAAGGTAATAAAGCTGCACAAAAGCAGGTGGAACAGTATTTTACTTCCTGTAAGAGCGCATGGAGGGGAATAGGGCAGATAGAAGATTCTGGCATGCAATTAAAAGAAGAGTATTTAAAATATGATGCAGGAAGCCAAAACTTAATAGAAGACAGTAAAATAAATGAAGGTTGTTGCTGTGATAAAGTTATAATTGGTACGATAAATCCAACACAATGTCCTTTGTTTAAAAAAGTATGTTCACCGGAAACTCCTCAGGGAGCTTGTATGGTTTCTACAGAAGGAAGCTGTTATCATTATTATATCAGTAATAGAAAGCGTTAAAGAAACAGAAAGAAGGCTAATAGATGAAAATAACGATGGCTCATGGAAGCGGAGGAAAAGCAACTTCTGAACTAATACAAGAAGTGTTTGCAAAGGAGTTTGAAAATGAGATACTGAATCGAATGGAAGACAGCGCGTTGGTCAAGGGAAGCCAAAAGCTTGCAATGACAACAGATAGTTTTGTTGTAACACCTATTGTTTTTCCGGGTGGTGACATAGGACATTTATCTATATGTGGAACTGTAAATGACTTGCTTATGAGTGGCGCCAGACCTCAATATTTAACCTGTGGTTTTATAATTGAAGAAGGAACTGAGATAGACACCTTAAAACAAATTGCGAAATCAATGGCAAAAACGGCAAAAGCTGCTGGAATTATGATTGTTGCAGGCGATACAAAAGTAATTGAAGGAAATGGTGGTATCTATATTAATACAGCCGGAGTAGGTTTTGTAGACGAAACAATAGATATTAGCAGTAGTAATTGTGAAAATGGTGATATCGTAATTTTATCTGGAAATTTAGGGGATCATCATGCAACTATTTTGAGTTCACGATTAAGTATTGAAAACACTATAAAAAGTGATTGTGCTCCATTAAATGATATGGTTGAAAATTTATTAGAAAATAAAATTAGAATTAAGGCTATGAGAGATGTGACTCGCGGTGGTTTGGGAACAGTATTAAATGAATTTGCAACAGCTTCTTCTTGCACAATAGAATTACAAGAAGAAAAAATTCCGGTTTCGGATCAGGTCAAATCATTTTGTAAAATATTAGGTCTGGACCCATTTTATATGGCGAATGAAGGAAAGATGGTTGCTGTTGTTTCCAAAGAAGATAGTGAAAAAGCATTAGAATTAATTCGAAATAGTAAATATGGAGAAAATGCAGCAATTATAGGTTCTGTTACGCAAGAGGAAGCTGGAATGGTTTTTGTGAATACATTAATTGGTGGAAAGAGAAAGATAGATATACTTTATGGAGAAGGACTACCAAGAATTTGTTAAATTAAAAAATACTTAAGAGCTGAGAAAGACTCAGCTCTTAAGTATTTATTCAAAAAATTTTATAATTTTATCCAAACGGGAAGTCATACTTCCAAGTAACATATCAAATAAAGTAATAGCTGCCATAGATTCTACTACAACAACAGCACGTGGTACAATAACAGGATCATGTCTGCCTTTAATATTTATATTGAGCGCTTCTCCCTGTCTGTTTACTGTTCTTTGGGTAGCCGAAATCGAAGGAGTAGGTTTAAATGCTGCACGCAAAATAATATCACTTCCGTCACTTATTCCACCTAATATACCACCAGAATGATTCGTTAGTTTTATGATGTTACCTTCTTCATCGTGACCATAACAATCATTATTCTCAATACCGGTTGATTTGGCAGCTGAAAAACCATCACCAATTTCAAATCCTTTTACTGCACCTATGGAAAGAATTGCCTTTCCCAGATTGGCATTTAATTTTTCAAAAGCAGGTTCTCCTATATTTGCAGGCAGATTTTTAATGACGCATTCTACGGTTCCCCCTGATGAATTTTTTTGAGCCATACAATCTTCTAAATATTCTTCTGCATTTTTCGCTGCAATGGAATCAGGCATATATAAAGGATTTTGAAAAATAGTATTAAAATCAAATTGGTTTTTATCAATACTTACAGGACCAATTGAAGCAGTATATGTATAAATTGATACACCTAATTGGTTCAATAGTTTAACAGCAATTGCACCAGCAGCAACACGGCCTATGGTTTCGCGTGCAGAAGAACGACCGCCTCCTCGATAATCCCGAAATCCATATTTAGAATCATAAGAAAAATCAGCATGTCCGGGGCGATAGATGCTGGCAATTTCTTTATAGTCTTTTGAACGTTGGTCTTTATTATAGACAATTAGAGAAATTGGGGTCCCTGTAGTTTTACCTTCGAATGTTCCTGATAAAATTTCAACAGTATCCGCTTCCTTACGGGGAGTAGTATATTTTGATTGACCTGGTTTTCTCCTGTCTAAAAATTTCTGTATGTCTGTTTCATTTAGTTCTAAACCTGCAGGACAGCCATCGATTACAACACCGATGCCTTTTCCATGAGATTCTCCCCAAGTAGTGATTTTAAAAAGTGTTCCATAGGTTGAACCATACATTATATTATGCCTCCTTTTGGCTATCTATCTTAAAAGTAATTTAGGTAGTTATCTAGAAATATTTTAACTAATATATCGAGGAGTGTCAAATTATTAGTGAAAAAGAATAAGTTATATATTATAATATATAATCAAAAGAATAACGAATGGATTTATATGGAAGGACATTCTGAATATGAAAATTACTTTAATACGCCATGGGGAAACAAAAGGGAATTTTGAAAAAAGATATATTGGAGCAACGGATGAACCCTTAAGTTCTAAAGGAATTGGGGAAATAAAACAAAATTTAGAAAAACATGTATATCCGAAAGCAGATATAGTAATTGTCAGTCCAAAGCAGCGCTGCATTCAAACAGCAAAAATCGTTTATTCAACTAAAAATTTGAGAATCTGTGATCAATTGCAAGAATGTAATTTTGGCAGATTTGAAAATAAAAATTATATAGAATTAAGTGGTGATAAAGATTATCAAAATTGGATTCAGAGTAATGGAACCATAGATTTTCCGGACGGAGAATCTATAGTTGAGTTCAAAAGCAGATGTATCAGGGGATTTGAAGAATGTATTAATTTATATGATAGGTTAGATATTGTATTTGTTATTCATGGAGGAACCATAATGTCAGTTCTTGAAAAGTTTGGATTTCCTCATCGTGAATACTTCGATTGGCAAATTAAGAATGGAAACGGTTATACTGGAGAATGGAAAGATGGTAAATTACATAATTTAACGAAACTTTTTTGAAAACAGGAGGGAAAATATGAAGCAAGGATGTATCCATATATATTGTGGTGAGGGGAAAGGAAAGACAACCGCTTCTTTAGGTCTTGCGATAAGAGCTGCAGGGAGTGGAATGAAAGTTATAATTGTTCAGTTTTTAAAAGGAAGAAAAACTTCAGAATTAAATTCTTTAGAGAAATTATCTAATATTAGAGTTATTAGAAATTCGAAAGATTTTGGCTTTTTTCATAGTTTATCACAAGAAGAAATACATGAAATTACTGCAATGCATACGCAGAATTTAAAAATGGCCATTGAAAAAGTAGTATCAGATGAATGTGATTTATTAATTTTAGACGAGCTATGTGCTGCTTATGGAAATTCATTGGTTGATAAAAATATTGTAAAGGATTTCATTTTGAATAAACCAAAACAGTTAGAGCTGGTAATAACCGGAAGGAATCCGGATAATTTGTTTATCGAGCATGCTGATTATATTTCGGAAATTAAAAAAGTAAAACATCCATATGATAAAAAAATTTCTGCTAGGAAGGGGATTGAATATTGATTGTTTATCGTTGGTTGGTTTACAATTGAAAAAGGATTCCATAAAAGAGGTTATTCTCATTGCTTTTTGTCACTCTGTGTGTTATTATTGTGTTAGAAGTGATAGGAAATGATATAAGGAGTGGCATTATGAAACTATATGAAAGTGAAACAGTTGAATTAAAAGAAATCTATACCTCTGATTTGAAAAAAGAAATTGTTGCCTTTGCAAATACAAATGGCGGAACAATTTATGTTGGTGTTCAGGATAGCGGAGAAATTATTGGTCTTGATAATGCTGATTTTGTTATGCAACAGATATCGAATTCTTTAAGAGATAGTATTCGACCAGATATTTCTATGTTTACTAATATTGAGTTATTGCAAGAAGAAAATATATTTTTTATTAAACTTACTGTCAGCCAAGGCACAAAAAAACCTTATTACCTATCAGAGAAAGGACTTAAACCAACAGGAGTATATGTTAGAAGTGGAACCACATCTGCCCCAGCATCTGAAGATGCTATCCGTATGATGATAAAAATGACAGATGGTGATTCATTTGAGTCAAATCGTTCTCTAGTTCAAGATTTGACTCTGAATAGACTAAATGAAGAATTCAAAAAAAGGAATCTAGAATTTACAAAAGTTCAAATGAAAAATTTAGGCATTCTTTCGGCTGATGATATTTACACAAATATGGGTTTACTAGTTTCAGACCAATGTAGACATTCAATTAAGTTTGCAATTTTTCAAGGTACAGATAAATTAGTGTTTAAAGATAGAAAAGAGTTTACGGGTTCTATATTTGTACAGCTAACAGATGCTTATAAAACTATTGATTTTTATAATGGTACAAAAGCAACTTTTCATGATTTATTACGTACAGATGAGAGAGATTATCCGGAAGATGCTGTACGTGAAGCATTATTAAATGCTATCGTTCATAGAGATTATTCCTTTAGCGGCAGCACATTTATTAATCTATATTCTGATCGTTTAGAGATTATCTCTTTAGGTGGATTAGTTTCCGGTTTGTCATTAGAAGCAGCTATGTTGGGGGCATCTCAACCTAGAAATGAAAAACTTGCAGCACTCTTTTATAGAATGAAGCTAATTGAAGCATATGGAACAGGTATTAACAAGATAATGAGCTGTTATAAGGGTTTACCAGTGCAGCCTGAATTTGAAAATGTAGAAGGTGCATTCCGAGTAGTTCTGCCTAACATACATGCGAAAAATTTAAGTCTAGAAGATGAAAAATATTTACCAATACTCAAATTGTTTGAAAAGAAAAAAGAAATTACCCGTTCTGACGTGGAAGAGATTTTGGGGATTGGCACAACTCATGCAATTAATATGCTTAAAGAAATGCTGGATAAAAATTTGATTAGTAAGGTTGGAAACGGTAGATTGACTAGATATGTGTCGAAGTAAAATATAGTGAACTATTATTGAAAAAACAATGAAACTTATTAAATAATTAAGCTACAGATTATAGCATAAATTAAAAAACTAAATTTTAATACTATTATATTACCACAAATTTGTTGAAAAATCAAGAATTGTAAGTAGTTTTTTTAGGTATATACTTAGATTTACTATAACGATTTGGAGGTAAAATATGGAAGAAAAAAGTATAACTGCACGTATATGTGCATTTTCAAGAGCATATCATAGGGAAAAAAACATTGTTAGAATATTTGATGATACAATTGCAAAATTACTCTTAACCGATGAAGAGTATAAAATGATATCACAAAATATGTCTTATGGTATAAATTATTTCAATCCAACATTTTCTGGTAATGATGAGGAAGTATTAAGGTGGATTGTGGATAATCAATTATCACCTACACCACTTTGTAGAGCGGCTTTTGCAGAAAAATCACTGAAAACTGTTGCAGGGTATGGTGCAAAGCAATATTTGATATTAGCTGCTGGATATGATACATTTGCATATCGTCAGCCTAGTTGGTCAAAAAAAATGGAGATTTATGAAATAGATCATCCAGCAACAGCTTCTGATAAAATAGAACGGTTGAGGAATGCAGAAGTAATGATACCTCAAAATGTTCATTATATTAAAGCTGATTTTATGATGGATAACTGGGAAACATTATTGAATGAGGATGTTGGTTTTGATAAGAATAAGCTAAGTTTTTGTAGCATGCTAGGAATGACATATTATTTTTCAAAACAAGTATTTGATAAATTTATTGAAAGAATTAGTTCTATTATTCCAGATAATAGTACTATTTTGTTTGATTATCCAGATGAAAATTACTTTTCTGAGAAAATCGGTGAAAATAAGTATGCAAAATTAGCAGCAGCTGCAAATGAAAACATGATAACTTGTTACTCATATAAGGAAATGGAAACATTATTGGCAAAACATAATTTTTTAATTTTTGAACATCTTGATTCTACTGAAATGACAGAACAGTATATCTCTAACTATAATGAAGCAAATCCAATACATCGAATGTCTGCCCAGAATAATGTAAATTATTGCATGGCAGTTAAGAAATGAGAGCAATGAATTACAATTTGAACTAAGAAATATTTATTTTCGTTTCATATTATAAAAGCCAAATTGTACTGTTATTTCTCCCAAGGCGCTTTTATTTTCATCTCTATATAATTTACATTTTCCGAATCAATAATTTAAAAGTGTGGTTGCATCTTTAAATCGAACTTATGAATTAAGAAATTGTATGGGAGTTTCTACTACATATATAGCCAGTGATTTATGGTTTAGTCAAAGACTATATACAATAACAGGAAAATATTTGGTACTATGAGGTTATTTATATTGGGAGTGGGAACGGTTGCCCCTTGAGAAAGGGGGGAGATGCCTATGCAGTATGTTACATATGATAACTTAATCCAATTTGGATTGTTCATTATAGCACTGATAGGTCTTGTACACAAGATAAGTCATAAAGACAAAAAATAACCGCCCCTGAGAAAGTCGGTTATTTTTTAAATAATCCATTTACAAGGGGTACAACTTAGTACCACTCTTTATAATGTTATTGTAGCATAGGTGTTAGTAAATTTCAACAAAAAAATAGCATTGTAAGAATATATGTACAATGCTATTTTTTCTTTAACGGTTTATTTTAGCTTATATTATAAAAGCCAAAAATGAAATGATTTTTTAAAATAATCTTTTATGGAAGCTTTTTTAACAGAGGAGGTAAATATTATATTTACGCTTCCAATTTCTTTGCCTTTTAATGAGTAAATAGCTTCACCAGCGACATCTCCTTTTTTGATAGGAGCTTTGGCTGGATTCAATTTTATTTCTTTTTTAATTGAGGACAAATTGCTGTCCTCGTTATCTAAGTATGAAAATTCAGATGCATATGTAATTCCAACCTTGTCTTTTACTCCATTTTGTACTGTAACTTCTCCCAAGGCGTCTTTATTTTCATCTTTATATAATTTACATTTTCCGAATCCATAATTTAAAAGTGTGGTTGCATCTTTAAATCGGACTTTATAATCAGGAGCAGCCATAATTACTGCAATTAGTTCAACATCATCTTTTTTTGCTGTTGCAGAAACACAATATTTTGCTTTACTGGTAGAACCGGTTTTTAAACCAGTGGCATATTGATATTGCTTGATTAGTTTATTTGTATTTGTAAGTCCGAATTCGGTAGAACCTTTCTTTGTCTCATGAGTTATATTTTCCATCCAGACAGTAGAATAATCATGGATTTGAGGATATTTTAAAATTAATTCACGAGACATTAGAGCAACATCTTTAGCACAGGTCATATGGCTATCAGCATCTAAACCACAACAATTAACAAAATTTGTACTATTCATTCCAAGTTCTTTGGCACGCTTATTCATGTGTTTCACAAATTCAGCTTCACTACCATCAATATGTTCAGCCATAGTAACACACGCATCATTTGCACTTGCAATAGCAATACATTTAATTAAAGTTTCTACCGTTTGTGTTTCACCATACTCTAAAAATACTTGTGATCCGCCCATACTTGCAGCATATTCTGAGACTGATACTGTATCATCTAAATGAATTCTGCCTGATTTTAATGCATCAAAAATTAAAATAAGAGTCATAATTTTTGTAATGCTGGCAGGATGTAATTTTTCATCAGAATTTTTCTCATAAATAATAGTTCCGGTTGAGGCTTCCATTAATATTACTGATGGTGCAGAAATCTCCAGTTCAGCAGTATCATCATCTGTTGGAGATTTGGAGTTTGATGAATCTCCATCTATCGTTTCCTCTTGAAAAAAATTCCTATTGAAGGATTGTGCATTAACGGGTTGAAAAGAAGTAATTAAAGTCAGACATAGTATAATTGGGAAAAAATGTTTATAGAACATGGAGACCTCCATTTTTTATTAATCTATACATTTTAAGAGATAGCCCCAAGAATTATGCATCATTTTAATAAATAATAGCATAATTTTCTTGCCACCCAAAATGAGGTGTAGTAAAATGAGAGAGCTTAACTTGTATCGGTAAAGAAGTGAAAGATAAGGAGAAAGAATACATGCTTATATATTTTATCATAGCTGTTATTTTAACTGTAATCATAATTGGATTGTTATATAGAGAGACAAAGCTATTTGAAATAACAAGGGATGAAGTCAGATTGGAAAAAGTAAAAGGAAAAAACATAAAGATTGCATTTTTATCAGATTTGCATAATTATTCCTATGGTAATGATAATGATATAATCGTAGAAGCGATAAAAAGTGAAAAGCCGGACTTAATTATTATTAGTGGAGATATGATTATTGCAAAACCTAATAGAAAAAATTTTGATGTAGCATTAAGTTTACTAAAAAGACTGCCTTCTATAGCACCGGTATATTATGCAAATGGAAATCATGAATATCGTATGAAAATTTATGAAGATACTTATGAAAACGGATATTCTTATTTTAAAGAAAGCCTGAAAAACTGTGGAATTCAACTACTAGAGAATGAAAAACATGAAATTAATATTCATGGAAATCTATGTTCCATTTATGGGCTAGAAATCGAAAGAGAATATTATAAACGTGGAAAAAAAGTACTAATGAAGGATGAATATTTGAAAGAAGTTCTTGGAACTTCGAACGAAAAAAAGTTAAATCTGCTTATTGCACATAATCCAATCTATTTTCCGGAGTATGCAAAATGGGGAGCAGATATAACTTTTTCCGGCCATTTACATGGAGGTTTAATTCGGATTCCGGGGATTGGAGGCATTGTTTCTCCTCAAATGGAATTGTTTCCAAAATATGATGCAGGAATTTATGACTTGAATGGAAGAAAACTTATTTTAAGCAGAGGGCTTGGGGCACATACAATTCATATACGTATTTTTAACCGAGCAGAACTTAAAATACTAAATGTAAAAAGTAAATACTAATTATGGTATAAAACAAAAAAACAAATACTAAATCTTGTGAAAAGCTTGAATTTTGAATGATTTCCTTGTAAAATATAAATAGACTTATGGCGTAATAGTAATTGCGTCATTTCTTATATAAATAATTTGAAAACAGATTAGGGTGAAAAAATGGGTATTCCAGTAAAATTACAAGTGTTTGAAGGTCCTTTGGATTTATTACTTCACTTAATTGATAAAAACAAAGTAAATATCTATGATATACCAATCGTGGAAATTACCAAGCAATACTTAGAATATATCAAAGAGATGCAACGACAGGATTTGAATATTATGAGTGAATTTTTGGTTATGGCCGCAACATTGATTGATATCAAATCAAAAATGCTGCTGCCGGCGGAAGTGAATGAAGATGGTGAAGAGGAAGATCCCAGACAGGAATTAGTAGAAAAATTGCTGGAGTATAAAATGTATAAGTATATGGCTTTTGAATTGAAAGATTGCCAGGTAGGTGCTCAAAAAGTACTATTTAAGGAACCATCTATTCCTAAAGAGATCGAGGATTATAAAGCACCTATAGATATGAATGAACTGATTGGTGATTTGACTCTATCAAAATTGCAAACAATTTTTAAATCCATTATAAAAAAACAGGTAGATAAAATGGATCCCATTCGTAGTAAGTTTGGCAAAATTGAAAAAGAAGAAATTAGTTTAGAAGAAAAGATGCGATATATTGAAAATTATTTGAAAGATCATTTGGAGTTTAGTTTCCGACAAATCTTGGAAGAGCAATGTAGTAAGATTCATATTATTGTTACTTTCTTAGCCATATTGGAATTAATGAAGACGGGAAAGATCACCATTTCACAAGAATATACATTTCATGATATTAAAATTCAGGCGTGTATAAATTGAAATTAGTTTTAGTAAAAGAGAGGAATTATTTGTGGAAATAAAAAAACTAGAGGCTGTGATAGAAGCTATTTTATTTACAATGGGAGAATCTGTTGAGCTGGAACGGTTAGCTTACGCAATTGAGCAGGATAAGGAAACGACTAAAAAATTGGTATATAATTTAATACAGAAGTATGAATCCGATAACAGAGGTTTAAAGATAATCGAATTGGACGGAGCTTTCCAGATGTGTACAAAGAGCGACTATTATGAGTATCTGATTCGTATTGCAAAAGAACCTAAGCGACATGTTTTAACGGATGTTCTATTAGAAACATTATCAATTATTGCATATAAGCAACCGATTACCAAAATGGAGATCGAGAAAATACGTGGTGTTTCCAGTGATCATGCAGTCAACAAACTGATTGAATATAATTTAGTGGTTGAATTAGGCAGATTAGATGCACCGGGGAGACCATTGCTGTTCGGAACAACAGAAGAATTTTTAAGAAGTTTTGGTGTACATTCATTAGAGGATTTACCAACATTAAATTCTGAACAATTAGAAGAATTTAAAGTTCAGGCAGAAGAGGAAATACAATTGAAGTTAGATGTGTAAATGGTCAAAAACTTTATAGAAATTACTTGAAAATTTTCTGAATTTATTGTAATATTATGACAGATATTCATATGAAAAAAGGGAGGCAGTATTATATGAGCAGAGTTGATTCGTTAAAAGAGTTTTTACCACTGATAAATACAATTTCTAAAGATGACGTTGCAGTATTTATATTTGTTGAGGGAGTATGCGTAGGGAGTACCCAGGCAAAAGGATTTAAATTACCAATTCAAATTGGGACAAAACTAGATATATCAGATAAGGTTTATGAAGTTCAAAAAACGGGTACAGCTCTTGATATAAATATTTCCAAAGAGGTATACGGAATACCGGTAAGAGAAAAAATTGTTCCGGTTGCAGGAGAGGATCAAAGAATTGAAGCCGTTATGGTTTGTGTATATGAGATGAGTAAATCTGAAGAAGCAAAAATTTCTTCTGAAAACTTAATTGAGTCATTAGAACAGACACAAGTAGGAATTGAAGATATTGCTAATGGAGCACAAAGCCTGGCTTCACGACTAAATAGTATACAAGAAGTCTCCCAAAAAGTCAGCACAAAAGTAGGTGAAGCATCTGCAGTGGTTAACTCTATTAGAAGTAATGCATCCAGATCCAATATTTTGGCTCTAAATGCATCAATAGAAGCAGCAAGAGCTGGAGAAGCCGGACGTGGTTTTGCAGTCGTAGCGAATGAAATGGGTAAATTAGCACAAATGAGTGGTGAATCAGCGAAACAAATCAACGAAACGTTAACAGAAATGTTTGAATCGTTAAGAGAAGTGACCGATCAGGTAGAAGGCGCTAATGATGTAGCCAGTCTGCAAGCTGCTGCTGTCGAGGAAATTACAGCTACTTTAAGTAATATAACGAATGCAGCCGAAAAATTGACAACAATGGAATAAAAGAATGATACATAAATAAAAACTCGTCTTTCATATTTTGGAAGGCGAGTTTTTTAGATATTCTAAAAATTTTTTAGATATATTAATTTTCATATAGGTATTTGCATAATCTTTTGCTGTTAAAGAAAGTATATAATTGGTTTCAAAATTTTTATTCCACCCATTTTTTTTCGCTAAATCAACAGCTTTATTATAAGCTACGGCAGCTTCTTCTATTGTATTGTAATTACCAATTAAGAAGTCACCATTTAAATGTATTTTAGTTTGAAAATATACGTTATCATTTTCTTTTTCTATTTTCCGTACACCATAATACGGATTCACAACAATAATATTATTATATCTAAAATCATTCTCATCTCCATTTAAATAATAATAGTCTATCCCCGGTACCGCATAGTTCTTAATACCAAAACGAGATAAAATATTAATCTGCATACCATAATCAGAAACAAAAAGATATCCGTTTCTTTGCATTATCTTATGACTTGAAAAGTAAAATAAATCGTCAATTTCAAAAGTTAGAATTTTTTTTGGAGAAAGATAATAATAGAAGAAATGTTGTTTTAAATAAATAGGAGTTTTTATATATAATCCATTGTCCCGAAAATTAATCATGCAAACCCATTTTTCAAAATATAAAATAGTATTTTCTTTACGATAATCAGAAATTGAAATGTTTGGATGGGTCGTTAAATAATGTGCTTCAGCGTAGGCTGAATGCGCATCGATTTCTCGTGTATAACTTCCAAGACTAATATGTTTATTCTTATAAGTAATTGAGGAACGGTAGTAGATATTACCGTTTTTTTTCTTTGCCAAGTATACGCCAGGTAACATTTTATAAACCTCTCAATGTTTAAATTTTTTTGATTTTACATAAATTATTATAACATTTTTATGACTGATTATGAATATTAAAATTAGAAAAGGTATAAACTGTTAAATAAGTGTTAAAAATAATTCATATATTAGTAATAACTGATATTTTCAAATTCAGTATAAAAAAAGAAGGGATAATATATGTATAAAAAAATGAAACACAAAATTAATAACAAAATTATATGGACTATAGTATATTTCAGTATACTATGTCTGGCAATTGGATTTGCTGTAAAACAAGAAAGAGAAATTGTTGATACCATGGTATTAGGAATGGAAAATACAGTAAGCAAAGAAAAAGAATTAGAAGATACGCAATTACTAATAGAAAAAACTGAAATAGAAAATACAAAAGTAAGAGAAAATGCTCTTAGTGTAATAGAAAAAAGTACCGCAGAAATGGTTAAGTTAAAGCAAGAAAAAAATAAACAAAATAAAATAGAAGCAGATGAAGAAAAAAATAAAGATATTCAAACAGAAGATCAAATGAAGGAAGACGCTATAAAAGAAGAAGAAAACATACAGGAAGAAAAATTAAAAGAGGAAAATCTGCCAGAAGATAATGTGCCGGATGTGACAGAAGAAAATGTGCAAGATGTGTCAGAAGAAAATGTACAAGATGAAAATGTACAAGATGAAAATGTACAAGATGAATGTGATAACCAAGAATGTTCGAATACGCAAACCAACAATGCTATTCAATTACCGAATAATGATTACGATGTACTAGTAAGAATAGTTGAAGCGGAAGCAACTGGAGAAGATATGAAAGGTAAAATTTTAGTTGCAAATGTAATATTAAATAGAGTTAAACACGAAAGTTTTCCAAATACAGTAACAGATGTAGTATTTGAAACTTGTGGAGGAAGTCCACAGTTTTCACCTACTGCTGATGGAAGATTTGATTCTGTAAGAATTTCTGAAGGCTCAAAGGAGGCGGTGAATCGAGCATTGGCGGGAGAAGATTTCTCAAATGGAGCATTGTATTTTTCTGCACGTTCACATGCAGACCCCAATAATATGAGCTGGTTTGATACACATTTAAAATGGTTGTTTAAATATGGAGGACATGAATTCTATGCATTAAAAGATTAGTAATACTTGTATGCAATTGACAGATATGCTATAATTTTACCGTTAATGAAATCTTAGGGAAAAGAAAAGGATGAGATAGATGAATTTGTTATACAAGAGCACAAGAAGCGAAAATGAGACGGTAAAAGCATCAGAAGCAATTTTAAAAGGGTTAGCAGAGGATGGTGGTTTATATGTACCTTCCAGTATCCCAAAATTAGATGTTTCAATCGAAGCATTATCTAATATGTCATATCAAGAAGTTGCCTATGAAGTAATGAAATTATTTTTAACCGATTTTACAGAAGAAGAATTAAAATTATGTATTCAAAAAGCTTATGATAAAAAGTTTGATACTGATGAAATTGCACCGTTAGTTAAAGCGGATGGAGCATTTTATTTAGAATTATTTCATGGTCCAACCATAGCATTTAAAGATATGGCGCTATCTATTTTGCCACATTTACTTACCACATCAGCGAAAAAAAATAAAATAAAAAATGAAATTGTTATCTTAACAGCTACATCAGGTGATACAGGGAAAGCTGCTTTGGCAGGCTTTGCAGATGTTCCTGGAACTAAGATTATAGTATTTTATCCTAAAGATGGTGTAAGTCCAATTCAGGAAAAACAAATGATCACACAAAAAGGTGAAAATACTTTTGTAGTAGCTATTGATGGAAATTTTGACCAAGCTCAGACTGGTGTAAAAGAAATGTTTAGCAACCAGTCACTTGCGAATGAAATGGAAAAGGCCGGTTATCAGTTTTCATCTGCTAATTCAATAAATATTGGAAGATTAGTTCCACAGATTGTATATTATGTATATGCTTATGTTCGTTTATTAGCAAATAAGGAAATTCAACAAGATGAAAGAATTAATGTTGTAGTACCAACAGGAAATTTTGGTAACATTCTAGCAGCATATTATGCAAAAAACATGGGAATTCCAATTCATAAATTGATTTGTGCATCAAACGAAAATAAAGTGCTATTTGACTTTTTTTCAACAGGTAATTATGACAAAAATAGAGATTTTGTTTTAACTTCTTCACCATCAATGGATATATTAATTTCTAGTAATCTGGAACGATTGATATATAATATTGCAGATCAAGATGCAAACAAAAATAGAAGTTTTATGGAATCATTATCTAAGAGTGGTGTTTATAAAATTACAGATGATATGAAAAATAAATTAGTAGATTTTTATGGAAATTATGCTACAGAAGAAATGACAGCATCAACAATATATGATTTATATAATTCTACAGGTTATGTGCTAGATACACATACTGCAGTAGCAGCTAGTGTGTTCAAACAATATGGTAAAGAAACGAATGATACAACAAAAACTTTGATTGCATCTACTGCAAGTCCATTTAAATTTACTCGAAGTGTTATGAATGCAATAGACAAAAACTATGATAAAATGGATGAATTTGAATTAATTGACGAATTATCAAAGCTTTCCAATGTTGAAGTGCCTCATGCAATCGAGGAAATTCGTAATGCAGATATATTACATGATACGGTCTGTAAAGTAAATGAAATGGAACAAACAGTACGTAATTATTTGAAAATATAACAATGTATAAAAAATGCTGCCTCTATTTGAGACAGCATTTTTTTCATTAGGTCAATTCAATTGTAAAAATAAGATTCATTGTTCCAAATGGAAAAATGATAGGAATAAAATACATAGAAGGATATGTTAGTATTCGTTCCTGTTTAATTTCAGGAGGATTAAGACTAAGTTCTATATCAAAATCATTTGACATATTGACTGTGAATAATCCGTTATGTAAGTTTAGAAAATCTTCGATCGATGCACTAACATATTCGTCAAATTCTTCAAATGATTCATCAGCATATCTGGAAGCAAAAGCGATTGCTGTTGCATGATTCATATCTAAAGCAGTCGTTGCAGAGAAGGAACCGGTAATATCTTGTGATACACAAAAATTAATTGGATATTCAGGAAAAGCAGCTGCATGCAAGGGGGTGAAATCTTCACCTATAAATCTTAGTAAATTACTAAAAAATAGATTTAAATAGTTTACAAATTTTTCTTTTTGTTCCTCTGTACCAGGAAAATTATAAAAAGATGTAATTAAATCTGAATATTTATCTTGTGTGGCATGAATAAAATCAATATCTTGGATTTTAAATTGTGCTTGATATTCAGCCAGAAGCTCTTCAAATTGTGCATTGGTAATATACTTACGGTCTATAAGAATTTGTCCAAATAGGAGGTAATTGGGTTTTTGAGAAGTTAATAATTCATTAACTTGTTCAGGAGTCAAATAACCCTGTTCAATTGCTAATTCACCAAAACGTTTATCAACATGAGTTTGCATAATATGAATACTTTCAACCTCGCTAGCCGTCATATATCCATAATGTATTGCAAGTGTACCAAGTTTTAGATGGGTAGCTTTTTGATATGATATTGCATCAATCAGCTGTTCAGGAGTAATGACTCCTTTGTTTAGAATAAAATTACCGAAAAATTGTGTATACATATTGTCCTCCTTATATCATAGATTCCACTATTTTTTTTAGATTTTTGAGATTAAGAGGCTTTTGAATAAATTCACATGCACCAGCTTCAAGTGCTTCTCTTAGATGTTTCTGAGTCCCGACAGAAGATACAATAACAATTTTTGCATCAGAATCAAATTCTATAATTTCTTTTGTCACTTTTATACCATCTTTTACTGGCATTACTATATCAAGAAAAACAAGATTTGGTTTTTCAGACATGTAAGTATCGATTGCAACTTGCCCATTATTGGCTTCAAAAACATTTGTACATCCTAAATCAAATAATAAATCCTTTAATTGCTTTCTTGCTAAAATAGAATCATCACTAATTAACACCTTGGCATTTTCCAATAACATACGTCATCTCTCCTAATATTTTAATATATTTTTAATTTTACACTAAAATTTGTCGGAATTCAATCAAAAACACTTGGAAATGAAAAAAAACACAAAATTGTATATTAAATAAAAAACCTTTCTTGAAAAAAGTTTATAAAAATTGTATAATATAAAAGAATAAAATAAGGAAGGAATATCAGATATGAATAATGTAGATAATTTAATGAATATTATGATTTTTGCATGTGGTGCATATACTATATATTCAGCTATTGTAATGATGACCAAAGGAGAGATCAAGAAATGGCTTTTAGGTGATAAAACTGATATAAAGAAATGTAGAGACGTTCAAGGTTTTATTAATTATATTGCCATAAAGACATTGATTTTGGGAATATTTGTATTACTATTTAGTATAATTGGATTTGTAAACACTTTTATAATTTCTATTAATAAAGAATTACTCATAGGTGCTACAATAATATTATTCATATTTCTGGTAATATTCGGATTTATTTATGTCAGAGCAAGGAAAAAATATTTAGATTAAAATAGAAAGAGTATCGTATAGAAGAATCTATGAAAGGATTCTGTATGCGGTATTTTTTTGTTATGAGTTTTCAAGAATTCATCACTTGATTGTCACATTGATTGAATAAAATGAAAATATTATGAGAGAGTGAGGAATGAAAATGTATAAAATTTTAATTGTTGATGATGAGGAAAAAATTAGAACTATTATTAAAAAATATGCTGAATTTGAAGGTTATAAGGTTAAAGAGGCAATCGATGGAATGGAAGCAGTAAGTATATGTAGAAAAGAAGACTTTGATTTAATTATTTTAGACGTAATGATGCCTGAACTTGATGGTTTTTCTACTTGCAGGGAAATTAGAAAGATGAAAAAAATTCCAGTAATTATGCTTTCAGCTAGAGGAGAAGAATATGATCGTATTCATGGATTTGAATTAGGAATCGATGATTATGTAGTGAAGCCATTTTCACCTAGAGAACTAATGATGCGTGTGAATGTAGTGATAAAAAGAAACTTAAAACAAGATGAGCAAAGTAGAGATGTATTTAATATTGAAGAGTTGCATATTGATTTTACTGGTAGAATAGTAACGATTGACTCTGAACGAATAAATATGTCACCGAAAGAATATGACTTATTGTTTTATATGGTTAAAAATAAAAATATCGCTTTAACGAGAGAACAGTTGATTACAGAAGTTTGGGGATATGATTATTATGGTGATGATAGAACTTTAGATACGCATATCAAACTTCTTCGAAACAGTCTTAGAGAATATAGAAAATGTCTTGTGACACTAAGAGGGGTGGGATATCGATTTGAAGCATAAAAAATTAAGTATAAAATGGAAAATTTTTTATTATCTATTTAGTTTTACAATCATATTATTAATTATATTATGGCTTTTGCAAATCGTTTATTTAGATAATTTTTATAAGATTATTAAAACAAATAAGTTGAATAGAGCTACAGATTTATTGATTCAACAATTAAATCAAGATGATATGAATGAGATAGCAAATGATCTTGTGTCTGAATATGAGATAAGTATCTGTATCATGGATAAGAAAGGTTTCAAACTAGTTTCGGCAGCATATTCTCCAAATTCTCCAATTAATAACATTTCTTATGAAAAATTTCTCGATTTATATAGTAAGGCGGAAGAAAATGGTGGAGATACAGAAATTTATGAAGATTTAAAGGAAAATAAAAAAAGTGTTCCAGAAATAAATCCGTCAGATGACTCTCCTGATATTTATGATGATATTCATAAACCAAAAGATACGCAATTTGGTTTTGTTCAAAAAAAAGTAAAAATGGAAAGTCTTATAAAATTAAGTATACAAAAGATACAAGGTAAAGAATATCTAATTATGATAAATTCGGTTTTGACACCAATAGATTCGACAGTTTCTACACTGCAAGTAGAATTAATTTGTATTTCTATCATTTTATTCGTACTATCAATCGGAATTGCATTTTTAATGTCTAAAAAGATTACTAAATCAATTATTAGAATAAATAAATCAGCAAAAGAATTGGCAAAAGGGAATTTTCAGGTTGTTTTTGATGGAAATGATTATCGTGAGATTGCAGAACTTTCCGATACACTAAATTATACTTCGAAAGAATTAGGAAGGACAGAAGCATATCAACAAGAATTAATTGCTAATGTATCACATGATTTGAGAACACCTTTAACTATGATAATTGCATATTCTGAAGGAATGAGAGATCTACCTGGAGAAAACACCCCTGAAAATATACAAGTTGTAATAGATGAGGCAAAGAGATTAACAAATTTAGTAAACGATATGCTTGATATTTCCAAATTGCAGTCTGGAGTAATTCAAATTGAAAAGAGAAAATATAATCTTACAAAGAGTATAGAATCTGTAATGGAAAGATATACAAAGCTTAAAGAACAAGAGGGATATAATATTAGCTTTGAATATGATCGAGAAGTTTATATAACGGCAGATGAATTTAAAATATATCAAGTGATTTATAATATGGTAAACAATGCCATCAATTATACAGGTGAAGATAAACAAGTAAAAGTAAGGCAAATAGTGAATGATAATAAAGTTAGGATCCAAGTGGAGGATTCAGGACCAGGTATTAAGAAAGCTGATATGCAATATGTCTGGGAGCGATATTATAAAGTAGATAAAGAACATAAAAGAGCGATCGCAGGAACGGGATTAGGCTTATCGATTTCAAAGAATATATTAGAATTACATCAAGGAGAATATGGAGTAGAGAGCATAGAAAAGAAAGGCAGTATTTTTTGGTTTCAATTTGAAATTACAAAATAAAACAAGAGCAGACAAATTTATAATTGTTTGCTCTTAGTATTTTTTTAGATTAACGTTCATCAAGTTTGATATATGTTCTATTTTCGGTAATACTTTTATAAGCGGGTCTCATAATTTTACCCTTTAATGAAAGTTCTTCTAAGCGATGTGCGCTCCAACCGGATATACGTGCGATCGCAAAAATAGGAGTATAAAGTTCGAACGGAAGATCTAACATGCTATATACAAATCCACTAAAGAAATCGACATTAGCACTGACACCTTTGTATATTTGACGTTCTTCAGCAATAATTTGAGGTGCAAGACGTTCAACTAAAGAATATAAAGCAAATTCTTCTTCAAACCCTTTTTCTTTTGAAAGTTGTTCGACAAATCGACGGAATATTCTGGCACGAGGATCAGATAAAGAATAAACTGCATGTCCCATACCATAAATAAGCCCTGCTTTATCAAAGGCTTTATGATTTAGTAAATCTCTTAAATAATTACTGACTTCATCTTCGTCTTTCCAGTCTTGTACTGTTTTTTTCATATCTTCAAACATACCAATAACTTTAATATTTGCACCGCCATGTTTAGGGCCTTTTAATGAACCAATTGCAGCAGCAATAGCAGAATAAGTATCTGTTCCGGAAGATGAAACCAAGTGAGTTGTAAAGGTAGAATTATTACCGCCGCCATGTTCCATATGAAGAATTAGTGCAATATCAAGAAGTTTTGCTTCTAAAGGCGTATATTTGCTATCGGGTCTTAAAATATGCAATATATTTTCAGCGGTTGACAAATCCGGCTTTGATGCATGAATAAATAAGCTATTACCTCTCTGATAGTGATTATATGCTTGATATCCATATACAGAAAGTAACGGAAATAGACTAATTAATTGCATACATTGTCGTAATACATTTGGAAGAGAAATATCATCAGCCCGATCATCATATGAATACAAAGTTAAAACACTACGAGCCAGAGTATTCATCATATCTGAACTGGGTGCTTTCATAATAATATCACGCACAAAACTTGTAGGTAATGAACGATAATCGCCAAGTAATGATGAGAAAGTATTTAATTGATTTTTATTAGGAAGTTTACCAAATAAAAGAAGAAATGTAATCTCCTCAAATCCGGAATGACTTTCTTTTCTGATGCCGCGGATCAAATCTTCAACATTATATCCACGATAATAGAGCTGTCCATCAGCAGGCACGGTCTTCCCATCTAATATTTTGGTTGAAGAAACCTCAGAAATAGCTGTTAGTCCAACTAATACGCCTTTTCCATTAATATCACGAAGCCCCCTGTTAACCTGATATTTGGAAAATAATTCAGGATTTATCATACTTGCTTTTTCACTTAATTCAGATAATTCTAATATCTCAGGTGTAATTTCAGAAAACACATTATGGTTCATACTATCCCTCCATTTTTTAATTATTTATATATTCTATATATAAAAGTTACAAATTATCATATTTTTATTTATAATTATTAAAAAAAATCATTAATAATAATACCATGAATAAATACTAATAAAACAAGTTTTTCATAAATTTAATGAAAATTTCATAATATAAGTGCGTGAGTTAATAAAAAATTATGTATAAAAATTCAATGTGTATACGTAAGCAACTTATATAAGTTGGTTATTTTTACATTTTATGTTAAGATTATAAAAAAATGTATTTAAAGTTATTTTACCATAATATTTAGAAAGTGAGAAGAAAAAAATGGATAATGAAAAATTATTACAACCACTGTCTCAGATCAATGTTTGTAAGTAGTTGGGTTTCCTTTAGGATATAATGAGACGGAAATAAATGTTATGAAACGAAGAAAGCATTAGAAGATGGAGTTATTATTGAACTTGTTATCTGACCGAAGAAGAAAAAATTAAATTGTGTCATATTGTTACGGAAACAGGGGCAAATTATATAAAAACATCCACAGGATTTGGTACAGAATCTGTGGAGAATGTTTAAGCAAAGGATATTGAAAGAGGAAAGAAGTATATGATCAATGATAGAGAATTAATAAAAAATGCGTTAGAGGCACAAAAGCAATCCTATTCTCCATATTCCAATTTTAGTGTGGGAGCAGCATTATTAACTGAGAGTAATAAGATTTTCAAAGGGTGTAATGTAGAAAATGCAGCATTTACCCCAACAAATTGTGCGGAAAGAACCGCTTTTTTCAAAGCAATCTCTGAAGGTGAAAGAAAATTTAAAGCAATTGCTATTGTTGGAGGCAGATTAGGTGAGAAGAAAAAAGTAGCAGAAGAATTTTGTTCACCTTGTGGTGTTTGTCTTCAAGTTATGATTGAGTTCTGTGATAAAGAGACTTTTGAGATTATTGTAGCTAAGAATGTACAAGAATATGAGTCATATAAATTAAAAGATTTATTGCCAGTAAGCTTTGGGGAAAAATTTCTTAAGTAATAAGATAAAAAAACTAGTATATATAATAAGGTAGTAGGAATATGTTAGTCATGGATCGATATAGAGTTTATCGGTTGTCAATATTCTATTTTTCAAGGAGGATGAAACATGTCAACGAAAGCTTATTATCCAATAACTGAAATTGGTACTAGTAAAACAGGATTTTCAAAAACGCGTTCCATTATTGAAACGGCCTTTTATGGAAATAATGTAATTAAGATTAATAGCTTAAGAGAAGCTTATGAACTTGCTAAAAATTCACCGGGTACGATCGTGACAGATATTCCAGTGTATAGGGGCGAAGAATTTGGTCTGGAAAAAGAAGCAAAAGTACTTTTATTTAATGATGGATCAATAACAGGGCGATATGCAGCTGCAAGAAGAATTTCAGGAGAGCCGAATATAAATTGCGACGAATTAGATAAAATGGTTATGGACGCCATATATGATACAAGATGGATGAATCTTTATCATGCAGAAGTGTTTGTTGGATTAGATTCGGAATTCATGGTGAAAGCTCATTTACTAATTCCTGAAGGAGAAGAAAATACATTGTATTCTTGGATGCTAAATTTCCAATATATGACAGAAGAATATGTTAAAATGTATAAAAATTCGAACCCAGTTGGAGAAGGACAAGAACCGGATATTTATATTTTTTCAAATCCTCATTGGGTTGGAACAGAGAAACCTAATTATGAACCTAAATGTCTTTGTTACTTTAATACAGAACAAAACTGTGCAGCTATATTAGGTATGAGATATTTTGGCGAATTTAAAAAAGGAACACTTACAATGGCTTGGGCCATAGCAAATAGAAATGGATACGCTTCTTGCCATGGCGGGCAGAAAAAATACAGATTATCGGACGGAACTAACTATGTAGTTTCTGTATTTGGTTTATCTGGATCTGGAAAATCAACGATCACACATGCAAAACACGGTGGGAAATATGATGTAACAGTTTTACATGATGATGCATTTATTATTAATACAGATACTTGTTCGTCTATTGCTTTAGAGCCTACATATTTTGATAAAACTTCAGATTATCCAGTAGGATGTGAAGACAATAAATATTTATTGACAGCTCAAAATTGTGCTGCAACATTAGATGACAAAGGACATATACAATTAGTAACAGAAGATATAAGAAACGGAAATGGACGTGCGATTAAATCAAGATTATGGTCACCAAATCGTGTAGATAAAATAGATGAGCCGGTCAATTCTATTATATGGATCATGAAAGATTCTACACTTCCACCTATTATAAAATTAAATGGTTCTGCTTTGGCATCTGTTATGGGAGCAACACTTGCAACAAAGAGAACTTCTGCAGAAAGGCTGGCTGCAGGTGTCGATCCTGATAAATTAGTGGTAGTCCCTTATGCAAACCCGTTTAGAACCTATCCCTTAGAGAATGATTACCAAAAATTTAAAAAATTAGTTGAAGAAAAAAATGTAGATTGTTATGTGATCAATACAGGAGAATTTATGGGTAAGAAGGTACAACCGAAAGATACATTAGAAATAATAGAAGCTATTATTGAGAAAAAAGCAGTCTTTAAAACGTGGATTCCTTTTGACAACATAGAAATTATGGAATGGGACGGTTTCATTCCTGAGATGTCAAATGAATTATATAGAAAGCAATTAAAAGCAAGAATGATAGATCGAGTAGAAGAGGTCAAAAAGTTTGCGATGGAAAAAGGAGGATACGATAAACTTCCTGATGAAGCGATAGAAGCTCTTCAAAAACTTGTAGATGCTTTAGATTAAGTTAAAGAGGCTTTTCATTGGATTTTCGATGAAAAGCTTTTTAATTTAGTTAAGAATAATGTATATTTTAGTGCTTTTGGTACACTCTAATATTATATTTAAAGAAAAACATTCATTATTGTACTATATATAGTAAAGAAAAACTTACTATTAAATAGATGTTGAAATTCTTAAAGTAATATTGTATAATAGAGTCACGAAGAAAACCTGGAATGTACGAGATCCTACTATTTTGAACCTACATGTTTTTTTATGGGACTCCTACATTGCTGATTAGATGTCAAGCCACCGTATAGCAGTGGAAGGCAGAAGATCAGTTGCGGATACCCACCTAGCTTAGCTAGGCGTCAAAATCGTAGGAAACGGCATTTTGGGGAAATAATAGATTTATTCTATCGTACAAAAGAGGAAAGGCAGCTTTATAGCTGCTTTTTTAATTTACTTTAATCGATATAAATAACGTTTAATATATAATGTAAAAGTTATATAATGAATAATAAAATCATATAGTGATATAGGTTGTACAGAAAATTTAATGACAGGAGATCGTTATGAAGAAAAAAGGATTTAATCAAATAGTTCTAATCGGATTTTTATTTTGCATTGCAATCAGTGTATTTATTGGAGTCAAATATTTATTAGAAGAAAAAAGGCAAGAGAGATTTCGGATATCGAAAGAAGAGATGATTCATTATTTAAGCATTGCTTATGATTCGGAAAAAGATTGCAGAAATTTATTTGAAAAAAATTTAGGAAATCAGATAAAGTGGTCTGATGTTGGTTTTATACTAAAGTCATTAGATTTAACAGAAAATATTGAAATTTCTTCAACAAATCTTAATTCAAACGATAAAATACTAAAAGAAGATTGGATACCAATTTATTTTGAAATAATTAAAAAATTGAAATTGGAAAAAGCAATTAGAAAAGAACAAATTATTGTTCTACATAATGATAATAAAGAAAATAAATGTACATTGTTAACGGATAAAGGTTTATATACATATTGGGATGTAAATTATTTTAAACAGTATGGTGTATATGAAGTGGTGGTCAAAGGAAATGAAATAGTAGGTGGTATTTCGGATATAAAGAAGGAATCAAAACTTAGCAATGTATGGTTAGCATCAGAGGAAAAAGGAATCTCTATTTGGTTAAAAGATAAGAAAATAAAATTAAATGATATCACAGTTAAGGATCAGGAAACGAATGGTATTTGTGATTTATATATTCAAAATATGAAAGTGAAAAAGATCGTGAAAAAGAAAGATGTGATTAAAGGCAAACTTTTATCGTTTGATGACAAACAAATTGAAGTAGAAGGATATGGGACAATACCTAGTGAGAAAGACTTTCGATTATATCAAATTTATGATGGGATTATTGAGAAAGAAAAAAATGAGATGGTAATTGGAGACAATTGGATAGAATTTGTAGTAGCAGATAAGAAGATATGTGCCGGATTGATTACACAACCATTAAATATGGAAACCATTCGTGTTTTACTTTTAAATGATAATAAAGAGGCATTTCATGATGAAATAGAAATTTCTTCTGCCGAACCCTTTTACGTCATTGCTGGCGACAAAAATATTAAATATGAAGGAAATGAAGTTTTTAAGATAGACAAAGATACTAAATTATTGGATTCAAGTTATTTAAGAATAGAATCAGGTACTAATAATGGAAAGATAATGGTAAAATCAATTTCAAGAAGTTTAGGAGAACCCTCCTATGAAGGTACATTAGAAATAAGGAAGAAGGATGATAAATTAATTATTGTAAATGAACTGGCTATGGAAAACTATTTATATGGGGTGCTGCCAAGTGAAATGCCTTCAAGTTTTGGAAAAGAAGCATTAAAAGTACAGGCAATTTGTGCCAGGAGTTTTGCATATTGTCAAATTTTAAATAATGATTATGCAGCTTATGGTGCACATGTTGATGACAGCACTAATTATCAGGTTTATAATAACCTTCCGACGAATGAAGAATCAATACAAGCGGTTGACGAAACAAAGGGTTTGGTTGCAACATATAATGGAGAAGTAGTTGAAACTTATTATTTCTCCTGTTCAAGTGGTCATACTACAGATTTTACCACATGGGGAGAAGAAGAAGATGCTGCGCATGGGTATCTTAAAGGTACTTATGTAGGTGAAAATATAAAAAATAAAGAACCTGACTTGTCTTCAGAAGAAAATTTTAAAAAGTTTATCAAAGATAATGGTAAAGAATGGTTCGATCAAAGCGGAAATTGGTTTCGATGGAAATGCAAAATATTAAATAAAGATATAATAAAAAGGGTTAATGCTAAAATCTTAAAAAGATATGATATAAATCCAAAACAAATTACTGCTCAAAAAGACAATGAAGAAATTCCAATAAAGCAGATAAAAAAATCAAAAGAAATAAGGAAAATAGAAGTATCCAAACGTGATGAAAATGGAAATGTATTGGAGCTTACAATTGTGGAAGATAATGCTAAAATAAAAATTAAATCAGAATATAATATTAGGGCAATTTTGGGTTCGGTCATAAAAAAGGCAGAAAATAAAGATGAAGATGAAGTAGAAATAAACGGTTTATTACCAAGTGCATTTTTTTATATAGAGCCTCAATACGATGAGAACAAAAATATAGAAAGTTGGAATTTTGCTGGCGGTGGTCATGGACATGGAATAGGATTAAGTCAAACAGCATGTAAAGCAATGGATAGTAAAGGGATGACTTTTAAAGAAATTTTGAATTATTTTTATAATAATATCGAAATTAAAGATATGTATAAAGAATAATCATAATAGGTATAATGATTGACGCAGGTATTTTTCGATATTATAATAATTAGAAGTCAGATATAAAGAAAGGTACATTAAGATAATATGGTTTGGAAGTATATAAATAATATTAAAAAATTTTCAAATAGTTTAAGAGATAAAAAATGTGATGCATTTGCTGCACAAGCTGCGTTCTTTCTTATTTTATCCTTTATTCCTTTTATTATTTTGCTTTCTTCCCTAATTCAATATACTCCGGTAACTCAACAGAATTTAATCTCAGGAATAACAGAAGTTTTTCCTGAATATATACAGCCTATAATAATTTCTATAGTAGATGAAATCTATAACAAATCAAGAGGAGTAATTCCTATTACGATCATAGCTTCTATATGGTCATCAGCAAAAGGTGTTCAATATATTTCAAATGGATTAAATGCTGTTTATGAAATAGAAGAAACTAGAAGCTGGTTATTTTTAAGAGTAAGAGCTGCATTTTATACTATTTTATTTGTAATTGTACTTATCTTATCATTTATACTGTTAATTTTCGGTAATCACATACAATTAATATTAAGCCAGCATTTTGAGTTTGTTTCTGAAGTGACAAAAATAATTATAAGTTTGCGAGCAGTCATTGCAATTGTTGTTTATGTATTATTTTTTAATGTTGTATATAAGGTATTGCCTAATAGAAACACTACTTTTTTAAGTCAATTTCCTGGTGCCTTATTAGCAGCTCTTCTATGGTCTGGTTTTTCATTTGGATTATCAATTTATATAGATTATTTTAATGGATTTTCTATGTATGGAAGTTTAATGACTATAGTACTAGTAATGCTCTGGCTATATGTTTGCATGTATATTATATTAATTTGTGCACAGCTTAATAAAGCTTTTGAGAAAAAAATTTTGAATCTTTCTAAAAAGTAATTGAAAGTAAATTGAAAAAAGGCTTGATGAAAAGGCGGTGTTATGATAAAATATTTTTCAGAATTTTATAGAAATTAAATGCTATGAAAGTGTTAGTAGATAATTATTTTCTTACAGAGAGGAAAAGTCATTGGCTGGAAGCTTTTTCAAGGATCTTAGTACTAGATTGTGAATAATTATTGAATTTCCCGCTGGAGCTGCATTGTTGAACCTATCTATTAGAAAGTAGACAATGACGTATGTACACGTTACGTAATCTAAGAGCCTGAATCAATTCAGGAACTAGGGTGGTACCACGGAATTTTAACTTCGTCCCTTTGGGATGGAGTTTTTTTATTGATGAAAGGAGAAAGAGAAGTGAAAGAAAGATTAAACCGTATTCAAGAAGAAGCAATAAAAAAAATTCAGGCTTCAAAAGATTTAAATGAGTTAAATGATATTAGAATTCACTTTTTAGGAAAAAAAGGAGAACTTACTACCGTATTAAAAGGAATGAAGGATATTTCACCAGAAGAGAGACCAGTAGTAGGTCAAATTGTGAACAAGACCAGAGAGACAATTGAAGAATTGTTAGAAGAAACTCGTTTACAGATGGAAGCAGCGCAAAGAGAAGAGCGTATGAAAAATGAAGTGATTGATGTTACATTGCCTGCAAAGAAAAATAAACTTGGACACCGTCATCCGAATACTATTGTTATGGAAGAAGTAGAAGGAATTTTTATCGGAATGGGATATGAAGTTGTAGAAGGACCTGAAGTGGAATATGATTATTATAATTTTGAAGCATTAAATATTCCTGCGGATCATCCAGCCAAAGATGAACAGGATACTTTTTATATTAACAAAAATATATTATTAAGGTCACAGACATCACCTGTTCAAGTACGTGTTATGGAAAAAGGAGAGCTTCCAATCCGTATGCTTGCTCCGGGAAGAGTATTTCGTTCAGATGAAGTTGATGCGACACATTCTCCCTCATTTCATCAAATTGAAGGGCTTGTAATTGATAAAAACATTACGTTTGCAGATTTAAAAGGTACACTGGCAGAGTTTGCTAAACAATTATTCGGACCAGAGACAAAGGTTAAATTCAGACCTCATCATTTTCAATTTACAGAGCCAAGTGCAGAAATGGATGTGACTTGTTTTAAATGTGGTGGAAGTGGCTGCAGATTTTGCAAAGGTTCGGGATGGGTCGAAATTTTAGGATGTGGTATGGTGCATCCTAATGTATTAAAAATGAGTGGAATCGATTCAGAAAAATATTCGGGATTTGCATTTGGTATGGGTTTGGAACGTATCACATTATTTAAATATGAAATTGATGACATGAGACTACTATATGAAAATGATAATAGATTTTTATCACAGTTTTAAATAAGGAGGATATTAGTATATGAATACATCATTATCATGGATTAAAGCATACGTACCAGATCTTAATGTTACAGCACAAGAGTATACAGATGCTTTAACAATGTCTGGTTCAAAAATAGAAAAATATGAAAAGCTAGACGCAGATTTAGAGAATATTTTGATTGGACAAATCAAAAAAATTGATTCACATCCCGATGCAGATAAACTTATTATTTGCCAGGTGGATGTTGGGAAAGAAGAATTAATCCAAATTGTAACAGGTGCACCTAATGTAAAAGAAGGTGACAAAGTTCCTGTTGTTTTAGCAGGGGGAAGAGTTGCAGGTGGACATGATGGTAAAAAAACACCGGGTGGTGTAAAAATAAAAAAAGGAAAACTTCGGGGAATTGAATCGAATGGAATGCTTTGTTCTATTGAAGAATTAGGTTCGACCAGAGAATTTTATCCGGAAGCACCGGAGTATGGAATTTATATATTTGAAAAAGATGCAGTTGTTGGACAAAGTGCGATTGAAGCTTTAGGTTTGGATGATATTTTATTTGAATATGAAATCACTTCTAATCGAGTGGATTGTTTTAGTATTTTAGGAATTGCCAGAGAAGTTGCAGTTACGTTCCATAAAGAATTTAAACCTCCTTTTGTGGAAGAAACGGGAAATAATGAAGATGTAAATAATTATATTAAGGTAACAGTAGAAAATGAAGATTTATGTCCACGTTATTGCGCGAGAGTTGTAAAAAATATTAAAATAGCTCCTTCACCAATATGGATGCAAAGGAGATTAGCTTCTCAAGGAATACGGCCAATTAATAATATTGTAGACATTACAAATTATGTAATGGAAGAATATGGTCAACCAATGCATGCTTTTGATTTGGAGAAAATTGCAGAGAAGGAAATCATTGTAAAGTGTGCGAATAATGGCGACAAGTTTACAACTCTTGATGGACAGGAAAGGATCTTGGATGATTCCGTATTAATGATCTGTGATGGAGAAAAACCAGTGGGCATCGCAGGTATTATGGGCGGTGAAAATTCAATGATCACAGATTCTGTACAGACAATATTGTTTGAAGCCGCTTGTTTTAATGGAACTAATATCCGTTTATCAAGCAAAAAGATTGGATTGAGGACAGATGCATCCGGTAAATTTGAAAAAGGTTTGGACCCAAATAACGCAGAAGCTGCAATCAATCGAGCTTGTCAATTGATTGAGGAATTAGGCGCCGGCGAAGTGGTTGGAGGCATGGTTGATTGTTACAGTAAAAAAATGGAAGGACGCAAAATTCCATTTTCCTGGGAAAAAGTAAATCAATTGCTTGGAACCAATATAGCAAAAGAAACTATGCTAGAATATCTTGAAAGCCTTGAATTATCCTATGATGAAAATACAAAGGAGATTTACGTTCCTTCTTGGCGTCAAGATTTAGAAAATTCTGCAGATTTAGCAGAAGAAGTGGCAAGGTTTTATGGATATGATAATATTCCGACTACATTACCTACCGGAGAATCTACCACAGGTAAATTATCTTTTAAATTGAGAGTGGAAGAAGTGGCAAGAAATACTGCAGAATTTTGTGGTTTCAGTCAAAGTATGAATTACTCATTTGAGAGTCCAAATGTTTTTGATAAATTGTTATTCTCGAAAGATGCAAAAGAAAGAGAAGCACT
This sequence comes from Anaerosacchariphilus polymeriproducens, assembly GCF_003363435.1. Classification (GTDB taxonomy): domain Bacteria; phylum Bacillota; class Clostridia; order Lachnospirales; family Lachnospiraceae; genus Anaerosacchariphilus; species Anaerosacchariphilus polymeriproducens. Next base: position 132,251 of record NZ_QRCT01000034.1, read on the forward strand.
TGTAATCTCGAATCCTCTCGGTGAAGATTATAGTATAATGAGAACAGTACCTTTAAATGGTATGCTGACTTCCTTAGGTACCAATTACAATCGTAGAAATAAAGATGTGCGTTTGTATGAATTGGGTAATATCTATTTGCCGAAACAAATACCAGCCACAGAATTACCGGAAGAGAGAATGCAATTAACTTTGGGTATGTATGGCGAAGGTGATTTCTTTACTATGAAAGGTGTCGTTGAGGAATTTTTCGAAAAAATTGGTTTGAATAAAAAGATAAATTATAATCCGAATGCAGGTAAAACATTTTTACATCCGGGTAGACAGGCTTTTATTTGTTATGAAAACAATGTAATGGGATATCTAGGAGAAATACATCCTCAAGTTGCAGAAAATTATGAAATAGGGGAACGTGCGTACATTGCCGTTATTGATATGCCAGAAATTTTAAATTATGCAACATTTGATAGAAAATATGTAGGAATTGCCAAATATCCGGCCGTAACTCGTGATATAAGTATGGTCGTTCCAAAAGGGATTTTAGTTGGTCAGATTGAAGAAATGATAGAATCCAAAGGTGGCCAGTATTTAGAAAGTTATCATTTATTTGATATCTATGAAGGCGAACAGATAAAACAAGGATTTAAGTCTGTTGCTTATTCGATTGTATTCAGAGCGAAAGATAGAACTTTAGAGGAAAATGATGTTACATCAGTAATGAATAAAATATTAAGATCATTTGAAGAACTAGGTATAGAATTAAGAAAATAGAGAAATGGATGAAAAAAATGAAGGTAACAGATTTTTATTTTGATTTACCCAAAGAATTGATAGCACAAGATCCGTTAAAGGATCGTTCTAGCTCACGTTTATTATTACTAGATAAAAAGACTGGAGAGATTGAACATAACGTTTTCCGCAATATAATAGAATTTCTAAATCTAGGTGATTGTCTGGTTTTAAATGATACAAAAGTTTTACCGGCGCGTTTGATTGGAAGCCGTATAGGTACGGATGCGAAGATTGAAATTCTTTTGCTCAAGAGAAAAGACAACGATGTATGGGAAACATTGGTAAAACCAGGGAAAAAAGCGAAAATAGGAACAAAAATAAGTTTTGGTGAAGGAATATTAATTGGTGAAATAGTAGATATTGTTGAAGAAGGTAATCGTTTGATTCAATTTTCTTATAATGGAATTTTTGAAGAAATACTGGACGAATTAGGTCAAATGCCATTGCCACCTTATATTACACATCAATTGGAGGACAAAAACCGTTATCAGACTGTTTATGCAAAACATTCCGGTTCTGCTGCCGCACCAACTGCCGGTTTGCATTTTACTCCTGAGTTAGTTGAGGAAATTGAAAAAAAAGGGATAGCAATTGCATATATTACACTTCATGTAGGTCTTGGTACATTCCGTCCTGTGAAGGTGGAAAATGTACTTGATCATCATATGCATTCAGAATTTTATACCATTAATCAAAAAGAAGCAGACAAAATGAATAAGGCAAAAGAAAATGGAAATAGAATCATTGCAGTTGGAACAACTAGTTGCAGGACTTTAGAATCCGCAGTGAAAGAAGATGGTAGAATTTCAGAAACAAGCGGCTGGACAGAAATTTTTATTTATCCTGGTTATAAATTCAAATTTATAGATTGCCTGATTACAAATTTTCATTTGCCGGAATCTACTTTATTAATGTTAGTATCGGCATTGGCAGGTAGAGAATCTATTATGAATGCTTATCAAGTTGCTGTGAATGAAAAGTATCGATTTTTTAGTTTTGGCGATGCAATGTTTATTTACTAAGCCCCAATGTTAAGAGTTAACAAAATATTTACTAGAAAACGATTGTAAGTTAAGACATTTTGTAATAAAATAATAAAAGTGGTAATGTAAAGGTAAGATGGAGGGCATATAATGAAAGAAGAAAGAAGAAGACATAAACGTCTTGATCTAGATGTAAAGATTGAACTTGAAAAGTTAGATGAAGGTGGTGTTACAACAGTTAAATATATTAAAGCTGATGTAAGTGATTTGTCTCGCTCTGGTATGGGTTTTAAATCTAATTATAAATTAGATGTTGGTACTTTTTATGATACCCAAATTCAGATATGGACCAAAGAAGTAATAGATGCTGTTATTGAAATTGTACGCTGTGAAGAAAAAGAAAATAATATTTATCAATATGGTGCGTGTTTTGTTGGAATGACAGAAACAGATACTTTAAAAATTGATATCTATCAATTATTTAATGAAGAATAAAGCAAGAAAAGAACCTGACTCTCATACTGTCAGGTTCTTTCTTATCTTTGGTATTATTTTTGAATTAGATTATTTAAATCTGTAAAGAAATCAGGGTATGAAATATTGATACACTCTATTCCCAGAATCTCTGTTTCTGATTCAGCATTTAAAGCAGCAATAGAAAATGCCATTGCAATCCGATGGTCAAAATCACTATTAATAACTGCTCCATGTAAAGGCTTACCGCCTTTTATAATCATCCCATCATCGGTAGCACTGATATCAGCACCCATTGCGGTAAGATTACGTACCATAACATCAATTCTATTGGATTCTTTTACTTTTAATTCTTGCGCATCTTTAATAACAGTAGTTCCTTTTGCAAAACATGCAAGTACAGCAATTATAGGTATTTCATCGATGAGTGTTGGTATGATACTGCCTTCTATGACAGTACCGGTAAGTGAACTTGTGGAAACAATGATATCTGCAATCAGTTCACCATTAGAAGTATGTATATTTTCTAATTTAATATTAGCACCCATATCCTTACATACTTTTAAAATTCCATCCCTGGTAGGATTTATTCCAACATTTTTAATTATTATTTCAGAATTAGGAATAATCAGTCCGGCAACTATAAAAAATGCAGCAGACGAGATATCTCCCGGAACATCAATTTTTTGTCCCTCTAAAGTTGGATCTGGGTCTATTGTAACGGTTGTATTTTGCACCGTAATTTCTGCACCGAAAGACGAACTCATTAATTCTGTATGATTTCTTGATACAAATGGTTCGGTAACACTTGTTGGTGAATCCGCATATAATCCAGCAAGTAAAATACAAGATTTTACCTGAGCGGATGCAATGGGAGAATGATAATGAATCCCTTTTAATGGTGAACCGGTAATTTTTAAAGGAGTACAACCATTATTATTTAAACTTTCAATTTTGGCGCCCATTTGTGTCAATGGTGTAATAATACGATTCATTGGACGTTTTTGTATGGAAGCATCACCATTTAAAGTAGTGATAAAAGATTGTCCGGCTAATATCCCTGATAAAAGTCTTGTCGTTGTCCCACTATTTCCTACATCTAATATTTCTTTTGATGGTAATAGTCCATGGAGTCCTTTACCTTCTATAAGAACAGAATTTTTGCTATTTACAATATCTATTCCTAACTTTTGAAAGCAGCTTATTGTAGACAGACAATCAGCTCCCTGTAGAAAATGATTAATTTCTGTTTTTCCGTTTGCAAGTGCACCTAACATAATACCACGATGTGAAATTGATTTATCTCCTGGTATATGTATAGAGCCTTTTAAAGATTTTATTCTATTTATATTCATGGCTTGCTCCTTTTGAGTTTAAGATCGTTCATATACGGTATAATGATATTTTCTTAATAATTCAATTGCACGACTTGTTGCGTTCTCATTATAAAATTCAATACGCAGTACACCTTCTTCAAATTCTCTGTTATGAATGATTCCAATATTCTTAATACTTATGTTATTTTTTGCTAAAATTCCTGCAAGAGAAGCTATCTGACCTGTTTCGTCGACAATATCGCAATATACTTCATAAGATTTTTTGATAGGTCCAGTTGATGCGGAAGAAAAAGAATTTCTATATTCTCTGGCGGAATTAAAAAAATCATATAAATTATCTTTTGATGATTGTTCCAATTCTTTTTTTATTTGTGTTAAATATTTAATATATCCCTTCAAAGCAGTTAAGATAGGTGCTTTATTTGATAGACAAATTTGCTGCCACATATAGGGAGAAGAAGAGGCGATTCTGGTTATATCTTTAAAACCGCCAGCTGCAACTGTTTTCATAATTCCCAGATTGTTATCTGATTCTTTTATATAATTTACAAGACTAGAGGCAAGAATATGTGGGAGATGACTAATATTTGCAGTGACTTTGTCGTGTTCAGAGAAACTGAGAATAAGCGGTATAGCTCCAAGAGAAGCGATTAGCTTAATCATAACTGAAATTTTTGTTTCTGAAACAGAATCAGAAGGAGTCAAAAGGTAATAAACATTTTCAATTAGATAAGCGGAAGCATTTTGATATCCTATTTTCTCAGAACCTGCCATTGGATGGCCTCCAATAAACATTTTTTCTTGACCGGTTTTCATAATTTTTTTATGAATATCAGATTTTACACTTCCTACATCTGTTAAAATGCAGGAAGGTTTTAAATAAGGCTTGAGCAGCAGAAGATTTTCACAATTATCTGATACCGGTGCACATAAGAAAATAAAATCACAACGTGAAAATTCATGATTAATCTCACAATAAATTTCATCAATCACACCTTCTGTTTGAGCCAGTTTTAAATTTGCTGTATCAATGTCATAAGCAAGTAGTCGATACTCTGGTATAATTCTGCGTATTGTTTTGGCAATAGAACCACCAATTAATCCTAGTCCGATAAAACCAATTGTAATTTCATTCATTTCTTCCACTATCTCCCAACAAGTTTAGCAAAAGGTTTTAATTGCAACATTAATTCATCAAATTGTTCAAAATTTAGAGATTGCGGACCATCGGATAATGCGTGTGCAGGATCATTATGAACTTCAATCATTAATCCATCTGCATTGCAGGCAACAGCAGCTTTTGCTAATGGATTTATATAAGAACGTACACCTGCAGCATGACTTGGATCTACGATAACGGGTAAATGACTCTTTTCTTTTAGAACAGGTACAGCACTGATGTCTAACGTATTTCTGGTAGCTGTTTCAAAGGTACGAATTCCACGTTCGCACAATACTACATTTGGATTCCCCTCTGATATAATATATTCAGCTGCATTTAACCATTCATCTATCGTAGCGGAAAGTCCTCGTTTTAATAAAACAGGAAGGCCAGATGCACCTGCTTCTTTTAACAAATGGAAATTCTGCATATTTCTTGCTCCAATTTGAATCATATCGATATATTTAACAGCTGCTTCAATAGCATCAGGACAGGTGACTTCACAAATAGTAGCTAGACCAGTTTCATTTTTCGCACGCTGCATATATTTCAAACCTTCTTCTTCTAGACCTTGGAAGGAATATGGGGAGGTTCTGGGCTTGTAAGCTCCCCCGCGAATAAATGTAGCCCCTGATTTAGCTACATTATGAGCTATTAAAAGAAGCTGCTCTTCTGATTCAATAGCACAGGGTCCGGCAATTACAGTTAAATTGTCTGATCCGATAGAGGTGTTTCCTACTTTTACTACAGAGGGAATTGGATGAAACTTTTTATTTGCTAATTTGTAACTTTCAGTTACAGGGACAACTTTATCGACACCGGAAATTAGTTCAAAATTAATATTCTTTAAGTTAGCCTTATTTCCGATAACTCCTATTATAGTAACTTGCTCGCCCTTTGACAGATGTGGTTCAAATCCACATTCTTTCACTATAGTAAGAACATTATTAATTGCATCGGCTGGTGCATTTTCTTTCATAACAATAATCATAATTTAGTCTCCTTATCGCTCTATTATAAAATATGTATATTTTCCTAGCAACTATTTTAAATACAAATACAATAAAAGTCAATACTATATTACTTTAAAGTTTAAAAGTTTAAAGTAATATACTGCGCTTATATATGCTGTTAAGTTAAAAAATAGAACATCGATTTACAAAAAAATAATGTCGAAACGTTGTATAATTGTTAATAATTAATAAAATAGTTGTAAAATCTATTTACTTTTAGTAGAATATACACATAGGTAAACTGCATTGTTAGGCAGAAGAAATCCTGTGACAAAATAATAAAGTATTGGAGGAATTCATATGAATGTTTACACGACGGACAAGATACGAAACGTAGTTCTTTTAGGACACGGTGGATGTGGTAAGACAACTTTGGTGGAAGCAATGGCGTATTTAGCAGGTGTTACTAACCGTATGGGTAAAGTATTAGATGGAAATACAATTAGTGACTTCGATAAAGAAGAAGTGAAAAGACTTTTTTCAATTAATACTTCCTGCATTCCAATTATTTGGGAAAATACCAAAATTAACATTTTGGATACTCCAGGATATTTTGATTTTGTTGGAGAAGTAGAGGAAGCTGTCAGTGCCGCAGATGCTGCAATTATAGTTGTTTCCGGAAAATCAGGTATACAGGTAGGAACAGAAAAAGCGTGGGAGATCTGTGAAAAATATAAAATACCAAGAATGTTTTTTGTAACAGAGATGGATGTCGATAATGCGAGTTTTCGTCAGGTAGTTGAAGATTTAACAGAAATGTATGGAAAGAAAATTGCGCCATTCCATTTACCTATCCGTGAGAATGAAAAATTTGTTGGGTATGTTAATGTAATTGGAATGACAGGAAATAGATGGAATGAAAAAGGTGAAGTTCAATCATGTGAGGTTCCCGAATATTCAAAACCCAATTTAGAGATATGCAGAGATACATTAATGGAAGCGGTAGCGGAAACAAGTGAAGAATTTATGGAACGTTACTTTAATGGAGATGAATTTTCTGAAGATGAGGTACGTTCTGCATTAAAAGAAAATGTTTTAGAAGGATCCTTAGTTCCTATTTCAATGGGATCAAGTATATTAGCGCAAGGTATGTTTACTTTATTAGATGATATTGTAAAGTATTTTCCAAGTCCGGATAAAAAAACATGTGCAGGAGTTAACAGGAAGACTAATGAAACTTTCCAGGCAGATTATGATTCTTCTAAAGCTAAATCAGCATATGTTTTTAAGACTATTGTAGATCCTTTTATAGGAAAGTATTCTTTTATAAAAATTAAGTCAGGTGTAATTAAAAACGATGATATGATTCATAACACGAATAAGGATACGGAAGAAAAGCTTAATAAGTTATATGTTCTGCAAGGAAGTAAACCGATTGAAGTCAAAGAACTTCATGCAGGTGATATTGGAGCTGTAGCAAAACTTTCTAATACAGAAACAGGTGATACATTATCAACTAAGAATGTGCCAATAGAATATGAAAAATCTGAAATTTCGGTACCTTATACTTATATGAGATACAAAGCAAAGAATAAAGGCGATGAGGATAAAATATCTCAGGCACTGCATAAATTAATGATGGAAGACTTAACGATTCGTTCCGTTAATGATAGTGAAAACAGGCAGACTTTAATCTACGGTATGGGAGATCAACATTTAGAAATTATTGCAAGCAAACTTCTGACAAAGTACAAAGTAGATATTGAATTAAGTAAACCTAAGGTTGCTTTTAGAGAAACGATAAGGAAAAAAGTAGATGTAGAATCAAAATATAAAAAGCAATCTGGTGGACATGGTCAGTATGGTCATGTTAAAATGACATTTGAACCTTCAGGAGATATGGAAACACCATACATATTTGAGCAGATTGTAGTCGGTGGAACAGTACCGAAAAATTATTTTCCAGCGGTAGATAAAGGACTTCAAGAATCCGTGTTGAAAGGACCGATGGCAGCATATCCGGTAGTTGGAGTAAAGGCTGTATTATATGATGGTTCTTACCATCCGGTAGATTCATCAGAAATGGCATTTAAAATGGCTACGATTCAAGCATTTAAAAAAGGATTTATGGATGCTGGCCCGATTTTGTTAGAGCCGATCTCAGAATTAAAAGTAATTGTTCCTGATAAATATACCGGAGATATTATGGGAGACTTAAATAAACGTCGTGGAAGAGTTTTGGGCATGAATCCTACACAAGATAATAAACAAGAAATTATTGCTGATATTCCTATGTCAGAGTTATTTGGCTATTCGACTGAAATGCGTTCTATGACTGGTGGAAGCGGAACTTATTCTTATAAATTTGTTCGTTATGAGCAGGCTCCATCAGATATTCAGGAAAAAGAAGTAGCAGCTAGAGCAAGTAAAGAGGAAGAAGATTAATTCCTAATGAGAAGGGTACCATTTTAAGGTATCCCTTCTTTTTTTTTGTTTTCTATCTGCCTATAAATATGGTATACTAATTTAACACAGGAGGTTTCATATGCAGGTTAGAATGATAACAAGAAACAAAATTGTTAAAAGAATGAATGAAGCTTTGAATAATTCAATTAATATTTTAGTTGCACCTACAGGTTATGGAAAAACACAGGTATTAAAGGCATTTCGGAAAGAACATGATATCTGTAATATAGAGATTTCGGAACATCATAAGAGAGTCGATAAGTTCTGTGAGAAATTCTGTCACGATATATTTGGAAAAAATATTGCAGTACAGGTCAGAAAAATTAATAATACAGATGCTAAGATTGATTTTCTTATCGCGATGCTTAATATTGCATCAAGTAGAAGACAAGGATTAGTGATTTTAATTGATAACTATCATCGAATAGAAAATAAAGAAAATAATGAGTTGGTTTTAAAAGTTGCGAAACAAGTTTCACAAAATTATAATATCAGTATTTTTCTATCAAGTAGAACAATGCCAAAAGGTAAATTGGGAACATTTATTTCACAACGCCCTTCCAGTTATATTGGTAAAGAACATTTATTATTTGAAAAAGAAGAAATTCAACATTTTTTATATGAAAATGATATTGAAATAGAGGAACAGCAAGCGAATGACCTTGTGTTTAATATGAGAGGCTGGACAGAAGGAATTATTACGAAAATATGGAGTTTTTCAAAAGGTTGTAAAGATAACAGCGAAGTAGACGCATTGATTGAGACAAATATATTACCGTTATTTTCAAATGAAATGCAATCTTTTTTGTTAGTAGCATCTAAAATAGATCGATTCACATCCAAAATAGCAGATTTTTTCGAAGGAAAAACATTAATTAAGCGAGAATTAAGTAAAAATGCTGATTGCCAGAATTTTATTGAAAAAAATGAATCGTATTATTCTATTCACCCGGTTTTACGGGAGTTTTTTAATACGAACTTTACAGTGGAAGCATCATCGACAAAACGTCTTGCAGATTATTATTTAGCTGAGAAAGAATATTTGCAGGCATTTTCTTTGTATGGAGAAATCAAAGAATATGATGTTATGGCAAAAATATGCCTTGAATTAGCTGATAAAGATTTTTTTACAAATGATAAAAAGACTTTTTATTTCATTTTAAAGAAACTTCCTATGGAGTATATTTTAAAGTATGGAAATCTATCAATATGTTATGCTTATGTATCACAAAATTATATTCCTATAGCAAACAGAATAGAATTTTATGATCATGGTGCGAATGTATTACTGGAAAATAGGACATTAGCAGAGAAAAATGAAATTAAAATCAGAGGAGAGGTAGGTATTCTAAAAGCATTTGCATATCGTTATGATTGGAGAAAAATGCACCAGGAGCTTTTGAAAATTAAAGACTTGCAGGGTTATTTTCATACTACAATTTTCCATAAGTTATCTTTTAATTTAATGAGTCCAAGCAGTTTGTATCTTGTTTATCGCGCAGGTGAATTGGATGAAATAGTTAATTGTAGTCGTGAAATCGAAGAAATATGTTCCAAAGTTGGAAATCGTTTTGGATTAGGCAGTTATTTGTTAAATTGTGGCGAAGCCTGCTATCTGAGAGGCGAGCGTCAAGAAGCATTTAATTATGTTGAGAAAGCATTAGCTGTTGCCAAAGAAGCAAAACAATATTCTATTGTACTTGCTGCATTATATTTAGAAATAAAATTATTTACGCATGAGGGCAATTTCAGAAGTGCTGAATCTTGTATTAATTCAATGAATTATATGGCTACAAAAACTCCGGAAAAGTCAAAATTAGTTCCAGAAATCTCAAAAGCCTGGCTATATCCAAGAATGGGCAAGACAATTCCTAAATATTTCGTTGAAGAAGAATCATTTCAGGTAGATGAATTAGAACAAAATGAATCAAGTTATGCAATGATAGCTTTTTTAGTGGTGCTTTATTATATGGAAAGGTATAAAGAAGCCTATGCATATGCAGTTCAAATAATAGAATATTATAAAGTACATAACATTGATTTAGGACTTATTTATTCGAATATATATGCTTCTTTTTGTTGTCGAAAAATGGGAGAAGATGAATCAGCTTTAAGTCATATGCTTGTAGCATATAACCTTACGAAAGATGATAAAATTATTATGCCATTCATAGAAGCAGGAAGAGATATGATAGATATTATTAATACATATAAAGAAAATTTTTCAACAACATGGCGGCTTACTGTTTTAAGAGAAGTGAAAGCATTTAATCTTTCTATTGAAAAAAATCAATACAACAAGTATCGTTTATCTAAGAGAGAAGTTGATGTTATGGAATTAGTAAGTCTTGGCATGAAAAATGCAGAAATAGCTAAAGAGTTGAATATAAAGCAGGATACAGTAAAAGAGTATTTGCATAATGTATTTGTGAAATTAGGAGTTACGAATAGGATGGAAGCAGCAATGAAATTTAATGAATCCTAGAACTGGCAAGGGTTGACAAATACTTACCATATGATAAAATATCTAAAGCAAGCCCTTTCTATTCATTGTGGATGGAAGGGCATTTTTGAGAGAATGAAAAAGAAGATTACTTTTAATATAAATAGGAGGAAATTAAAATGGCAACACCTTACAATCACAGAGAAATTGAACAAAAATGGAGAAAAAAATGGGAAACAGATCCAGTTAATGTCAATGATGGAAAAAAGCCTAAATATTATTGCTTGGATATGTTTCCATACCCATCCGGAAATGGAATCCATGTAGGGCATTGGAGAGGTTATGTGATATCTGACGTATGGAGCAGATATAAAATGCTTCAGGGGTATTATTTGATTCATCCAATGGGATGGGATGCTTTTGGGTTGCCTGCAGAAAATTATGCAATAAAAATGGGAGTTCATCCTGCAAAATCCACTGCTGAGAATATAGCAAATATTAAAAGACAATTAGCTGAGATAGCGGCAATTTATGATTGGGATCGAGAAGTAAATACTACCGATCCGGAATTTTATAAATGGACACAATGGATTTTTGTTAAAATGTTTAAAGAAGGATTAGCCTATGAAAAAGAAATGCCAATAAATTGGTGTCCATCCTGCAAAACCGGATTAGCAAATGAAGAAGTCGTGAATGGAAAATGCGAACGATGCGGTGAGGATGTTACGAAAAAGAATTTAAAACAATGGATGCTGAAAATTACCAAATATGCAGAACGTCTACTGGCAGATATGGATCAATTGGATTGGCCTGAGAAAGTTAAGAAAATGCAGGCTGATTGGATTGGAAAATCTTATGGAGCAGAAGTTGATTTTCAAATAAAAGACAGAGACGAAAAAATTACAGTTTATACGACCAGACCAGATACGTTATATGGTGCGACATTCATGGTTTTAGCTCCGGAACATAAACTTGCATCAAAACTTTCAACAGACGAAACTAAAGAAGCGGTTGAAAAATATATTTATGAAGCTTCTATGAAATCTAATGTTGACCGATTACAGGATAAAGAAAAAACAGGTGTATTTACCGGTAGTTACGCAATCAATCCGTTAAATGGAGCAAAAATACCGATTTGGTTGTCCGATTATGTACTTGCAGATTATGGAACAGGAGCCATTATGTGTGTACCAGCCCATGATGATAGAGATTTCGAATTTGCCACAAAATTTAATATTCCAATTATCCAGGTCATCGCAAAAGATGGGAAAGAAATTGAAAATATGACAGAGGCCTATACAGAAGCTTCCGGAATCGTAATAAATTCTGGGGATTGGAATGGTATGGAATCATCTGTTTTGAAAAAAGAAGCGCCTGAAATGATTGAGAAAAGGGGCTTTGGAAAAAAGACTACTAATTATAAATTACGTGACTGGGTATTTTCCAGACAACGTTATTGGGGTGAGCCGATTCCGATTATACATTGTGATGAATGTGGAGCAGTTCCGGTTCCTGAGGAACAATTACCATTATTATTACCAGAAGTGGAGTCTTACCAACCAACTGGAACAGGTGAATCACCATTGGCTGATATTGAGGAGTGGGTAAACACAACATGTCCTGTTTGTGGGAAGCCTGCGAAAAGGGAGACGAATACAATGCCACAGTGGGCAGGTTCTTCCTGGTACTTCTTAAGATATGTAGACAATAAAAATTCGAAAGAATTAGTTTCTAAAGAGAATGCAGAGAAATATCTTCCGGTAGATATGTATATTGGTGGAGTGGAGCATGCAGTATTACATTTGTTGTACTCAAGGTTTTATACAAAATTCTTATATGATATCGGTGTCGTAAATTTTAAAGAGCCATTTACGAAACTATTTAACCAAGGAATGATTACTGGGAAAAATGGAATCAAAATGAGTAAATCAAAAGGAAATATAGTGTCTCCTGATGAATTGGTCAGAGATTATGGATGTGATTCATTAAGACTATATGAATTGTTTGTTGGACCACCTGAATTAGACTCAGAGTGGGATGACAGAGGGATTGATGGAGTCTATCGTTTCATGAATCGCTTCTGGAACTTAGTAATGGAAAACAAAGATAAAAATGCAAAAGAAACAAAAGAATTAGTTAAAATAAGAAATAAAATGATTTATGATATAACTACACGTTTAGAAGCATTTAATTTAAATACAGTTGTATCTGGTTTTATGGAATATAATAATAAATTGATAGAATTAAGCAAAAAAGATGGAATTGATATTAAAACTTTAGAAGTCTTAGCAATTTTAATTGCTCCGTTTGCTCCTCATATGGGTGAAGAAATTTGGCAGCAATTAGGACATAAGAATTCTGTTTTTGATAATGAATGGCCTTCCTATGATGAAGCTGCAATGAAAGACGATGAAATTGAAATTGCGATTCAGATTAATGGAAAAACACGTGCCGTTATACAAGTGGCGGCTGATATTTCAAAAGAAGATGCAATAGCTGCTGGGAAAAATGCGGTTGCTGAGAAATTGACTGGAACGATTGTGAAAGAAATATATGTTCCTGGTAGAATTATTAATATTGTACAGAAGTAAAATGATTATCCCCCAATCGATTAATGATTGGGGGAGTTTTGTAATCGTAATCAAAATATTACTTTTTAAACGTTTTGACCATATTTAATAACATATCTGCTTTTTTTTGCTCATCAGGTGTCATTTGTTGTTTTAATACATCAATAATCAAATCTTTTTCAGAAGAGTTGAATTCAATACCTTTTTCCTTTGCTGTTGATGTGGCAGCCATTAATATTGGAAGTAATTCTTTGGCTGTTTTTCCATTGGCATTAGAACTTAATTCTTTTAAGAGTGCTAATTTTTCAGGATTTATATTTTTCAAATTAGGGTTGTTTAAAAGAATACTAGGATCCATAGTTCACCTCATTACTTTCTTATTATATTATGTAAATTGTGTTTTATATGTTTCAAAAACTTCTTTTTGTTCGGGCGTCATAAAGTTTTTAAAAAATGACAATGGAGATTCAGACTTTCCAGTTCCATCACCTTGTTTTTTTAAATAACTGTTATAAATTTCAAATGCATTAAAAAAATTTAATATCATATCTATTGTTTCTTTTTCAGTATCGGAACAGTAATTACGTATATCATTTAACATACGAATCGGTTTTTCGTTTGGGGAATCACTTTCCGAATCAACGGAACACATTTTCAAAGCATCCTCTTTTTTATTAAATAGGTTTATCGTTTGATTTAATTCAAGATATTTAACATAAATAGAGAGGAATTTCTGCTCTGTTGTCTGAATATAAGGGATAGCTGCTTTGATGATTTGTAATTGTTTTGTTTGAATTACAGAATCAAAAGTAGTCATATTAGAATTGGTTTCATCACTCAAAGGATTCTTGTCTCCTTAATATATCTTTTAGATAATATATTCAATATAAAATCAAATATGACAGATTTAAAAAAAATATCATATAATATTATGAGAGAATAAGAGGAGGCGGATTCTAAATGAAGGATAATCATAATTTGATATTTGAAGGGAATTCTGTTTATGAAATAGATGATGAATGTATGAAGGCAAAAAGGAAGAAAAATTCAAAAGAAAGGTGCGAATCAAATGATTCTCAATTAAAACAGGAAAGTAATGTAGGAAAAAAGAAATGTTAGAAATTCATAAAGGGTGTGAATTTTTCACACCCTTTTATGAGTTTTAGCAGAATGAATTTCCGCCACAGCAGCAGCAAAGGATAAGTATAAGCCATAAACATCCATTATCACCAAATCCACTACCTCCGCAGCCTGAACCCCATCCGGATCCGCCACAACAACAAAGAATGAGAATAATCCATAGACAGGAATTGTTTCCGCCTCCGTCACATACTCCACCACAACTGGTTGCTGATAAATCGCTCATATGAAATTCCTCCATTTGATTCTTTACATTACATGATATGTTAATGAGTCACAATGTGTTAAAAATTTTAAATAAATTAAATTTTCTTTTTTAGTAAAATTTGTTATAATATAAAACAATCAAAAATTTAGGAGATAAACAGTGACAACTTATAAAATACTTATCGTTGATGAAAATATAAAGGATATGGATGAGCTAGAGCAAATTGTATATGGACTTGGTCAGAATTACAATTTTTTTAAGACAGATAAATTTGAGGAAGCGTTAACGTTATTAGAGAATAAAAAAATTGATATTTTGATTACCAATTATGAACTAAATCAAAAGCTAGGTACTGAATTGATTTCACGTTGTAAGAAAAAAAGTGTGTCTACTGTAAGGATTCTTATGGGAAATTATAATAACCTTAATGTTATTAACGAAGAAGTGATTAGCGGCAACATCTTTCATTTCTTAATAAAACCATGGGATACACATTATGTAGCTGAAATCATTCAACAAGCAGTCATATATAGAGAAAATTTGTTTATTAGTAATTATAATAGTGAAGAAGAGGATAAATTTCTAAAATATAAACAGGATGTATTAGATTTGCAAAATGATGTTATCAGTGCATTAATGATGGTCATTGAAGTAAGTAATCGTGAATTGTACATTCATTCAGTTCAAGTGAGCCGAATTGCATCTATGATTGCAGAAAAGATGAAATTACCAAAAAAAGGCATAAGAGAAGTTAAGATAGCAGGATTACTGCATGATATAGGAAAAATTGCTATTCAGGATGAAATTTTAAACAAACCGGGCAAATTAAATAATTTTGAATTTGATGTCATGAAAGAGCATTCATATAAGGGAAGTCTTGTTTTATCAGGACTTAAGGATATGAATAAAATATCTACTATAGTTTGTCAACATCATGAGAAAATGGATGGTTCCGGATATCCCTATGGTCTTTTAGGTGATGATATTTTGATTGAAGCCAGAATTTTATCTGTAGCAGATACCTTTGATGCATTGGTATCAGACCGAATTTATCATAGAGGTATTTCTGCCGAAATGGCACTTGAAATTCTAGGGTGGAATGAAGAAGGTTATGATCAAAAAGTAATTGAGGCATTAAAAAAGTGTTATAAATACTAAGAACCACTAATAGTTTTTGATAAATTAATAAAACTTTTACAAGTTCTATAACAAAAATGAGACTTCCTGAATAGGTTAATAAAAAGATGGAAGTGGGTTCAGTTCTTTGAATAAGGTAAAAGAAGAATTAAATGTTGAATATGCTCATCAATTACAATATTTTGGAAAAAATATCGGTGTTGCGATTCTGGATACAGGTATATTTCAGCACCCGGATTTTGATAATAGAATTATAGCATTTAAAGATGTATTAAATGAAAAGCAAAAACCTTATGATGACAATGGTCATGGTACTCATATCGCAGGGATAATTGGTGGAACTGGAAAATTGAGTAATGGTGTTTTTACAGGGATGGCACCAAAGTGTAATTTAATTGTCGTAAAAGTTTTAGATAATAAAGGTAATGGTTCAACAGAAGATGTTCTAAAAGGTATTGATTGGGTATTAAAAATGAAGGATGCTTACAATATCAGAATTATGAATATTTCTGTTGGAACAATACCAAATGTAGAAAAAGAAGAATGTATGATACTTGTTAAAGCAGTTGAAAAAGCTTGGGATGCTGGTCTAGTGGTAGTAGTGGCTGCGGGCAATAACGGCCCAAATCCAATGACGATAACTACACCGGGAATTAGTCGAAAAGTTATAACGGTAGGTGCATCTGATGATCATCTTGTACCGAAGTCAAATAACATAAAAATACATTATTCTGGAAGAGGACCAACTCAGTTCTGCATAAAAAAACCAGATGTGATAGCGCCTGGAAATAATATTATTTCGTGTAAAGTCATGAAAGATTTAAATGCAACTTCATTGACCGAATGTTATACCAATAAGAGTGGAACATCTATGGCGACTCCAATTGTGAGTGGAAGCATAGCTCTACTTATTGAAAAATATCCGAATATAACAAATATGGAAGTTAAATTAAAATTGAAAGATAAAGCAGTGAACGAAGGTTTACCCCATAATCAACAAGGATGGGGGAAAATTGATGTGAAACAATTAATCAGCTAACACATTTTAAGAGATCTTGATATATCAGGGTCTCTTTTTCTGTATACAATATATTGACAACCATAATGTTATTGTATACAATAATACAGGAGTACAAATTGTATGCGATAATACATGATAAAAGGAGTGAAATAATGGAAGCAAGAAAAGTACAAAAAAATGATTTTACGAATCTTTTGGAATTAGAAGAGCACATTTATCCTTTGGTAGATGTAGACACCCCTAATGTTTACCGAAATTTGTTCCCATACGATGAAATTCCTAAAATAGCATTTAATGATCGTATTGTTCCACATAATATGCAAAATGAAATCTGGATTACAGACACTACATTTCGTGATGGACAACAGTCAAGAACGCCATATACAACAGAACAAATTGTAAAAATCTATGATTATCTACATAGATTGGGTGGCCCCAAGGGAATAATACGACAAAGTGAATTCTTTTTATATAGTAAAAAAGATAGAGATGCAGTTTATAAATGTCTGGAAAAAGGCTACAAGTTTCCAGAAATCACCAGTTGGATACGTGCAAGTAAAAAAGATTTTGAGTTAGTAAAAGAAATTGGTTTGAAGGAAACAGGGATTTTGGTGAGCTGTTCTGATTATCATATTTTTTACAAAATGAAAATGACAAGAAAGCAGGCATTGACTCATTATTTATCTGTTATCAGGGAATGTCTGGAAACTGGCATCAGTCCACGTTGTCATTTCGAAGATATCACTCGTGCAGATATATTTGGATTTGTAATCCCCTTCTGTGTTGAACTCATGAAATTAATGAATGAATATCAAATACCAATAAAAATCCGAGCTTGTGATACGATGGGATATGGGGTCAATTTTGCAGGTGCTGTGATTCCACGTTCTGTACAAGGAATTATTTATGGTTTAATAAAACATGCAGGAGTTCCCTCAGAATTAATTGAATGGCATGGACATAATGATTTTTATAAAGCTGTTAGTAATTCTACAACTGCTTGGTTATATGGAGCGTGTGGAGTCAATTGTTCTATGTTTGGAATAGGAGAACGGACAGGTAATACTCCATTAGAGGCAATGGTTTTTGAATATGCACAGCTTAAAGGGACATTAGATGGTATGGATACGACTGTGATTACAGAATTAGTTGAATATTACCAAAAAGAAATTGGATATAAACTTCCATCCAGAACACCTTTTGCAGGAAGTAGTTTTAATGTGACCAGAGCCGGTATCCATGCAGATGGGTTATTAAAAAATGAAGAAATCTATAATATCTTTGATACAGAAAAGTTTTTAAATCGACCGCCATTGGTTGCCGTATCGAAAACATCTGGACTAGCTGGTATTGCACACTGGATTAATAATTATTATCATTTAGATGAAGAAAGACAAGTTACAAAAGATTCTGAACTTGTAGCTATAGTAAAAGAGTGGGTTGACAAAGAATATGAAGATGGACGAATAACAGTAATTACTGATAATGAATTAGTTTGTGTTGTTACAGATAGTTGCAAAAAATTAGGATTTATATTATAACAATATAGGAGGAAGAGTTTTGCATAGTCATAATGTACACGAAGAGGTAACAGATAAGTACTCATTAAGAGGAAGAGTGTTCCATAAAATTCGTGAAGATATTTTATCTGGAGTTTATAAGCAAAACGAAGAGCTGAAAGAAAAAACAATCGGAGAAGAGTTGGGAGTCAGCAGAACTCCGGTCAGAGAGGCTCTAAGACAATTAGAATTAGAAGGACTTGTAAATATTATTCCCAATAAAGGTGCATATGTGATTGGTATTACGAAAAAAGATGTAAAAGATATTTATATGATCCGAACTTTGCTAGAGGGCTTATGTGCCAGATGGGCTTGTGAATTTATTACAGAAGAACAGATAAATGAATTAGAAGAAAACATTTATTTATCTGATTTTTATGCAAAAAAACATAAGTTTGCTCAAGTCGTTGAATTAGATAACAGGTTTCATGAAATTTTATATGAGACCTCAAATAGTAAAGTGCTTAGACACATTTTATCAGATTATCATCACTATTTACAACGAGTGAGGAAAGTATCACTTGCTTCTGAAAAAAGAGCGATACAATCCAATGAGGAACATCGTGCAATTATTCAGGCACTTATTAATAAAGATGTACAAATAGCAGAAACTCTTGCTAGTGAACATATTATGAATACGATTAGAAATCTAGAAGAATTACCAATAGGAAATATATACGAAGAAATGAAAGTGGAGGACAAAAATGCAAAAAATTAAAATGACAACACCATTAGTAGAAATGGATGGAGATGAAATGACAAGAATTCTGTGGCAAATCATTAAGGATGAGTTATTACTGCCTTTTGTTGATTTGAAAACAGAATATTATGATTTGGGACTTGCACATCGAAATGAGACGAATGATCAGGTAACAGTAGATTCTGCAGAAGCGACCAAAAAATATGGTGTTGCAGTTAAATGTGCTACAATTACACCCAATGCTGCCAGAATGGATGAATATGACTTGAAAGAAATGTGGAAAAGTCCTAACGGTACAATAAGAGCAATTTTAGACGGAACTGTATTTCGTGCTCCAATAACAGTAAAAGGTATCGATCCATATGTTAGAACTTGGAAGAAGCCAATTACAATAGCAAGACATGCTTATGGTGACGTATATAAAGCAAGTGAAATGAAAATTTCTCAAGCAGGAAAATGCGAATTAGTATTTACTTCTGAAGACGGAACTGAAAATAGGGAATTAATTCATGAATTCAAAGGTCCCGGAGTAGTTCAGGGACAACATAATCTTGAATCTTCTATTGAAAGTTTTGCAAGAAGCTGTTTTAATTTTGCACTTGATACAAAACAAGATTTATGGTTCGCATCCAAAGATACGATATCAAAAAAATATGATCATACATTCAAAGATATTTTCCAAGATATTTATGATAAAGAATATGATGAAAAGTTTAAAGCGGCTGGTATAGAATACTTTTATACATTAATAGATGATGCAGTAGCAAGAGTCATGAAATCAGAAGGTGGATATATCTGGGCATGTAAAAACTATGATGGTGATGTGATGAGCGATATGGTTGCTACCGCTTTCGGTTCATTAGCAATGATGACATCTGTTTTAGTATCACCGAAAGGAGTTTATGAATATGAAGCTGCACATGGAACGGTACAGAGACATTATTATAACCATTTAAAAGGAGAAAAGACATCAACAAATTCAGTTGCAACAATTTTTGCATGGACTGGTGCTCTTAAAAAACGTGGTGAATTCGATGGTCTTGATGATTTAGTTTCTTTTGCAGAAAGATTAGAAAAAGCAACTATTGAAACGATTGAGTCTGGAAAGATGACAAAAGATCTGGCATTAATTACCTCTCACGAAAAACCGGAAGTTTTAAATAGTGAAGAATTTATTATTGCAATCAGAAAGACGTTAGAGACTCTTTAATTTAGGAGAAAACAATGATATTAGCTTGTCATAATATAAAAAAATCCTTTGGAACAAATGAGATTTTCAAAGGAGGATCTTTTCATATAGAAGAACATGAAAAAGCAGCGATTGTTGGAATTAATGGTGCAGGAAAGTCTACACTATTAAAAATTATTATGGAAGAATTACAACCTGATTCAGGAGAAGTTATTATAGCCAAGGGAAAAACTCTTGGCTATTTGGCTCAACATCAAGATATGTGCAGCGATAATTCGATTTATGAAGAACTTTTAGAAATTAAAAGACCCATTCTTGAAATGGAGCAGCGTATTCGTGATTTAGAAATAGAGATGAAGTTATTATCAGGTGAAGAACTAAAAAATAAATTAGATACTTATTCAAGACTAAATCAAGAATTTGAATTAGCCGAAGGGTATTCCTATAAAAGTGAAATTATCGGAGTTCTGAAAGGTCTTGGTTTTGAAGAAGAAGAGTTTTCTAAGAATGTGAAGGCCTTGTCTGGTGGGCAAAAAACAAGAGTATCATTAGGAAAACTACTTCTTACAAAGCCTGATATTATTCTTTTGGACGAACCGACCAATCATTTAGACTTACAATCAATAAATTGGTTAGAAACATATTTACTTAATTATTCAGGTACTGTAATCATCGTTGCTCATGACCGCTATTTTTTAGATCGTATCGTAAATAAAGTGATTGATATCGACAATGGTCAAATAACTTCATTTAGCGGCAATTATTCAGATTATGCAGAAAAAAAGGAAATGCTTAGGGAAGCGTTGGTTCATCAATATATGAATCAACAGCAAGAAATAAAGCATCAAGAAGAAGTTATTAGTAAATTAAAATCTTTTAATAGAGAAAAGTCCATTAAAAGAGCAGAGAGCAGAGAGAAAATGCTGCAGAAAATAGATAAAATAGAGAAACCGATTTTTAAGGAAAACAAAATGAAACTGAAATTAGAGCCCCAGATTTTAAGTGGAAATGATGTTTTATCTATAGAAAACTTATCAAAATCTTTTGGGGAAAATCAATTGTTTCAACAAATTCATTTTGAAATAAAACGAGGTGAACGTGTTGCATTGATTGGAAATAATGGAACAGGAAAAACAACCTTATTTAAAATTATCAATCAAATCATGGAAGCTGATACTGGAACTATTAAATTGGGATCAAAAGTACATATTGGATACTATGATCAAGAACATCAAGTTTTAAATTTGGAAAAGTCTATTTTTGAAGAAATATCTGACGCATATCCAAACTTAAATAATACTGAAATTCGAAATGTATTAGCAGCCTTTTCTTTTACGAACGATGATGTATTTAAAAAGATAAATGATTTAAGTGGAGGAGAAAGAGGTCGTATTTCATTAGCAAAATTAATGCTTTCTGAAAGTAATTTGTTGTTATTGGATGAACCTACCAATCATTTAGATATGGAATCCAAAGAAATCCTAGAGCATGCTTTAAACATGTATACTGGAACAGTTTTCTATATTTCTCATGATCGATATTTTATTAATCGGACCGCTACAAGAATATTGGAATTAACAGGAAAAACATTAATTAATTATATTGGAAATTACGATTACTATTTAGAAAAAAAAGATATTCTAACTCCTGTTGATCAAAAAGATATTCAAAAAACGATTGAAAAAGAAAGTGAAAATAAACTTGATTGGAAAAAACAAAAAGAAAAACAAGCAAAACTTAGAAAGCGAGAGAACCAGATAAAAAAAGTTGAACAAGAAATAGAAAATCTGGAAGCAAGAAAAGAAGAGATTGATTTCATGTTGGGTCAAGATGATATTTGTACAAATTCAAAAAAACTATTAGAGCTTCATAATGAACGAGAAAACATAGAAATTAAATTATTAAAGTTATATGAAGAATGGGAAGAATTTATATCGTCAATTGTTTGACGAAAACCTTAAATTATATTATAATATTTACTAATATTTACTAGTTTGGATTTTAAGATTGGAGGGAATAATTTGGACAGCAAAGAGATTTCTCAAGCAGTCATTAAAAGATTACCGAGGTATCATAGATATTTAGGAGAGTTAATAGAAAAAGGTATAGAACGCATATCTTCTAATGAATTAAGTACAAGAATGCGGGTAACAGCTTCTCAAATCAGACAAGATTTAAATAACTTTGGTGGATTTGGTCAACAAGGTTATGGATATAATGTTAAATTTCTGTATAGTGAAATGGGAAAAATTCTTGGCCTGGATAGACAGCATAATATGATTATAATCGGTTCAGGTAATTTGGGACAAGCGCTTGCTAATTATGTAGCGTTTGAAAAAAAAGGATTTATTATTAAAGGATTGTTTGATATCAATCCAAGATTAGAAGGACTTTCAGTACGCGGTATTCAGATTATGATGATTGAAGAATTGGAAGACTTCATAAAGGAAAATAATATTGAAATCGCTACTCTTACCATACCAAAAGATAAAGCGGGTGATATGGCTGATATGTTGGTAAAGTATGGAATAAAAGCAATATGGAATTTTGCTCATGTAGATTTGCAGGTTCCTGATGATGTTGTAGTTGAAAACGTACATTTATCAGATAGCTTAATGACTTTATCTTATAAATTAAGCTGTTATGAAATAGAAAATCAAAAGAAGATGTGAATATGAAAGAAACAGAAAAACTACAAGAGTTTGAAATAGCATTACAGGATAAAAAAATCCCTGTTTTAACATTGGATCATAAATGGCATTGTCTTTTTCAATTAAATGGTAAGCCTCAAAGCATTCAAGAATTAGAAGAAAACTTGAATGTTTTGTTGCGCCGTCAAGGTCAATTAAATTCAGACTTAAAAGAATCGAAAAGATTAAAAGTTAAATTGATGCGGGATATTGTTGCAAATATGGAGAATGTATCAGACAAAGAAAGAGAAAAAAAGCAGGAAGAAAATCAAAAATTAATTATTGAACTTAATGAGACGATAGAACAATATGAGGATGAATTGCTAGAGATTCCGAGTAAAATTAAAAAAGTGAATAGTGAACTGATGATTGCAAGTATGGATGTTTGTTATGACACCTTAAAACAAAACGAAAATGATATAACTGAAATTACAGAATGGATAAAACATATTAGAGTAGAACTAAAGAAAAATATTATTCGAAAACAGAATAAAGAATTGAAAAATCAGCAAATTTACTCTTATATGCATGATATTTTTGGCCCTGAGGTAGTAGATTTATTCGATATGGCATATATTGTGGAGGAAGAAAATGAAACAGTAGAAGACAAGTAATTAATACTTGTTCTGCTGTTTTTTCATATAAAATGTAATAGAAAGGGTTTGTAATATGGAATATCTATTAGATAGTAAAACAATGAAATCTTGTGATTCAGCTACAGCAAATTATTTTGGACTGCCTAGTATTGTATTAATGGAAAGAGCTGCTTTGTCTGTAATAGAATTAATTCAAGATAAAAAAATGAAAGATAATATTTTAGTTGTTTGTGGAACTGGTAATAACGGTGGTGACGGATTAGCAATTGCAAGAATACTTTATGAAAGAGGCTACAAACCTATAGTAGTTTTAATTGGCAGTGACGATAGTCTAACAAAAGAAGCTGCAATTCAAAAAAAAATTTTAGAAAAATATAAAATTAATATTGAGTCAACGATCCCTCAGATTGAATATACTACTATTATAGATGCTCTGTTTGGAATTGGTCTCAGTCGTGAAGTAGAAGGCATTTATTATGAAAATATAAGTATTATGAATAAAATAGAGGGGTGCAAAATAGCTATTGATATTCCTTCCGGAATATCGGCAGATACTGGAAAAGTACTAGGTATTGCTTTTCAAGCAGATTATACAATAACATTTGGTTTTTCAAAAATCGGTCTAGTTTTATATCCAGGCTGCACCTATTGTGGTAAAATTATAGTAAAAGATATTGGTATTACTAAGGATAGCTTTTTGGGAGAACTTCCTATCACTTTTACCTATAATAAAAAAGATTTGCAGGAATTACCGAAAAGAAAGTTTTATTCTAACAAAGGAACATATGGTAAAATCCTTATTATTGCAGGTAATATAAATATGAGTGGTGCAGCATGTTTGGCAGGAAAATCAGCTTATTTTACTGGTAGTGGTTTGGTAAATATATTTACTTCTTCTGAAAATAGGATCATATTGCAGTCTAATCTACCAGAAGCAGTTTTGACTTGTTTTAATTCCGAAGAGGAAATAGAAGAGTTGCTGCTAGAATCAATGGAAAATGTAGATGCAATTGCAATTGGGCCGGGATGTGGAGATAATCATATTACAAGAAAGTTATTAGAATTAGTTATAAAGAATACAAAAGTTCCAGTAGTAATTGATGCAGATGGATTAAATGCATTATCCAAAGGAAATGAATTGTTAACGGAAACGGATCAACCGATTATACTAACTCCTCATCTAGGTGAAATGTCTAGATTAACTGGTGATGATGTTGGTAAAATCCAATCCGCTTTATTAAATTCATCCAAACAATGGGTAAACAAATATAAATCCATATTAGTTTTAAAAGATGCCCGAACTATAGTAACAGACTCTAATAATCGAGTTTACATTAATAGGTCAGGAAATAACGGAATGGCTACAGCCGGTTCTGGTGATGTTTTGACAGGAATTATCACATCTTTAATTGGTCAGGGTAAAAAACCTTTTGAAGCAGCATCTCTTGCAGTGTATTTACATGGTTTGGCTGGAGATGAAGCAAGAAAAAAATATGGTGTTTATAGTTTGATGGCATCTCATATCATTGAAGGCATTTCAATGGTTTTAAAAGAAATAAATTAACGAATACAAAAGCATGTCTAAATATGGAGGCAAAAAATGTACAGTAGAGTATTTGCAACAATTAATCTTGATGCAGTAAGAAGTAATTTTAATCAAATGAAAAGAAACATAGATAATAATTGCAAAATCATGGCAGTTATAAAAACAGATGCTTATGGTCATGGTGCGATACAGATCGCAAACGAATTTCAAAATGAAGAATATTTATATGGTTTTGCAGTTGCTACGGTCGAGGAAGCTCAAATTCTGATTCGTCACGGTATTTATAAGCCTATATTAATATTAGGCTATGCGTTTCAAGAACATTATGAAGGTATAGTGAAGCATAATATCCGGTCAACGGTTTTTAAATATGAAACGGCACAACTTCTTTCTGAAGAAGCAGTGAAACAAGGGAAAGAAGTAGCAATTCATATTGCGGTTGATACCGGGATGAGTAGAATAGGATTTCAGGTAGAAGAAGAAAGTGTAAATATCATATCTAAGATTCATCAGCTTAGAAATCTAAAAATTGAGGGGATATTTACACATTTTGCGAAAGCTGATGAAGTAGATAAAGAATTTTCATTTCAACAAATTAATAAATTTAATAAATTTACTAATTTGTTAGAAGAGAAAGGAATTATAATACCACTAAAACATAGTTCTAATAGTGCCGGAATTATAGAAATAAGAGAAGCCAATATGAATATCGTGCGTGCCGGAATTTCAATTTATGGGTTGTGGCCCTCTCAAGATGTCACAAAAGATGTTATCAAATTAACTCCTGCGTTAGGTTTGAAGAGCCATATTGTTCATGTGAAAAAACTTCCTGCAGGACGTTCTATTAGTTATGGTGGAACTTATGTTACAAAAACGGAAGAAACGATTGCCACAATACCGATTGGTTATGGAGACGGTTATCCCAGGGGTCTGTCCAATAAAGGATATGTACTTATTCATGGTCAAAAAGCTCCTATTCGCGGAAGAGTCTGCATGGATCAATTTATGGTTGATGTGTCGGGAATTGATGATGTGAAAGATGGAGACGAAGTGGTATTAATTGGGGAGCAACAGGGAGAATATATCACAGTGGAAGAATTGTCAGAACTTTGCGGTAGATTTAATTATGAATTTATTTGCGATCTTGGAAAACGTATTCCACGAGTGTTTTATAAAAATGGAAAGATTGTTGAAAAAAAAGATTATTTCAATGAGTAGATAATTTTTCAGCAACTTTTTTAGATAGAGAGAAAATATTGTAGATAACATACCTTAATTACCAAGTATACACCCGAGAATGTAGGAAATAATAAAGAAAAGCGAAAAATCGGAGTGTGAGATTTGGTGGTTATTAAAAGAGGCGATATTTTCTATGCTGATTTAAGACCGGTAATTGGGTCGGAACAAGGTGGAATCAGGCCAGTTGTTATCATACAAAATAATATAGGAAACAAACATAGTCCAACGGTAATTTGTGCTGCAATCACATCGAAAATGAATAAAGCAAAATTACCTACACATATTGAACTTGATTCCTCAAAATGTGAAATAGTAAAGGATTCCGTTATCTTACTGGAACAGCTAAGAACAATTGATAAGAAAAGATTAAAAGACAGAGTATGTCATTTGGATAAAGAGATGTTGGAAAAAGTGGATAAGGCTCTGAAAATCAGCTTAGAGTTAGATACATAATACTTGACTAATGCTCTTTAAAATGATATATTTCATATAATTTGTTATAATTAAAATTGGCACACTTTGTACTTTGTTCCTGTATTTTATTTTGAACGAGGTACGAGTGTACATGTTATTTTATTTATCAATGATAGTCAAATACATATTATACTTTTAAAAAGTATTTTTATTTATGCTTAAAATTAATTTCTAAAAAGTTTTAAGCAAAATGACAATACTTTTTTATTTATATTTATTATATCTATACAAGTAATATCTTGCCACCAAAAAGAAACAATGATAGAATTAAAAATAGTGACGAAAAAGTATTAGAAAGAGGAGCGGAAGTATGTCAGGACATTCAAAATTTGCGAACATCAAACATAAAAAAGAAAAAAATGATGCGGCAAAAGGAAAAATATTTACAGTAATCGGAAGAGAAATTGCAGTTGCAGTAAAAGAAGGTGGAGCGGACGCAAATAATAATAGTCGTTTAAGAGATGTGATTGCGAAAGCCAAGGCAAACAATATGCCTAATGATACCATAGAACGAGGAATAAAAAAGGCTGCTGGAGATGCTAATTCTGTTAATTATGAATATGTATCCTATGAAGGTTATGGTCCAAATGGAACAGCAATTATTGTAGATGCCTTAACAGATAATAAAAACAGAACAGCAGCAAATGTAAGAAGTGCTTTTACTAAAGGGAATGGAAATGTTGGAACACCAGGATGTGTTTCTTATATGTTTGAGAAAAAGGGACAGATAATTATTGATCGAGAAGAATGTGAAATAGATTCAGACGAATTAATGATGTCAGTATTAGATGCCGGAGCAGAAGATTTTATAGAAGAGGAAGACAGTTTTGAAATTATAACAGATCCTGATAATTTCAGTCAGGTAAGGCAGACAATAGAAGATATGGAGCTTCCCATGGTAAATGCTGAAATAACAATGATTCCAGAAACATGGGTAGAGCTTACGGATGAAACAGCAATTAAGAATTTACAAAAAACATTAGATTTATTGGAAGAAGATGATGATGTGCAGGCAGTTTACCATAACTGGGATGAATAAGAGGTGAAAAAAGAATGGGATTTTTAAAAGGAACATGTCCAAACTGTAAAGGAGAGTTACAAATTCCAGAAGAGTTAGATAAAGTTATTTGTATGTATTGCGGAGGAGAAATATTAAAGTGTGATGCTTTGAATCAGAATAAAGAAATTCTAAATGATCCGGAATATTTGAATGAGATTAAAGAAACAAAAGAAAAATTTTCTAAAACACTTTTTGAGTTAAATGATCCAATGAAAAATTTTAACAAAAAAGAATATAAATCAGAATTTCAAAAATTTTATTCACAAAACGAAAAAACTTTAGTAAAAATTGAACAGTTATATCAAAAATCACCTGTAAAAGATCAATTACTAAAAGAGTTTGCTGATACATTTTTAGAAGCTGTTAAAGATGCTTTGGCTAAGCAAAAAAGTAAAAGAAAAGCAGACGATGCATTATTAGACTACAATATGATTTTGGCTGTTTATTTATTTCCAGCTATATTGGAATTAGAAGGAAGCTCATCTCAACCATTGGCACAAACAGTTTTAGATTGTTGGAAAGAAAATTTCCCAAAAACAAATTTAGCTTTATCTTCTTTTGAAAACATTAATGAAGGATTCAATAAAAAATTTTGTTATATAACAACTGCAGTCTGTGAATCTTTAGGTAAAACTGATGACTGTTATGAATTAACATTATTAAGAAATTATAGAGATTTATATTTACAAAAACAACCAAATGGTGAAGAAGTAATTAAAAAATATTACGATATTGCTCCTACAATTGTTAAACATATTAATAAACATCCTGATAATAAAATAATCTATAAAAAAGTATGGGAAGATTATCTATATCCATGTATACAGTGTATTGAACTAGATCAAAATAAAAAATGTATGAAGATTTATACTGATATGGTAGAAATACTTGAAAAAAAATATTTTATGTAGCCGGAGGTACGAAATGAGCAAGGATTATTCGATAGAAACTAAATGTATACAATCAGGCTGGAAACCGTCAAAAGGTGAGCCGAGAGTATTGCCAATTTTTCAAAGTACCACATTTAAATATGATACAAGTGATCAAATGGGAGCATTGTTTGATTTAGAAGATACAGGTTATTTTTACACACGTCTTCAAAACCCCACAAATGATTTGGTAGCAGCTAAAATAACAGATTTAGAAGGCGGTTTTGCTGGAATGTTGACTTCATCCGGACAGGCAGCTAATTTTTATGCAGTATTTAATATATGTGAAGCAGGGGATCACCTTGTATGTTCGTCTACTGTTTATGGTGGTACTTTTAATTTGTTTGATGTTACAATGCGTAAATTGGGAATTGACTGTACTTTTGTAAATCCTGACTCCAGTCCAGAAGAATTAAGGAAAGCATTTAAACCAAATACAAAAGCAGTTTTTGCTGAAACAATTGCAAATCCTGCATTGGTAGTTTTAGATATTGAAAAATTTGTAGATTTGGCGCATGAACATGAAGTTCCCTTAATTATTGACAATACCTTTGCAACTCCGATTAATTGCAGACCTTTTGAGTGGGGAGCAGATATTGTTACACATTCTACAACAAAATATATGGATGGTCATGCAATGTGTGTTGGTGGCTGTATCGTTGACAGTGGAAATTTTGATTGGGGTAAAAATCCGGAAAAATTTCCCGGATTAACTTCACCGGATGATTCTTATCATGGCATCATTTATACTGAAAAATTTGGAAAAGGAGCTTACATAAATAAAGCAACTGTACAATTAATGCGTGATTTAGGGTCTGTTCCCTCACCTCAGAATTCATTCTTACTTAATGTAGGTCTTGAAACTTTACATTTGCGTGTTCCAAGGCATTGTGAAAATGCTTTGAATGTAGCAAAATATTTAAAAAATCATGAAAAAGTTGCTTGGGTTAAATATGCAGGACTTCAGGAAGATCAATATTATGCACTTGCCCAAAAATATTTACCGAATGGTACATGTGGAGTCTTGTCTTTTGGATTAAAAGGAGGAAGAGAAGTTTCCGTTTCATTTATGGATAAATTAAAATTAGTTGCAATTGTTACGCATGTTGCGGATGCGCGTACCTGCGTTTTACATCCGGCCAGCCATACACATAGACAATTAACAGATGAACAATTAGTAGAAGCAGGAGTAGCACCTGATTTAATCCGTTTATCAGTAGGAATAGAAAATGTTAACGATATTATAGCAGATTTGGAACAAGCTTTAGCTGAGATATAACAAATATATAGTAATAATTATAAGCTCAAATATAACAGATTGTTAGTTAAGAGATTTATACTTAATTAATGGTCTGTTTATTTTTTTATGTTAAAAAAAAATATTTAAATCTTGAAAAACAATATAAATAAATGTCATTTAAAAAATAAAAATAAGATAATATGTAAATAAGGGATTGACAATCAGTTAAAATAGTTGTACATTATAAAACAGAAAATTAGTAAGGAGGCTAACTAATTGAATCAATATGACTCTAAATATATGTTAATACGTTTATTGTGCATTATGAAAATAATAAATAATAAAACTTATAATCAATCTTTTGAACCGAAATTATATCCAGGGCAACCACAGATTTTAGTATTTTTAAAGCATAATCAGGGTATTTCACAAAAAGAATTATCAAAGAAACACAAATCAAGACCCGCATCAATATCAGGTATTTTACAAAAATTAGAAAAACAAGATTTAATAAAAAGAGAAACAGATATTAATGATAAAAGGATTTTAAGAGTTTATCTTACACCGACCGGTGAAAAATTGGCGAATCAGGCAGATGAATTTTTAAATCATATTTCAGAGATAATGTTTAAAAATTTTACAAAAGAGGAAAAAGAATGTTATTTGAATATATTAGATAAGATATCCAATAACTTATAACTAGGAAGGAGTAAACATGAAAGAATTCAGAAAAATTTTAGCGAAAACGAAAGTTTCAATTTTGTTCGTAATTGTACTACTGATTATACAGGCGGCTTGTGATTTATCACTTCCAGCTTATACATCAAATATTGTTAATGTAGGTATACAGCAAGGAGGAATAGATTCATTAGTGCCTGATGCAATTCGAAAAAGCGAAATGGATAAAGTACTTTTATTTACAAAAAAAGAGCAAGAGGACATTTTGCAATATTATAAATTTTGCTCAAAAGAGAATTTAAGCAAGGAAAAATTTAGTTCATATAAATCAAAATATCCTATTATTGAAAAAGAAGGAATATATGTTTTAAAATCAAATCTAGCAAAAGAAGAAAAGAATAAAATAGAAGCAAAGCTTAAAACTCCTATGTTAATCACTTATATGCTTTCAGCGGATATTAGTCAATTATCTGGAAAGAATTCTGAAAAAGAGAATGGCGATGCGATGAAAAATTCTTTTTTGCAGTCTATTCCAGAAGGAACTGATGTTTTTGCAGTAATTACAAAAATGCCAGAAGAAAATATTAATGAGCTGGTAAAAGAGTTTGAAAAAAAGTTTGATTCTTTAGGAAGCAGTATAACGAAGCAGTTTGGGATTTCTTATTTAAAAGGTGAATATAATGCTATAAATATGGATGTAAAATCGATTCAAATAAAGTATATTGTGTTTACAGGGCTTAAGATGTTATTGGTTGCATTATTAGCAATGGGTACTACGATATTAGTCACCTTATTAGGGGCTAAAATTGGTACAAAAGTATCGAAAGATTTGAGAAGTAGTGTCTTTTCTAAAGTATTACATTTTTCGAATCAAGAACTTAATAAATTTTCAACATCATCTTTAATTACTCGTTCAACAAATGATATTCAACAGATACAAATGCTGCTTGTTATGATGGCACGTATGATTGTTTATGCACCTATTATTGGAATTGGAGCGTTAATTAAAGTGACCAGGACAGGAAGTGATATGTTTTGGGTTATTGGAGTTGCAGTAGGTGCAATGCTATTGCTAATTCTTATATTGATGCAAGTAGCTATGCCTAAGTTTAAACAAGTACAACAATTAGTAGATAAGGTAAATCAGGTCGCACGAGAAATTTTGACAGGACTTCCGGTTATTCGAGCTTTTAATACAGAACGTTATGAAGAAAAACGTTTTGATGGTGCCAATAGAGACTTGACAAAGGTTAACTTATTTGTAAATCGTGTTATGATGTTCATGATGCCGACAATGATGTTTATTATGAACGGAATAAGTATACTTATACTTTGGGTTGGAGCGGATTCCGTAAATAAAGGTTCAATGCAGGTAGGAGATATTATGGCATTTATTCAATATACCATACAAATAATTATGGCATTTTTAATGCTTTCACTGATGTCAATTATTTTACCTAGAGCGATTGTTTCGGCCAAACGTATTTGTGAAGTTTTGGATACAGAAGCAACAATCTTGGATCCTGATGATACAAAGAGTTTTGATAATAGAGATCGAGGTTACGTGGAATTTAAAGAAGTTTCTTTTAGATATCCAAAAGCTACGGAAAATGTTTTAAATCATATTTCATTTACTGCAAAACCAGGTGAGACGACTGCAATTATCGGAAGTACAGGCAGCGGTAAATCAACGTTAATTAATCTAATTCCAAGGTTATATGATGTTACAGAAGGAATGATAACAGTTAACGGGATTGATATACGAGAAATTTCGCAACATAATTTGAGGGAGAAAATTGGATTTGCACCTCAAAAAGCATTATTATTTTCAGGAACTATTGAATCAAATATTGCTTATGGAAAAGATAACATATCAGATGAAGAAATTCAAAAGGCAGCAAGAATTGCCCAAGCATCTGATTTTATCGATGAAAAACCAGAAAAATATAAAGATTCTATTGCTCAAAATGGAGATAATGTATCCGGAGGTCAAAAACAAAGATTAGCAATAGCCCGAGCACTTGCAAAAGATGCTGATATTTTTATTTTTGATGACAGTTTTTCAGCATTGGATTATAAAACAGATAGGATATTAAGACAAACTTTAAAAAATGAATTAAATGATAGAACAATAATTATTGTTGCACAAAGAATCAGTACTGTTATTAATGCAGATCAAATTGTAGTACTTGATGAGGGAAATATAGTAGGAATGGGAAAACATAAAGATCTTATAGAAAGCTGTGAGGTGTATCGTGATATAGCTTATAGCCAATTATCTGAAGAGGAATTAATGCAAGGAGGTGGAGTAATTGCCTAATCAAAAAAGAATGTCAAAAAACAGACAATCATTTGGACATGGACCAGGTGCAATGATGCAGGGAGAAAAAGCCAAAAACTTTAAAGGTACTATGGCCAAATTAGGAAAATATTTAGCGAAATATAAAATTTCAATTCTTTTAATAGTAATTTTTTCGATTGGAAGTACGATATTTGCAATTATTGGTCCTAAAATACTTGGGAATGCAACGACTGAATTGTTCAATGGTGTAATTAGCAAGTTTTCAGGCGGCAATGGAATAGATTTCGGTAAATTACATCACATATTACTAATGGTTTTATTACTTTATATTATAAGTACATTATGCTCATATGTACTCGGATATTTTATTTCTACTATATCTCAGAAATTAACTTATCAATTGAGAAAAGAATTGTCAGAAAAAATAAACCGAATGCCTATGATATATTTTGATAAAAAAACACATGGTGAAGTTCTTTCTGTTATTACCAATGATATTGATACTTTATCTCAAAGTTTAAGTCAAAGTGCAATACAAATGATTACATCAATATTATCAGTAATAGGAATTTTAATCATGATGTTTTCAATTGATTGGATTATGACATTAATTGCATTGTTAGCTCTTCCTATTTCCATGTTACTTATTAGTATAGTAGTTAAAAAATCTCAAAAGCATTTTAAGAATCAACAAATTTTTCTTGGCAACGTAAATGGTCAGGTAGAGGAAATTTTCAGTGGCCATAACATAGTTAAAGTTTTTAATGGAGAACAAAAAGCAATTAATGAATTTGAAAAATCAAATGAAAAACTATATGATTCGGCATGGAAAGCACAATTTTTGTCTGGTCTTATGATGCCTGTAATGACTTTTATTGGAAATCTCAGCTATGTAGCAGTCGCTATTATTGGCGGGTATTTTGCCATAAAAGGACGAATCACGGTTGGAAATATACAATCTTTTATTTCCTATACAAAAAGTTTTACGCAGCCATTAGCACAAATTGCCCAGGTATCCAATATGCTTCAATCAACTGCAGCAGCAGCGGAAAGAGTATTTGAGTTTTTAGATGAACAGGAAGAAGTACAAACAGTTGAAAATCCAAAACATATCTCCCAAATTCAAGGAAATGTAGAATTTAAAAATGTTAAGTTTGGTTACAATCCTGAAAATGTTATTATTCATAATTTTAATGGAAAAATAAAACAAGGTCAGAGAATTGCTATTGTAGGTCCAACTGGTGCAGGTAAAACAACAATTGTAAAATTATTAATGCGATTTTATGATGTAAATGATGGAGCCATTTTGTTAGATGGAAATAATATTCAAGACTTTAACAGAGGAGAGTTACGTCAATTGTTTGGTATGGTTCTTCAAGACACTTGGCTATTTAACGGAAGTATTATGGAAAATATACGATATGGAAATTTAGATGCAACTGACGAACAGGTTATCGAAGCAGCAAAAGCAGCATATGTTCATCACTTTGTTCAAACATTACCGGATGGTTATCATATGGAATTAAATGAAGAAGCGAATAATGTATCGCAGGGACAAAAACAGTTATTAACCATTGCGAGAGCAATCTTAGCTGACCCTAAAATATTAATTTTGGACGAAGCAACAAGTTCAGTAGATACACGAACTGAAATTCATATTCAAAAAGCTATGAATAATTTAATGGAAGGCCGTACCAGTTTTATTATTGCTCATAGATTATCTACCATACGGGACGCAGATCTAATCTTAGTAATGAATAATGGTGATATTATAGAACAAGGTAATCATAAAGATCTATTAGAAAGAAATGGCTTTTATTCACAATTATACAACTCTCAATTTGAGCAGATAGAAACGGCCTAATAAATAAATTTTAAATACAAAATTCCATAAAGAATGGAAATGAAAGCAGTCATTATTTTTACGATCAAATATTTGATCATAGAAAAATGACTGTTTTTTACCATGGAAGCAGTTTGGAAGATGCAGGAAATTCCGCCAAATGATACACAAAATAGTACAAACAAAAAATGAATCTGGAAAGATGTATTTAATGATGAGATGTATGAAATGCCATTTGTCATCTCTAAAAATCCTATTATAAGTGTTTTTAAATAATAAAAGTCTTTCAGTATGATTTCTACCATTTTTACTATAATAGAAAATAAAATAATATAAGCACCAAGCTTTAATATGGTATCAACACCATTCATTACACAACTATCTAATATCTCAAAGGGAGAAGTATTATCATTTAAAGATTTCAGCACCTTCTCTTTTGAATCCCATTTTAAGGACTTATAAAAAAATTTTCTTAAAACAATCCCAATTGTTATTGAAGTTGATAGTAATATGATAAAAATTGGTAGAAACAAATTTTCATTTTTAAAGCAATTGATTGCTACGCAATTCAAAATAAATACAGGACTTGCCTGGTTACAGAAAAGAAATAAATATTCCCCTTCATTTTTAGAAAGTTGACGATCAACAACCAAATCATTAGCTATTTTTGCTCCCATTGGGTAACCAAAAAGAAATCCTGCTAAAACACAAAAACTACCTTCGTTAGAAAGGTCAAATATCGTTCCAATTATTGGTTTAAATAAAAAGGAAAAATAGTCTGCAATGTGAAAACGTATAAATATACCTGAAATAATTGCAAATGGAAGAAGAGCCGGAATAATCATTCGAAACCACAAAACCAGTCCATTAAGTGCCGCATTAAAAGATTCCTTCGGAAACAGTAATAAAAAGAATAGAAAAAAAATGAGACTGCATACAAAAAGACAGTTAAACACGGAGGTTTTTAAAAGATTCATATTATTTTACAGCTCCTCAAAAAGATATAATTCTAACATATGCAATTTGAAATTAATATTATGCTGAATTGTATCTTACTTGTTTTTCTGATGTTATTGCCTATTTCGACATAGTAAATTATAATAAATAAGAATAAATGAAACAATATAGAGAAAAGTAAGTAGGTGAACAAAATGAAAATTGACCGTTTAGTTGGAATCGTTTTCATATTATTACAAAAAGGTAAAGTAACAGCTCCTTACCTTGCTGAAAAATATGAAGTATCAAGAAGGACGATAAACAGAGATATCGAAGATTTATGTAAAGCCGGGATTCCTATTATAACAACCCAGGGAATTCATGGCGGGATATCTATTTCAGATGACTATAAAATTGATAAGACGTTACTTACTTCAAAGGAAATGCAGGCAATTTTAGCTGGTATCAAGAGTTTAGACAGTATATCAAATTCTAGTATGTATAGAAAACTTATGGAAAAATTAAGTCATGATATAGAATATAAAAAAGAATCCATTTATGATTCCAGTGGACATATATTAATTGATCTGTCATCTCATTATAAGAGTACAATAGCCCCCAAAATTGAAAGTCTGCGTAACGCAATTGATCAGAATCAAATGGTTGCTTTCAATTATTATTATGAAAAAGGAGAGAATAAAAGAGTAATTGAACCTTATTTACTTATATTTCAATGGGCAAATTGGTATGTATGGGGATATTGCATCAAGCGTAAAGATTTTAGATTATTTAAATTAAATCGTATTTTACAGTTACATATTTTAGAAGAATTCTTTTTTGCACGTCCAATAAAATCTTATGAAAAACAGATAGAACAATACTTTAGAAATGAAATACATTTTATTGCCAAGTTTGACGCTGATGTTAAATGGAGATTAATTGATGAATATGGTATCGATAGTTTTCAAGAATTAGAAGATAATACACTTATTTTTGAGTATGATTTCAGTAATAGAGAATATCTGCTTCGATGGATTCTAAGTTTTGGTAAACACGTAGAAATATTGGAGCCTGCTGATTTTAAAAAAGAATATCAAGAACAAGTATTACAAATGCAAAATAAATGTATGAAATATGACAGTTAGTTGTCGTGTTTTACGTGTTATATTTAAAAAAATATTAAATTGGAGGAAAAATAATGAATTATCCATGGTTAGACAAGTTTTTATTATCACATAAAGGAACAAAGAAAGATTTTAAGGTAGAATGGCAATGGACTCGATATCTTGTTGGTGGCAAAATGTTTGCTGCAATATGTAAAAACAATAACGGTAATGATACCATTGTAACTTTAAAACTAGACCCTTTGGATGGAGATTTTCTAAGAAAACAATTTGAAGATATTAATCCTGGTTATTATATGAATAAAAAGCATTGGAATTCTGTCAATTTGGATGGAGATGTACCAGATGAAATTTTAAAGGATATGGCAGATAAATCTTATCATTTAGTTTTTAATGGATTAAGTAAAAAACTGCAAAATGAAATTAAAAATTCCATTGACTAAATTGGATATTTTTACTATACTGATAGCAGAATAAGAATAAAAGGTGGTATTTATAAATATGAAGAGATAATGATTGAAACATTAAAATGATAGTTCACTAGACTTATATATTTTTATAAGTTGAATTTTTATGTCATTTCGTTCAGTCATTATTTTAACATCATGTTTTTTTGCAGAGTTATTCTGCGTATATTTTTGTTGTTAAATCCTTTCTGAACGAAAGTTTAAGGAGGGTTTTTTTATGCTATTATTGGGACAGAATATAGTGAAAGAATATGGGATACAAACTGTACTGGATATTAAAAAGTTTGAGATCCATGATGGCGATCGAATTGGTCTTATAGGACCTAATGGTGCTGGTAAAAGTACATTTTTAGATATTTTGTGTGGTGAAATCCCATATGAAAAGGGTATGATAAAATGTAATTGTGATATAGCAAAGATATCACAAAGAGGAGAATCCGATGGCATTTCGGATGGGAAATTTTTGAGTCAAATGAAGTTAAGTCAAAGTATGCTTAAGAGTGGAGGAGAAAAGACCAGATTAGCAATAGCATCTGCCTTTTCAAAACATGCAGCACTTTTATTGGCAGATGAACCTACTACAAATTTAGATGTAAATGGAATACAAACGCTGGAAAACATGCTGATAGGTTATAAAGGTGCTATCGTTCTAGTATCTCATGACAGAAAATTATTAGATAAAGTCTGTAATCAGATCTGGGAATTAGAAGATGGAGAATTAAGAATATTTCCCGGTAATTATAATACATGGATGAAGCAGAAAACACGAGAAAGAGAATTTGCAGAATTTGAATATGGGAAATATCGTAATGAAAAGAAACGTTTAGAAAAAACGATGAGGCAAGTCAAACAGGAAGCTCAAAAAATTAGTAAGACTCCCAAGAAAATGTCTAGTAGTGAATGGATGCTTTATAAAGGGAATGCTTCCATAAAACAAGGTCGTGTTCAGAATAGAGCAAAGGCTTTAAAAAGCAGAATGGAACAACTAGAAGAAAAGGAGCGGCCGAAGGAATTACCGAAAGTATCTATGAAATTTGGAGAACAGCAGAAAATGAAAGCAAAAGTTGCTGCAAGAATAGATGGTCTCTCAATAGGCTATGATAATAAAGTTATAGTTAAAGATGTGAAAATTCAAGTATTAAGTGGAAAAAAGACGTTTCTAACAGGTGATAATGGCACTGGGAAGACATCTATAATACGATGTTTAATGAACCATGAAGATTACACCTTTATTACATCAGAAGCCAAAGTAGGATATTTTTCACAGAATCAAGAAAATTTAGATTTAGAGAAGACAGTACTTGAAAATGTAATGACTACAGCAATTGTTCCTGAACATATCTGTAGAGCAGTGTTAATTAACCTTTATATGAGAGAAAATGATTTTTCTAAAAAGATTGCGATTTTATCAGGTGGAGAACGTGTAAAAACTGCTATTGCTAAATTATTAGTTTCAGGTTGCAATTTCATTATTTTGGATGAACCGACGAACCACCTTGATATTTATGCAATGGAAGGGTTAGAAAAGTTATTGCTTGAATATGAAGGGACTTTATTAATTGTGAGTCATGATAGGAAAATGATAGAGAATCTCGCAGATTTCATTTATGAAATAAAAGAAAATCAAATATTTAATATTGACAAATTTTAGAAGGATAGATTATGATAGATTCATCTTTTTTTAACATGTAATAGCTTTATATATTTAAGCTGGAAGGAGAACTACATTAATGAGTAACAAAGATATCATAGTTAAAAAATCAGCCAGAAAATACTTTATTAGTTATACAATACTTTTTGCATTTATGGCTTGTATTATATATATATATTTTATTTTAAAAAACAGGTCATTTGTCTGGCATATGGATGGTTTGACACAACATTTACCAGCTTTGACCTATTTAGGCGGCTGGTTGAGGCAGATATTCAAGAATATTTTTGTTAATCATTCTTTTGTTATCCCTATGTGGGATATGAGTATCGGCTATGGTTCAGATATTATAACTACATTACATTATTATGCACTAGGAGATCCTTTAAATATATTTGCAATTTTTGTACCTGCTGCTAAAATGGAATATTTATATAATATTTTGATTATAGTTCGACTTTATTTAGCTGGAATTACGTTCTCTATTTATTGTAGAAGCCGAGGAAAAGATAATTTTGCAATCTTAGTTGGTGCTATTATTTATGTTTTTTGTGGTTATGGTATGTCTGTATCAGTAAGACACCCATATTTTATTAATCCAATGATTTACTTTCCGATTCTCTTAATAGGAATAGAAAAAATTTTCAAAAAACAGAAACCTTATTTATTTATTATTGCTACAGCTGTTTCAGCAATTAGTAATTTTTATTTCTTTTATATGTTGGCAATATTAATTTTTCTATATGCAGTTTTTCGTTATGTTATTCTTTTTAAAAAGATTGAGATAAAAGAATTACTGAAATGGGTAATGAAATTTAGTGGTTATTTTTTGATTGGAAGTTGTATTGCCATGATTATTTTTTTACCCAATGCAATGTTAGTTGTCGGCTCAGCTAGGTATGGTGCTGCAAAAACAATCCCTTTATTATATTTAGAACAACAATATTATAATACATTCCTCAGCTTTATCTCCGCAAAACATACAAGTGCCTATACGCATTTGAATTTTTCTACTATGGCTTTAGTATCTATTTTTGTTTTATTTACGCAAAAAAAAGATAAATTGGCTCTTAAAATAGGTTTGTTATTAACTACCATTTTTTATTTATTCCCATTTTTTGGATTTCTGTTTAATGGATTTTCATCAAGTCAGAATCGCTGGATTTGGGGTTATGCATTGTTAGTAGCTTTTATTTCTGTTGATATGATACCTAAATTCTTTGAGCTTAATAAGAAAGATAAGAAAATTATTTTTATTTTTACTATTTTATATACAGGATTATATCTTTTTATAACAAGCAGGTTATCAGTAGATTGTTATAAATGTGTCTGTTCCGCATTAGGTATTTTAGTTATTAATGTTATACTTATATTAATGATTGGTAATGTTTTAAAATCCAAACGTTTTATCCAAATTTTAATTCTTGGCATTACCTGTATTGGGATTGGAATAAATGCTTATTTTATCTTTTCAGAAAATCAAGAGAATTATGTGAGTGAATTTAAAGAATCCGGTAAGGCATATAACCAAATCATGAATTCACCTAGCAGTTTGGTGAAAAATATAAAAGATGATTCAGTATTTCGTTATGATCAGGATAAAGGTAATAAACTTGTATATAATTCTTCAGTTTTAGAGAATTTATTTGGTGTTGGATATCGATTTAGTATGGCAGATGGTAATATCAGTAAATTTTATGAGGAGAACTTTATTAATACACCAAGAGACTATTCATATTCTACATTAGATAATCGAACAATTTTAGATACTCTTGCATCTGTAAAATATTTTATAATAAAGAATAACAGAACGAAAGATTTACCTTATGGATATAAAAAGCTAGTTACATCAGAGGTTGCCAATAAAAAGGGTTATCAAGTTTATACTACAGATAATTATCTGCCTTTGGGATATACTTATGAGAATTATATTTCGAAGGAAACGTATGACTCATTATCAGTAACGCAAAAGCAGTGGGCTTTTTTACAAGGAGTTGTACTTGATAAAAAAATTAACAATATGAAAGAATCAGAATTATCATTTACTGATAAAAAAGTAGATTATACAATAACCCCTGATAAAAATACCAAGATTATTGGTAATAAAATTATCACCTCAAAGAAAAACTCTACTGTAACATTAAATTTTAAAGGATTAAAGAATAGCGAGACTTATCTTGTTTTAAATAAAATCGGTGTTTCTAAAGAGATGATTAGTGGAAAATACAAAATAAAAGTTGAAGGAGAAAACGAAAATAAAGTAGTAGAACTTTTAACGGAAAGAGAACGAGCTTATTGTGGCCGTGACAGCTTTTTATGTAATTTAAA
This sequence comes from Anaerosacchariphilus polymeriproducens, assembly GCF_003363435.1. Taxonomy (GTDB): domain Bacteria; phylum Bacillota; class Clostridia; order Lachnospirales; family Lachnospiraceae; genus Anaerosacchariphilus; species Anaerosacchariphilus polymeriproducens. Next base: position 173,486 of record NZ_QRCT01000034.1, read on the forward strand.
CTATAATCAAAAAGAAAGTAATCAAATAAAAATGACTTTTTTAAAACAAGGAGAGTATAGTTTTGAAGAATTGGCTGTTGTTTGTCAGCCGATGAATGGTTTTGAACAAGCTGTTAAAAAATTAAAGGAAGATACTTTAAATAGTATAAAAATAGATACTAATAAAATATCTGGTACTATTACTTTGGAACGATCAAAATTTTTGGTTCTTTCTATTCCTTATAGTAAGGGATGGACAGTCTATGTAGATGGAAAAAAACAAGAAGTTTTAAAAGCTAATTCTATGTATTTGGGAACATTTCTAGAACCGGGTGAACACAACGTAGTATTTAGATATCATACTCCTTATTTGAAAATAAGTGCATCCATTTCAATTATGGGAACCTTAGCTTTCATAATTGTATTTATTTATCATAAAAAAAGAGAGAAAGAGTGAGGTATTTCATATACTTCACTTTTTAAATTTATATTATGAATATTTTTCAAAAGAAATCATATTTTAACTATGTCCTATTATCTACATAGAAGATTGATTTTTTGGAAAAAATATGACAAAATGATTACATCAAAAAAAGAGGAGGAAAAAAATGGATAGCCTTAATAATTTAGAACCGAAATTAGTATTTCACTATTTTGAAGAAATAAGCAAAATACCACATGGTTCCAAAAACACAAAACATATTAGTGATTATTGTGTTGATTTTGCGAAAGAACACGGATTCGATTATATACAAGATGAATGGAATAATGTTATCATTAAGAAAAATGCAAGTAAAGGATATGAGGATGCTCCTACTATTATTTTGCAGGGACATTTAGATATGGTTTGTGAAAATGATAAGGACTGTAATATTGATTTTGAAAAAGATGGTTTAGATTTAAGGGTTGAGGGAGATTATGTTTATGCTAACGGTACTACATTAGGAGGAGATGATGGTATTGCAATTGCTTATTCATTAGCAATTTTAGCTTCCGAAGGATTAGAGCATCCGGCATTAGAATTTGTTTTCACTGTAGATGAAGAAATTGGTTTGATTGGTGCAACTGAAATAGATTTATCTACGTTGAAAGGGAAACGCTTGATAAATATTGATTCTGAAGAAGAAGGAATTTTTTTAATTAGTTGTGCTGGTGGTGCTAAAGTAATGTGTCAACTTCCAGTTGATTATCTTATGGTGAAAGGATTGCTTTGTGAAGTAAAGGTAAATGGTTTATTAGGAGGCCATTCTGGTATAGAAATTGATAAAAAGCGAGGAAATTCCAACATAATCATGGGAAGAATTTTACATGAACTTAGCAATATTATGCCTTTTACAATTGCGTTATTAGAAGGAGGTTCCAAAGATAATGCAATTCCTAGAGAGACAACGTCTCAAATTCTAATAGATGTTAAAGATCAAGAAAAATTTAAATCATTAATTGAAAAATATGATAAAATTTTGAAAAATGAGTTCAAGACTAGCGATCCAGATGTAACTGTTACAGGAGTTATTAAAGAACAAAGTAAAATAGAAGTCTTGACACCAAAATCAAGGGAACTGGTTCTTTTTTTATTAAGAAATATACCAGACGGAGTACAAGAAATGAGTGCAGATATCAAAGGACTTGTAGAAACTTCGTTAAATGCAGGCATCATAACATTAGGACATGAAACATTTTCATTACATTCAGGTCTAAGAAGTTCAATCGAAACGAAGAAGGATGAGCTAATAGAAAAATTGAAATATCTGACTGAATTTTTAGGAGGAGAAATTTCAGTTAGTGGAATATATCCTGCATGGGAGTATCGTAAAGAATCTCCTTTACGTGATTTATTCATTGAAGTATATAAAGAGCAATATCATAAAGAACCTGAGATCAAAGCGATACATGCTGGATTAGAGTGTGGTATTTTCTCAAATAAAATAAGTGATTTGGATTGTATTTCTTTTGGTCCGAATATAGAAGGAATTCATACTACAAATGAAAAATTAAGTATATCATCAACGAAAAGAGTTTGGGAATTTATAATAGAAGTTTTAAAGAGGTCTAAATAAATATATATTGGTAATACTGTAAAAAAGAGAATGTCATAGGAAGTCATTCTCTTTTTTGAATAGAAAGACTTGTTTTATGCATATCTATATAAAAAACAAATATGATAGCATATGAAAATAAAAAATCAAAAACATAAAATCTCAAAAAATAAAATTTATTTCTTTCTATTCATTGTTTTACTTATTTTTATTACAATGATTACATCTTCCTTACAGAGAAGTGCAAAGCTATTTAATATTCAAATAAAATCAAATCAATCTTCAGAATTTAGAGAACAATGCATTTCTGTATCCAATATAGAAATGTTAAAAAAGGTGAATTTCGAAGAGTTAGATTTCTTTGAAGAAATTACTTTGGCAATGCTCGGAAATCAATATGATTTATCCAAAAAAATAGATAAAAATGATTTAAAGCAATATAAGAATTACTATTTTAAATTAAAAAAATATAGACAAAAAGAATGGAAATCCCTTGTTAATAGTTATAAAACGATTTGGAGTGATCTAAAATACTTTCCAATTCCTGATTCAATCAGTAATAAAAATGCAAAGGTTTCCTTTGAAGATACATGGTTTTGTGAGCGTACTTATGGTGGAGAACGTCATCATGAGGGTACTGACATTATGGCAGGAATACAAAAAAGAGGTTATTATCCTGTATTAAGTATGACAGATGGAATTGTAGAAAAAATGGGCTGGTTAAATATGGGCGGATATAGAATAGGAATCCGAAGTAATCATGGTGCTTATTTTTATTACGCTCATTTAGAAAGTTATGCTTATCATCTCAAAGAGGGTGATAAAGTCAAAGCAGGTCAATTAATTGGATATATGGGAGATACAGGATATGGTGAAACAGAAGGAACAAAAGGAAAATTTCCGATTCATTTACATTTAGGTATTTACTTTAATCCGAATAAGAATTCTCAATTAAGCGTTAATCCTTATTGGATCCTTAAATATATAGAAAAATATAAATTGAAATATTCATACTAGGAATGAAATAATCTAGAACTTATGATATAATAAAAAAGTATAGATTAAGGAGAACGTATGTTGCGATTAGATAAATTTTTATCAAATATGAAAGCAGGATCCAGAACAGAAGTGAAAAATTGGATTCGTAAAGGTATGGTATCTGTAAATGATGTGATTGTCAAAAAACCCGAAACTAAAATAGATGCAAATGCTAAAGTTTTGTTAAATAATAGAGAAATCTCTTTTGTTTTTTGTGAATATTATATGTTGAATAAACCGGCAGGAGTAATATCAGCCACTTCTGATTTTAAACAGCCAACAGTTGTTGACTTAATAGAGAGTCGACAGAGGACTGATTTATTTCCGGTCGGTCGATTGGATAAAGATACAGAAGGCTTACTTTTAATCACAAATGATGGGGTATTAGCTCATAATTTATTATCACCTAAAAAACATGTTAACAAAACATACTATGCCAAAATTGATGGAATGATAACGCAAGAAGATAAAGAGACTTTTTCAAAAGGAATAAAAATTGGGGAGAATGAGATGACCAGACCTGCAGAATTAGAGATTCTTACCACCGGTTCTATTTCAGAAATATTACTCACGATTCATGAAGGGAAGTTTCATCAAGTGAAAAGAATGTTTCATTCTATTCAAAAAGATGTATTATATTTAAAACGTATCTCTATGGGACCAATAAAATTAGATGAAAATTTAGCTGTAGGTGAATATCGCCTCCTTACTCAAGAAGAGATAGATTTACTAAAAGGAGTATCGAATTAATGTTACAAAATAAAAAAGCCGCAATTTTTGATTTAGATGGAACGCTTGTTGATTCCATGTGGATGTGGGAAGAGATTGATATAGAATTTTTAAGTTCCAGAGGTTTAGCATTACCGGAGAGCCTTCAACAAGAAATTGAAGGTATGAGTTTTACAGAAACAGCATTTTATTTTAAAGAATTTTTTAATTTGGAAGAAAGTGTTGAGGAGCTAAAACGAATTTGGAACCAGATGGCATATGATAAATATGTTTCACAGGTACCATTAAAATCGGGAGCCAAAGAATTTTTAAATTATTTAAAGGAAAAAAATTTCAAATTAGGGATTGCTACGAGCAATTCAAAAGAATTAGTTATGGCAGTTATCGATGCACATAATTTAAGGAGTATGTTTGGCTGTATCATGACTTCATGCGAAGTCAATAAAGGAAAACCGGCACCTGATATTTATATAGAAGTGGCAAAAAAACTTGAAGTTCTTCCAGAAGAATGTATTGTATTCGAAGATATTCCTATGGGGATTTTGGCAGGAAAAAATGCAAATATGGATGTTTGTGCTGTTTTTGATGAATTTTCGAAAGATCAAGAAGATAAAAAATATCGTTTAGCTAACTATTATATAAAAAGTTATCATGATATACAAAATAAAACATATGAGGTTTTAAAGAATGAAAAATGACTTCCTGCCTATTTCTAAGGCAGATATGAAAGAAAGAAATATAGAACAGTTAGATTTTGTTTATGTAATTGGAGATGCCTACGTGGATCATCCATCATTTGGACATGCTATTATTAGCCGAGTCTTAGAAGCAAATGGTTATACGGTTGGAATCATTTCACAACCTGATTGGAAAAATGATAAAAGTATTCAAATACTTGGAGAACCTAAATTAGGATTTATTGTAACGGCAGGAAACATGGACTCTATGGTAAACCATTATTCTGTTTCAAAGAAAAAAAGAAAATCGGATTCCTATACTCCAGGGGGCATTATGGGAAAACGTCCGGATTATGCAACTATGGTATATTCAAATTTAATTCGTAAAGTCTACAAAAATATTCCTATTATCATTGGAGGGATAGAGGCAAGCTTAAGACGAATGGCACATTATGATTATTGGTCTAATAAGGTGAAACGCTCCATTTTATTAGATTCAGGTGCGGATCTTATTTCTTATGGAATGGGAGAACGCTCCATTGTAGAAATTGCTGATGCATTAAAAAGCGGTATTCAGGTCAAAGATATTACATTTATTGAAGGTACTGTATTTCGTACAAAAGATATTTCAGTTGTTTATGATGCAATAACGTTACCGTCTTATGAAGAAATTGTTGCAGATAAAAAGAAATATGCCAATAGTTTTTACACACAGTATGTTAATACAGATCCATATACAGGACAACCATTAGCAGAACCCTATAATAATGGGATTTATGTTATTCAGAATCCTGCATCAAAACCATTATCTCAGTCAGAAATGGATCGTGTATATTCGTTGGCTTATATGAGAGATTATCATCCGAGTTATAAACAACTTGGCGGAGTTCCGGCAATAGAGGAAGTTAAATATAGTTTAGTCAGTAATCGTGGATGTTTTGGCGGTTGTAATTTTTGTGCTCTTACATTCCATCAAGGTCGTATTATTCAGACAAGAAGTCATGAATCAATTATGAATGAAGCAAAACAATTTATATGGGAAGATGGTTTTAAAGGTTATATTCATGATGTTGGTGGGCCGACAGCGAACTTTAGACATCCATCTTGTGAAAAACAATTATCGACAGGTGTTTGTAAAGAGAAACAATGTTTATTTCCTGCTCCATGTAAAAATTTAAAAATCGATCATCAAGATTACTTAAAACTGTTACGAAAATTGAGAGAATTACCAAATGTAAAAAAAGTATTTATTCGATCAGGTATTCGTTTTGATTATCTGATTCATGATGATGATAATAAGTTTTTTAATGAATTATGTGAGCATCATATCAGTGGGCAGTTAAAGGTAGCACCTGAACATATTTCGGACAAAGTATTAATGAAAATGGGGAAACCAGGAAATCATATTTATAAAAAATTTGAAAATAAGTTCAAACAAATTAATCAAAAACTTAACAAAAAGCAATATCTGGTTCCTTATTTGATGTCGTCTCATCCCGGATCTACATTAGAAGAAGCAATTGAATTGGCAGAATATTTACGTGATTTAGGGTATATGCCGGAGCAGGTACAAGATTTTTATCCTACACCGTCTACTATTTCAACTTGTATGTATTATACCGGATTGGACCCTCGTACTATGGAAACAGTTTATGTACCTGCTAATCCTCATGAAAAGGCTATGCAGCGTGCGTTAATACAATATCGAAATCCCCAAAATTATAATTTAGTATTAGAAGCATTATTAAAAGCAAATAGAACGGATTTAATCGGTTACGATAATAAATGTTTAATCAGGCCCAAACAACAAGGAAAATTTCCTTCAAAAAAATCGCAGAACAAACAGGAAAATAAACCGAAAAAGAAAAAAACAATTAGAAATGTTCATAAGAAAAAAGGCAACTAGAGAACAAATAATCAGAAAGGATTCAAAATGTTTAGAAATAAAAAAGGAGTTTATGGATATATAGACAAAAAGAAAATAATTGAAGCTGTTTTTACTGTTATATTATTTGGAATAGTTCTTTCTATATTTTTGATAGGGTATTTTACTACGCATACGCGTGCCAATTTAATGACAATTGCTGCCGTGTTAGGTACTTTGCCAGCCGGGAAAAAAGCAGTGGATTTTATAATCGTCTTGAAATATAAAACATTTGAAAAAAAATCTTACGAAAAATGCTTACAACATGAAGGAAAATTAACCTGTGCATATGATATGATTATTAGTTCCTATAATGGTTTAATGCCTTTAAATGCGGTTGCAATATCCGGCAATACTGTTGTTGGATATACCTCTGCTCAAATAGACGATCAAAAACTTTCAAATCATATCAAGGAAATTTTATTAAATAATAATTATAATAAGGTTTCAGTTAAAGTTTACCAAAAGTTAGATGTTTATTTAAATCGTTTAGATGAAATGAATAAACATTTAAATTCTGCTGAAATACATAAGGATGAACAAGAGAAAAATATAAAATCAGTAATATTAGCAATCTCTATTTAATAAAAGTTTATGAAAAGTACGAGGAAAGTAAAATGAAATCAATTATTGTTTCGGAGAATGAGGCAGGACAACGTTTAAATAAGTTTCTTAATAAATATTTAAATGAAGCTCCTAACAGTTTTATTTATAAAATGCTACGTAAAAAAAATATTACATTAAATGAAAAAAAGGCATCCGGAAGTGAGAAGCTTGAAAGAAATGATATTATTAAATTATTTCTTTCAGATGAAACGATAGATAAATTTTCTAATAATAAGTTTAAAAAAGTGCATGCAAATCTTAATATAATTTATGAAGATTCTCATGTACTTTTTGTAAATAAACCAGCAGGAATTTTATCTCAAAAGGCTAAGGATACGGATGTTTCTATTATAGAACATATATTGTCCTATTTAGTTGAAAGTAATCAATTAACTTTAAACGAGCTCCAAACCTTTAGACCTTCTATTTGCAATAGGTTAGATAGAAATACCAGTGGATTTATGATAGCCGGTAAATCTTTATTAGGACTTCAAGTTATGAGTCGTATTATAAAAGATAGAACGGTACAAAAGTTTTATCGAGCTATTGTAAAAGGAAATGTAAAAGAAGAAAAATATTTGAAAGGCTATTTGGTAAAAGAGGAAAAGTTAAATAAAGTTAATATTTATAGTAAGTCTATATCAAATTCTAAATATATTGAGACGAAATATATACCTGTTTATCATACAGAAGAGTACAGTATTTTAGAAGTAGAACTTATAACCGGCCGCTCCCATCAAATAAGAGCACATTTAGCATCTATAGGTCACCCTATCATAGGAGATGACAAATATGGTGATGCAAAAGTAAATTTATTTTATAAAAAACATTCAGGTATAAATCATCAGTTACTACATTCTTATCGTATCGTTATACCTCAATTAGAAGAATTACCAAATCTTTCTAACAAAGAATTTATTGCAAAAGAACCTGAATATTTTGCACAATTTTATAAGAAATAAGAAAAGGAGTTAACCTAAGATGAGATTATATTTAGTAAGACATGGAGAAACCGATTGGAATAAGAAAGGACTGATTCAAGGTTCCAGTGATATACCGTTAAACGAATATGGACGAGAATTAGCAAGAATTACTGCAAAAGCTTTAAGAGATATTAAATTTGATAAAGTTTATGCAAGTCCATATATAAGAGCTTATGAAACGGCTCAAATTTTATGTGAACATCATAAAATTCCTATTATAAAAGATTCTAGAATAAAAGAATTTAATTTTGGAAATTATGAAGGAAAATCCATAGAAATCTTAAGAACAGATAAAAGATATACAGAATTTTGGAAATGTTTTTCGAATCCGGAAGAATATGTAGCAAAAGATGGTGCTGAAACTTATGATGCATTTTTGATTAGAATAAAAAGTTTTATAGATGAAATCATCATTCCTAATCAGAATGATTCTGATAACATATTAGTTGCAGCACATGGTGCAGTCATACGTGGTTTTTTATATTACATAAAAAAAGAAAGCTTAAAGAATTTATGGAATACACATCAAAAAAATTGTTCTGTTAATATTATTGATGTAAGAAATGATACATTTACATTAATGGAAGAAGGAAAATTATTTTATTAGAATATAAGTAGGAGGTCATATGCCAACTTGGAATTCAAGAGGTCTTAGAGGATCTCACCTTGAAGAAATTATAAATCGGACAAATCAAAAATACAAAGAAAATAATCTGGCACTAATTCAGAAAGTACCAACACCGATCACTCCTGTTAAGATAGATTCAAAAAGCAGACATATTACCTTAGCATATTTTGACCAGAAAAGCACCATTGATTACATAGGAGCTGTACAGGGACTTCCTGTATGCTTTGATGCAAAAGAATGTGCTGTTGATACTTTTTCACTTCAAAATATACATGAACATCAAGTTGAATTTATGGAAAAATTCGAACAGCAAGAAGGAATTTCTTTTCTGCTGATTTACTATTCACATAAAAATATCTTTTGCTATTTAACATTTAAAAAATTAAATGAGTTTTGGAAAAGAGGAAAAAACGGTGGAAGAAAGAGCTTTCGGTTTGATGAATTAAACGCTGATTATCTTTTTGAATCCAGTAACGGTTATTTTATACCTTATCTTGAGTTTTTACAAAAGGATTTAGATTCAAGGGATTGACATTCTATAGAGGTTATCATATACTTAAGTAAGTTTAGTTTGCTACCTCTCTAATATGGTAGCGATTTACTATAATAAAGTAAAGGAGCTAAAATTATGAAATTGTTACACACACCAGAAGGTGTTAGAGACATTTATAATGGAGAATGTGAAAAAAAGAATAAATTGCAAGAAAACTTGCACAATACATTGAAGAAGTATGGATATCATCCAATACAAACACCAACTTTTGAATTTTTTGATGTTTTTAATCACGAAGTCGGAACTATCCCTTCAAAAGATTTATTCAAGTTTTTTGATCGTGAGGGAAATACCCTGGTTTTAAGACCAGATATTACCCCTTCTATTGCAAGAGCTGCTTCTAAATATTTTATGGATGAAAAAATTCCAATTCGACTTTCGTATATGGGAAACACGTTTATTAACAATTCTAGTTATCAGGGAAGATTGAAAGAATCAACACAATTAGGTGCTGAACTAATTGGAGATAGTTCCGTTGATGCTGATACAGAAATAATCGTTTTAGTTATCGAATTATTGTTGACTGCAGGATTAAAAGATTTTCAAGTTAGTATAGGACAGGTGGATTTTTTTAAAAGTTTAATTAAGGAAGCTAATTTTGATGAAGAAACGGAAGAAAATTTGCGTGAATATATAACTAATAAAAATATATTTGGAGTAGAAGAAATTTTATCGATACCCGAATTTAGTAGCGAATTAAAGGAAATTTTCTTAAAAATGACCCACTTATTTGGTTCAATAGAGGTCGTATCAGAAGCGAAACGACTTACTACAAACGAAGGAGCAATAAATGCACTTCAAAGACTTGAAAAAATTTATGAAGTACTTAGTTTTTATGGGTTTGAACAATATGTCTCTTTTGACTTAAGTATGTTGAATAGTTATCAATATTATACAGGTGTAATATTTAGAGCATTTACCTTTGGAACCGGTGATGCAGTTGTGAAAGGCGGAAGATATGATCAACTGATGGCGCGTTTTGGAAAAAATTCACCATCCATTGGATTTGCTGTAGTAATTGATCAGTTGATGAATGCATTAGCAAGGCAAAAAATAGATATCCCAATTGAGAAAAATACTACTTTAATTGTTTATACAGAAAATATGAGACAAAATGCCATACATTTAGCTATGAATCTACGTAAAAAAAGTTGTAATGTAGAACTCATTCTTATGGATTATAATAATGAAACTGATATTTATGAAGATTATGCTTTAAAAAATCATATTCAAGAAATTTTGATAATTAATAATAATAAAGTTAAGAAAATTAATATAGAAGAAAAACATATACAAGAATTAACGATGGAAGATTTATTATATTAGAAAGGTGATTAGATATGAGATATTTAACTTTCGCCCTGGGAAAAGGACGTTTAGCCAAAAAGACATTAGAACTCTTTGAACAAATTGGTATCACTTGTGAAGAAATGAAAGAAAAGGATTCTAGAAAGTTAATTTTTGTAAATGAAGAATTAAAATTAAAATTTTTCTTATCAAAAGGTCCGGATGTGCCGACCTATGTAGAATATGGTGCAGCTGATATAGGTATTGTTGGAAAAGATACGTTATTGGAAGAAGGCAGAAAATTATATGAAGTATTAGATCTGGAATTTGGAAACTGTCGTATGTGTGTCTGTGGTCCGGAAACAGCAAAAGATTTGCTGCAGCATCATGAGTTGATTCGAGTTGCTACCAAGTATCCTAACATTGCAAAAGATTACTTTTATAATAAAAAACATCAAACAGTAGAAATTATTAAATTAAATGGATCCATTGAACTAGCGCCTATAGTGGGATTATCAGAAGTAATTGTTGATATAGTAGAAACGGGATCGACCTTACGTGAAAATGGATTAAATGTATTAGAGGAGATATGTCCTCTTTCTGCACGTATGGTAGTGAATCAGGTAAGCATGAGAATGGAAAATGAGAGAATTACCAATTTAATCCACGCATTAAAACAGGTATTATAGAATAGAGGAGTGAAATCTATGAAGACCCTAAAAATTAATCGAGATACCATTCAGAATCTCTTGTCAGATTTGCTGAAAAGAAGCCCAAACAGTTATAAAGAGTATGAAGACGCTGTAGCTGATATAATTAAAAATGTTCAAAATGAAGGAGATAAAGCAGTCTTTGAGTATGCTTATAAATTTGACCAGGCTCAAATAAATAAAAATAATATTAAAGTGTCGGATATGGAAATCAAGGAAGCTTATAATCAAATTGATTCAACATTATTAGAAGTAATTCAAAAAGCAAAAAAAAATATTCGTGAGTTTCATGAAAAGCAACGTCAATATAGTTGGTTTGACAGTAAACCAGATGGTAGTATTCTAGGACAAAAGGTAACTCCAATCAAAACTGCCGGAGTTTATGTACCTGGCGGTAAAGCAGTTTATCCTTCTTCCGTGCTTATGAATGTTATGCCTGCCAAAGTTGCAGGAGTCAAAAAGATAGTAATGACTACTCCTTGTAATAAAGAAGGAAAAATAAATCCTAATACTTTAGTTGCTGCTAAGGAAGCAGGTGTAGATGAAATCTATAAAACCGGAGGAGCACAAGCAATTGCGGCATTAGCTTACGGAACTGAGTCAATTCCAAAAGTTGATAAAATAGTAGGACCCGGAAACATTTATGTAGCCTTAGCCAAAAAAGCAGTTTATGGAAATGTAGGGATAGATTCGATTGCAGGTCCCAGTGAAATCCTTGTACTTGCAGATGAAACTGCGAATCCACGTTATGTTGCTGCCGATTTATTATCACAAGCAGAACATGATGAATTAGCCTCTGCAATCTTAGTTACTACTAGTGAAATTTTAGCGGAACAAGTTAAGAAAGAGATAGGCATATTTTTAAAACAATTATCAAGGAAAACTATATTAGAAAAATCTATAGAAAATTATGGATATATATTGATAGCTGAAAATTTAGATGAAGCAATTCAAGTTACAAATGAGATTGCTTCTGAACATCTTGAAATTGTAACTAAGGATCCATTTCAAGTCATGACGAAAATTGAAAATGCAGGAGCTATTTTCTTAGGAGAATATAGCAGTGAACCACTAGGAGATTATTTTGCAGGACCGAATCATGTATTACCAACGAATGGAACTGCCAAATTTTTTTCACCCTTAAGTGTAGATGATTTTATTAAAAAATCTAGTATTATATCATTCTCTAAAGAATCACTGGAACCGATACATGAAGATATTATTAAATTTGCCGAAGCAGAACAATTAACGGCACATGCGAATTCTATAAAAGTAAGATTTGAAAAATAATAATTATCTTAGAACTGGAGGATACTTATGGAAAGAACCGGACATGTAGTACGAAAAACCAAGGAAACGGAAATAACTTTAACATTAAATTTAGATGGAGCTGGAATTTATCAAATTGATACAGGAATCGGTTTTTTTGATCATATGTTGGAAGGATTTACGAGACATGGCTTATTCGACTTAGATTTAAAAGCAAATGGAGATTTAATAGTTGATAGTCATCATACAATTGAAGATACGGGAATTGTCTTAGGGGAAGCTATTAAAAAAGCGGTTGGAGATAAAAAAGGCATCAAACGTTTTGGAAGTGTGATCCTTCCAATGGATGAGTGTTTAGTTTTGTGTTCTATCGATTTGTCGGGGAGACCTTATTTTGTCTATGATGTTGAATTAACAACTGACCGTGTAGGGTATATGGACACAGAAATGGTCAAAGAGTTCTTTTATTCCATTTCTTATTCAGCCGGTATGAACTTACATTTCAAAATGCTTACACCTGGGAATAATCATCATATGATAGAAGCTATTTTTAAAAGCTTTGCAAAAGCCCTTGATCAGGCAGTTATAATAGATTCGAGAATAGATGATGTTCTTTCTACAAAAGGAACTCTCTAACTAGAAAAGGAGACTTTATGAATTATAAAAAATTAGTTGCATGTATTTATATCTTAAATGGGAAAGCAGTAAAAGGTTTTGAGGCAGGAAAGTTAATTGATGAAAATCCAATAGAACTTGCTCATAATTATAGTGACAATGGGGCAGATGAAATTTTGATTTTCAATTTATCTAATACAGATACTGCGCATGAACAAACGATCAGTATTATTAAACAAATAACTCAAATTGTAGATATTCCGGTTTTATCAGGTGGTCATATTAATAAAATGGAAGATGTAAAGAAATTACTTTATGCAGGATGCTCAAAAGCTATTCTAAATTTTAATAAGCCTGAAAATGTTAAATTGCTGGAAGAGGTGTCCAAGCGTTTCGGTAAAGATAAAATTGCCTGCGCAGTCGATTACTCAGATTTGCTGGAAAGCAAAGAGAATATGTTAATAAATTACGCAAGTGAGATTTTTTTATTTAATATTGAATTATTAGAAGATTTAAAAAAAGATATAACATTACCGGTAATTCCTGTTATGAAATACAACTCTTTGGAGGAAATGAGATTATATTTAAAAAATACGATTGTATCAGGTGTTGCTAATACCAATATGGATAATTTGGGATTAGACTATATGGAATTAAAAAAGAAATTTCAAGAAGATAATATTCCTATGAACATTTTAAAGTCAAAAATTGCATGGACAGATTTCAAACTAAATTCAGATGGAATGATACCGGTTATTGTTCAAGATTACAAAACCGATGAAGTACTGATGCTGGCTTATATGAATGAAGAAGCTTTTCAGAAGACACTCTCATGTGGAAAAATGACATACTGGAGTAGAAGCCGCAATGAATTATGGACGAAAGGAGACACCTCCGGTCACGTACAATATGTGAAGGAATTATTACTTGATTGTGATAATGATACCATTTTAGCAAAAGTATCACAGGTAGGTGTTGCTTGTCACACGGGTAATAAAACTTGTTTTTTCCAAGAAATTATGAAAAAAGAAGGACAGACAGCAAATCCTTTAAAAGTATTTGAAGAAGTATATAAAGTAATACAAGATCGTAAATCAAATCCAAAAGAAGGCTCTTATACAAATTATTTATTTGATAAAGGGATTGATAAAATTCTGAAAAAGCTAGGAGAAGAAGCTACAGAAATAGTTATAGCTGCAAAAAATCCAGATGCTGAAGAAATTAAATACGAAATTTCAGATTTCTTATATCACGCAATGGTTCTTATGGTTGAAAAGGAAATTTCTTGGGAGGACATAACCAAAGAATTAGCAACAAGATAAACTTAAAAGTATCTAATCGCCTAATAATAAAGGAACAGGAGTTAAATAAGCATTTGATGAGCGGATATTCGACGATTGGCTTATGAATTTTCATAATATGCTTTCTCAGATTGACACAATTACATTTATTTTGTAAGATACAATAGATGTGAATCAAATTAAAAGATTGGAAGAGAAAAATGAATAAATTGGCTTTATCAGATGAAATATTATTAACGATTGAAAAACCGGCACGTTACATTGGTAATGAAATAAATATGGCTCGGAAAGATTCAGAAGAAATTGATGTGCGATTTGCAATGTGTTTTCCAGACGTTTATGAAATAGGGATGTCTTATTTAGGAATTCAAATTTTATATGATATGTTTAACCAATGGGAAGGCGTATATTGTGAACGGGTCTATTCTCCATGGGTAGACTTAGACGCTATAATGAGAGAGCAAAACATTCCTTTATTTGCATTAGAATCACAAGATCCCATCAAAAAATTCGATTTTTTGGGAATAACGATTCAATATGAAATGTGTTATACAAATATTTTGCAGATTCTAGATTTGAGTCAGATTCCTATAATGGCAAATGAACGAACAGAAGAGGATCCTATTGTTATCGGAGGAGGACCTTGCACCTATAATCCCGAACCATTAGCAGATTTTTTTGATCTTTTTTATATTGGTGAAGGAGAAACCAGTTATAAGGATTTAATTGAAACTTATCGTAAAATGAAAAAATCAGGTAAGAGCAGAAAAGAATTTTTAATTCAATGTGCTCAAATACCTGGTATTTATGTTCCATCTTTATATGATGTGACGTATCATTCTGATGGAACTATTAAATCATTTGAACCAAATATAGAAAATATTCCAAAACGAGTTATGAAACAAGTAGTAAAAGACGTATCTAAAACTTATTATCCTTCGAAACCCGTAGTACCTTTTATAAAAGTTACACAAGACAGGGTGGTACTTGAGATTATGCGTGGCTGTATACGAGGCTGTCGGTTTTGTCAGGCAGGTATGATATATAGACCAACAAGAGAACGTAATGTAGAATTATTGAAAAAATATGCGTATGAAATGTTAAAAAATACAGGTTATCATGAAATTTCACTTAGCTCATTGAGCTCCAGTGATTATTCAGATTTAGATGAACTATTATTGTATTTAATTGAGGAATTTAAAGGAAAAGGTGTTAATATTTCATTACCTTCCTTAAGAATAGATTCATTTTCATTAGATGTTATGAGTAAAGTACAAGATGTTAGGAAGAGCAGCTTAACGTTTGCACCTGAAGCTGGAACGCAGCGGCTGCGAAATGTAATAAATAAAGGTTTGACAGAAGAAATTATACTAGAAGGAGCAGGACAAGCCTTCGAAGGTGGCTGGACAAAAGTAAAGCTTTATTTTATGCTCGGTCTGCCTACGGAAACGGAAGAGGATATGAGAGGTATTGCTGAATTGTCTGAAAAAATAGCAGAGCGCTATTATCAAATACCTAAAGAAAAAAGAAATGGTAAATGTCAGATAGTAGCAAGCTCTTCTTTCTTTGTACCAAAACCGTTTACACCATTTCAGTGGTTCAGTATGTGTACAAAAGAAGAGTTTTTAAATCGGGCTAAAATAGTAAATAATGCTATGAAAGAACAATTAAATAAAAAAAGTATTAAATATAATTGGCATGAAGCTGATTTGACTGTTTTAGAAGGAGTCTTAGCTCGTGGAGACAGAAAATTAGGGAAAACGATTTTGGAAGCATACAAAAATGGATGTCTCTATGATTCTTGGACTGAGTTTTTTCATAATCAATATTGGATGGATGCTTTCGAAAAAACAGGTCTTGATATCAACTTTTATACGGTAAGACAACGTGATTTCGGAGAATTATTACCATGGGATTTTATTGATATAGGAGTAACAAAAGAGTTTTTAATACGTGAATATAAAAAGGCAGAAGAAGAAATCATAACACCAAATTGTAAAACACAATGTTCTGGATGTGGTGCTAATATTTTTGAAGGAGGTATCTGCAATGAACATTAGAATCAAATTTCGAAAGTACGGCTCCATGAAATTTATAGGACATCTTGATATTATGCGTTATTTTCAAAAAGCAATGCGAAGAGCAGAGATTGATATATGTTATTCTGAAGGTTACAGTCCTCATCAAATCATGTCCTTTGCTGCACCACTAGGTGTAGGAATTACAAGTGATGGTGAATATTTAGATATAGAAGTTCATAGTGTAAGTAATTCAAAAGATTCTATCGAACAATTGAATCAAGTTATGGCAGAGGGCATAGAAGTGACTGAATTTGTAAAACTTCCTGAAAAAGCTCAAAATGCAATGTCAATTGTAGCAGCTGCGGATTATACGGTTAGTTTCCGAAAAGGTTATGAGCTAGATTTTCCTTGGGATGATGATTTCGACTCTTTTATGAAGCAAAATAGTATAAAAATATTAAAAAAAACCAAAAAAAGTGAGAAAGAAGTAGATATTAAGCCGCTGATTTATTCATATCAAATAAATGATGATAAAATTAATTTTCAGTTAGCAGCCGGAAGTGCAAATAATTTAAAACCGGAGCTTATAATGGAAGCATTTGGTAATTATCTAAACTATGAATTTGCAGCATTTACCTTTTGTATCCACCGCAGAGAAATATATGCTAATATAGGTGAAGATGAAAAATTAAGCTTAGTACCGTTAGGTGATTTAGGAGATAACATTGAATAATAAATTAGTAATTACAAAAATGGAAAAATCTACTCAAGAACAGCCCAATAAATTCGGTAATATCTCACGTAAATTTGTTGTTTCTGCTCTTTTTGAAAAATCTGTACTTAAAGAAATAAATTTTGATCCAATTGAAGAAACGGATATATTATCAAATATTTATATAGGGAGAGTAGAAAACATTGTAAAAAATATTCAAGCTGCCTTTATAGAAATTGAAAAAGGATTAAAATGCTATTACTCGTTAGAAGATAATGAAAATCCTATTTTTACTAAAAAAAATGGAAAAAACAATTTAAATATTGGGGATGAACTTTTGGTACAAGTAAGTAAAGAAGCAATAAAGACCAAAGCAGCGGTAGTTTCTTCAAATTTAAATTTCAAAGGTAAATATTTTATACTAACAACTGAAATTCAGAAAATAGGATATTCTAATAAATTAGATAAAAAACAAAAAAGTAAATTACAAAATTTATTGCAAGATTTTAAAATGGATTCTTTCGGCATGATCGTAAGAACAAATGCTCAATCTGCTTCAAAAGAACAATTAGAAATGGAATGGAATCATTTAAAAACTTTATGTAGTGAACTTTTAGAGAAAGCGCCATACCGTACATGCTTTAGTTTACTTTATCAAGCAAATCCTAAATATCTGGAACCTTTAAATAGCTCTTATTGCAATGATATTGATGAAATTATTACGGATGATGAAAATATTTACAGAGAACTTAAAGAGTATTCAAATAAAGAACAGTCATTAATTGAAAAATTAAAATTTTATGACGATAAACTTTTACCACTAGTTAAGTTATATAGTATTGAAAAACATATGGACTCTATTTTAAAAGAAAGAGTTTGGTTAAAATCAGGTGCTTACATTATTATTCAACCTACGGAAGCTTTTGTATCCATTGATGTGAATACAGGTAAATTCGTTGGAAAAAAACGATTACAAGAGACTTTTTTAAAAATAAATTTGGAAGCAGCCGAAGAAATTGCAAAACAGATTCGGCTTAGAAATTTATCTGGAATTTGTGTTATAGATTTCATAGATTTAGAACGAGAAGAAGACAAAAAAGTATTAATGAATTCTTTTAAGAAATATCTTGAACTGGATCCGATTCCAATTCATTTGGTTGGAATGAGTAAACTTAATTTAGTTGAATTGACTAGAAAGAAAATTCGTAAATCAATCTATGAACAAGTAAGCATAAAATGTCCTTTATGTCATGGAAATGGGTACTTATACTAACATCCAGAAAGCACCAATTATTTAAGGGATTTGAGTTGACTAAAATTCTTTTCTATGCTATAATCCATTAGTGTGCCGCTCAATGAGGTTTAAAGATTGTATTGATACAACACCGCAATTGGCGAGTAATGATAATAGGAGGTGCCATATGTACGCAATTATAGCAACAGGTGGTAAACAGTACAAAGTATCCGAAGGAGATATCATTAATATTGAAAAACTTGGTGTTCTAGCTGGTGAAACTGTTACATTTGATCAAGTACTTGCTGTAAACGATGGAAATTTAGTGGTAGGGGAACCTATCGTACCTAACGCAACTGTTACTGCTTCCGTAGTAAAAGAAGGCAGAGGTAAAAAAGTTATTGTTTATAAGTATAAGAGAAAATCTGGATACCATAAGAAAAATGGTCATAGACAGTCATTTACCCAAGTTAAAATTGAGAAAATTAATGGATAATGATTAAGGGAAATTGTTATGATTAAAATAACGATTTACAAAGATCAAGAAACTAAATATAAATCTTTTGAAGTGATAGGACATGCTGGATTTGCTAAAAATGGTAATGATATAGTATGTGCAGGTGTTTCTGCTCTGGTTATTAATGCACTTAATTCCATAGAACAATTAACGACTGACACAATTACAGTTCATACAGATGAAAATAGTGGATTGATTAAATGCGAATTTACCCAGATACCTACGAAAGAAGCTGAAATGTTAGTAGATTCTTTAGTAATAGGTTTGAAGGGGATTCAAAATGATTATAGTAATAAATATATTGAATTAGTATTCAAGGAGGTGTAGAATATGTTGAAAATGAACCTTCAATTTTTCGCTCATAAAAAAGGTGTTGGTTCTACTAAAAATGGTAGAGATTCAGAATCAAAAAGATTAGGTGCGAAAAGAGCAGATGGACAATTTGTTAAAGCTGGAAATATTTTATATAGACAACGTGGAACTAAAATTCATCCAGGTTTAAATGTTGGACGCGGTGGAGATGATACATTGTTTGCATTAGTAGATGGTGTTGTTAGATTTGAAAGAAAAGGAAGAGATAAAAAACAAGCTTCCGTATATCCAGTAGCAAGCAACGAATAAATTATAAAAAGAAATTTTTATGATATATTTCTATGGACTCGATATTCCTTCGAGTCCATTTTTATCATATTATAAGAAATTGCGATATTATTTAGATAATAATCATACTATGCTAAAACAATGTAATAAAAAATATTATTTTAAGGAACTATTAATATATAAACAAATAGAACAAATAGAGATAGAAAGGACGTGGCGAGACTATGTTTGCAGATAGCGCAAAAATTCTTATACGCTCAGGAAAAGGCGGAGATGGCCATGTTAGCTTTTATAGAGAAAAATATATTACAAACGGTGGTCCGGATGGCGGAGATGGCGGAAAAGGTGGAGATGTAATCTTTGTTGTAGATGAAGGACTTAATACATTAGTTGACTTCCGTCATAAAAGAAAATATGTTGCTCAAGATGGTGCTGTAGGCGGTAAAAGAAATAAACATGGTAAAAATGGAGAGGATTTAATTGTTAAAGTACCTGCAGGAACAGTAATTAAAGATCTGGCTACCGGCAAAGTGATTGCTGATATGTCAGGTGATAACACACGCCAAATCATTTTAAAAGGTGGGAGAGGTGGAAAAGGCAATCAGCATTTTGCAACACCAACAATGCAAGCTCCAAAATATGCCAAACCTGGACAAGATTCTATTGAACTTAATGTAATTTTAGAATTAAAAGTAATTGCTGATGTTGGACTAGTAGGATTTCCTAATGTTGGGAAATCAACATTTTTATCAAAGGTAACTAATGCAAGACCTAAAATTGCGAATTATCATTTTACAACTTTAAATCCCAATTTAGGTGTTGTCGATCTTGATGATGGAGCCGGGTTTGTTATAGCTGATATTCCAGGTTTAATTGAAGGTGCTTCTGAAGGAATAGGATTAGGGCATGAATTTTTAAAACATATAGAGAGAACAAAATTAATGATTCACATGGTAGATGCAGCTTCAATAGAAGGAAGAGATCCAATTAATGATATTTATGCAATTAACAAAGAATTAGAAGCTTATAATGAAGAGATCGCCAAAAGACCTCAAGTTATTGCTGCAAATAAGATTGATGCAATATACACAACAGAAGATAATGACCCAATTAAATTATTAAAAGAAGAATTTGAGCCAAAGGGTGTTAGAGTTTTTCCGATTTCAGCAGTTTCAGGAAAAGGTGTAAAAGAATTATTGTATTTCGTTTATGATTTATTAAATCAAATAGATACTGAACCAGTTATATTTGAACAGGAATTTTTCCCGGAAAATCTAGAATCAAAAGACGAACCATATACGGTAGAGAAGCCTCAAGAAGGTATTTACGTTGTTGAAGGTCCCAAAATCGAAAAAATGTTAGGTTATACCAATATTGATTCTGAAAAAGGCTTTTTATTCTTTCAAAATTTCTTAAAAGAAAATGGAATTTTAGAAGTTTTAGAAAAAGCAGGAATACAAGAAGGTGATACTGTCCGTATGTATGGCTTAGAATTTTATTATTATAAATAGTGATATAGGAGTAGATTATGACAAGTAAACAAAGAGCATATTTAAAAAGTCTTGCCAGTACAATGGAACCAATATTTCAAATAGGTAAATCTAGTTTAACTTCTGAAATAACAGAAGCAGTAGCAGAAGCTTTTAATAATAGAGAGTTAGTTAAAATTAATGTTTTAAAAAACTGTATAGATGATCCAAAAGAAATTGCTAATGTACTAGCAGAAAGAACAAAATCACAAGTAGTACAGGTAATAGGTAAAAAGATTATTCTTTATAAAGAATCGAAAGAAAAGAAGAAAACTAATCTTTCAAAATAATTAGCATTTGAGATTTGAGGGACATATTATGATTGAAAAATTTAGTAAAAAAGTTGGGATTATGGGTGGGTCATTTGATCCAATTCATATAGGACATTTGATTTTAGCTGAAAGTGCTTATGAACAATTCGATTTAGAGCAAGTTTTATTTATTCCAACAGGAAATCCACCCCATAAAGATATTTCAATCTTTTCAACGTCAAAACAGCGATTAGAAATGGTATCCTTAGCGATCCAAGATAATTCTCATTTTCAATTATCAACGTTGGAAATGGAAAGAGAAGGTGTTATATATACGTTCAGAACTTTAGAAATAATAAAAAATCAAAATCCGGACACCGATTATTATTTTATCATGGGTGCAGATAGTTTATTTGATTTCGAATCATGGAAGGAACCTTCAAAAATTACTGAATACTGTACTTTATTGGTAGCTACCCGTGAAAATATGGAAAATCAAGCTTTAAAGGATAAAATTCTTTATTTAAAAAATAAATATAAAAGCCGAATACAAATTCTTAACACCCCTAATATAGATATTTCATCCAGGTCAGTACGAGAGAGTGTGAAAAATGGGTCTACAATAAAATATTTTGTTCCCAAAGAAGTAGAAACATATATCAAAAAGAATCATTTATATTTATATAAGGAGTAGCTAAAAAAATGAATTTTAATGATTTATACCAAATTGAGAATCAATTAGAAAAAGATTTAGACACAGAACGATACAAACATACTTTAGGAGTTTCTTATACCGCTGCATCCCTAGCAATGAGATATGATTTTGATATTTATAAAGCCCAATTAGCCGGATTATTACATGATTGTGCAAAATGTATTTCAGACTCCGAAAAAATATTGATTTGCGATCGAGAAAAAATAGTTATCTCTGATTTTGAAAGAGAAAATCCTTTTTTAATACATGCCAAATTAGGTGCTTATTTAGCTTCAACAAAATATGATGTCAAAGACGACGAAATATTGGAGGCAATAACTTACCATACTACAGGAAGACCCAATATGTCAATATTGGAAAAAATTATTTATATTGCTGATTATATTGAACCACAGAGAAATAAATCTCCTAATTTAAAAAAGATACGTAAAATGGCTTTTATTGATATTGATGAATGTCTTTGTATGATATTAGAAGATTGCCTAAAATTTCTAAAAGGAAATGGAAAGCATAATATAGATCCCATGACACAAAAATCATATAATTATTATTTAAAAAAATTAAAGGAGAGAACCAATGAATCTATCAATAGAAATGGCAAAAATTGTTTATAATTCTTTGGATGAAAAAAAAGCTGAAGATATTAAAGTTATAGATATTAGCGAAATTTCAGTAGTAGCAGATTATTTTATTATAGCAAGCGCATCAAATTCTAGTCAGCTTCAAGCATTAGTAGATAATGTAGAAGAATCTTTAGATAAGGCAGGTTACTTACCAAAACAAATCGAAGGAAGAAATAGTGGAAGTTGGATTTTATTAGATTATTTAGATATTATAATTCATATATTTTCCAAAGAGGATCGTTTGTTTTATGATTTAGAAAGAATCTGGAGAGACGGAAAAGAAATATCTGTTGAAGAATTAAAATAAAATTTGTAGTGTAACTATAATTATGATACTCCATCATCAAATTACTGAGATGATGGAGTATTATTTTTAAAATAATCGGAACACCCCAAATACCTTTCCTAAAATCTCTACATCATTAACGATAATAGGTTCCATAGAATCGTTTTCAGGTTGTAAACGATAAAATCCTTCTTCTTTATAAAAAGTCTTTACGGTAGCTGAATCATCCACTAAAGCAACTACAATATCCCCGTTTTTGGCAATCGATTGCTTTTTAACAAGTACTTTATCACCATCAAAGATACCAACGTTTATCATACTATCACCTTTGACAATTAACATAAAACTTTCTTCTTGAGGCATATACTCAGTAGGTATTGGAAAATAATTTTCTATCTGCTCAACCGCTAATATTGGATTTCCAGCGGCGACGGTGCCTACAATTGGTACATTTACAATTTCCCTCCTTACCAGATTAAAATTATCATCTATAATTTCTATAGCTCTTGGTTTCGTAGGATCTCTTCTAATATAACCATTTTTTTCAAGGGTTTCTAAATGAGAATGAACAGAGGAGGTGGATTTTAAATTTACAGCTTCACAAATTTCTCGAACTGCAGGTGGATATCCTTTATTTAGTATTTCTTTTTTTATGTATTCTAAAATTTCCTTCTGCTTTCCACTTATATTTCTATTTGACATACGATACCTCCAAAATTTCTATAATAATCATAATAACATAAATATAGACAAAAAGCAAACAGATATTCCGAAAGTTTGTTCGATTTTTTTTGAATCATCCTATTGACAAACAAATGTTCTGCTTGTATAATAAAAACATAGAACACGTGTTCTTGCTTAAATAGAAATTATTTTAGGAGGTTACTTATGAAAAATATTAAGTTAAAAAATATGAAACATTCAAATAAATTCAAATTGCATATATTGATATTAAGTGTTATTATGATTTCCAGTTTAGTACTTGGGTGTAATTTTATTAGTTCAAGTTCAACAATGAATAAACATTCAAATTCTAACCGTAAGTATTATACATCAATAATGATTAAAAATGGTGATACACTATGGGCAATTGCGAATAATTACTATGACTATAATAATGAAGTAACTAATATTAATGAATATATTAAAGAAATTAAATTAGTTAATGGCTTGTCAGATGAACATATAAATTCCGGTGAATACCTAACTTTACCATATTATATTAAAAACTAATTTATTTTTCACGTAATTTTACTTTGGTAGCTGCCATTCTACGTCGTTCATCTTCAATTGCAGCATAATGCTTTTTAGTGGTATTTACATCCTTGTGTCCTAAAACATCAGCTACTAAATAAATGTCACCGGTTTCGTGATACAAATTAGTTCCATAAGTACTTCTCAATTTATGTGGAGAAATATTCTTTAAGCTGGTTACTAGTTTTGAATATTTCTTAACTAGATTTTCGACAGAACGAACGTTGATTCTTTTGTTTTGCATGGATAGGAAGAGGGCATTTTGACTTCCTTCCTTTGCTTCAATCATAAGTCTTTCATCTAGATAATTCCTTAAAGCTTCTTCAACTTCTTCCCCAAAATATATTGCTACTTCATTTCCACCTTTTCTGCGTATTTTAATACCATTATTTTTAAAATCTACATCTTCAATATCAATACCAACACATTCTGATACACGGATACCTGTACCTAATAGAAGAGTAATAATTGCCAAATCTCTACGTTGTGTACGTTTATGATAAGTTTTTTGCTTCTCAGTTAAAAGTTCTCCTGTTTCAACCTCATCTAAAAGTCTTGCAACTTCATCTATATCTAATCTAACTATATTTTTTTGGTGTAATTTAGGCATAGAAACAAGCACCGCAGGATTCTTTACAATAAGCTCTTTTTTAAAATAGTAGTTATAAAAACTCCTTAATGTAGCTAATTTCCTCATTTTACCTCTTTCATCATTAGAATGTTCATAACCATCTTTTTTATAATATTTTAAATAAGATAAATATTCTTCGATATCCATTGGTGTAATTTTATCTAAGATATTAATCGGAATCTCATTCATCTGCATCTTTTTGCAACTAGAATTCGTTTCCTGTAGAAAGTTGAAAAACAGACGCAAATCATAAGCATAAGCTAACTTAGTTCTTGCTGAAGTCGTATGTTCAATTCCAATAAAAAATTCTTTGCAAAAAGATGGAAGAGTACGAATGACATTTCTTAATTTTAATTCATTTTCACGGATCTGTTGTTCATGATAATTTAAGTTTTTCATATATTTCACCCCATTTTCTGATAGTAACTAAATTCTTTTTGTTAAAATCCTTTGAGGCCACCCCTGAAGATTTCCATTTAAAATTGCTGTAAACATTCTTTCCTTAGCTCCTGGATGCTCATCGCTTAATTGTTTTACTAAATTTTTTGCATATTCCCTTTTCGTATATCCATCAGCAGGACAAGGGTTCTTAACAATAGGTAGGTTATACTTATTTTTAAAACCAATAACGTCTGATTCAGAGACAAAAAGCATAGGACGAATCAATGTTAAATCCATTCTGTCTAAATAAGTAACAGGTGAAAAAGAGTGTAATCTACCCTCAAAGATAAATGAAAGAAATAGTGTTTCAATTACATCATCTTTATGATGAGCATATGCAATCTTATTGCAATTTAACTCCTTTGCCTTTTCGTTAAAAGAGCCTTTCCTCATTTTTGCACAAAGTGAACATGGATTTGATTCTTTTCTTTCTTCAAAAATGATTTTTGCAATTTCTGTGTCAATTATAGTGTAAGAGACATTCAAATCTCTACACAAACTTTCGATTTCAGACATATCCACGCCGTCAAATCCAATATTTACCGAAATTGCTTCAATTTCAAATTTTTTCGGATAAAATCTTCTTAAATTACTTAAAGCGTACAATAAAGTTAAACTATCTTTGCCTCCGGAAATACCTACGGCTATTCTATCTCCATCTTGAATCATTTGATATTCGTCAATTGCTTTCCTTGTTTGACTTAGTAATTGTTGTAATTTCATTTCAATTCCTCACAATGTTTCGTTTTATAATACTTAAACATTATACTATAATATCGAAGAAGTTACAAATAACCTAACATTGAATTATATATAATAATCTGCTAAAATTAGTTTGTTTAATGTTGCTATATAACTTAAAGAAAGGAACAAAATTATGAAGTTTGTTATACAAAGAGTAAATAGAGCAGAAGTATCGGTAGAAAATAAGATTATTGGTAAAATACAAAAAGGATTACTTGTATTTATTGGTATATCAAATCATGATACTAAAGAAATAGCTGATAAAATGTTAAGAAAATTAATTCAATTACGCATTTTTGAAGATAATAATGGGAAGACCAATTTATCAATAGAAGATATTGATGGGCATTTGCTTTTAGTATCTCAATTTACACTTTATGCAAATTGTAAAAAAGGAAATAGACCTTCTTTTATTGATGCAGGTTCTCCATCGTTAGCATCTGAATTATACAATTACCTAATTGAAAAAGCAATGATCCAAATTCCCTATGTAGGTACAGGTGAATTTGGTGCTGATATGAAAATAAATTTAGAAAACGACGGACCTTTTACCATAATATTAGATTCTCATGAAATATGTTTACATAAGTAGATTATGTAAACAATATGAAGATTTTAACATCATACATTTCGTTAAAGTTGTGTTTTGCGAATAGTTATAAATATAATAATAAGTCAAGATTTTATATCTCGACTTATTATCAATAATTAATAAATCATTTTCTCTATAATTGCTTCTCCATTATATTAATATAATCTTGAATTAATTGAATTGTACCATCTATCCCAACAACACTGCTATCAATAGATAATTTGTAGCCTTTGGCTTCGCCCCATTTTTTATTTGAATAATAATTATAATAACTAGAACGACGTTTATCGGTTTTATGAATAACTTCTTTGGCTTTATCTTCAGATAAATTCAAAAGCTTAGAAATACGTTCAATACGACAATTAATATCTGCATGAATAAATATACTAACACAATTCTTATATTCAGCTAATGCATAATCTGCACAACGCCCAACAATTACGCACGGACCTTGATCTGCAATTTTTTTGATTGTTTCAAATTGTGCTAAAAAAACTTTGTGATTAATTGGCATATCTAAAAACGATGCTGAAGAATAACCTCCTACTAAATATGTATCCATAACTAAAGAATAAAGAAAACTGTTGGTTGGTTTTTCGTCATAATTATTGAAAATATCTTCACACAAACCACTTTCTTTGGCTGCCAACTGTAGTAAATCTCTGTCATAACATTTGATACCATATGCTTCTGCTAATTTCGTACCAATTTCTCTTCCACCGCTACCATATTGTCTTCCGATAGTAATAATTGTATTCATATCCATTCGCTCCCTTCAGTTATAAATTATTAAGTTAATATTATTATAAATGAAATCATTTGAAATGTATACTTATTATTCGAAAGATAGCAATAGTTTTTCGAAATATTCTGGTAATGGTGCTTCAAATTCCATATACTTATTGGTTCGAGGATGGATAAATCCTATTGTCATAGCATGCAAGGTTTGACCTAATAATTTTGTGTTCTTCCGAGTATGTCCATAAAGTTGATCACCCAATAAAGGGTGTTGAATACTTGCCATGTGAACTCTAATTTGATGAGTTCTTCCAGTTTCTAGTTGACATTCAATATAGGTCGTATCTTTAAATCGTTTTATTATTTTATAATGTGTTACCGCATGTTTTCCATTTTTTTCATTTACCGCCATTTTTTTTCGATCAATTGGATGTCTTCCGATAGGAGCATCTATAACACCTTCATCTTCTTTTATAACTCCGTATACTATAGCTCTATATTTTCTAGTAATGGTATGTTCTTTAAGTTGCGCTGCTATTGAATTATGTGAAAAATCATTTTTACATACAATTAAGGCGCCCGTTGTATCCATATCTATTCGATGTACAATTCCAGGACGTAAAACTCCATTAATACCGGATAAATCATTTTTACAGTGAAACAGTACAGCATTTACTAACGTTTTTGTATAGTGTCCTGCAGATGGATGTACTACCATTCCTTTCGGTTTGTTAACTATTAAAAGATCTTGATCTTCATATAATATATCAAGTGAAATATCTTCAGGTAAAATCTCAGGCTCTTGATTATCTGGAACTTGTATTACAATTAGATCATTTGCATTTAATTTATAATTTGATTTTACAATTTTATCATTAACTGATACATTAGAATCTTTAATGAGCTTTTGAATATATGCTCTTGAATAATCTGACATCTCATTGCTCAAATATTTGTCGATTCTATAACCATTACTTTTTTCATCAACCTGAAAAGAATATTTATTCATTTTCTTTTTTCAATCCCTTCTTTCCAAGTTGAAATATGGAATTTAATTCTTCTTCTTTATATACAAAAAGAAATAAAAATATTAATAATCCGGCAGCAATTGTAACATAACAATCAGCAACATTAAAAATAGGAAAATTTATTAATTCAAAATAAAAAAAATCAACTACATAGTTATAAGAAACGCGGTCAATCATATTTCCAATTGCACCTGAAACAAAAAGAATCATAACAAATCTTAATAAATTATAATGTCTACTTTTTGGGACTCTTAAATATATGAAAAAAATAAATGATAATATTACAATAGTTATAATTACGAAAAACATTTTTTTCCCTTGCATGATTCCAAAAGCAGCTCCTCTATTTTCTAAATAGGTCAATTGAAAAATGTTTTTAATTAAAATAATTGGATTTTCTTTTAAATATAAAATTGCCAGACGTTTTGTATATTGATCTATTGTAATTAATACAAAAGAAATTAGAATTCCAAATAGTCCATAAAATAAGTTTGTATTTTTAAGTTTATTCATTATTATCTCCTATCAAAACATAGTTAATTGCTTCTAACAATTCTTTGTCAGTAATAGTATGATCAATAAAAGCATTTCCAATATCTTTTAATAATACAAATTTAATATGGCCTGACTCCATTTTTTTATCCAGTTTCGTGGTTTCTAGAACATGTTTTGAATTTAAATCAGGATATTTTATGCTAATTGGTAGTTTGAAATTTATTAGATTGCTTTTTATATAATTAAATTCTTCTTCTTTAATATAACCTTTTTTATAAGAAATATATGCTGCACTTACGATTCCTACAGAAACACATTCTCCATGTAATAAAGAAAAATTAGTTAATTTTTCAATAGAATGCCCCACTGTATGTCCTAAGTTTAAAAGTGCTCTCTCACCTTTTTCTTTCGGATCATTCTCTACAACTACTCTTTTTATATCACAACTATGACAAATCATTTCTTTTAAAATATCAATATTTCTGTTTTGAATTTCGTTCATATTCTGTATAAGCCATTCAAAAAAGATCTTGTCTTTTATTAAACCATGTTTATAAATTTCAGCAATTCCTGAATGATATTGTTTATCATCTAAAGAATTTAAAGTAGATAGATTCATGTAAACTAACTTGGGCTGATAGAATGCCCCCACCATGTTTTTATAACATTCAAAATCTACGCCTGTTTTTCCGCCAATACTACTATCTACTTGTGAAAGCAATGTAGTTGGTAATTGTACAAAATCAATTCCACGCAAATAGGTAGCAGCGGCAAAACCCGTCAAATCTCCTACGACTCCTCCACCTAATGCTAATAACATGTCTTTACGATCAAATTTGTTTAAAATAAGATGTTCATACAGTCTTTGAACCGTTGCAATATTTTTACTTTCTTCACCTGCTTGAAATGAAAAAACAGATACCATAGAAGAAATTTCTTTAAGAAGTTCTTGAAGTTCTTTTGCATACAGTTTTTCTACATTAGAATCGGTAACGATACAAAGCTTTTTGTTTTGAACATTAAGTAATTTCAATTCATCTATTAAATTTTGATATGATTCTCTAAAAACAATATCATAAATCGGCTCATTGTCATAATGGACAACTAGTCGCTCATTTTTCATAATTTTATATCCTCCTATAAAGCATTTCTAATAGTCTTAAGAACCAAACATAAAGAGCATCCGTAAAGTTTGAACTTGACCGATGCTCTCCTGTGCGACAAAGTGTCTAAAACTTCCTTAAGTTTAAGCTGAGAGTAAATATGAGAGATAGACACTTTGTTATAAATAAAATTAAAATTCTGCTGAAATAGGCGGAACTTCAAAAGCACCATTTAATATATCTTGAAAATCTCCGGATATATCTACATATGCTGGTGTTATAATAAAAATATAATTTGATATCTTTTGCAAGTTACCATTAATTGCAAAGCATGAACCCGAAGTGAAATCAATTACTCTCTGGGCTATTTCGACATCTAATCCCTCTAAATTAAGTACGACGGTACGGTTTGTCAATAATATTTCAGTAATCTCTCTCGAATCTTCTACAGTTGTAGGTTTAACAACACAAACTTCCATTCCACCTGCTTGTTTTTTTGATTGTCTCATTGGGGTCACCTTTGATGTAGCTTTCGATGAACGAAGTTTTTGTTTTTCATCATATTCATCAAACTCATCTTTCTTAAAATGTTTCTTTTTTGCCTTCTCTTCTATTTCGTAATCGTCATATTCATCATAATCGTCATACTCATCATCATAATCATCATTTAACTTCATAACATTTAAAAATTTATCCAATACGCTCATTTTTAATCTCCTATCCTTTATTATAATCTCTTTCTCCAAAAATTCCTGTCCCTACTCTTACCATAGTAGCACCTTCTTCGATAGCTACTTGATAATCTCCTGTCATTCCCATCGAAAGAATTTTCATATCTACATTATCAATGTTTTTGTTTTTTATGTCAACAGCTAATTTTTTTAATTCCTTAAAAACTTCTCTATTATCTTCAGGATTCGTAACATATGGTGCAATAGTCATTAACCCTTTAACTTTTATTTGGGGCAATTGAGAAATTTCTTGAACTAATTCAATACAAGTTTCAAGGGTCGTCCCAAATTTACTATCCTCTTTTGCAACATTTACTTCAATCAAAATTGAAACTATTACTTGTTTTTTAAGAGCTTCTTTATTGATTTCCTGTGCTAACTTTAAAGAATCGACGGAATGAATTAAATCAACTTTATCAACTATATATTTTACCTTATTTCTTTGTAAATGTCCAATCATATGCCATCTAATATCTTTTGGTAAGACTTCATATTTATCCATTATCTCTTGTACTTTATTTTCACCAAAACATCTGATACCAGCATCATAAGCTTCTTGCAACATTTCGACCGGTTTTGTTTTACTTACAGCAATCAAGGTGACTTCATCCGGGTTCCGGCTGCTTTTTGAACATGCTTCAAAGATTCTTTCATGAACAGTTTTTAGGTTTTCTGTTACCACTTTGCAATCACTCCTTTTATTGAATAATATCATCCTCATTTATTGAATCACTATCTAATGCAATGTGATCATATAAAGCCAGACCATAATCAGTTCCTGATTTTATGATACAATATTCTTCATTCTGATACAAAATTTCAATTCGTTTAAACATTGCATATCCTTTATTGATATTATAAACACCTATTAAAGATTCTTTTTTACCTAATTGATATCGTTCATTAGAATCTGGTTTAATAATTGTATCACCGGTATTAAAACATGATGTATCGACATAACAAACTTTATCATCAGAATAATATAATGTAGTAGGGGTGAATTTGACGGCAGATTTTTGCTCTTCATCCAGTTTTTCAACAATAAAACCTGGTTTTTTACTATTTCCCCCATGTGTTACATAATCTGACGGAATTATATAAAATTCTTTTTTTGTAATTGAAGAAGCAGGTATTTTTAAGCCTTCATCATCATTAATTTGAAGCTCAACATCAATATAACGCTCTGAAGCGAATCTTACTAAGGAATTTGTAAATGATAGTTTGGCCAATTTTTTTCCATCTTTTTCGAAAATGTTGAATCCAGCCCAAGTTGTAGAATCGTCCTTTAAAAATTTCACTTCTATATTTTCAGTATCTTCTAATTTTTTTGCTAAAGCTTCATCGATTTCAATAATTAGATTCCAATTTTCACTTGATACTAATTTATAGATAATATCTCCAGCTTTTACAGTGTTAGATTTATGATTTATCTTTCTATAATTTGTATCGTTTAAATATGAATACTGAAAATTGTCTTGTGAAACATTTTCATATCCATCTGTTGAAAATAAAATCATTCCGGCTGCAGGTGCTTTATAAGTTTGCATATTTAGATTACTATCATTTTCATTCATTTTTTCTAATGCATTTAAATTTATACTGGAAATCAGGCTCTCTTCAATATCATATTTAAAATCATAAACATCAGTAAAATCCATTTTATTAAAAGTATAGCTAAAATCAGTTATACTTTTATGAATTTCTGTAAGTTCTTTTTTGTCTAAAATATCAGAATTACCATCAGTTGATTTAAGTAGATCAGATAGATTACCAGTTGAATTTATAGAATATATAAAAGATGAACATCCAACCTTTTCACACTCTCTCGCATAATATGTAATGTTTCCAGAATCCTGAGCTGTTACAATATTTTCTTCTTTTATGGCAAAACCATGATACTTATAATTCGTAGCAAGCTTTCCTTTATTAACTTCATAAACAGATATATGCTTAGAGAAAAAATATAAAGTTACTGAGATTATAATATATATAAATATAATACTAAAAATAATCAGACCAATATTTAAATGTACTGGTTTTTTATATTTTCTAATCTTACGATTTCTTCTTGTCAAAACATCACCTCAAATTTATTTATAATCTAATTTATCTAAGGCGGCTCTTGCTAAATCTTGGTAAGCTATTCCTTGATAACTTTTGCGCTTTATCATACTATCCAAAAACTCATCTCTAAGTTTCCACCAGCTAGTCCCCCAATTTGAAAAGACAGCATCTTTTTGTGGAACCCTACTGAACAAACGTTCAATTATTATGTCAGGTCTTATATTTTCAATAAAAAGTACTAATCTCTCTAAATATTCTTGTTTTGAACATAAAGATATTGTACCATTTTCAAATTCATAACACAACCGTGTATTCTTAGGAATATATAAGGAATGTATTTTTACTATCTGAATGGGAAGTACTGATAATACATTAGCTGTTTCTAGTGTATCACGTATTGTATCATTAGGAAGATTTAATATGACATGTACACAAATTGGAAATGAATATGAACTTATTTTTAAAACACTAGATAAAAATGCTGCTAATCCATGTCCACGATTAATATAATCTAAGGTATGATAATTAATAGTCTGCAACCCTAATTCAAATGTAATTTCTATATGATACTCATTTTTAATATCCCTTAAAAAATTCAAATATTTTTCCTCTATACAATCCGGTCTTGTAGCGATAGATATTTCTACAATATCTTCTGAGCTTAGAGCTTCCAAAATATAATCTTTAAACTTTTTAAAAGGTATAAAAGTATTTGTATAATTTTGAAAATAGGCTATAAATTTATTTGCATGATATCTACGTTGAATTTTATGTTTGTTATCTTCCAATTGCTGTAACACAGTTTTTGTATTTTCATGAGCTTCAAATCCTGTTCCTAATTCTGAACAAAAACTGCATCCATATGAATCAATTCTATTAGGACATGATATTGGTAAATTTATAGGCAATTTATAAACTTTTTCACCATATTTATTTTGTAAAAATGTAGAGTATGTATTATATATATAATTAGATTTCATATTTTCTCCTTATTGCCATAAAAACCATGAACAAGGTGTCTCATATATTTTGAGACACCTTGTATTTTTTATTTATTATTAGAGAGATATAATAATATTTTGCTTTAAGTCTTCAGAAATTTCATTTTCATTTAGTGAAACACTTAAAACAAATTTAATATGATATTTTTCTCCTATATTGCTCAATTTATGTATGGTCGATTCCAAATTATTGCATATACATGCTATTTCTAAAAAACTATCTAAATAAACTTGTTCTAAATCATGATCCTGTGAAATGATTCCACTAATAAATCCGACAAATTCGTCACTATTATTGATTGGATAATCCTTAACATTAATTAACCTAACCTTATTACATAATTCATACATATGTTTTGTATTTTTGTCTAAGTAGACAATATTACCAGAGGCGGATTTTATCTCCGTATTAACTTTTTCGAGTAAGTGCTTTGTTTTACCTTTTCCTTTCTCGCCAACAATTAACTGTATCATCGCAATCTCCTCCTTTATTTTTTGCACAAATCCACCAACACACAAACAATTTGCACAAAAAATATTATTCTAATACAGTAATTATAGTATATTTGAACAAGAAATACAACTGATATTTAAATAATTTATAGAATCTTTCGATTTTCTTAATTTATATTTCGTAGTAAATCACTCATACCTGCATATAAAAGTGTCTTTCCATCTGCTTTTAAAATAATTGATATATATTGCTCATGATTTGTATTCTCACTTAGTAAAACCAAACAAGAACCTGCATCAAAAGTCGTTCCTGTTTTTCCGCCAATAACATTAGCTCCATCAGGCTCTTCTTCAACTCCGGTAATATAACGATTGGTTGCGCTCCAGGTAGTAGTAGTCGCTTTACCATTGGCATCTGTATAATTTGCAGTATATTCATTTGTATTAATGATTTTTATAAACTCATCATTTTTAATAACTTCTTTAAAAATTAAATATAAGTCATATACTGTTGTATAATGTTGATCATCATGTAATCCGTGGGGATTAACAAAATGACTATTTGTTGCTCCTAAGCTTTTTGCTTCTTTATTCATTAAAGCTGCAAACTCTTCTACACTTCCAGACATATGTTCTGCGATAGCATTTCCGGCATCATTTCCAGAACAAATTAATAAACCATAAAGTGCCTGTTCCAATGTTATTTTATCACCTGCACTAAAATGACAGGAGGAAGCATCTGAAGGTAAGTCAACTGCTTCGTTACTTACTGTAATCTCATCTGCTAAATTTCCGTATTTTAATGCAACCAAAGCTGTTAATATCTTTGTTGTACTAGCCGGATATAATTTGGTATGACAATTTTTAGAATACAAAACATTTTTTCTTTTTAAATCAAAAAGTCCTGCTCCTGCTGAATCTGCTATATTAATATTTTCTAATGTAATATTATCTGTTCCTACAACACATAAATCATTTGCAAATGTAGTGATTTTAGATGAACCATTTACCCTTATTAAACCATATTCGTCAGATGTATCATAAACATCATACTTAAACGGATATTCAGTTTT
Organism: Anaerosacchariphilus polymeriproducens; assembly: GCF_003363435.1. Classification (GTDB taxonomy): domain Bacteria; phylum Bacillota; class Clostridia; order Lachnospirales; family Lachnospiraceae; genus Anaerosacchariphilus; species Anaerosacchariphilus polymeriproducens. Next base: position 208,657 of record NZ_QRCT01000034.1, read on the forward strand.
TTTTCCACAACTACTTAAAGTTGTTAATATAAATCCAATAACTGCTAAAATTATTATTTTTCTTTTATTTATACATTTCACGCCACTCTAAGTCTCCTCTATCAAGAGATTTAATTAACAATTCTGCCGTAGCAAGATTTGTTGCTAATGGAATATTATGTGTATCACATAATTTCACAACATTGTTTACATCAGGTTCGTGAGATTTGGGAGATAGTGGGTCTCTTAAAAAAATCATCAAATCAATTTGATTGTGTTCAATCTGAGCACCTAGTTGTTGCTCTCCACCTAAGTGACCTGCCAAATATTTATAAATTGACAGATTAGTTACCTCTTCAATGAGTCTACCTGTTGTACCTGTTGCATACAAATCATTTTTACATAAAATTCCTCTGTATGCAATACAAAAGTTCTGCATTAATTTTTTCTTTGCATCATGTGCGATTAATCCTATGTTCATTCTTTTTCCCCCTATCTAATATTTTTTGGGTTGCAATCCTACATTCAAAACTAAGCCCATTCCAATAAATAAACTTATAAGCGAGCTCAAACCATAACTAACAAAAGGTAAAACTAACCCTGTATTAGGTAATAGCCTCGTTACAACACTGATATTAATAAAACTCTGAAAAGCAATTAAAGCGGCCATACCACAACATATCATAGTTCCAGTTTTATCCTTAGCATTTTTTCCTATCCAAATACATTCTAACACAATTAATAACAAAAGACCAATAACAACGCAGCCTCCAACAAATCCCAATTCTTCTCCTACGACAGAAAATATAAAGTCTGTATGAGATTCTGAAACAAAATCACCATTTTTTACAGAAGATATCATTGTATTATTTAGACCTTTTCCGAATAGCTGACCTGAGCCTATTGCCATGATAGAGTTTTTTTGTTGTAATGTCAAATCTAAATATAGTTTATTTTCCGGATGAAGCCATGCCATGATTCTGCGAAACTGATATCCTTGTAGTAAAGACTGATTTGGTTGTAGAATTATACTAATAAAAATTCCGGCTAAAGGAACAAATAATGCAAAAATGCAACCAATTATTTTAGGGCTAAGTCCTGCAATATATATAATTACACAAAATATAAGTGCCACTACAATACTTGTAGATAAAGCTGGTTGTTTTAATATTAATAACCAGGGAATCAATATTAAAATACCAGTTAACGCTAATGTTTTCAATGTATTTAAATCATCAATATGTCTATTAAAAAATTCTGCAAAAAATATAATTAATAGTATTTTCGATAACTCAGATGGCTGAAAACGGAAACCAATATCTATCCAACGTGTTGCGCCACCTGCATCATCGCCAAAAAACCTAACTAGTAATAAAAATCCTATATTTGCAAAATATAAAATCCAGTAATAATTTAAAATATACTTATAATCAATCAAAGATATCACAATCATTACACAAAGTCCTAAAATAACTCCGAATAATTGCTTGTTTTGCACTGCTTTTAAGGCGCTTCCTACAACAAAAACACCTATTGTACTAAGAGCCATTATTAAAATTATGAGTCTAAAATGATAATCTTTAAGTTTATATTGTTTTAACATATTAATACACCTGTTTTATTCTTTTATTGTTTGTATAGTTTTTATCGGTATATTCGCATACAACCTTGGCATACGATACATACTGTTGCTTTTATTTTCTTGTATTATTTGGACACTAGAATTTTGGGTATCTATCTCCATATATTTTTGTACGACCTGTAGAATCTCTAATTGAATATGATTCAACACATCTGGTGGACAATTAACTCGTTCTGAATAAATTAGTAGTTTTAGTCTTTCTTTTGCAACATTTCCTGAATAAAGTTTGCGTTTAAAACGAAGAAATCCCATTTTCACCCTCCTATTTTACTAAATATGCCTGTGAACTTTTTAAAAAATCCAACACGTTTATTAAAGTCAATAAATGGGACTTCTTCTCCCGTTATCCTCTGGGTAATATGTAAAAAAGCTTGTCCAGCCAAGGTATCTGTGCCAACAATTGGTTCCCCCTGATTGGTTGAAATGACAACCTGGTCATCATCTGGTACAGCTCCGATAAGATTAATTGGCAGGATATCCATGACATCTTCAATTGACATCATTTCTCCACGCCTAACCATATCCAATCGCATTTTGTTTATCACCATATCCAGCTTTTTAATTCCGTTAGATTCCAATAGACCTATAATACGATCAGCATCTCTAATTGCTGAAACTTCAGGGGTAGTAACAATAATAGCACGGGTAGCACCGGCAATTGCATTTTGAAATCCTTGTTCTATCCCTGCCGGGCAATCTAATACAACATAATCAAATTCTTCTATTAATTCATCTGTTAGCTTTTTCATTTGTTCCGGTGAAACTGCTGTTTTATCTTTTGTCTGAGCTGACGCGATTAAATACAGATTGGAATGCTCTTTATCACGAATTAATGCTTGTTTTAAGCGGCAATTTCCTTCCACAACATCTACAAGATTATAAACAATTCGATTTTCCAATCCCATAACAACATCTAAATTTCTTAGTCCAATATCTGTATCGATTAAAACTACTTTCTTTTGTAATTTGGCCAATCCTGTTCCGATATTAGCACTGGTGGTCGTTTTACCGACCCCGCCTTTTCCTGATGTTACTACAATCACTTCACTCATTTTTATATCCTCCTAATACATATTGAATTATTGTTCGTTCTGTGTATTTTGATTGAAGATATCTTTGGTTATGGAATCAACAATAATGGTTCCATTTTCAATAAATGCGATCTTAGGTCCCACAACTGACTTTTTAGTAAATTTAAGAAGTCCTGATGGCTTTAGAGGGTTTCTGGAAATTATATCAGCTATTTTAATTTGTACCGGTTCCATAGAAAGTGCCACTACAAATGCTTCTTGGTTTCCGGTAATTCCAGCATATACTTTACCATATAATGAACCAATAATTATAATACTTCCTTTAGAGTAAACTTTTGCACCGGCTTCTACCGAACCAAGAATAATAACACTGGTTTCAGATTCCAATACTTGACCGGTTTGTAAATTTCCCTTATAAAAATGGCCACAATTTGATGCAACTTCTTCGATACGTTCTTCCAGTTTTTGTTTAAAATACTTTTCTCTTTCCTCATCTTTATCAATTACACACATGATATTTAATCCGGAATAATTTGTAATTGTATTCAGTATTTCAAATGTTTGTTCTTCTGTAAGCTGCCTTCCTTCAAAAGATACTACCATTTTCGCATTTTTAAAAAACCTGGCAGATTCTTTAAATTTATCGATTATGTCTTGTAAAAGTTGTTCATATGGCAACTCATCATCTAGAAATACGGATATTCCATATTGATTACTCTTAATAATAACTGAATTGCTCATCTTGTTCCTCCTAATTTACCTGCTAATTTACTAATCACCACCGAGATTTGTATTGTTTGTCTTAGCTTCGCCATTAATTAAAGTATTTTCATCTGCTATTTTATAATAATATCGAATGACATCGCTCATAAAGTCAGCTGCATTTGAAGAAGAATAACCAAAGGCAATACGTGTAGCAAATGCAATGTCAGGACTAGCTCCAGGTGTATTTTGTGAAGAATAACCAACAAATAAGGCATGATTTGCTCTTGTAGTGATTTGTTGTGCAGTACCTGTCTTTCCTGCTAATGTTATAGTATTATTGATATCACTAAAAATATCTTTGTGTTCTTTATTAACAACTAGCTTCATTCCTTCATGAACTGCATTCCATGTACTCTCTGAGACATCGTCCAGTTGACTATGAATTTTTGGTGTGTAATCTTTAACAAGCTTGCCTTTATTATCTTTTACTTTATCAATTAGACTTATATCATAACATGTGCCGCTATTGGCGACTGTAGTCACATATCGTGCCAGCTGGCTGGTCGTATAAGTATGATTTCCTTGACCAATAGCAGATGTGACAGGGTACTCATCTGACATATGTGGTTTTGTTTCCGGTATCTCTATTCCTGAATATTGATCCAAACCAAACATTGCGGCATATTTTTGTAACATGGAAATACCTTGATCTTGATTATAAGTACCATTCACAGAACTCAATTGATATCCAACTTCATAGAAGAAATAGTTACAGGACACTTCAATTGCCTGACTTACATTAATTGATCCATGTGTTTGATGACCTTTTTTATATATCCAACATTCTGGTGAAGGTTTTATTTTTTCAAACTTACCTAAATCTTTAATTTCTTTATAAGGGTCAATTTTTCCTTCTGTTAGACCTGCAACAGCTGTAACCATTTTAAAGGTGGAACCAGGTGCGGTAGTTTCTTGTGTAGCATGATTATATAAAGGTAAAGATAAATCTTTATTTAATTGACTAAAATAGGCAGAATCAACTGTATTTGCCAAACGGTTATTATCATATCCGGGATACGATACAGCCGCTAATATTTCTCCGTTATTCGGATTTGTAATAACACAGGAACCGGAGCATGGATCTAATGCTAATTGACCTGGTGTTATTTTAAGTGTCTTAATTTGTTCCTTCATAAATGTATAAGGATCTAACTCACCGGATGCAAGTTGTGTTTTCGATGCATCATTAGAATCAAGTACACACTGATCATATAGAACCATACAAATATCTACACCAGATACAATATGATTTTGAATCAAACTTTTATAAACTTTCTTATGAAACCCGGTATCTTCCCTGAGTGTTTCTTGGATATAAGCAAGCAATGCTGTATAAATTTCAGAAGAATCCGCATATTTGGAATCCACTTTAAGTTTAGAAATATCAATCCAATTTTGGGCAATTGCATATTGAAGATACTCTTTAAAGCTAATTTCTTCTTTCTGCCAAATTAAATAAGTTTCATCTGCAGTATCAATTGAATCCTTTAATAGAACTTCATTTGTTTTTAACATAGATTCAATATAACTGATATAAGACTGCATTTGGGTTCCTGAATCCTTATAGGATGGAGGGGCTTCAGAAATCAACTGGTTATTAATTTCATTTAAAGAAGTATCTAAGTGAGTTAGGAATGACTGGTATAAACTTTTTTCAGATTCCGATGCATTTTCCAGGCTGAATCGGCTAATATCAATTACATTATTGTTAATTAGAGCATTATATACATGGTCAATAGAAATATCCAAATCACTTGCAGATTTGTTTTCATTTGAGCTATTAACTTGATCCATAGAGGCATTAATAATTTTATTATATAAAATACCAGCTAATTTTTGTTCCAACATTTTGTATACAGCAATTTGTAAATTTTTATTTATACTTAAGTAAACATCATTTCCTGAAATGGGATCTACAGTTTCCGCTGTTTCTATTACTTTTCCAACATTGTTTACATATAAGGTTTCGGAACCTTTTTTTCCTTGTAATTCAGATTCCATATTACTTTCAATTCCAGCCTTACCTATGACATCATTCATATCATATGTTTTTTTCTCTTTATTAAGTTCTTCCAATTCTTCTGTAGATACTTTACCAGTGTAACCAATAATAGATGCAAAGTATTCACTGTCAACATATTTGCGTATCGTACTTTCTTCAATGTCTACCCCTTGCAGTTCATTTTTATTTTCTTTAATTAAGGCTACTGTTTCCTCCTTAACTTGTGTAGCTATTGTTGTACCTACATACTTTTTGAATCTGTTTTGATACATATTATATCGGATATTTAAAATTTTTAACGCATCTTTTTTAGAATACTTATCTGAAATGCCATACATATCCTTACTACATAAATGTTCAAATAGTCTTGGAGCAGATATTTTAGCTTCATCTACTTTTAATTTTTTATTGTATTCCAAACTATCTATCGATTTATAACCAAATATATCTGCTAAAAATCTTTTGAGCTTTGTTCCTTCTACACTATATTTCAATTTATTATTATCAATAATTATATTGAAATCACTTACTATCGTTTCACCATTTTTTTCTAGCATTTTAATGGTATCATATATAATCTTATTTAATTGTTCGTTCTTTTCAGCCATTTTGTTATAATTTCCGCTATCGACGATTGTAACCGAATAAGCTAATTCATTATAAGCAAGCAATTCTCCGTCTCTATCATATATATTACCTCTTGTACTGGGGATTTCTTTTTCCTTTTTTATTGTCATGGTAAAATCTTTCATATACTGTTCACCATTTACAATTTGAAGTTTAAATAAACGGAGAATCAACACAACAAATAATAATACAAACGTAACTGCTAAAATAAAGAATCTGGATTTTACGATACTTAGTATTACTTCTTTTATATAATTAAACAAACTTACTTGCACTCCTTTTTTCACTTTCTTCCAATTTATTGTTTATGAACAAGATCACTCGATACAAAACAAGAGTTACGAGTATTGTATAAACTAATTCTGGAATAATTATGTGCATCAAATAATAACCAAATTCATATCTTTTCCTAAATAAAAACAAGAAAAAGTATATTAATATTCCATAAAGAAAATCACTTCCTGCAATTAATGCCATAGGAAGTTTTACATCTTCCGGATAGAAAATCTTTTTAAAAAATCCATTGAAATAACCTATATACATATACATTAAAGAATAAAAACCTATTACTTCACCATAAGAAATATCTACTAATAAACCCGAAAAAAATCCAATTAGCAAGCCTGATTTTTTTCCACGCATGAATCCAAATGATGAAACAATTACAATCAAAAGATTTGGTGAAATATTAGCCAGTGCAAGTGATTTAAATACTGTACTCTGCAATATAAAGCAAGCACTGATTAGCAGAAAAACTACTATTTTGCGTTTCACTTTATTTTCCACCTTTCTCTTTTAAATCAGTAATGACCAATACCTCTTCTAAGTGTTCAAAATCTACTACCGGTGTAATGTATCCAGATTTTGTTAAATTGTTTGAACCGATTTTTATTTCTGTAATGTAACCAATCGTTATTCCTGGTAAAAATTTAACACTTATATTGGAGGTGACAACTTCAGCGCCTGAACTAACCTGATTATCTGGATCTTTTAAATCAGTGAATTTAACCATTTGTTTTTCATTCATGTCCATTAATCCGCCTTCAACAAAACATCTGTCTGAAGTTTCCAACGTCATTGCACTTAATTCACTTGCATCATCTATAATAGATCTTACTTTCGCCCAGTTAGGACCTACATCTATTATAATACCGACAAGACCACTGCCGGCCATGACATTCATATCTTTTTTTATACCATCATCAGAACCTTTATCGATCATGAAAACACTGAACCAATTACCCGTATCTTTTCCGATGACTCTGGCACCGATTTTTTTGTAGCTTGTATATTTTTGATCTAATTTATAAAGTTTTCTTAATCTATCGAGTTCAAATTTATCTTGTTGTAAATTACTGTTTTCGATTGAAAGTTTATCTACTTGTGCTTGTAATTTTTCATTTTTTTTCATCACATCCCGCAGTTTATTTAAATCATCTGCTTTGTCACTGAAAAATGTCCCAATCCGATTGATTCCTTTTTGAACCGGCACATATATATATCCAGATACAGTTCGTAAAGAACCGGTAGAAATATTTGTACGAAATGAAATAAAAATCATAATGATACAAAGTAATGAAATTATCATCAAAATATATTTACTCGGCATAGAAATTTTAGATTTCTTTTTCATCCTATTCCCTCAATTCGTTCTATTTATAACTTTTATATTTCATGAAATAAGCGAGTTCATTCAACTCTTTATCTGTTGCTATCTTCATTAATCCTCTTACTACACTTTCGGATGGCTGAGGTCCTGTGTTAACTTCCAATCCGGTAATTGTTTTCATTAACTGGTTCAAGTCCTTTAATTGGGATGCACCACCTGTAAGATATATTCCATTTTCTATAATATCAGAAGAAAGTTCAGGCGGAGTTTTTTCTAAAATTATTTTTACTGCATCCATAAGTTGTTTGATATGCTCAGTCATTGATTGATAAATCAGATGCGATTCAATTTCCATCTGAACAGGTAGTCCTGTTACAATATCTCTTCCAACAGCTTTCATAGTAATGTTTTCACTCTCAATAACTGTACCTAAACTTTGTTTTAACATACGTGCTGTTTTATTTCCGATAATTAAATTATATTTCTTTTTGATGGCAGATGCAATTGCCAAATCTAATTTATTTCCTCCTAATTGTAATAATTTGCTTAATACAATACCGCCTAAAGATAATACAGATATTTCTGTTGTATCTGCCCCAATATCAACAACCATAATTCCCTTTGCATCCTTTACATTCAAGCCAAGTCCTACTGCTGCAGCTATAGGCTTTTCAACAATTAAAACATTTTTTGGCTTTGATTTGGTACCTTTTGCAACATCTAAAAAAGTCTTCTTCTCAACTTCTGTAATGTCCGTAGGAACAGCAATCACAAATTCTGCCCCTCTGCAGTTTTTTCCGTTGCTGGATTTTTCTATAAATTTATTCAACAGCATCTGCATATTTTTATAGTCTGCAACAACTCCATTAAACATTGGAAAAGATACATCGATAGCTTCAGGTGCTTTTTCAAACATATCATATGCTTCGTCTCCAAAACCATAGACATTCCTCTTGTTTTCAATTGCAATAACATTTTTTTCATTAATAATTTTATCTGTTGCCTTGTTGTAAAGTTTGATATTACTTGTCCCAAGATCAACCCCAAATATATTGTTTATCATTCTTTACTCCTTCCATAGTTCCATTTTCTTTTATGAATCCATTAGATTTTTTTCTTTTAGGCTGGTATAACAGAGATCTCCGATAATTATATGATCTATTAATTGGATTCCTATCAGATTTCCTGCCTTCTGCACCCGCTTAGTCAGTATAATGTCTTCAGTGCTGGGTGTAGGATCACCACTGGGATGATTATGTAATAAAACTACATAAACTGCTTGACTTCTCAATGCTTCAATAAATAACTCCCTTGGGGATACCAGTGAAGCATTCACTGTTCCTATATAAACTGTTTTTTCGCCTAATAGTTTATTTTTTGTATCAAACATCAATAAGACAACTTGTTCTTGTTCAATATGCCTTAACTCTTCCATATAATATTCTGCGATCGAAGATGGCGATGTTAACTGAATCAGATTTGATGCTTTTGATTTTGCAATTCTCTTTGATAATTCAGCGATACATTTTAATTTTGCAGCTTTTACTTTCCCAACTCCTTTAATTCTCATCAGTTCGTCATTAGACATATTCAGAATTCCTAATATGCTCGGAAAAGAATTAGAACTTTGTAGAATTTCTTGGGAAAGATCAATTGCTCTAAAACCCTTTGTTCCAGTATTTATTATAGCAGCAATTAGCTCTGCATCGGATAGAAATTGAGGACCTTTTGTTAAACATTTTTCATAAGGTCTCTCACATTGCGGCAAATCCCGCATTGTAAAATGATTATTCATACTTCCTCCTATTACTTCATCTCTCTGTAAATCTGTAAATAGGAATGGATAATGATATTAGAGAATTTTATAAACAAAGACTGCTATAAAAATACCTGCAATACTTGCTATCGTAATTTTTATTGTTAATCCAAATGTTATAACTAAAATCCCTAAATTTAGAACAACTGGATTGGCTAATCCAAATGCTTGTCCATAATTTAACCAACTTAAAAATGATACATTCTGTGTTAAGGTTCCTAAAAATCCTCCTAGTACAATTCCTGCTAATAAAAGTAAGAATAAGGACCATAAATTTTTGTCTTTTGCACCTCTCATATAATGTCCCCTTTCGCACAAACTTCAATAAGTTTACATACATTTATTATGTAAACTTTGTTAGGTATGCACATTTTACAAATTATTTTACCATATTCTTGATTTATTGTATACCTAATAATTGTTAATTTTGTAAATCAGGCAAAAACTTATTTTGGTACTTTGACAATGTTTGCATCAATAAGTTTTTGTAATGACATTAAAATACCTAATTTGGCATGATACCACGTTAAGCCTCCCTGAAAGTAAACTGCATAGGGCTCCTTTATTGGACCATCTGCACTTAATTCTATAGAAGAACCTTGTACAAATGTCCCTGCAGCCATTATAACATCACTGTCATATCCAGGCATAGCCCAAGGTTCTGGTATAACGTAACTATCTACAGGTGCAGCAGCTTGAATACCTTTGCAAAACTCAATAACAGCTTCTGGTATTCCAAATTCAACAGCTTGTATGATATCATGTCTGCTTTCAATAGAATCAGGAATAACCTTAAATCCCAGTTTTTCATAGATATTAGCAGCAAATATTGCACCTTTTAATGCTCCGCCCACTACAACTGGAGCCTGAAAAAATCCTTGATAAAATGATTGCATGGTTCCAAGAGAAGCTCCAACTTCTTTCCCCAATCCAGGAGAAGTCAAACGATAGGATGCATTTTCAACGTACTGTTTCTTTCCAGCTATATAACCCCCTATTGGCGCAAGCCCACCCCCGGGATTTTTAATCAATGAACCAACAATTAAATCTGCTCCAACATCTGTGGGTTCAATCGTTTCTACAAACTCACCATAACAATTGTCAACCATACAGATTATATCAGATTTAATCTTTTTTATAAACCTAATTAGTTCTTCAATTTTTTTTACTGATAAGGTAGGCCTTGTTTGATAACCTTTTGAACGTTGTATGGTAACCATTTTTGTTTTTGAAGTAATTGCATTCTTTATTCCATAAAAATCAAATTCACCATTTTCTAATAAATTTACCTGACGATATTTGATACCGTATTCAGCTAAAGACCCATTAGATGGACGAATCCCAATAACCTCCTCAAGCGTATCATAAGGCTTACCAACTGGAGAGAGCAGTTCATCTCCAGGTCTTAAGTTGCCGGATAAAGCCACTGATAACGCATGTGTACCACACGCTATTTGAGGACGTACCAATGCCGCTTCGGTGTGAAAGCAAGCAGCATAAACTTCCTCCAGCTTGTCTCTTCCTAAGTCGTTATATCCATATCCGGATGTCGATGCAAAGCATTCTGCACTTACTTTATGTTTTTGCATGGCAGAAATAACTTTAAGTTGGTTATACTCAACAACTTCATCAATTTTTTTAAAACGATCTGTTAAACATTTTTCTATTTCTGTTCCAAATTGAAATACATCTTTACAAATCCCCATTTCTTCATATAAATTTTCACTTTTGAGTAAATTCATCTTATCTCTTTCCTTTTGTTATGATTTAAATAATTTCTGTTGCTTTTATAAAATTTAACATATAGGATAAAATTTTATCATTATTAAAGTCAAAATGCTCTTTTTCAATCCATGTTATATTTTTCTCCCGGCGGAACCAAGTCAATTGCCTTTTTGCAAATCTTCTAGTATCTCGTTTTAATAAATAGACAGCTTCCTCTAATGAAATTTCTCTATTTAAATAAGATAGTATTTCTTTATATCCAAGTCCCTGCATAGAAACCATATCTTTCTTCATTCCCATTTTAGCAAGCATTTCAACTTCTTTCACTAATCCTTCTTCTAGCATTTTGTCTATTCTTAAATTAATACGTTCATAAAGAAGTCCGCGTTCTGTATTTAATACAAAATATGCGAAGTTATAAGGCGATTCTTTCAGATATTCTTCTTCATTATGTTCTGAAATTAATTTCTTCGTTTCTTTATAAAATTCTAAGGCTCTGATGATTCTTTTTGTATTATTTTCGTGAATAGAATCAGCGGCTTTTTTATCTACATTTTGTAACATTTCATGTAGAAAGGCTGAACCTTTCTCTTTTGCAATGTTTTCTAATTCGGAACGATATTCTAAATTTGTGTCAGTTTCGGTAAAATTAATATTTTTAAGTACCGCTTGTATATAAAAACCTGTACCTCCAACTAAAATAGGAATTTTACCTTTATTGTATATTTCCTCCATATATTTTTTTGCCAATTGCTGAAAAATCACAACATTGAACTCTTCGTCCGGTAAAATTTCATCTACCAGATAATGAGGGATACCCTGCATTTCATCTGGCGTAATTTTTGCAGTTCCAATATTCATATATTTATATACTTGCATAGAATCAGCTGAAATAATTTCACCATTTACTTTTTTTGCCAGCTGGATTGATAATTCTGTTTTTCCAACTGCTGTTGGACCTGTTAAAACAATAAGTGGTTTCTTCATAATCTTTCCTATCATATTATAATATTCTTTGAAATTTCTTTTCTAATTCATATTTTGACATTGAAATAATGGTTGGTCGTCCATGTGGACAATGATAGGGATTTTCTAATTCCATTAATTGTTCAATTAAATTCTGAGCTTCTAAATTAGAATATTTATGATTCCCTTTTACTGCCGCTTTACAAGACATAGATGCTATTTTTTCTAAAATGACATCTTCTGTAGCCGCACCTAAATTTTCAGCCAGACCATCTATTATTTCAATAAATAAATCTTTTCCTAATAATCCAAATAAATTGCTGGGTACTCCATTAATTATAAATTCATTGCCGCCAAAAGACTCAATGATAAATCCTATTTTTTCAAAAATTTTAAGATATTTGTTTAAAAGTTCCTGCTCTTTCATAGATAAAGTTATTAAGATAGGTGGGCTTATCATTTGGCTTGCATGTTCTTTAGAATCTAAAGACGCTAATGTTTTTTCATAAAGTACTTTTTCATGAGCAGCATGCTGATCCATAATAAACATTTTGTCTTGATATTGTATAATCCAATAAGTATCGAAAACTTGACCAATAATTTCATGTTTTGCTTTAGCCTCTTTTGATAATAATTTCCCATCAAATAATTCTAACTGTTCGGATTCTTTTTCTATTACAGGAGTTGTCTTTGATGATTCATTTGTTTCTAAAATTAAATTATTTTTTACTACTGGTACAGGTGTATCCGTATTGCTTATTGAAATATTCTTTTGATATAGATTATTTTCTTTAAAAGTCTCTAAGCGCTTTTTTTCAAAAGGTTCTGGAATAGCCGCCTGTTTTTGAATGAATTCTTTCATTTTACTAATTCTTTTATTTTCTGGTTTTTTGTTTGCACTTATTTCAACTTCCGGAATTAATTCTCGTTTTTGTAGTCTGTTATAGACTGTATCATGAATAAATTGATATATTTCTTCCTTATTACTAAAACGTAATTCCATTTTAGTTGGATGTACATTTATATCTAATAATTCACCCTTTATTGAAAAGTGCAGCACTGTAAAAGGATATTTATGCTGCATCATAAAATTCTTATATGCTTGTTCAATTCCTTTTGAAATTATATTGCTTTTTACATAACGCCCATTAATAAAATAATTTTCAAAATTCCGGTTTCCTCTGGAAATAACCGGCTTTCCTATAAAACCTTCGATTTTAATATCTCCAAGTTCTTCTTGTATTTCCAGTAACTCCTTAGAAATTTCTCTTCCATAAATGTGATATATAATATCCTTTAAATTGGTATTTCCGGATGTGTGAAGTTTAATCTGTCCATTATTGATGAACTTAAAGGAAATATTAGGGTGTGATAATGCTAATCTTTGTAAAAGTTCACTAATATAATTTCCCTCCGTTGTTGGTGATTTTAGGAACTTTTGTCTGGCAGGTGTATTATAAAAAAGATTTCGTATAAGAAAAGTTGTTCCATCAGGAGCCCCGATTTCTTCCATACTTTTTTCTTGACTACCTTCAATAATATATCGGACTCCCAGCAATTCTTTTGCAGGCTTCGAGATTAATTCCACTTGTGCTACTGCGGCAATACTCGATAATGCTTCCCCGCGAAATCCTAAAGATGAAACAGTCATTAAATCTTCTACTGATTGTATTTTGCTTGTAGAATGACGTAAAAAAGCTAATGGAACTTCTTCTTTTTTTATTCCACATCCATTATCTGTAATTCGTATAAAGGAAATTCCACCTTCCTTTATTTCTACGGTAATAGCTGTAGAACCTGCATCTATTGCATTCTCAACTAATTCTTTCACCACTGATGAAGGACGTTCTATTACTTCGCCTGCGGCAATCTTATCAATTGTTTTTTGATCTAATACTGCTATATTCGACATTAGAATTCCTCCATTTTATTTTCTGCTTTTTATAACATTTTGAAACTTATATAAAATATTTAATGCCTCTATTGGTGTTAAATTTGCAATATCTAATGATTTAAGTTCTAAAACGACTTCATCATCTTCTTTTGAAGAATTATCAAAGAGAGAAAGTTGTGTTGCTTCCTCTACTATAGTTTCCGTTCCAAAAGATCGCTCGATTTCTTGCTCGGTTATAATATTTTTTGCATTTAAAGCGATATCTGCATCACTTAGCTGTTCTACCAGTACTTTTGCTCTTTCTATTATCGGTTCTGGAACGCCTGCTAATTTGGCTACTTGAATACCATAACTTTTGTCTGCTCCACCTTTAATAATCTTTCGTAAAAAAACGATATCCTCTCCTTGCTCTTTGACAGCAATGCAATAATTATTTACACTATTTAACTTACCTTCCAATTCTGTCAATTCATGATAATGTGTAGCAAAAAGAGTTTTGGCACCTAAAAGTTTTGGATTACTGATATGTTCAACAACAGCCCAGGCAATACTAAGTCCATCAAAGGTACTTGTTCCACGACCTATTTCATCTAATATAAGTAAACTATTTTTGGTTGCGTTACGTAATATGTTTGCGACCTCGGTCATTTCTACCATAAAAGTGCTTTGTCCGGAAGCAAGGTCATCAGATGCTCCGACTCTTGTGAAAATCCGATCAACAATTCCTACATCTGCACTTTTAGCTGGCACAAAGCATCCAATCTGAGCCAACAGAACAATTAATGCTGTTTGTCTCATATAGGTAGATTTACCTGCCATGTTAGGTCCGGTAATAATAGAGATACGCTGATTTTCATTGTCCAATATTGTGTCGTTTGCAATAAAAAGATCGTTTGTTATCATTTTTTCAACTACAGGATGACGTCCATCTTTAATTTGAATCAGACCGTTTTTATTTATTTTTGGCCTGCAATATTGATTTCTCTCTGCAACTAATGCAAGTGAAGTAAAGACATCCAACTTAGCAATTGCTTTTGCAGTATTTTGAATCCTTAAAACTTGTTCTGCAATCATATCTCTAATTTCTGTAAAGAGTTGATATTCTAATGCATATAATTTATCTTCAGCTCCTAAAATCATATCTTCTAATTCTTTTAATTCCGGTGTTATGTATCTTTCCGCATTTGCTAATGTTTGTTTCCGGGTATAGTGTTCCGGAACTAAATCCCGATATGAATTAGTAACCTCTAAATAATAACCAAATACTTTGTTATATTTTATTTTTAGATTTTTAATACCAGTCTGCTCTCTTTCTTTTGATTCTAATTGAGCAAGCCATGTTTTTCCTTCTGTTTTGGCATTTCTTAGCTGGTCTACTTCTTTTGAATAGCCTTCTTTGATAATTCCACCTTCACGAATGGTAATTGGGGGTTCATCAAGTATAGAGCGTTCTACCAGTGAGTGCAGATCTTCTAATATATCGAATTGTTGTAACAATTTACGTATTAAATTTGCTTCAAAATCTTCTGCAATCTGCTTAATATATGGAAGCATAGACAAAGAATTTTTAAAAGCAATCAAATCTCTAGGATTTGCAGACTGATAACTGATACGACCTATTAATCGCTCCAAATCATAAATAGGAGACAAATATTCTCTGATTTCCTCTCTGGATATCACTTTTTGATTCAGTTCATCGATACAATCTAAGCGCTCTTCAATTTCGTCTAAATCAATTAACGGCTGTTCAATGAAGCTTCGAAGCATTCGAGCTCCCATAGCCGTTTTCGTCCTATCTAATACCCATAATAACGAACCTCTTTTTTGTTTTTCTCTTAATGTTTCAACTAATTCTAAATTACGTCTTGTTGAACTATCTATCAACATAAACATCCCTGTAGAATATGGTTTTAATGTAGTCATATGTGACAGACTGTTTTTTTGAGTTTCCAATAAATATTGTAATAAAGATCCTGCACCAATGATTCCGCAGCAATAATCAGTAATTCCTAAACCTGCTAAATTATTTATTTTAAAATGATCTTTTAGTATTCTTTGACAAAGTTCTTCATCAAAATACCATGATTCCAAAGTATATACTGTAATATTTAAACGATTTTTCAAATCTTCTAAATCAACACCGCTCATTTGAAATGCTTCATTACAAATGATTTCAGAAGGCATGAATTTATTGATTTCATCTATTAATTTTCTTGCTGAATCAATCTCTGTAACAAAATAGTCTCCGGTTGTAATATCGGCAACAGAGAGACCAAATAGATTTTCAAACAAAACAATACACATTATGTAATTATTTTTGCTTTCATCAAGAGCCTGTGGATTGAAATTCGTTCCTGGAGTAACGACCCTGACGACTTCTCTTTTCACAATTCCTTTGGTTAATTTTGGATCTTCTACCTGTTCACAAATAGCAACTTTATAGCCTTTTGATACTAGTTTGTTAAGATATCCTTCCACTGCATGATAAGGTACACCGCACATAGGTGCTCGTTCTTCTTGTCCACAGTTTTTACCTGTTAAAGTAATTTCTAATTCCTTCGATGCTGTTAATGCGTCATCAAAAAACATCTCATAAAAATCACCTAATCTATAAAATAAAATGCAGTCACTATATTCTTTTTTGGTTTCCATATACTGTTGCATCATAGGAGTTAATTGTGTCAATTTTTTTACCTTCCTTATTATGAATTTATATTTTTATGTTACCTGATTTTAACTATTATAATACTTCTTATATTTTTTCGCAATTGCTTCTGCTACCTTTAGACCGTCCATAGCTGCTGACATGATACCTCCTGCATAACCTGCCCCTTCACCACAGGGGTAAAGTCCTTTTACTTTACTTTCAAAGAAAGTATCTCTTGGTATCCTCACTGGTGAAGATGTTCTACTCTCAACACCAGAAAGTATGGCATCCTCTTTACTAAATCCTTTTATATTATGTTCAAATTGCATAATTCCCATTTTTAAACTATCTGCCACAGTTTTTGGAATAATTTGATTTAAATCAGAAAATTTCCAATTTCCTTTTATACATGTATCAAAATCACCAAAAGTCGTACTTGATTTGTTATTACAAAAATCACCAAATAATTGGATGGGAATCCTGCCTTCTCCTGCTAAATATGCGGCCTCTTCTAATCTCTGTTGATATTCCATACCTGCTAATGGCCCTTGATACTCAAAATCTTCTGGGGTAACAGTTACAATAATTGCACTGTTTGCATTTTGACTATTACGGCTATGATAGCTCATTCCGTTCACTGCGAGCCGTTTGGGCTCAGAAGAAGCATTTACTACATATCCACCAGGACACATGCAAAAGGAATAAACTCCTCGTTTATTTTCTAAAGTAGTTGCTAATTTGTAAGAAGCATTTGGTAATATTTCATGAAACTTTACTCCATATTGAGAATTATTAATCAAACTTTGTGGATGTTCTATTCTAACTCCGATTGCAAAAGCTTTTGATGTCATTTCGATCAATGGCTTCTGAGATAACATTTGAAAAGTATCTCTTGCACTATGCCCTATTGCTAAAATGACAAGGTCTGTTAAAATCCTTTCATGATTTTTCAACTCTACACCTGAGACTTTACCATCTTTAATTAATAAGTCTTTCATGCAAGTATCAAAATAAATATCGCCACCATATTCTAAAATTTTATTTCTAATATTTTTCACTACATCGACTAAAATATCGGTCCCTATATGAGGTTTATTGATATAAAGAATTTCTTCGGGAGCACCAGCTTTAACAAAAATTTCTAACACTTTCCGGTTTCTGCCAGTGGGATCTTTCACTAATGTATTTAATTTACCATCTGAAAAAGTTCCTGCACCGCCTTCTCCGAATTGAACATTACTTTCCGAATTTAAGCTTTCTCCATCCCAAAAATTATCTACTGTAATTTTACGCTTCTCAACAGATTCTCCTCTTTCAATTAGAATTGGTGCATATCCTGCTTTTGCAAGCATAAGTCCGCAAAATAATCCGGCTGGTCCGCTTCCTACAATGACCGGACGGCTTTTCATCTGATTTATACCTGGGTCAGGAAATTGATAAAAATCCTTTTTTGCTATGGATACATGTTTGTTTTTTGTCCTTTTTATTATCTCAGAAGGTTCTTTCACCTCAACGTCTATAGTATAGACATATTTGATTTCGCTCTTTTTTCTTGCATCTATCGACTTTTTTACAATTTCAACTGCTATTATTTCATGAGAAGATACTCTTAATGTCTTCTCTATTACTTTAAACATATCTTCTTTTGTATGGTTTAATTCTAATTTTACTTGCTGTATTCGTATCATATTAATCCCTCATTGCTGCATGTATTCCTGCGACATAACCACTTGACCATGCCCATTGCAGATTATAACCACCACAAGTACCATCAATATCAATCATTTCTCCTGCAAAGAATAATTGAGATACTAATTTGGATTCCAAAGTTTTATTATTAATTTCTGTTGTAGATATTCCACCTGCTGTTACCTGAGCATTTTCAAATGAATTTGCTGCTATGATATCAATAGAAAATGTTTTGATTTTTTTTACTAAAACTTCAATTTGTTCGAACTTTATTCCGTTTGCATTTTGATTAAGATTTATGCCTGATTCTTTAAGGAGAACGTTGCCCAGTTTTTTATTAATAAATCCAATGAAACATTCTTCTGCTGTTTTATTTCTACTATGTTTAAATCGATTTTTTAAATAATGTTTTAATTCTTCTTCATTCATCTGTGGATTAAAATCAAGGATAGCAGAAACTTTTTTATATTTAAGCAATTCCAATGACGCAAAACGACTAATCTGCATAACCGGTATTCCTGAAATTCCATATTTTGTTAGTTGAATCTCTCCATATTCACTGGCTAAAAGCATGGAATTTGACCACAATTGCACATTTCCTTCTATTCGGATTCCTGCTAATTCTTTAAAAAATGATTGTTTTGCTTTTAATTGAACTAATGCAGGTACCATAGACAAGACAGTATGTCCAAATTCTTTGACATATAGAAAACCACTTCCATCTGAACCAGTCACAGGTGCTGCTTTGCCACCTATTGCCATGATACACGCATCACTTTTATATTCTTTTAAATTAGTATTAATTATGAATTGATTTCTGATTTTTTTTATTCCGTTAATTTTGCATTCACAGATTATTTCTACATTCAAATTTTCTAATTCCATTCTTAATACGTCCAAAACTGAAGAAGCCTGCTCAGAATTAGGATAAATATATCCATTTTTATCTTTTATTAAAATTCCCATTGCATGAAAAAAGTCCAGTGTTTCTTTAACGCCAAATTGTTCAAATACCGGCAAGATAAACTCTGGATTATTTCCATTATATTTTTTGATATCCTGATTCAGATTGGTTATGTTACATTTTCCATTTCCAGTGGATAAAATCTTTTTACCAATCCGTTTCATATGCTCTAATATTGTAACATCTGCACCACTTCTTGATGCTGCAATCGCAGCAACTATACCAGAAGCACCGCCACCGATTACAATCACTTTTTTCTTACTCATAATTCACCTCAAAATTCCCTTTGACTTCTCAATTATAGGTGATTTATTCATATGAATCAAGTTATTTTGCTCTTAACTCGTGTAAGTTTCCAAAAAACTATAAAGATGACTTAAGTTTTCAATTGGTTTTAGATTTTTTATTTCTTCTTGTATTTCTTTTGGAAGAATAGAAACTGCTATATCTGTATAGGTATATACTGTTTTTTTATCTGAAAGCAATACTGTAATATAACCATTTTCTTCCTTTAAATAATATTCATATTTTTCTTTCAATTGTTTCTGCTTTACGACAATTCTTTCTGGTGAAAAAGAAACGAGTTCAACACCATCTAGAGCTTCATTAACTTCATCTCTTGTACAGCCAATTAAATTCTCTGGTATCATTGTAGTTTTTTCTTCTAATATTTCATTTTCATTATTGATTATGTTAATAATATATTTTGTATTTCTTGTCACTACGCTAGGATTATTAGTATCTGCTTGAATTAACTCATTTTCCATTTCTTTCTCTTGTTTTTCTTTTGCCTGTTTTTCAAAATTTTTTTCTGCATAATAATAACTAATTTGGTAAGCTCCAATGGATACTAAAACAACAAGTAAAAAGCTGATCCCATATACTTTTTTCATAGGAACATCCCTCCTTTTGTATATAGTATCAGCTTGTTAGTCTATTTTTATTCAATATTTACCATTATTTCCTAATTCATTTTATTAAGTGAATTTTTTTCCCGAACGATAAAATTAAATTACCTTTTGGTAATCTTTTTATTTCTTCTTCCGTCAATGCTTTAAATGCTAATAAAAGAATTCCATATACAAGTGCACCTAATATAATTGATATTACTACGCCCAATTTATTATTATCAAGTCCTTTATGTATTCCTGAATAAACTAAATATACGACAACTCCCATTAGAATCGATGAAATACATGGAATTATAAAAGACCTTTTTATTTCCTGTTTATAACCAATGAATTTTCTTATTGCCATACCATTTAATAAACACATTAAAAAAGCAAATATAATATTGGAATAAATCACTGCATAAATTTTGAGATTAAAAAATTGTAACATAATAATTAATGATATTAGATGTATTATAAGAGAAATAACAGCATTAATTACTGGAGTCTTCATTCTATTTATCCCTTGCAATAAACCATTTGATAATGTCGATAATGAGGTAAATATAATTACAACAGCTCCTGATTGAAGTAATCTTGTTGCAATTGTCATAGATTCTGTGGAAGATCCATTAAACAAAAAATGTAAAATAGGTGATGCCAAAACGCCCATACCAATGGCACAAGGAAAAGCCACAATCATAACAAATCGAATTGCTGTTTCAATCTTAGCTTTCATTTCATTTTTATCTCCAAGTGCAACCGCTATACTAAGCCCAGGAGTAACAGAAGAAGCAACGGCACTTGCAATTGCAATTGGTACATTTGTAAGAACTTTATATTTACCACTAAATATCCCCCACATTTGTGATCGTACATCTGCACTAAGACCATGCTGCAGCATAGGAGATTTAAAAATACCCTGATCCAAAATACCACTGATATTGTATACTGTTGTACTTAATATAACTGGTACAATAGTCATCATCAGTACATAAAATATCTTTCTATAAGATTCCTTTTTAGAGTAACGATCTCTTCGTATCTGCCTTTTCAAAACAGGACGATACATGAAAAATATCATTAACATAAAAACCAATGCTGTCAATGCACCTGCACCTGTACCTAAAGTTCCTCCGGCAGCACCATAAGCAGCACTATAACTTTTTGCATCCCCTAAAACTGCACCTATTTTTTTCCCATATGAAAATAAGAAATATGCAGCACCGACACTCACTATTGCATTTATTATTTGTTCTGCTATTTGTGAAATTGCGGTTGGAATCATTGTTCCATTTCCTTGAAAGAATCCTCTTAGAACACCAAGTATAGCAACAATAATAAGAGCCGGTATCAATGCTCGCAGAGCAAAAAAGCTCATTGGGGTATTGAAAAGTCTTGCAGTTAAAAATCTGGAAAATACAAATGTAAACGTTGCAACAACAATTCCAGAAATAATTGCAAATACCAAAGCTCCCCGAAAAATCCGGTATGCATTTTTTCGCTCTCCCTTAGCAAGCCTGGCTGAAACAAGTTTTGAAACAGCCAAAGGTAAACTATAAGAAGATATTAATAATAGTAAGTTATAAATTTCATATGCATTTGAATAATAGTCGTTACCAATATCTCCAATAATTTTAGTTAATGGTATACGGTATACAGCACCTATAATACGTACAATAATAGACGAAATTGCTAGTATCGAACCTTGTACTAGAAAATTTGATTTTTTTTTCTTCTTCGAGCTCATATTTCACCTCAAGCATATACCGCAATTCATTGTTATTTAGTCTTTATAATCAATCAATTCATTGGATATATTAATTCTTTCTTCATAAGTATCTAAAATAACACATACCCAGGTCTTTCCTTGATTTATGACTAATTCTTTTCCATTTGCATCCATAAAAGTAGTGGGATCAAATTGATTCTCTTTTTTCCAGGTAATATCCATTGCCTTTCCATTGGTAATATATTTACCTTTCCCACCTGTATTTGTATTGATATTTAAATAACCATTTTTGTCATAGTATTCCCACGGGGTATATTGTAAAATTATATTTTTATAAGCCAACTGTTTCCCTGTTGCTTCATCAATTTGTGGTCCTCCATATTGATTACGATAATACAATTTGTCTTCCTGTTTATATTCAAACCATGGTTTATTTATAAAGTAGCCAGGCTGTACATATTTTGTATCAGTACCTTGAATATCAATTTCTTTCTTATCATCTGAATTAAATTTAAATTGACCTGAATATCCTTCTTTATAGTCTCTTCTAAATCCCATCTTTTCAATTCCTGCTTCCAGTTTCTCGGCGCTGGTATAAGCATTATGAGGAGACTTCCTATCAGAAGTACGATAATATACGGTATCACCAATATTATCAAGACCATTTAGATTATCAACTCCTTCTGAATCTAAAACAGGTACCGCATAAACTGCCTGGCCAAAATGTGAATAAATTGCATCGAATCCCATGAAGAAATCTATAAAATAATTTCTACAACTTCGAACTGAACCAATTTTTTCTAAGCCTTGAAAATTCTCAAAAATACCCATTAAACGAGTAATACCGCCTTCGACAGGTGCTTCATATACAACATCTGCATTTTCAATTCCACTTTGAGGTACTGCAATTTTTACATTGCTTAACATAATAGCAATTGGTCTTTTTTTTGCGATTGCTTCATCTACCCATTTACCGGTCAATAAACTCCGTACTTGCCCCTCATGTGTATCAACAGGTTTTTGATCAAAAGTCTGTTTGGGAACTTTTACTTCTTCTTTAGGTTCTTTTATAGGTTCTTTCTTCTTGCATCCTCCTAATAACAAACACATACAGACAAATACAATTAATAATCTAAAGTTCTTCATCATTTTTCTCCTTATACTCTCTGAAAATCTTAAGTTCATCTAAAATTTGTTTTTGTTTGCCTTCCATAATAACAGCATCATTTTTCTCCATATGATCATATCCTAATAAATGCAGCATACTATGTGTTATTAAGAAAGAAAACTCTCGTTCTAATGAATGACCATATTCTTCTGCCTGTTCTATCATTTTGGGAACTGAAATAATAATGTCTCCCAACAACAATTCTCCCGTTTCAAGATTGAAGTTTTCCTCTACTTTTGTTTCAATCTCAGAAAAATCAGATGGAGTTGCATATTCAATGAGAGGAAAGGATAATACATCCGTCGGTTTATCAATATGGCGGAACTCATTATTTATTTTTTGTATCCCTTCATTGGTTGTTAGAAGAAGTTCTACCTCAACTTCATAAGGGCAATCTTCAAAATCTAAAACTTTTTCAATTACTCCGACTGCCATTTTCTCATAATCATTGAATATTGTCAAATTACTCTCATTTTCGATATCTATCGTCATCACTTACCTCCTATTTAGTTAAAAACAATTCTTTTAAGTCCATATACATCTTAAGGGTGATTCCCGATTTATCCAATAAGCCCTTAGAAAGTATCTCATTAAATGTCTGTTGCACTAATATTTCTTTTGATATAGAACCTTCTAAAATTTCTTTTCTATATTTTGTAAAATTCATTAACATTGTATCAACTATCATTACAATAGCAGCTTCTTTTGTGCTTGGTAAAACAAATCTACCGGAATATTCATATAGAACTTGTACTAATTCAATTGGGAAATTGTATTCTTCTGTCAGTTTAATATTTTCTTCTATATAATCACTACCTTGTACTAACCCTATTCTATGATATAATCCTCCTACTTTTGCTAATAATGGATCAGCACCAATTAATTCTGCTGCATTACCTGCTACTTTAGCAACTGCTAATGTATGTTGATACTCTGATTCTGAAAAATCTTTTAATTGTTTGAGTAAAATATGTTTCGAAGAACAAATAGACCACAAACGTCGATATAATCCATGATCAATATAAGTTTCTACATAAGGCAGCATCAATTTAACAAGTACTATTGCAATAAGTCCGGCTCCAAATGCCTGCCAAGCATATATAACATGAAAATTTGATGTTGCTAAATATTCAAATAGTATTGTTAGACATATATTACTACAAATGATAGAAATACCTGCTGTGATAAATGTTTTTTTATCTTTCAAATACTCTGAGACCAAACATCCTATTACACCAGAAAGAATATAAAGTAAATACAATTCAACAGTGCCATCAGCAATCAGGATTAACATTGTTGAAAAATAAATATTCATTAAGAAACCAACGGTTGTGTTTAAAATAAAGGTACATAATATTCCAATAACTAAAATCGGTCTTAAATAAGGTGGAATTAACAAAATTAATATTTCATATATTGACCATATGAAAAAAAACCAAAATATTCTTTTATAATTATAATACTTTTCTATACGATATCCATTTTCTATTCGGTTCGTTTCGAGTAAAAATACAATAAATGATACTAACAAAATCCCTACTGTAACAATTCCGATAATATCTTTTACATTATGTTGAAGGACGATCCCCATTATACCATTCATCATTATAGCAACAATATAGATAGCAATAATATAGATACTTCTTTCTTTTGACCATTTTTTTTCTGGTAGCATAAATTCTCCTATAACTTAGCATTTTTATCTCTTTTTGTCTTGTTGTTTATTATTTCTTTTATATTGTTTATTTTCAAATTCTTCATAAGCTTTTACTATTTTTTGAACTAGAGGATGCCGAACAACATCACTACTGGTCAATGTACATATTCCTATATCTTCGACTTTTTTTATTACCTTTAAAGCAACATCTAATCCTGACTTCACTCCTGTAGCAAGATCTTTTTGTGTAGAATCTCCGGTTATTACTACTTTAGACCCAAAACCAATTCTTGTCAAAAACATTTTCATCTGCGCAGGTGTTGTATTTTGAGCTTCATCCAAAATAATAAATGCATTATCTAATGTCCTACCCCTCATATATGCTAAAGGTGCAACTTCAATCAACCCTTTTTCCATATTTCTCATAAAACTTTCTGCACCCATTATTTCGTATAGTGCATCATATAGAGGTCTTAAATAAGGGTCAACCTTACTTTGCAAATCACCTGGTAAAAATCCCAGTTTTTCTCCGGCTTCTATTGCAGGCCTGGTTAAAATAATTCTACCAACTTCATTATTTTTAAAAGCAGTAATAGCCATTGCCATCGCCAGATATGTTTTACCGGTACCCGCAGGTCCAATTCCAAAAACAATCATACGATTTCTAATTTTATCAACATATCCCTTTTGACCTAAAGTCTTTGGTTTAATTGGTTTTCCATTTAACGTATGGCAAATTAAATCTTTATCTATTTCTACAATTGCAGCTTCTTCATTTTCAAAACACAAGGAAATAGCGTAATCAACATTTTGCTCTTGAATTATATTGCCACGTTTTGATAACTCAATTAATTGTTGAAATACGCTTTTTGCTCTTTTGACTGTATTTTCAGGACCTATTATCTTAAGTTCTTCGTTTCTGGCTACTATGGTAACTTTAAGTGCTTTTTCAATTTTCTTTATATTTTGATCAAACTGTCCAAAAACATTTTTTACATGTTCAGTTGGAATTCCTATCATAGTTTCTATTATGCTCATTGTAAATTCCCTTCTTCTGATTCCGTATTTTTGGGTACTTCAAGGATTTCTGTTTCTTGATACGTACCAATTGGCTCAATCACTATAATTTCACCATTTCCTATACAACTCTTTTTATTCACTTCTATAATAACATTATTTTCTACAATTTGAACCCCCTTTTCTATTAAATTTTTACAATATCTCTTTAAACGTAATTTTTCTATTTTAGTAGCCTGTTCTTTTGTATATTGATTCTTTACTACTTTATATTCTTCATATATATTTGTTTCCAAAAAGAAAGGTAAATAAAAGTTAGTTGACAACTTCAATTGTTTTTCATTGGCAGTAAAATCATAATGCTTATAAGGTATTTTTTGTGCACCTATTTTTAGTAAATAATCAAAAGCCCTTATGGAATGGGATACTTTCTTTTTATTTGTATATACTTTTTTATTATAAGTTAAAGAAAATTCATCTTTATATGTATATTCCGTTCTTCCGAATATATCTGAATCAGATTGGCAATATTGATAATCACATACTTCTTTTGCATCATTTAAAATTTCTATTCTGCCTAGTACTAAAATGTCTCCTTTTTTTACAGTACTTCCTTTCGTTACTTGTGGAACCCCTCTTCTTGTAATTATATTTTCTATAATTCCATCTTTTTTTGCTATCAGGTCCATTGGAACATTTTTATCCTTTTTATCTATTATTCTTCTTGCATTTCCTTCCTGAACGCTTACAATTAACCTTGTTCCATTTATTTGAACGGATGCCCATATAATATCATTAAATCTAGCTCTTAATTTTTCTTCCATTTTTTCACAATCTATTTTGCTTTTTAATGTACCGTGACATACAGACTGTTCTTTTAAATAATCAAATATTATATTATCTGTTTCTGTTACATTTCCATTTATTTCAACATCCCAAATAAACATAGACATAATTGTAAGAAATACAAATGCAATTACAATTCCACAAAAAAATGCTTTTCTTTTGCGATTTTTAAAAAGAAACATTGGGAATCCTTTTTTTTCTAAAATTATAATTTTTGATTTTGATTTTCTTAAAATATTTTTCAATTTCAGAAAATCTTTTCTATAAATATAAAACTCATAAGCATCATCATGATTTTTTAAGTTCCATATATAAATTTCATGATTACTACACATATTAAAAAAACGTTCTGGTGCTAGGGAAATAAGTCTGACCTTTACATATCCCTTATAGTAATTTACAAAATGATTCATTCAAAATTCTCCTTACAATTCATAATTGATTGCTTGAATGGTTCCTGTAATTTTCATTTCCTCATTAGTATAATAAGATATTAAAAGTTTTTTACCTAGTATTTCCAACCTGCAATTTTTCGTTTGAATTTTAATTTTATTCTCTGTATATTCCATAATACCTTTATAATTCTCGATATATGCTTCAAAAGGTCCCATTGCGGTAACAATTACTGCTCCATACATGATATCTTTTGGAAGATCCAATCCTTCAACTACATTTTTTTTTACTTTTCTTACTTCTCTCGATAAATTAATTGATCGTTTCTTCATAAACGATTCCCCACAAATATAAAGAGGCAGTCTCAAATTTACAATGAGACAACCTCCTTCTTTTATTATTATCTAGTATATGAATACATTATTGAATTATTCCTATCTTTCCTTAGTAACTATCTTTTTGATTAGTGTTGGCGTAGATATTTGTTCTTCACTGAAATTATATGCATTTATAAATCGTTCTTTAGCATCTGCTAATTTTCTTAAATCATTTGCATGGATTTCAGCAAGACTCTCTCCTTTCTGAACAAAATCTCCTACTTTTTTCTTGATTTTGAAACCTACGGATAAATCAATTTTACTTTCTTTTGTCTCTCTGCCACCACCTAAAATCAATGATGCTACACCTACTTCATCTGTCGTTATTTCTCTTACATATCCTGCTTTAGGAGAATAAATATCTTCAATAATAGTAGCTTTTGGCAATAATTCTGGTTCAAATACTGCCTTTTCATTTCCACCTTGTGCTTTAATAAATTCTGCAAATTTATGTAAGGCACTCTTATTTTCAATAGAATTCTCTAACATTTTTCGACCAATTTCCGGTGTTGATGCTTTTTGGGTACCTACCAACATATAACTTCCTAATGTTAAGCATAATTCAAGTAAGTCTTGCGGTCCTCTTCCATCCAGTGCAGCAATAGCTTCTTTCACCTCTACTGCATTTCCTACTGCATTTCCTAATGGCTGATTCATATCTGAAATAATTGCAAATGTATTTTTTCCTGCTCCTTGTCCTATTTTCACCATTTCCTCTGCAAGAACAAATGCTTCTTCCTGTGTTTTCATAAAAGCTCCACTACCTGTTTTCACATCTAAAACTATTGTATCAGCCCCAGCAGCTAACTTTTTACTCATAATGCTGCTCGCGATTAAGGATATATTATCTACAGTAGCAGTAACATCTCTTAATGCATAAAGTTTTTTATCTGCGGGAGCCAAATTTGCAGTCTGTCCTACAATAGCAAGTTTGATTTTGTTGACATTATCTATAAACTGTTTTGTTGTCAGGGATGTGTGAAATCCTTCAAAACTTTCAAGCTTATCTATTGTTCCACCGGTATGGCCTAGACCTCTGCCTGACATTTTGGCTATAGGTATTCCTAAAGAGGCAATCATAGGTCCTAATACCAATGAAGTCTTATCTCCTACTCCGCCTGTGCTATGCTTGTCTGCTTTTAGTCCCTCAATAGAAGATAAATCCAAAATATCTCCGCTATGTGCCATTTCCATCGTCAATGCCAATGTTTCCTGTTCATTTAATCCTTGAAAATATATTGCCATCATCATTGCTGACATTTGATAATCTGGAATTTCTTCTTTTGTATATCCTTGAATTATAAACTTGATCTCTTCATCAGAAAGTGTTCCATGATTACGTTTTTTTATAATTAAATCATACATTCTCATAGTTGTACCCTCCTATCTGCTCTTATTATATTCTCTTTTTTTATTAACTTCAATAAGCGATTTTGTTACTTATTTAAACTCACCATACTTCATTCAAGTCTCCCATATATATATATTGATTATTTTTAAATGCCTTCATTACAGTTTCATCTTTCTCTAATTCATATTCTTTAAATACTATATTTCTATTAGTAAGATATTGCTTCATTTCATTATATCTTCCTGAGCATTCATGATTCCATGAAAATCCCCTTACGTTTATAAATGCAGTTGGACATAATTTATCACTTACTAATATAACAGTATGATAACTAACATTATTAATATTTTCATATGTTAATTCTTGCCTAAAAATTAATACAGCATCTAATTCTGTTCTATACCATGTAATTATTTTGTATAAATCTTTTATTTCTGATGTTGATAATTCCTCTATGTTATATCTATTCATATCCGTTACCCTAAACTCTTTAGGCTTATATATTTTTAATATTTCATTTTCTAAAGTATCTGAATTATTATATAATAAATTTTCATCATCTTCCTTTATAATATATCTTCCATCTATAAAATCAATATATTTAGAAGCATGTAATAATTCTATTATTCTATCCATAATAATACTTATATTAGATATAAATATATGCTTATTTTTTATATCGTAAATTTCACTATCAGTTAAATATGTACTTATTTTTAATATACTTAAGATATCAAATAGAAATTCTTTAACTAAATCTTTAAATGGTTCTGATAAATTTTTATAAACATTACTTTCCTCTACTTCATTCATAATATTCCAAATATTACTAGAGTATTTATAGAATTCATCGCCACTTTCAAATGTTATAATTCTTCTATAATTTCCAATTGTATAAAAATAACTTTCTTTTACACTATTAATACTATTGAATTCTTTTATTTTAGGTGATATTATAATGTACTCTTCCCAAGATAATAAAGGTAAATATAGATATCTGTTAAACATATCCACATACCTTTTGTCACTTCTTATATTAATATACTTTTTAGTATCACATACCATAAAATATACTAGTCCACTCTCTAAAAATAATTCTTTATTCGTGTTTAATAATATATTAAATTCATCGTCTGATAATTTATCAATTTCATCTAAAATTACCACTATACGATTATTCTTAGATAATTCTATTAATATAGAAATTAACTCTTTAATATTTTTTTCTTGTTTCTGTATAGGTGTACTAATGACTTCATAAATAAACTCATTTTTTTTATTTTCTTCAATTATTAAATTATTAGATAAATTAATATCTAAATATTTTTTTATATTAATTCCAAATATTCTTTGTAATTTATTTGTTTGGTTCTCTGCCAATCTAGATTCAAAAGACTTTCTAATTAATACCTCATTAAATATTTTATATTTTAATCTACTTATTTTTTCTCTACATCGCTCTGTACTATTTAAACCTCTCTCATTAATTAAATTATCTAAATATATAATCATTTCACTAATTAAATCAAAAGAACTATCCAGCACATTCAAATGTAGAAAAATTCTATCATTTATATACTCATCTTTAAATAAATTTATAAATGTCGTTTTACCTGCTCCTCTCATTCCAGATATTATATGAATGCCTTGTATATATTGTCCAATAATCTCATTTAATTTATTTCGTTTGTTTAATATTCTAGACGAATAATTTGCTAAATATATTTTTTCTTTTTCTAGTGCACTTACATTATATTTACGATTTAAAACCAAATTTTCACATCCTTATATACATTATATTAAATATTTTTCGCATCTTATTATACTTTGTTTCTATATAGCAACATCCAAATTTAATGTAACTCATTCCTTTATTCAATTTCAGTAAAAAACTCACTTATTTATGATATGGTTCTTTTTTTATAATTCTATAACTACGGTATATCTGTTCTAATAAAATAACTCTCATAAGTTGATGCGGAAAAGTCATTTTAGAAAAACTTAACAATTCATCAGCCTTTTTCAGTACTTGTTCATCGAGACCCAGTGAACCTCCAATAATGAAAACGATATGGCTGATACTATTTAATCCTAAATGTTCTATCTTTTCTGCTAATTGAGGTGAATCTAGTTGGTGGCCTTCTATTGCTAATGCGATAATATAGTTATCAGGTTTTATATGCTTCATTATTCGAATAGCTTCTTTTTCCTTAATTTGTTTCACTTCTCCTTGTGAAGCTTTGTCTGGAGTTTTTTCATCTATCACTTCGATTATTTCTAAATTACAATATCTGCTTAATCTTTTGCTATACTCTTCAATCGCCTTCATATAATAATTCTCTTTTATTTTGCCAACAGATATAATTGTTATTTTCATGTTACTCTCCTTTAATTTAAAATGGGAATAACCTAAGTTATTCCCATATCATCTATTTTCAAGAGATTTGCTTTGATACCTTGAAAATATCATTTGATTCTCTATTTACTTGATAAAAATTCATGAATACCTTTTGCGCCTGCTCTTCCGGCTCCCATAGCTAAGATTACCGTAGCTGCACCTGTTACAGCATCACCGCCTGCGTATACACCTTCTTTAGATGTTTTTCCTAACGTTTCATCTGCAATGATACATTTACGTTTATTAACATCTAATCCTTTTGTTGTAGAAGAAATCAAAGGATTTGGTGAGGTACCTAATGACATAATTACTGTATCTAGTTCTAATTCGAATTCAGATCCAGCTATTTCAACAGGACGTCTTCTTCCAGATTCATCAGGTTCACCCAGTTCCATACGAATACATTTCATACCTTTTACCCAGCCATTATCATCAACTAAAATTTCAACCGGATTTGTTAACAAGTCAAAGATTACGCCTTCTTCTTTGGCATGATGTACTTCTTCTACTCTAGCCGGAAGTTCTGATTCACTTCTTCTATATACAACATGAACTTCAGCACCTAATCTTAATGCAGTTCTAGCCGCATCCATTGCTACATTTCCACCACCAACAACAGCTACTTTCTTACCTGTAATAATTGGAGTTGCATACTTGGAATCAAATGCTTTCATTAAGTTGTTTCTTGTCAAATATTCATTCGCTGAAAATACACCATTTGCATTTTCTCCAGGTATTCCCATAAACATTGGAAGTCCAGCACCGGAACCAATGAATACTGCTTCAAACCCTTCTTCTTCTAATAATTCATCTATTGTAATTGATTTTCCAATAACAACATCAGTTTCAATTTCTACACCTAAAGCTTTTACATTGTCTATTTCAGGTGCAACGACACCTGCTTTGGGTAAACGAAATTCAGGAATACCATATACCAAAACTCCACCAGGTTCATGTAATGCTTCGAAAATAGTAACCTCATATCCCATTTTAGCTAAATCACCAGCACAGGTCAAACCGGATGGACCGGATCCAATAACTGCAACTTTATGACCATTCGTTTTCGCAGGTCTTTCAGGTTTTATATTATTTTCTCTAGCCCAATCTGCAACAAAACGTTCTAATTTACCGATTGAAACCGGCTCATTTTTTATACCAACAATACATTTTCCTTCACACTGTGATTCTTGTGGACATACACGGCCACATACTGCAGGCAGTGCAGAAGCTTCTCCAATAATTTTTGAAGCTTGTTCTATATTACCATTCTTTACTTCCTGAATAAATCCTGGTATATCAATAGAAACCGGACAACCTGAAACACATTTTGGGTTCTTACAATTTAAACAACGTTCCGCTTCTTGCATAGCTTCTTCTTTAGAATATCCTAAACAGACTTCATCAAAATTTGTAGCACGGACTTTAGGATCTTGTTCTCTAACTGGTACTTTCTTTGATACGATCACTATTTTTCACCTCCACAATGTCCACATCCACCATGATGTGTATCTCCCTCTTGAAGTTTCAAGATTTCTCTTCCTTCTTCACTTTTATACATTTGTTGTCTCTTCATTGCTTCATCAAAATTAACAAGATGACCATCAAACTCCGGACCATCTACACAAGCAAATTTAACTTCATCTCCTACGGTAACGCGACAGGCACCACACATTCCAGTACCGTCTACCATAATTGGATTTAAAGATACTATCGTTGGAAGATCAAGTTCTTTCGTCAACAAGCAAACAAATTTCATCATAATCATAGGACCGATTGCGATACAACAATCATATTTAATTCCTTGATTTTGAACTAAATCTTTTATTACTTCTGTAACCATTCCTTTTCTTTCATAGGAACCATCATCAGTAGTGATATATAAATTACCGGCTGCTTTTCTCATTTCATCTTCCAAAATCAACATGTCCTTCGTTTTGGCTCCAACAATTACATCGGCATCTATTCCATGTTCTTTTAACCATTTTACTTGTGGATATACAGGCGCAGTACCAACACCGCCGGCTACAAATAATATTTTTTTATTTTTTAATGATTCAATATCTTCTTCAATAAGTTCCGAAGCACATCCTAAAGGGCCAACGAAATCTTTAAATGAATCTCCTTTTTTCAATTTTGCCATCATTTGTGTAGATGCTCCAATTGTTTGAAAAACAATTGTAACAGTTCCAGCTTTTCTGTCATAATCACAAATTGTCAAGGGAACTCTCTCACCGGTTTCATCCATAATAACTATTACAAATTGACCTGGTTCGCATGATTTTGCAACTCTAGGAGCTTTAACATCCATTAAATAAATGTTATTCGTAAGTTCTCTTGCATTTACTATCTCAAACATAAAATTCCTCCCACATTATTATATTGATAAGTCATTCACATATAGAATATATAATAATTCATCTCTGCTAAAATAGCAATAGTTTCTCAAAAAATACATATTTTTCTACAAATATTCATCAATATATGACTCAAATTGTTCCATTGACATTAAAACTTTTCTTGGTTTTGTACCTTCTTCTTCACCTACAACCCCTGCATCTGCTAACTGATCCATAATTCGAGCAGCACGATTAAAACCTATTTTAAACATTCTTTGCAGCATTCCTATAGAAGCTTTATCCTTTTCAATAATGAATTTTCCTGCATTAATAAAATAATCGTCTCGTTCATTCACGTTTTCCGATAATCCTACAGCATTTGTTTGTACTACATTCATCTTCTCTTCAATTTCAGAATTATAAGAAACAGGTCTGTTTTGATTTTTTAAATATTCAACTACCTGACCTACTTCTATGTCTGAAACAAAAGCACCCTGTACTCGCTGAGGCTTTGGATATCCTTGAGGGTAAAACAGCATGTCGCCTTTTCCTAATAATTTTTCTGCTCCATTCATATCTATAATTGTTCTTGAATCAACACCTTGAGAAACCGCAAATGCAATTCTGGATGGCATATTGGCTTTAATCAGTCCTGTTATTACATTTACAGATGGTCTTTGTGTCGCAATAATTAGGTGGATACCGGCCGCTCTTGCTAATTGTGCCAAACGACAAATAGCGTCTTCTACTTCACCAGGTGCAACCATCATCAAATCGGCAAGCTCATCAACGATAATGACAATTTGAGGTAATTTTTCCGGTTTATTTTCCCCTTCTAAATCTTTAACAGTCTCTACTTTTGCATTATACCCTTTTAAATCACGCACATTTAAATCAGCAAATTTCTGATATCTGTCTGTCATCTCAGTTACAGCCCAATGCAGAGCTCCGGAAGCCTTTTTGGGATCAGTCACAACCGGAATATATAAATGAGGAATTCCATTATAAACACTTAGTTCTACAACCTTTGGATCAATCATGATAAGTTTGACTTCATCCGGATGCGCCTTATATAAAATACTCATAATTAATGTATTAATGCAGACAGATTTCCCTGAACCGGTAGCACCTGCTATTAATAGATGAGGCATCTTGGCTATGTCAGTAACAACAACCTGTCCACTGATATCTTTTCCTGCTGCAAATGCAAGTTTAGATGGATGTTTACGAAATTCATCTGACTCAATTAAATCTCTAAATGAAACGGTAACATTTTCTTTATTGGGAACCTCTATCCCAACAGCTGCTTTCCCAGGAATAGGCGCTTCAATACGAATATCTGCAGCTGCTAAATTTAGTTTGATATCATCAGAAAGATTAACAATCTTACTAACCTTAACGCCTTGTTCCGGCTGAAGTTCATATCGAGTAACCGCAGGACCACGGCTAACATTTGTTACGATTACTTTTACTCCAAAATTCTGCAATGTTTTTTGTAATTTTAATGCAGTCTCCCGTAATGCTTTATCTGAATCCCCCAATTGTTTTCCTGATGGTTTGCTCAAAAGACTATATGGGGGAAATACATAATTCTCATTTCCACCAACTTTTTGTTCATTTATAGAACTAGAGACTTTTGAGATTTCTTCTTTATTTTTTTCAGTATTCTTTTCTCTCTTAATAGGTTTGCTTTTAGGTTCCGGTACAATTTCAGGCTCTGTCTCAACCTTTATTTGTTCTTGATATAAATTGTGCACTTTATCACGATCTAATTCTGATTCTAAAATATTACCCTCAAAATCATTTAATCCTTCTATATTAAAATCATTAAAATTTTCATCCAGCTTGACTTCCTTCAATTCTGGTGATGTTGCTGATTTCATCGTCTCTGGTTTTGACAATTTCGTATTAAATGCTACTCCCGTAACCTTTTTATTAGCTCTATTAATATTTTTTCGCTGTGCTTTTTGTTCTTTATATTTTTCTCTTCGTCTAATAGCATCTTTTTTGGCTGAAGAATAGACTTTTTCACTACTTTTCTTTACACCACCAAAAAAAGACTTTTCAGTTAATAATACAACTGAAATAATTACCAATATTATTGTAATAACGTAAGCTCCTGCTAATCCAAAAGCATTACTTAATAAACCGGCAAATATGCCTCCAACTACTCCGCCACCTAATTTAGTAGTAAATGAAAAATCATAATTTTTTACTATTGATGTACTCATATTTCCACTTGCTAACTGTAAAAAAGTACATAGAGCTAGAAATAGTAAAACAACTGCAATTAGTTTTAAAAATGCAATTTTATTTTCTCTATTTGAAACACCAAAAGCACACCCTAAGAATAATACGAAAGGAAATACATATCCCATTATGCCAAAAAGTCCAAATATGATGCCACTGACTACTTTTCCTATCGCTCCACCCATCTCTAAATTACTAATTACTAGTAATATAGAAACTGTTAATATGAATAAGAGAAAAATTTCATCTTTTATGAAGTTTTGATCTTTTTTATTTTTATTCGTTTTTCGTTTTCTACGTATATTTCCAGCCATAAACCGGCTCCTCCTATTTCATATAAATATATCCTCCAATTGCAAGGAATCCTGCTAAAAAGCAATAAGTTGCAAAGTATTTAAGTTTCTTATGCTTCACAATCACCAACAACATTTTTATACAAATATAGCCAACCACAGCAGCTATAAAAGCTCCCAAAATATAATATAATATTTCCGGTAATGCAAAATCTTTGATTTCTATATATTTTAATTTTATTATCAATGCGCCTAACATTGTTGGGATAGACATAAGAAAGGAATACTTAACAGCAAATTTTCTATCAAACTTACTTAAAAGACAAGCTGAAATACAAATACCAATACGTGATATTCCTGGAAAAACGGAAATACCCTGACAAATTCCTATCATAAATGCGTTCACATATGTAACATGTTTAGGAGTTTTTTCCCCATTATCCAGATAATCTGTAAAAAACAAAATTATACTTGTAACTAATAGGCCTATACCTGGTATAAACAAAAAATTAACGAAGTACTCTACTAAGTTTTTAGAAATATAGCTTACAATTCCAGCAGGAATGACAGAAATAATCAATAAAATTACAAATTTACGATAACTTGAAGTTATAATCCTTCTATATTCTTTCTCCTGTTTCTGAAATAGATTTTGAAAGAAAGTCATTAAATTAACATTAAAATCACCAATCATAAAAAAAAACTCTAAAGTCAACTTTTTAATATCTCGGAAATAAACAATAGTAACAGCTAATACTGTCCCAAGATGAAGAAGAATATCTAAAATTATTCCTACATCATTCTCTTGAAAGCAACTCTTTAAAAATACCATGTGTGCAGAATTACTAATTGGAAAAAATTCAGTAATACCGTGGACAATCCCCATTATAATTGTTTTTAAAAATGTCATATAATCCTCCCTTTATTACTCTTCTGTCCCTCATTGCAAACATATGTTTGCATCTTTATGTACTTTAAGATTATACCATTTTTATATTCATATGTCTAACCTTTCTTTGATAGATATCGATCCTTATGTAAAAAAATACTTTTTATGAGAGAACCATCCTTATAAACATCAAGATATGCAGTTGCTGAAAAACTACTATGTCGGACTGATCGTGGTTCATATGTATATCCTTCCAATGCGTTTTCACCAGAATAAATTTTATAAATCAGAGAATTACCATTATTCTCAGCTTCTATATAGATTGGATAAGATAATGTATTTGTAAACATTAAGTCTTTAGATCCTGTAGTGACAGCTGCATCTAATCCAAGAGGTACATAACTTACTGACATACTATGAGCTTTCCTTACATCTGGAATAATTCCGGCACGTAAAATAGTATTATACATAGTTGTAGCAATCTGACATACACCACCACCTACAGAATCCACAACTCTCCCATTTAAAAATGCTTTCCCTATTAAATATCCATTTTCAATAGTTCTGGGGAGTATGACTTGGTCAACAGAGAATTCATCTCCAGGCATTAGCACAGTGCCGTTAATCCTCGAAGTACCTTTAATAATATTTCTTCCACGAGAACTTGCAGCTATAAAATGTGTCTGAAAAGAAGATATTAAAGTATTGACTTTTTTTAAATCATTTGAATTATAATGTGGCTTTATGATATCCATTTTGCCTTCAATATTAACAACACTTTTCCAATCATTTTTATCTGAGGTATTTTGAATTGCATCAACCAACATTGATTCATTTATTTTCTGTCCATCTACACTTTCTGTAACTTCAAACTGGTCATTGTCAGCTAAGGATATGTTGGCTTCTACCGGTGCAACAAAACAATTTTGAGCTAAATTACTTACATATTCTTGAACAATTTCACCATTGAGGGAATAATCAAATGTAATGATGATTTTACTGCCCAGCTTTCCATTTTTTATTACTTCCAGTTGTTTTCCAATTGTTTTTTCTTTATCTGTTTTTATTAAAAAATCTGCAATCTGATCGTTAGTATATTCAGTTGGATTTCCGTTAATCAGTACCTTAATAGTAGGATTGAATGTATCAATAGTATTAACGATTTCTTGATCATTCCATTTGACTTTCACTACTCTGTTTTTTATCTCTGATATTTCATTTTCTAATATGTAAATTATCTGTTCCTTATTCATTCCTTGTAAACATAAATTTCCTATGTACTTATTTCCATAACAAATTGCATGATATTTTTCTATTTGTGTTTTTTGTGTTTTTTCCCTAATCTTAAAAAATACTACTGTCAGCCCTAATATTAAGCAGATAATTGTAAATAGCATTAGAAAGATTTTGAAAATTTTTTTTAATACTCTCTTCCTTATCATTTTCATCTTCCCCTTCTTCTTTTTAAATTGTAGAACTTTTCCTTCTTAAAAATGTCAATTATTTATCGACCTTTTTCAATATATCACATTCTATATACTATCGTAAATAAATAAGGAAGATTTTTGTAGAATTATGTAAAAACGTCATTCTAAACAATATGTATGAATATTGTCTAAAATGACGTTTTTTTACTTTTTAATCATTTGGCGTAATTTTCCGATTGCCTGTTTAATTCCCCCCACTTCATCAATTAGTCCCTCTTCAACAGCCTGATCTCCTACTAATATTGTACCTAAATCTTTTGTTAGAATCCCTTGTTTTAGCATCATTTCTTCAATACGATCTGATTTGATATTGGAATGATTACCAATAAATCCAACGATACGATCCTGGATTAATTTAAAATAATCATATGTTTGTGGTACCCCAATAACAAGTCCATTCATTCTGACCGGATGTATGATCATTGTACCTGAGGGTGTGATAAATGAATAATCTGCTGATACCGCTAGAGGTACACCTATTGAATGACTATCACCTACGACTAAAGATACCGTAGGTACACTCAGTGATGCAATCATTTCTGCAAGAGCTAGTCCAGAGCTACAATCCCCACCAATCGTATTAATAATAATCAACAGTCCCTCAATGTCTTTATCATCTTCTACAGACGCCAGCTGAGGTAAAACATGTTCATATTTTGTCGTTTTTACATTGGAACCTAAGTTTTCATGACCTTCTATTTCTCCAATAATCGATAATAAATGAATCTTTTCACTTTTTTCTCCTTTTTCTAATACAATCTGCCCAACTTCTCGAATACTTTCTTGTTTCTCTTGTTTTTCTTCTTCTTTCATATCAAATAATTTCACTCCTTTTCACAGATTAACTTTAGTTAAGTAATTGCGAAACTAAACGCTAAAGAATAAACTTAGTATATGAAAAGAAGCCTTAATTATACTCTGAACTCAATTTACAGCTAAAAAAAGAGATACACAATGTATCCCTAAAGTTATTTTAAAATATCAGCTTGTACAGAATCTTTCGATTCTTGTTTCTGGTTTATATCTTTCTTTGATTCTTCTGATAAATCAGGTGATAATTCAGAACGATTTGCATTAACGATATCAAAGCATTCCTGCAAAGAATTAATTAATCCTTCATATTTTATTTTTGAAGTATCTAAAGAATGACTTATAATTCCTTGTAAATTCCCCAGCATATCTTGTGTATACTGAATAGCTCCTTCACGTATATTATTTGCATCATTTGTAGCTTTATCTAAAATTTCTTGAGCCTGATTCGTTGCAATTAATACAATTTCATTGGCTTGGGCGTATGCCTGTTGCATAATTTGATGTTCACTGACCAGCTCATTGGTTTGAATCGTGGCTTCTGCGATAATCGCTTCTGCCTTTGCCTGTGCATCTGCCAAAATAGCATCTTTGTTACTAATTATCTTTTGATATCTCTTTATTTCGTCAGGTGTCTTCATTCTTAATTCGGTCAGTAATTCATCTATTTCTTCTTTATTTACAACAATTTTAGAATTTGATAATGGTTGATATTTGCAAGTATTGATATATTCTTCAATTTCTTCTATAATTTGTTCAATTCTACTACTCATTCATTTCTCTCCTTATTCATTTCTCTTATATTTTTCATATATTTTATTTATCATCCAATCTGGAACGAAATGAGAAATATCTCCACCATAAGATGAAATTTCCCTAACAATTGTAGAACTTATATAAGCATATTCTAAACTAGTTGTTAAAAATAAAGTTTCAATTTTATTATTAATTGTATGGTTCATTTGAGCAATTTGTAGTTCGTACTCAAAATCTGTAACGGCTCTTAATCCACGAATAATTACATTTGCTTCTTCCTGAGAAGCAAAATCTACTAATAATCCACAAAAAGATTTCACTTTAACATTTGGAATATGTGAAACCACTTCTTCTAACATAGTAACACGTTCTTTAACAGAAAACAACGGATTTTTTGCACTATTTGTAAGTACTGCAACAATTAATTCATCTACAATACGAGCCGATCTTTCAATAATATCTATATGACCAAAAGTAACTGGATCAAAACTGCCTGGATAAATTGCCCTTGTCATAATCTTCTCCTTTAGCAAAAATATATTTATATTCTACTTAAAAACAAATGTTTATTAGTTTTATATTTTTTCTCTTTCAAAATTTGATATTCCATTTGTTCTACATATGAAAAATTTGTTTCTAGTGATGATTCTATAATAATAATAGTGTTTCTATTAAGAATCGTTGATTCTCTCAAATAATCAAGCACTCTCTTTTCATATTCCTGATTATAAGGAGGATCCATGAATATAAAGTCAAATTCCATTCTACCTTCTAATTTTAATAATGCCTTTGTAATGTCAGCATTTATTATTTCACCCCTGGAATCTAATTTAGTAAATAACAAATTATCTTTGATACAGGAAACAGCCCTTTTATTGTTTTCAACAAAAACAGCATATTCAGCACCTCTACTTAATGCTTCAATACCAATAGCCCCGCTTCCACTAAATAAATCTAAAAAAAACGAATTCCCCAATTCATTTTGAATCATATTAAATAAAGTTTCTTTTATTCGATCAGTAGTAGGCCTTGTATCAGATCCTTCTATTGTTTTTAACGGTAAACTTCTTGCACTTCCTGCAATAACCCTCATCATATTCTCCTTCATGAATAATTTGTCTACAAAATTATACCATATCTCAACCACAAGAAAAAGAGTAAAAATAAATTAATATAAAAAAAGACCTCTGTTCTCAGCATATTGCCAAGAACAAAAGCCTGTATTATTTTATTAATCTTGTTCTGCTTTAATTCTATTAATTTCATCCGTTAATTTAGGAAGAATTGTATTAATATCACCAACAATTCCTAAATCAGCAACACCGAAGATTGGAGCATTTTCATCTTTATTAATAGCTAAGATAAATTCTGAACCTTCCATACCGGCAACGTGTTGTATTGCTCCGGAAATACCACAAGCCATGTATAGATCAGGTCTAACTGTTTTACCTGTTTGTCCAACTTGACGATCATGATCAACCCATCCTGATTCCACTGCGACTCTTGAAGAAGATATTTCTCCGTTTAAAGATTCAGCTAAATTTTTTAACATTTCAAATTTTTCCGGTGAACCAACACCACGACCACCAGAAACCAAAATTTTAGCTTCGGTTATATCTACAGCTTTTTTGTCAGACATAATTACTTGACGTATTTTTACATTCATATCAGCTTCAACAAATTCTATTTTTAATTCTTCTATTTCACCCGTTCTAGAATTATCTGTTGGAAGAGCTTTCATTACGCCTGGTCTAACAGTAGCCATTTGTGGACTGAAATTTTCACATACTATAGTAGCCATAATGTTTCCGCCAAATGCCGGTCTGGTCATTAATAAAAGTTTCGTTTCTTCATCGATATCTAATTTTGTACAGTCAGCTGTAAGACCTGTGTGAACTCTTGAAGCTACACGTGGAGCAAGGTCACGTCCAATGGCAGATGCTCCGTAAAGTACAATATTAGGGTCATTTTCATTAATAATTTTTGTTACTGCTTTTGTATAAGGCTCTGTTACATACTCTTTTAACATTGGATCTTCTACAACAATAACTTTATCCGCCCCATGTTTAATTAATTTTTCAGCATTTCTTTTCACATCGGAACCAATTAACATAACTACAACTTTTTCACCTAAGTCATCGGCTAATTCTCTAGCTTTGCCTACTAATTCGATACCAACTTTTTGAAGTTTGCCATCTCTTTGTTCAGCAAATACGTAAATGTCTTTACTCATTTATATGATCCTCCTTCTAACACAGATTAAATAATGTATTTTTCTTGTAATTTCGCAATGATAGCAGCAACCTTTTCATCAACTGAACCATCAACGATTTTTTCACCGGCACCTTTTGCTTGTTTTGTAAAGGATTGTTTTACTCTTGTACAAGAACCTTTTAAGCCGATGTCTGACATATCAACAGTGTCTTTAATTTCTTCTAAAGTGAATAATTTTACTTCTTTTTCTCTATAAGAATCCATAATTCCACGTACGCTCATATATCTTGGTTCTGCTAATTCTGATAATGCTGTAATTAGACAAGGAGTAGCAACTTCGATAATATGTTTACGATCTTCATACTGCCTTGTAACAATTAATTTGTCACCTTCTACATCAATTGCTTCAGCATAACTTACTTGAGGCAGACCTAATGTTTCAGCTATCTGTGGTCCTACTTGCGCAGTATCACCATCTATAGCCTGACGACCTGTAATAATTACGTCGTATTCTAGTTTTTTTAATGCAGCTGCTATTGTATGTGATGTAGCCCATGTATCAGCGCCTCCAAATGCTCTATCTGATACCAAAATACCTTCATCACATCCCATCGCTAAAGCTTCTCTTAAAGCAACATCTGCCTGAGGCGGTCCCATGGAAATTACAGTAACGGTACTTCCTTCTACTTTTTCTTTTAATTGTAGAGCTGCTTCTACACCTGCTTTATCATCTGGGTTTATAATACTTGGTACACCATCTCTAATTAATGTATTTGTTTTTGGGTCAAGTCTTACTTCTGTTGTATCTGGAACTTGTTTTATACAAACAACAATTTTCATTTTTGTTCTCCTTTCGTCTTATATGCTCTTCTAAGCATGATATAGGAACACCTTTGAGGTGCTTATTTTATCTTCCTACTTTCATAGAACCGGAAATAATCATCTTCATTGCTTCTGATGTTCCTTC
This sequence comes from Anaerosacchariphilus polymeriproducens, assembly GCF_003363435.1. GTDB lineage: Bacteria > Bacillota > Clostridia > Lachnospirales > Lachnospiraceae > Anaerosacchariphilus > Anaerosacchariphilus polymeriproducens. The sequence continues at coordinate 251,844 of NZ_QRCT01000034.1, forward strand.
GTAGATTTCTGTAATTTTAGCATCTCTATGCATTCTTTCTACCGGGTATTCACGTGAAAATCCATAACCACCCATCAATTGAACACAAGCTCTTGTTACATCATTTGCAACTTCTGATGCATATAGTTTACACATAGCCGCAAGAGGTGCATAATTTTCATGATTATCTTTCGCTACAGCTGCTCTCCAAACCATCAATCTTGCAGCATCTACTTTCGTTTGTAATTCAGCCATTTTAAACTGTGTATTTTGGAAAGAACCAATTGTTTTACCAAATTGTTTTCTTTCTTTTATATATTTTAATGTTTCATCAATTGCTCCTTGAGCGATTCCAACGGATTGCGCACCTACACCAATACGACCACCGGCTAAAGCTGTCATTGCAATTTTATATCCGGTTCCTTCTTTACCACCAACTAAATTTGCTGCCGGAACAACAACGTTTTGGATAGCAACCTCACAGTTTGAAGCAGCACGAATACCCATACGTGGAATATTGTTACCAACTGTTAATCCAGGTGTTCCTTTTTCTACTATAAACGCAGACATTCCTTTTGTTCCCAAAGTTCTATCTGTAATTGCAAATATAATAAATGTATCAGCAAATCCTGAATTTGTCGTAAATACTTTAGAACCATTTAATATATAATTATCTCCATCTTTTACAGCAGATGTTTGCACACCTCCAGCATCTGTTCCAGCACCTGGCTCTGTCAAACCAAAACAACCAACTTTTCTACCATCTACTAATGGACGTAAGTATTTTTCTTTCTGTTCGTCTGTACCAAAATCTAAACTTCCGCAGCATAATGATGTATGTACAGAAAGTGTAATACCTGTACTTGCATCACGTTTTGAAATTTCTTCTATGCATAATGCATATGTTAACACATCTGCTCCAGATCCTCCAATTTCTTTCGCATATGGTATACCGAACATACCGTACTTTTGGAGTTTTGCAATTAAGTCCATAGAGAATTCCTCTGTTTCATCCATTTCTCTTGCAATTGGCTTGATTTCGTTTTCTGCAAATTTACTAAACATTTCTTTTGCCAATAACTGCTCTTTTGATAACTTAAACTCTACCATTTATTTGTCTCCTTTTCTCCACGCGTTTTTTATTTTATTTCTGTCTCACGTGATAAACAGTTTTAGTGCTTCGACTTATAATCTTTAGCTTACTAACTATTTGTATTGTAAGTTAATTTTATTTAATTCATCTTAAATTGTCAAGAGGTATTGTTAAATTTTTAATAATTTTACCTTGCAAATTATGGTATCTCTTGAAACACATAACTAACATTTAACCCTTTCTTACTAATTTTATATAATTTTTAGAACTTATTACAAAGATTTTATAAAAAACAGTTCCCCCAATAGTAAGAACTACTATTGAGGAAACCGTTTATTTCATATTTCTAGTTAATTATATTATTGTCAATTTCTTAAATTTTATTTTTTAATTACAAATTACTTGTTCCTGATACACTTGATACACCAGATAATCCTGATACACCTTGCTGAGTAGAACCACCTTGTGAACCTGTTCCAGAAGAACCTATTGAGTTAGTTCCTGACATTTGTCTTTCTTGTGCTTCAATCATTTTTTTAACCATATATCCTCCAACAGAACCATTCTGTTTAGAAGTAAGGTTACCATTATATCCATTTGTTAAAGGTACTCCTAATTCGCTTGCTACTTCATATTTAAATTTGTCTAATGCACCTTTAGCTTCTGGTATTACCGCTGTGTTTGATGAACGATTTGACATTTATAACGCCTCCTTTGTATTTTTCTAAATTAATTTATCATTTTGTAACTATCATAACTTTATTTTAATTAAAAGCTTTGATTTATGTTACATCCATAGTATGTGATAAAAATCAAAAGATACACAAGTAATTTTTTCATTAAATGACAAAAAATTCATTGTTTTTACTAAATTATAAATTTATTTGTTCCAAATTTTTTAGTTTTTCTATTTGTTCTTTTATCTGGCGATTTTCTTCCGTCTCTAAATTAGGATCATCTTGTAAAATTTGATTAACTTCTTCAGCTGCTAATTGTAATATGGAAGCATCCTGATATATATCTGCTATTTTAAATTCTAAGATTCCACTTTGTCTCTTTCCAAATAAATCACCAGGTCCTCTTAGTTTTAAATCTTCATTTGCAATAAAAAAACCATCATTTGACTGATTTAAAATTTCTAAACGTTTCGTAATACCTTTTTTACTGGAGCTATCTATTAATATACAAAAAGATTGATGTGCACCTCTTCCAACTCTGCCTCTTAATTGATGTAATTGTGCCAAACCAAACCTTTCTGCATTTTCGATTAATATAACACTTGCATTCGGTACATTGATACCTACTTCTATCACTGTGGTTGATACTAATATCTGAATTTCATTCTTAAGAAAACGTTCCATAATTTCATTCTTTTCTTTCCCTTTCATTCTACCATGGAGATATTCGATATTTATAGCGGAAGGAAGTAAATTTTTAAGTTTTTTTGTATAATCAATGACATTCTCAGCATCTAATCCTTCACTTTCTTCAACTAGCGGACAAATAATATAGACTTGTCTATTCTTTTCTACTTCTTTTTGTATAAATCGATAGGCTGTAGGTCGATATTCAGTATTAACAACACAATTTTTAATCGGTAGTCTTTCTGCAGGAACTTCATCTACAATTGAAATATCTAAATCACCATATAATATAATTGCTAATGTCCTAGGTATTGGTGTTGCACTCATTACTAGTATATGTGGCATTTTTCCTTTTTGAGCAAAAATCTCACGTTGTCTTACACCAAATCTATGTTGTTCGTCTGTAATAACTAATGCTAAATTTGCATATTCTACCTTCTCTTGTATTAATGCATGTGTCCCTACTATGATATCCACATCTTGTGATTTGATCTTTTGATAAGCTTCTCTTTTTTCCTTTAGAGTTAAACTTCCAGTTAGTAAAATAACTTTAATTTGCAAATTATAATCATTGAACATTTTAGTCATAGATTCATAATGCTGTCTCGCCAGAACCTCCGTTGGAACCATTAAACTTCCCTGAAATCCATTTTTAACAACTCTAATTAAAGCCATAATTGCCAATATTGTCTTTCCTGAGCCAACATCACCTTGAATCAACCGACTCATAACTTTAGAAGAATCAAAATCTTTTTGAATTTCGTTCCAAACTCGTTTTTGAGCAGCTGTTAATTGATAGGGTAAAGCTCTTTCTAACTGGATTGTTTCATCCACATATTTTAAATGAAAAGGACTTTTTAATTTTTCACAGGCTTCTTTCATTTTTTGCAGATTTAAAATAAATAGAAAGAATTCATCAAAAACTAATCTTTTTCTTGCCAATATTAATTCTTCTTCGTTTAAAGGAACGTGAATCGTTTGTATTGCAAAGTTATATTCTGCCAATTGATGCTTTGTTCGAATTCGTTCTGGAAGATATTCTTGATATATTTCATATTGATTTAAGACTTGCTTAATTGCTTTTATTACTACATTATTCGTCAAACCTGCTGTTAAACTATAAACGGGCTGCATGGAAAACATCTTTTTTTGATATTCTTCTCTAGTAAATATTTGGGGATGATCCATTGTTTTCATCTTTTTTTTCTCATTTATTTTTCCATAAAAGACAAACTTCATTCCTGATTTTAGACTATTTTTTAAATAGGGCATATTAAACCAGGTTATTTTAATCTTTTCATCATCCACTTTTATTGTTGTTGTAATAAGTTTTAATCGACCGATAGTTTTTATTTGAAGTTCTTTCTCTATTAATCCTATGACCGCTACAGGCCTATCTGTATCAATATCTTTTAACGGAGATGGTTCCTTATATATTTCATAATCTCTAGGATAATAATGCAAAAGATCATTTAATTGATATATTCCGATTTTATAAAATAATAATTTAGTTTTTTCACCAATTCCTTTTAAGGAATCGATAGAATCTGTTACTTTCATCTTTTCACCTTCATTCTAAAAGGTCTATGTAAAATATTTATTTTACATAGACCTTAATTAAATCTATTCTACAGAAATAACATAATAATAAATCGGCTGACCGCCCCAGTGTAATTCAATATCACAATTTGTATATTTTTCTTCTAAATCATTAACAAGTGATTTTGCAGTACTTTCTTCTATTTCCTCACCATAATAAATACTAATTAATTCGGAATCAATATCCACCAATTGATCTATCATATCCTTTGTTGTCTCTTTAATATCGGGTCCTACTGATAATATTGAAGAATCACCAATACCCATTATATCATTTTGTGAAATTTCTTTACCATCTATATTGGTATCTCTAACTGCATATGTTACCTGACCGGTTTTTACTCTGACAATTTCTTCAAGCATTTGCTTTTCATTTTCTGTTTGAGATCTATCAGGTATAAAGTTAATTAATGCAGTGATACCTTGTGGAATCGTTTTTGTCGGAATTACAATAACTTTTTTATCTGTTGTTAACTCTTGTGCCTGATTCGCAGCTAGTATAATATTTTTATTGTTAGGTAAAATAAATACATTTTTTGCATTAACGCTTTCAATAGCATTTATCATATCTTCAGTACTAGGATTCATTGTCTGTCCGCCTTCAATAATATAATCAACTCCCAGACCTTTAAAAATTTCATTCATTCCTTCTCCGATTGAAACAGATATAAAGCCTACTTCTTTGGGAGGGACATTTTCTTTCAATTGTTCTTCTGCTTTTTTTTGTGCATCTTTTATCACTTTTTCTTCATGCTCTTCTCGCATATTATCAATTTTAATATTTGTAAGAGAACCATAGGTAAGTGCACGTTGAATCGCCAAACCGGGATCATTCGTATGTACATGCACTTTTACAATATCTTCATCAGATACAACGACAATCGAATCTCCAATTGAGCTTAAATACTTCTTAAACTCAATCTCTGTTTTCTCTAAATATTCATTTTCGAGCATAATAATAAATTCTGTACAATAACCAAATTTAATATCAACATCCGATTGATTATCCGATTTTATTCTATTATCTTGCCCATTAGTAGAAATTGTAAGAGTTACTTCTTTCCCCATAAAAGCATCAAATGCACCTTTTAAAACCTCTAATAATCCTTGACCGCCGGAATCTACAACGCCTGCTTGTTTTAGAACCGGAAGCATTTCCGGTGTTTGGCTCAATACATATTCTGCATGATCAATTACTTTTTCCATAAATATAACTAAATCATCTGATTCTTCTTGAATCGCTAATTCACTTGCTTTATCAGCTGCACCTTTTGCAACCGTAAGGATAGTACCCTCTTTGGGCTTCATAACTGCTTTATATGCAGTTTCAACGGCTTTTTGGAATGCGTTCGCCAAATCCATTGCATCAATTTGATCCAAATCTTTAATTCCTCTCGTAAAACCTCGGAATAATTGCGATAAAATAACGCCAGAGTTTCCTCTTGCGCCTCTTAAAGAACCAAAGGAAATGGCTTTTGCCAGTTCTTCCATAGTTGGATTTTTTAAATTTTTAACTTCTTTTGCTGCAGCCATGATAGTCATTGTCATATTTGTCCCTGTATCTCCATCTGGTACAGGAAAAACATTCAACTCATTAATCCATTCTTTTTTTTGCTCTAGATTTTCTGCACCAGCCAAAAACATCTTGGAAAGCATGCCTGCATCTATTGTATTTTTCACAATGTGTTCCTCCTTAAGACTAATCTATTACTCTTACACCTTCAACAAAAATATTTATTTTTTCTATTTTCATTCCGGTGAACTCTTCAACCTTATATTTTACATTGCAAATCAAATTATCTGCAACGGAAGATATATTAACACCATAAACAACGATTACATGAAAATCTAAAGTAATCATATTATCTTGAATTCGCACATTAATTCCATGTGACAGGCTTTCTTTTTTTAGAAGTTTTACTAAACCATCTTTTACATTCACAGTAGCCATACCAACTATACCAAAACATTCTACTGCGATAGAGCCGGCATACGTTGAAATAACATCTATATCGATTAACACTTTCCCTAACTGTGTATTCATCTGTCCTTTCATATTAGTACCTCCATTTAATTTAATTTATAAACGAGTATTTACTTCATACGTATTAGTATTATAACCTCATTTCCATAAAAATGAAATACAAATTTTAGAAAATTCATTTTTCAATTGGATTTACATGTTATTTCAACAGATTTTTTTAATTTTCACTTGCATTATGAATTGGTATCTGATAAAATACATATGTTGCTTATTAAATGGCAAGGAGGTGCAATCATGGCAAAATGTAGTATTTGTGGAAAAGGTGCTCACTTCGGAAACAATGTGAGTCATTCTCATAGAAAAACAAACAAAATGTGGAAATCAAACATTAAATCAGTTAAATGTAAAGTAAATGGTGCTGCTAAAAAAATTTATGTATGTACTTCTTGTTTGAAATCCGGTAAAGTTGAAAGAGTTTAGGATCAAGAGCTGTCAGAATTAACAAATCGAAAGTTAATTTTGCCAGCCCTTTTTGTATTGAAAGGATGTACACAATTCTACCACTTCTATTATTCTTGAACGTTCTAACAGCAAAATAAGTTGTATCCAATTATTAAAAATAGTACAATTAGTAAAATTCCAATAAAGTCAGTTATAAACAGCATAATTAACATACCAACTGAAATCCAAAATAGTATAAATCCAATTAATTTTCTCATCACACCAAAAAAGCACACACTAATCAATAAATAGTATATGCTAATTTTGATGTTTTATTTCTTATTTCCCTTGTTCTTCATCAAACTCTAGTATAACTTCTTCTACATCAGGGTCTTTGCCTGTTTCTTCTTTCTTTGATGTAAACTTATTTACAAAATCAGGAACCATATCAAGGATTTTAGTTATACTATCTTGATTCTTAACATTTACCAATTTCGTGGTTCCATTTTGAATTACCAATACAGCACTAGGAGATATTTTACCTCCCATACCACCACCACCATTATTTTTCTTTTCTTCTGCAAATGCCCCTGCAGCTACACCAAATGAAACATCAACTAATGGTAATATAATAGTATCCCCAATATGAGTCGCATCTCCTACTACAGTTTTTGTTGTAATAAAATTATCCATTCCTTTAAATAATGATTCTACTGTGGATGTAAAACTATTATCTGTCATCTTTCTTCCTCCTTAACTTCTTTGAGCTATTTTTTTTCTTTCACTGCATCTAATCTACGTAATGCATATTTAATATTTTTATTCCAATATAAACGTATGAATATTTTTAAGAGAACAAATACTTGTACTCTTCCTTTTACAAAAATGCTACCTTCCAGTATTGAATGTTCAAAATTAGGAATTACACTAATATTTTTATGAAATAGGGGATAAAACAAACTAATTCCACCTAATACTTGTCCTGTTAAAGCTGGATCTTCTAATCCAAAATGTAAATACATTTTAAATTTTTTAGGCTTACAATGTTTTAAAAAATATAAGAACTGCTCTTTTATTTTATGAATTGCTAATTTGACTTTTTCATCATTCCAAATATCTTTATATTCTTGACAAGTATTGATTAACATTCTTATTTTATCACAAAATTTCCGGACTGTATATTTTAGATTAATAATTTTTTCTTTTAGTGACAACCAAATGCCTTTTCTTTTTTTACTTTTTTTTGTTGTTTTATTATTTTGATATGATTCTTCTTTAATATTATCAACAGATTCGTTTTTATTATCTTCTATTTTATTTCCAGGGTCTTCATCTATAAAATCATCTTTTTCAATTTTAGAAATTTTAGGACTATTTTTCTTTAATTTTTTTCTATTACTTTTAGTTTTCTTCTTTTTTTGTTTTTCTTCTTTTGAAAAAGGAAGTTTGAAGGGGATTCCTACAATTCTAAGAATCAAATTAAATTGTTTCATTTCATAACGAAAAGAAATGGCCACCAAATGAAAGAGCCAGGATACTGTCCCTTGCATTTTAGTTTTTTCACCCATTTCACCTCTTAGTTTATATTTAATTGGTAAAAACAAAATAAGTAGTAATAGTACCAAGATTACTCCGAGTATTACCAAAAGAACTATTCCTATTATTTTTAGTATAACCCATAATATATGTAGCATATTCTTTAACCTGCTATGAACTTGACATATTTCCTTTCTGACAATTTAAAATAAATTGTCGGATATTAAATTCGCCTGTTTTTTGATATACTTCATCTATAATATCTTTTGCAACAATTAATGCTTCATCATATCCTTTTGCTATTCCGACAATAAATAACTCTCTATTCTTATAATAAGGTTGTAAAAGCTCCGTCACTTGTATGATATCTAACAAATTTTGCTCATTAGACGCTAAAGTAATCACATATCCATTCCAAACAATATGTCTATGTTTTACTTGCCATATGAACTTGAAACGGTCTTTTTTTGCTTTTTCACCAATATATAATTTTCGATACCATTTCATCATTTTTATCTTATCCTTTTAATTCTTCTTTCTAAAGCATTTGCATTGCTTGTATTAGTTAATTCATTCCTCTTTATTTATATATTTTACCAAAACAAGGAAAATAAATCATCAAGATTTAAATAATTTATAAATTTTTTATCTAGAATAGGGATTGCTATGATTTTCTTCCTATAATAGCAAAAAACGTACCGCAATTAATTGATTTCTTGCGATACGTCTCGTTCTCAACTAAAAATATTTGCGATTCCCCCATAAATTTGCTTTTTTTAAATCTAAATACTCATTATAGGCCTTTTCTAAAATTTGTTTTTCATTAGAAAATTTTAGTAAATGTTGAGCTTCATGGAATTTATAATAACCTGAATCAACAAAATATTCTTCACGTTGCGGTTTACTGTAATAACTATCAGCCATCATTAAATACCAGTGAACATCTTTTTCAACTGTATCTTCTGGAATACTAAATGTATAAGAGCTTTTTCCGATATATTTTATAATAGATGCATTAACACCAGCTTCCTCTAATACTTCTCTTGCTGCCGTATTCTTATAATCTTCTCCCGGCTCTACAGTTCCTTTTGGTAAAACCCAGCCTTCATATTTGTTTTTATAATTCTTATATAAAACTAATATTTTTCCGCGAAATATTACCACACCGCCACAACTCGTTGCTTCAATCATTGCAATACCTCCTGACGTGTGCTGATTACCTATCAAAAGTATACCTCTTTTTCCATAATCATGCAAGTTAAAATCAATATAGAGCCTCTAACCATATTATTCTCTAATTAAAATAAGAATCAAAAATCTTTTTCGCTATAGGAACTGCATATTCGCTTCCTGCACCTGCACCTTCTGCAATTACTGCTAAGGCTATTTCTTTTTCACCTTTGTTTGCATATCCTACAAACCAAGAATGACTTTCCCCCTTAACATTACTAAATTCTGCTGATCCCGTCTTTCCAGCTGCTTGATAAGATTGTCCGGCTAATGTTTTTGCGGTTCCATTCGTAACAACATTTTCCATATATTCTTGTATGATACCAGCTTCTTTTTCTGTTAGTAATTTTCCATATGAAACCGGTTTGTTTTTCTTTACAGAAACACCACTGTAATTTTGCGTAGAATCAATTAAATATGGTACCATAAGTTCGCCATCATTTGCGATTGCACTTGTTATCATAGCCATATGTAATGGAGTGACCTGTGTTTTCCCCTGACCTATTGCTGTCTGCATTATTTCAGATGTATCACTTTTTTTCGATAAGACAAAACTACTTTTTTTATATGGCAATTCAAATGGCAGCTTCTGATTAAATAACAAAGATTCACATAACCCTTTAAACTTTGTATTATTTAGAGTTAATCCAATATTAGCATAAGATGTATTACAAGATTTTGCAAAAGATGTAATTAAATCTACACTCCCATGAACACTCCCTTTGTAACAATTGATGGTAACTCCATCTTTTGTTAAACTCCCCTGGCAATCAAATGTATAATCAGATGCATTCTTATTTTCTCTTAAAAATTCTAAAGTAGTTAAAATTTTAAAGGTAGAACCCGGAGGATATAATCCTTGTGTTGCACGATTCAATAAAACAGTGCTCGTACTATCTTCACTTGAAACTAATGAATCCCAAATATTATCTATTTCATTTGGATTGAAATCCGGTTTTGAAACCATTGCTAATATTTTTCCTGTAGAAGGCTCTATCGCAATGACTGCTCCATTTAAGTCACCCAGTGCATCATAAGCAGTTTGTTGAACATCCAATAATAACGTTGAAACAACACTGTCTCCCTTATTTTTTTCTTTTTTAAATTCATTATACATCTTTTCTAGAAAAAAAGCATGGGAACGAAGTAAACTGAAATTGCCTAATGATTCAATTCCTGATTTTCCTTTTGAAGCATAACCAATTACATGCGCAAAAACATTTCCGTAAGGATATACTCTGGTTTGATTTCCATCACTTGATACTTCGGTCTTAGCAACCACAGTTCCGTCATTTGTCAGAATATCTCCTCGAACAATTCTGTCTTCAAAGACATCTTGTCGTGCATTATAAGGACTATTGATGACTTCTTCACTAACAAAAACATTAAAATAGACAAAATATCCCATTAGTAACATAAATATGCCCAAAAAAATATAAGTAATTACAGCAAGTTCCTTATTCCTTTCGGACTTTTTCATCTTTTCGTTTTGTCCGTTTAACTTTTCGTTTTTCTTTTTTCGACCTATCATTATTTTCACCTTCATCTTGTCTTAAAATATAAAGTCCTTGTATTATCGCAAATATTATTAGTGTACTAAACAAGGAACTTCCTCCATAACTCACCAATGGTAATGTTACCCCTGTTGACGGTATGAATTTGGTAACTCCACCGATTGTTAAAAAAACTTGAAACCCATAAACAGTTCCTAATCCCAACGCAATCAGTTTATAAAATTGTTCTTTCATTTGTAGTGCAATATTTAAAAACATAATGAAACAACTAATGCAAACAAGTATAAGACATAAAGCAAAAATCCCACCAAGTTCTTCTGAGATAGCAGAAAAAATAAAGTCTTGTTCCACTACAGGAATTTTTTTAGGCAATCCCTGATATAAGCCCAGCCCAAACCAGCCACCGGTTCCGATCGCAAACAAAGATTGTGTAATCTGATAGCCTTCTCCTTTCATTACAGCCCAAGGATCTTTCCAGGCTAATACACGTACTCGGACATGCCGGAACAGAAAATATGCAATAACAGCGGCAAAACTTCCGCTCACTAAACCACCTAAAGCATATAGCGGTCTTTTAGTTGCAACATAAAGCATTACCAAATATACGATAAAGAATATAAGTGCACCACCTAAATCTTTTGATATAACTAAAAACAATACATGTAATGCTGCCATTATTGTAGTCTTTATAAGATGTCTCAACTCTGTAGACTGGCATAGCATGGAGGAAACAAAAAACACGAACATAATCTTTACGAACTCGGATGGTTGAATTGAAATACCTCCGATTGAAAAAGACAGCTTAGCTCCATAACTTACTCTTCCTGCAACAGCAATCGCTGCTAATAAAAATATCCCTCCAATACCATATATCCAAGTCAATTTTTTAAGATATTTTATCTTATGAATAAAAAATGGAATAAACAATGTTATAATCATCGAAATTACTGCAATAAAAAATTGCTTTTGAGCTTTATCCAATGATAAACGGGACAACATAATAAAACTAATGACTAACAGCATACACATATTATTTACTACTAATCTCGATGCCTTTGGATATAAAAATCGATATAATATTAAGATCGATGCCAGTAATATAACCTGATATGCATAAAAAATAATAATTTCTTTATTTTCAGATTTAATTAATATATCTACATTCGCAATAAAATGAATAAAAAACATTAGACGGTTCTGCCCTGAAAAAATAGCTGCTTTGTCTTCATCCGTTTTTCTATTACTAAATACACTAAAGCAAAGATATGCATAAACAGCGAAGAAGATGATTATAAGATATTTTGACGCCTCTACAATTATATTTACCATTTAATCCACCACCTTAATCTACGCCTCTTTTAAAATGTCCTTTTGTATAATCTTTACAAAATTCTTGTTTGATTTGTTTTTTAAAATAATACTGTTGTATATAATCATTTAATATCTGCTCCACTTTTTTCTCTGTCTCAATTGTAAAATGTAAACGTACACTGCCTATGGAAAGTCCCTGAACTTCTTTTTCATTCCACAGTACCAGAGGTTTGCAGTTATATATTATATTATAACAGAAAGTACACTGATTTTTTATAAAAAATTTATTTTGAAATCGATCTACAATAGTTAATTGCTGTTCTTCTTTTTGTGATTTTTTGCAACCATATAAGGTGTTGGAAACGCATTGAGCAGAAATCATTAATGGCAGATAACCATATATAATACATTCACTATTTTCATTTGATCGCCATTTTAATTCCTTTTCATTTAATTCTAGTGGGATTGTATTTTTTATAATAGATTGCTCCATCCAAAATTCTAATGCTGATTGATTATATGTGTACATATTATAATCTAATATTATTGTTTTATGGCATTTCGCATTCTTTATAAAACCTATTTCATCTATATTCCTTACTAAAAATCCATCTAATTCACAATTTAATAATTTCTCTTTAATTTCGTAAAATTTCTTTCTATGGTATTCTCTAAAAATATAGGGTAATGCCAAATAACATTTCTTGTCATGGTCATGACATGCTTTTACATAATCATTTAAATCATTCAAACTAATATCTGGTCCCAAAATATTAATATCTAAATATATTCCAGCAATTTCTTTTTTCTTCAAAATAATAGATAAATATTCTTTTTTTTCTATATAAACATTTATTGTATTGGTACTATTTTTTTTCAATGAGATAAGATCTTTATTTAAAGCCTTCTTACAAATGTGTTCTTCTGATAAGTTTCTTTTATGATTCTTTAATAATTCATTTTGTATTTTAGAAAGAGCGTTACGTCTTAATTCATTAAGTTTTTGTATAGGAATGAAGATAGAATTATCCATCTTTATTTCTAACTCTTCAAATTCAAAAGGTGTATTTCCTGTCTTTAATATCTGCTTTCGTATATTTTCTTCAAGCATGGGCTGCTTTTTTGCAGATTCAACTTTCTCTCCTTTTATACACACTTCAACCCTATTACATTTTAAATCAAATATCATAGGATTATTTTCTGATAATCTTAAAAAACCCTTAATTTTTACTTTTAATTCTTTCTGTATATACTTTTCTCTGATTTTTTTTAATAATTCCTTGCCTTCACTTTGATAGCTTGGATTATTTATTGTAATCATCTTTGGCCCGTTTTTTTGAATATAATATCCTTTTGTAAATCCTCCTCGGTTTCCAATGTCCAGTAGTTCTTGGTAATCCTTTTGTTCAACTTGAAAACTCTTATTTGGATTATTTAAATAAGAATCTATATATTTACGATAAATACTTGTTACACCTGCTGCATACTCTGGCTGTTTCATTCTTCCTTCTATTTTAAAAGAATAAATTCCTGCCTGTATCATTTCCGGTATCATTTCAATCGTGCATAAATCTTTTAAGCTTAATGGATAAATTCCTTTTTCGTTTTTTGCATCAAATGGAAGCCTGCATGGTTGCGCACATCTTCCACGATTTCCACTTCTGCCTCCTACCATACTACTAAATAAACATTGCCCTGAATAGCAATAACATAATGCTCCATGTATAAAACTCTCTATTTCTACATTTGTCTCAATATGAATCTTCTTTATCTCTTCTAAACTCATCTCACGTGCCATTACAATACGGTCCACCCCTATTGATTCTAAAAAACGTACACCTTCTACACCTGTTATTGTCATTTGGGTGCTAGCATGAATTGGTAACCCAGGAAACTGATTCTTTACATAATGTAGCACTCCTATATCTTGAATTATAATTCCATCAAGACCTTCTGTGTAGTAAGGTTTTAAATAGGAATATAACTCCTGCATTTCTTTATTTTTTAATAGGGTATTTACTGTTAAATACAATTTTTTACCATGTAAATGAACATAATCAATTGCCTTTATGACCTCTTCTTCACTGAAGTTCTCTGCATATGCTCTGGCACCAAATTTGCTTCCACCTATATAAACAGCATCTGCTCCTGCACAAATCACAGCAGTCAAAGCATCAAACGAACCTGCGGGTGCTAACAATTCCACTCTTTTCTCTTCCATAATCTTCCTCGTTTCAAAATTGATATTTTAAATCACAATTACTTCTTACACGAAAATAGATTACTCGCTAAGCGTGTAATCTATTTTTTGATGCTATTTCTCTTTTCTTTCAAATAAAACATCTTCTAAAGAAGTTTCGAGCCTTGCTTTGTTCAATTGTAACTCTTTATTTTCCGCTTGGAGTTCTTTTATGGTTTTTTCTAATTCTTCTGCTCTAATTTGAGCTGAAATAAGCTCATGTTTTAAATCATACCCTTCACGGTCTCTGGATTCAATATCCGTCTCCAATTTTCCTACTTGACTCTTTGCCTTAAAATAATCATCTGCAATGTTTAGCTGCAATAAGGTTGCTTTCATATCAAACGGTAATCGGTTATAACCATCCATTGTTTTTAATTCTGATATTTTATTATTAATATAAGTTGCGACTCTTTGTAAATAATCTTCACTTTCATACCCGCTCAATGTATATACCTTACCGCCAATCAAAACTTCAGTATTTGTTTTCTTTGACATAGATTAACAACCTTCTTTCTATGTTAATTTCTTTCAACTTTTTGTACCTTTTCTACTTTTTAATACAATATATAGTACATTATACCTGAATTTCAAATAAAAACAACTATTTTTTCAGGATTCTTTAAATGTTAATCCAAAATGTCGATAAGTACCTTCTGTTACAACTCTACCACGCGGCGTACGATGAATAAATCCATTCTTTATTAAAAAGGGTTCATAAACGTCTTCGATTGTACCAGCATCCTCTCCTATTGCAGCTGCTAAACTATCAAGTCCAATTGGCCCTCCATTAAATTTTTCAATCATTGTCAATAAAATAGTTCTGTCTATGTAATCTAATCCCATTTTATCAACATCCAATAAGTCAAGAGCCAATCGAGCTACTTTCTCACTAATCACACCATCATATTTCACCTGTGCAAAATCTCTTACTCTTTTTAATAAACGATTCGCTAATCTTGGGGTTCCTCTTGAACGTCTGGCAATTTCCAAGGCTCCGTCTGAATCGATCTCTACTCCTAATACCTCAGCTGATCTTATAATAATTGTTTCAAGCTCGTCCAATTCATAAAACTCTAATCTATGTATTACACCAAAACGGTCTCGTAACGGTGCAGTTAATAATCCGGCTCTTGTGGTTGCACCTACTAGCGTAAATTGGGGTAAATCCAAACGTATGGATCTTGCGGAAGAACCTTTTCCAATCATAATATCGATTGCATAATCTTCCATAGCAGGATACAAAACTTCTTCTACCTGCCTATTTAGACGATGAATCTCATCTACAAATAATAAATCACCTTCTTGAAGATTATTTAAGATTGCTGCCATTTCACCTGGTTTTGCAATTGCCGGTCCTGAAGTTACTTTAATATTTACATTCATTTCAATCGCTATAATACCTGCTAAAGTAGTTTTGCCCAAACCGGGAGGACCATAAAATAATACGTGATCTAACGCTTCATTCCTTTGTTTTGCAGCTTCGATATAAACTTTTAAATTATCTTTCGCTTTTTTCTGCCCTATATATTCCTCTAAAGATTGAGGTCGAAGACTTTTTTCGATTTTTATATCCTCTTCTAAAGCTTCCGTTGTAATAATGCGCTTTTTCATAATACCTCCATTTGCTTGTACCTGATTCTAAATCTACATAAAAGATATTTGTTTTAATGATTCTTTCAAAATTGCTTCTGCATCCATATCTTTTATATTTTTCACTTGTTTAACAGCTTTTATAGCTTCTGCGCTTGTATATCCCAAGGCTATTAAAGCCTGTACTGCTTCTGATTTGGCATCTTGTCCATTAACTAACTCTGTATTTTGAAGTTCTTTATTCTCTAATTTTTGCTCGAAAGCATCTTCCAAGTTTAATTTATCTTTTAATTCTATAATTAACCTCTGGGCTGTTTTTGTTCCTATCCCTGGTGCCTTTGAAATAGTCTTCACATCATCTCCTAATACTGCAAAACGTAAATCATCAGCAGACAAAGCAGACAGAATACCTAATGCTCCTTTAGGACCGATTCCATTGACCCCTATCAAAAGTTTAAAGATGTTTAGATCATCTTTGGTTGAAAAACCAAATAATTGTACGGCATCTTCTCTTACATGTAAATAGGTATAAATTTTCGTATCCTCTCCAATTGCCGGCAACATTGATGCTGTTTGAGTAGATATTTTAATATTATATCCAATCTGATTTGTTTCCATAATAAGTAAATCATCCTGGATATCAATTATTTCTCCTTTTATGTAGGAAATCATAAGATTACGCTCCTTTAATATAAAAATTAATAACTATCTAACGATAACTGCTCTGACTCTTGGAACTAATATTTTACCAAGAATTCCAATCAACATTCCGGTCACTACACCAGAAATTATTAAAATAGGCAGGTAATATGCAATGCTAGCTGTCTCTACTACAAATATTGCTATTAAAATTTGTGCTGCATTATGAAAAATACCACCCGCAACACTTACTCCAATTATACTGAATCTATTTGTTCTTTTAAGCAAACTCATTACGATCAGACTAACGATACCTCCAGCTAAACTATAGAGCAGACTATAAAAATTAGTGAATAAAAAACCAGTTAAAATAATCCGTACGATAGAAACAAGAAAGGCATCTTTTGTTCCGGTAAGATATAAAATGATTAAAATCATAATATTAGTCAAGCCCAGCTTTACACCTGGTATACCAAAATAGAAGGGAATTATAGTTTCAATATAGCTCAATATGATTGCACCAGCAGTAAAGACTCCCAGATATGGTATTTTATTTATCAAATTATTCCTCCTATTTAACAACTGCGTCATACTCTTGTTCCTCTTTGGCATGAACTTCGATTACTACTTTATTTGGAAGACATACGATAGTCTCTTTATCTTTTGAAATTGCTTTTTGATGTACACATAATTTATCAGGACAATTTGCATCTATCATTTTGGCTTTACCATTTTTTATGACCAAACGATTGATTCCTTCGTTTACACCCTTTATTTCAACATCGATATCATCTTCTAAAGAGTATTGATGAATCACTTTTCCGTCAACAGATATCGTTACATAGCTTCCTTCATCTTGTAAAAATTTTGTATGAATAAGCCAGAAAATAGCAGCAATCAATAATATTGTAATAATTAGTATCCAGTCATTTTTTTTCATAATAATTTTTCTGTTTACTCCTTGACTATATAGCTTTGTCTATCTTTTTTCCAATATAATAAAATCCTTTACATTCAGAAAGCTCCACTTTTATTATTTTTCCTAACATGGAAGCATCTCCTTCCAAATGAACCACTGAATTATTACTTAATCTTCCTGAAATCCAGTGTTCTTTTTGCTGATCCAATTCCTCCACTAAAACTTCCTGAACTGTCCCTTCTAGCTCCATCGCCTTCTTACCGGCATAATCCTGTATCTCTTTTAATAATCGGTCAAATCTTTCTTTGATTATTTCAGGAGATACTTGTTCTTCCATGACAGCAGCAGGTGTTCCTGTTCTTTTAGAATAAATAAATGTAAAAGCACTATCATACTTTACTCTTCTAACAACATCAAGAGTTTCCTCAAAATCTTCTTCTGTTTCTCCAGGAAATCCTACAATGATATCTGTAGTTAGTGCAATATTCGGAACTGCTTTACGAATTTTATCAACTAAAACCAAATACTGCTCTTTGGTATATTTTCGATTCATTTTCTTCAAGATGTTTGTACTTCCTGATTGGAGTGGTAAATGCAGGTGTGCACAAATTTTTTGTGATTTACCCATCACATCTATTAATTCATCAGACAAATCTTTTGGATGTGAAGTCATAAATCGTATCCGTTCTAGACCATCAATATTTTCAATTTGTTCTAATAATCCGGCAAAACTTATTGGATTTTCTAAATTTTTACCATAAGAATTTACATTTTGCCCTAATAGCATTACTTCAATCACACCATCAGCAACTAATTTTTTGATTTCTGCAATTATATCTTTAGGCGAACGGCTTCGTTCTCTTCCTCTGACATAAGGAACAATGCAATAACTACAGAAATTATTGCAACCGAACATAATATTTACACCAGATTTAAACGAGTATTTTCTCTGACTAGGTAAATCTTCTACTATTTTATCGGTATCTTCCCAAATATCGAGCACCATTCGATTCGATTCGAGACGAGTAACTATTAATTCTGCAAATTTATAGATATTATGAGTTCCAAAAATCAAATCTACGAATCGATAACTTTTCTTTAATTTTTCTATTACTTTAGGTTCTTGCATCATACATCCGCAAAGACCAATTAGCATATTAGAATTTTTCCTTTTTAAATTATTTAGAAAACCAAGCCTTCCATATACTCGTTGATTTGCATTTTCTCTAACGGTACAAGTGTTATATAATACAAAATCAGCTTCTTCTGTCTCTACTTCATGATATCCAATCTGATTTAATATACCCACTAATTTTTCAGAATCTCTTGCATTCATTTGACACCCAAAGGTATTGACACAAAAAGTCAACGAACGTCCCAATTCTTTTTCTTTTTCCGTAATTAATTTTTTTGCTTTTGCAATAAAATAATATTGTCTTTCAGGCTCTGTAGCAGGTGCTTCACTTAAAATGTCAATATTTTCTAATTCCGCATCGAACATTATTTTAATCCTTTCGTTCTTTCATTTCTATTCTCGGATTTGACCATTCCCATAAATAATATATTTTGTAGTAGTCAAAGCCAATAGACCCATTGGGCCTCTTGCATGTAATTTTTGTGTACTAATACCAATTTCAGCTCCAAAACCAAATTCAAATCCATCGGTAAATCTTGTAGAAGCGTTTACATATACAGCAGCTGCATCGATCTCATTCAGGAACTTCTGTGCATTATGATAGTTTTCAGTAATAATTGCTTCAGAATGCTTTGTATTATAATGATTGATATGTTTGATCGCTTCTTCTATGTCAGCCACAGTCTTTACTGAAATAATATAATCTAAATATTCCGTTCCCCAATCTTCTTCTTTTGCTTGAGAAATTGAATTATCCGCTTCTTTTGCTAATTCATCCCCTCTTATTTCAACGTTCTTTTGATATAATTTTTTTGAAAGCATTGGCATGAATTCTTTTATAACATTTTGATGTAATACTACAGATTCACATGCGTTACATACTCCGATTCTCTGTGTTTTCGCATTAAAAATGATTTCTAAAGCCATATTTAAATCAGCAGATTCATCTACGTAAATATGACAATTTCCTGTTCCTGTTTCAATGACAGGTATCGTACTGTTTTCAACTACTGCTCTGATTAAACCTGAGCCACCTCTTGGAATTAAGACATCTACATATTGATTTAGTTTCATAAATGCGGTTGCTGTTTCTCTACTTGTATCCTCTATGAGCTGTAGCGCGTCAGCTGACAATCCGCATTCAGAAATTGCATCTCTAAGTATTTTAACAATTGCTTTATTAGAATAAATTGCATCACTTCCACCTTTTAATATCACAACATTTCCAGTTTTAAAGCAAAGACCGAAAGCATCAGCAGTCACATTTGGCCTTGATTCATAAATAATTCCAATGACACCTAATGGTACCCTCTTTTGTCCTATCAAGAGTCCATTGGGTCTGGTTTTCATAGACTCCACATCACCAATTGGATCTTCAAGAATAACCAATTGCTTCAAACCTTCTGCCATTTGGGCAATACGTTGTTCTGTTAATAAAAGACGATCTACCAATCCTTGTGCCATATTATTTCTTTTTGCATTTTCTATGTCTTTTTCATTTTCTGAAAGTATGTATTTCTGGTTCTCAATTAACTTATTAGCAGCTAAATTTAATACAGTATTTTTCCTATCTGTATCTGCAACTCTTAACTGTGATTCTACCTGTTTTGCTTTTTCTCCTATTTCATAAAGCTTCATAATTCCTCTCCTTTCAATTCATTAAAAGAAAATTAAAAGTCATTATCGATTAAACAATTAATCTTTTCTCCGTAAGTAACATGTCTGATTTATTATCAAATCTACCTGATTTTATCTTTTCTACTACTTGAAAGTCATAAGCAAGCGCAATTTTTATTCCTGTTTTATGTGTATTTATATATCTATCATAATAACCTTTACCATAACCGATTCTATTTTTTTTCAAGTCAAAAGCCAAACCAGGCATTAACATTAATGCATCGTTTTCCATTGCAATATTATTTGTTATCGGTTCTAAAATCCCCATATAACCAGGACTTAATTCCCTAAAATCATTAATATAAAAAAAACTCATTTTCTTATTGTCTGTTTTGGGAACTGCAATACGTTTGCCATTTTCAAATGCGTGTATCAAAATTTTAGTAGTTACTACTTCCTGATTAAAATTAATATAGGAATATATACAATTTGCATCCTTATATTCTTGAATACAAATTAATTTTTTCATAATCTGATCGCTCTTATTTTGGATTTCTTCGAATGACATTTTCTTTTTTTGTTCTATTATCCTTTTTCTAATTTCCTGCTTTTCTACCATATTTCTCACCTAAATTATCTACTGATCCATCAGGATTTTGTATATCTATGTTATTCAACTGACCTCTTAAATTGCTACGTACTAATTCTATATATTCTCTACGTAAATCTGCCTGTTCTTTCCTTTCTTTTGCTGTAAGGCCTTCAGCCTTGGACTTACGATATAATTCATTAATTCTGGTGATTTTATTTTGATCCATATTTTCCCCTTTCAATTTCTTTTTTAATACATATTGTCTTCAATATAATCTGCTATATAAAAATCTTCATCTTTATTTGCGAGAAATAAAGAACCATTTTTCTTGCCTTCTATTAATCTGTGAATTACTCTTACATCTTTGCCATTCGCAATCACCATATCTGCACCGGAAAGTGTTGCGATTTTAGCAGCGGTAAGTTTCGCGGCCATTCCGCCTGAACCAATATCACTTCCTGTAGTATCTTTTCCCATTTGCAGCAGTTTATCATCAATTTTATCTATAACATCAACAAATTTTGCATTTTTATTTTCTCGAGGATCATCCGTATATAATCCATCAATATCTGAGAGTAAAATTAATAAATCTGCTCCGATTAATGATGCAACAATTGCTGATAATTGATCGTTATCTCCAAATCTCATTTCATAAGTAGAGACCGTATCATTTTCATTTACGATTGGAATTGCTCCGACTCGCAATAATTGTTCAAACGTATTTTGAGCATTCTTACGTGCTACATTATCAAGCATAGTATTTTTAGTCATTAAAACTTGTCCTACAACTTGAGTATACTCTGCAAAAATTTTCTGATATGTCATCATTAATTTCGCCTGGCCAATAGCTGCGCAAGCCTGCTTTATTGAAACCTGATCTGGTTTTTCTTTTAATCCTATTGCTTTTCTTCCTACTGCAATTGCTCCCGAACTTACTAATACGACATCTTTTCCCTGATTTCTTAAATCACATAATTCTCGTACTAGTTTTTCTAATTTTGTAAAATTTAAATCCCCTGTTATTTTATGATTTAAAGAAGAAGAACCAATCTTAACAACAATTCTTTTTTTGTCTTTTAATTGTTTCCATTTGTTACATTCTTTTGTTTCCATCTTTTCTCCTCCACAAACGCTTACTTTTTATATTACACCATTTCGTATTATTAGTCTAATATTTTTTATAGGAAATGAGCGGTCATATCCAGATTGACAATCTACCTTTGGTTCTGTAAAATACGTTTATATTACATACTTTTCAATTTGTCTTAGAAATTAAATCAAATAATGAGGTGACTTATATGAATAGAAAAAAGACTATAATACTCTTCATAATCTGTACATTGTTATGTGGCTGCTCGGCAAATAAATCAAATCCTATCTCAAAAAGCGGACTAGCATTTGATACGTTTATAACAATTACTCTTTATGATACAAAAGATGAAAAACTACTAGATGAATGTTTTAATCTTTGTGAATTCTATGAAAATCTTTTTAGCCGAACGCTGCCATCAAGCGAAATCGCAAAGATCAACGCAGGTTCAAAAAACTCTTTTACGGTTTCAAATGAAACTGCAGAAGCCATACGTATGGGGCTGAAGTATGGTGATATATCAAATGGATTATTTGATATTACAATAGGAAGTGTGTCGGAACTATGGAATTTTAAAACAGAAACCCCCGTATTACCTGATGATACTTTGCTAAAAAAAGCATTATCTTCAATTAATTATAAAAATCTCGAAGTAGATGATAATACTGTCATTTTAAAAGATTCAAATATAAAAATAGATTTGGGTGGTATAGCAAAAGGTTATATTGCTGATAAATTAAAAGATTATTTAACTTCAAAAGGTGTTAAACAAGGTATTATTAGTTTAGGCGGAAATATTTTGACAATTGGGAAAAAACCTAATGGATCCGATTTTACAATTGGTATTCAAAAACCATTTGCCAAACAAAATCAAACCATTGCATCCATTAAAATTTCTGATAAGTCAGTTGTTTCTTCTGGTATATATGAACGCTATTTTAAAATGAACAATAAAATTTATCATCATATTTTAAATCCGCATACTGGATATCCTTTTGAAAATAATTTATATGAAGTAAGCATTATTTCTGAAAATTCCGTTGATGGAGATGCATTGAGTACGATTTGTTTTTCACTTGGACTAGAAAAAGGAATGGAACTAATTGAGTCTATTGAAGATACAGAAGCAATTTTTATCACTGATGATTATTCGCTACATTATACAAGTGGAATAGGAAAAGATGTAATACTCATAAAATAAGGGGTTGGTTCATATGAACCAGCCCCCTTCACTTTTATTTTGTTATTATTTTTTTCGGACATGCATCAGCACATTTTCCACAATTTGTACATTTTTCTGTATTGATATAAGCAATATTATTCTCTACTTTAACTGCATCAAATTCACATGCTTTTTCGCAAAGTTTACAACCGATACATCCTACAGAACATACACTCATTACGTTTTTCCCTTTTTCTTTGGATGAACATTGAACGAAATATTTAGAATCATACGGTATTAATTCGATTAGGTGATTTGGACAAACTGTAATACATTTACCACAAGCTTTACACGCTTCTTTATCTACTACAGCAACACCATCTACAATATGAATCGCATCAAACGGACATACTTTAACGCAAGTACCGAAACCTAAACATCCATAACTACATGCCTTGGGACCTCCATCCGGTACAAAACCCATCATAGAGCAATCTTCTACCCCATAATAATTGTAATTTTGCTTTGTCTTTTCACAAGTCCCTGCACATTTAACAAAGGCCACTTTTCTTTGTGCATTTTTAACTTCCATCCCCATAATACTTCCAATTTGAGCTGCTACTGAATCACCACCAACCGGACATGCACTGATTTCTGCTTCTCCTTTTACAATGGCTGCTGCTAACCCTGAACAACCTGCATAACCGCAACCACCACAATTATTACCAGGTAATACATCAAGAATGGCCTCTTCTCTTTCATCTACTTCAACTTTAAATTTTTCACCGGCAATTCCTAGAAATATTCCAATTAGCAAACCAGTTCCACCAACAATAACAGCTGCAATAATAACTCCTGTTAAACTCATCTTTTTAATACCTCCTATATTATTCCTGCGAATCCAAAGAAGGCAATTGCCATTAAGCCCGCCGTAATAAGAACGATTGGGGTTCCACGAAGAGCAGGAGTTATATCGTTATATTCCATTTTTTCACGAATTCCTGCCATTATGATAATAGCAATTGTAAATCCTACTGCTGTTGCAAAACCATTTACAACACTTGGAATAAATGCATATTCTTTTTGTACACTTTTTATTGCAACACCAAGAACGGCACAGTTTGTTGTAATTAAAGGCAAATATACGCCCAATGCATTATATAAAGGCGGCATTGCTTTCTTCAAAAACATTTCTACAAATTGTACTAATGCGGCAATAATTAATATAAATACAATTGTCTGCAAATACTCAAACCCTGCAGGCACTAAAATAAAATCATAAATCAAACTTGTTACAGCAGATGAAATCGTCATTACAAAAATTACAGCAATTCCCATTCCAGATGCAGTTTCTACTTTTTTTGAAACTCCTATAAACGGACATAATCCTAAGAATTGGCTAAGTACAACATTATTAACTAGTGCAGAACCAATTGCTATTATGATTAATTCTTTCATATGTACTTACCCTCCTATTCTTTTTCTTTTTTATCAGTTGAAAAAACATTTCCGCTACATGAACCATTACCGCAAGATGCACAACCATCAGAAGAACATCCAGTATTTTTAACAATGGTTCTATTATTCTTTGCAATATTTAATTTCACTTTATTCTGAATTGCTACCAGACCTGCTAAAACAAAGAATGCTCCTGGTGCAAGAATAAAAATGGTAACCGGCTCATAAGAAGCTGGCATAATCTGATGTTCAAAGATTTGTCCGGCTCCAATCAGCTCTCTTACTGCTCCAATTGCTGTTAAACCTATTGTAAATCCTAATCCCATACCGATTCCGTCAAATATGGAAGGCAATATCGGGTTTTTAGACGCATAACTTTCTGCTCTTCCCAGAATTATACAATTAACTACAATCAAAGGAATATAAATTCCTAATGCATCATAAAGACTTGGAACAAATCCTTTTACCAATAATTCTACAATCGTAACAAAGGATGCCACCACGACAATAAATGCGGGCACTCTAACTTTATCAGGAATTATATTACGCAGTAAAGAAATCATCAAATTAGACATGATTAATACTGCAGATGTAGATAATCCCATACCTAAACCATTCGTTGCTGATGTGGTAACAGCCAAAGTGGGACACATTCCAAGCATCAAAACGAATGTTGGATTTTCCTTTATAAGTCCATTAAAAAGACGTTCTAAACACTTATTCATTCACGCTGCCTCCCTCTATACTTTTAAAAAATGCAAGTCCAGCATTTACACCATTCGTCATCGCATTGGTTGTAATGGTAGCACCACTCAAAGCATCAATTTCTTCCTCTGCAGATGCCCCGTTTTTAGTATATTTAAATAATTCTACTTTTTTATCTTTAAATTGATTTATAAACTCCGGTGTTTTTGCTTTCATTCCCAAACCTGCAGTTTCACTAATACTCAATATAGATATTCCTTGTACAGTACCATCTAAAGAAATTCCTAATACAAATGATATTTCTCCTGCATAGCCTTCTTTTGAAGTTACTGTTATTACATAACCAAGTTGTTTTCCTTTTGTATCTACTGCTTGCACATACCCATCAATCACATCTTGATCAAATCCAGCTTCTTTTAATACAGTTTCTGCTTGATCTTTGTTTATTTCCATTTCTTTAAATGAATCTGCATCAGAAAATACAGTTTGAAATGCCTTTTTTTTGGAATTTAACTGTGCTTTCTCTATTGGCGCTTTTGTTATCTCATATACAAAGCCAAGACAAAGTCCAGCAGTTAGAGTAATAATCGTTAATAGTAATGCTTCCTTTATAATTTTATTCATCTTAACCCTCCTCTTTTACCAAATGCTTTTGGCAGGGTCGCTTTTTCAATCAGAGGTACTAATAAATTACTGAAAATTATAGCATAAGACACTCCTTCAGCACTTCCTCCAAACAGACGGAAGATACCTGTAAATATTCCTAAAAGAATACCATATACAATTTTGCCTTTAGGCGTAATTGGTGAAGTAACATAATCAGTTGCCATAAAAAATGCCCCCAACATCAAACCGCCACCACACAATTGTGCAACGATATAAGTTTTATCAAAACCATATCCACTAAATAAAATAATAAAAATTAAAAATGAACCTAAATATGCTGCTGGTATTTTTAAATCAATGACTTCCATAAATACCAGGAAGATTGCTCCAATTAAAATGGCTGCTACAGAAGTTTCTCCAATTGTACCCGGAATCCTTCCCCAAAACATGTCCGCAGTGTTAACATCTAAACTTCCACCTTTGATAATTGCTAAAGGTGTTGCTCCAGTCACTTGATCATATGTAAAAGTAGTCATGCGTCCGGTAAAAGAAATCAACAGAAAACATCTTGCCCCTAAAGCCGGATTCATAAAATTCTGTCCAAGACCTCCAAATGCCATTTTTACAATTACAATTGCAAAAATTCCTCCAAGTACTGCCATCCACCAAGTTGCTGTAGGAGGGAGATTCAATGCCAAAAGTAACCCAGTCACCACCGCACTCAAATCTGCAATTGTATTCTTTTTATGTAATAGTAAATTATATGCATACTCTGTTATTACACAAGCTCCTATTGTTAGAATAATAAGTAAAAGAGCATTGAAACCAAAGTTGTAAATTCCGAACATACTTGCCGGCATCAACCCAATTATTACATAAAGCATAATTTTGCTTGTAGTATCTTTTGCACGAATATGGGGAGAAGATGCTACATTTAATAATCCACTCACTCATTACACCTCTTTCTATTTTTTTCTCTTTGCCATTAATGTTCTTCTCATAGATTTAATTGATTGTGCTAACCTTCGTTTTGCAGGGCAGATATAACTACAGCTTCCACATTCAATACACTCCATGCCGTTAAATTTATCAAAAGTCTCTTCATTTTGATTTTCAGCCAAATCCGCTAATCTGGAAGGGATGATTCTAGAAGGGCAAACATGTACACATCTTCCACAATTTATACAGGCAGTAGGTTCATATTTGGCTACTTCATCTTCTGTTAAACACAATAATGCCGAAGAAGTTTTGGTAACCGGAACATCCAAATCAAATAATGCAAAACCCATCATTGGACCTCCACTGATGACTTTAACCGGATCTTGTTTGAATCCACCAGCTTCTTCTACGAGTTCATGATAGTTCATACCAACTGGTACCATAAAATTCCTTGGATCGTTAATAGCTTCACCAGTAACTGTAACAATTCTATGCATTAACGGTCTTCCCTCTATCACTGCCCTATAAACAGAGACTATAGTATCTACATTATTTACGATACAACCAGCATCTGCCGGTAGCATTGACGAATTGATCTGTCTATTCGTAATTGCAGATATTAATTGTCTTTCTGAACCTTGAGGATATTTCGTCTTTAATACTTTTACCTCTATTCTCGGTTCATTCTTAACTAGTTCTTGAAGTTTTTCAATACAATCCTGTTTGTTATCTTCAATTCCTAAATATCCTTTTGCATTATCAAACAATTTCAATATTACGCGTAAACCATTAATAAGTTTCTCAGGCTCTTCCATCATTCTTCTATAATCAGATGTCAAATAAGGTTCACATTCTGCGCAATTAGCAATGATATATTCTATTTTTTCCGGTTCTTTTGGCGATAATTTAACATGAGTTGGAAAACCGGCTCCGCCCATACCAACGATACCAGCCTCTTTTATTCTAGTTATTATTTCTTCTTTATTAAGTTCTTTCAACACCTTAGGATGATATTCTACTTCTTTATTCTCGCTATCATTTTCAATAATAATGGAATTAACTTTGTTACCCGTTGGTACTCTTCTAAACTCAATTGCTTTTACTGTTCCTGACACAGAAGCATAAACAGGAGCCGATACAAACCCTTCTGCTTTTGCAATCATCTGTCCCATCAAAACTTTTTCACCTATGGAAACAATCGGACTAGCCGGAGCACCTATATGCTGCGATAATGGATATACTACATCACCTTTTGGGTATACAGCTTTAATTGGCTTATCTTTGGATAACTCTTTGCCATCATAAGGATGAATTCCACCTTTAAATGTTAATAATCCCATGTATTTTACCTTCCTTCTTTTCTTAATATACAAAAACATTTGATATTAATGATATTTAATCTCTTTTATTTTAAAAAATAATATTGTTTCCATTACAATAAATGTTATATAATTTAACTATCATAATTAATGGAGGTTCTATGATTACAGAAATCACAAAACTAACACCTGTGTTAGATTTTAAATACGCTAAGAATTTTTCTTATAAAGAATCAATATTTATTGATATTGAAACTACAGGATTTTCACCTGCTTCTTCTTTTGTCTATTTAATTGGTTGTGCTTACTACGATGGTGAACAATGGACTTTAATACAGTGGTTTGCAAAATCATATGAAAGTGAAGTTAAAGTCATTTCGGCATTTCTGGAATTTATAAGTAAATACAAAACACTAATAAGTTATAATGGTATTGGTTTCGATTTACCTTATATAAAGGAAAGATGTAAAAAATTGAACATTCCACATTCCTTAGATACCGTACAGCATATTGATTTTTACAGAGTCATTTTGCCATACAAGAGATTTTTTAGATTAAATAATTTAAAACAAAAAACTATTGAAGAATTCCTTTCTATTCAACGGCAAGATAAATATAACGGAAGCGAACTTATTTCAATATATCTGCAATATTTAAAAACGCAAGATAATAATCTAATTAAACTTTTGTTGTTACACAATCATGATGACATTAAAGGGTTATTATCGATTATACCAATGATTTCCTATCAATACATATTCAATGGAAAGTTCAACATACAAAATTGTATGTTTGATTCTTTAAAACTTGTCAATAAATTAAAACAAAATGAAATAATTTTTGAATTGCAATTAAATATTCCAGTCCCTAAAAGAATTTCATTTGGTAATGATATCTTTTACCTGACTGTTTTTCAGGATATTGTTAAAATAAAAATAAAAATTTATCATGGTGAACTTAAATATTTTTATAAAAATTACAAAGACTATTATTATCTTCCGAAAGAAGATACTTCCATTCATAAGAGCGTTGCTTTTTATGTAGACAAAAATTTTCGTACTCAGGCTAAAGCTGCAAATTGCTATAGTCGTAAATCAGGTCACTTCCTACCTCAATACGAAGATTTATTCTCACCATATTTTAAAATTGACTACTTTGATAAAAACATGTATTTTGAATTGACTGAAGAAATACTATCAGATTACACATTACTCAAGAAATATATTCTTCATATTTTATCTCATTTTCAACATTAATACTATAAAGGTGTCTCAAAATGAGACACCTTTTCTATTTCCACCAAAACTCACTTTGCTAAGCCTTTTGAAAGAAGAATGATTTCCGTCTAATATAATTCAAATCTTTATAATTCATAATTTGTTCGGTGCTGCCAATAAACAATACCCCATCTTTTGCTAAAACTTGATTAAATTTTTTGTAAATTTCTTCCTTAGTCTCTTCGGTAAAATAAATTAATACATTACGACAAACGATAAGATTACAATCTGTCGGATATGGATCTTTCAACAAATCATGTTGTTTAAAATCAACTCTTCTTTTGATATCTTCAGATATCTGATATGAATTTCCGATCTTTGTAAAATATTTATTTTTAAATTCTTGTGGCACATCTAGGATACTTCTTTCGTTATATAATCCGAGACGAGCTTTCTCTAATACTTGTTTATCAAGATCAGTAGCAATAATTTTAATTTGATCAAGCGGCATATGTTTTGATAATAACATGACTAGTGTATAAGGTTCATCACCTGTCGAGCACGCTGCACTCCAAATCTTTAATCTTTTACCGTTTTTTTGAATCAATTCCGGAAGTACCTCGGAATTTAAAAGCTCCCACTGTTCCGGATTTCTAAAAAATTCAGATACATTGATCGTCAAAAAATTAATAAGTTCTTCAAACATTTGACTGTCTTTTTTAATGACTTCTATATATTCGTCATAAGAACCTATTTTGTTCTTGGAAATCAAAGTGTTAATCCGACGTTTCATTTGTTTCTCTTTGTAAGCATCTAAATTAATTTTAGTTAACTTATAAACGTCGCCTTTAAATTTCTCATAATCATTAAACATACTAGTAAGCTCCTGTCCTATAGATTATTCTTCTATTGTAGTCTCTTCCTGTATTTCTAATGCTTTCATACTTAAACTTATCTTCTTTTCTTCCTCATTTAAATCTACAACTTTTACGGTGATTTCTTGACCAACTTTTAAAATATCAGATGGTTTTTCCACATGATCTTTTGAAATCTGTGACACATGAAGTAAGGCATCAACGCCAGGAGCTAATTCCACAAATGCTCCGAAATCTGTCATTCTTGCAACTTTACCTGTTACAACATTTCCAACAGCGTAATTTTCGCTTGCTTTCTTCCATGGATTTTCATCTTCAAATTTTAAACTGAGAGCTATTTTATCTTCATTAATTTCTTTAATCAATACTTTGATTTTTTCACCTACTTTGAAAACCTTCTTAGGATTTTCTACTCTTCCCCAAGACATTTCAGAAATATGAAGTAAACCATCAGCACCACCTAAATCAATAAATGCTCCGAAATCTGTCACATTCTTGATTGTGCCTTCAATTACATCGCCGGCTTTTACTTTTGCAAACAACTCTTTTTGCATCTTAGCTTTCTTAGCGACCAATAACTGTCTGCGGTCACCGATTACTCTTCTTCTCTTTGGATTAAATTCACTAATTACGAATTCTATCTCTTGTCCATCGTATTTTTCTAAATTTTTTTCATAAGAATCTGAAACCAAACTTGCAGGAATAAAAATTCTGGCTTCATCAATAATAACACTCAATCCACCATTTAACACCTGAGCAACTTTAGCTTTAAGTATTTCATGATTCTGAAATGCTTCTTCTAATCTCTTGTTACCTTTTTCTGCAGCCAGTCTTTTATATGTTAACAAAACTTGTCCTTCGCCATCATTAACTTTTAAAACTTTGGCTTCCATAGTATCGCCTGCTGATACAAAATTTCTTAAGTCAACATTCGATTCATTTGTATACTCGTTACGTGTAATAATACCATCGGATTTATAACCAATATTTAAGATGATTTCATCCTCTTTCACATCGATAACGGTACCTTCGACTACCTCTCCTGTCCGTATTGTTTTTAATGATTCTTCCAGCATTTGTTCAAAACTCATTTCTGACATTTTTTTGAACCTCCTCGATAATTTTATTTGGGGTCGATGCCCCTGCTGTAATACCTACGTTACCAACGGATTGGAAATCATTCAAATCCAAATCAACAAGTGTCTGTATATAGTAAGTATTTTCACATTCTTTCTTGCATATCTCAAATAACTTCTGTGTGTTGGAACTATTCCTGCCTCCTATAACAATCATAGCATCAACTTCACTTGCAATCTGTTTTGCTTCTGCCTGTCTTTCTTCTGTAGCATTACAGATTGTATTCAAAGCAATTATATCATAACCCTTTTTTTCAATAATTTCAACTAATTCTTTAAATTTATTGTAGTTAAATGTCGTCTGAGATACAATACACACTCCATTTGGGGCTTCAACGCTATACTTCTCTGCCTCTTTAACAGATTCGATCACTGTTGTATTAGATAAATCACTCCACCCTTTAATACCTTCAACCTCGGGATGTTTATCATTTCCAATTATAATTATTTTTTTGTTTTTTTCGCTTTCTTCTTTTACTATTTTATGAATTTTCAATACAAACGGACAGGTAGCATCAATACAATTTATATGGTTCCTATTTATTATATCATAAATCTCTTTGGATACTCCATGGGAACGTATTATTACTGTACCATGCTTAAGATTTTCTAAATCATTAATATTGTCGATTACTTTAACACCTTTTTCCATTAAATCTTTCACAACTTCTTCATTATGAATAATAGGACCAAAAGTATAAATTGGTTTAACTCCTTTTTCAATCTGTTCATATACTTTATCAACAGCTCTTTTTACACCAAAACAAAAACCTGCCGTTTTAGCTAATTTTATATGCATATTAACTCCTTACTTTTTAGATTCGTAATATAATTTAATAATTGATTCAGCTACTTGTTCAATCGTCATCTCTGATGAATCTATCAATATTGCATCTACAGCTTGTTTTAATGGTGCAATTTCTCTTGTCATATCTCTTTTATCTCTCTCAATAATATCATTCTCAATTTCGTTAATATCACATTCTGTCCCTTTTTCTTCTAATTCCAAAAATCTTCTTTTCGCTCTTGTCTTTGCACTGGCAGTAAGGAATATTTTTAATTGTGCTTTTGGCAATACATAAGTTCCAATATCTCTTCCATCCATAACTACATTTTCTTTTTGTGCTAACGCTTTTTGTAATTCCATTAGTTTCATGCGGACTTCTCGATTCCCTGCACTAATTGATGCAAGTTTCCCTACTTCCTCTGTTCTAATAAAGGAATTCACATTTTCTCCATTTAAATAGACTTGCTGTTCTTTTCCTTGATAACCTATTGTAATATCTATACTTTCACATGCAATGCTTACTACTTTTTCATTCGTTAAATCTATTTTTTTTCTTAGAAAATATAATGCAATTGCTCGATACATAGCACCTGTATCTACATAAATAAATCCTAATTCTTTTGCCACTCTTTTCGCGATAGTACTTTTCCCAGCGCCTGCCGGTCCATCAATTGCAATATTATATCCCATTCGTTTCCTCCCGCTTCTTCATGCTATTCCCCGCCGCATAAGCTGTTGACCAAGCTATTTGCAGATTAAATCCTCCTGTCAAAGCATCTAGATCTAATACTTCTCCTATAAAATATAATCCTCTTATTTTTTTTGATTCCATAGTAGACGGATCAACTTCTTTGATATGAACTCCACCTCTCGTGATAATAGCTTCGTTATAATCTCTAAATCCAGTAATTGTCATCTGCAGATTTTTTATTAATTGAACAAAACGAGTCCTTTCTTCTTTTGATATTTCATTCACCTGCTTCTCTGGTGATATCTCACTTAATTCGATCATGATAGGAATTAATTTAGCTGGAAATAAACTGTTAATTGTGTTTTTGAATTGTTTATTTTTATTCTCTTTAAATTCTCTGATTACTCTTTTATCTAACTGCTCTAATGTTAAGGCCGGTTTCAAATCTATAGACAATAATAAAGGATGCTTCTTAATATTTTCATTTATGATACTGCTGGCACTTAAAATTAAAGGACCACTGACACCAAAATGTGTAAATAACATTTCTCCAAAATCTTGAAATATTCTTTTTTTATTTTCATAAATTGAAACCTCAACATTTTTTAAAGATAAACCCTGTAAACGCGTAACATATGATTCTTGAGTTACTAAAGGTACCAAAGAAGGTGATATTTCATTTATTGCTAGACCGGCTGTTCTGGCAAATTCATATCCATCCCCTGTGGAGCCGGTACTCTGATAAGAAAATCCTCCTGTCGCAACTATTACATGTTCAGCTTCTATTTTTTCGCCACCTTCCAAAACAATACCAGAAACTTTCTTGTCATCTATAAGTAAATTTGCGACTTTTTTATTCAGATGCACTTCTACACCAGCCTTTTTCATTTCTTTTTTTAATGTCGAAATAACATCTGATGAACGATCTGAAAGCGGAAATACTCGATTTCCTCTCTCTATTTTGATTGGCATACCTGCTTTTTCAAAAAATTCTATCGTATCATTATTCGTAAACCCATAAAATGAACTATATAGGAATTTTCTATTTCTTTGTACACTTTCAAAAACATTCTCCATATCACTTGAATTTGTTAAGTTACAACGTCCTTTTCCAGTTATGAAAAGTTTTTTCCCAAGCTTTTCATTTTTCTCAAAAACATGTACTTCATTTCCATTTCTTCCTGCAAAAACAGATGCAAACATTCCAGCCGCACCGCCTCCAACAATTAAAATCTTACTCATTTAATTCTCCTATATTTCCATAATGCATTTTAACGGAATCATTGATATAATCAATTTCATCATTATCATAAACCTGATATTCATCCCATATTTCTTCCAATGTTTCTAATGTATGGATGACATCTTTTTGCTTTTTCATGCATAACGCAACAACTAAAGCATTGATAACACTCAATGGCGCCACTAATGAGTCTACAATTGATGCCATATCACTTTTGGCAATTAAATTACAGGAAGAATACAAATTCATTGGAGAATGAACGCTATCAGTCAATGTTATTACTTTTGCATTTCTATTATTTGCAAATTCCATCGCTTTTAATGTACGCATTGAATATCTCGGAAAACTAATACCTATAATGACATCTTGAGGACCTATACGAACCATCTGTTCAAACAATTCACTTGCACTATTCGTATGAAGTAATAAAACATTATCCAGCATTAAATTTAAATAAAACCCCAAGAAACTTGCCAAAGACGCACAACTACGAATTCCAACAATATAAATCTTTCTGGCATTTAAAATGATATCTACCGCCAATTCAAATGCATTCTGATCAATATGTTCTGCCGTATATTTGATTTTTTCAGCATCAGCATGTAAAACACTTTCTAATATTTCAGATTGACTGATTCGCCCATATGTCACTTCCATTCTTTGTATAGAATTAAGTTTGATACGGACCAATTCTTCTAAAGCTTTTTGAAATTCGGGATATCCTTTATATCCTAGATGCGTTGCAAACCGTACCACAGTAGATTCACTAACTCCTACTACTTGTCCTAACTTAGCAGCAGTCAGAAAAACTGCTTTGTCATAATTATCTGTGATATAGGTGGCTAGTAATTTCTGTCCTTTACTCATACTGCTGTATCTATCATTAATACGACTTATTAATTCGTTCTTATTACACATTATTTTCTCCTAAATCACTTATTTTTTTAAGACTAATTTCATTATATCATAGCAACTTTAAACAATACAATAGTAAAAGGCCATTTCCTATTTAATCGTTTTATTGCATTTCTGCGTAAAATTAATAGAATAATGACCTTTTATTAAACTAAATTTTATATATTTTTATTATAATCACATATACTTATCAACATTCTTACTATCTACTGCCTCAAACGGAACCCATATAATAGTTTTATCTTTGTTGACTCCTTCAATACTCGAAATACTTCCGCCTTTCGCCAATACTGCTGCACTTTGAACTCCTACTGAACCTTGTCCTGTTGCAGATTGATAAACTGTAAATGCCATTTCTCCATCTTTTAACGCTGCACAGCCATCTGCTGTAGCATCAATTCCAACAATCGGTACAGAAGAAGGATCAATTCCGTTTTCTTTCATAGCAGCTATGACTCCAAGAGCCATTTCATCGTTATTGCATATTATACAATCGTATTCTTTACCCATCTTTAAAATATTTTGAAACATTTCCTTTGCTTTATCCCGACTCCAATGAGCTGTATCATTAAATACATAATCCACATTTAGACCGTTTTCTTGTAACTGTTTTTTAACTGCTGATGTACGTATCGATGCTGCAGCCTGACCAAATGCTCCTTGAAATAATATTGCTTTAATATCGGTTTTACCTTTACCATTAAAATAATCAGTCAGATACTGTGCTTGAAACCCGGCAGCCTGACTTTCATCAGAACCTACAAAAACGAACTTGTCCGATTTTAACTTATCTACTGCAGGACATCGGTTTAGGAATACAACAGGCAAATCACCAGCCACATCCATAATTTGTGTACTTATATCTGCATCTACCGGGCATATTACTATAGCATCATAATTACCTGATTTTGCTGCTTCTTTTACGTCTGTTACTTGTTTCAATATATCATTCTCTGCATCTGCAACTGTTAATTCAATTCCATTTTCTTCTGCATATTTGGCTGCTGAATCCTTAATCATAGAGAGAAAATTATCTTTACTATCCGATAAAGAATATAAAATCTTAACACCACTATAATTTCCATTTGCGGACTTTTCCGCATTGGAGCACCCTGTTAATAGTCCTATTGCAAAAACTATACTCATGCAAATACAAATCAACTTTTTCATATAATTTCCCCTTTGCTAACGTTTATATT
Organism: Anaerosacchariphilus polymeriproducens; assembly: GCF_003363435.1. Classification (GTDB taxonomy): domain Bacteria; phylum Bacillota; class Clostridia; order Lachnospirales; family Lachnospiraceae; genus Anaerosacchariphilus; species Anaerosacchariphilus polymeriproducens. The sequence goes on from NZ_QRCT01000034.1 coordinate 287,971, forward strand.
GAAATAACTATAGATAGAATAACATATTTCGATTAATTTCGCAACAAAATTCACTTCATTCTTATTTATTGTCCAATTACTTTTATTGTTTTTGACTTATTTGTTAATATTTCTATTAATTGTCTTAAATTATTTAGTTTCGTATAATTCCGGGTAAATTAAAAAAAGAAGTCTAATCGATTTTTGTATATCCAAACATAATTAGACCTCTTCAATTAATTTTTTATTTATACAGGATAAGAACCACTTTCTAAATCAGCTGCAAATGGATCCACTTTTGTTTTTTGCGCCTGACGATATTTAAAATACTCAGTAGCTACCTGAGGAAATAGTGCATAGGAAAGTACATCTTCATCCTGTTCCTTCCATTCTGCCATTTCAGCTTCAATTTTTTCTAATTCAGGTGGAATTTTATCGGCTGGACGACATGTAATAACTTCTTCTCCCGGAATCACTTTTTCCATAACTTCTGTATCAAATGGTTTGACAGTTTGACCATATTCACCTCGTAATACTGCTTTTGTTTCTTTTGTGGCCATTTTGTATCGCTCACCCATTAATACATTAAAAACTGCTTGTGTCCCAACAATTTGACTGGATGGGGTTACTAATGGTGGTTCACCCAAATCTTTACGTACTCGTGGTATCTCTTGCAATACTTCATAATATTTATCTTCCGCATTTTGTTCTTTTAATTGGGATACCATATTGGATAACATACCGCCTGGAACTTGATATAAAAGCGTTTTTATATCTACACCCATCACTTTTGGATTCAACAATCCGCTTTCTAAGGCTTCATCTCTAATAGGTCTGAAATAATCTGCAATTTCAGCCAATAAGTTCTGATTAAGTCCTGTATCATACTCTGTACCTTTGAATGTTTCGACCATAACTTCTGTAGCAGGCTGGCTGGTACCTAATGCAAATGGTGAAATTGCAGTATCAATAATATCACAACCTGCCTCAACAGCTTTTAAGTAAGTCATAGAAGCAACTCCACTTGTGTAATGTGTATGCAGTTCAACTGGTATTTTAACCATTTCTTTTAAAGCCTTCACTAACTTTTCTGCCTCGTATGGAATTAAGAGACCTGCCATATCCTTGATACACAAAGAATCTGCACCCATATCCTCAACACGTTTTGCAATATTTGTCCAATAATCTATAGTATAAGCATCTCCTAAAGTATAAGATAATGCAATTTGAGCATGACCTTTTTCTTTTACGGTAGCCCTAACCGCAGTTTCCAAATTACGTATATCATTCAGACAATCGAATATACGAATGATATCAATACCATTAGCAATTGATTTTTGTACAAAATACTCAACTACATCATCTGCATAATGACGATACCCTAGTATATTCTGACCTCTAAAAAGCATTTGGAGTTTCGTATTTTTAAATCCTGTCCTTAATTTTCTTAATCTATCCCATGGATCTTCTTTTAAAAATCTTAACGAAGCATCAAAAGTAGCACCTCCCCAACATTCAACTGCATGGTATCCTACTTTATCCATTTTCTCAATTATAGGCAGCATTTGTTCTGTTGTCATTCTGGTAGCAATCAAAGATTGATGTGCATCCCGTAATATAGTCTCAGTAATCTTTACTGATTTTTTAGCTTGTTCTGACATTTTTGTTCCACCTTTCCATTATACTCCAAAAATAGCCATAAATGTTCCTGCTACAACTGCTGTACCAATAACACCTGCTACATTTGGTCCCATTGCATGCATTAACAAAAAATTCGTCGGATCCGCTTCTGCACCAACTTTTTGAGAAACTCTCGCCGCCATTGGTACAGCTGAAACACCTGCAGATCCAATAAGAGGATTTACTTTTCCTCCTGTAACGAAACACATAAGTTTACCTAACAAAACACCTCCAGCTGTTCCGGTCGAAAAAGCAACCAAACCTAATACCACAATTTGAAGCGTACTTTTATTTAAAAAAGCCTCTGCACTTGTTGTAGCACCTACTGAAGTACCAAGGAATATTACTACAATATACATAAGTGCATTTGAAGTTGTTTCTGTCAATTGTCTAACTACGCCACTCTCTTTAAATAAATTTCCAAGCATCAACATACCAACCAATGGTGCGGTAGATGGTAAAATCATTACAACTACAATTGTAACAATAATTGGAAACAATATTTTTTCTAATTTTGAAACCGGTCTTAATTGTTCCATTTTAATTTTTCTTTCTTTTTCTGTGGTCAATAATTTCATAATAGGCGGTTGAATAATAGGTACCAATGACATATATGAATATGCAGCAACGGCTATAGGTCCCATCAATCCTGTCTGACCTAATTTACCAGCCAAAAAGATTGAAGTTGGTCCATCTGCGCCTCCAATAATTGATATAGCGGCTGCAGCTTTATCATTAAATCCCATCCAAATCGCAAGTAAATAAGCCACTAATATACCTACCTGTGCAGAAGCACCGAGCAAAAAACTCTTTGGATTTGCAATTAATGGGCCGAAATCTGTCATAGCACCAACACCAAGGAATATCAGTGATGGAAGAATAGACCACTCATCTAATAAATAAAAGTAATGAAGTAACCCACCTACTCCATTATCCGATTGTTCAATTGTAAGCATTATATCCGGATATAAATTCACTAAAAGCATACCAAATGCTATTGGTACTAAAAGCAATGGTTCATACTCTTTTCTAATCGCTAAATATAGGAAAACCAATGCTACGACAACCATAAGATAATTCCCCCATGTTAAATTAAAAAATGCTGTCTCATGTATTAGATTTCCTATTGTTTGTGTAACATATTCCATCTCTAAACCTCCACTTTTGTTAGATTGGGAAAAGGAAAATACTTATCCTAGTTTAATGTAGCTAATAATGCGCCGGCTTCTACAGAATCACCAACCACTACATCAATACTTGCAATTGTCCCGTCTTGAGGAGCAACTACCGGAATTTCCATTTTCATAGCTTCCAGGATCACTATGGAATCCCCTGCTTTTACAACTTGACCAACACTGGATTCAATTTTAAATATTTTTCCAGCCGCACCTGCTTCAACTCTGATTCCCCCTGTTGTCCCTTTTGCTTTCGGTGCTGCTGCAGGTTTTGCCGGTGCAGCTGGTGCTGAAGATGCAGGTCTTGCTGTTTCTACTGTTTGAGATGCTTTCTGAGTTGCTGCAACAGGAGTACCACTACTTTCTTCTACCGTTACATCATATACGGTTCCATTTACTGTAATTCTATAATTTTTCATTATTATATCCTCCATTCTCTAGGCTTTCTGCCACTTATTATTTCTACGCTTTATGGTTCTGACTACAAAACTATCTATAGAAGTTCCTGTTGAAGCTGCTATTGCAGCCGAAATAACTGCTACCAACTCTAAATCATCTACTAAATTTAGTTCCTCTTTTATTACAACAGTTTCTTGTTCTATTATTATATCATCAATATCAGTATCCTTTTTTAAAACATTCTGAATTTTAGGTATTAAGCCAAAGAAACTTATGATAATAGAAATTATGATTAATACTGAAAATACGATTCCCAGAATCATCAAAATATTTAAAAATGCTTTTTCTATAATTTCACTTTTTGTATATACAATATCTGTATTTTGTGACTTGACTTCCATTTTAGAATTATAAGTTATTGTTAATGTTACAGGTTTCTTTTCAAAATTCTCTGTTAAAATTGTTGTGACATTATGACCTGATTCACTAACCTCAAATTTTTCGATGCCTACTCTTTTTCCTACTTTGTCCTTAATTTTTATCCACGATTCAACCAATTCTATAGTTAACTTGTCATTAGATTTTAAATAATTATTTAATTCTTCATCAGGGATTTCTATCAATTCATTTAATAATTTTTCAGAAGAACCTTGCAATTCTTGTTTTGTTTTTCCGTTAAAGTCTTGATCGGCAGCAGATTCTTTCTTATTGCCACAAGCCGTCATAATAAAACAAAAGACCAATAAGCATAATATGAATCTTATTTTTTTCATTCTGATTTCACCTCGCTAAACTGTTCCATGCTTTTTGCCAGGACGCTCTTCTCTCTTCGCAAATAACATCTCGAAAGCTCCTATAACATATTTTCTCGTATCTTCGGCATTTATTAAATTATCTACATATCCTCTTTTGGCAGCAGAAGATGCACTTGTTTGAAGTTCTTCATATTCTGAAGCTTTTTCATTTATCACTGCTGCATCTTCATCTGCATACATAATTTTTGCAGCTAATTTCGCATCCATCATTCCAACTTTTGATGAAGTCCATGCAAATGTCAAATCACAGCCTATGGCTTTACTATTCATTGCCACATATGCACTGCCAAAAGCAGCACCTATAATTACATTTACTTTTGGAATTGTTGCATTTGCGAAAGCATATGTAAGCTTACTTACTGCCTTTGCTATCTTTTTTTCAGATTCTATGGTTGCTTTAAATCCTATGGCATTCGTCAAAGTTAATACTGGTATATTAAACGCATTGCAAAAATTCACAAAATCTGCCGCTTTCTCACAACCTTCTGGTGTTAATTCAGCATCAAATTCATTTGATTTGCTCATGTCATCTGTATAGATTTCTGTACGATTTGCTACTGCACCAACCGTAATTCCATTTAACTTAATAAAGCCGGTCACCATTTCTTTTGCATAATCAGCTTTGGTCTCAAAAAACATATTATTATCCGAAATACTTTTCAGAAGAATTCCAGTATCACCTACTGCATTTTCTAAATCCTGACATATCCTGTTCAAATCATCTGTACACTCTTCATAAGACATATCGTCTTCATTATTTGCAGGAATCAGAGTGATCAATTGTCTCATTTGCTCCAAAATAGAATCTTCGTCCGCCACTACATCTATCAGCCCTGTTTCTTCACTTTGGAATTTCGCAGACGAACTATTGCATTTGGAAATTTCATTATTATCAATTGCATTTGGAGAGTTAACAAATAATTTTCCATTCGTTTCCTCAATAAATGTAAAGTCTGTCAGGCCTGGAATTTGAGCAAGACCACCACCACAAGTTCCAAAAATACCTGTGATTTGAGGGATTACACCTGATGCTAATGCTTGTTTTAAATATATTTCACCAAATGCATTTAACGCATCTGTCGCTTCTTGTAATCTAAGCCCTGCGCAATCTATCAAACCAATAACAGGCGCTCCTACTTTCATTGCTAAATCATAAATATTAACTATTTTTTTAGCATGCATTTCGCCAATAGAGCCATTTAAAACAGCTGCATCTTGACTATAAACATATACTAAATTTCCGTCAATCACACCATAACCTGTAATCACACCATCTGCAGGTGTTTCTTTTTGCTGTAAGTTAAAATCTGTTGCTCTTGCTGTAATCAATCCACCAATTTCAACAAAACTATTCTCATCAAGTAAAGCTCTTATTCTTTTGCTTGCTGAGTTTGATGTTTTATTACTCATTGTTCAGCCCTCCATCTTTCTATTTATATTATTTAATAACCATTTGCCACCAATATACATTGTATCAACTATAACCAAATTATTCAATAGTTTTATGCCTTTTATAGTAAATACTTTCTTGCTTTTTCTACATTTTTCAAAATAAATAGAGCAGTTTATACAAAAACTGCCCTAGCTTCTTATAGTTTATTATTAATCATTTATATTTTAAAAGTTGAAATTTGTTTTTCAAGTCGCTCTGCAGTTGATGCAAGATCTACAGCATCTGTTGCTACCTTCTCACTATTACCAGTTATACTCATTGCATGAGTTAACATGGAATCTGAAGTTGCTAATATTTCTTCTGAACTTGCTGCCTGTTGCTGTGTAATTGCTGCCACATTCGTAGCCACATCATCTACTCTTTTTACTTTCTCTATCATGCCTTGAATAATTACATTAGTAGATTTAACTGTTTCATAAATAGAATCAAATGTTTCTAGAGCAGTAGTAATCATGGTACTACTCTGTTTGATGCTATTGGCACTGTCATTTGCCTGTTTAACTGTACCATCAACTAGTTCACGAATTCCTTCTATCAAACTGGATATATCTTGTACTGCCGCTGCACTTGTATTCGCCAATTTTCCAATTTCCGTTGCAACTACCGCAAAACCTCTTCCAGCTTCCCCGGCTCTTGCCGCTTCTATTGAAGCATTTAATGCTAGAAGATTCGTCTCTTCTGCTATATTTCCAATTAAACCTACAATATTGGTTATTTCTTGTGTCGAAATACCAACTTTATTCACCTGTGCTTCTAAAGAAGTAAATGAAGTCTGTATTTCTTCCATAGCTACATTTACTTTTTCCATATCTCTTCTGCCTTCTTCAGACACTTCAACCGTTTCAGACATCTTCTTGTTTACAATTCCACCATCTTCACCGGTTTGCGCAACCACCATAGCAAGAGATGTCGCATTTTCTGCTATTTCATTGACTGAATGTGCTAATTCATCAACCGTTGCATTTAAGTTTTCCATTGATGATGACTGCGTTTTTGCTGAATCATATAAATCCTCTGAGACATAACTACTGTTTTCAGCCTGATTATTTAATTGCTTGGAAATCATTATAATATCTGAAATCATTCCACGCATCACCTGAACAAACTTTTCTATACTTCGAGACATGACTGCTATTTCATCTGAACCTTTTGTTTCAACAGCAACAGTAAAGTCTCCTTCTGTCATTGCTACAATCGTTTTTGTAAGTTTTTTAACAGGGCGGATAACGTAATTAATAACTCTTTCCGTTAACACTACAAGAATAATCATGAAAACTACAGCAATTATAATCATAAATACTCGAAGGTTCTGAATGTCCGCAAGAACTACAGACTCAGGTATATAGGAAACTAAAACCCAATTAGTTCTTGAAGTTTCTTTCATCGATACCATATAACCATTGGTATTTCCGATTGAATAGTCTCCTGATTTTATTCTATTTTCGGCAAATGAAATAATAGGATCCTTACTACCAGTATAGCTTGTATTTACTAATTTCCCATCACTATGTGAAATAATAACGCCTGCATCTCTATCTAATAAAAATGATTTTGCTCCATCCATCGAAATAAGTGAATTAACAATAATACTGATTCTTTCTAATGCTACATCGCAAGACAAAACTGAAGATTCTCCTGATTTATTTAACAATGAACAAGATGCACTAATCGTATTGACACCTGTATCTTCTTGTACATAAGGAGTACCATAACCCATGTTGAACCTTGTTGTTCCTTCGATGAACCAATTTGTTTCTTTCATATTCCCTACTGCGGATTTGTTGGATTTTGCTGCTTTTAACATTTTCCCCGACTCAGTACCAACATATAATCCTTCTGGAAAAGCTGAGTCATATCCATAGAATTGATCCAAAATTGACGTAATTGCTTTATCAGATCCGTCTGTTGCTTCAATGGCGACTTTTGCTGCTTGAAATGTGGCTAATTTTTGTTCTAACCAAGCATCAATCTGATTGACTTGTTCACCAGTAGAAACATTTAATAACTCTTCAGCTGAACTTTGAATAATATTTTTAGCTCTCATATAAGCAATTGAAATAATTAAAACTATCGCTATAATAATAACCGGTATAATAGTACCGATAAGTTTTGCTCTGATTGATGTCTTTGCTTTCAAAAAGCCGGTATTACTTTTTCTCTTTTTTTTAGATTTCGGATATTTCTTTTTATCTCCTTTATCTGTAACTGATTTTGAATTCACAGCTTTATTTTCCGTAATTTCTTGTATTGTATTTGTATCTTCAAACTCAATTTCATTCTTCGCATGGCTTATTTGCTCCTTTATTATAGCACCTTCTTTAGAATTCATGAAATCTCTCCTTTGTCGAAAATTTTAGTTAATTATATCATATATTTCTAAAAAAGTAACCCTATTTTTCGATTTCGGGGAGAAAATATATAAATTTCTACAACATTACAATCAATTCACCAATATATATTACACATAATTTCTTACAATTTGATATGATTTTTTTCTATATTGAACAGATTGTCGATAAACATCTTCAATTTGTTGTCCAAAATATTCTTTACCAAACTTATTTGCTAAATCCTTACTTTTAACATTTGCAATGTTAATAATTTTTTCATCTGTTAAAGATTTTTCTAAACAAACAGATAGTTCATCCATTGAATGATATACATAACCGTTTTCACCTTGTTCTATTAAGTCCTCAACACAAGGATCATATCTACAGACTAATGGTAGTCCACTTGCTGCAGCTTCTACATATGTTAACCCTTGTGTTTCACTTGTAGATGCAGAAACAAATAAATCAGCCATTTTATAATAATTTGATACATCTTTAGGAGAGACCATTCCAACAAAAATAATATTTTTATCTACTCCTTTTTCTTTCGCTAATTGCTCTAATGAAATTCTAGCCGGTCCATCTCCAACAATTAAAATTACACCAATATTTTTTAATTTTTCATTCATCGAAAACCCATTGATAATTTCATCTATTCGTTTTTCAAAACCTAATCTGCCAAGGCTTAATATTATTTTTTTATCATGATCCAGCCCGTATTGCTTTTTCAATTTTTGAATATCTTCTTCTTTCTTTTCGCTGTAAAACTCATCTAAATTAATTCCTGTTGGAATCACTTCAATATGACTATCCACCCTATATTGTTCTAGTTTTTTTAACACTTTTTCGGATGGAGCAATCACCGTCTGCACTCTTCTCATTCTTCCTTTTGAAAATAAGGCAAGCAGTTTTGGTGTTACGATTCTACCTCCTAATACATACTTACTATATTGTTCATATAAAGTATGATAAGTATGCACTATGGGAGCTTTCGTTGCCTTTGATATCTTTACGGCAAAATTAAAACTAAAAAATTCACATTGACTATGAATGACTTCCGGTTTCCACTCAATAATTTCTTTCATGTATTTGATTCCACATGATATAGGAAATCTAATATTCGGATAGACACCGATCGGTAATGACTTTATATAATAAACACCATCTTCTTCAAAAGAAGTTAATTGTGGTGAAATAGTTAAAATCTTAACCTGGTGTCCTTCTTTTTCTAATTCTGACCTAAGATTAATTATAGATGTCACAACTCCATTAATTTGTGGCTTATATAAATCTGTAGTAATTAAAATTTTCACTTTTACTCTCCCTTTCAAATTACTTTTGGTAACCATGAAAATGCACCAGCTAATGTCATACTATATAAAAAAATAGAAGCCGGCTTGCCTAATACTATTATTGTAAGAAATTTTTTAAATGACATATTAGTCAAACCAGATATTTGACACAAAAAATCATCAGGAGCACATGGAAAAAAAATTGCTAGAGCAAAAAATTTATCAAATTTTTTACCTTTGTCCAGCCACCCAATATATTTATTATATGTTTTAGGTGAAACTATACCTTGTACAAAATCTTTACCGTAGTGCCTTGCCAGTAAAAAATTTATAACAGAACCTAATACAATTCCTAAATAATTATATACAAATCCCCAAAGCGGCCCAAATAATATAACACCGGCTACTGTTGTTATACCACCAGGTATTATTGGTATAACTACTTGAATAATTTGTATCAAAATAAATACTAAAACACCAAGACCTCCAGTTTTGATAATGAGTCTTGAAAAACTATCTATATCTTTAAACCATCCCAAGTAAAAACCTAAGAAACAGAACACAACTGTAAAAATTATTCCTAATACAGTAATAACATTTATCATTTGTCTAATTAATGGCTTATTCATTATTTCCCCCTCCATAATATATCTTTGCGTCTTCTCCCACTCGTTCATAGATCATTTTTAATTTTTCAGCTTGCAACCTACTATCTCTTTCAATAGCTCTTTGATAACCATTTAAAGTCAAATTTTTAATTTTATTTTCCAGGATTTTCTTTGCTAAGGACTGAAATTCTTCAATATCAGACGCTTTATAAACATCTTCTTCTTTCTTTAACCAGTGACTATAGACCGGAATATCTCTTATCAATACTGGTATTTGTGCAGCTAGAGCTTCCAATACTACAATTCCTTCTGTCTCTTCTTTCGATGGAAATAAAAACAAATCACATCCATTATATGCCATTATAATTTCTTCTTTTGAAACATAACCTGGCAAAATTAAATTTGAGGGGCTATGTTCAATTGCTCTTTTAATATTTCCCGGAATTTGATAATAAGGTGTAAAGCCAAACCAAAAAAATGTATATTCGGGCATTCTTTTTGCTAATTCTATAAAATCTAAGATTCCTTTTCTATCAAAATATAATCCAACTGACATTATTATTTTTCTGTTTTCATCAATATTATAATGTTCTCTGAATAGTTTTCTTTTTTTTAAATCTTTCTTATAAAACTGAGTATCGATTCCATTTGAAATTGGTATGATTGGCTTTTTGATTCCATATCCTTCTAATAAACTTTTGGAATATTCTGTAGGTGTCAAGATTACATCACCAAGCTGATAACATTTCATGATCCATTTTTGAAAAAATGGCGCAATTAAATTAGAGCCTTTGAAAGAATTGCAAAAGTCTTCTTTCGTAGAATGTGCATGATAAACAACCGCTTTCCCTTTCTGTTTTGCTTTTTTCGCCATAAAATAATCCGAAGGGAATATTGTATTAACATGAACTGTTTCATAATCTTCATTAACATCAGTTGTAATATCAACTCCCGCTTTTCGTAAGGAATCCAATTGCATTTCTATTGCTCTTCCTACTCCGCTTTTGGATACAACTTTTAGTTGTTTTGTATATAGTAACACTTTCATAAATAATTTTCCCCTATCTCATATAATAACTTAAATATAAACTACAATTTTATTGTAAAATTTCGACTTTAATCTATTATGATAACTTTATTAAAATTTTATTAAGAATTAAAACAATTTTTAAATCTATCTATCTCTATCATAAAATAAAGCTGCCTATTTAGCAAGCAGCTTTCTAAATATTTAACTTTTCTTTTACTAAACTATATAAAAATTTGAAGACTTAATGCTATAAAAAGCATCCCACCAATAAGTCCATAAATCGACAATTCATGTTTTCCATACTCCATTGCAGCAGGTAGTAATTCATTTAATGAAATAAATATCATAATTCCTGCAACAGATGCAAATACAATACCAAATATCATATCATTTAAAAACCTTCTTAAAAATATATATCCGATTAACGCTCCCAAAGGCTCCGTTAAACCAGACAATAGCGAATAAAGAAACGCTTTTTTTCGTTTTCCTGTTGCATGATAAATAGGTACTGAAACCGCAATTCCTTCCGGAATATTGTGAATTGCAATTGCAAATGCAATTGGAATAGCAAAAGATGCACCCTGCAATCCGGAAATAAAAGTTGCAAAACCTTCCGGAAAGTTATGTATTCCAATCGCCAGTGCGGTAACAGAACCCATCCTCATTAATTTTTTTTCAGGTGTGGAATGACGCAGTTCTTCTACTCTTCTAATTTCTTTAACATTTTCATTCGATGGAATCAGCTTATCAATAATAGCTATTAATAATATGCCTCCAAAAAAAGAAATCACAGTCAACCACGCAGCATTATTTTCACCTACTACCGAATTTAGTGATTCTCGAGCTTTTTGAAATATTTCAATCATAGATACATATATCATGACTCCAGCTGAAAAACCTAAGGATACCGCCAAAAATCTAGTATTTGTCTTTTTTGCAATAATAGCGAATAAACTACCAATTCCTGTTGCTAAACCAGCAAACAAAGTTAATAATATTGCAAACAATTCTTTTTCCATCAGTTATCTCCAAGTTCTTTGTGATACTGATAATATTTCCATTATTTTAAATTTTAAAACATTTTTCTATAATTTTTGGATATACGTCAATAAAATTTTATATGTTATAGAAATCTTTTAACTACTAGCACTAGAAGCAGCAGCACAACTTGAAACTGCAGCCATAATAGCTATCTGTTCAGCAATAACCAGACTTGTTACACTGGTTACGGCTGCTGTTGACATTACATGACTATTTAAATTTTTATAATCATTAGCCACCAACATGGCAGCATACATTAATTTATAAGATTTTCCTACAGAAAATGAACCAAATCCTTTGCTTACTTTTAAAAATTCATAGACTTCTATTACATTTTGAACTATTTCTTCAACATCTGCTCCAGTTAATGTAAGAAGACCAAGGGTTGACAATTCAATCCCTGTTCCGAACTTATATTTCTTTTCTTTTAAACAATTGAAGATCTTCATAGTTCTTTCACATTTTACTTGGGCACTTTCCTCGCCAAGTGTTAATACATGACTTAAACTCTGTACAGCATTAGAAGAAAAGAAATTCCCCTTTAACAGACGAAAACATTGTTCCATTTCTATGCCTACACGTTCAACTGATAACGAACTTAATGCAAACATAACAGCAAAACTGGCATCTTCACTAGAAGTAATGAACGGATGTTCTTTTTTCATATTCTTGTATATTGCAGCTGCCTTCTGTATCACCCTTCCATAGTCCTCTTGTTCCGACAATTCAGATATTATCATGGCGCATAAAGGTAAATATGCGGAACCATAAAATTCTTTCTTTAAAAGTTGATAGATTTCCTTTACCTTTTTAAACTCTTCTTCTGGTTCATCGTAAACAGAAAGCATAGAGGCCAGAGCTAAGAATGATGTATTTTTGAAATTAGAAAATGTTCCTGTATTCTGTTTTATTACTTTTTTACACCATTTAATGTCATTGGGATCAATCTCTCTATTTTTTTCCATATAAATACTTGCACTTAATGCATGAAAGGCTGAATAATCCCATGGAAAATTCTTGCTCATGATATTTTTATTTATTACAAATATTTCACATTTTTGTTTTAAATGTTCTCTCATAACCTACCTCCTAAATTTAATAAATTATAACATTAAATAATAAAAAATGCCACTTTTATAAGTGACACTATAAAAATCATGTTATAATTTGTCAGAAAATATAACAATTAAATATTTACCCTGTTCTCTTTTAATTTTAAATTGATATTTTTTTAAATTCAGAAAACTCTCTAACCATGGCATTATATGACTACATTGTATTGTCAAAGTTTTAAATAATTCATTTGACAGAAAGGGAATCAATGCTTTCTTAGAAGTAATTTCAGGTCTATATTTTTGCACCTCTATAAAATCAAAAAAGTAATTACCATCATGGTCAAAAGGTTGTGGAACTCCTGGAACATATTTTGATTCTTGGATATTATCTTTTTTTCCTTCTAAGCAATAATCAAAATAAAGTTGGTCCAATAATTTGATACTAAAAGCTTCAGATTCACACAAAACATACCCATTCCTGTCTAATATATGGAAAGGAATTCCTACAATCGTTTTCCCTACTATAATTTTACAATCTTTTAATTGTTTCATAATTTGTTCCAAAAAAATTCTTATTGTAATTAAATTAGTCATAATCGGTTCAATATCATCTATTGTATAACTAATTTTCCAAATCGTATTTCGTTCATAAATGTCAATCTTTGATAAATTGTATATGTCAGTAATATTTTCGTTCTTATCCTTTAAAATTGCAACTTTATTGCTCATAATTCCACCTTCTTCAATTCACTTTTTTATGAAAGATATCTAGTAACATGTTTTCAGCGTAGTATAAACGCATTTTATCAATTCCCACTTCAAAAAAATGGCTCGTTGATTTTACAAATTCTTTTAAATTACAATTCCCACTTCTCTCTCCTATTCCTAGTAAAGTACAATCAATATAACCGGCACCAGCTTTTACACTCATAATTGAATTTGAAACTGCCATCCCTAAATCGTTATGTCCATGATACTCAATTTCCAAGTCAACTTTATCTTTGATTCTTCGAATGATCTGATAGGCTCTTTGAGGCGTTAATACCCCTACTGTATCTGCAATCCTAAGTATGTTGCCACCATTATCCTTTATTAATTTTGCTGTTTCTATCATAAATCCCTCATCAGCTCTTGATGCATCTTCAAATCCGATTGTTACTTGAATATTTTCTGACAAAATCAAATCCATGCATTCTGATATTTTATTATGAACCCAGACTTTATTCTTTTTCAATTTACTATATATTTGTACATATGATATTGGAATTCCGATATGAATAATATCCGGATTACATAAAATTGCATTTTTGATATCTTTTGTATTCGACCTGCTCCATACTGAAATTTTTGCCTTTTTAACTTTCTCTCTTATTTGAAGATAATAATCAATTCCCTCTGTTCCGATACTTGGAGTACCTGCTTCTATTTCAAATATTCCAATTTCATCTAATATCTGAGCTAACTCCAGTTTATCTTCTACATTGAGTACGATTCCCGGTCTTTGTTCCCCATCCCGTAAGGTAGTGTCTACAATTTTAATTTGCTGCTTCATTTTCTACTACCTCCTTATATATTTTTTTAAATTCAATATCTGAGATGCTGTTTCTAGTTTCAACACTTCTCAATTTAATTTGTTTTAATAATATATTTAATTTTTCATCATTTGGCTTTTTTAACCCTAAATAGTTACATTTCATTAAAATTGAATTGCATCCTGAATGTTTACCTATAATAATTTCTGTTTTTTGACCAACTTTTTCAGGAGGATATGCCTCATAGTTTGCAGGATTTTTAAGAATCCCATCCACATGTATCCCTGATTCTACTTGAAAGATTTTTTCACCAAGAATAGGTTTAAAATCTGATATTTTTTCATTTGTAATTTCCTCAAATAATTTTTTAATTTTAACTAAGACATCTAAGGATTGAGTAGGTTTATAACGTTTTACAATATACATAGCTATATATACTTCTTCTGTAGCAGCCCGACAGCCACATCCTGCAAATGTTGTTGTAACTTCTTTTCCACCATTTAAAAGCCATTCAACTGCTAATCCTGTTGCACATCCATAAGTATCTTCCGGACAGAAAATGATTTTATCTTTGTGAAATATTTTTTTTATTTCATCAAAAATGTAAAGATAATCATGAAAAAAAATATCATCCAACCCTACTATTCTTACTTGATTTGTATCTTTCTGAAGTCTCAAATGAACAATTTCTTTAATATCGTTCATTTGAGATTCTTTTATATCTTTTTCTTGATTCTTTCTTTGATTTGCAAAATATTTATAGATACCGGGATAATCTATTTGCTTATCGAAAGAATCTTTACGCATATAAAATCGAAAACCTTTGGGTAATTCTTTGATTTCTTTATATATTTGTTTCGAAATTTCTAAATCAATAATTCCAATTTCTTTCATAAAGATACAAAATTTCTGAATCTGTTCTCTAGTTGGAACATATTTATCTAACATTGCCAATGTAGAATCTATAATTCTTATCATGATTTTACCCCCTTTTCGTTTTCGGTTTTTTTATGCTCATTAATTTTCTGAATCTTATTTACATACTTTGTACGGCGTATTTTACTGCTTCTTCAATTCGATCGTAAGTTACAATTACTTTCATTCCTCTATCATGTAAACGGTTTTTTAGGTTTTCTCCAATTCTCATAGCAATTATCCCATTACAATCTTTCATAATATGTAGAAGTTTCTCTAATTTGTCTTCATACTCTTCACATACTTCCTCTCCATGACAATAATTATTTATTTCTCTTATTTCTTTATAAATAACTCTGCCGTCTTTATAATCATATATATGAAATTCTAGTGTTTGTCCAAAATGTTGATCAACTAATACACCACTTTTTGACGCTACCGCAAAGCGGTATGTTTCCGTTAAATCTTGTTTTATATTATTTTTCTTATCTATTTCGAACTCTATGGATTTATCTTGATCCAGAGTTCCTATTGCATCTGCACGGCATTGTACACAATGATACATTTGTTTCATGATATCAGCACATTCTTTTCGAATTATATTTACTTCTTTATTACTGACCGGTTCTAGGTTTTCGAATTTACTTCCTTTGACTTTTATAAACGGCATAATATTTGTGATATAACATCCTATATCTTTTACTTTTTTAACAATATCCGGTATATGTTTATCATTTATTCCTTTTAAAGTCACTATGTTTACTTTACAAATCACACCTCGTCCAACCAAAATACGCAAACCACTTAGCTGATTTGCTAATAAAATGGCAGCTGCACTTTCCCCTTCAAACTTTAATCCATTATAATGAACATATTGATAAATCTTAGCTCCTATTTTCACATCTACCGCATTTATAGTTACTGTTACATGACTCACACCTAAATCACAGAGCTCATTTGCATACTTTGGCAACATTAAACCATTTGTTGAAAGGCAAAATGTAATATTCTTATCGTAATCCCTAATCAATTTCAATGTTTCTTTTGTTTCTTCAAAATTAGCAAGTGCATCACCAGGTCCTGCAATACCAACTACATTTAGATTATCAATTTTTGACTTAACTATTTTATATTTTTCAAAGGCTTCTTCTGGTGTTAATACTTTTGTAGTAACTCCCGGGCGGCTTTCATTTGGACAATCAAATTTTCTTACACAGTAATTACATTGAATGTTACATCTTGGTGCAACTGGTAAATGTATTCTCGCTGAATTTGATGCACACCCATTAAAACAGGGATGTTTTTTTGTTTTTTCTTCTATCTCTATGTTCAAATTGTTAATATGTGCATTTTCAAAATATGTCTGATAAATAGTATCTCTAAAGGTTGTTTCTTTCTTACTGCAAATTGCATTCGTAATATCATCCAGATAAGAAAGAGAACCTTCATATCCCAACATTATTAACCTTTGTCCACCAACCCGGTCATGTATTGGAAACCCCCGACGTACTAGAGGTATCTGTAAATTTTCTTCTATTCTTCTACCATCTGAATTTCCTATTAATATATTTGCATCCAATTTCTCGGTTAAATTCTCTATTTTTTTAAAATCCACATCATCAATAATCTCATAATCTTTTATAAAAAAACGTTCATATACTTCTTTTATTTCTTGCTCTATTAATTCTTTCATTTGTTTCTTCGTAGTACCAGTAGCAGATACTAATGGAATAATTCCATTTTCTACACATAATCTTACAGTTGAACATACAAAATCAGGCTCTCCAAAAATTACAGCTCTTCCTTCTGCATTATATTTATGAGAATCTATCATAGCATCCAAATAGCGTCCTCTTTCTTCAACTATTTCCCCTGGAATTTCGTTACCACTTATTTGAGAAAGAGTCTTTATGAATGCATCTGTATCTCTAAGACCAATTGGTAAATTGAGACGTCTGTAAGGAACTCCAAATTGTTCTTCTAAATACTTACCAGGTGAACTTTCCAGTTCTAAATTCATGAATTCCAGAGTTAATTTAGCACCTGCCATATCTTTAATTTCTTCGATCGATGTTCCACCGGAAGGAAGTCTGTCATAAGTTTTTTTGAACACTCCATCCAAATTGCTTGAAAGATCAGGAAGTAAAATTATATCTATTCCAAAAGATTGAAACATTCTCTTTAAAAACCTAGTATCTTTAGGACTTAAAATAGAAGTAATAACATTCACCTTATTATTCTTTTCACAATTCATAGGTACAAATTCAAGAATGGTCCTTAATGCGCCAAAATATCCTTCGTATTGAGTTCCACCATATCCCGGAGAATTTACTGGAATGATGGTAATTCCCTGATACTCTTTATTCTCTCTGTAAAATTTTTCAATGATACGTGTCACATCTTCTCCAATTGTTTCTGCAAGACAAGTAGTGGCCACTCCTATTACTTTAGGATGATATAGTTCAATTAAATTTTTTAACCCATTTATTAAATTTTTTTCACCACCATAAACCGTTCCCTGCTCCGTAAGGGAAGAAGACGCTATATCTACCGGCTCGTTATAATGAGTCGCCATATGTCTCCTGATATATGTACTGCATCCTTGAGAGCCATGCAGCATAGAAATGCATTCTTTGATTCCATAAAAAGCAGTAACTGCTCCCATCGGCATACACATTTTACATGGATTTACATTTAGATTCACAAATGGTTCTATCTTTGATTTCGTCATATGGTCTCCTCCTTATTGCCTGATATAATTCCAAACCGGATTATTAACACTATCATTAATTTCTTTCATAAAATTAATAACACCTTCGAAACCAGCAAGCGGATGCTTTCTTTCATGATTATGATCACAAAATGCAATTCCCATTTTATATGCCAATGGTCTTTCCTTAACGCCACCCACTAATATATCTACAACTCTTTCTTTCATAAAAGTTTCTAATTCGGACGGATTTGCATCGTCCAAAATCACAGTATCTTTTTCAACAATGCTTTCAATTATCTCATAATCTTCTTTTTTTCCAGTCTGGGTGCCTACTACTACCGTATGAATCCCTAATGTATTAAATTGACGGATTAAAGATATTGCTTTAAATCCACCTCCGACATAAATAGCCGCTTTTTTTCCATACAACTTCTTACGATATTGTTCTATCGTACTCTCTAACTCTTTCTGCTTTTTTTCGCAATAGATGATAGCTTTTTCTCTTAATTTTTCATCTCCTAGTGCTTCTGCAATGTGAATTAAAGAAGCTGTTGTATCCTCTAGTCCAAAAAAACTCACTTTAATATATGGTATTCCCATAGCATCTTTCATTTGATTTGCCAGATATGTACTGGAACCGGCACATTGAACTACATTCAAACTTGCACTTGATGCTTTTTTCATAGATTCCAAATTTGAATCTCCTGTAAATGTAGATATGACCGGAATTCCAATTTGTTTCATATAATTTTTAATAATCCACATTTCTCCTGCAAGGTTATAATCCCCTAAAATGTTTATTCCTTTCTGCTTTGGCTGTTCTTTATAAGTGTTTAAAACTTGCATAATTGCATTACATGCCATCCGATAACCTGTTGATTTATTTCCGGAAAATCCTGGTGATTTTACAGGAATTACATGGATTTGATATTTATCTGAGAATTTTTTACAGACTGCATCAATATCATCACCAATTACTCCAACAATACAAGTAGCATATACAAAAATTAATTTTGGTTTATATTTATTTATCAACTCTTCCAGTGCCGCTTCTAATTTTCTTTCTCCTCCAAATATGATATCTTTTTCTCTTAAATCAGTAGAAAAGCTATTCCGGTATAAATCTTCTCCACTACTTAAACTTCCTCGTATATCCCATGTGTAACTAGCACAACCTATAGGTCCATGTACAATATGAAATGCATCTGTTATTGGATTTAAAACAACTCTGGCTCCACAGTAAACACAAGCTCTCTGACTGACCGCACCAGAAACACTGTCTACTTCACAACGAATTCCTTTCCCGGTACATCCATCTTCATATTTAAATATAATTGATTTTTTTCTATCTTCTAAAACTTTGCTATCAGACTCTGTTTGAATAGGTACATTCATACATCATCACTCCCTTCCTATTTTATTTATGACAGTCAATAAACAAAAAAAGAGCATATTGACTCCTTTGTCAAAATACTCTTTTTCTATTCAAACATATCTTTTACATAACCACTTCCAAATCTTCTTCCTTGCAATGGCTGTCTTGATAATCCATTAATGCATTGGTAATAAATTCTGCCATCCTCATTGCACCTTTATATCCCACAAGTGGAACATAAGAATGTATATAACGATCTATAATAGGAAATCCCATTCTTACAAGTGGTATATCTTCAGCTCTTGCAATATGTTTCCCATAAGAACCACCTATGAGTAAATCAACAGGTTCATTTTTTATCCATTGATGCATTAAGAATAAATCACCTGATTCTTTTGCTATACATCCATCAACTCCAAATTTTTTAAATAGTAAATTTGCTCTTTCTACAAAATCAGTTCCAGGGGTTCCTGTTACAACATATTTGGGAATCATTCCAAGCTCCAGCACAAATGCAGTAATTCCCAAAACAGTATCTGGATCTCCGAAAATAGCTGCTTTCTTTCCATATGTATATGGGTGTATATCTATCATAATATCTACCAGCTGTCCTCGTTCTTCTTCTATTGAATAAGGTATCTCTTCTTTTGTAATCTCTTGAAGCGTCATGATGAATTTATCAGTTGCTTCAACTCCCATTGGTAAATCAAGCGATTTGTATGGGATTTTTAATTTTTTCTCTAGTACCTGGGCAGAAGGTTCAGAAGCTTTTAATCCTAAAGCTAATGACATTGTACAATTACCAATATCTTTTATCTCTTTTATTGTCGTGCCGCCTTTTGGATACATTTCAAACTTTCCTGTCATTGGAGAATCCATAACTCCACTTGTATCGGGAAGCATAGTAAAAGGAATTTTCATTATATTTAACAGACGTTTATATTCTCTAACATCCCCCGGATTAACAAAACCCGGAAATACACATATTTTCCCATTAGTTTCGTCCCCTTTCTCTGCAAGATTATTAATAAAACCTGAAACCATATTTGTATAACCATCAATATGTGAACCTTTGTAACTTGGAGTATTACAATGAACTATGTATTTCCCTTCAGGTATTTTCATTTCTGTTATTAATGCATTCAAATCATCTCCGATCGTCTCTGATAAACATGTAGTATGAACTGCAATGATATCAGGATCATATAAGTCAAATATATTTTTAGCTGCTGTTTTTAAATTGCTGCCACCTCCAAATACTGATGCCCCCTCAGTGAACGAACTTGAAGAAGCCATGGCAGGTTCTTTAAAATGTCTCGTTAAAAACATTCTATGAAATGCACAACAGCCTTGTGAGCCGTGACTATGGGGCAGACATCGATGCACCCCTAATGCAGCATACATAGCCCCTACCGGCTGACACGTTTTTACCGGATTAATTCTTAAAGCCGTTCTTTCATAAACTTTTTTATTTGTATAATTAAGCATATTCTTCCACCTCCAATCGCGCTTCCAGACATGGATTACTTTTCCATGGAGCATGTATATAACTCCAAGCTGGTGTTGATAATCCCATCAATAGATCGTTTCCAAATATAACGGAACCCGTAAATCCTGCATATGGTCCGCTATAATCATAGGAATGTAACTGTCTTGATAAAAAGCCACTTTTTTGAATTACAAATTTATCTTTAATTCCAGAGAAGAAAATATCCGGTTTTAATACTTTTAAAAATTCTTCGGTTTCGAAATGATTTAAATCATCACATATGATTGCACCTTCGTCCATATCTTGTATCATACCTGGATAATCATTAAGCAAAATACCTTTTTCTTTTAATATATTTTTCTGCTCTTCTGATAAAAAGACTTTATAAAATTTAGGATCTGGTTCTACTGTTATACTTTCTATATTTTTTGTATCTGCATCCGGCTTAATTTCAGGAATTACAGTTCTCCCTTCATAATCATCTCTATGCGCAAATTCATAACCCGCTAATACTGTTCTGATTCCAAAGTCTTTCAATAACAATTGATAATGATGTGATCTTGATCCTCCTACATACAATGCTGCTGTCTTCCCTTTTAACTTACTTTTTAAATAAGTCAATTCTTCAAATATATTACCTATTTCATCAGCAATCACCTCTTCTATCCTTGCCTTAAGTTCTATATCACCAAAATATTCCCCTATAGCTCTTAACGATTCTTTACAGCTTTCTATACCGATAAAATTAATTTTAAGCCAATCGGTTCCATATTTATCATACATCATATCCGCTACGTAATTAATAGAACGATGGCACTGCACAAGATTTAAATCCGCCAAATGAGCGTTTTTTATATCTCGATAACTACTACCACCTGTAAAAATTGAGATTACTTCAATTCCACAACGTTTCAGTAATTTTTCTACTTCCCATCCATCACCACCAATATTATATTCACCCAGAATATTCACACTATATTTGGATACTGGTTCTTTGTCTCCGGTTCCAATGATATGACGTATTAATTGATTGTTTGCAATGTGATGACCTGCAGATTGACTGACCCCTTTATAACCCTCACAACTAAATCCGATACATTTTATTCCATACTCCTCTTCTGCCCATTTTGCAACTGCATGTATATCATCTCCAATAAGACCTACCGGACATGTGGAACAAATAAAAATGGCTTTCGGTTTTATAATATCCATAGCTTCTATAATTGCTTTTTTTAATTTCTTTTCTCCTCCAAATACAATATCCGCTTCCTGCATATCTGTTGAAAAGCAGTATTCAAGATAACTGTCTGCTTTCTCACCTTTTCTTTCATCAGCAATTGCCTTATGCCGTCTTGTTCCCCACGTATAAAATGCACATCCAATTGGCCCGTGGACGATTATGACTGCATCTTTGATTGGTCCTAGAACAACTCCTTTACATCCTGCAAAGCAGCATCCCCTCTGTGTAATAATACCTGGTATTGCTCTTGTATTTGCAGAAACTACATCTGGATTTCCTTCACCAACCGTTATTACGTGTTCCTTTCTGTTTTTATATACTTTTGCACTATATTTATCCAGCACTTCTTCTCTAATCACACTCATGTCCTTCACCTCCTTAATATGTCTCGGAATCTGTTTGTAATTGCCCATCTCTTACTCGGATCGATTCATAAATTGGTAATACAAAGATTTTTCCATCTCCTTGATTTCCTTCTGAATTTACTTCAATAATTGTTTCTATGACATTTCTAACTTCTTCATCCTGAACAATTATCGTAAATAATCTTTTAGGAACTAATCTTGAAGTATGATTTATGTATTCGCCTACTGGTATGGAAGATATTTCTTCCTCTTCTATAGCAAGATGGAGTAATGCCGGATCAATTCTTTTTTTTCCTCTTCCCATAACTTTTCTACAGGTGTATGCCGGAAAACCTGCATTAGTTAATGCGTTTTTTGTTTGACTTAACTTATTTGAACGAATAAATGCAAGAATTTCTTTCATAAGCAGCCTCCTTTATAAACCAGCTTTTTTGGTACTAATTGTATAAGCCTCTTCCACCGGGGAGATAAAGATTCTGCCATCACCATAATTTCCATTTTCGCCTGTTCTGGCATACTTCATAATAATTTTTACTACATCATCTTTATCCTCATCTCGAATGACCATCAACAACATGTCTTTAGGGATTTCATCATAAATTACTTCTCCTACTTTCAAGCCTTTTTGTTTCCCTCTCCCATAAACATCTAATTTGGTCACTGCTGGAAACCCTGCTGACATTAGCTCTGAAAATACGATATTTGTTTGACTTGGTCTAATAATAGCACGTATTAGCAACATATCTATATCCTCCTATCTTAAATTAATCCATAATTCCATGTTCCATTAGAATCTGTTCTAATCTTTCTATTGGCATAGGTTTTGGTATAACGAACATATCATTTTCATCAACTTTTTTAGCAAGTGCCCTATATTCATCTGCCTGAGCTTCTTGAGGACTAAAATCTATTACTGTTTTTTTATTAATCTCTGCTTTTTGTACTGCTTTATCACGTGGTACAAAGTGAATCATCTGTGTTCCAATTTCCTTGGCTACAGCTTTTACAAGTTCTTCTTCTCCTTCAACCTTTCTTGAATTACAAATCAACCCTCCTAGTCTTACTCCTCCTGTCGTAGCATATTTTTGTATTCCTTTTGCAATATTGTTAGCTGCATATAAAGCCATCATTTCACCGGAACAAACAATATATATCTCCTGTGCTTTCCCTTCACGAATTGGCATTGCAAATCCTCCGCAGACAACATCTCCTAAAACATCATAAAATACATAATCTAAATCTTCATCATAAGCACCAAGTTGTTCCAACAAGTTAATAGAAGTGATAATACCACGACCAGCACAGCCAACACCTGGTTCTGGTCCTCCTGATTCTACTCCTTTAATTCCGCCATATCCTTTTTTCAAGATCAAATCAAGATCAATATCATCCCCTTCCTCTCTCAGAGTATCCAACACTGTTTTTTGTGCCAGACCTCCTAATATCAAACGTGTAGAATCTGCTTTCGGATCACATCCTACTATCATAATTTTTTTTCCCATTTCTGCTAATCCTGCAGTTAAATTCTGTGTAGTAGTAGACTTTCCAATTCCGCCTTTTCCATAAATTGCAACCTGTCTCATATTCTTTACCTCCTCATTTAAATTAATTATTAGTTAGTTTTTAATTAGAACCCTTTTTCTTCATTAACCGGTTATAAAAAAGACGCTGTAAAAGTTATCTTTACAACGCCTTAGTTGAATAGGTATTTGATTCTATGCATTTATTCTATTCTTTCTTATCTATTGTTACAATACACAAAATGTTATAAAAACATCTTTGAATTTAATTTCCTTTTGTAAATTTTTTAGTATAAAATCAGACACTATATGAAAATATTACATTTTAAAAAATAAATTAGGCTTTGTTCTGCACAAATACATAGATAACTTTTTTAATTATGATTCTAATAACATAAGTCTCTCTGCCGGAAATTGTATATACTTAGGAATATCCTGAAGTATTGTATGAAACTGCTTCTTTGATGTTATCCACCATATCTCTTTTGTTAAATCATTCATTGAATTTCGAAACATATATTGAACATCAAAAGGGGATTCCGCATAATGTAAAAAATCTACTTTCATAGTATTTTCTTTTTTCTGATCGACAGTCAATAAATGTCTTGCCCTTATACCCACATGTGTAATTTTCTCAGTTATTACTTGATTTGTTTTTAACAGTACGCCCCATTCTAAAGCTTCTAATTCATAGTTATTTACTTTTCTAATCTTCGAAATATTTTTACAACCTGTTACTTTTGCAGCGTTTACTCTTAGCGGATTATTAAATAAGTCTTTCGTTCTACCACAAACTGTGATTCTTCCTTCATCCATAATAGTTAAAGAATTGCAAAATTTAAAGACTTCATCCCTGCTATGAGATACCAAAATACTATTCCCATTGAAATTTTTCAAAATTTCTAATAATTCTTTATGTAGAATATCTTTCAAAAAACTATCAATTGCAGAAAAAGGCTCGTCCAACATAATTATCTGAGGACGATATGCCATGATTCTTGCTAAGGCAACGCGTTGTTGCTGGCCTCCGGACAATTGTTCCGGATATCTTTTTTCTAAACCTTCCAAATGAAAAAGTCTCACTTGTTCTTTTACTAACTCTCTTTTATATTCTTTATTTCCCTTTATTCCAGTTTTAATATTTTCTAATACTGTCATAGTTGGAAATAATGCATAATTTTGAAATAAATATCCTACCTTTCTATTCTGTGGTGATTTATTAATCTTATCATTAGAATCAAAAAAAACCTCACCGTTAAGGACTATTCTTCCCTCATCAGGTTCTACAATACCTGCTATACATTTTAAAATCATACTTTTTCCAGATCCAGATGCACCTAAAATCCCCATACATTTGCAAGTAGATTGAAACGATACCTTTAAATTAAAACTCCCCATTTTCTTTTTAATATCAACTTCTAACACAATCATCTCCACCTCTTCCCAACTACAGAATATCTACTAGATACTTTGTTTAAGACCGTTATAATAATAAAAGAAACAATTAGGATTAATATTACCCAAAATCCGGCCTTATTGTATCTTCCTGACGCAGATTCTAATGCTATTGCTAATGCTATCGTCTGCGTCTTCCCTAATATATTACCTGCCAACATCGATGTTGCTCCATACTCACCAATAGATCTTGCAAATGTTAATATAGTTCCACTCAGAATCCCGGGTGCTGCCATTGGCATAATTACTTTCCAAAATATTTTAAAGTCCGGCATTCCTAATGTCCTTGCAGCATAAATAATTGTTAAATCAATTTGTTCAAATGCAGCTCTAGTGTTTCTATACATTAATGGAAACGCTATAACGCAGGCTGCTATCACACAACCTGGCCACGTTTGAACAAATTTAATATTAAAATTAAAATAAAGCAATTTTCCTAAAGGACGTTTTAGACTGAATAACATCAGCAAAAGAAAACCTGATACTGTTGGTGGTAAAACTAATGGAAGAGTAAAAATACTATCTAATACCCATTTCATTCGTTTACTGACTTTCATTACAGAATATGCTGCATAAATTCCCAGAAAAAAGCCTATAATCGTAGATACAATACCAGTTTTTAAAGATATTATTAAAGGACTAAAATCAATTGTTTTTAACATTTCATCCAAAGCCATCACCTCACAGAAAGTATCCATTGAATAATTATTTTTTAATAAAGCCAAAATCTTCAAAAATTTCTACTGCTTCATCAGAAACTAAAAATTGAAGAAAGTCTTTTGCTGCTTCTGTTTTTTTCACGTCAGCGTTTTCCTTCTTAACCAGTCCAACAGGATAAATAATTGGATTATCTAATAAACCTTCGGATGCAGTTGCAATTATTTCAACTGATTTTGATGCTATTTTTGCATCGGTTGCATAAACCACACCAATCTCATTACTTTTTTCACTAACCGATGTAAGTACTTCCGTGACATTCGCTCCTTGATTGATCTCCATATGCATTACATCATCAAAAATCCCTAGGTTTTTAAATATTTCTCTTGAATATTCACCAATGGGTACTTCTTCCCCTGCTAAAGCAATATTTTTTGCTTTCGTAATCGTTTCAAAACCAGTCACTGCAGTTTTTTCGCCTTTAGGCTTAATTAGGACCACCTTATTTGTTAATAAATTAATGACTGAATCATTCTTTATCAAACCTTTCTCCTCTAATGCCTGCATTTTATCAATGGAAGCCGGAAAAAACAAATCGCACTCTGCTCCTTCTTCTATTTGTAACTGTAATTTTCCGGAACTGTCAGCATTAAACAAAATATTTACAGCAGGATTCTTTTTATTATATAATAATTTGATTTCTTCCATAGAATTCTTCAGACCTGCTCCAATAAATATATTTAGATCCGTCATATCATTATTATTTGATTTATCTTCAATTGTTTGTTCTGTATCAGGTTTTATGTTACATCCTTCCAGTAAAATTAATAAAAATACTATCCATAATAGTCTATACATTTTTTTTCTCATTGAAATACCTCCTAAAAATTTCATTTTTTAATAGAAAAAGGTCCGAAACCGGATTCCCAATTTCTGACCTCTTTGTCTATGTCAACAAGTAATTTCCTTTTATAATATTTCAATTATCCACAAAAAACAATGCACATATTATTAAAATTTAGTTCCTAATTCTTACATATTATATAAAACTTAGACAATTTATGCCTCATCCTCTACCATTCTATATCAGACTTATAATGCACTTTAGTCTTTATTTCTAAAAACTAAAGTGCATTATAACTCCACAATTTTTTGAATTCAATAAATATTCCAAAACCTTAACACAATCTTTATACCACCCCTAAATGAAATTCCCAATTAAAAACTTTCTCATCACTTTCTTATAACACCATTCAAAGTCAATTTTATTTACACCATTCATTGCTACTACAGAACAAGTCTTCCAAACTTTTTCGTCTACCAGATATTCTACAGTCCCTACTTTATCGCCTTCTTCAATTGGAGCTTCAACTTCATCTTTTATATCATAACGAATTTCAACATTTTCATCTTTTTTTAATAATATTCCAGCCTTATTGTCTTTTTTCTGTTTTTTATTTTCTATTACTCTAACATTCGTAGTTGCTATATCATCTATTTCTTTTGTCTGTCCGTTCTTTACTATTACTGGTTTCAATTCTTTCTTATCTAATTTCATATCTTGGAATTTTTTATAATCATAATTACTCAATCCATAATTCATTAATTTTTTCGTATCTTTCCATTTATAAGTCCTATTATTTGGCCATCCACATGCAAGTAAAGCAACAACAAACGTTTTCTTATCTTTTCTTAAAGATCCAACATAACAATAACCTGCATCATTTGTAAAACCTGTTTTTCCTGACAATGCACCATCCATCATTCTCAAGAATGCATTATGATTTGTACAGGTAAAGGATCGTTTTCCATCTACACTAGCAAAAGAATAGTTGGGCTCTCTTGTAATTTTTAAAAATTCTTTACTTTTCGGTGATTTTTTAATGCAGTATGACATTATTCTTGCCAAATCTATACCCGTTGTTGAATGAGTACCATTTTTGTCTGTTTTGTCTAAACCATTAGGCGTTATAAAATAGGTATGTTTACAACCTATTTCTTTCGCCTTTTTATTCATTAAATCTGCAAATCCTTCAACCGTACCTCCTACATGTTCGGCTAAAGCTACAGCAGTATCATTATGAGATTCTAACATTAAAGAATATAACAGATCTTTTATATAATATTTTTCCCCTTCTTTTATATTCAATTGAACATCCGGCATCGAAGAAGCATATTGGGATACTTTAACGATCTCATCCGGTTTCGAATTTTCAAGAACTACTATGCAAGTCATAATCTTTGTCGTACTTGCCATTGGCAAAACCTGATCTCCATTTTTATTGTATAACACTCGATTACTATCAGCATCTAATAAAACAGCAGATTTGGCATATAAATCTTTCTCTTTCATAGAATTGTTTTCATCCTTTATACCTTCTTTGTTTTTGACCAGAACTACCTTTGGCTTTATATTTTCTTTATAATCAGTTTTAAACGGAACAATCATAGAATTCTTCAAAAAAGGGGCATTTAAACCACCAATCATAATGAAAAAGGTTATGAAACAACAAATAATTCTTCTCATAATTAATCTATCTCTTGCTTTTTTATTTATAAATATATGAATGGTTAAAACACAAAATAACCATTTATTTTTCCCAATTTTATAATACTTCTTGTACTAATTTATCGTTTCCTTTATAATTGATAAGTATTTACATTTAAAATAATACTTTATTGAGGAGGAAATCATGAACATTGATACAATTAAAATACTGATTACCATGCTTTTATATATGCTGGTAGTTATCTGCATCGGAATTTATTTTGCGAAAAGGGCTAATCAAAATTCTGAAGAATATTTTCTAGGTGGCAGAAGTCTTGGTCCATGGGTTGCTGCCATGAGTGCTGAAGCTTCTGATATGAGTGGATGGCTTCTAATGGGACTTCCAGGAGTTGCATACTGGTGCGGTTTTGCAGATGCTTTTTGGACTGCATTAGGTTTAGGACTCGGTACTTATATTAACTGGCTGATTATTTCTAAAAGACTGCGTCGCAGTTCAACTGTTTTCGGTAATTCCATAACACTCCCAGACTATTTCAGTAATCGTTTTCATGAAAAAAAGAAAGTAATTATGACAATTTCATCTTTATTCATACTTATTTTCTTTACTGTATATGCTGCGAGCTGTTTTGTTACCTGTGGTAAATTATTTCATACACTTTTTGGATTCTCCTATCACAGTATGATGATTGCAGGTGTGATTTTTGTTATTATCTATACTATTTTAGGTGGATTCTTAGCAGAAAGTGCTTCGGATTTTATGCAGAGTATTGTTATGATATGTGCTCTTACTGCAGTTTTAGTTATTGCTACAATCGAAGCAGGAGGCCCAAATGCTGTATTAAATAATATAAAAAAAATCCCTGGATTTTTTGAATTCTTTGGAATAGCCTCACCTTCTTTAAAAAGTGGTGCACAACAAATTGCCAATAACCTTCCGGTTTTTGAAAATGCTAAAGTATATGGGTTTTTAACAATATTATCGACAATGTCTTGGGGACTTGGTTATTTTGGAATGCCACAAGTTTTATTACGTTTTATGGCAATAAGAAAAGCTGATGAATTGAAAAAATCAAGAAGAATTGCTACAACATGGGCTGTCATTTCTATGATTGCCGCTGTATGCATTGGTCTAATTGGAAGAACACTTTATCCTACAGCATTAACGACACAAAGTGCTTCTGAAAATATATTTATTTTACTTTCTTCCAACTTATTACCTTCCATTGGTGCAGGCTTGGTTATGGCTGGTATTCTAGCTGCAACAATCAGTTCTTCAGATTCGTATCTTTTAATTGCGGCTTCCGCTTTTTCAAAAAACATCTATCAGGGAATTCTAAAAAAAGATGCGACAGAAAAACAAATAATGAATGTATCACGCATTACACTCGCAATCGTAGCATTAATTGGTGTAATTATTGCTCTTGATGAAAATAGTGTAATTTTCACAATCGTTTCATTTGCTTGGGCAGGATTCGGTGCTACATTTGGTCCAATTATGATTTTTTCATTATTTTGGAAACGTACCAATCGACAAGGTGCGATTGCAGGTATGTTAGCAGGCGGATTATCCGTATTCATTTGGAAAATTTATATACGTCCACTTGGAGGATTCTTTGATATATATGAGTTACTTCCATCCTTTATAATTTCTTGTTTATTTATATTTATTGTTTCTCTATTAACTAAAGCGCCTGAAAAAGCAATTCAAGAAGATTTTGAAAAAGCCAAAACATTTGCATGTTAAAAACAAGGAATTTTAGTATTCAACCAACAGTCAGATTCTCAAAGTCTGACTGTTATATTTTTTCACAAAAAAGGTGCTGTGCACTAATAAATTACTTAGTGCGCCAGCCCCATAAATAGTTAATCTATTAAATTGTACCATCCCAAGAATCAATATTCTTATTTTTCTTTTCTTTTTCATCAAACCAAGTTGTTGTAACTGCTTTTACTTCAGTAAAGAAGCGAACTCCATCTTTTCCTAAGCAATGAAGATCTCCAAAGAATGAATCTTTATGTCCGCAGAATGGGAACACTCCTACCGGAACTGGTATCCCTACGTTGATTCCAACCATACCTCCATGCGTTCTACGCGCAAATTCACGACTAAAGTAACCATTTTGTGTATAAATAATGGAACCATTCGCAAATGGATTATCATTCATGATTGTAATACCTTCTTCAAAATCTTTTACTCTCTTAATACAAACAACTGGGCCAAAGATTTCTTCATCTCCAACTGTCATACCAGGTTTTACATGGTCAAAAATTGTTGGTCCCATATAAAATCCATTTTCATAACCTTCTACTGTTACTTTACGACCATCAAGAACCAATTCGGCACCTTCTTCAATTCCTTTTTCAATCCACTTTGTAACATTTTCTCTATGTGCAGCAGAAACAACCGGTCCTAATTGTGTTGCTTTGTCATAAGCAGGTCCAATTTTCAATTCACTTGATAATTTTTTCAATAATGCTACAAATTCATCTGCAATGTTTTCTTGAACCACTACTACAGGAAGAGCCATACAACGTTCTCCTGCACAACCGAATGATGAATTAATAATACCTCTAACCGTACGCTCTAAAGCACAATCTTCTAATACTAAAGCATGATTTTTTGCTTCTGTTTGAGCTTGTACACGTTTTCCATGTGCAGCAGCTGTTGAATAAATGTGTAAACCAACTTTTGTTGTTCCTACAAAACTTACCCCTTTAATTTTTGGATGCTTCAAGAAAATTTCAGCTTCATTACGACTACATGTAACTATGTTTAAAACTCCATCCGGAAGTCCGGCTTCCTGCCAAAGTTCAGCACATCTTATAGCTGTCATCGGTGTTACAGAGGAAGCTTTGATAACAATTGTATTCCCTGTTGCTACACAGAAAGGAACCATCCAGCCCATAGGAATCATTCCTGGGAAGTTAAAAGGTGCAATACCGGCAAATACACCAAGTGGTTCACGATACATTACAGTATCATAACCTGTTGAAGTATTCATTAATGATTCACCCATCATTAAATTTGGCATACCACATGCAACTTCAATTGGTTCTTTGACCTTTGCAATATCTCCAGCAGATTCGTTCCAGTTTTTACCATGCTCTCTTGCGCAAATTTCTGTTAACTCATCAAAATGCTTATCAAGAAGATCTCTAAATTTAAATAGAATTTGAACTCTTTTAGTAACAGGTGTTTGTGACCAAGATGGAAAAGCTTTAGCCGCTGAATCAATTGCAGCATCTACTTCCTCTTGAGTACAACAAGGAGCTTCTGCTTGTACTTCACCTGTACTTGGATTATAAACAGGCATATATTTTTCTGTCATAGACTCAAGCCATTGTCCATCTACAAAATATTTTAGTTTCTTAATTTCACTCATAGATTATTCCTCCAATATTTTATCATTATTGTTTGCTAGTTTATTGTTTGCATGCTAATTACTTATGTGGATATTCTATCATACTAAATTTATTTTGTCGAGACATTTTTTCAAAAAATACAAGATAAATGCTCATTTTTTTGTTATTTATTTGTCTAGTATGACATTTTTGTATCAGGATATACTCATTTTAAGCATTAAATTAATGTTTGTACGAAACAGTTAACCAAATGTAATATGATACTTTATTATAATTTATGATATTAAAGTCGTTAAATTTAGAAATTAAACTATATTGTCTTATTTCTTTATACAATAATACCTTAAAATTTGAACATAATTTTCACAATCTCTTGATAAATATAGGTAATTCGCGAATTAATTACTATTATATCTCATAAAATAATTCCTATCCATATACGTAAAAGAAAGATAAAATGTCCTATTTATCTTTTTTCATATTTCTAGTTAATTATAATATATCTAAGCAAAAAAATAGAGACTGAATCAAAAATCCAGTCTCTTAAATCAAAAAATCATAAATTTATATTATGCTTTTCTAGTTTTAAAATAAATTCTTTTTTGAAAAAAGAAAAGCAACTGCCAAACTTAATATTAAAGAAAATAATATTACAAATGCAAATCCAAATACACTATTAGAAAAAGGCATTCCAGTGTTTTTTACATTCATTCCATATGCACTAAAAATCATAGTTGGAATTGACATTACGATAGTAATGGTAGCTAAAAATTTCATTACTATATTTAGATTGTTAGAAATAACAGATGCGAATGCATCCATTGTCCCACTTAAAATCCCACTATAAATATTAGCCATCTCAATTGCCTGTTTATTCTCTATGATAACATCTTCCAACAAATCAGTATCCTCAGGATATTTTTTTATACTCTCAGTTTTTAATAATTTTTCCAAAACCACTTCATTTGATCGAAGTGATGTTGTGAAATATACTAAACTCTTTTCAAGTTCCAATAACTCAATTAATTCCTGATTTTTTGTAGAACCATGTAATTTTTTTTCTACTTCTTCACTCTTTCTATTGATACTACGTAAATATTGAAGATATAATGTAGAATTTCTATATAAAATTTGTAAAATGAATCTTGTTTTCATATGCGTATGAAAATTCCGAACCATTGAACCCATAAATATATCTAAAACCGGTGTTGATTCCAGACAAACTGTAAAAATAGCTTCTTTCGTCAAAATAATAGACATCGGTATTGTGACATACCAGTCTTTATCATTTCGTTTTTCAATTGCAGGTATATCTACAAGAATCATTGTATAATTATCTTCTATCTGGATTCTTGAACGTTCTTCCTCATCCAAAGCTGCTTTTAAATCTTCTAATTCAATTTTATTCTCTTTTGAAATTTTAATTAATTCAGCTTCTACCGGATTAATGAGTGCTCCCCAGCATCCATCACACTGCTCGTTTATTTGTTCAATCACACCATTTACTGTTCTAAAAAATTTAATCATGGTAACATAGCTCCTTTCAATTATCCATAAAGAACAGGATAATGTCTATGTACCTGTTCTTTATTTTTATTCTGTTTTTTCCTTTAATCGCATCCTATGACTAGGCTCACCAGACACAAAACCACCTATCCTTTCATTCATATTATATTATGATACAATCCACAAAAAAGCGTTCCTGTGTCAGGAACGCATTCTGCGTATCTTAAATATATCATACCTTTTTTGTTGAAAAATTACAATAAAAACTTTTTCTATTTTTGATTAATATAATTTATAAGTCCTTCTGAAGCAATTATTTTCTGCATGAATTCTGGAAACGCCTGTCCTTGGAACTTTGTACCTTTTGTTTTGTTAAAAATTATACCACTGTCAAAGTCTACTTCTACCTCCTCACCTGCTTCAATACCATTTGCTGCTTCTTTACATTCAATAATAGGTAAGCCGATATTAATCGCATTTCTATAAAAAATTCTCGCAAATGTTTCTGCAATAACACAACTGATACCAGCTGCTTTAATTGCAATTGGTGCATGTTCTCTTGAAGAACCGCATCCAAAATTCTTACTCGCTACTATGATATCACCATGTTTTACTTTATTAACAAACTCTTTATCAATATCCTCCATACAATGTGTTGCTAATTCACCTGGATCTGAAGAATTTAAATATCTCGCTGGTATTATTACATCAGTATCGACATTGTCACCAAATTTAAAAACACTTCCATTTGCTTTCATTTCATTTTTCCTTGTATGATATCTTTATA